>NZ_AP023420.1:0-1445787 GCF_018408705.1 Pusillibacter faecalis
GATGTGATATTTTGTGAGCGTAAGGAGTGGATAGGAATTGAAGAAAGGAGTTCAGCATGAGAAGAAAAAAAGATAGAAGCAATGGCATTACTGCTTTGTATGAAAGACTGTCTCGTGATGATGATAATGCTGGAGAGAGTAACAGTATAGTTCATCAAAAGCAAATGCTTGAAGATTATGCTATGAAACATGGTTTTACGAATCTTGTTCATTTTACCGATGATGGTTGGAGTGGAGCGACTTTTGACAGACCTTCATGGAACAGACTTGTTGAAGGTGTTAAAAACGGAGAAATCACTGCCTGTATCTGCAAAGATATGTCCAGAATCGGCAGAGATCATCTGCAAGTAGGTTTTTTCACTGACATTCTGTTTAGAGAAAAGGAAGTTCGATTTATAGCAATCAATAATGGTATTGACAGTGACCGTCAAGAAACCAGTGAGTTTGCCCCTTTTCTGAATATCATGAATGAGTGGTTTGTCAGGGACACAAGTAAGAAAATTAAAGCTGTACTGAAATCCAGAGGTTCTTCCGGCAACGCTCATACAAGTAATATCCCACCATACGGCTATTTGAAAGACCCCGAAAACCCCGACCATTGGATTATTGATGAAGAAGCTGCTGAAGTAGTCCGCAGAATTTATCGCATGACTATTGAGGGAAAAGGACCTTATCAGATAGCAAGAGAACTTTCAGAAGAAAAAATTGAAAGACCATCTTATTATCTTGGCAAAAAGGGACTTGGAAATCATGCAAGCAACTATGACAAAGAAAATCCGTATATGTGGCGAGGAAATCAGGTTACTACTCTGATTGCCCGACCAGAGTATATCGGAAAGACTGTCAATTTCAGGACATTCAAAAATTCCTATAAGGACAAAAAGACGAAAAGGGCAGATAAGGAAGATTGGGTGGTTTTTTGATGATACACAAGAGCCTATTGTCGATGAAGAAACATGGCTGCTTGCTCAAAAGTTAAGACAGAATGTAAGAAAAGCAGATCCTATGGGCGAGCCTAATGTTCTGACCGGAAAGATTTACTGTGCTGATTGTGGTGCGCCGATGTATAATCACAGGCAGCGGAAAGGGCGAGAAAGAATATACTATACTGCCAAAGGCGAAAAAAGGACAAGTTATTCCAATCCGGCAGATTGTTATGAATGTTCCACATATAATCTTGCTTATCAGAAGTATGACCGACATTGTACTTGCCACCATATTTCAACAAAAGCACTTAAAAGCATCATTCTGAAAACCATACAGGAGACTTGCCATTATGTTTCTTTGAATGAGCGGGAGTTTGTTTATTCTCTGCAAGAAGAATCGGCGATGAAAGATATTGCTGTTTCTGAAACTGTAAAAAACCGCATTGAAAGAAATCAGAAGCGAGTTCACGAACTGGATATGCTTATCAGGAAAATCTATGAAGATAATGTGATTGGAAGATTGCCGGACAGACTTTTTTCAGAGTATGCTTACTGATTATGAAAATGAGCAGAACGAGCTGAACAAGATTATTGAGACTGACACCGCTGATATGCAACGGATTATAGGCGGTCAAAATAATGTGGAGCGTTTTCTAAAGCTGGTTAAAAAGTATGAGAACATTACAGAACTTACTCCTGCCATGATAAATGAATTTATCGACAAAATACTGGTTCACGAGCCACAAGGAAAAGGTGCAGACCGCACCACAGAGGTGGAGATATATCTTAACTATGTCGGGCAATTTCAAGTACCTGTGGAGCAGCATGAACCAACCGAGGAAGAAAGGATTGCTGCTGAAAAAGAGGCGGAACGACTTCGCAGAAAACGAGAATCCAATCGTAAGTATATGAAAAAGATTCGTGAGAAATCAAAAGAATTTGCGGAGCATGAGCGTATAGCAGAAGAAAAAAGCTCTGATAGCAATGTGTGTGTTGAACAGAACGCCACAAGCAAATCAAATCGGCAAAAAGTGAAAGGAGAAAAAATAGCATGACAGAATTGAAACTACGAATCCATGACGAAAGCAACGGTCTGGACTATGTTCTTGTGGGTGATTACTATGTGCCGGACTTGAAGCTACCGGAGGAACACCGCCCTATCGGTATGTGGGGCAGACTGCACAGGACATATTTGGAGCAGTACCGCCCTGCAAGGTTCTCTGCCCTCTGTTTATCCGGCGAACTGCATACTTACCTTGCTGATCTGAACGAACAGGCAACGGAAAGGTGCAGCCTTATCATTGAGCAGATGAAACAAGCCGAGGGCGTGACCGAAACCATGAAAGCAGACAATCAGATGTTGTGGGTACAGTCCATGAACTCTATCCGTAACCGAGCCGAAGAAATCATCAGACAGGAAATGATTTACTGCTGATTTTATCAAGTCCAAAACCAACAAATTTGTATCGTAAACGAAGCGACAGGTATTTCCTTATGAAGTGTCTGTCGCTTTTCATTTATCAAACTTTAAGGAGGAAAACACAATGAAGATGAACCGGAATGAAATGGAAGCCCTTTATGCCTTTGGCTGTCCGAACCTGAAAGCAACTGTCGAGCGTTTGCGTATGGTAGCTGCCCTTGCACCCGATCCAGTGGCGAAGAAGCTGTTTTATATGCTTTCCGTCAAGCTGAGTGCTGAGGGTGTTGAAAGGTGGTATCGCTGCTTTTACTGCAAGCTGCGTGTGTTGAAAAACCATAGGGAGGGCTGCTATGACGAGACTGACGAAGATTGAGAAAGAAACAATCGTTCTCTTTAATGAGGGCGAGGACAAGGCAAATATCTACACCCACAACGCCGGATTGAAAAAGAGGTTGGCTGCTTTTGCTAAGAAGTACCCTGACCTTTGCCGACTGGAAAAATCCAATGTTCAAGGCGGTGTTTCTTATGAGCTGGCAAAGTCCCGTCTGTCTATCCGTTTCCTGCCGCCTTACAGTGAGGAACGCAGACAGAAAGCCAGTGAATATGCGAAAAAGCATGGGCTGAACAGCCAGCAGGGATACTGTGATAATCAGGGCTGATATGCGGTTAAAATGTCAGGTGCAAACCTGATGTTTTGACCGTTGCCTATCGCCTGTGAGGAAAGTATCGGAGACTATAAATTTTACGGAAATGTGCGTTACAAGGTTTGAACAGGAACTCTGTACACAAAAATTTTTTTCTTCCATTCTTTAAGTTGATGAAGTATAATGAGATATGAAAAATTGAGGTTTTTAATACTCGATTTCAAACAATCATTTTTATATAGCTGGAACTATGGAGGGCAAAAAATGAATGATTTTTTACGAATGTGTTTGAATATAATTACACAAATAGGCCCCTATTTAGTTGTACTTCTTCTTTTGAAATATCTTGTAAATCTTCAACAAAAGAGAGCTAAAGAACGAGAGGAAGAACAGAAAAAGGGAATAATTAGAACGCATTATACAATAAAAACAGAGAAATTCCTTGTCGTGGCATTTATCGTAGGTACAATTTTTTTTGCTTGTTGTACGGCTATGAGTCTTAGGGAAAAAGAAGATATGTTTGTCATTTGTATATTTGGAATATTTTTTTTAGTAGGCATAAGCGGAATAGTCAATATGGTAATGTGGAAACTGGAAGTGAACGGAGATGAAATCACATGGCGGTCAACTTTTGGAAAAAAGAGAACTTTTCGTTTTGGGGATATTACCTACTGCGAGAGAAAAAAAGGTTCTGTGCGTGTATATGTAAATGGGGAAAAGCTATTTACCATTGATAGTAATATCGATAAAGAAGAATTTATGGAAGATATAGAGAGAAGAAGAATCCCTGTAAAATCTTACTGGACAAATCAGCATAAGAAGAATCGTAAATGACATAGATTTTATAACAGTACGATGTTAGACAACTGAATATGACCGTCAAAGTCGGATGAAGAAACCGATGTATTGAGCGTAAAGCGATCATGCGTCGGTTTTTCTTATTTCATGAGCTGACAGAATTCCGACTGTATATCGCCTGTGAGGAAAGTATCGGGGACTATGGATTTTGCAGAAATGTGCGTTACAGGTAAGTAAAAAAACTACTTGATAGAGTGTAAATTGAATTGTTCATATCGGTATGATATAATTTACTGAAATGAAGCAAGAAGGTGGACTTTTGTATGAAAAAATTTTTGAAAATATTGCTAATCATTATAGGAATAGTCTTTTTGATTTTTGCAGCACTGATATGTATTGGACTGTTTGTTGATTATGATGACCATATTGAAAATGGTCGCTATACTTATGTTCCGGAAGATGACAATAAAGACAATGCATATGTCGAATTCAATTTGAGCGATTACGATAAAAAGGATTCTGAACTCATATATTATAGTTCTGTCGAAGAAGCTATTTTGAATTCTCCTTTGAATACTGAAAATGAAGAATTTTCTGTTCCAGAAGATTTTCTTAATCATGTTGATGAAATATTGCATATATGGAATGGCAAACAGTATGATACGATTTTCTATCGGGCAGGAAGCGATAATGATCCCGTTCAAGGTTTTGTGATGGCACGCTGCAAAAAACAGGTGGAGGAAACAACTGTACAATATGCGTTTATGAATGCTACACCGGTTACAACTAAAGCGGATAGCATTCTTATATCTGATATTACAGAACTAATTCATTCATCTTTAAAATTAAGTGATTTTCAACAGGACTTGAATCCAAATTATCCAGATACCAGATTTGTTTTTGGCTATGCACATGATAAGGAAATTTACTCATTAGAAGTAGAAGGTCAAAAGCCAGATGGTGTTATTGAAATCAATGTATATGACAGAACGATGTATCTATGGTATTATGATGATTTAAAGAGCGACAAGAGAGGAAACAATCTAAGTTATTCAGTAGATATGCCAGAGTAATTTTTCAAATTGTCTAATCTGCCACAACTGAATATGACCGTCAAGGTCAGATGAAGAAACCGATGTATTGAGCGTAAAGCAATCATGCGTCGGTTTTTCTTTTTGCAAAATAGTCCGGTGGACTGTTTTGTAAAACCGAAGGAACTGACAGAGCTTGAGACGGGGCGAAGTCAGTTTGTTCGGGCGGGAGTACAGAGGGTGCAACCCTTTGTGCATGGGTACAGGGAATGCAATACCCCTGTGCAGGTCAAGGGCGGCAGCCTTGCCCAGTTAAGTGGCGTTTCGCCACTTAGTACTGGGTATTACTTGACGCAGAAAGCCGCAAGGAATCAGCTTCGCTGCCCTTCTCCCCTGTCGGGGAAATCAAAAAGAAGGAGGAACTCATGTGAAATTAACAAGGCACAATGGACGAGCCGGAAAGAATGGCGTTTATAATCCGAAGCACAATGACCGCAGTTTTGACATTGCCAACAGCGAACACATTGACGAAGAACGAGCCAAACAAAATCTCTATTGGGACTGTTACAATGGCTTCCGCAATTTCAAAAATCCCGAAAAGGAAAATGAGCTGTCTGCCACTTTTGAAGATGTGGAACAGCTTTTTTATCGTCAGCGGTATCGTGATTTTGTGACCGGACAGAACGAAAGAAATGTGAAGAACCGACACCCTGAAAGAAATAAGGAAACCGGAGATTTGCTCAAAAGCAAAAAGACCTGCCCAGAGGAAACGGTCTATCAGATTGGAACGCTTGATAATCATGTTCCACCAGAACTGCTCATTGAGATCGTCACAGAATTTATGGAAATCGTAAATGAGCGTTTCGGCTCTCATGTCCATATCCTGAATTGGGCACTGCACTTGGATGAAAGCACCCCTCATATTCACGAGCGTCATGTGTTCGACTGTGAAAATCAATATGGGGAGATTGCCCCACAACAGGAAAAGGCTTTGGAAGCACTGGGGTTTGAACTGCCAGAACCGGAGAAGCCTGTCGGAAGAAAAAATAACCGCAAGATGACTTTCGATTCAGCCTGCCGAGTGCTGTTGTTTGATGTGGCGAAAAAGCATGGCTTACAACTGGAAGAAGAACCGGAATATGGTGGTCGTGCTTATCTGGAAAAACAGGACTATATTCTTTTCAAGCAAAAGGAGCAACTGGCAGCACAGGAGCAAAAGTTGGAAGAACTCACGATGAAGATTGAAGATGTGGAAGCTCTGGTGGACGAGGTTGCCGATATTGCCTATGACAAGGCGGTTGAGGTCGTTGCTGATACTGTAAAACTGGAAACGCACAAGGAGGATATTAAGCTGGTGGAGCAGTCTAAAGCGTGGGTTCTCTCCCCTGAGCGTAAGGCTTCAAAGAAAGAAGTTGAGTATGCAGTGAAACGATTGGATGGCGTGATTGCCAGAATCACAAACGCTATGAAATCAACCATTCAGAAAATCCAAACCACGCTGATGAAACCGGAGGTCAAAAAAGCCGGAACGGAGCAAATCAAGAAGAAAGCCAAAAATTCTATTATAGAGCAGTTGAGCCGCAAAAAGAAAGAAATTGCAGAGCGTGAAGTCAGCCGGACGGATCAGGCAAAAAGCAAAAAACAGGATATGGAACTCTAAAGCACTTGCTGTTTTCACTTTGAAAATGACAGGTGCTTTTGCTTTAGGGAGTAAGAAAATATCTTCCATTCTTTAGGTTGATGAAGTATAATGATAGTAAGAAATTTTTTGTAATGACCTTAATCCAATAAGTGATTTTGCAATTATTCAGTAAAGGATGTAATTATATGAAAAAAGTATTGTTGCTTTCCAGTGTGATTATTATACTCGGTTTAACAGGCTGCTCTAACAAATATTTCAATGACTGGTTTAGCTCTGAACAAAATGAAACGGATAAGATGTGTCAACAAATTATCGAGGCATGTAAGCAACAGGATTCAGAGAAACTCAAATCTCTATTTTCCGAAGAAAGCAAAAAGAGCATTGAGAATTTAGACACTGAAATCTCTGATTTTTTCGATTATATTGAGGGCAGTATCCAAAGTTTTGAGGGCGATTGTGCATCATCAAGTGAAAGCAACTATGGTAAAAGGAAAACGGAATTGGATGGTATGTATCTCATATTGACAGAGAAGGAACGGTATTGTATGAATTTTTATATGTATAGTGAGGATGATGAAAATGCTCAAAATGTGGGGATATATAAAATTGAAATTGCATTGGAGAGCGAAGTGGCTGAGGATAATTTTATATGGGATAATCCCCCAAACGGTATTTTTGTTGGAGGACAAAATTGATTTTTGTTATGAGAGAACATTAAAGTATAAATTTCGGATGGTATAAGAAAAACTGACTACAATTAAATCTTCACAGCTTTACTAAGCAGGAAATCTGAAAAGTTCTCCTGCTTTTTTGCACTCAAAATAGAATGTGGAACTCTAAGACACTTGCTGTCTTCGTTTTGAAAATGACAGGTGCTTTTGCTTTGGGAGGCAAGAAAAAATCTTCCATTCTTTAGGTTGATGAAGTATAATGTAAGCAACAAACTTGAAGTTTAAGGGGATGATATTATGGATTTTGCTATATTTAGATTGTTTATAAGAGTTTCATTATTTGTTATAGCGTTAATTGCTTGCATTATCTATCTAATTAAAAAAAGAAAACTTATCTATTCGATATTTTTTGATAAAGAAGCGATAAAAAAAGAATATACTGGAAAAAATGATATAATATTTCTTCGATTGGCTAATACCATTCTTGTTATAGTAGCTATTCTTTTAATCTTATATTTGAAAGATTTTGTTTTAGATATGCCTTACATCATAAACAAACAGTATAGTTATGCAGAAGGATATGTAACTGAACAATCTCATGGTGGTGCAGATATATCTTCTGAAAGAAGAAGTATTTTTCTATATGATAAAGTTAAAGATGATGAAATCGAAATCACAGTATTTTCAAGGTATATTGATAAAAATACTTATTTAAAGGTACAATATCTTCCGCATACGAAATATGGTGCTATTGTAGAAATTAAATAATTCATTCTAAAAAGAAAATTTCCAGTTTGTATAACTGGCAACCCAACCACAATTAAATCTTCAAAGCTTTACTAAGCAGGAAATCTGAAAAGGTCTCCTGCTTTTTTGCACCTAAAATTAAATATGGAACTTTAAGGCACTTGCTATTTTCGTTTTGAAAATGACAGGTGCTTTTTTCGTTTCTGGAAAGGAGTCACATGAATGTATTTGAAGTTGTAAAAGAAAATGTTACTGCCCGACAAGCCGCAGAAGCCTATGGCTTGAAAGTGGGTCGCACTGGTATGGCGTGCTGTCCGTTTCACTCGGATAAGTCCCCCCCCCCAGTATGAAGCTGGATGAACGCTATTACTGTTTTGGCTGCGGGGCAACCGGAGACGCTGTTGATCTGACAGCGAAGCTATTCGGTATCGGGCTGAGGGAAGCTGCTGTCAAACTTGCTGAAGATTTTGGTCTTAACTATGACAGCCGACAAAAGCCCAGTATTCGCCCTCGTATTCGTGAGCCGACACCGGAACAGAAGTATCAAAAAGAAGAAAATCATTGCTACAAGGTGCTGACGGATTATTTTCATCTTCTTAGAGAATGGGAAAAGAAATACGCTCCTAAACAGCCGGATGAGGAATGGAATCCCCTGTTTGCAGAAGCACTGTATAAGAAGAACTATATCGAATATCTACTTGATATTCTTCTGTATGGTTCATTGGAGGAACGAAAAGCACTTGTGGCAGAACAGAGAAAGGAGGTGTTAAAACTTGAACAGCGAATTGCAGAACTGTCAGCAGACAGAACCATGCACAGTAGAAGAAATCCGAAACAGCTTAGAGCAGAGCGAGAAAGGTAAGGTTTATAATACTGCCGCAAATTATAAGCGTGTTCTGCAATATGACCCACTTTTTGAAAGGGGCTATCCGAAAAAAATCTTCTGACCGAAAGAATCGACATTGTGAAGCCCCTCGGTTGGTATCGTGACAGCCCGACATTGACGGATGTGGATGTGAAATATCTGCTCCTATATTTTGAAGAAAACTATGGATTGACCGTAGAGAAGAAAATCATAGACGCAGTTGCGGTTATTGCCAATGAAAATCGTTACCACCCTGTCTGTGATTTTCTCAATGCCTTGCAATGGGACGGAACAGAACGCATACGCTTCTGTCTGCACCGCTTTCTCGGTTCTGATACAGATGATTACACCTATGAAGCATTGAAGTTGTTTCTGCTGGGTGCTATCTCACGAGCCTTTAAGCCGGGGTGTAAATTTGAGGTAATGCTCTGTCTTGTAGGCGGTCAGGGAGCCGGAAAGTCCTCTTTCTTCCGTTTGCTTGCGGTCAATGATGATTGGTTCTCTGATGACTTGAAAAAGCTGGATGATGAAAATGTGTACCGCAAAATGCAGGGGCATTGGATTATTGAAATGTCGGAAATGATTGCAACCGCTAACGCTAAGAGCATTGAAGAAATCAAGTCCTTTCTGAGCCGCCAAAAGGAAACCTATAAGATACCGTATGAAACACATCCGGCAGACAGAAAACGACAATGTGTGTTTGGAGGTTCTTCTAATACCCTTGACTTTCTTCCCCTTGACCGAACAGGCAACCGCCGCTTCGTTCCGGTTATGGTCTATCCTGAAAGGGCTGAGGTTCATATTTTGGCGGATGAACAGGCTTCCAGAGAGTATATCAATCAGATGTGGGCAGAAGCTATGGAGATTTACAGAAGCGGCAATTTCCGTCTGAGATTCAGTCCGGCTATGAACGATTATCTGAAAGCCCACCAAAAGGATTTTATGCCGGAGGACACAAAGGCAGGACAGATTTTAGACTATCTGGAACGCTATTCCGGCAGCATGGTCTGTTCCAAACAGCTTTATAAGGAAGCACTGGGGCATGATTATGACGAACCGAAACAATGGGAACTGCGAGAGATCAATGACATTATGAATAACGCTGTCACAGGCTGGATGGCGTTCAGCAATCCGAGGTATTTTCCAGAGCCTTACCGCCGACAAAAAGGCTGGGAGCGTATTAGGAACGACAACGAGCCTGACAACAGCATGGATGGTTTTCAAGAAATCCCGACAGAGGAAATGGAACAGTTAGGACTTCCAGAAGAATGGTTGAAGCAAAAATAAAAGCCCGTTGTCGCTTCGGTTGTCGAGCCGGTTGTCGGTCTGGTTGTCGGGCAAAAATCCCGAAAGCCTTGATATTGCGGCACTTTTCCCTCTCTGACAACCATGACAACCAATATTATAAAGAAAAAGGAAATAGTAAAAAGATAGTATCGCCCGATAAAGAAAAAAGGTTTTCTGATGTCCGTTGTCGGAACTTCGTTGTCAGACCTTTCCTTGTCGGGCTTTTTCATTCAAGGAGGAATATCGTATGACAAATATTGTGAACAGTACACTACCCACCCCAAATAACCATTCGGAGAAAAACAAACCGGATGGAGTTTTTGTGATTAAGCAAGGCAAAACAAATTATAAAGTCAAAGTGTTTTTTGACCATAGTAGCGGTTTGACTGCGGAGGACAGGTTGAAACGTATTATTCAGGCAGAAGCAGAGAGAGAATCTGCGTAAGTAATATGAAAAATATCCACGCACCCCCTTGACAAAAGCTTTCAGAAGAAAGATGCTTCGATGATCACGGAAATAGAATTGCTGACACCAGAACCAATGTGATTGTGTTGGTACAAATTACGAGGCCCCTGAAAGAAGCCCATAAGCATATACCTGATGCCGTCCTGTTCGTTGCGCTGGGATTCGTTTTTAAGTTCATTGATTACAATAAGAGGAGCCCTCTTTATTTCACCGGTCTGCTTGTCAATTTCAAAAGAAAGCGCTTTCGTCGCCAGGTCAAATCCATGGGAATCCAAGCCTGACTTCTTTTTGAGATAGTTCTCCACAGCCACAAAAGCTTCACGTGCTGCCGACTCAAACTCGGATTTATATATGAGTTGTACGGCATCCGATAACGCTACATGGATATTGTATACCTCAAAAAAACCTTTGAGTTTCTTTAGGGAATATGGCATTAGGCTGCCGCAACAAGGACAAAATGTGAAATCATAAAAGTCAAACCCATATGTACCGTCGTTATATTCCCTTAGTTGCTTTCTCCTGGGTGGAAGAGAACACCCATTGGGACAAGCGTATTCTTTCCTCCTCATTGCTTTCACCTCATTTCATTCAGCATCACAGGAATTGTCCTTTTGGTGATGCCTTAAGTACAGTTGTCTTTTAGTGCAGCCGATAACCACGGACTTTCGTCTGTATACCCTTGCAGTACATCGATGACATGTTTATCAGTTGTCATTGCAAATACAAATGGTGCAATATGATGCGATGACAATACGGCCTTAAACTCATCACCTTCACGAATTTTTTGGGGAGGAATAGTGTTTTCGTTTAAGTTGTGCGTTTTCCGAGGTGGCGGATTCTTATATTCCAGCCATGCAATCTCGTGAGAGATGGTACTTTCACACCATTGTCCCATCAAGTTTTTGAAAAATACACGAACAATAAGTTTAGCGCCGGTATAATGATGATGGCTGGGGTTTGTTCTGAGGCGTTCCCAATTCTTTTCTGAGGCTTTTCTCAGTTCGCAAATCAACGCCTTGATTTCGGAGGTTTCAAAATGGATATTAATTTCCGTCTCCTCATCTGCTGATAATGCTTGTACAAAGCCTGGGAGCAAAGATGCCGGAAGCAACTTTTTATTCCCGTCGGAATCCTCTGTAAACTGCAATTCAATATCGGCTAACGTATAAACATTAATTGCAGGCGAATCACCAACATTTCTAAGCTTGATTGTAAATCCAAGCTGCATCCGAGTATAGTCCGTGGCATCCCAAACAGATCCGTATGAATCAGTTACATATGGAACAATACACGGTTGTTTATCTATTTTTATTTGTTTTGCAACAAGTTCGGCTGATTCCTTAGCGTAATTTGCTTGGCGCTTGGTGTGTCCAACATAAATGATCGTGACAACAACCATAATCAGCGAAGAAAGCAGAGATAGTACTCCTGCATAATCACTGTTGATGATTTTTATAAATTCCAGCATCTTTTTTCACCTCATTTCAACCGTTCACACAACGGCAGGATTTCTTCCAGTTTGGCAACGATGCGGCGCTGCTCATCGAGTGGCGGAAGAGGAAGTATCGAATTCACTATTTTCTCTTTCGATATATTTGGCTGTGCTCCACCTTCAGCCATTCCAAGATCAATAGAGTGATTTGGTGCCTTGAAATCCATATTGAGCCCCCAAAATTATTTTTCTGACGTAAAAGCAACTAATTTTATTTATTATACCAAATAGTTACTCCAAAAGATAGCCTTGAATTTTGAAGCCTTATAAGATTTTATACATTGAGATTATTTTCCATTAAAGCAGTTGTTAGATTTGCACTGTATCCTTAATGTGTCCTTTCATTTCCTGTACCTGATCAAATGTCTCCCGGTCAATGATCGCTTCATGAGCATTGTTTACCAGGTACATATCCAACTGCCCATCGTTTTTGACCTGCTTCCCGGTCAGGAAATCCGGCGTATAAGTTTTTTGCATCAGCACCTGCCCCACATACTTCTCGTTACTCAACATCCGATCGATGGTAGAGGTGCTCCACTCCTTCTTCCCTGTCACTGTTTTGATCCCGTGTTCTTCCAGGTAGCATTTGATCTTCCGTACACCGTTTCCCTGCACATAGAGCTCAAATATCTTCCGTACGATTTCCGCCTCCTCTGGGACCACCTGCAGTACACCGTCCGGTCCTTTTGTATAGCCAAGAAATTGAGAATGGTTCAGCATAGCTTTTCCACTTTTCATCCGTCGCCGCAAACCGAACTTGATATTGTCGCTTTTGTTCTGGCTCTCTGCCTGATCAAATGCGGCATACAGATCAATAATACTATCTGGAGTTGTCAATGTATTGATCCCACCCATCTCAACGTACACTCCGATACCCATTTGCTTTAACCTCCTGATCGTAGTCATGGTTTCTTTTGCATCTCTTCCAAAGCGGCTCAGCGACTTAACAAGGATCAAATCAATCTTTCCTTTCCAGCAGTCTTTCAGCATCTTTTGGTATCCGGGCCGGTTTTTCGTATGAAGTCCGGAGGCATTGTCTACATACACAGCGACAAGTCTCCAAAAGGGATTTCTTTTGATGTATTGCGTAAAGTACTCGATTTGGTTTTCCAGACTTTGCTGTTGTTCCTCGTAAGAAGTGCTGACCCGGCAATAAGCAGCGACTCTTAATTGCCGACTCCAAATAGTACGGTTCTCTTTCTCTTGTGGAATCTTGATCACATATCCAGACATAGCAAAACCTCCATGATATCACTGACCAGCAGTATATCATGGAGGTTTAATATAGAAAAAGCTACATTTTAGCCTTGATCTCAAGACTAAAATGTAGCTTTTAACTTGGCGGAGATGGAGGGATTTGAACCCCCGCACGCCTTTCGGCGCCTACCGGATTTCGAATCCGGACCCTTCAGCCACTTGGGTACATCTCCATATCGCACTTTGTTATTATGCCATATTCTTCTTTCGCTTGCAAGTCTTTTTCACCTTCCAAGCTTTCTTTTCTCCTAAAACCTTCTAATCGCTGCTCAGAGAGTGGCCGGCTGATGCCGGCCACTCTCTCGAACCTTTCCACTCAGCGCTCATATTCCACGATGCCATCGATCATAGTCATATCCACTTTCAGCTTGTGAATATCCATAGGGGCAATCTTTAAAATATCATCGGAGAGCACAATCATATCCGCCAACTTACCGACCTCAATACTCCCCTTGATGTTCTCCTGATAAGAGGCATAGGCCGGATGCAGGGTATAGCATCGGATGGCATCCAGCACAGAAACACACTGAGTCTGGTCAAACTGATAGTCCTTCGAGCGGTCATAGCGGTTCACTGCGGCATCGATCACATGAATGCCGACAGGACCGGAGGGCGCGTCAGAGTGCAGGGAGACCTTGATCCCAGCATCCAGCATACTGCGGACAGCCTCCAGATAGCGGCTGCGCTCCGGGCCATAGAAAGACGCGAGGTTTTTGCCGAGCATCTGAATCAGGCCGGGATGGAGAACTGGGCAGATATTCATTCTCGCCATCCGGTCGATCAGGTCCTGATCGACAATCACACAGTGTTCAATCCGGTGGCGTAGCCTCTTAACCTTCTCTGGATTTTCAGCAAAACAGCGCTCATATCCCTCTACCATAAACTCAACGGCCAAATCTCCCACCGCGTGAGCCGTGGCCTGGCATCCGGCATCGTTGATCTTTTTGATATAATCCCAGGTCTCTTCCCGCTCCCAGCCCCGTTCACGAGGAAGACTCGGATCATGAGAATAGGGCTCTCGGGTCGCGCAGGAGGGGCCGCCGGTACCACCGTCAATCATAAACTTACAGGGCCCTACCCGGAAATGCTCATCTCCAAGCCCCGTGAGAAAGCCCAGCTTCAGCCAATGGTCATTATCCTCCAAAGAGTAGGGTTTACCAAAAATGCTGTGGAGCGCCATGTAGCTGCGAACCCGGAACTCCCTGTCCCGGCAGAGTTTCTGCATCGTATGATAGGAGGGCCGGTCACACTCGCCCATATCGCCCACAGAGGTAATACCAGCAGTGAAACACTGCTGCTGGGACTTCAGCGCGGCTTTGCGCTGCTGCTCCTCCGTGTATTCCACCTGGCCCCACAGCCAGAAATGTGTGTGGCCCCGCACCATGCCAGTCAGCCTGCCATCTACAACCTCCACCTCGTCGGCGGGATATTTGGCCGCGTCCTCCGGACCGTAAACCCCCAGATATTCCAAGGCCTTATGGTTATACATGCAGATATGCCCGCCGCCATGCATACAGTGAACAGGGTGGTTGGGAGCGGCCTCATCCAATTCCTCAATGGTTGGATGGCGTCCCTCTGGAAACAGCGTGGGCTCGTAACCCATCATGGAAATCCAGCGCCCGGGCTGAAGCGTGCTGGCGGTTTTACGGATCATCTGCAGCATAGCCTCTAGAGAGGGGCAGTTCTTCTTGGTGGTGTCGATCATGCCGCAGGACATGTCCGGCCCCAGCATACCATTGAGAATCGGGTGAAAGTGGCTGTCGTTGAAGCCGGGAAGCAGTGAGCGCCCCGCCAGGTCATAGACCTTGGTATGGCTGTCAAGCAGCTGGTCGATGTCCGCATTGGAGCCGACGAAAACAATCTTGTTTCCTTTAATACCGACAGCCTGTGCCACCTCATCGGTCTCATTCACCGTAATGACGCTGCCATTTTTAAACGCCACGTCCAGGTAAGAAAAATCAAAGTTCATGCAGGCCTCTCCCTTCATCATGTCTGCCGGTGCGGACCGGCATCAAAAACGGAAGGGGCGGTTGCTAGCCGCCCCTGTTTCTTTGTTACCGTTCGTATTCCACCACGCCGTCAATCATGGTCATATCCACTTTTACATTGTGCAGCTCGTGGGTGTCAATCTTGAGAATATCCCGGTCCAGCACGATCAGATCTGCCAGCTTTCCATTTTCAATGCTGCCCTTGATATTCTCCTCATAGGAGCTATAGGCGGCGTTCCAGGTGCAGCAGCGAATGGCATCCAAGAGGGAGACCGCCTGGGTCATATCGCACTGGTAGTCCTGCCGGATGTCATAGCGATTCACAGCGCCGTCAATCATCTCAAAGCCCACAGGGCCGGAGGGAGCGTCGGAGTGCAGAGAACACTTGATTCCGGCCTCCATCATGCTCTTCAGGGCACCGAGATACTTGTTGCGCTCAGGACCATAGAACCGGGCCAGATTCTTACCGTTGCGGATCTGCAGCCCAGCGTTGACAGAGGGACAGATATTCATCTTGGCCATCCGGTCAATCAGATCCTGATCCACCAAGGTGCAGTGCTCAATCCGGTGGCGGCGGGCCTTGAACGCCTCTTTATCCGCACAGGCGGCGAAGGCCTTCTCATAGCCCTCCACCATGAACTCCACCGCGCCGTCGCCGATGGCGTGGGCCGTGGCCTGGCACTCGGCGTCGTCAATCAGCTTGATATAATCCCAGGTCTCTTCTCGTTCCCAGCCCCGCTCGCTGGGCAGCTCCGGATCATGGGAATAGGGCTCCCGAGTGTAGCAGGAGGGGCCGCCGGAGCCGCCGTCGATCATGAACTTGCAGGGGCCAACCCGGAAGTGCTCGTCGCCAAGCCCCGTGATAAAGCCCAGCTTCATCCAGTGCTCATTGTCCTCCTTCGAGTAGGGCTTGCCGAAAATGCTGTGAAGCGCCATATAGCTGCGAACCTTGAACTCACCGCTGCGGCACATCTTCTGCATAATGTGGTAGGAAGGGCGATCGCACTCGCCCATGTCGCCAATGGAGGTAATTCCATTTTCCAGCAGTTGCTGGTGGGACCGCATAGCGGCCTTTCTCTGCTGCTCCTCGGTGTATTCCACCTGACCCCACAGCCAGAAGTGGGTATGTCCCCGCACCAGACCAGTCAGCTTGCCGTTCTCGACTACAACCTCACCCTCAGGATACTTGGAGGCGTCCTCGGGACCATAAACCCCCAGATATTCCAGTGCTTTGGAGTTATATGTACTAATGTGGCCATTGCAGGTGCAACACTGCAACGGATTGTTGGGAGCTGCCGCGTCCAGTTCCTCCAAGGTGGGGTGGCGCTGCTCAGCCAGCAGACCGGCTTCATATCCCATGGTGGAGATCCACTGGCCAGGCTTTTTGGTGGCCGCGATCCTGCGGATCAAGTCCAACAGCTCAGGAATGGTTTTGCAGGCGCTCAAGCCGGTATCTACCATGGCAGAATCCAGTTCCGGTGCAATCATGCCATTGAGAATCGGGTGATAGTGGGTATCATTGATGCCGGGCATCAATGTGCGGCCTGCCAGATCATAGACCTTCGTGTGCTCGTCAATGAGCTGGTCGATGTCCGCGTTGGAACCGACAAACACAATCTTGTTTCCCTTGATACCGACAGCCTCTGCGATCTCATCGGTATCATTGACTGTAATGACACTGCCATTTTTAAACGCAATGTCCAGATAAGAAAAATCAAATTTCATGAAAGCCTCCCTTTTAAACCTTGCCTTTTGGCGCTCCAAAATCACAGATCACACAAAGAATTCTATAAAGTCTCATTCATTGTATGATCTCCTCTTAGTGGTCATACCATTATGCTATCCCCATTGTAGCAGACTTGTTGTCATTGTCAATAGATATTTGTGCAAAAAAGACGTTAAAAACTGAATTCCTTCCGTAGTCATCGTGAAATACAACAAAATTGAACATCCGTTTTTGTTTAAATATACAGGCGCATCAGACATCTTTATGTCATTTTAAACAATTCGCGTGCTTCACCCACCATATAGAGCGACCCACAGATACAGATCACATCCTCGCCTTCGGCGCTGCGCTGCAGCTCCCGCAGGGCATCTGTCATTGTCGCATAAGGCACCGCCGCAGCATAGCCATATTCATCCCGCAGGCGCTGGCACAGCTCCGGTGCAGGAAGTGCCCTGTGGCTGTCCGGAGTCACCGCAGCAATGCGTGCCGCCAGCGGCAAAATTGCGTCAAAGATTCCGTGAAAATCCTTGTCCGCCAACACGCCCATCAAAAAGGAGCATTTCTTTCCCGGGAAATACGACCGAAGAGAAGCCGCAATGGCCTCTGCGCACTGCTGGTTGTGGCCTCCATCAATGATGATAATCGGGTGCCTGGAGACGCATTCAAAGCGCCCCGGCCACACGGCAGTGCACATCCCTTTCAGGATTGCCTCGTCTGGAATCTGCCAGCCTTTTGTACGCAGGACCTCCAGAACTGTCAGGGCTGTGGCGGCATTTTGAAGCTGATGCTCTCCCAAAAGAGACAGGCAAATTTCCGGATATGGTCCCCAGGAGAATCTCTGTCCCTCCAGAGATTTGGAAAGAGGCACGGCGGAACGCGCCGGGATCAGTGCTGCTCCCCGCTCCTGACAAATTTCCTGTGTCACCCCTACCACGGCCTCTGAGGAATCTCCCAGCACCACCGTACCTCCGGCTTTGATAATCCCGCCCTTTTCTGCGGCGATTTTCTCAATGGTGTCCCCCAAAATCTCTGTGTGCTCCAGACCAATGCGCGTGATCACCGCCGCTTCTGGCACCGGAATGCTGTTGGTGGCATCCAGGCGGCCGCCCAGTCCCACCTCCAGCACGACAATGTCGCACCCAGCGGACAAAAAGCAGCAGAATGCCACACAGGTCAGCAGCTCAAACTGGGTCGGTGCATCCTCCATGGTGTCTGCCGCAGTTTTTACCTGCTCTGTGGCTTCCGCCAGGGCTGTGTCCGAGATCGGCTGTCCATTCACCTGAAAACGCTCATTATACCGGACCAGGTGAGGCGAGGTATACAGCCCCACCCGGTATCCTGCCTGACGCAGGCAGGCGTCCAGCAGGGCCGCAGTGGACCCTTTGCCATTGGTTCCAGCCACATGGACAAATTTTAACTGCTTCTCCGGATTTCCCAGCCGGCGCAGCAGCTCCGCCATGCGGTCCAGTCCCAAATGGCTGCCCATCATATCAATCTGCGCGTAATAGCGCAGGGCTTCTTCGTAAGTCATTATCCATACTCCACTCTGCCACGGAGGGACAGTACCGAACGGCACTGTCCCTCGCCTATTTATTTTGCCTCTGTCGTGATCACTCTCCGGATGACAGGGAATACCACGCCGCCGACTGCATTGCCCAGCGTCATGACCAACAGGTAGAGCAGGGTCTTTCCGCTCCACATTCCCGCGACGGAGAAATAATACATATTGGCTACACAGTGCTCAAAGCCGCACAGAATAAACACCATCACCCCAAAAAAGAGGGACAGGTACTTTCCAAGCTCATGGGAATTCCTGTTGAAGCCCTCCACAGCTATGTAAATCAGCAGGTTGCAGAAAATAGCCAGAAGAAAGATGCTCCCTAAGCTGTCTCCCAGCTTGGTCTCGCACAGCCCGGCCGCCTTTTCTACAATCGCAGGGGCGATTCGGGTGCTGCGCTCTGCCAGGGCCAGCAGACCCGTTCCGGCCAGATTCCCCACCCAGATAGGAATGAGATCCAGCGCATAGGCGGCGTCCTTTTCAAACACGTAGCATACCTTGCCGGTAAAGAGGTGCATTCCCATCGTGCAGATAGTAAAAAGTCCCACTGTAAAAAACAGGGCTCCCAGCACCTTGTTGTCTAGAGACAGGAACACCGTTCCGCCCAGGCCAATGCATATGCCCGCTAACAGCGCGGATAAGAACAGCTTGACGACTCTCACTGAGCCGCCCTCTTCGCAGCCTCCACCACGTGTCCGATCAGAACGGAGGTGGTAACTGCTCCCACGCCGCCGGGCACCGGGGTGATGGCCTCGACAATAGGCTCCACCTCGTCATACACAGCGTCGCCGGCAATGCCGCCCTTGGCCTCGTCCCAGTTGATGGAGACGTCAATCACCACCTGGCCGGGGCACACATAGTCCTTGGTAAGGCTCTTCAATACGCCTGCCGCGGAAACCAGAATGTCCGCCTCCCGGGCAACGGCGGCCACATCCCTGGTCTTGGTGTGGCAGACGGTAACGGTAGCGTTCTTAGCCAGCAACATCATGGCCGCGGGCTTGCCCACCACGAGGCTCCGGCCCAGTACCACGGCCTTCTTGCCAGTGCAGTCGATGCCATAGTGGTCTAGAATCTCCATACAGGCAGCAGGGGTGCAGGGCGCAAAGCCCAGCTCCTTGCCCATAAACACGCCGGCATTGGAGCCGTTCGTCATGCCGTCCACATCCTTGCGGGGGTCCAGACGGTTGCAGATTTCATCCTGGTCCGCCTTCAGATGCTTCGGCAGGGGACGGAACATCAGGACACCGTGAATCTGGTCATTGGCGTTGATGGCGTCGATGGTGCGGAGCAGCTCCTCCTTGCTGACATCCTCAGGCAGCAGGAACTTCTCCACCGCAACGCCCAGGGCTTCCGCACGCTTGGTGGCGCCCTTTTCATAGCTCAGATCGTCAGGCCGCTCGCCGCAGCGTACAATGGCCAGGGTGGGGTTCACGCCCCGGGCCTTCAGCTCCTCGCACTCCGCAATGATGCGGGCATTGAGCTTTTCATTGACTTCCTTTCCCAACAGCTGTTTTGCCATGATGATCCCCCGTTTCTCAGCCCCGCAGACGGCGGTTGACCTCGTCGGCCACCTTCCGCGCCCGCGGCATATATTCCCTCAGCATCGCATCCGCCTGATCGTCCAGCTTGGCAGCCGCCTCCCGGTCCAGCAGCGTCTTGGTGTTGACAAAAATGTTCATGCTGGCACTCTCCAGCGCTGCGGCACAGCAAAGGGCTCCGCAGCCCACATCAGATACCAGTGTCACACTGCCCTTTTCCAGCATCTCCTCCAGCAGCTCAATAGCCTCGCAGCAGGCCTTCATCATCTCAACAGGCGCCTCACAGGCGAACTTTGTGGCAGCCTCCAGCGTCTCATCGTGTTTGGGATCGTCCTTGGGAATGGAGTATGCCTTGGAGAGCGGCTCAAATGCCTCCGCGTCCTTGTCCACCAGATCCAGCAGGCGCTCCTGTACGGCAGCACCCTTTTCCAGCATTCGCTTCACGTCTGCCTCATACTGGGCATACTTCTTGCGGCCTACGGTCAGATTGCCCACCATGGAGCATAGGGCAGTGCCCAGAGCGCCCACTAGGGCGGCAGCCCCGCCGCCGCCGGGAACCGGAGCCTTGGAGGCCAGAACCGCCGCAAAATCTGCGCAACTCTTTTCAATCATTTTCTCGCTCATTGATCGTTCCACCTTTCCCGGGAAAACCTTGTCCCCATCGCACAGGGCTCCCGCGCAGTTTTCCCATATGATACGGATTGCCCGAAGAATCTTCGGGCAATCCAGCTGATAGCATCATCAAAAATTAGAACAAACCGCTGATCTTGCCGTTCTCGTCCACATCGATCTTCTCAGCGGAGGGAACCTTGGGAAGACCGGGCATGGTCATGATGTCACCAGTGAGCGCTACAATGAAGCCAGCGCCGGCAGAGACCTTCAGATTACGCACCGTGACAGTGAAGCCCTTGGGCGCGCCCAGCAGAGCAGCATCGTCAGAGAAGCTATACTGCGTCTTGGCCATGCAGATGGGCAGGTTGCCAAAGCCCAGATCCGTGAGCTGCTGGGCCTGCTTCTTGGCGTTGGCCGTCAGCACCACGCCGTCGCCGTGGTAGACCTTCTTCACGATGGTGTCCAGTTTCTGCTCGATGGAGGCGTCGGCGTCATAGACGAACTGGAAGTTGTTGGGCTGCTCGCACAGGCGCACAACCTCCTCGGCCAGGGCCTTGCCGCCCTCGCCGCCCTTGGCCCAGACCTCGCTGAGGGCCACATTCACGCCCAGCTCGTTGCACTTCTTCTCCACCAGGTCCAGTTCCGCTTTGGTGTCAGTGGGGAAGGCATTAATGGCCACCACGCAGGGCAGGCCGTAAACGTTCTTCACGTTGTCCACGTGCTGCAGCAGGTTGGGCAGGCCCTTCTCCAGAGCCTCCAAATTCTCGTTGTTCAGGTCAGCCTTGGCAACACCGCCGTGATACTTCAGGGCGCGGACCGTGGCCACGATCACCACTGCAGAGGGGTGCAGGCCAGCCATCCGGCACTTGATGTCGATGAACTTCTCAGCGCCCAGGTCTGCGGCGAAGCCGGCCTCGGTCACGGCGTAGTCGCCCATCTTCAGCGCCATGCGGGTGGCGGTGACGGAGTTGCAGCCGTGGGCAATGTTGGCGAAGGGGCCGCCGTGAATGAAGGCAGGGGTATGCTCCAGAGTCTGCACCAGGTTGGGCTTCAGGGCGTCCTTCAGAAGAGCCGCCATTGCGCCCTCGGCCTTCAGGTCATGAGCGGTGACAGGCTTGCCGTCATAGGTATAGGCCACGATCATACGGGCAAGACGGGCCTTGAGGTCGTTGATGTCACTGGCCAGGCACAAAACCGCCATGATCTCGGAGGCCACGGTGATCTCGAAGCCATCCTCACGGGGCACGCCCTGAGCCTTGCCGCCCAGACCGTCCACAATATGGCGCAGCTGACGGTCGTTCATATCCACAGCGCGCTTCCAGGTGATCTGCTTCACGTCAATCCCCAGCGCGTTGCCCTGCTGAATGTGGTTATCCAGCATGGCGGCCATCAGGTTGTTGGCAGCACCAATGGCGTGGAAGTCGCCGGTGAAGTGCAGGTTGATGTCCTCCATGGGCACCACCTGAGCATAACCGCCGCCGGCAGCACCGCCCTTGACACCAAACACAGGCCCCAGAGAGGGCTCACGCAGGGCAACCACAGCCTTTTTCCCGATCTTGCGCAGGCCGTCCGCAAGGCCCACAGAGGTGGTGGTCTTACCTTCGCCGGCGGGAGTTGGGGTAATCGCTGTCACCAGGATCAGCTTACCGTCTGGCTGATCCTTCAGGTCCTTCAGCATCCGGTAGTCAATCTTGGCCTTGTAATTGCCATACTGCTCAATGTACTTCTCATCCACCCCACAGTTCTTTGCCACTTCTGTGATTTTCAACGGGGTTGTTTCCTGGGCGATTTCGATATCACTTTTGAAACTCATGCTCTCGTTCTCCTTTTATAAAATATTTTGTCTCCGATTGCATTTTCCTGTACAGACAGCCTCCTCAGTGCGGACACCGGGGAAATCATATCTGTCTCTTCCGTCAGGTGCTAATTGCGTACGGCTTTTACGTGGTCTGACCTGTTTCCATCATTATATAAAATCGCCCTGCGGATGTCAAGCAGGATTTGTAAAAAGTCGAAGTATCTGAAAGCACCCGTTTTTTGTTGCAGGAGATTGACGAAATCCCCTGTATACCTTATAATAAATCCGTTATGATTATGTAAAGGACAAAGGAGCGATTGACATGAACAACCCTCTTGACGGGATCGACAGCACTGCCAAACCACTCTCTGAGCAAATCGCGCTGCAGCTGCGTGGTATGATCTTTGACCAACACCGCTTTCAGCCTGGGGACCGCTTGCCGGACGAGCGCAGCCTTGCGATTGAGATGGGGGTCAGCCGTACCTCTCTGCGGGAGGCCATTAAAATTTTAGTGGCAGGTGGTGTCCTGGTGATTCGCCGCGGCGTGGGCACATTCGTCTCCGAAACCCCTGGAAAAGTGGAGGACCCCTTTGGCTTCGCCTATGCCGAGGACAAAAAGCAGCTCCTATCCGACTGGTATCAGTGCCGTCTGATCATTGAGTCAGAGGCTATGGAACTGGTTGCCAAAAACGCTGCAGACGAGGAGCTTGAAGGCCTGGAAGAGCTAGCCCGCCGCCAAGGAGACATGATCAGCGCCGCCCACAAGGGCAATCCAGACGGCTACTCTTTCATGGAACTGGACCGGGAATTTCACTCCGCTTTGGCACAGGCCACTCACAGTGCCGTCATGGGGCGGGTCCTTCCCGCACTTCATGAGTGGGTTTATTTTGGCGCAGCCATTGGCGAGTACCCGCGCCTGTCCCGGCAGATGGAAGAGAACGCCAGAAAAAGCCACTTGAGTATTGCCCGATTTTTAAAGATGCGAGACGGCAAGGGCGCAAATCTGGCCATGCGTTACCACATGCTTCAGGCTTTGGAGGATGTGGAGCGTCCGTAGCGATGCTATCTATCCTGAAAGCAATCGTATCAATTGATACAACGAGTATCATTGATCTGCAATTTTATGAATTCACCTCAGCCTATCCTCTGTCTTCTGAGCGCCCCATGAAAATTAAGGAAGATGGCTTGACTTTTGAGAAGGGATTGAGTATGATAGAAAGTATCAAAGTGGTCATACCACGCAGCTGGCTCTGTAGGATGAGATTCAAAAATTGATGAAAGAGGTGCTTTACAATGGGCAACAAGAAAAAGATGACAGTTTTGGATTTCCAGAAGTACAAGGACGAGGGCCGCAAGTTCTCCTTCGTAACGGCCTACGACTACACCACCGCTAGCATTGTCAACGAGAGTGACTGCGAGATCATCCTGGTGGGCGACTCCCTGGGCATGATTATGCTGGGCTACAACACGACGGTGCCTGTGACGGTGGACGACATGATCCACCACATCCGCCCGGTGGTCAAGGGCGCTCCGGACACCTTCATCATCGGAGATATGCCGTTTGGCTCCTACAACGTCAGCAAGGAGCAGGCCATTGAGACAGCCAACCGGATCACCAAGGAGACCCTGTGCGACTGCGTGAAGCTGGAGGGCGGCGCGAACATGGCTCCCACGATCCGCGCGATGGTGGACGCCGGCATCAATGTGATGGGCCACATCGGTATGACCCCGCAGACCGCCACCTCTTTCGGCGGCTTTAAGGTGCAGGGCGGCACGCCTGAGTCTGCCCGGAAGCTGATTGAGGACGCCAAGGCTCTGGAGGCCGCGGGCGTGTTCGCCATGGTTGTGGAGTGCGTTCCCAGCGTGGTGGCCAAGGCCATGCAGGAGGAAGTGCATGTGCCCATCCTGGGCATTGGCGCCGGTCCTTATGTGGATTGCCAGGTGCTGGTGACGCAGGACCTGCTGGGCATGTACGGCGACTTCAAGCCCAAGTTCGTCAAGCACTTCGCCAACATCCGCGCCGAGATGATCAAGGGCCTCAACCTCTTCCACGAGGAAACCCTCAGCGGTGCTTTCCCCACGCCCGAGTACTCCTTCAACAAGGCCGTGGAGATTCCCTCTGTTTACGGTCCCGGCAACAACTGAGATTTGCTTCTAAGGCCCGCGGTGGTTTTTCCACCGCGGGCCTTCTTTCTGCCTTCTCTTCATAACATCCCGCCCCGAAGCCTTTCACCTCCGGCTGGTCTGATCTGACTTCTTACTGATCTGGCGCTGTCACCGCCAGACCATTGACCTCAATTCCTTCTTCAATAGGAATCAGAATGTACTTCTTTCCATCAATCATCCGCGCCTGTGCCAGATGGCTGTATTCTGGGTTGATCCGGACAGCCGCCTGTGCTGTTTTGATCTCGAACCGCCCTGCATCCAAAATGTTTTCCGGGTATAACACCGTACCAGAGCCAAATTGCTCTGAGCACCGCTGCTCAAAGGCGGTGATCCGCTCTTCCGGAACGCCACATTCCCGTAAAGTATTTTTCATTTCTCCCACGCTTATGGTAAGCGGTTCTGGAATTTTACACTCCTTATGCTGCTCCAGCTTACCAGAGAGATGCTCGTGAATGGCCTGTGCAACCCCAAAGCTGTATGTATCCTCCAGCGCCTCGGACAAGGCTGTCTGAAACGCCTCCTTCTGCTCAGCGGCCGACATAGGTGGGTCAATATGGAACACCGCGTCAATAAATTCCTGATGCAGTTCCCCGCTCTTTTGTGAATAGAACAGCGCGTCGTAAATATTAGCTGACCTGTCATCGAAGGCCGGAAATACAAAGCCAAGCTCCGGCGCCATGACGGTCTGCCGCGCGGTGCAGTGGAACTCGTTATCCCCGGGAAAATAGTTCAGCTCCACTTTCCCCAGCTTTACCGGACAAACCGCACATACAATATAGGAGAACACCTCGTCCGAGGCATCCTGCTGAAACTCCCCATCTCCGCCTTTATGCGGCACATCATAGGTATCGTGCGCCAGCAACAGAACATAGGGGCGCCCATCCATGTCCAGGCTCCCTATGACCTTTTGGTAAAAGTTCCTTCGGATTTCTCCGTCCTGCAGCTCAGAGTCCCGAAGATTCATCAGCAGCCGGTGCTCTTCACTGTCCATAACCTGCTGGGTGGAAAACACAATATCAATCAAGTTTTTTCCCAGTGTACCAGACATGGTCTTTTTCAAAAGTCCCAGATATTGCTCGACCTCTTCCTGAGGCAGCATTCCAAGAGGCTCCTCCAAATCGGAGACCAACTCGCCGCCGCTGTTAACAAAGCACCCGTAAATACGGCTGACAGCATTTTTTTCCGGTCGCCAGCGTCGGCGCAGTTCACTTAACTCTCTTTGGTTCATTTGATTCCTCACAATCTTCGTGGTCACGGCAGTCCCCATAGGTCCTGCCGTATCTTTGATTTTAAAGGCATGTTTTTTTATTGTAGCGGAATTTTGAGGAAAAAACAATCGCATCCGTAACGAATTTGTCAACGACGGCAGCTTAAAAATCTCTACTCTTATAGATTCTTATAGATTATGAATACCTAAGGGTCAGAGGTAAACGTCCGCCGCCGCCAAAAAGCTGTCACCGCCGCGCTTCTGAGCAATTCCTTACGGGCCCGTTATTTTTTTGTTACTTTTTTGCTTTTTTCTCCCACACATTTCCGGTCCTCTCCCGTCGTTTTTCGTCTAAGGTGGGGACTGAGTACCTTTTTTCTCCGCAAAAACTTGACAAGAGTGGGAGCGCGGTGTATACTAGGTCCAGTTTTCCAATCGGTAACAAAAGTAACAACTTGTTTCCACTCGTAAGACCTTCCCGATTGGGAAGACCTAAGGAGGTATGGTTTTGAAACATCATTTACAAAAAACGACGCATGAACGTCTGATTACACTCTTTTCCTTTGCTGTCGTGCTGGTCGCCAGTTTAGGCGCTACCACCTGGTCCAATGCTTTGTATATTCTTACCGGTGTAGAGGACGCCGCCATTGTTCTGGATGGTTCCCAGGAGGCTCCTGATTTGGGCAGCCGCATGGTCTACACCTCCTCTGGACGTTCGGGCTACGATGTCACGCTCAGCTCCGGGCAGCAGGTCCTGATTGAGCGGGATGGCGAGACTCTCTCCACCCGGTGCAAAACAGAGACCATTTCCCAACTGCTCGACCGAATGGGGATCACCCTCTCTCCTCTGGAGATGGTAGCGGTGGACCTGTCTGGAGAGGAGATTGTTCTCTCTGTCAGCGAGGACGTCACCTATTATGACCAAGTCAGTGAGCCGGCGTCCTTTGAGACGGTCCGTGTGGCCAACCCCGATTTGCTGGAAGGCACCGAGAACGTTGTGCAGGAGGGCGCGGACGGCGTCCGTACCTCTATTTATGAAGTGGTGTGGTCCAACGGTCAGCAGATCAGCCGCCAGTTTGTAGAGGAACTGGACAGCACCGCAGTGGATCAGATTATTGAGTACGGCACTGCCAAGCCGCAGCCTGAAATGGGTTCCGATCTCGGCAAGCCTGTTGATATCAAGAAAAATGCCGATGGCAGCGGCACCCTGCGCTTTGCGGACGGCAGTACCCTGAACTTTTCCGGTGCCAAGACGATGACAGCCACCGCATACACCGCCGGACACGGCGGCGCGGATTATACCACTGCTACAGGCACATTTGTTCAGGTTGGTACCGTGGCAGTGGACAAAAATGTGATTCCCCTGGGTACACGGATGTTTATTGTTACCAACGACGGCATCGTTTATGGAATGGCCGTTGCTGAGGATACCGGTGTGCGGGGTAATGTGATTGATCTTTATTATGGCACCTATCGGGAGTGTATTGAGTTTGGCAGGCGGAGCTGTACCGTCTATATCCTGGAATAATTTTTAAAATGCAAAAGGATGCCCCGGCACAGCGTGCCGGGGCATCCTTTTCTATATCAAAGTCACGTTTTTGCGGTCAATTTTTTTTGCAAGATCATACCTTTTTTCCTGCAAATTCGCATTTTTTCCGCCTAAGCTGCCTTTTCTTGTAAGTTTTTTCGAAGAAAACCGTCAAAAGAGCAAAAAAACTTTGGTATGCTCCGCGCTTTTCGTTGTTATTTATGCTAGACATTTCATGGGAAAACGATTACAATTGGCACCGAAATGAGCGGGATGTATGTGTGTAGGGTCTCGCTCAAAACAGGTTCCGGTAGATCCGGGCCTAAAATAAAAGGAGGAATTGACGTGATTACATTCTTCGTCTGCCTGGCACTTTTGATTGTGGGCTTCCTGGTATACGGCAAGCTCGTGGAAAAAGTGTTCCACATTGATGACCGGCAGACACCGGCTGTCGCACACCCGGACGGTGTAGACTATGTCCCCATGAAAACCTGGCGTATTTTCCTGGTGCAGTTATTGAACATCGCAGGTCTGGGACCCATCTACGGCGCGATTGCCGGCGCGTGCTGGGGACCTGTGGTGTACCTCTGGATTGTGTTTGGCACCATCCTGGGCGGCGGCGTCCACGACTTCCTCTCCGGCATGATGTCTGAGAGAAACGACGGCAAGTCTATCTCCGAGATTGTTGGACTCTACATGGGCAAGGTCATCACCTTCATTATGCGGGTATTCTCTGTGGTCCTGCTGGTGATGGTGGGCGTGAACTTTGCCAAAGGCCCTGCCGACCTACTGGCACGGCTGACCCCCGATGCGCTTAACGGCACCTTCTGGCTGGCGGTTGTGCTTCTGTACTATCTTGCGGCGACCTTCCTGCCCATTGACAAGATCGTTGGCAAGCTCTATCCCATCTTTGGTATCTGCCTGATCATCATGGCCATCGGCGTTGGCGGCGCAACGCTGATCACCAGCGGCGCGGACATGCCCGAGCTCGGTGCGGCCAGTCTTTCCGCTGTGCATCCCGCTGGCACGCCGAAGTGGGCCATGATGTTCGTCACAGTGGCCTGCGGTGCCGTTTCTGGCTTCCATGCCACCCAGTCTCCCATGATGGCCCGTTGCATCACCAGCGAAAAAGAGGGCCGCACTGTATTCTATGGGGCCATGGTGGCCGAGGGCATTATCGCTCTGATCTGGGCTGCTGCTGGTGTGACCTTCTACACCCATGGCGGTTCCCTCCTGGATGGCATGGCCGGTCTGAGCGGCGCCATCTCCGCCCAGGGCCAGGGCGGTGTTGTCTATGACATCTGCACCACTCTGCTTGGGCCTGTCGGCGGTGTTCTGGCTATGATCGGCGTGATTGCCTGCCCCATCACCTCTGGCGACACGGCATTCCGTTCGGCCCGTCTGACGATTGCCGACTGGTTCCACATTGATCAGTCCGACACAAAGAAGCGCGCTATGCTGGCGGTGCCTCTGCTGGCGGTGGGCGCGATCATTGTGGTGGCTCTTCCTTGGGAGGTTCTTTGGCGTTACTTCTCCTGGTCCAATCAGACCCTCGCTATGATCGTGCTTTGGACCGGCGGCGTGTTCCTGTACCGCTTCGGTTTCCCGCCGATTGCCTGCCTGATGGCCGCGCTGCCTGCCACGTTCATGACCGCAGTCTCTGTGACCTATTTCTTCCAGGCTCCCGAGTGCCTGAACTTGTCCACCTCCATCGCCTATCCCGTGGGCATTGTGGTGGCTGTAGCACTGTTGATCCTCTTCTGCGTCAAGACCTTTGGCAGCAAGAAATCCAATGACCTGCGCAGCGCGCAGAGCAAATAAGACTTCAACACCCCCCCGCCTGTAGGCGGGGGTGTTGTGTTTTTTCTTCACCCGTGGCTGTGGGCAAGGCTTTTACAGTCGCTGCAGTAAGGCGGGAAGCTCCTCCAGAGTACGCACAGTATAGTCTGGTTTGATGTTTGGACGAGGTGTTGCTCCGTGAGGATTGAACCAGCAGGAACGCAGTCCTGCGTCTCGGGCTCCCCGAATATCAGAGGTGAGGCTGTCCCCCACCATCAGCGCGTCCGCAGCGTCAAAGCCCGGGATTGCAGCAAAGCACGCCTGAAAAAAGGCAGTGCTCGGTTTGTCAGCTCCCATCTTCTCTGAGATGAAGATGTCCTTGAAATATTTTTCAATACCGGCACTTTTCAGCCGGCCGGCCTGGACCGACGCGGCACCGTTACTGGCAAGATACAAATCGTATCTTGAAGAGATGTTCTCCAGCAGCTCCCGAGCGCCGGGTATAAAAAAATGTCCCTGAGAGAGGAATCGCTCGTAGACCTTGCAGACCTCCTGACTGGAGCAAGCGATACCCAATTCTGAAAACAGCAGATCGAACCGGCGGATCAGCACCTGGGAGCGAGTGAGCTTCCCCTCCTCCAACAACTCCCACTGCTGGCGGTTCAGAACGTGGTATCGGTCCAGAATGGCGGGCGTAGGTTCCATTTGAAAGCTGCGGAGAGTCTCCGCCAGGGCCTGTTTCTCTGCCTGATGAAAATCCAGGATCGTATCGTCCAGGTCAAAAAAAATCGTCCTCAGCATGGCTGCACCTCATCCTCTCAATTCTTAGGCTTCAGTGTACCGGATTTCCGGATGGTTGGCAAGCATGGATTTCCACATAGGGTTGGCAGCGGGGAAAAGTTCTGGTATACTGCTGTGGAAAGGCGGGGTTTCATGTGAATTTATGTGACGAGAAAACCATTCGGGAGCTGCTGGGCCGGCACGGCTTCCACTTCTCCAAATCCATGGGGCAGAACTTTTTGATTGATCCCCAGATACCTGCGGATATTGCAGCGGCCTCTGGAGCGGATGAGACCTGCGGCGTGCTGGAAATCGGCCCTGGCATCGGCCCTTTGACGGCGGAGCTTGCCCAGCGTGCTGGGAAAGTGGCGGCGGTGGAGTTGGATCTCTCGCTGCTACCGGTACTCTCAGAGACCATGTCTCCCTATCCCAATGTGGAGATTGTGCCGGGAGACGTGATGAAACTGGACCTGACTGCCCTGGCGGAGGAAAAATTTCAGAACCTTACTCCCCTCGTCTGCGCCAATCTCCCCTACAACATCACAACGCCGGTGCTGACCCGACTTATTGAGGCGCCCTGCTTTGCATCGTTCACCGTGCTCATCCAGCGGGAGGTGGCCCAACGACTGGCTTCCCCACCTGGTTCCAGGGACAGCGGTTCTTTTTCGCTCTTTTTGCAATACTATATGGAGGCGGAGCTGCTCTTCCAGGTCCCCAGGGAAAAATTTCTTCCAGCGCCCAAGGTGACATCCGCCGTGCTGCGGTGTGTCCGGCGGCCCAGGCCGGCGGTTGCCGTGAATGATGAGGCATTTTTCTTCCGCTGTGTGCGGGGAGCCTTTTTGCTACGGCGCAAGACCCTGGCTAATTCTCTCTCTGCCGCTCTTCCAGACTTTTCCAAAGAGTGCATCCAGGAGGCAATCCGCCGCTGCGGATTGCCGGCGGATATCCGCGGCGAGCGGCTGACACTTGAAAACTTCGCGGAGCTCTCTGCGATTTTGGCGGAGTTGGCGCTGTAATCCGCTTGCCTTTTTTGAAAGGTTCCTGTAAAATAGCGTGGTGAACATTACAAAATACTATGGAGGTATGATATGTCTACGAAAGCCTATTTCCCCAGATCTGAAATCGGCCCTGGTAAGGTCGGGTTCTCCAAGACCCGTTCCATCATCGAGGCTCCCTTTTACGGCAACAATGTGATCAAGGTCAACTCCCTGCGGGAGGCCTATGATCTGGCGAAAAACTCCCCCGGCACCGTGGTTACTGATATGCCCGTCTATCGCGGCGAGGAATTTGGCCTGGAACCGGACGCCAAGGTTCTGCTCTTTAACGATGGTTCCATCACCGGCCGCTACGCCCCCGCTCGCCGGATCACCGGCAAGCCCGGCGTAGACACCGCCGCTCTAGATAAAATTCTCATGGACGCGGTTTATGACACCCGCTGGAAAACCATGTACCACGCCGAGGTCTTTATCGGCCTGGACGAGGAATTCATGGTCAAGGCCCATCTGTTGATCCCCGAGGGCGAGGAGAACCTGCTCTATAACTGGATGCTGAACTTCCAGTACCAGTCCGACGAGTGTGTGAAGATGTACAAGCGCTCCAAGAGCGTGGGCTCCGGCCACGAGGCTGACATCTACATTTTCTCTGATCCCCAGTGGACTGGCGCGCCGGGTCAGGAGAACGTGTGCGATCCCAAGTGCCTTTGTTATTTCAACACGGACACCAACTGCGCCGCCATCTTGGGCATGCGCTACTTTGGCGAGCACAAGAAGGGTACGCTAACTCTGGCCTGGGCCATTGCCAACCGCAACGGCTACGCCGCCTGCCACGGCGGTCAGAAGGAGTATACCCTGGCTGACGGCAGTAAGTATGTGGCCGCCGTGTTCGGCCTCTCTGGCTCCGGCAAATCCACCCTGACCCACGCCAAGCACGGCGGCAAGTATCCCGCCATCAAAGTGCTCCACGACGATGCCTTCATCATCAACTCCGACACCTGTGCCTCCATCGCTCTGGAACCCACCTATTTTGACAAGACCTCAGACTATCCCGTGGACGCGCCGGACAACAAGTATCTGCTGACCGTGCAGAACTGCTCCGCCACACTGGACGAGGACGGCAAGATCGTCTGTGTCACTGAGGATATCCGCAATGGAAACGGCCGGGCTATCAAGTCCAAGCTGTGGTCTCCCAACCGGGTGGATAAGATCGACTCCCCGGTGAACGCTATCTTCTGGATCATGAAGGACCCCACCATCCCCCCCATCGTGCGGCTCAAGGGCGCATCCCTGGCCTCCGTCATGGGTGCCACCCTAGCCACCAAGCGTTCCAGTGCTGAGCGACTGAAGGAGGGCGTAGACCCCAACGCCCTGGTGGTGGAACCCTACGCGAATCCCTTCCGCACCTATCCCCTGGCCAACGATTATGAGAAGTTCAAGAAGCTGGTGGCGGAGAAGAATGTGGCCTGCTATATCATCAACACCGGCGACTTCATGGGCAAGAAGGTCCAAAAGGAGGACACTCTTGGCATTCTGGAGGCCGTGGTGGAGGGCAAGGCACAGTTCAAGCCCTGGGGCCCCTTCTCCGACATTGAGATTCTGGAGTGGGAGGGCTTTGTGCCCGACCTCAGCGATCACGCCTATGTGGAGCAGCTGAAGGCCCGGATGCAGGACCGGCTGAACTACGTGGAGGGCCTGAAGGATGCCGAGGGAGGCTTCAATATGCTGCCCACCGACGCCGCCGAAGCCATCCGCAAGGTGGTGGACCAGGCCAACAGCCTGTAAGCTGATAGAAAAAGCGCCCGAAATGGGCGCTTTTTTTATAGTCCATCCCGGCCCCCTCGCCAGGAGAGCTACTTACGGGGTGGATAGGGTGTCTTCTGGTCAGTGCGGCCCAGCAGATAGTCCGTGCTGGTCTGGTACAGGTCCGCCAGCTTTATGAGAACGGACACCGGAATCTCATTTTCCCCTGTCTCATATTTGGAATAGCCGGTCTGAGACATGCCCAAGAGTCCGGCAAGCTCGGTCTGATTTCTGTCGCTGTCTTCCCGCAGGTCCCGAATCCGTGGATACATTGGCATCACCTCAGGCCTATCCTACCTCTTCCCTTTTTAACCCTTGACAGGTTAACCTGAATCAGGTTAAAATATGCGTGAGGTGATCAACATGACGCAAGAAGCAGATTACCGGCAGGCCTATGAAACTCTGGACAGCGCCCTGCGGCAGGCGATCCGCCTGCTGTCCCAGGCCCGGCTTCAAACCGCACTGCGGATAAAAATTGACAACGGCACACTGACGGCGGAGGACGACACGGGCCTGGAGGCGGAGATTGCGGATTTTCTCCGGGAGCAGGAAGCCAGCGGCCCCAATTTGTAACTATTTTGTATGGATTTCCAGGCTGATTTTATGATACTCTCTGAAAAAAGGAGGTCAGAAATGGAGCTTGTGCGAAAGCCGATTCTGCGGGTGCCGCTGGTGCTGGCGCTCACCGGCCTAGTGTGCCGGTGCCTAACCTATCTGATCGGATTTGTCTGGGGGCGGATTCAGATCGCCCAGGGGCCTAATCCCGCCACTGGCGCCTATGAGCTCAGCACCGGGTATATGAGTGAGATTATGGCAGTGATTGCTTTCCTCCTCTTCTGGACCGCTGGATGGAAGTTTGTCCGGGGACTGAGCCGGAAGGAGATCTTCCTCTCCGCCACTGTCATGGTGGTGTGGGCAGGGCTCCTGCTGGCCTGGGAGCAGCTTAGTCACGCCATGGGAGGCTACTCCATGTGGGTGTACCGCCTCTATGCCACCACGGATGCTATGAGGTGGGCCACGCAGATCCTGACACGGGTCTTTGACGAGGTCTCCGTGCCAGTGGTGCTGCCTTACATCTTCACTCCCTATCTCTACTTACTATTCGGACGCCGCAAGACCGACTCCTAAGAGGCGGTCTTTTCGCACCAACCCTTTCCGGGCGCATACAATGGATTGAAAGACCCAAGTCTTTCATTCAGCTACTTATTAGGAGGTATTGCAATGCCCGAGAAAGTTATGCCCGGTCCCGTGTCGGACTGCAGCGGCATCCGTGAGGCGGTTTGCATCCATACCAGGAAAATTTTTGATTCCTGCCGAGATAAGGACTGCATCGAAGATCTTCGGTTCTATCCGAAGCTGCAGTATGTGGATGTAATCAATCGCGCCCTGTCTGTCAAGGGCGGCAGCGCTAAGCTGCTGTATGTGTACGTGGATGTGGAGCCCGTCAGCTTCAACCGGGGCTTCTACACCGTGGATATGCGCTTTTTCTACGCTGTAACTCTACAGGCCTATCTCAGCTGTCCTGCCCCTGTCACCGTGGAGGGCCTGTGCGTGTTTGACAAGCGCGTGATTCTCTTCGGAAGCGAAGGGAATGCCAAAATTTTCTCTTCGGAGCTGCGCACCGGAGAGCCGGATATTCAGCTGGCCAAGCGAACCAATGTTCCCATTGCCGTGGTGGAAGCCGTAGACCCCATCGTGCTGGACGCCCGGCTGATGGACTGCTGCGGCAAGCGTGACTGTGACTGTGACCTGTGCGAAGTCCCCTCCTTCGTCAACTGCTGCTTTGACGGGGAGCTCTCCAGCGGAGATGACAGCCGCCACATCTATGTGACCCTGGGGCAGTTCTCCATCGTGCGTCTGGAGCGGGATACCCAGCTTCTGGTGCCGGTGTACGACTACTGCATGCCGGAGAAGGAGTGCTCCTGCGGCAACAGCAACGAGGACCCCTGCTGCATTTTCCGGAACATCTCGTTCCCTGTGGGCGAGTTCTTCCCGCCCAACACCGTGCAGATGCCGGAGGACTACGAGACCGCCAAGTGCTGCTGCGCCTGCGGAAAATAAAACAGGCTGCCGGCGTTTCAAATTCCCAGCATCCAACAACAACCGCCGGGGGATTCCCCGGCGGTTGTTTGTCGCCTATGTGCCGTGACCGGATGCTTTAGAGCGTATACTCCTTTGGCGGATTACCTGAAAAGTCAGCCAGAACCGCATGCGCGTTTTTGAGATAAAACACCTCGAAAATGGGGTTGTCCGCTCCTCCATACTGTCCCTTGACAATCGGGTTGCGCATACACATCTCCTTTGCCGCCATATTGTTTTCAAACGTCGCCTCTCCACTCAGCCGAAGCCACGCATACTCCGGGCTGGAAGTTGTGATCTCAATATAGGGGTTCCTTTGCATGTCCTGATAGACTTCCTTGGTATGGTTCGTACAAAACCACAGCTTTCCATCCAATTCTCCGCTGAACATGAACGGTCGGCATTTTGCCCTCCCGTCCCGGCCTACCGTCGCCAGATATTGAACGGGATTTTCCTGTAAAAATTGAATGACTTCCTGCATGCTCTTGTTCCTCCTGCTAAAATCTTGCGTGATGGGGTTGCAAATTTCCCTTTGCAGGATTATCATAGTGCCGTAAGGGTCTTTTGTAAAGTAAGCACTTTTTTGTGCTGTAGTTACCAAATAGAAACTATTGGAGGATTGAGATGCAGTCGCTACAAGAGCTGCCGGCGTGCCCGGTGGAGACAACGCTGGCCCTGATCGGAGATAAATGGAAGGTTCTGATTCTTCGGGACCTGTTGCCGGGAACAAAGCGGTTCGGGGAACTGAAACGGTCGATTGGGAGCGTATCGCAAAAAGTGCTGACCGCCCAGCTCCGGGACATGGAGTCCAAGGGGCTTGTTCACCGGGAAGTTTACCCGGAGGTCCCGCCCCGTGTGGAATACAGTCTGACCCATCTAGGGCGCAGTCTCGCTCCCATTTTGGACGCCATGCGGAATTGGGGCGAGACATACCAAGAGCATTGGCGGGCCGACGACCTTTGAAAAGACTGCATAGCTTCCGCTATGCAGTCTTTCACTTTGACAGCCTCACATCTCCCGCTGATAGCGCACCATCAGGCACAGCTCCAGCACGCTTTTGGCGATAAACACGCCCACAGCTGTCAGCGTCACCCACAGCGGAGCGCCAAAGCCGATGGAAATCCACGCCGCTGCCATCACACTCCACTGTAGAACCTCTCCGGCGACAGCCTGAGCCCTGCGGCGGATCGCCACATTCCGCTCGTCATTTGCCTCAATCTCCTCTTGTTTCATCTGGCGTGGATTTTTCTCCGCTCGGTGGAGCCGCAGAAGGTTGGCAAGGCCCATGGCAAATAAACCGGAACCCACTCCCATCAGCATGCCGCCCACGGCGTTCTCCACCCGGTCCCCCAGCAGCAGACTCAGCACCGCAAGGCCCGCTCCGAAAAGCATCATGCCTGTAAACAGCCCCTTGTTCCTTCTCATGTCGCATCCTCCTCGTAGATAAAAATTTCCTCAATCGTCATTCCAAAGAATCTGGCCAGCTTGAACGCCAGCAGAATAGAGGGATTGTACCGCCCGTTCTCCAGGGAGCCAATCGTCTGACGGGAGACCTCCAACGCCTCCGCCAGTTCCTCCTGTTTGATCCCCCGAGCCTTTCGCAGCTCTTCCAACCGGTTCTTCATCCGCTCACGCTCCTGTTCATTTCACCACATTCCCCATCGGATTTACGGAAAGTTTACTTTCCATTTTATAAGTTAAAGATAGCATAACAGCCTCAAAATGTCAAGTATACTTTCCGTTTTTGAAAACTATCCCACAAGGAGGGCGCCAGCTCGGATTTTTTCCTGTACAAACCACCTCTGGATGCGGTATACTGGGGTCAGAACGAAGAGACGGAGGTGACGGCTATGCCCGGAAAGGGCTTTGTGCAGGACGAGCTGGACTTAAAGGTGCTCATCCTCTATATCGCTGCCCGCGTCATTGAGCCGGTGCCCTTTGACACCATACTGGACCTGACGCTGTGTGACGACGCCATCGACTATTTTGATTTCTCTGAGTGCCTGCGGGACCTGGTAGATACCGGGCATCTGACCCTCTCGGAGGAAGGGCTGTACGCCATTACGGAAAAGGGACTGCGCAACAGCAAAATCTGCGAGAGCAGTCTGGCCTATTCCGTGCGGCTGCGCTGCGACAAAAATTTGGAGGCCTGGAACCGGAAGCTGCGCCGGAAAAACCAGGTAAAGGCAGCCTATGAAAAACGCTCCAATGGGACCTTTACCGTAAAGCTGAATTTGCAGGACGATATGGGCGAGCTTCTAGGATTACAGCTCATGGTCCCACGGGAAGATATGGCCAAAGCGGTGGCTACTCGGTTTCAAAAGACCCCGGAGCGACTGTACAGCACGCTGCTGAGCATGCTGCTTCAGGACGAGGAGTGACTTCGATTCACCAAATTCTGTGGAATCTGGACTGTGTTTTTCTCTTCCCATTTCTGGCGGGAGCCCTGGTCCGCTGGCTGCTGCGCCGCTGGCAGGTATGGCTCTTTTCACCGCAGTGGCGGCGTTGCTCTTGGTGCTCTGGGTCCAGATCAACCCCATTCCCGGCAGTGAGGGACCCGGTTTTCAGGCTCCAGGCCGTCTGCCTGACCTTGGGTGCCGCAGGGATGGGCGCACTTCTTCACTGGAAAACATAACGAAAAAGCCCGTGTCCAATAGGACACGAGCTTTTCTGTTATTTTACCACCACATTTTCCTCTCCCAAAGTCTCACGGGCCTCCTGAATCAGCGCCCGGTGCAACAGGACCTGCGTGGCAAAGACCTTACGGGTGTCCGCCATCACCATTTTGACCTGGGAGGTACCAGGAAACATGGAAAACACCAGCTTCATATGCCGCATGGAAGGATGGTCCAGGCTGGGAAATTTCAGAAACAGCGTCTCACCCTGCACCAGCTTCTCACCGGCCTCCTGAATAGGCGGGATGCTGCCGCTGACAGTGGAGAGGAGATACGCGGAGTCGCACATGATCTGCGGGGACTTCTCGTCCCGGACGGAGAGTTTTCCCCTCACCACCACCGCCTGATTCTCCTTCAGATACGCGCCGCAGGTGTCCAGTACCTTGGAAAAGCACAGCAGTTCGATAGCTGCGGTATCGTCCTCTACCATGACGTAGGCCATGAGGGAGTTATTTTTCGTGGTCTTGGTCTTGCTGGAAGACACCACGCCGCAGATGGTGATCCTCTGACCATCGGCAAAGCGGGTGGGGCCTCCCTCCTGGGAAAAATCTTCCAGGATGGAGCCGATGGTGGGTGCTCCCAGCTTGTGCACTGCGTCCCGATACTGATCCATGGGATGGCCGGAGAGATAGAGTCCCGTAGTGGCCTTTTCCATCAGCATCAGCTCCTGGACGGAGAACTCCGGAATATCCGGCAGCGGTGTCTCCTTTTCTGCGCTGCTTTGGGTGCCAGCAGCCATGGAAAAGAAGTCCATCTGTCCCTCTACATTGTCTCGCCGCACTGCCGCGACGGAATCCATGACCTTCTCATATACCTGGATCAGCTGGGACCGGCGGCCTCCCAGAGAGTCAAAGGCTCCGGAGCGGATCAGGTTCTCCACCGCCCGCTTGTTCATGTCGCTGCCCTGCATCCGCTGGCAGAAGTCATTCAAAGAGGCGAAGGGGCGCTCTTCCCGCTGGCGCATCACGGCCTGGATAAAGCCTCGGCCGATATTCTTAATCGCCACCAGGCCAAAGCGGATGCCGCCTTCTTCCACAGTAAAGCGGTCGGCGGAGCGGTTGATGTCCGGCGGCAGCAGATCAATACCGCACTCCTTGCACTCATTGATATAGCCCGCCACCTTGTCGGAGTTATCCAAGACGCTGGTCAGCAGCGCCGCCATATACTCCTTGGTAAAGTGACACTTAAAATACGCCGTCTGGTAGGCTACCACCGCATAGGCCACTGCGTGGGCCTTGTTGAAGGCGTAATTGGCAAAATCGTAGATCTCCTGATAAATGGCTTCCGCCGTGGCCTCCGGAATTCCATTGGCCACGCACCCGGCGATCTTTCGCTCCCGATCTCCGTGGATGAAGGCATCCTTCTCCCGCTGGATTTGGGCGGCCTTTTTCTTGGAGATGGCCCGCCGCACCATATCTGCCTGCCCCAGAGAGTAGCCGCCCAGCTGCTGGAAGATTTGAATCACCTGCTCCTGGTAAACGATGCAGCCATAGGTGACGGAGAGAATTGGCTCCAGAGACGGATGGCGGTATCTGATCAGTGAGGAATTGTGCTTACAGGCGATAAAGCGGGGGATCGAGTCCATAGGACCCGGTCGGTAAAGGGCGATGATTGCGGTGATATCCTCAATATTTTGGGGCTTAAGACCCACACACACACCTGTCATACCGGTAGACTCCATCTGGAACACGCCAGAGGTCTTGCCGGCCGAGATCATCTCAAAGGTATCCCGGTCGTCCTCCGGGATATCCTTCAGAGAGAAGTCCGGCTGCCGCTCCTGTACCATCTTCACGGCATCGTCCAGCACCGTCAGGTTTCTTAAGCCCAGAAAGTCCATTTTGAGAAGCCCCAGCTCCTCCAGCGTTGTCATGACATACTGGCAAACCACCGTATCATCGTTTTTTGAGAGGGGCACATACTCTACCACCGGATTCTTGGTGATGACCACACCGGCAGCGTGGGTGGAGGCGTGGCGGGGCATCCCCTCCAAAGCCTTGGCAGTGTCGATGAGCCGCCGGACCTGAGGATCGGTGTCATAGGCGTCGCTGAGGGGCTTGGAGAGCCGCAGTGCGTCATCCAAGGTGATATGGAGGGCACCGGGGCCGGCGGGTACCTGCTTGGCGATCACATCCACATCCGCATAGGGGATGTTCATCACCCGGCCCACGTCCCGGATCACACCCCGCGCCGCCATGGTGCCAAAGGTCACGATATGGGCCACATGGTCGTCGCCGTACTTTCTGCGGACATACTCAAAGACCTCGTCCCGCCGGGTATCTCCGAAGTCCATGTCAATATCCGGCATGCTGACCCGCTCCGGGTTCAAAAAACGCTCGAAATAGAGGCTGTACTTCATGGGGTCAATGTCCGTGATCCCCAAACAGTAGCTGACCATGGACCCCGCCGCACTGCCCCGCCCGGGCCCTACGGGGATGTCCACGCTCTTGGCGTAACGGACAAAATCCGAGACGATGAGAAAGTAGTCTGTAAAGCCCATCTTCTCAATCATCTCCTGCTCATAGTGAAGCTGGCCCCGATACTGATCGTTCCCACCGTAGCGGGCCTGATACCCTTCGTCGCAAAGCTTTTTCAGGTAGGAAAAGCTGTCATAGCCCGGAGGCAGCTGGAACTCCGGCAGGTGATACTTTCCGAAGGTAAATTCCAGATGGCACATATCCGCGATCTTCTGGGTATTTTCCAGCGCGCCCTCATAGACATGGAAAAGGGCGGCCATCTCCGCCTCGCTGCGCAGGTAGAAGTTCCGAGGCTCATAGCGCATCCGGTTCTCATCGTCCAGCGTCTTGCCGGTCTGGATGCACAGCAGCACATCGTGGGCCTCCGCGTCCTCCTTGCGGAGATAGTGTGCGTCGTTCGTGCATACCATGGGCAGCCCCGTCTCCTGGTGAATGCGCAGCACTCCTTGGTTGACTGCCTGCTGATCCTGGATGCCATGGTCCTGGAGCTCCAGGTAGAACCGCTCTGGCCCAAAGATCTCGGCCAGTTCCAGCGCATACTGCTTGGCGTTTTCATATTCTCCGTTCCGCAGCCGCCGTGGAATCTCCCCTGCGAGGCACGCAGAGAGGGCGATCAGCCCTGCGCTGTGTTCTCGCAGCAGCTCCAAATCAATCCGGGGGCGGATATAGAACCCCTCCGTCCATCCCGCTGAGACCAGGTAAGAGAGATTCCGGTACCCCTCCTCATTTTCGCACAGCAGCACCAGATGGCGGCTCTCCGCGTCAAACTCATGGATTTTATCAAACCGGGAACGGCCCTGGGGCGTCACGTACACCTCGCAGCCGATGATGGGTTTGATTCCCTCTGCCTGGCAGGCGCGGTAGAAATCAATCGCGCCGTACATCACACCGTGGTCTGTGACCGCGCAGGCGGTCTGCCCCATCTCCTTGACGATCTTCGGCAAATCCCGGATGCGGCAGGCTCCGTCCAAGAGGCTATATTCTGTATGGACATGCAAATGGACAAAAGACATGGGCATTACTCCTCCTTGAGCGCTTCCCCGCAGTACGGGCAATACCGGGGCACTCCCGGCAGACGGCCAACGGTCAGCCCGCCTCCGCAGTGGGGACAGCGGATGGCCTGGGAGCCATAGATCAGGCCGCCAATCATTCCAAGAATCCCCGCCCCACCCAACATATACAGGACTGGCGGCGCAAGCCGCCCAAACAGCATGGCCAGAACCATACAGACGATTCCGCCGAAATAGGCGATTCGGAATGTAGTCATCGCCCGGTGGAGGGACCCTTTCTCTTGTTTCATCGCATCCTCTCTTTCTGACCGCTATCATTGCTGTATCCGCATTACAGTCTTTCACCGCAGTTGGGACAAAATCCCGGCAGGTGCATGGGAATCCGACTACCCAGACATAGGGACTTCCCGCAGCATGGGTACCGGGTAAAAGCAAAAATCATCCGCATACCCAAGAGCCCTCAAGACGCGCATGGAACAGCGGTTGCAACTTCGCCTCCCACTGAGGCGGCCGCCCAAGCCGCCAGGAGCAGGACAAGCCCGCCGTAAAACAGGATGTGAACCAGCTCCGGCACCTGGTGGCAATCCATCCGTTTCTGATTCCTAGCGACACCGCTCCCCAGTCTTCCCTCAGGTTTGATTGGAGACCTTTTTTGCCCGGAGATTCACCAGTGCCTTCACATCTGCCAAGACCTCCGGCGAGGTGACATCCAGCATCAGCCAGCGGCCCATCCGTGAGGCAGCTGTATGCTGGTAGACCTCTCTGGTATATGCCGTGCAAGCCAGCAAGACCAGCTGGGCGGCATTCTCCTCCCGCGCGCCGATGGAAACCATGGCGGTCACATATCCACGCCGCATATAAACGGTGCAGAGGGACCTGCCGCCCTGTTTGAATTTGACATTCCATCCAGGCTCCATCCCACAGCGGCTATACTCCACACGTGAGGCAGCATGGAGCTCCTTCTCCAGATACGCCCGCAGCTCCATCCAAAGAGGGCTCGCCACATAGAGGTCCACCTCTTCCCGCAGAGGCTCAGACGTCTGAGGATAAAGCGTCACCCACTCTGTCATTCCCGTTCCTCCGCAAGCATTTGCTCCACAAGCTCCACTGCAGTGACAATCATATTGTCACAGTGGGCTGTCACGCCCAGGCAAGCCGAGGCGGAGTTCCTTTCTGTAACGCCAGGACGGGCCTTCAGCAGCTCTCCGCATCGGGTCAGGCCAAAAACCGCCTCGAACCGGCTTCGAAACTCCTTGGCCACAGCATAGATTCGCCGCTTTCCCTCTTTGTCTGCACTATCCGTGTGAGGCGTCAAAAGACCTAACACCAGCACGCCGCCGCTGACGGCGCCACACAGCTCCGCGTGACTTCCGCCCACGCCGCCGCCAAAACCGCCTGCCATGGCCATGGCCTGTTTTTCGTCCATCCCCAGCAGGTCCTGAAAGGCACCCACTACGGACTGTGCACAGTTGAACCCGTCCTGATGATACTGATAGGCCGCAGCACAGCGGCTCAGGCATTTTTCCTCCACAGTAACCCCTCCACCTATAGATGTATTTTATCTGACAAGTATTTTTACATCACAGTAATTCACAAAGTTTTTGCCAGCTCCTGGATTTTCCGCAGCCGGTGGTTTAGACAGGACTTGGTCACTGGCGGGTCAAAGGCCGCTGCCAGCTCACTCAAGCTCAGCTCTGGATATTCCAGCCGGAGCGCCGCCGTCTTTTTGAGCTTGTCCGGAAGCTTGTCTAATAAATCAGCGGACCGGAGCCTCCGGATAGCCTCCAGCTGCTCCTGCGCGGCCTCCACTGCCTTGTCTAAATTCGCACTGTCACAGTTTAGCCGCCTGTTGACGCTATTGCGCAAATCCTTTTCCAGCTTGGCGGACATCAGATGCATAGCAGCCACCGGGGCGCCAATCAAGGTGAGAAAGTCCTCAATCTGGTCGCTCTGCTTGAAGTAGGTAATGAAGCTGCCATTGCGAGAGAGTCCCTTTGGCGGATATCCACACTCCCGCAGCAGCACCTCCAACTCCCTGCTGGCCTGCAAATGAGAGGTATTGAGCTCCAAATGGTACCGCTTCAAAGGGTCCGTCAGGCTGCCGCCGGCAAAAAAGGCCCCTCGGAGAAAAGACGCTCGACAGCACTCCTCCTCCAGCAGTCCAAAGTTGATGTGGAGGACCAGATTTTGCCGGGGGTCATAGCCCAACAGATTGATGATATGGTCCAGCTTCCGGCTGTCCGTGATTTGAAACACCATCTTCCCCGCTGCCTCCGGCTCTGGGAGACGGTCAAACTGCACATTGAAGGCTCGCTGGAAGAGCTTTGGAAGACGCGCGGCAAAATTGGGGTTTTCTGTAATAATCCGGACCTCCGAGGAACTGAAAGTATTGCAATAGAGCAAAATGCCATAGGCCTCCGCTCTGGCGCAGCAGAGCTTTTGCACTGGAAGCCGGCACAGCTCATTTTTGGTATCAAAGGAAAAGGACATGGCTCCCCTCCCGGCCGCTCAGACCGGTTCCTCCTATTTTTGATGTTCCATCCGATAGGCGTCCGCTCGGTCACGGGCACCGCTGCCGGCGATGCGGACACTGCGCTCGGCGTGGAGCAGAATCAGTTCTCTGGCCAGTGCATCCGGATGGTGTCGAACATATCCATCCTCTACCACCGCCATAGGGCGGCGCACCACCTCCACCCCCAGAGCAGCACAGGTCCGGACGTCGCACTGCAGCGGCTCCGCGCCCTCCGAGGCATAGCGGGCAGCCACCTCCCGCGGGATCGGGGAGGAATTGGCAAGGCATACCTGAAAAAGGCCTGGCGCCGCATGCTGAAAAAGCGCCTGGATATGGTCGGAGACGGTATATCCTTCCGTCTCCCCCTCCTGGGTCATGACATTGCATACGTAAATCTTGAGTGCATGAGACGCCTGAATTGCCTGCACAATCCCATCCACCAGCAGATTGGGGATGATGCTGGTATAGAGGCTCCCAGGGCCCAACAGCAATACATCCGCATCCCGGATGGCTGTCAAAGCCTCCGGCAGCGCCCGGGGGTGCTCCGGCACCAGACGCACTCGGGTAATCCGGCAGTCCTCCCGTTTTTTACAATAAAAAATTTTGGACTCCCCCACCACGGAGGCGCCGTTTTCAAAAAACGCCTTCAGCTGGACATCCGCCGTTGTCACCGGCAGTACCCGGCCTGTGATGGCCAGAACCTCGCTCATTCGGGCCACTGCCGCATCAAAGGAGGGAGAAATCCCATTGAGGGCTGCCAGAAACAAATTTCCAAAGCTCTGTCCAGCTAAGGACCCCTCGGTGAAGCGATAGTGCATCAGCTCTCGCATCAGCGGCTCAGTGTTGGCCAACGCCTCCATGCAGCTGCGCAGATCACCGGGAGGCGGCATCCCCAGGTCCTGACGCAGCATGCCGCTGCCGCCGCCGTCGTCCGCCACCGTCACGATGGCGGATAGATTTTCCGTATATCGCTTCAAGCCCCGCAGCATGTTGGAAAGGCCGTGGCCACCGCCAATGGCGACGATCCGCGGCCCCTGCTCCCGCGGAGTATGGTAGAGCTGATTCATGACATGCCTCTTTTCTCAACCGCGGGCGATGTCTCGATGGGTTTCCGCCACAGGACAGCCACAGTGGCTCCGCAAAAATTCCGCTAGAGCATGTGTCACCGCAACCGAGCGGTGCCGTCCGCCTGTACAGCCCACTGCGATGACCAGCGCCGTCTTCCCCTCTTCTGCATACAAAGGCAGGGAAAACGTCAACAGGTCCTGCAGCTTCACCAGATATTCCTTCGTCTGCTGAAAGCTGAACACATAGCCGGCCACCGCCCTCTCCAGTCCCGTCCGTGGGCGCAGCTCCTCGATGTAAAAAGGATTTGGCATAAACCGCACGTCAAACACCAGGTCCGCCTCCATAGGCAGGCCATATTTAAATCCAAAAGAAACTACCTGGACCGCCATGCTGCCCTGCTCCGTCTCGCTTCCAAACTCGTGCAGAAGCCTCGCTCGCAGCTGGGCGGTGCTGGTATGAGAGGTGTCGATCACCACATCTGCCCGGGCCTTCAGGGGCTCCATCAGTACCCGTTCCTGGCGAACCGCCTCTTCCAGCGAGTCTGTCCTGCCCAGCAGAGGATGGCGGCGCCGGGTCTCCTTATAACGCTGAATGACCACCTCCGGCGAGGCCTCCAGAAACAGCATCCTGCACTCGCACTCCATGGTCTTGAGCTGGTCCAGCACGTCAAAAAGCTCGGTAAAGGAGGTGGCGGTGCGCACGTCGTATACCAAGGCCACCCGGTCATATCGTCCGCCACCTCCCGCGCAGAACTCCGCGAATTTTAAAATCATGGCGGCTGGCATATTGTCTACAATATAGAATCCCATGTCCTCCAAAAAGGAGGCAGCCTTGCTCTTGCCGCCTCCGGAAAGACCGGAGATAATCAGAATTTCCATGTTGTCCCCTCTCTCAGGAGCGAATGATCTTAACCTCCGGCTCCATATGGACGCCGGTCCTCTCCAGGACACAATGCTGGATCTGACAGATCAGCTCTGTGACATCTGCGAAGGTGGCGCCGCCCCGGTTCACAACGAATCCAGCGTGCTTCTCACTGACCTGAGCGCCGCCCACAGTCAGTCCCTTAAGGCCGCACTGCTCAATCAGGGTGCCGGCATAGTGGCCCTCCGGCCTCTTGAAGGTGCTGCCGGCGCTGGGAAGCTCCAAAGGCTGGCTGGCCCTGCGGCGCTCCATCAGCTGCCGCATGGTCTCCCGGATCGCCTCCGGCTCTCCAGGTGCCAGGCGAAACACCGCATAGAGCACTACCGCCTCCGGCTGGTCTGTGAGAAGACTGTGACGGTAGCCAAAAGCCATCTTTTCCGCCGTCAGAAACCGGACCCCTTCCTGTGGGAAAAACACTGCCGCCTCCTGGATCACCTGCTTCATCTCGCCGCCATAGGCCCCGGCGTTCATACACACCGCTCCGCCCACTGTGCCGGGAATACCATGGGCAAACTCCAGTCCCGTCAGCCCCTGTCTACAGGCAAAATCCGCCACCCGCGCCAGTGTCGCACCGGCCTCTGCCATGACTGTGGACGGCTGCTCTCCGGGGCCGGTCCGGTTCAGAGCACTGGAGGTATCAATCACCAGCCGATCCAGTCCTTGATCCGCAACCAGCAGATTCGTCCCATTTCCAATGATCAGAGGCCGCGCACCACAGGCAAGTGCATAATCCAGCAGCAGCACCAGCTGCTCCCTCCGCTCCGGCAGTGCCATCCGTTTGGCTGGACCGCCAATGCGAAACGAGGTATGGCGGCTCATGGGCTCATTGCAAAGAATCCGCAGGTCCGGCAGGTATTCCGCCGTCCAGTTGTCAAATTCTGTCTCCCAGGACATGGAAAGACCTCCTCAAAAAAGTCAAATGGCACGCTGCAGCAGCGCGGCGCCTAAGATGCCTGCGTCATTCCCCAACTCCGCCCGCAGCACTTGGGTGGACCGGCCGCCATGGCGGGCATAGCTCTCCCGATTCACCAGCTCCCGTAGGGGCTCCAGCAGCAGTGCATCCGGTGCGCCGGCCACACCGCCGCCAATGGCCACCACCTCTGGGCGCAGCATGTTCACCAGGCTGATCACCCCGTCTGCCAAAAAACGTACATACGTCTGACACACCATAAGAGCCGTCTCATCCCCGGCCTCCGCTGCCTGGAAGACCGTCTTGCCCTCCACGCCGTTCTGGGCCGCCAGCTCATGAAGCAGGCTCTTCGGATGAGCGGCCATGGCCGCCTTGGTCTCACGGATCAGCGCCGTGGCGGACGCATATTGCTCCCAGCATCCCCGCCGGCCACAGTTGCACAGCTCCCCATCCTGGCAGATGGTGATATGTCCTCCCTCGCTGGATGCGACACCGCCCCGCAGTCTGCCGCCCAAAACCAATCCGCATCCAATGCCGGTGCCCAGCGTTACCACCGCCAGATCTTGACAGCCACGGCCCGCGCCGCAAAAAAACTCGCCCACAGCAGCACAGTCCGCATCATTGCCCAGCAGCAGCGGCACATCGAAATGCTGTCGGAACAGCTTGACAATCGGGACATTCTGCATGGGAATATTGGTGATAAAGAGGATCGTGTCATGGGAAACTGCTCCTGGGAGCCCCATACCTACACAGGCAATCTCCTCCGGGCCAACGGAGCCCTTGCGGGCCACCGCCGCCGCCAGATGCGCCGTCGCCGCCGCGAACTGCTCCGGGCTCTGAAAATCCAGCGGCGTCCGCTCCACAGCCACCAGATGGCCGCTCTCATCCACCAGGCCGGCTTTCAGATTCGTCCCACCTACATCAATGCCAATATACAAGCCGTTTCCCTCCTGTTTACTCCATGCTGCCTCGATCCGCTCGCTGGTCCACCCGCCGTGCTAGTTCCTCCGCGGCGTTGTACCCCACCTTCCGGTGGCGGTTGTTCATCGCGGCCACCTCTACGATGCTGGCCAGATTCCGTCCTGGCCGCACAGGAATCGTAATGATGGGCACCTGAATCCCTAAAATCTCCGTAAAATGGTCCTCAATTCCCAGGCGGTCATAGATTTTCGTCTGATCCCAGGGCTCAAAATGAACCACCAAATCCAGCTGGGACTCCACCTTGATCGCCCGCAGGCCAAAGAGCTGCCGCACGTCAATCACGCCGATACCGCGCAGCTCGATGTAATGACGAATAATCTCCGGTGCAGTGCCGATGAGCTGATTGGAGATCAGCCGCAGTTCTACTGCATCGTCCGCTACCAGCCGGTGCCCCCGCATGATAAGTTCAATCGCGGACTCACTCTTGCCGATGCCGGAGTCTCCCGTGATCATCACTCCCTCACCGTAAATATCCAGCAGCACACCGTGCTGTGTGACGCAGGGTGCCAGCGTTCGGTTCAGATACTCAATGGTGTGGCTGGTAAATTCCACTGTGGTCTCCTGAGAGCGCAGCAGCGTTTTCTCGTGCTCCTTGGCACTGTCAATGCACTCCGGGCAGAAGTCCAAGCCCCGGCAAATCACCAGCGCCGGGATGTCATACAAAAATAAACTGTCAAAGCACTTCCGGCGCCTTTCTGGCGTCATGCTCTTAAGGTAGGTAGCCTCTGCCTTGCCGATCACCTGAAGGCGGCGGGGATCAAAGTAATCATAAAAATGGTGAAATTGAAGCCCTGGCCGGTTCACATCCATAATCGTCAGCTGAGCTGTGTCGAAATCGCTGCCCTGGTTGACCACCTCCAGACCAAACGTCTGGATGAACTTCGTGAGCTTTACTCCATTACACCGCATGTGCCTTCCTCGCCTTTCCTCCCCGGTCTTGTCAGCCGGGATTCATCTTGTGTATGTGCGCCGCTTTTATGTATTCATTATATATGAATCCAGGAGATTCCGCAACACTTTCCCTACAGGGAGCCCTCCCAAAAAACTTGAACTTTTTTGAAAATTCTTCTTGCTTTTTGAAAACATTTCTGTTAAGATATTAGCTGTGCCTGTAAAGGCCTTGAAGTACGCAGCAGCAAGGAGGTGCAACGGATGGCTAAATGCGAGTTCTGCGACAAGGGCGTTACCTTCGGCATTCAGGTCTCTCACTCCCATCGGCGCTCTAATCGCGCTTGGAAGCCCAATGTGAAGCGTGTGAAGGCAATCGTCGACGGCAGCCCCCGCCATGTGTATGTTTGTACCCGGTGTATGCGTTCCGGCAAGGTCACAAGAGCGATCTGATGTACAAACAGCGATCCCGGACTTTTTGTCCGGGATTTTCTTTATCTGCTGGAGGCCATATGATGTTCTGTCCCTGTCAAAACCAAAAGTGCCGTTGTCACCCCATCCATCATGATCAGGGGTGTTCCCTGTGTATTGAAAAGGAACTGCGTAAGCGGGAAATTCCCAGCTGTTTTTGGGATTTTGTGATCAAACCCGGTGAAACCGTGGAGGATTGCTCTATAGAGGCCTTTGCCAGGCGGGTTCTGGAAACGCAACCACCGATACGGGAGCCAGCAGGCCGCCTTGCCTCTTCAGACTGATCGTGAGCAGCGATCCGGCAAAAAGGCGTCCCTATCCTTGGGCGGCTTCGAATCACGCAACAGCCGTCGCCGCATTGATAGAAAGTCAAAAAACCGGGAGAGCAAAGCTCTCCCGGTTTTCTTATGGGTACTTACAGCCAGGCGGTTTCCAACAGTTCGTCCTTCTTGGCACGAGTCATCAGCTCGCTCACCACATCCCGGACATGTTTCCCCTCATAGAGCACCTCATATGTGCAGCGGCAGATCGGCATCTCCACACCCTCTCGTTCCGCCAGTTGATGGATGCTCTCGGCCGCATAATAGCCCTCGACCACAGCGCCTACCTCCTCCATAGCCTCCTGGACGGCCTTTCCCTGGCCGATCAGAATGCCGGCCCGGTTGTTCCGGGAGTGCATAGAGGTACAGGTCACAATCAAGTCACCCATACCGGCAAGTCCGCCAAAGGTGCGCCGGGTACCGCCCAGCTGCTCTCCCAAGCGGGTCAGCTCCGCCATGGCCCGGGTCATCAACAGCGCCTTGGTGTTATCCTGAAACCCCAGGCCTGCGCAGATGCCGCAGCTGAGGGCCACCACATTTTTCATCGCCGCCGCCAGCTCCACGCCCACGATGTCATAACTGGTGTAGACTCGGAAGTAATCGTTCATAAAGGCATCCTGGACAAATCGCGCAGCCGTGCGGTCTGGACAGGCCGCCACGCAGCCCGTGGGCATCTGGATAGCCACTTCTTCTGCATGCGAAGGCCCCGAAAGCGATACTACTTGACAGACATTATGGGTCTCTTGACGCAAAATTTCACTCATGCGCAGGTTTGTGTCCCGCTCAATGCCCTTGGAGACAGAGACCAGGACGCTCTCCGGCCGGAGATAGGGGGCGATCTTCCGCCCAGTCTCCCGCACAGCAAAGGAAGGTGCCGCGCATACCACCATGTCCGCCTCCTCCAGACAGTTGAGGTCGCCGGTGATCTGCAATTCTTCCGGCAATCGCACGCCTTTGAGCAGAGGGTTCTCCCGCTCCGCCGCCATCTGTGCCGCCTTGTCGGGATGATGAGACCACAACCAGGTCTCATGCCCGTTGTCCCGAAGAACCATGCTCAATGCCGTACCCCAGCCGCCGCTGCCCAATACCACCGCCTTCATGACTGGCCCTCCTTTTTTCGATGAAAACTAAATTTACTCTCACTGCCGTTCAGCAACCGCTGGATATTGGTCCGGTGTTTCCAGAGAATCAGTCCACCGATCACAATGGACAGCAAGGTAATCACCAGGTCCTGATAGACAAACCAAGTGGCAAAGGGAAAACTGGCCCCGGCCCAGCAGGAGCCCAGGGAGACATACCGCGTCAAGATCGTAAGGATCAGGAAGCCTCCCCAGACCACCAGAGCGATCCTCCAGTCGATCATAATAGCAATAGTGCCTCCAGAGAGGATGCCCTTCCCCCCCTTGAAGTGAAACATACAGGGGAACATGTGGCCCAACAGGCAGAACAACGCCGCCCAATAATCAGCAAATACCCGCCAGAATGCCGTGGCATCCGCAGCAGAGAGGAAATCCGTATAGCCGGCGGTAAACAGCTCCCTGGCAACCAGGATGGCCACCACAGCCTTCAGCACATCGGTGAGGATCACCACGAATGTCAGCGGCCCGCCGAAGGTGCGGAAGAAGTTGGTGAGACCCGCATTGCCGCTGCCGTGTTTGCGCACATCGTTTCGGAGAATATATTTGGAGACAATCACCGCCCCATTGAAACAGCCGCAGAAATAGGCAATCACCGCTGTGAGGCCAATCAGCAGCGGGAGCGGAATCCCGGACAAGCCCAGCATCTCCTCACACCTCCCTGTCGCCCTTCTGACGAATGGAGAGCACGATGGGCGTCCCCTCCAGGCCAAAGGTATTACGAATGCAGTTTTCCAGATACCGCTGATAGGAGAAGTGGAACAGCCGCACGTCGTTGCAGAAGATCACAAAGTGAGGTGGGCGGATACCCACCTGGGTCATGTAATAGATCTTCAGCCGGCGGCCCTTGTCCGTGGGTGGCTGCACCCGGGTCTGGGCGTCCTCCAGAACATTGTTGAGCATACCAGTCGTGATACGGGTGGACGCCTGATTAGACACATAGTCAATCAGTTCAAAGAGGCGGTTCACCCGCTGGCCGGTCTTGGCAGAGATAAAGAGGATCGGCGCGTAGGTCATAAAAGCCAGGCCGTTACGGACCTCCTGGCGCATTTTGTCCATGGTCTTGTCGTCCTTTTCAACAAGGTCCCACTTATTCACCACGATGATGCTGGCCTTTCCCGCCTCGTGGGCAAGCCCAGCCACCTTGGTGTCTTGCTCGGTAACACCTTCCGTTGCGTCGATCATGATGAGGCACACGTCGCTGCGCTCAATGGCCATGGTGGCCCGCAGGACGCTGTAACGCTCAATATCCTCCTCCACCTTGGACTTACGGCGCAGGCCTGCGGTGTCGATGAATACAAAGCTGCCCTGGTCATTGGTAAAACGGGAGTCAATGGCGTCCCGGGTGGTGCCGGCCACATCGGAGACAATGACCCGTTCCTCCCCCAAAATCTGGTTCACCAGGGAAGATTTCCCAGCGTTGGGCTTACCGATGACTGCCACCTTGATGGCGTCGTCCTCTTCCTCCTCTTCCTCCTCCGGTGGGAAATACTGGACGCAGGCATCCAGCAGATCGCCAGTGCCATGGCCGTGTACAGCAGAAACCGCAATGGGGTCCCCCAGGCCCAGGTTGTAGAACTCATAAAAATCCGGATTCACCGCGCCGGTGGAGTCCATCTTGTTCACTGCCAGAACAATGGGCTTGCCGCTGCGCAGCAGCATACCGGCGACCTCCTGATCGGAGGCGGTCAGGCCGGTTTTGATATCCGTCAGGAAAATGATGACTGTGGCGTTTTCAATGGCAATCTGCGCCTGGTCCCGCATGAAGGCCAAAATCTGGTTGTCTGTACGGGGCTCAATGCCGCCGGTATCAATCAGAGTAAACGGACGGCCATTCCAGTCCGTCTCCCCATAAATGCGGTCCCGGGTCACGCCGGGGGTGTCCTCTACAATGGAAAGACGCTTTCCAATCAACTTGTTAAACAGCATGGACTTACCCACATTCGGGCGGCCCACAATGGCAACAATGGGTTTTGACATCTCAATCTCCCTCCCTGGGGCGTGTGGAACACGCGATACAGCACCACCGCAAAGCGGTAAAAACACTCTTTCCAACGGTGGAAAGTGGCCATCCATCTGCGCGCTCCAACAGGGCCCGTTTGCAAGGCGGCTGCTGCGGTTTGTCATCTTCTGTCAGATCCCAACAGCACCCACAGCTATGCCTCCTTACTTTCGTACAAAAGTACAGTTTATTATACTGGAAACTTCTTGGATACGCAAGTGGCAAGCAGTGCGCCGGCCCATTCCACCAGCTTGCCGGAAAGCCGGTCAAACTCCCTGTCGTCCAGGTTCGGACAGCTTCTCAGCGCAATTCCCTCCATCAAAAGGTCGTGGTCCTCTCCACGCAACCCCGACAGAAGGTCGCTTTGCCGGGCGAGATATGTCTTTGTTTCTACAAAATACTTGGCCCGCAGAGTAAAGCCCGCGGCCTTATAGAGCTCTCCCAACGCCTCCCGGCTCCGGCCGTGGAGCAAATTGTGGGCGCAGCCGTGATACAGGGCGCAGGCACCGTCCCGGACCGCCAGCGCCGCGGCTTCCTGCCCTGCCATGGGGCGCAGGAACTCCAAATCCCCGGCGAGGGGCCGGGTATCGTGGTAGAACTGAAACAGCTCTCCCGGATTCCAGTGTTCCAGCTCCACTCTGCCAGACACAAAGCCGCACAGCAGCTCCCGCTCCGGAAGGCTTTTCACCGCCGCCCGATAAGAAAGGAGATCCTCGGCGGACACATCGTCCAGAATCAGCACCATGTCGATATCGCTGGCCGTTCCCGCCTCTCCCCGGCCGCGACTGCCCTGCAGCCCGATACAGACAATCCTCTCACCGAAAACTTCCTCTACTGCCGCCCGATACTGCCGGAGCCATGCCTCAAAATCCCTCATGACGGATTCCTCCTCAGCTTTCCAAGTTTCTTTCCCAGGCACAAAAAAGAAAGAGGGAAGAAAAGCTCTTCCCTCCCGCATGCTTATTTCGCCACAACGGACTTTACAGCTTTGACCTCGCGGCCATTGTAGCTTCCGCACTCCTGACACATTCTGTGAGGCAGATGCAGAGCGCCGCACTTGGAGCAGGCGACGAGACCGGGGGCCGCCAGCTTCCAGTGGGAGCTGCGCCGCTTATCGCGTCTTGCTTTTGATACTTTTCCCTTGGGTACTGCCATGGTGACACCTCCTTGATCTCTCAAAGGCCCGGGCTCCAACCCGTCCCTGGTTTCTTATTTGTTCTCCAAAAGCTTTGCCAGGACCGCCAGACGCGGGTCAACTTCCCTTTTGCAGCCACAGGGGCCGTCGTTCAGGTTGGCACCGCACCGGGGACACAGTCCCTTGCAATCTTCCGAACACAGTGTTTTTGTGTCCATGCCGAGAATCAGAGCCGTTCGGGCCAGTTCGCCCGCGTCTACCCTGCCCGATTCCAGCAGAACAATATCGTCGTTGTCCTCGTTTTGGAGCTCCTCCGCCAGCATACAGCTGTACGAAATGGTCTTCTCCTGTAAAAAAGCCTTGCCGCAGCGGTCACACACAGCGTCCAGCGTGGTGGAGACCGTCATGCTCAAGGTCAGGACATCGGCGGAGTTGCGCACTTCCCCTTCCACCGCTACGGGGCGGCTGATAGGGCGGCGGCCGGAAAACTCCATATCAGATAAATCCAGGGAGAACTGGAATGGCAACCGCTCGCCAGGGGTACGCAGAACATGAGTGACATCTAAAACCATATGCTACCTCGCAATGACACGTTTAGTATTATAAGGGATTGGGAAAGCGTTGTCAAACAATTTTTTCAAATTTTCGGCACTTTTTTAAAAAGTTTCAGCGCCGGCTGGGAATTTCAATGCCCATGATGGCGTTGCGGAAGCCCTCCTGAATCTCCCGGTAGGCAACCGTCTCATAGGAATCCCCGGGGCGGCGGGCTCTCCATTCCTCTTTCAGCAGCTCCGCAAGGCGCTGGCATCCCGGTTCTTCCAATCCCAGCAGCATGGGAGATAGATAAAGTGCCAGCATCTGTTTGTCGGCTCCGCGGGCAGCGGACCGTCTCCACGGGCGGCATGCCAGCCAGCCAGTCTCCAAATGGTCCAATAGTGCCGCCGCCATAGCGGGCAATGCCCCCTCTCCCGCGGACTGGACGGCTGCCATGTAGCGCGGGCCGTATTGCTTCACATACGTTTGAAAGGCCCCGGCGTACTCCCGCCGGTTAAACTGCGCCAGCCATCTCTGATTCTCCTGAATGGCCCGCAGCAGCTCCTCGTTCATTTCCTGTCCTCCTCTTCTGTCTCGTTCCGCCGGACTGCACTGCGGTATGCCGACCACGTCCGGTAGAGCAGCCACACACCCGCAGCCACAAACGCCCCGCCTCCAACAATCCCCAGCGCGGGCGTCTCAGATGTTCCGGTCACGACGCCCCGAAAAAGCTGAATCGCCAGATAGAGCAGATAGCATCCTCCCAGCGCCCAAACCGCATGAACACCACTGGGTGACTTTTTCTCATTTCGCATCACAGTCCAACCTCTTCTCGTGGAAATTCTATTTTCCTGTTTTGTCCGCTGCGATCTTCCCTGCATAGCGAGCAAAAGCATCCCGCTTTAAAAAACATGCGCACTGTTGCAAACAGGCACTTTGCCAGGCAGACAGGCCGCCGGCCCAGGGGCGGCCGGAACCCCATCGTCCTGATGCACCCCCGGCTCCGGCAGCGGCAAAGCCGCATGCAACCTCTCAAACGACTGCATCCTGCTTGTGTGACCGCCGGCTTCCTGTCTATAAGACGCCGTCAATTTTCCAGCACAAGCATAACTGCGGCCCATGTGAATAAGATGATTCCTAATCGCACACCCCATGACCATGCCAGCTTCCTGGAACGGCTGAGCGGAAAAGACCTACGCCCCCCTTTACAACCCGGCGGCAAACAGGTATCATAGCAAGCAGCTCCAAATTTTTTCTTCAGGAGGACCGTTATGCGGGAATTCACCATTGGGAAAAACGACGCCGGACAGCGGCTGGATCGCTTTATAGCCAAGAATCTGCCGCTGCTGCCCCCTGCCCTGCTGCAAAAGTACATCCGTCTCAAGCGCGTCAAGGTTAACGGCAAGGGCTCCAAGCGGGACGTGCGTCTGGCGGCAGGCGACGTGCTTCAATTATATATCAACGATGAGTTTTTTGACAAGCCCTCTGAGGAAAACATGTTCTTGACCGTGTTTCAGCCCCGGCTGGAGATTATCTACGAGGACGAAAATCTCTTGCTGGTGGATAAGCGTCCCGGCATGGTGGTCCATGCAGACGAAACGGAGAAGGTCAATACCCTCATCAACCATATTCAGGCGTACCTCTACCAGAAAAAGGAGTGGAACCCCAAGCAGGAGCACGCCTTTGCCCCGGCGCTGTGCAACCGCATTGACCGCAACACCGGAGGGATTGTCATCGCCGCAAAAAATGCGGAGGCGCTGCGGACCATCAATGAAAAAATAAAGAGTCACGAGCTGGAGAAATCCTATCTCTGCGTCACTGTGGGGCGGCCCCGGCCGGCAGAGGGGCGTGTGGAGGGCTTCCTGCTCAAGGACGAGGCAAAAAAGCAGGTTTCCTTTTACCGCCGCCCCATCCCCGGAGGCAAGAGCGCCATTACTCTCTATCAAACTCTGGAGACCCGGGGGGAGCTGTCGCTGGTAGAGTGCCGTCTGCTGACGGGGCGGACCCATCAGATCCGCGTCTCCATGGCAGAGCTTGGCTGCCCGCTGCTGGGCGACGGAAAATATGGAAACGGCACCGTCAACAAGCGTTACCATGAAACCCGGCAGGCCCTGTACTCCTACCGTCTGGGCTTTGCCTTTTCAACCGATGCCACGCCTCTGAACTACTTGCGGGGCAGAGTGTTCACCGTAGAGAAGGTGCCCTTTCGGGAGAAGTATTTTCCCCGCCTTTGAGCATACCTGAAGCCCTGCGGAAAAATTGGGGAGAAATCGGCTATTTCCCTTGACTTTTGGGGATACTTCCGATATAGTTTTTAATTGCTGAATTTCGACGAGAAAGGTTCCCCCTCAACAGAGAAAAGAGGCGCAACGATGGAAAGAACATTTTGATTGAAATGGGGGAGGATACATGTCCAAAGAGTTGATTCGCCTGCAGAATCTGTGCATGGCGTACGACGACGAGCTTGTTCTCGATCACTTAAATCTCTATATCAATGATAAGGAATTCCTCACACTGCTTGGGCCCAGTGGGTGCGGTAAAACCACCACGCTGCGGATCATCGGCGGCTTCACGACACCTACGTCTGGAGACGTCCTCTTTGACGGTGTGAGGATTAATGACATTCCACCTCACCAGCGGCAAATCAACACGGTCTTTCAGAAATATGCCCTGTTTCCCCATCTGAACGTGTTTGAAAATGTTGCCTTCGGTCTGCGCATGCAGAAGCGGCCAGACCCGGCGGACCCCACCGGAAAGCACAGGGTTAAAATCCCGGAGGAGGAAATTCGCCAGCGGGTGATGGACATGTTGGAATCTGTCAGCCTGAAGGGATTTGAAAACCGCAAGCCCGACGCCCTCTCCGGCGGCCAGCAGCAGCGGGTGGCTATCGCCCGGGCTCTGGTCAATCAGCCCAAGGTCCTTTTGCTGGACGAACCTTTGGGCGCTTTGGACCTGAAGCTGCGCAAGGACATGCAGATTGAGCTCAAGCGCATCCAGCAGCAGGTTGGTATTACCTTCATCTACGTCACTCACGATCAGGAGGAGGCCCTGACCATGTCCGACACCATCGTGGTCATGGACAAGGGCACCATCCAGCAGATCGGCACGCCGGAGGACATTTATAACGAGCCGAAGAACGCTTTTGTTGCGGATTTCATCGGTGAGTCCAATATCATCGACGGGGTGATGGTTCGGGATAATGTGGTCAAAATGTATGGCCGGGAGTTCCCCTGTCTGGACGGCGGCTTTGCTGAAAATGAAAGCGTGGATGTGGTCATCCGTCCAGAGGATATTGACATCGTCCCCGTGGAACAAGGACAGCTGACCGGCACCGTCACCAGCGTGACCTTCAAGGGCATGCAGTATGACATCATTGTGGACTTCCGGGGCTTCAAATGGCTCATTCAAACCACGGACCACTCCCCTGTCGGCGCCCGTATCGGTATCAAAATTGACCCGGACGGCATTCATATCATGAAAAAAAGCGCGTACTCGGGCATGTTCGGCGACTACTCCTCTTTCTCGGATGAATATGAGGAAATGAGCGACGCCAGCCTGGAGCTGGATGAGGAGGAGAGCGAGGATGAAGAATAAGCTCCCTCTGTTCGCCGTCCCCTATGTGGGCTGGTTGGCGCTGTTTGTGGTGGCGCCGATTCTGATCATGGTGGTCTATGCATTCAGTACCGCCTCCGGCGGTTTTACGCTTGACAACTTCTCCCGGATGGGCACCTATGCGGCGGTCTTTATCCGCTCGTTCAAGCTGGCGATCGTCGCAACGCTGGTCTGCCTGCTGATCGGATATCCGCTCTCTTATGTGCTTTCCAAGGAGGGTCCCCGGACGCAGCGGGTGGCAATGGTGCTTATCATGCTGCCGATGTGGATGAATTTTCTGCTGCGGACGTATTCTTGGATGTCCATTCTGGAGAATAACGGCCTGCTCAACCAGTTCTTTCAAAATATCGGCCTGATTGATCTCTACAATCAAATCGCAATGCACTTCTCCGCGAACCCGGCGAAGTATGTGCCCATCGACCACTTCCAGATGATCGGCACTCAAGGGGCCGTGGTACTGGGCATGGTCTACAACTATCTCCCCTTCATGATCCTGCCGATTTATTCCGTCCTCGTAAAACTGGACCACTCTCTGGTGGAGGCTGCACGGGACCTGGGTGCCGGCCGCGCGCAGGTATTTCAGAAGGTCATTCTGCCTCTGTCCCTGCCCGGTGTTCTCTCTGGCATTACCATGGTGTTTGTGCCCGCCGTCTCTACCTTTGCCATTTCCCGTCTGCTGGGCGGCGGCACACAGATGATGCTGGGCGACCTTATTGAGCTGCAGTTCTTCGGCGGTGCCTACAACCCCCAGCTGGGGGCGGCCATCGCCTTGGTAATGATGGCGATTGTTGTTGTCTGCATGCTGGTGATGAACCGCTTTGGTGACGGGGAAGAACAGGCGGTGATGCTGTGAAACGTACACACGTTTTGGGAAGTCGCCTTTTCATGGCGTTGGTCTTCGTGTTCTTATACGCGCCGATCCTCATTCTTATTATCTTCTCCTTCAACGCCGGCAAGAGCAACGCCGTGTGGCAGGGCTTCTCCCTGGGCTGGTACAAGGAACTCTTTCACAACCGCCTGATCATGCAAAGTGTTTACACCACGCTGCTTGTGTCCCTGCTTTCCACTGTCATTGCCACCGTTGCCGGCACCTTCGCTGCCATCGGTCTTTCCAGCATGCGCCGCAGATGGCGCAACCCTCTGATGACGGTCAACAACATTCCCGTCATGAACGCAGAAATCGTCACAGGCGTGTCCATGTGCCTTTTGTTCGTGGCCTTTTTTGGCTTCTGGAACGATTTTGCGCTCTGGTTCAACGGGCTCCAGGGGCTGGTCCGCCTTCCAAGCCTGAAGTTGGGTTTTGGCACGCTGCTGATTGCCCACATCACCTTCAATATTCCCCACGTGATCTTGACTGTGGCGCCGAAGCTGCGCCAGCTGGACCGAAACCTGGTGGATGCGGCCAAGGACCTGGGCTGTACCTGGATGCAGGCTTTCTGGAAGGTGATCTTGCCGGAAATTAAGCCTGGTATTGTCTCCGGTGCCCTGATCGCTTTTACCATGAGCATTGATGACTTTATCATCAGCTACTTTACCGCCGGCACCTCCTCGACTCTGGCCATGACTATTTACGGCATGACAAAAAAGCGGGTGAGTCCGGAGATCAACGCCGTCTCTACACTGCTGTTTGTCACCGTTTTGGCACTGCTGGCCATTGTCAACATCCGGGAGGCGCGCCAGGAAAAGCTGGCTGCCGCGCAGCGTGCCCGGTAAGAGGTCCCACGGCCTGCGGGCCATGAGATAGATTTCAAATCAAAACTGGAGGAATGATCAATTGAAAAAGACACTTGCCTTGGCGCTTGCCATGATGATGGCCGCCCTGACCCTGAGCGGGTGCGGCGGTGGAAACTCGGAGGAACGCGTCGTCAACGTGTGCAGCTGGGGTGAATACATCGATGAAACCCTGATCGACCAATTTGAGGAAGAAACCGGAATCACTGTCAATTATGTCACCGCAGAGAGCAATGAGGCCCTCTATTCTCAGCTCAGTATGGGCGGCGTGGATTACGACGTGATTGTCCCCTCCGATTATATGATCTCTCAGCTGATTGAAGAGGACATGCTGGCCGAACTCAATTACGATAATATTCCCAATTTTGAAAAGATCGACGCGCGGTTCAAGAATCTGCCCTATGATCCGGAGAACAAGTACACCGTTCCTTATTCCTGGGGCACACTTGGCATCATCTACAATACCAGCATGGTCAACGGCCCCGTCACAGGTTGGGACGCCATGTTCGATCCTGCCAACGCCGGCAACGTGCTGCTGATCAACAACTCCCGGGACGCATTTGGCATCGCCCTGATGCACCTGGGCTATTCCGTGAACACCACGGATGAGGAGCAGATTCAGGAGGCCTATCAGCTGATTGCAGACGCTGTGAGTGCCGGTGTTTATCAGGGCAAGGTCATGGACGAGGTGTTCCAGAAAATGGAGGCCGGCAACGCCGCTGTGGCCACCTACTATGCTGGTGACTACCTCGTCATGCTTGAGGCCAATCCCGATCTGAAGTACGTGGTGCCTGAGGAGGGCTCCAACTGGTTCGTGGACGCCATGTGCGTGCTCAAGACCTCCCAGCACAAGGAGGAGGCGGAGGCCTGGATCAACTTCATGGCCTCCACTGATGCGAACCTCAGGAACATGGACTACATCTGGTACGCCTCTCCCAACACCGAGGCTCTGGAGACCTATCCTGCCTATTATGAAGAGGTCAACGGTGAGCCGCTGGACATGGAGCTTTATGAGATCATGGCTCCCAGCCAGGAGGTTCTGGACCGATGCGAGACCTATCTGGTCCTTCCTGCGGAAACCCGCGCCCTGTACAACGACCTTTGGACGCAGCTGGGTATCTGAACACGCTCCAAAAGACGGCCCCGAGAACTCTGGGGCCGTCTTTTTTACTTGCCAAATTTGTTGGATTCCTGTACACTGGAGGTACAGGAACTTTCATCAAGGAGGAATCTTTCCATGGAAATGATTGGATCACAGTGCCGGTTGGAGCAGACGGTCACAGAGGAGTACACCGCCGCCACCATCGGCTCCGGCATGCTGCCGGTATTCGGCACCCCGTATCTTGCCGCTATGGCGGAAAGCGCCGCCATGACCTGCCTGCAGTCCTTTTTGGAGAAGGGCTATGGCAGCGTGGGCACCCACCTGGATATCTCCCACGACGCGCCCACTCCCATCGGTATGAAGGTCTATGTGGAGGCGGAGATCACCGCCGTTTCCGAAAACGGCAAAATGGTGGATTTTGCCGTGCGTGCCTGGGATGACAAGGGCCCCATCGGCTCCGGCACCCATACCCGTGCCATCGTCAACAACCAGCGCTTTCTGGATAAATGCCAGGCCAAGCTCAATGGCTGAACACCAAGCCACTCAAAAAAACAGGACGGGCGGAAAATTCCGCCCGTCCTGTTTTTTTGTTGCAATCTGCCAGAATCGTGGTATGATGTGAGTACCTTTCGCTCAAACGGAGGGATATATCCTGTGACTAGGAGGGGATTCCATGTCATTTCTGTCTGCTCTGGAAAACGGATTTGAGGTGATCGCTCAGTGCGGCGTGCTGTTTTTAGAGTGCATCGGTGTTGTGGTACTGCTCTCGGCCGCAGTGCGGAGTATCGCCGGCTGCCTCCGAAAAGATCCTCATGTCCGCCTTGTGTTAGCCCAAGGCATCGCTCTTGCCCTGGAATTCAAGCTGGGCGGAGAGGTTCTCCGCACAGCCATCGTCCGGGAGCCCAGTGAACTGGTTATTTTAGGCGCCATCATTCTTCTGCGGGGGGCGCTGACCTTCCTGATTCACTGGGAGATTAAAACAGAAGAATCCCGAATGGGCGTCTGACCGTTCAGGTGTAAATCTGGGTATAGATTCCAACCCAGTGCAGGGCTGCGGCCGCCAGCACAAACACATGCCAGATGCAGTGATCATATTTTCGGCTCCGGACAAAGGGGATCATTCCGAGGGTATACACCAGGCCACCAGCTAGAATCAGCCACAGAAGCGGCCGGGCATTGGCATAGAAATCCGGGATGAACATGAGTCCGCTCCACCCAATCAGGAAATACAGGGTAAAGTGTAGCGCCCGCCAGCGGCCGGGTCCAAAAATTGCCACCATGGTCACGCCAAAAAGGATCACCCCCCACTGGATGCAAAAGATGGTAATGCCGACCCTTCCCCCTTTATATACCAGCAGAATGGGTGCGAACGTCCCGCCGATCAGCAGGTAAATAGAGGTATAGTCAAAGCGCCGCAGCACCCGCTTGGCTGTGGAACCCGTGGGCATGGCGTGATAGACGCCGCTCATAAACATCATCACTGTCATGCTGATCCCATAGAAGCAGGTAGCCAGCACCTCCATGCCGGTGTGAGAGCGCAACAACAGCAGTACTGTGGCCGCCACCGCCAGCAATCCGCCAGCGCCGTGGCTGACAGCGTTGAAGACCTCCTCCCCCAGAGTCAGCCGCGGCGGCTCGTTTTGTGCCCGGGCCTTGGCCCGCCGGGCCGCCCGCAATTCAGCGTGATACACTTTCCGCGCAGCTTCCATTGATATATGCTCCTCTCGCGCATTTAATAATCATATAATATGATTTACAAAACTATATTATACAATTATTCAAAAAATATCAAGAGGTTTTTCGAAAATTTTTCAAAAAAACCGGGAGGGATTTCCCTCCCGGTATTTTACGCGCTCTCCAGCGTTTGATGCCCCGGATCATACACGAGGCGGCTGATCTGCTCGTCGACAGTCTCGCAGGTTAGACGCAGCGTGTTGTCCTCCAGCCATTCCAGGTTCAAAATTTCAATCTCTGAGCCGTCCCAGTCCTGGAGATCATATACGCCGCCGCCAGAGCCCTCACCCGGCCTTTGCCAACCCACAGAGAACTCTGTGGGTTCCTCTGTCAAAGCGGCGTCCCAGACTCCGTCTGCGGACCAGACCCGGTACCGGGCGGTGTTGCCGGCAAGGCGCCTTTTTGTCATTTGCTCCACTGCGGCGGACAGCTCTGCCCCTTCTCCAGGGGGCAGCAGAAACGCCGTGTCGCTGCCATAGCCCTCTGTGCTGGCCCAGTCCGCGCCGTTGGAGAGGTACAGATCGGTCCCGTCCGTTACCAGATAGGAGAAACGTTGCTCCGTGATCTCTCCGCCGCTGAGCATCCGCCAAAGAAAGCTTTCGTTCTCATAGATGACATCAATGACTATGGGCCATCCCTGTCCGTAGTCCTGTGCTGTCCGCAGCTGGCAGGGCGCGTCTAGGGAGACAAGTTCAAGAAACATCTCCGCCGACGCCGTATCTGCCTCTGCTCCCTCTGTAAACACCATGGTTCCGTCATCCTCTCCTGATGTGAGGTAGGCATCCTCAGGCAATTCCTCCAGCGGCGCGAAGCCGTAAGGCGTCTCTGCAGTATAGGGACTCTCCCCCAGGGTGAACTCTGCGGTCAGCTCCGCGCCGCCCACCTCTTTCACCAGGCGATAGGTCCCCGCCTCCGGCGGCTCCTCATAGAGCCAGAAGCCGCAGTTCATGGCCTTCGTCTGCCCCGGCCTCAAATCATATGCAATGGCGGTCCAAGCAACATTTTCCCGCTCCTTTAGATCCTGCCACGATTCGCCGTTCTTTTGCTGGATGCGGTAGTCTTCTCCAAATTCCACCGTCTCCGCTGTGTCATTCCTAATAAAATAAGTATAGCTGGTCAGGGACGGATCATAGACCTTATGCTCCAGTTCCAAGCTCAACCCCACCACCTGCTCCGCGTCCACCTGCGGCTGCACCGGCGCACTCTGCACAGCAGGCGCGCAGGATGTCAGAAACGCGCTGCACAGCAATCCCACCAGAATTTTCTTCATTTGCATCACCTCTTGCCAATTTAGACGGAAGCTCTCATAAAAAGTTCCATGGATATGGCGAACTATACAAAATTCCCCAGCTTTTTTTTCGGTTTCCCTGCTTGCATTTTAGCAGGCAATCCGGTAAAATACAAGCACAAGCAAAGAATGATAGCTGAAACGGAGTGCTGCGCGCACGGGCTGACACCTATCATTCGGGATTATGATGGGTGTTTCAGACCAGGCAGGGTTTGGAGCACCCTTTCTTTTTCCCGTGCGCCACGGAAAGCAGGAGGTTTATCTATGATCATACTGGCAAACGGCAGAGTTATCACCCGGAACCCCGGCGGCATGGGATACCTCCCGGACGGCGGCGTGGCCGCCGACGGCGGAACCATTGTGGAGGTAGGCTCCACCGCGGACCTGAAGTCCAAATATCCCCAGGCGGAATTTGTAGATGCCCGGGGCGGCGTCATCATGCCGGGACTTATCAACGCCCACACCCATATTTACTCCGCCCTGGCCCGGGGCCTCTCCATCGACGGCTACAACCCCACCAACTTCTACGAGGTGCTGGACGGCCAGTGGTGGTATATCGACCGGAATCTGGACCTGGAGGCCACCCGCGCCAGCGCCCAGGCTCTGGTGATTGACTCCATCAAGCAGGGCGTCACCACCATCTTCGACCACCACGCCTCCTTCTGTGAGATCCCTGGCTCGCTGATGAAGATCGCGGAAGTCACAGGGGAGTTCGGTATGCGGGCATGCCTGTGCTACGAGGTCAGCGACCGGGACGGTGAGGAGAAATCCCTCCAATCTATTCAGGAAAACAAGGACTTCATCGACTACTGTGAGAGGAACCCCTCTGGTATGCTCAAGGCCATGTTCGGCGGTCACGCGCTCTTTACCATCTCCGACAAAACCTTTGACCGGATGGCTGCGGCCAACAGCGGCCGGGTGGGGTATCACATCCACGTCTCCGAGGGTATGAACGACGTGTACGACTCCCTCCAAAATTATGGCCGCAGGCCCGTCCAGCGGCTCCAAGATCACGGCATTCTGGGAGAAAAGACCATCTTGGGCCACTGCATCCACGTGAACAGTGCTGAAATGGACATCATTAAGGCAACAAACACGATGTGTGTCAACAACCCAGAGTCCAACATGGGCAATGCTGTCGGCATCTCCCCAGTTCTGCAGCTCTATCAAAAGGGCATCCTCACGGGCATGGGCACTGATGCCTATACCAACGACATGCTGGAGAGCATAAAGGTGGCCCTGTGTTCCCAGCGGCACAATGCCTGTCTGCCGGGGGTAGGATGGTGCGAGGTCACTGACATGCTCTTCCATAACAACGCGAAGATGGCGGCACGAACCGGCTTCCCCACTCTGGGAGTTTTGGCTCCCGGCGCGGCAGCGGATGTGATCGTGATGGACTACAAGCCCTTCACCCCCTTCTCTGACGCCAATATCGACGGCCACATGCTCTTTGGCATGACGGGCCGCCAGTGCCAGACCACTATGATCAACGGCAGGATTCTCATGAAGGATCGCGTCCTCACCGAGATCGACGAGGAGTCCGTGAACGCCCATATCCTGGAGTCCGCCAAGAGACTGTGGGGCAGACTGAATCACCGGGCATACTGAGTGTCTCTTGCGAAAGGAGTCCTCTTGCCGTGAAAAAACGAATTCCACTTCTCTTGGCCTGCCTGCTTCTGACAGGCTGTGGAGCGGAAACGGAAAGCTATGACCAGCCTCCGCAGGTGATGGTGGACGACACCCTGTACATAACCACCGGGCATCCGGTCCCCGGCCAGTCATCCGCTGATACGGAGGTGGAGGGCACCATCACCTCTGAGGTGGACAGCTCCAAGTCTCCCACAGAGGACGACCAGTCCAATTTCGGCATCGGATACGGCTACCGAACAGGCCTGCACGAGGGCACCCTGGAGGTACTCATCGATGGCGACTGGGTAATCTTTGCCACCGATGATGCCAAGAAATCTCTGGATTTTACTGTCGAAAGCTATGGTTACCGGCCGGACTGAGAAAAGCTCAGAAGTCCGTCCCCGGACAGCGGGAACCGTCTCAACAAGCGCGCGGCCCGCTCCCACCCATCAAACAGAGTGATTAGGAGGAAAACGCATGTCAGAACTGATGACCCCCATTCCCTTTTGGGAATTGATGACCTGGATCACCACCGAATACCAGCGGGACGGCTCCGTATTCGGCGTCCGCCCCTATCGGGCGGGGGAGAAAAAGCTGCCCATCTTCGGTGAAACCATTGAGACGCCATTCGGCCCCGCCGCCGGTCCCAACACTCAGCTGGCCCAAAACATCATCGCCGGCTACTTTGCCGGTGCCCGGTTTTTTGAGCTGAAAACCGTTCAGAAAATGGATGGTGCGGAGCTGGCCGCCTGCATTGCCCGCCCCTGTATCCTGGCGGAGGACGAGTGCTACAACTGCGAGTGGAGCACGGAGCTGACTGTCCAGCAGGCCTTTGAGGAGTATGTGAAGGCCTGGTGCGCCTGCAAGATGCTCTCCCGGGTCTATGGGCTGGGAGACCCGGATGGATTCGTCTTCAACATGTCCGTGGGCTATGATCTGGAGGGCATCCAAGGCAAGAAAATCGACACGTTCCTAAACGAAATGGCCAACGCTTCCGCCACCCCGGTCTTTCAGGAGTGCCTTCGGACTTTGAGAGCCTTTTTTCCCGGCGAGGCCGCCTATATCGACGCCATCTCCCCCCGCATCTCCGGCAGCGTAACCCTCTCCACCCTCCACGGCTGCCCGCCGGACGAGATTGAGCGGATTGCCTCCTATCTCCTGGAGGTCAAGCACCTGCACACCTTCGTCAAATGCAATCCCACCCTCCTGGGTTATGACACCGCCCGGTCGATTCTGGACGGCATGGGCTATGACTACATTGCCTTTGATGACCATCACTTTAAGGAGGATTTGCAATACGCCGATGCGGTGCCCATGTTCCACCGCCTCCGCCATCTGGCGGACCAGGAGGGTCTGGAATTCGGGCTGAAGCTCTCCAACACCTTCCCGGTGGATGTCAAGGCCGGGGAGTTGCCCAGCGAGGAGATGTACATGGCGGGCAAATCTCTCTTTCCGCTTACCACCGCTATGGCCGCCCGCATCGCCCGTGAGTTTGGCGGCAAGCTGCGGCTGAGCTACGCCGGCGGTGCCGACGCGTTCAACGTCGGCAAGCTTTTCGAAATCGGCATTTGGCCCATTACCATGGCGACCACTGTGCTCAAGCCTGGCGGCTACCAGCGCTTCACCCAGATCGGCCGCAAGCTGGATGCTCTGAATTTCAATCCCTTTACCGGTGTGGACATCGCTGGAATCGAGGCGCTGTCCCTCGCTGCCCGGTCTGATAAATACCACAGAAAGTCCATGAAACCCCTGCCCCGCCGCAAGCTCCGGGAGCAGGTGCCCCTGCTGGACTGCTTCATCGCCCCCTGCCAGGATGGCTGCCCCATTCACCAGAACATTCCAGAGTACATGGAGCTGTGCCGCAAGGGGGAATATGTCTCCGCTCTGGCGCTCATCACGGCGAAGAATCCCCTGCCCTTCATCACCGGCACCCTCTGTGCCCACAACTGCATGAACAAGTGCACCCGGAACTACTACGATCAGCCGGTGAACATCCGCGCTACCAAGCTGGTAGCTGCGGAAAAGGGCTACGAGGAACTCATGGCCTGTCTGAAGCCTCCGGCCCCCGCCGCATCCCGGGCCCGGGCCGCCGTCATCGGCGGAGGCCCCACCGGTATATCCGCCGCCTACTTTCTGGGCCGTGCCGGCATCCCCGTGACCCTCTTTGAGAAATCTAGTCAGCTGGGCGGCGTGGTCCGACGGGTCATCCCCGCCTGGCGCATCTCTGACGACGCCATTGACAAGGACGCCGCTCTGATGAAAGCTATGGGCGTAGAGGTCCGCTTGAACACGCCGGCCCCCACTGTTGCGGAGCTGAAGGCCCAGGGCTATACCCACATTTTCTTTGCCGTCGGCGCCTGGAGAGCCGGTAAACTAGACATTTCAGGCAATATTATGCCCGTTATTGGCTGGTTGCAGGATTTAAAGGCCGGAAAGTCCGTGTCCCTGGGCCATGTGGCCGTGGTGGGCGGCGGCAACACAGCCATGGACGCCGCCCGGGCCGCTCTGCGGGCCGGGGCCAAATCCTCGACCCTGGTCTACCGGCGCACCCGGAAGTATATGCCCGCCGATGTGGAGGAACTGGAGTTGGCCTTGGCGGATGGCGTTGCGTTCCTGGAGCTGGCGGCTCCCGTAGAGCAGCGGGACGGTATCCTGGCGTGTGAGAAAATGAAGCTGGGCGAGCCGGACGAACGGGGCCGCCGGAAGCCCGTTCCCACAGGGGAGCGTCTGGAGATTCCCTGCGATACTGTGATATCCGCCATAGGTGAACAGGTGGAGAGCGAGCTCTTCACCGCCAATGGCATCGAGGTGGATGCCATTGGACTCCCCGCCTTCCAAACCAATCTGGAGGGTGTCTATGCCGGCGGCGACGCAAGGCGCGGCCCCGCCACAGTAGTGGAGGGCATTGCAGACGCCCAGGCCTTTGCCGACGCCGTCATCGGCGCGGTTCATCCCTATTCAATTCCTGTCGGCGCCCGGGCCTCCCGGGAAGAGGCCCTTGCGAAGAAGGGCGTGCTCTGCGAGAGCGCCCGGTGCGAGGGGGACCGGTGCCTAAGCTGCCAGGTGGTGTGCCAGATCTGCGCCGACGTATGCCCCAACCGGGCCAATGTGGTGGTGGAGCTGCCTGATGGACGCCATCAGATTCTCCATGTGGATCGGATGTGCAACGAGTGCGGCAACTGCGCCGTGTTCTGTCCCTACGACTCCGCCCCCTACCGGGATAAATGGACGCTGTTCCTGACCCGGGCGGGGTTTGAGGAAAGCCCCTGCAACCAGGGCTTCCTGCCTTTAGGAGAAAACCGGGTTCTCATACGGTTGGACGGCCGGGTGTTTGAAGCTGACCTGGATGGCTCCAACGGCCTGCCCGCAGAGATCGAGGTCTTTCTCTGGACAGTACTTAATAAGTATCGCTATCTCTTGGGCTGAGAAAATCATCAAATAACGGGGACCGAAAACGGTCCCCGTTATTTTCCGTTTTCTTTTGATCTGGTCAGGCGGCGGTTCATATACCGGGGATTGATCACCAGAATATAGACTGCGCCCAGCGTCACCATAAGCGCCGTTCCAACCAAACCCAGGCCCATGTCCACCATGACCAGTCCCACCACTGCCTGGAGTATGCAGTAGGTCAACTCAATCCAGGCGTTTTTCCGGCGCTGTCTGGGCTCCCGTTCCTGACGGATATTCCAGGCCATCCAGAGGGAGGTTGCCAGCAGCGCCGCCGTATGAAACCAGAAGAGGCCCCGGTAATCCTCCCGCCCTATTCCCAGCCACCACAGAGACTGGGCACAGCCGGAGATAGCTCCTGCCTGCAAAAGGATCGGCAACAATACCAGGTTCGTCCGCAGGATGGGATTTTCATCGGTTTTCTTCCGCAGCCGGGGCAGCAGCAGCCCCAGAATACCCACAGCTGCTGCCAGGAAGCACAGGGCAAACAGCCACTCCAAATGATAAAATTTCAAAAAACCCACCAAGCCGGTGTAGACATGAACCCACTCGACTCCGGCTGGTGCCTCTGTGACCACCGCCGGAAACACGGAGCTGAGAATGCCAAGCAGCAGCACGCCCAGCAGAGAGATGCCAATGAGAATACTCCAGAGAATGGTCCGCAGCAATCCAGGCTTTTTTGCCGGGGCAGCAGCTTGGCTCTTCGCCTCCCAATCCTGCCCATCATCCAGTATCCAATCCACGGACACACCAAAAAGCTTCGCACAGGGCAGGAGCTTGCCTGCGTCCGGCAGGGCCGTCCCCTGCTCCCAGCGGCTCACCGCCTGTCGGGAAACCCCCAGACTCTCAGCCAAGGCCTCCTGACTCCACCCCTCTCGCTTCCGCAAGCGGATCAGCTTTTCTGCAAAGGTCATGAATGTCCTCCTTTCTTGTCTTTCATCTTACCAAATGCCGCCGGGAATGTCCACCACGGCAAACTGACACCCCCGCAACCAAACGCAACATTATCATCCAAAGAGAAACTTTTTCTTTTTTGCAGCAATTTCACCCTCTGCCAAGTATTCCATTCGAGAAGGATGTGATCACATGCCCGACACCACCGATGCCGTGGAGTGTTATGGCACCGCCGTCTATCGACTGGCCTATGCCATGACCCGTTCCCGCCACAACGCCGACGACATTTTCCAGGAGGTCTTTCTTCGCTATCACCGTGCCGCCCCAGCCTTTGCCAGTGAAGATCACCGGCGGGCATGGCTACTGCGGGTGACAGCCAACTGCGCCAAAAGCCTGCTGGCCTCTCCCTGGCGCAGGCGCATGATCCCGCTGGAGGATGTCTACGCCTATTCGGACCCTACAGAGTCCGCAGTAGACATGGCCCTGGCACGGCTGCCCGGAAAGTACCGGTCAGTCATTCACCTATTTTACTATGAGGGTTACAGGACGGAGGAGATTGCCCGCATCCTGGGCCGCAGTCCCTCCACCGTCCGAGCCCAGCTGACCCGCGCCCGTGAGCGGCTGCGGGAGCTTTTGAAGGAGGAGTTATGAATTTTTCTGAAACCTACCGCCGGATGAACGAGCCCATCGGTCCCTCGCCTGAGCTGATCCGCAGGCCCCCGCCTAAACGCCGTCTCCCTCTGCGCCGTCTGGCGGCGGCAGCAGCAGCCGCCGCGCTGGTGCTGGCCACTCCAGCCCTAGCAGTTCGGTCAGAGCTGGGTTATCAGGTGCTCTACCGGATCGCTCCCTCTGTAGCCCAATTTTTCCAGCCGGTGCAGCGCTCCTGCACAGACCAGGGCGTTACAATGGAGGTGGTGGGCGTCCGGGTGGAGGGCGACACTGCTCAGGCCTATATCACCCTCTCTGGCGGCGATGTGGACGGGACCACCGATCTCTTTGACAGCTGGAGTTTCCATCTGCCCTTTGACCAGATCGGCCGCTGTGAGCGGGTGGGATGGGACGAGGAGACTCGAACCGTCACCTTCCTCTGCACTACCCAGACCATGGACGGCTCTCCCATCCCCCAGGGCGGGAAGATGACCTTCTCCGTCCGCCAGCTGCTCACCGGGAAGGAGACTTTGAAAGATGTGGCCGTTGACCTGGATTTGGCATCCTTTTCCGAAGAGGCGGAGACCGCCCCCTCCTGGAACCTCCCCGAGGAAAAGACGCCGGACGCCTTTTACCGTAGCGGCGGCGCATACAGGGACGAGCAGGGCGAGGCCCTCAACCGCTCCGCTCCCATTCTGCGTCCCGGTCCAGCTCTGGCGGAGCCCGCACCCGGAATCACCATCACCGCCGCCGGATATGTGGAGGGGCTCTTCCATCTTCAGGTTTGCTGGGGCGATCTATCACAGCTGGACAATCACGGCCGGCTGTGGCTGGAGGATGCGGCGGGGAATCAGCCGCGCCAGCTTTGCAGCATCGGCTTCCTCTCCGATCCGGACTTGGCGGAGCGGAAAGACTACACGGAGGATCTCTTCGATATCCCTCCGAAGGAGCTGGGTCAGTATACCCTCCATGGCGACTTCTACACGGCCTCCTCCCGGACGGACGGCCTCTGGCGGGTCACGTTCCCCTTGGAGACCACATGATCTTTCCGCGTACAACAACCAGCCGGGACAGGAAATCCTGTCCCGGCTGGTTGTCATTTGTCTATCCCATCAAGCCATTCCAAATATTCCTCCAGGCACATCCCCAGCTCCCGCATCTCTCGGGCGGCATCCTGGCCCACATAGCGGTAATGCCATGGCTCATAAATGATACCCGTAAGATCGCTCTTTTCACTGGGGTAGCGCAGGATAAAGCCGTACTCCCAGCTGTTTGCCATCAGCCACTGCTGCACTGCCGTGGATTCCTGGGCGGTGTCCAGCACCTGATAGGAGGCGTCTACAATATCCAGGGCCAGCCCCGTCTGGTGCTCGCTGGTCCCAGGAACCGCTACCACGGTTCCCGCCTGCGCCGTGGCCTCCTCTCGGGAAAGTCCCTCGTTCATCAATCGTCTGATCTTGTTCTCATAGAGCCTTTGCTGGGTTTCCAACGTTCGGTAAGAAGAGCAGATGACAGGCTCCAGACCGGCTGCCCGGCAGTCGTCCATCATTCGCTGCAGGTCCGGGTAGGCCCTGGTGTCCACTGCATGGCCGTTTCTCAGCTCTGTCAACTCCACGGTATACCCCTCCGGCAGCTGGTTCCAGGGATTCACCAGCAGAAGCTGCCAGTCATCCGCAGAAACCTCACTCTTCGCCACCGTTGGAGAAGTCTCCAGTGGCTCCACAGGCCGGAGATCGGCCATCTGTCGGCTGTCCCGGCGCTGCTCTGACTCTGCCGGAAGTATCTCCGCTTCTGTGAATCCATGCCACGGCTGTGTTGTACTCACAGCATCTGTGAGCGCCAGCACCGCAGAAAATGTCATTACCACTACCAGCGGTACTCTGTACCAAATTCTCTTTCTTCGGCGGACTCGCTGCTTTTTTCTCTCAGATGTGTTTTGTATGTAAGTGTCTTTCGTAGATTTCATACGTCTCCTTCTGATTCCCTTGGCTCTCGACCCAGCCATCCTTCGTAATCCTTCTAATATAAAGACGCGTGGAAGGAGGAAAAAGTTTCATGGTATGATCGGCTTTTCGGCTGTAGAGCGCTACAGCTTTTTTGATGGCCTTTATCATGCAGATTTCTATGGTCCTTTTGCTATGCGTTTCATGGTAAAAGGACCGTTTCCTCGCCCCTGCGGAACAACTGGAGAAACGATGGGCAAAAATTTTATATACGCCTTACCGTTGTTCGTGGTGCGCTGAATTGCGCATGAAGTTTTATCCCTATTCATTTTAAATGTTAATCTACAAACGTTAATTTTTCATCAATATATCAAAATATATTAAATTTTTTTAGTATTTTTGCACAGCCAAAGATAAATAGTTTTACATATCCTACAAATCTCATGTGAAGTTTTAGACGATGATTGACAAAGGCATCCAATCGTGATAACTAATAAGTAAGCAAATAATTTGCTAACAAACTATTTGACAGATTTTTGACAGAGCTCCATCCTGTACCCCGGTGCAGGCATCAATGGAACAGTGAGAAAGGGTGTTTTTTATGGATTTTACTTTGACGCATGAGCAGCAAATGATCCAGCAGATGGCGCGGGAGTTTGCCCAGCAGGAGCTCCTTCCAGGCGTCTTGGAGCGGGATGAAAAAAGCGAGTTCCCCCTGGAGCAGTTCCGTAAGTTCGGTCAGACCGGCATGTTTGGCATCCCCTATGGCAAGGAAATCGGCGGTATGGCCGGCGCATATTCCTGCTATATTCTGGCTGTGGAGGAAGTCTCCAAGGTAGACGCGTCCTTCGGCATCGCTTTCTCTGTAATGACCTCTTTGTACGGCGGCAGCATCGCCAACTCTTCCGCTCCCGATTATATCAAGAAGAAGTATCTGGAGGATGTCACCTTTGGTCGGAAAATTGGCTCCTTTGGCCTGACCGAGCACTCCGCTGGCTCTGACGCTGCCGGCCAGAAAACTGTGGCGGTTAAGCAGGGAGACGGCTGGGTTCTCAACGGCGCCAAGTGCTTCAACACCAACGGTCCTCTGGCGGACTACACGGTGGTCTACTGTTTGACGGACCCTGCCTTGGGTACTAAGGGCATGGCCGCCTTTGTGGTGGAAAAAGGCACTCCCGGCTTCTCTGTGGGGAAGGTGGAAAACAAGATGGGCATCCGCTCCGCTCAGGTCTCCGAGATGATCCTAGAGGATGTGTATGTGCCTGAGGAGAACATGATCGCCAAGCCTGGCGAGGGCTTCAAGTTGGCGCTCAAGACATTGGATGGCGGGCGCATCGGCGTTGCGGCTCAGGGCTTGGGCATCGCCAAGGGTGCCTTTGAGATTGCCCGCAAGTACCTGATGGATCGGGAGCAGTTTGGCAAACCCCTTTACAAGCAGCAGTATCTGGCCTATAAGATGGCAGAGCTGCAGACAGACATCAAGTGCGCGGAACTGCTGCTCTATCACGCTGCCATGTGTAAGGAGACCGGTCAGCCCTATGGCGTACCCGCGGCTATGGCCAAGATGACCTGCACCAACACCGCTATGAAGGTCACAACAGAGGCTGTCCAGATGCTGGGCGGCAACGGCTATATGAAGGAATATCATGTAGAGCGCATGATGCGTGACGCCAAGATCACCCAAATTTACGAGGGTACCAACGAAATTCAAAAGCTGGTGATTTCTGGCCAGCTCTTCCGTTGACCGACGCCTTTTTCATAAAAATACCTCTGCAAAGCTGCATATTTTTCGGTAACATCCTGACATTCAAGGCAGGGAGAGTATTTCATACTCTCCCTGCCTTATATTGATACTCTCCGCTCACTTGCAGCATCAAGCCCGCATTCCATGCCGCAATAAAAAGCCGTGGCATATCAGCAGTCAAAGTCTGGCCGGAGTCAGCAAAGGGTGTGTAAAGTCCCGCAAGAATCGAAAGATTTGCTTTGATTCTTTTCTAAGCCCCTTTTATGAAGCTTTTGGGGACCTGTAAATGGATTTAGGAACTCTTTTCTCTCTGTCTGGCCTGCTATTGAAAAATGCCAACCGATCTCCGTCTTTTATTTTGGCTCATCGCAGCCACATATGGTTGATTCGCTAGTTTTATATCAGCTTTTTAATATTCTGATCTTGGAGAAATGTGAAAAGAAAGAGCCTTTATATAGACCGCCCCTATGGTCTTCCTCCGATTTCACCATCAACCGCCAAATAATATTCTCCACAGGAGTCGAGTGATATGACGTGGTTTTCCATATATTCTGTGGGTATTTTAGCATCTGTTTTGCGGAAGTCGCCATCGCCCTTTCACTGCAGATTACTCTCACATTGGAAAAGAACTTTCAAAAGGAATTTCTGAAGCAGATACTGATTAAGAATATAGCCACATTCGCTGGTAAGACGTGTGATCTCACTAATTGTCCCGATATGAGGAGAAAGTTCTGCCCGTATTTGGAGCCGAGGGCATGGTAATTTCCGTTTTCTTCTTACAATCAACATAGCGGAAACTGGCGGTGGAGATAAGCCAGGTTCTGACCCTGTCATTCCAGAAGCTCGCCTGTCTTTGACTTCTGAGGTTCGCTCCAGTTGAATAGCCCATCGCCTTTCCCCTCCCATGTCCTTCATCTGCCGGAGTGCCAAAGCGTGCCAGGAGCTTTGAGGATCATCTGCGGGTACTGGATTATGGATGTTCCCGAAAACTCAATCTGTCGTCGCAATAGAAATTTTCCTCACACAGCGCCGGCCAGGAGTGGAGCTCCAAGCTGCACGCCTGCAGTATACCCAACAGGCCATCCCAAATCCCATTACCTACCGCTGGACCACTTCTCCCAGGAAAGATGGCATGTCCGTATCGCAGTTTGACAGGCCTTCTTCGCTATTTTCGACCTGAAGATATGCAGCAGTCGCCCTATAAAACTGCAGACGGCGGCCAATATCATCCATCAAAATGGAGTAAGGGCTGACCTAGTAAGTAAAACTTCGTCATATTGATCACGACGGATGTGCCCAAACTCATACAATGCCTGCAGACTTCCCCCGGAATCTACAGATTTGCATGGGCTACTTATCTTCAATTTTTTTGTGTCCTTGAAAGAGCATTGTTTGCCCCTTAAAATTTATTTCAGATTAGGATCGCATGAAAATTTCAAGCGTCATATTCAAGAGGAATTAAAGTTGCAAAAAGCCCCTTGAAATTCCAGGACCAGCGGCTATAATAAGGCCACTTTCAAATCCGGCCACTGTCTGGGAGGCTTATCTTATGAAGTCGGAATGTGACAAACCGCGAATACCTCGCCTATGTCTTTTGTTTGCCATGATGGTTGTTCTGCTCTCCGCTCCTACAGCCCTGGCTGTGGAGGAGCCGGAAGCCCCGCGGATTCTTCGGGTAGGGTTTGAAGGGATGACCGTTCCCTGCAACTGGACCCAGAGTGATGACTCCAATGGCGCGATTCCTATCACAGGGACGGATCAATACCTGTGCGGCTTTGAAGTTGCATATATGAAGCAGGTCTGTGCTCTCGCCGGCTATGAGATCGAGGCCTATAAATTTGATTGGGACGGCCTGATGATGGCGGTTCCCTCCGGCAAGGTGGACTGTGCCATTTCCATGATCGTCCCAACAGACGACCGGCGCCAAACGATGGCCTTCACCGCCCCCTATTATTATGCGGACACCGTGGCTGTGGTCCGCAGAGACGGTCCCTTTGCTCAGGCAGATTCTGTGGAAGACCTTCGCGGCGCACGGGCAACCTCCATGCTCAATACCCTCTGGTACAGCGTCCAAATCGACCGTATTCCAGATGTGAATAAGCGGCCTGCTATGGAGAGTGTCCCCACTCTGGTGGTGGCATTACAGTCGGATAAGGTGGATGTCATCCTTTTGGACCGCCCCACTGCAGAGGGTGTGATCGCCGCTAATGCAGATCTCGTCATCGCTCCCATGGAGGGCACAGGAAATTTTAACGCCTCCAGGGACGAAACTGCGGTTGCCATCGGCGTGGGGCTCTCGGATCTAGAGCTTCTGACAGATCTTAACCGCGCCATTTCCCAGATCCCTCAGGCGGAATTGGAGCAGATGATTGACGACGCCTGTGCCTATCAACCCTTGGAGCAATCCGGGGATGTGTCTACCCTGAGCTTTTTCGAGATGGTACGGCTTCTCATTGGGCGCTACGGCCCGGTCTTCCTGGAGGGTGCCGGTGTCGCTGCTTTTCTAGCAGTGTTCGGCACCTTGCTCGGCACCGTGATCGGCTGTACGACCGGGGCATTCTCCTCAATTCCGGTGTCTTCGGAGTCTCCGGCCTGGAAGCGGTGGCTCCTGAGGGCTGTGCGCGGTATTGTTGCCTTGTATGTGTGGCTGTTCCGGGGCACCCCCATGATGGTCCAGGCCATGGTCATTTACTACGGTGCCGCCCAGCTTTTGGGCTGGGACATGGACCCGCTGTGGGCCGGTCTCTTTATTGTCTCTATCAACACCGGCGCCTACATGTCTGAAACCATGCGGGGCGGCATCCAGTCTGTGGATGCCGGTCAAGATGAAGGAGCCGAGGCCATCGGGATGGGCCGCGGGCAGACCATGTTTCTGGTGATCTTGCCGCAGGCCTTCCGAAGCATTATCCCTCAGGTCGGCAACTACCTCATCAGTAATATTAAGGATACCTCCATGCTAAGTGTCATCACCGTAGGTGAACTGTTTTACCGCGGCCGGGAGGCTGCCGGTCAGTATTTCCGCTTCTTTGAGGTATTCCTGATCGTATCTTGCATTTACCTGTTTATGACCACCGTTGCAACACTGCTGCTGCGACTGGTAGAGAAAAAACTATCTGGCCCTAAGAATTACGATATGTGTGACAACCGCTGACGAAAGGAGTTTTATCATGACTGCCTGCTGTAATCTCGCTATGCCAATTCCGCGACAAAAGGCCGCTGAGGCGGCCGCAGAAACAACATCCGCCGCAATTTCCGTCCAACATCTTCAGATGAGCTTTGGAACCCATCAAGTTCTGCGGGACGTGGATTTCACTGTGCGCCAGGGGGATGTCATCAGCATCATCGGCCCCTCCGGCTCAGGCAAGTCCACCTTACTTCGATGCATCAACCATCTGGAGCGTCCCACTGGCGGCGCCATTTACTATCAGGGACAGCCCGTGGGCGGCGAGCGGTTTGATCTTCCCCGCTATCGGGCCAAGGTGGGAATGGTATTCCAATCTTTTAATCTCTTCAACAATATGTCTGTTTTGAGAAACTGCATGGTGGGCCCCATGTATGTTCTTCATACGCCCCGCGAAAAAGCCCGGGCAGACGCCATGGCCTATCTGGAAAAGGTGGGAATGACGCCTTATGTCAACGCCCTGCCCTCCCAGCTCTCCGGCGGTCAAAAGCAGCGGGTGGCCATTGCCCGGGCACTGGCCATGCACCCGGAAATTCTCTTGTTTGACGAGCCCACCTCCGCCCTGGACCCTCAGATGGTGGGCGAAGTGCTCTCCACAATGCGGGCGCTGGCCCAGGAGGGGATGACCATGGTGGTTGTGACCCACGAGATGCAGTTTGCTCAGGAGATTTCCAGCCGGGTAGTCTTTATGGCTGACGGCTACATTGTGGAGGAGGGGCCTCCCCAGCAAATTTTCCAGGACCCCCAGCAGGAAAAGACACGTCTGTTCCTCAGCCGGTATCTGGCGGGTCAAAGAGGCGAGAGCGCATGATTCGCTGGCGCACCCTGGCGCTGGATTTACTCTGTGATATGGTGGGCGGCATTCTCTATGCCGTCGGCATCTATACCTTTGCCAAAATGGCAAACTTCGCGCCGGGAGGGCTTTCGGGCCTGGCGCTGCTGATGAACTATCTCTGGGACCTTCCCATCGGACTGACCACCATGGCCATGAACATTCCCCTGGTGGTACTGAGCTACCGCTTCGTGGGAAAGAAATTTCTGATCAAAACCATGCGGAGTATGGCGGTGTGCACGATTTTTCTGGATTTGGTGTTTCCTCACTTTCCAGCCTATGACGGCAGTCCCTTCCTGGCTGCCCTCTATTCCGGCGTGTTTTTGGGCGCCGGCTTGGCCTTCCTCTATATGCGGGGCTCTTCTTCCGGGGGAACGGACCTTCTCACTATGTCCATCAAGGTTCTGCGGCCCCATCTGTCCATAGGGGGTGTAACTCTTGCTATTGATGTTGCCATCATTCTGTTAGGCTGGCCGGTATTCGGCAGCATTGACTCGGTGCTCTATGGCTTAGCGGCCACCGCCGTTACCTCCGTGGTAATTGACAAAATTCTGTACGGCGTTGGCGCGGGGAAGTTGGTCCTCATCATTACTTCCAAGGGGCAGTCGGTCGCAGACCACATTGCAGAGGTTTGCAAGCGCGGCTCCACAATGTGCAATGCTGTGGGCACTTTCACCGGGCAGCCCAGGGAACTTCTGTTGTGCGCCTGTTCCCAGGCAGAGGCCTATAAAATCCGTTCCGCCGCCTATGAGCTGGACCCGGACTCCTTTGTCATGATCTCGGAGACCAGCGAGGTTTTTGGAGAGGGGTTTGCAGACCCCAAGGGCACCACGGCTTTTTTGAACGGAACCTAGAAGCAGGCGGGCAATTGTCCGCCTGCTTTATCTTTGGAGCCGCTCTCCCCTTCGGGGCCTCTTCCCGATAGAAAACCGCCTGCCCCATCCGAGGCAGGCGGTTGTTCAGTTTAATTCCAAGACATCCCGTAGGTGAAGTAGCCCTCCACGGTGGGAGAGACCTCCACGTTCAGGTTTTTATTATAGGCAATGTTGGAAACGGGATGGTAGAGATGCACCCGCGGCGCGTCTTCCACCTCGATCTCCATCATTTGGGTGATGATCTCCACCCGGCGCTCCGGATCGTTCATCTGGACTGCCTGTTCGTCATTCAGCGCATCATATTCCGGATTGGAATAGAACGTGCTGTTGGTGTAGGGAATCGTGGAGCTGTCCAGCGTGGAGGTCTGCATAGAGGCATCCATCGTCAGGGCCACATCGCCCACGATATAGGCCTCCAGATTGCCGTTATACATATCGTTGAGCATGGCGCTGCGCTCCAAGGTGTCCACCACGGTATTGACGCCAATGGCTTTCCACTGATCCTGCAGAATGGTGCCGGCCTTCTTGGTGGCTCCCTCGCGGACAGCCAGATGGACGGTCAGCTCACCGGGGCCATAGCCGGCCTCTTCCAGCAGTTTGACGGCAGCCTCGGGATCATAGGGAATGGTGGGCTGGTCCGCCTCGGCGGGAGCGCCGGTGGTGCCATCAGGCATCACATTAGCGGCAACAACGCCAGCGCCGTCCACGGCACCCAGGATCACGGCGTCCTTGTCAACCGCCATGGCCAAAGCCTTTCTCACCAGCTTGTTGTCCAGAGGAGCCTTTGCACAGTTAAAGCCCACATAATAGGTTGTGGTGCTGGTGGTCTCCGCATAGGCAAGGTCTGGATTTTCCTGCACCAACTGAGCATCCAGCGCGCCAATGTTCATCACCAGGTCTACACTGCCAGTCTCCAGAGCCACGATTGCCGTGGTGGTCTCTGCCAAAATCCGATACTCCAGGCGCTTGATAGCGGGGGCACCCTGCCAGTAGTCCTCGTTGGCCTCCAACACCAGCTTGGCGCCCTTCTGCCACTCCACCAGCTTATAGGGGCCGGTGCCGCAGATATTGCCGGCATACTCAGTCTCGCCAACCTCCTCCACAACGTGCTTGGGGACAATGCAGTTATTGCCCTGGGTCAGCAGAGGCAGCACCGCCACATCGGGATAGAGCAGGTCCAGACGAACCGTATAGTCATCTACCACAACAGCCTCTTTAAAGCTCTCGGTGTAGGCCTCGGACTGGGCAGTGGCAGTTGCCCGGTTCAGGCTGAAGGCCACGTCCTCGGCGGTGAGCTCAGTGCCGTCCTGGAACTTCACGCCCTGACGGATGTACAAGGTGATGGAGGTACCATCCTCGGACAGCTCGTAATCCTCAGCCAAGGCAGGCTCGATCTCGCCGGAGGGGAGCCGGCGGAACAGGGGATCATGGGTGTTCAGCACCACCAGGGAGCTGTTGGTGTCACTGAGGTAATGGGGGTCTAGCTGCGTGGGCTCGGTAGCCAGGGCAATCACCAGATCGTCGCGGGTCTCGCCGGTCTCGGACGGCGCAGCGTCGTCCGTGCTGTCCTGCTGCCCGCCGCAGCCGGCCAGCAGGCTCAGCACCATCAAAACCGACAGTGCCAGGGATAAAACTCTTTTCATAATGTTCCCTCCTACAATGTTGATAGTCTTTATTTCCCAGCAAACGCAGGAAATCACAAATATGGGGCCGCAGAACCGTGCGGCGGGAAAATGCGCTTATTGATACAGCGTGCAGGCCACAAAATGTCCGGGTGTCCGTTCCACCAGGTCCACCTGGCTGCGGCATGCCTCTGTCGCATGGGGGCAGCGGTCTGCAAACCGGCAGCCAGGCTTGGGGTCAATGGGACTTGTGACCTCGCCGCGAATTGCCTCCCGCTTTTGTCCGCGGTAGCGCAGGTCCGGTACCGGCACCGCGGCCAACAGCGCTTTCGTATAGGGATGCATAGGATTTTGGAACAGCTCCTTGGAGGGTGCCCGCTCTACACACTGCCCCAGATACATCACCGCGATCTCATTGGAGATGTGCTTCACCACGCTCAGATTATGCGTAATAAAGAGATACGTCAGGCCGATCTCCTCCTGCAGGTCCATCAGGAGGTTCAAAATCTGGGCCTGGATGGACACGTCCAGCGCGGACACCGGCTCGTCGCAGACGATAAACTTGGGATTCACCGACAGTGCCCGGGCGATGCCGATCCGCTGCCGCCGGCCGCCATCCAGCTCATGGGGATAGGCATTCTCCAGGCGGGAGGCCAGGCCAACGGTGTCCATCAGCTCACTCACCCGCTTTTGTAGAGCCGTTTTATCCTGATACATGCCGTTCACCCGCATGGGCTCGGCAATGATCTCGCTGACTGTCATCCGAGGATTCAGGCTGGAATAGGGGTCCTGGAAAATGATTTGCAGCTCCTTGCGCATCTGACGCATCTGCGCCTTATTATAAGTGAGAATGTTCTCTCCGTTATAGCGCACCTCACCGCTGGTTGCATCCAGCAAACGCAGGATCAACCGGCCCAGGGTGGATTTCCCGCAGCCGGACTCACCCACAATTCCCAGTGTCTCACCGGCCTGAACGGACAGATTTACATCGTCCACCGCGTGCAGCATGCCGGAGTTCGTCTTGAAATATTTTTTCAGATGAACAGTTTCAATCAGTGGTGTACTCATACGCCGGCCTCCTCTTCCTTTGCAAACAGGTGGCACTGAATCAAATGGCCATCCTTCTCAATCACCGGCGGACGCGTGGTCTTGCACTGCTCCTGGCAGTGAGGGCAGCGGGGATGGAATTTGCAGCCCTCCGGCAGGTCCGTGGGGTCCGGCATTAACCCGGCGATCGGCTTGAGCCGGTCTGTGTCCACCGTCAGGTCCGGAATGGAGCCGAAGAGTCCCACGGTATAGGGGTGGTGGGGCCGGTCTCCAAAAATATCCTCCACACTGCCATATTCAATAATCTCCCCCGCATACATGATGGCCACCTTATCACAGGTCTGGGCCACGACTCCCAAATCATGGGTAATCAGCAGCATACTAGTCTCCAGCTTTTCTTTCAGCTCACCAATCATGGCCAGCACCTGGGCCTGGATGGTCACATCCAGCGCCGTAGTGGGTTCATCTGCAATCAGCAGTCCCGGATTGCATGCAAGCGCCATGGCAATCACAACGCGCTGCTTCATGCCCCCCGAAAACTGATGTGGATAATCCTTTTTCCGCACAGCGGGAATGCTAACAAGCTCCAGCATCTCCTCCACGCGCCGATCCAGTTCCTCTTTGCTTTTTCCCTCGTCGTTGTGCAGCTCCAGGGCCTCCAGAATCTGGTCCCCCACGGTCAAAACAGGGTTCAGGCTGGTCATGGGGTCCTGGAAAATCATAGCAATTGATTCACCGCGGATTTTGCGCATCTGTGCTGGGGTCTTGGCCAGCAGGTCCTCACCCCGGTAGGTGATGGAGCCACTGGTAATCTTGCCGATCCGGTCCGGCAGCAGACGCAGAATGCTCAGCGCCGTTGTAGTCTTGCCGGCACCGGTCTCTCCCACCAGACCCAGGGTCTCCTGCTTGCCGATGGAGAAGGAAATGCCGTTGACCGCGTGCACCGTCTCTTCGTCGCTCTCATAGACCACACGCAGGTCCCGGACTTCCAAAAGTTGTTCGCTCATGGCTGTTCCTCCTCTCAGTCTTTCAGCTTGGGATCCAACGCATCACGCAGGCCGTCACCCAGCAGGTTCAGGGAGAGGGACGTAAGAATGATGGCGATGCCCGGGAACAAGGTAATGTACGGGGAGTAACGCATAAACTCCCGCCCCTCGGAGAGCATGCTGCCCCACTCCGGGGTGGGCGGCGTCACGCCCATGCCGATAAAGCTCAATCCGGCGGCCGTCAGGATCATCCGCCCAACGCCCATGGTGGCCTGAATGATGATAGGCCCCAGCGCGTTCGGCAACACATGCCGCACGATGATGATAAAATCCGATGCGCCGCAGGCGCGGGCCGCCTCGATATACTCCTGGTCAATGACCGAGAGAATGGAAGATCGCACAATGCGGGTAAAGGGCGGAATGCGTGCCACCGTCACAGCAATCAGGAGGTTCGCCATGCTGGGTCCCAGAGACGCCACGATGGCCAAGGCCAACAGCTCTGTTGGAATCGCCAGGAACATATCCATAATCCGCATGATCACAGCATCCACCTTGCCGCCATAGTAACCGCACACCGCGCCTAAAAAGCCGCTGATGAGTACGCTGCCAACGGTGGCCGCCACGCCGATAGCCAATGAGATGCGGGCGCCATAGACCACACGCGCAAAGGTGTCCCGCCCATAGGCATCCGTTCCGAACCAGTGCTCTGCACTGGGTGGCTGTAAGCGCTGGGCCATATTTTGTGCAATGACCTGTGTATCATAATCACAGATCACCCCCGCAAAAATAGCTACCAGCAGGATCACCGCCAAAATGGCAAGTCCGATCATGGCTGCGGTGTTCTTGCGCATCCGACGCCAGATTTCAGCCATCTGGCTTTTTTTCCGGCGGGAGGAAACTTTTTCTTTTGTCATGACAAGATCCCCCCCTTTACTTGGTATAACGTGCCCGAATCCGCGGGTCCAAGAATGCATACAGCAGATCCACCAACAGCATAATCAGGCAGAACAGCGCCGCCATCAGCAGCACGCACGCCATCACCTGGGGGATATCCTTAGAGCGAATCGCCGTAATCGTCAGGCTTCCCACCCCAGGCATGGAGAACACAGACTCTGTGATCACCGAGCCGCCCAGCAGTGAGCCAAAGTACATGCCTGCCACCGTAATGATGGGAAGGGTCGCGTTACGCAGTGCGTGACGCCAAATCACAATCCGCTCGCTGGCGCCCTTTGCCCGAGCGGTGCGGATGTAGTCCTGCCGGATGATTTCCAGCATGGTGCTGCGGGTCAGCCGCAGCAGCTCCGCCGCGCCTGGAAGCGCCAGCGTGACAATCGGCAGGATAAAAGCGCTGGCGGTATCCGCGCCGTCAGAGGGCAGCAGCCGCAGCTTAAGCGCAAAGAGCAGAATGGACAACAGTCCCAGCCAGAACGCGGGAATAGCCGAGAGAAACATGGCCACTACGGAGTTCAGCACGTCCAGGAAAGAGTACTGCTTGACCGCGGATAAAATCCCCAGCGGAACACCAAGAAGCACTGCCAGAAGCATGGCCCCCGCCGCCAAATAGATGGTGGTGGGAATCCGGGCAAAAATTTCTTCAAAGACAGGTTCCCGGGTGCGCCAGGACTCACCGAAGTCCCCATGCAGGGCATCCCAGATGTAGTCTGCAAAACGGACAATAAACGGATCGTTCATGCCCAGCTCCTCATTGAGCTGTTCCCGCGCCTCTGCGGGTGCGGATTCTCCCAGAATGAGCGACGCGGGGTCGCCCGGAATAAAATTCATGATGGAAAAGATGATGAAGGCCACCCCCAGCATCACGGGGATCAGCAGCACCAATCTCTTGATCACATATTTTGCCATAGTTTTTCCCCCTTTTTACACCTGCGTCACTCCAGGCCCTGAAGCGGACTTCGGTTTTGTGCCGCAAGGTCTGCCTGCCGGACGCCACTCTCCGGCGCCGCCTGAGCAGCCTCCCACTCTTCCAGATACCGCAGCAGCGTCGCAGAACAATGGCAGTCCAGCAGCGCTGCGCCGGCATCCCCTGCCGTCAGGGAAAATGCCTGGTAGGGTGCCAGCCACAGCAGATCTCCGGACTTTACACTCCGCTTTTCCCCGCCCGTTTCCACCTCAGCACTGCCATCACACACCATAAAGAGGGATGGACCCGGAGCGGTGCCTGGACAAGAGAGGGTCTTACCGGCATCCATGCCGTATTCCCAGGCCTCTGCCTTACCGCCAATCTGCCAGCGTCCAACCCGCAGCCGGCAGGTAACGCCGTGCAGCGGAAAGATCTCCTGTCCGCTGCCCTTTGCGGAGACCTCAGGGAGTGCTGTCTTTTCTACACGCTCTGCCACCGGTTCCACCAGCAGCCGAATTCCCTCTGCTTGATATAGTTCATTCAAAAGCGCTGCGCGCTGCTCTCCGGCAGGGTATGCTTCATGGATGCGTACCCCTTCGCGGCAGATACGGGCCATATCCACTCCATGTGCAATAACCCGCACTACACTGTCCTTCAGGAAATGGAAGCCACAGGGCATAAAGGACTCTATCTCGACCAAATCGCCCGGCTCCAGTGTACAGCATTTTCCGTACAGCGTCACCTCAGCGCACCCAGAGAGCAAAAGTACTGTCTCATATCCATGCTGCCGGGTGTGGTAGGGAATCTGCGCATCCTGCGCAAACTCCACATCTGCTGCCTCACAGATTAAGTCTCTTCCAAATGGACGGGTATATACCGCCATTTTCCAATGCTCACCAGCTAAACGCTCCAGCGCTGCGCCGCGCAGGACGATTTCCTCCCACTTTACCATTACTGATTTACCTCCTGCCCGCTGAATTTGATCCCTGTCAGCCAGCAATCATACTCCCGCAGCACCTGCTCGATCCACGGCCAGTTGCCCATCTGCTCCGGCCGCCGGGTAAACTCCGCGTGCAGCGCCTCTAAAGCGTTGAGCAGCTCAGACTGAACGTTATAAGCGAAAATCCGCGTATTCTCCTCCATAATCGTGAGGCTGTGGGGGGTATAGGCCGGAATGTGCAGGAAATCTCGCTCCTGGGCGGTGTAGACGTCCATGCCGTCAAACAGGTCCGCCTGTACCGCGCCCTCCATCACCGCGTACAGCGGGGAGGAGTCAAAGGGCCTCGCAAACTCCAAGGTCGTGCCCTTAGGAAAGCGGAACTCCCAGATTTCCCGCACACCATCTGTTTCCCAGCGGCCCACCTTCAGCCCCAGCTCCATGCCGGAAAAGCAGAAGCTGCGCAGCGCGCAGCCGTGGGGCCGCACCTGTGAAATCTCATGCTTGTCCACCACCCTGGCAAGAGGCATCTCCCGGTAATTGGTCCCCAGGCGCTTGCGGCGGCTGGCCTGGAATTCCGGGTCCGCCAGAATCTCCGGCCGAAGCTCCCGCAGAATATCCCGCTGGTTGCAGGAGCTGTACATGTCAATCTCCTGAAACACCTCCCGCCAGATGGTGTTCTCCACCAAGTGGTGGAAGCCATGGTGCACACCCGGACGGATATGCATCAGGTCGCCCTTCTCCATCACGCACTGCTTGTGGTTTAGGGTGCTCTCCACAGCGCCGCCGTCAATCAAAAAGGTCTCATAGCCCCGGCTGTGGTCGTGGTAGGCAACCCGGGCATCCTTGATGTAGAAGACATCTCCCGCCTCATTGATCTGTCTGGGGCCCTCCGGCATCAGGAATACGTAGCCCATACTGTCTGGGTCCGGCATCCGGTACAGCGGATCATCTGCTTTTAAAAGAACCGGCGGATGCACCCGCAGCAGTTCCCCGTCAGGTTGCTTGTTACACATATGTATTCAATCCTCCATTTTCAGCCCTAAACAGGTAAAGGCGCTGTAAGGATTATACCTAACAGCGCCTTTTCTTCAGCAGTAAAACCTGCATTTCGACTTTTTTCTGCTGTATTCATCCAGCGCGAAAGAATTATGTTTAAGTATAGACAATTCCTTTCTAAATGTCTATGATATAATTATCTATAATATTAATAACCCATTAGTTATAAAAGGAGGCAACACACTGTCATGGAACTGCTGCAGCTGCGATATTTTTGCACCGTCGCCCACTATCAAAGTGTTACCAGAGCCGCCGCCGAGCTGATGATCTCACAGCCCGCCCTGAGCAAAACGATCCGTAATCTGGAGCGGGAAGTGGGCGTCCCCCTCTTTGAGCGCAGAGGAAAATACATTCACCTCAACCGTATGGGAGAGCTTTTTTACAGCCAGGTTCGCCACGCTCTGAACACCTTAGACGACGGCGTTTCCAAGCTCTCCGATATGTCGGACGCCCCCTCCGGCGAAGTCCATCTCCTCGTTCAGGGGGCCTCTAATTTCCTCTCGGACCTCTATCTGGCCTTTCACGCCCAGTACCCCTACGTGCACCTGCGCCTGAGCAATCACACCCAATCTGATCAGCTGCAGCTCTCTGACTATGATCTCACCATCTACACTACGGAGAGCTATATCCCCAGTCGGAATTCCGTACCTCTCCTGCGGGAGCGCATGGTTCTGGCCGTGCCCGCGGAGCATCCCCTGGCCGGCAGGTCCTGTGTCCATCTGGCCGAGGCTGCCCCCTATCCCTTCGTCATCACCAATATCTACACCTATCTCAACGAGCTCTGCCGCGTCGCGGGCTTCACCCCCAACATCCGCACTCAATGCGACAATACTTTCACCTTCAGTCATCTCATGCGGCAAAATATCGGTATCTCCATCGTCCCGGAGATCACCATCGGCTCCGGCGTGGTGGACGGGCTCTCCCTGGTTCCCTTCCGAGAGCCCTTCTCCGAGCGTACAGTAGCCCTCTCCTGGAACACCCACCGCTACCTCTCCAATGCGGCAAGGCTCTTCCGGGAGATGGCACTGCAATATTTCTCCGACGCCCAGAAGGACCCCCGTGCCCTGCCATTGCAAAATCTGGATTCTGATGGTAAAATCAGAAAAAATGCCAGAAAGGAACAGTTGTTATGGTCAGATTTTTAAATGTCGGTATCCTGCAGATGCCTGTCAGCCCCTCCCTGGAGGAAAACCAGGCTTACATCGCCGCCCGTCTGGAAGAGCTGATGAACGGCTACCACAAGCCGGAGCTGGTGGTTGGCGTGGAGTGGATCGGCATGTACGCAGCCGGCCCGATCCCCGGCCCCGCCACAAACTTTTTCGCAGACCTAGCCCGCCGGTATGGTATTTACTTGATTCCCGGCACCATGAGCGAAACATCCCCCGAGCTTCCGGAGGGGCAGTTCTACAATGCCGCTCCCATCTTCGGCCCTGACGGACGGCTGATTGATGTCTACCGTAAGATGGCTCCTTACCGTCCGGCAGAGCCTGCCGTCCCCGGCCGCAGATATGTGGTATTCGATATTCCCGAGAAGCAGACCAAGGTAGGCGTTCAGATCTGCTATGACCTGAATTTCCCGGAGATTTCCCGCAATGAAACCTTGATGGGGGCCGAGGTGCTGGTAAAGCTTACCATGGACCCTACGGAGCTCTACCAAATTAACAAGCCCCTCCACTTTGCCCGGGCCACGGAGAATCAGGCGTATCTGGTGTCCACCAACGGTGTGGGGCAGTTTGAGAGCTTCCATCTGTATGGAAACTCCCTAGTGATTGATCCGGAGGGACACCTGCTGTGGGAGGCCGGAGAGCAGCCTGCCGTTGCCACCGTCACTCTGGACTTGGACCGGGTATCTCAGGTGCGGCGGCATGGCAGCCTCATGATGGACCACTATCTCCAGCACCTGAGGGACTATGATTTTCCCCAGCCCTTCGCCGGCAGTGTCTCCGAAGCGCCGTTGTTCCGGCAGCTGCCGCCTACCCCCGGCAATCTGGAGGAGTACGAGGCAGATATGCGTCAGCTGGGAATCGGCGTTCCCGTCCAGGAGCCCCGCCGCAGCTGACTCCGCTCTGCCAGACCGGTTATCTCTCAAGGAAAAGAGGTGGGAGTGCCAAAGCACTCCCGCCTCTTTTCAGCTCCCGGCAGATCTCCCCATCCCCGCCCACGTCAGCCATCGCAAAGCTATTGTCCACCGTGGTGATTCACAGCTCCAGAGGTCTGCGGCCTTTGCTCATCCCTGCATTGCTTTTTTTGCCGGCAGGCATTATAATAAAGAATACGTAAAGATTTTCACCTGTGGCCGCAGCTAGGCAATCGTGGCGGCCTGTCCTGCTTGATGCAGCAAAACGGCGGCTTTCGGCACGGGTTCTAAGGCGCGCCAAATTCAGCACTCGAAAGGAAGTGGCATATGCCAGAGCCCGTTGCATCCTGGTATCAGACATTTACGCGCGCGTTTCGAAACGCATTCCCCATCATTCTCTTTTTTCTCACAGCATTTTGTACCGTCTACCTGTTCTTTGGCCTTTCGTATGTCATTCTTGTATCTATTATCACCGTCTTTTTCCAGGGGCGATACCAGCAGAACAACTCCCTCTGGCGGTACTTGCGGCTTCTGTTCCTGGGCACCCTCCTGCTTCTGCTGACTTATCTCAGCTCCCGGAGTTTGATGCTGTGCATCCTTTTGAACATTCTGGTTCCCTTTGTCCTGGTGTTCACCCAGAGTTCCCAGTTCAATCCCAAAGGATATTTCTCCTATGCGATGCTCTTTGTGTTTCTCACCTTGATGCCGCCCACAACTCCGACTGAGCTGCTGACAGAGCTGGTCGTCTTTTGGTTTTGCGTATGCCTGCTTACCGTTTCTCTCTGGGGCTATCGCTATTTTTTCGGAGTTCCCTCCACCCCGCTGACGCTGGATGGGACACTTTCCGAGCTGGCGGAACTCATCCCTCTCTTGATCTATCCAGAGCGGCAAAGAGAGCTGGAGCAGCGGTTTCAGCAGCTGCTTCACGACTTTCATCAGCTCTCCTATCATCAAAACTTTTTCTCCATCCAGAGCCGGGAGACCCAGGTTCATGATATGGTGGCCACGCTGGTACAGCGTTTTTCCTATCTCATTTCCGACTACGAGTGGCGCGGCGAGTTAGATCAGTCTCGAATCAGCGCCTTGGAGGAGCTCTCGGCTTTTTTACGAGAAACAGTCCCCCTGCTGGACACTCCCGCTCAGGCACGACAGCTGGAAGCTGCCCAGCAGCTTTTAAACCGCATGTCAATCCCTGAGGGGCGCATCCGAATTTTCTGTCGCAGTCTGCTGCACATGTTGATCCTGCTGCTGCGAACGCGGGGAGCGCTATCTCAGCCACCCAGGGCCGTCCATCGGATCAGTTGGGGAGAGCTGCTTCAGCAAACCCGGCTCCGTCTCTCTCTGGAATCCTTTGAGATGCGCTTTGCCATGCGCCTTTCCATTGTCATGGCGCTCAGCTGTACCATCAGCTACGTGCTTCCCATCACCCACTCCTACTGGATTCCTTTGAACGCATTTCTGCTTCTCCAGCCCAGCTGCGAGGACAGCAGCTATCGCATGAAAACCCGTCCCATCGGCACTCTAATCGGCTGCTGCATTGAGTTTTTGGTCTATCCGTTCCTGCCCTCCGTAGGGGTCCAGCTCCTCTTCGCGCTGGTAATGATCTCCCTGATGTACTGTTCCACACCGGGAACCTGGTATCAGCCGATTTTCTCCACCTGCTATGCGCTGACGCTGACCTCCATGACGCTGAATGAAACCACTGCCATCACCCTGCGAATCGTATATCTGGGGGCCGCTGTCATTCTGGTATTTCTGGTAAACCGCTTTTTCTTCCCCATCCGAAAGGAAGCGCTCTTTACCCACAACATCAAGGCTCTATTCTCCCTGCACAATCGCTATTGGGATATCATCCGGAAGGGCCTTTCCCAGGACACGGAGCTGTCTGTATCCTGTGAGATTCTAACGCATTTTCATATGCTTTATGAGGAATGTGTGGCCTATCTCAAGCGTGCTTCTGCGTTTCCCCTCCGAAACGATTTGCAAACGGTTCTGCTGACGCTGTGGCACATGTTCTCGGAGCTGGAGCAGATGCACTACATGGTCCGGGCAAAACGGGTGGACCCAGAGGAAAAGCCTGCGATCCTGGATCTGATCTCTGCGATTCAAAAGGACCTATATCCCATTATTCGCTATCAGGACTTCACACCGCTGAAAGAGCAGATTCACTGCCGAGACAAGGACCTGGCCTACTTGCTGCATGAGTACCTGGGACACGCCGAGTCCCTTCTCCAGTACAAGGCCTGTATTCCATTTTAACAGCCCCGCTCTTTCCTAACCGGCAAGTGTTTCCCGCAAGGCGGGTGTACATCATGTCCCCGTTGGTATTGTGGCGACTGTGGGCCGGCAGCGCCTCTATCAGCAAAGGCGCATTCCATTCGCAAATATGAAGCACACATCGGTGCGGACCAAATACCCGCGCTGATGTGTGCTTTTTACTTTGGATTTTGTGCTCGCCCCCGCAAAGCGGATTCTGAATCGTCGCCGGAAGTTTCTTGTAATCTGGTGGTTTTCGCCGTCTTTCTCTACTCAAGTCCTTCAGCGTGTGCAGAACCGCTCTGTCCCAGCGGGCGGTAGACTGTCGCATACATAGTGAGAATGCAGGACATCCCTCCGATCAGCTGCGAGGCGGCCTCAGCCACGAATACCCCTGTGGTTCCCATCCAGATCGGCAGGAGCACCGTGAGTGGGGCATTGATGATTGCCTTGCGCAGCAAAGAGAAGAAAATCGCCTGCCTGGAGCGCCCTAAGCTCACAAAGACTCCCTGCCCTGCCATCTGGAGAGACATGGGGATGAACAGGCAGAAATAGATGCGCAGGGCCGGAACTCCGGCTGCGATCACCTCCGGCTCCTGATTGAAGATTCGGATGAGCGCCCCTGGAAACAGCATGGCGACCACCCAGAAGGCTGCGGCATAGCCCACTGTCACGGCCACGCTGAATCGGATAGACGTTCGGACCCGCTCATATGCCCCGGCGCCATAGTTGTACCCGGTCACAGGCTGCGCCCCATTGGTCAGACCCTGCACGGGCATGAAAAATACCTCCCGCAGGGAGTTGATGATGGTCATAATGCCCACATACAAATCCCCGCCATAGAATTGGAGCGTCGCGTTGCACACCACCTGGACCAGGCTGTTGGTCAGGTTCATGAAAAAGCCGGACAGTCCCAGTGTCACAATCGCTTTTACCCTGACCGCACGCAGTGCCATATTCTTCAGCCGCAGCCGCAGCACCGCCCGTTGGCTGGTGAGAAATCCCAGCACCCATGCCGCAGAGCAGCCCTGGGCGATCACCGTGGCCAAAGCCGCCCCTTGCACACCCATTCCTGCCGCAAAGATCAAGATGGGGTCCAGTATGATATTGATGATTGCACCTAACCCCACTGTCATCATCCCGATTTTTCCAAATCCTTGGGATGTGATAAAGGGATTCATCCCAAGACCGATCATGACAAGCACCGTTCCCAGCAAATAAATGGTCATATATGCCTCGGCATAGGGATAGGTCGCGTCACTGGCGCCAAACAGGTAGAGCAGAGGGCGTTTAAGCAGCAGAAATGCTCCCGTAATCACGGCGCCAAACAGCAACAGCAGCGTGAACGCATTTCCCATCACCCGCTCCGCCTCCTCCACCTCCCCTTTTCCGCGGTGAATGGAGCACAGCGGCGCGCCTCCGGTGCCGCACAGATTGGCAAATCCCATCACAATGGATACAATCGGCATGGTCAAGCCCAGTCCTGTCAGAGCTAAATGGCCTGGAAGCTGCCCCAAATAGATGCGGTCCACCACACTATAGAGCACATTGATCAGCTGCGCCGCCGTCATGGGAAGGGCCAGCGAGAGAATATTGCGGGGAATGCTTCCCCGGGAAAAGTCGTGCTCCTCCTGAATCACAGTTCAGCCTCCTCCATGTGTTCCGGCCCTATTGCCGCAGTCCCCCGTTCTGTCGCTGCAAACAACAGGAATGTATTCATAACCGGTCATGCCTGCCTTCTAAAATAAGCCACCGAAGCTGCGGGTGCGGCACAGGTTCTCAGGTCTCATTCGCGGTCTCAGGGGCAAAAGCTGCGATCAGCGGTCAGCCACTGCCTTGCGCATCCACTTTCCGCTCTTCACCCGGAGCAGAGATACCGTCGCTCCAATGAGCCACCCGGCGGGAATGGACCACCAGATCGCGTTGGCCCCCAATGGCGTGAGATAGACCAGGGCGTAGGCGATGGCCACGCGGGAAAAAAGGTTTGCCATGGAGCTGATGGTAAAGGCCCCCATATCCCCCGCGCCGCGCAGCATGCCATTGGGGACGAACAGCAGCCCCATCAAGATATAGAAGACGGAAACTGTATGCATATACGAAAGTCCATATCCCAGCGCGCCGGAGGTATCTCCCGGGTCCAGGAACAAAGACAGCAGTTGATTGCCAAAGAGAAACAGAATTATGGTAATGAGCAACGAAAACGCTACCACCATCAAGATACAGGCCTTTAGTCCCTCCCGAACCCGCTCATATTTTCCGGCGCCGATATTTTGTGCGGTAAAGCTGGACATAGCATTGGAAATATTCATATTGGGCAGCATGGCCAATGTGTCAATCTTGGTGGCTGCCGTGTACCCGGCCACCAGCACCTTGCCAAAGGTATTGACGAGGCCCTGCATCATCATCATGGAAAGAGACACCAGGGACTGCTGCAGCATGGAGGGCAGCCCAATCTGGGCGATGCGCTTCACCGCCGTCATATGGAACAGGGGAATTTTTGTTCCCTCCTTTTCAGGCTCACAGGGCATGTTCTTCATTCTTCGGAACATCACCAGCAGGGACGCCACCGCGCACATCCCTTGGGCGATCAGCGTCGCCCAGGCCACCCCCGCGACCCCCATGTTGAACTGGATCACAAAAAGCAAGTCCAGCACAATATTGGTCAGGCTGGAAATCATCAGGAAAATCAAAGGCGTCCTGCTGTCCCCCTGGGCGTTGTAGATGCCGTTGAGCGTATTATACAAAAAGAGAAAGACCGCTCCGCCAAAATAAATCTGCAAATAGGTCCGCGAGTCCGTCATAATATCCGGGTCTGTTCCCAGAAGCCGCAGCAGAGGGCCGGCCAGGATGGTTCCCAGTGCCATAATCACTAGGCCAAGAACTCCCAGGGAGAGGATTGCTGTTGAAATGGTGGACTTCATCTCATGAATTCGTCCAGCGCCAAAAAGCTGGGAGACCACCACATTGCATCCCATGGACAATCCAGAGGCGACGGCCACCGACAAAAATACAATCGGAAAGGATGACCCCACCGCCGCCACCGCATCCTCACCCACGAATTTCCCAACAACCGCAGTGTCCACCATGTTATAGAGCTGCTGAAACAGGTTGCCTGCCACCATGGGCAGGGCAAAGAAAAACAGTAGTTTTAAAGGCTTGCCTTCTGTCAGATTTTTAACCATGGTCTCTCTCTTCTCCTCGTCTAAACTGCATCACATTGTCCGTAATTCGGGTCAAAAATGCCTCATATAGTGCCCGTTCCTCCTGAGAGAACCCCCGGTAGCTGATGTCATTCCATTCTCTCATCACCTGCTGGACCACTGCGAGCATCTCTCTGCCCTGCGATGTCAGAGAAACCCGCTTTTCACGCCGGCACTGGTCGCTGACCTGCCGCTGCACCAGTCCCTGCTCCTCCAGCCGGGCAAGACTTCTTGCCACCGCGCCCTTATCTACTGCAATTTTACAGGCAAGTTCCTCCTGCTTTAGGTGTCCCTCGCGCCCCAACTGCCGGATGATCAAACCGTCCAGCGGCTGCAGGCCCAGTGTGCCCAGCCGATCCCGGAAGTACTGCCGCTCCACCCGGCGAAACATCTCGATTCGATTTGGCATACGCGTCTCCTATTGTTGTTTTTTCAACTGTTGTATTTTACAATGTTTTCTTAACAAAATCTATACGCAAAATATACAAACCAGCAACCACGCATGTTTTGAACAAAGTGCCTGTTCACCAGCGCCAAGTCTTAGGCATTGCTTGTCGTTCGTACAGAGCCTGGCCTGATTTTGCAGTCTTCCTGAAGACAGAAAGACGCCTCCCACAGAAGTGGGAGGCGTCTTTTGCTGCGTTGAGACGGCGTTGTTTGATGTCTGGCTCTTCCAGCGGCGCCGCGCCTTTTATGAGGCTGATTTTGGGCTCCTCCTTATGGAGCTGTACCGGGGGCTCCTCAGGCGTCTGCCTTGTAAACAACTTTACCATCCACCAGTGTGTACGCTACGCGCACATCTTGAATAGACTCCGGGGGATAGTCCAACAGATTCTCTGTCAGCACCACGATATCTGCCAGTTTGCCCGGTTCCAGGCTGCCCTTGACAGTCTCCTCAAAGCTGGCATACGCGCCGTTATAGGTGAACATGCGGACAATCTCCTTGACGCCGACCTTCTGCATCTCGCCCACACTGTCCCCAGTCTTTTGATCCTTCCGGTTGAGCGCGCCAAAGAGGCTGTTCATAGGATTGGGATGCGTCACCGGAGAATCAGAACCGATTGCTGTGATGATCCCGGCGTCCAGGTAGCTTTTGAGTGCGAAGAGATAGTCCACACGCTCTCCATAGTAGCGGTTATAATCCGTGCCATTAATCGTGATAAAGGATGGGTTGGAAATCGGGATAATACCCAGCTTTGCAATTCTTCCGATCAACTCCGGATTGGTGAGTCCACAGTGTTCAATTCTGTGCCGGTGGTCCTCTCTTGGATATTGCCGCAGCGCCTTTTCAATGGCATTGACCATAATCGTCACAGCCTTGTCACCCACGGCGTGTGCCGTCACTTGGAAGCCGGCCTTGTGCGCTGCCAGCACGATTTCGTCTGCCTCCTCCTGTTCCCAGACCTGAATGCCGTGGTTGGCAGGATCATGGCTATACCCCTCAATCACGGCGCAGGACGGACCGCTGGAGCTGCCGTCCAGCATGATCTTGGTCGGTCCCACCTTGAAGTGCTGACTGCCGCAGCCGGTATGGATGCCGGCCCTGATAAATGTGCGGATGTACTCCTTGCCGGACTCTTTGCCGAACATATCAAAGAGCATGGGATAAAGCCTGACATGAACCGCGCCGCTCTCACAGGCATCCTGCATGGCACTGGTGGAGGCGGCTCCATATGCGCCGGCATCATGGGCGGTGGTGATTCCCAGGGAGAGCATGATGCGGTCTGCGTTTACAAATCCGTCCAGCAATTCATCGGAGGAAAATTCCACCTTGGTGCTGGTGTCCATGTGAGCGGTCTCTTTCAAAAGCCCGTGCAATTGGCCGTTCTCGTTGACAACCACCTCTCCCGGCGCATACTGATCGGCACTATGTACGCCGGCTATCTCCAGAGCCAGAGAGTTGTAAACCGCCATATGTGCACAGCAGCGGGTGCATTGGACTGGATTCGCCGGTGCCGCCTCGTCAAGATCCTCCTTGGTGGGGTGGCGCTTTTCCAAGAGTTTGTTGTGATCATAGCCTTGGAGTTTGATCCACTCGCCCTTCTTCTTTTTCTTCGCCTCTGCGCGGATCAGATCCTTAATCTCTTCAATGGATTTTGCCTTGGGATAATTGATGTCAATAATACCGTGGTCCAGAAGTCCGTACATACCGAAATGAATGTGGGCATCTACAAAACCGGGCATCACGGTCTTTCCGCCTGCCTGAATCACGTTGGTCTCGTCACCGATATACGCCTCAATCTCCGAATTGGAACCAACCGCCAAAATCTTTCCATCCCGAATGGCTACCGCCTCGGTGACATCATCCTGCTGGTTCACCGTCAGCACGCTTCCGTTTAGGATAACGGTATCTGCATACATTACACTCATCATAGCATCCTTTCTTTCCGATATTCATCCTTCAGACATCGACTCTGCTGTATTCCAATTTCCCATCTACCATAGTGAAATCCACCTGTACTTCCTTCAGGGCATCCTCCGGGCATTGGAGAAGATTGCATGAGAGCACAGTGAGGTCGGCAAGCTTCCCAGCCTCAATGCTGCCCTTTCGGTCCGCCTCCATACTGGCCAGGGCTCCGTTGTAGGTATACATCCGGATAGCATCCAGCAGTCCGACCCGCTGTTCCCTGCCGGCTGTCTCACCGGAGCACTTATCCCTGCGGCATACGGCTCCGTACAAGCCGATCATGGGGTTGGCGCTGATCACCGGGGCATCTGACCCCAAGGCGGTTGGAATCCCCTTTTCCAGATAGCTTTTCAGCGGAAACATGTGTCGGACCCGGTCGCCATAATAGCGGATGTACGCACTGGCGTTTTCATAGAAAAAGCCAGGATTGGAGATGGGAGTGATTTTAAGCCGCCTAAGCTGCTCTATCAGCCGCTCATCTGTCAGCGCACAGTGCTCAATCCGGTGAAAGCTGTCCGCCGGGTTCGGCCCCAGCGCCTTTTCCAAGGCCGCCAAAAACATCTCCACGCTCAAGTCCCCAACAGCGTGGGCCGTCACCTGATAACCCGCTTCGTGGTTGATCCGTACAAAATCGTCCATCTCACGCTGGGACAGGTTCAAAATCCCCTTCAGCTCCGGATCATGGCTGTAGGGCGCTCTGGTGGCGGAGGATGGGCCGCTGGTGGAGCCGTCCAACAACTGCTTCATCGCGCCGATTCGGAACCAGCGGTTTCCAAAGCCCGTTCGGATTCCGCTGCCGCGGATGTGTGCCTGCCAGTCGTTTGTAGCCTCCTTTCCAAACGTGGAGTACAGCAGCTGATATACCCTCACCCCCAGGTCTCCCGTCCGACTGGCCTGTTCCATCATGTCCAGCGTCTTTGCGCCGTACCCGCCCGCATCATGCACGCTGGTAATTCCCATGGATAGCAGCTCCCGGCTGGTTTTTCGTAGCCCCTCCGCCAGTCCCTCCCGGGTAAAGGCGACCTGACTCCACAGGGCATTGTGGGCGGACTCCTTCAAAAGTCCGGTGGCCCTTCCCTGTTCCCGCATGACCTCATCTGGCTGGAATTTCTCCAAATCAATCAGGGCCAGCGCCTTTGAGTTGTATACACCCATATGCCCGCAGCACCGGACGACCTGCACCGGGTGATCCGGTGCGGCCTCGTTCAGGTCCGCTGCCGTGGGGTGCCTTTGATCCAGGAGCTTGCTCTGTTCATATCCCCAGCACTTGATCCAGGTCCCCTTGGGAACCTGCCTTGCCCGCTCTGCAATGGCTTCCTTAAGCGCGTCTATGGTGGGGAGCTGATCACTGTTGACATCCAGATATTCTCCAGCCAGCAGCGCCAGAAGTGTCAGATGCATATGCGCGTCGATGAATCCCGGCATCAGCGTCCGGCCCCGCAGGTCAATCACCTTCGTCTCGGCGCCAATTGCCGCCTGTACCTCTTCCGAAGTACCCACCATGCAGATTTGATTGCCTGAGACAGCCACCGCCTCTGCAATCTCGTCTTTTTCATTGACAGTTATCACGTGGCCGTGAAGAAATACGGTATCCGCCGCTCTCATGCTTCCCCCCTTCTCAATCGCCGTGGCTCTCATTCAGGCAGTCTCATAGGCTTGATCCAGGAAATCTTTTTCAAAGAATTTGTCCAGAGTCTCCCGTTTCGCCGGCTTGGTCAGGAGACTCACAAGGATGCTGACAGGCAGATTGAAAATGAGCCCCCAGATGCCGGCATGAATCCCCAGCGGGTGTACCCAGACAAAGGTAAAGAGGATCGTAACCGTAAGCCCCACGGCGAGGCCTGTGCACACACCGGTTTTGGTACTCCGGGGCCAGGCAAATACCCCCAGAATCATGGGGAAAATCTGTCCCAGGAACCCATAGCCCACGTTCAGAATATTCACCAGGTTCGAGGGATTCATAATGGACAGCGGCAGAATAATCACGAACATGAAGGGGATCAGCATCAGCCGCTGGACACGTCCCTTGTTCTCATCCTTTACCAAGCCATATGGAACAAACACATCGTTGGTCCAGGAAAAGGCCAAGCACTGGAACAACGGAGCGCAGGAGGATTGTGCCGCAGCCAGCGTACCGGCCCCCATCAGTCCCACCAGGGGCCAGGGCATGGACTCCAGAGCCAGCGTCAGCCCGACCTTATCCATAGCCCCGGTGTAGTTCTTCATGGCAAATATACACACGAACCCCACTACCATCATAGGAATCATGACCAGCTGATACAGCGGAACCAAGGTGGTGGCCTTGCGTGCATCCTCTTCTGTCTTGCCTCCTGTAGCGGCCATCCAGAAGTTCGGCCACACGGAAACCGTGGTAATCAGAATAGAGGTGCTCCAAAACGCGGTTGTCCAAGTACCGGTGGGGCCAGGCAGGGTCAAGTGCGCCGGAGAGACCTCCGCAATTTTCTCAAAGGTAGTAAACCACGTCCAGTCACCCGTAAATTTGTAGCACAGGTAGAAAGCGGCGATAATTGCGATCACAAACATCAAAAGTCCCTGCATGATGGAAACCCAGCCCACTGAGGCAAGTCCGCTGGAATAGACATAGCTGAAAACCGCAATCAAAATCAGAATTTCCGCCAGCCACATGGGGATGTGCCCGCCGCTCATCACATTGATGATATAGCCGCAGCCGACCACCTGAACCACAGCATAGCACACCATCGTCAAAGAGCCAGCAAAGGTGGCAAACGCCCGGACAAAGCGGCTTTCATAGCGGACGCCGAAAGCCTCGGACTGCGTCAAAATATTGCTTTTTCTAGAAAGGCGGATAATGCGGGGATTGATGAGATAGCCAACCATCTGCATCAGCGCCAGGTATACGCTGACGTAAAGAATGCTCACGCCGTTCGACCAGGCCGTGCCGGGGGCACCCATAAAGGTATAGGCACTGATTTGAGAGCCACCCAGCATGAAGAACAGCATCAGCGGCCCCATGGTCGCGCCGGCGACCCCCCAGTTTTTATGCTGGGTCATGTCCATCTTTCTTCCCGGCAAGATTCCAATCACAATCGTGAAAATCGTGTAAATAACGGTAATAATAAAAGGCAGAATCCAGTTTTCCATCACTTTACCCCCCAATGAAGCGCAAGTCGCAGCACAATCACCACCGCAAGCACGATCCCAATGGACCACAGCATGATCAGCGGCATTCCCAGAACAAGGACTGGCTGGTTCACCAGGCTGATAATCGGCACGATGCTGCAGAGAATCACAATGAGAAACAGCACCGCGCAGAGTTTTCCTTTCCCGGTTGTGGGATGCACAAAGACGAAGGGCTTTAGCTTCTGCTCTTTCTTGACAGGTTCATTGCTCATGACATAGCCTCCTTTTCCAAATCACACAGAGCGGCGTCCCGCAGCTGGATTGAAACAGCCATTGAAACCGTGCGCACATTCAATCTGTATCAATCATTAAGTAACTTATACCATAATTTTATTGATAATGACTGCGAAAAATTCATATGGTGCCTGCCGACAAAGTGCATTCACTCAAAAAGCATAGATGCACTCCTATGCTGCCAGGCCGCTGCCTTTGATTCCAGGTTCCCCTTTCGTTCTCCGCCGACGTTGATATGAAAGGTCTGGATGTCCCTTCTGTATTTTTATTTGGCGTTTTCTGCACAAGCACGTCAGAGAAGTACATTCTTCGATGTAAATATGTCCATTTTACGTTAAAACCGCAAAATTAAGAACCAAGGCGAATGCGGACTGTCCAGCTCAAGTATGGTCAATTGGAAAAGCAAAGAGACGTCCTGAACCATTGGATTCAGAACGTCTCTTTAAGGAATGGCACTATCAGTTGCATACTCAGCTGAATAAATCCATCTCAAAAACAGACCCGTCAAATTTGAAACTTGATGTTATGCTGACTTTCTGTCTCAGTACAATCAGTTTACCCGTTCCCGAGCTCCCTCCTGCCCCCTGAGTATCCCTCGGCATCCCGCCAGAACATCCTGCCAGGTGGCCTCGAAATCCCCGGTATACCAGGGATCGGCCACCTCCTGTCCCAGGTCTCCCGCATATTCCAGCAGCAAGTGAATCTTCCCATCCGGGTCCCCACCACAGATCTGTCGGAGATTTCGGATATTTGCCTGATCCATGCCGATCAGCAGATCGTAATCGGCATAGTCCCTTTTCCTCACCTGCCGGGCAGTTTTTCCAGCGCAGCTAATTCCGTGTTCCGCCAGCTTCCGCCGTGCCGGCGGGTATACCGGGTTTCCAACCTCCTCCGCACTGGTAGCTGCAGAGGCAATTTGGAACTGGTCCTCTATCCCTGCCTTTTTCACCAGCTCCTTCATGGCGAACTCTGCCATGGGGCTCCGACAGATATTGCCGTGGCACACGAATAGTATTTTTATCATCTTTTTATAACTCCTCATAAATCCTGTATTTTTTCTCAAACGCTTGATATTACAGGGATTTTCATATTTTGTGTGTTGCCCGAGCCACCACTTGTTTGAAAGATTTTTTCTCAAATCGTCTCGTGATTTCTCATGTTTTTCCCTGCAATATTGGTAAAGACGTTGGTAAAACAAACCGCTTTACCAACGGGCAATTTTAAGCGTTTGCCACTCGCAGCAGTTCATCTTTGGCGTCATCAAACTTCACATGGGTGTAGGTGTTCAGTATTACGCTGATGTCTGCATGACCCATGATGTACTGCAATGTCTTGGGGTTCAGCCCGGATTTTGCCATATTAGAACAGAAGGTGTGTCTGCACACATGAGGAGTTACCTTCGGCATCTGGATACGGTAAATCTTGTTATACTTTTGGACGATATGCTCCAGGTACTTCTCCCAATGAAGTGCCACCATGGGCATATCGTTCTTGTCCAGAAACAGAAAACCAGCATATCCATCTACCATTGGCTCCGCTTTTGGGTGGGCTCGGTTGGCAATGATCCGGCGGAAACAGGAGGCTACTTCCTCGGTCATCGGAACATAGCGGATGCCGCTTTCTGTCTTTGGCTGCTGGATCACATACTCCATCTGTGATGTTCTCTGCAACTGATGATCTACTTTGATACGCATTTCCTCAAACTCAACATCCTGAATCGTAAGTCCGCAGAATTCCGAGATACGAAGCCCTGTGTGAAAGAGGATATAGATCCCGTCGTAGTATCTGCTGAAATGCTTGTCCTCTTTGATGAACTTCAGAAGATCCCGTTCCTGTTTCCGGCTGATGGCCTCTCTCGTCACAGAGTCATTAACGACCACCGAAGCCAGCTCAAAGCCGAATGGATTTTTGCGGATCAGATCATCGTCCACAGCCATCTGAAACGCCGGTCTGAGCACGCCACGAATCGAATGAATCGAGCTGTATCCTCTGCCATCTGCCTGCTGGAGCTTAATCAGCCATGCTTTTGCATCCGATAAGCGCACTTTATCAATGCGCTGCCTGCCAAACGCCTCTTTTTTCAAAACATTGATTACCGTCTTATAGCCCGCCACTGTATTATGCCGGACGCCGGTTTTCAGAGAGACATACTTCTCTACCAGTTCCAGAACCGTAAGATTTCCGCCGTTGGTTACGATATGATCGAACAGATCAGCTTCTATCTGCTTTTCTTTTTCTCTCAGAGAAGGTTCTCGCCGTTTCCCTTTAGGCATAGGATCATTCCTATCCAGCCTCCAGCTGTACACATTCTGCTCTTTGCCATCTTCATCGAGATAGCGGAACCGATACCTCCCATCCTTGCGCTGATACTCGCCTTCACGCAAAATCCGATTGCGGTTGTCTCGTCTTTTTTCACTCATTGAAATCTCTCCTTTTCAAACGTAAGGAGAGCCAGACTTGTACTCTTATCATATCATAAGTTTGGCTCTCCGCATAGCTTTGCCACGAAAGATCGGCAATTTGTCATTTATCCTTATAAAAAGCCGTCACACAGCAGTCGCCTGATCCAGATACCGCTCGAATTTTTCCCGCTTGATCAAAGCACGGTTCCCATTCATAACATAAAAATCCTCGTTAGGGTGCTCGTCAATCAGCATTCTCAGCTTGCCTTCTCCAATATGATAATACCCGGCGGCCTCCTCAATCGTCAGCGTATAACGATGCCAGACCGGAATATTCAAACATTTCTTACTACAAGTCATCGTTTTTTCATTTACCATAGGCTACCTCCATAGAGTAGCAGGCCAGACAACAGCTTACCGGCAATGAAGTCCGGAAACGAACCTCTGAAAACCTGTAAACTATCGTCTGACCTGCAAATCTTACTTTATCAATTTTCTTGAAAAATCTCGTTGCTTTCGTTGCCGGAGATAGAGATAGATATTAGAAAATGCCTTATTTACAGGCTTTTTCCGTATCCAGACCAGAAAATTCCCGGCAACGAACCCGGCAACCAAGTGACAACCATCCCGGCAACAGACCGCTTATTTTATGCGATCCACTCCTTCGGCAGTTCCAGCTGGCGGCATTCTTCCTCGCTCAACTCCACAAATCCATCTTCGTTGCCGGAAACGTCCCGTTCCCAGCCCCTCTGCCTGCCATATCCGGCGAACATCCGGGGATTGGAGAATGGTTTCCAGCCCGTCACCACCGTGTTCATGATCTCGTTAATATTGTGCAGCTGCCACCGCTTCGGCTCGTCATAGGTGTGTCCCAGCGCCTCCTTGAATAACTGTTTGGAGCAGACCATACTGCCGGTGTAGTGTTCCAGAAAGCCCTGTATCTGCCCGGCCTCGGTGTCCTCTGGCATGAAGTCCTTCTGTACCTCCACCAGCTGGCGCTGGATGGACTTGCTGAACTTCATAGAGTAGTGGCCGCTGCGGTAAATCGTCATGGCCTCCGCCCAGACCTGTAAAAGATAGGCTCTGGAGGCGTCCTCGTCCTCTAAAATGTGAACCTCCGCATTCTCCGGGTAAATCATGATCGGCAGGAAGCGCCGGTTCCCTGCCCGGTCAAGGGGCAGAAAGTCCAGCGTGTTGGAAGAACCGCCGAACACGCACTGCCGCAGCCGGTCTTTGGGCTGGGCCTCATAGGGCGTCCGGTAGGTTTCCTTCTGGCGGCTGATGAAAGAGCGGATTTCCTCAATGCTTTTGGCGCTGCTGGTAGCCAGCATCTCCGACATCTCGATGATCCAGTGGCCTTGCAGCTTCAAATACACCCGGTCATCGTCCAGCTTTTTTAGATCGTCACTGAACCACTCGTCCCGGATCGCCCCCAGCAGGAAGTGCTTCAGCATTTCCTCCACATAATCGCTCTCGTCCGCACCTAAGAAGTGATGGAGACAGGAGCGGATGCGGGGCGTCCCGTCCCATACAAGGCCGTTCAGCACGTCCTGTATGGGATGGTAGCAGTTCTCATTCGCCACGATGGAGAGCGCCGCCGTCATTTTCTTCTCGCTGGTCAGACCATAATTCTGCTCAAAATAGAGAAGCAGATATTTCACGTCCGTATCCGTCAGAGCGCTGGTATTCCTGCGCCAACCCAAATCCCGCACAATATCCACCCGGTCAGTCAGGAGGTTCAGCCGGATCGCCCCACGCAGGAGAGGGTCATGGCAGAACACCGTCCGGCAGTTGCCGATGGTGTTGGCGGGCTGGCCTTTTTCCGTGACAGAGAGGCTTTCCCGCACTTCGTCAACGCTCTGCTCCGGCGCTAAGGCTTCGGCTGCGCTCATGGCGGCCTGCCGGGTGGCTGGCGGTAAACTCTGATATTCGCTGCTCAATCTTCCTCACCTCTTTTCCATACTCAGCGACTACGCAGGCACGTTCCTCCATGCTGCCGGACAGGAGAATATCCAGCAGATACTCCGTGTACGGTTTCTTTTGCAAGGCCTCCACGAACAACGGGTGCCATGCTTCCTCCGGCGTCTGCGGGGCGTATTCCTGTTCCCAGCGTTCCAGCAGATGCAGGTAATCGCACAATACCCGGAAACATTTCTGCTCTGCCTGCCGGTAGCGCAGTTCCTCGCTGATTTTTCGTTTGACCGGCCGCCTGCGGGGTGGGTCATGGCCTTTGGCGTCATAGCTGACGGAAAAATCCTCCGCCAGCTTCAACGCCGCCTCCTTACTGTTCAGGCCAAACAGACGGGCGGTAAAATCAATCACATCCCCGTCCGCCTGACAGCCGAAACAGTGGAACCGGCGGTCAACCTTCATGCTGGGATGTTTGTCATCGTGAAAGGGACAGCAGGCCATCCCATTCCTGCCTACCGGCACCCCATAAATTTTCGCAGCCTGCTTTGTGGTGACAGACTCCTTCACCGCTTCAAATACATTCGATTTCCTCACCTCCAGACAAAGAAAAAGGCACCCGTTTCCGCAGAAAATCAGATGCCTCATAACTCCATATCGTGTTTCTTTTTCGGAGCGATCCGCCCCTCACGTTCCCAGCGTTCCCGGTTATCCCGGTCAGCGTCCACCTTGCCTTTCGCCAGCTTCTCCAGGATGGATTCCCTGGCTTTCTCCTTGATCTGCTCTTTACCAGCTTTCTTGACCTCCGGCTGCAAAAGCGATTTCTGGATTTTTGCCAGGGCGTTCTGCATGACCCGCTTGATTTTGGTAATCACACCATCCAGCCGGGCGGCAGCGTAGTCACGCTCCTTCTTCGGGGCCTTCCGCTCCGGCGAAAGCACCCACGTTTTCGTTTCTTCAATCAGACGAATATCTTCTTTGTGTGTCTCCTGACGGACAGTATCGGTCACCACCTCCACCGCCTTGTCATAGGCCACATCGGAAACATCATCCAGCAGCGTCTCTACGTCCTCAATTTTAAGCGTCAGTTCTTCCAGCTTCTGCTCCTGCGCCGCCAGCTGCTCCTTCTGCTTCATCAGGATATAATCCTGTTTTTCCAGATACTCCCGCCCACCGTAGGACGGTTCCTGATCCAGATGCAGCCCATGCCGCTTCGTGATGTCAAACAGGATCGTCCGGCAGACCGCATCGAAGGTCTGTTTCCGGTTGTTATGCCTGCCTTTTGGCTTGTCCGGGTTCGGGAGAGGGATGCCCAGTTCCTCCAGCGCCTTCTCCTGCTGGGGGCACAGTTCCCCGTAGCGGTTCTCACAGTCGAACACATGGCGCTCATGGATGTGGGGCGTCCCCTCGTCCAGATGGAGCGCCCAGTCCAAGATGTGAATATGGGAACCAAAGCGGCGCTCGAATTCCTCATAGAACTCGTTGACGATACGAAAGAGGGTTTCCGGCGGGACGGATTCTTCCAGCGTGCCGATCTGGTAGATGCTTTCCTCCGGGCAGGTCTTGTTGTTTTTCAGCAAGTCCTCCACGGTGCGGTTGCGCTCGGTGTGCCGGGTTTTCTCATTCCGGGCATTCTGCGCCTCCACATGGTCAGAATAATGCTCGTAGTAGTACATCCGCTCGATTTCCTCAAAGCTGAAATCCGGCTGCTCCGGGTTCTCCCGGAACTCGTGTGTGGTGAAGCCCCGGTAGCAGTCCCAGTAGACGTTCTGTCTGGCCCGCTCTGCGTCAATGTGTTCGCTGTTCTCCACATCGAACCGGCGGTCATTGTGGCGGGGATTGTAGGTGCCATGCTTGCCGGAGCGTCCGTTGTGCCTTGTCAGTTTCAAACAATTTCCCTCCTTCCTGCGAAGATGTTCCGGGGCCGGGGAAAGGCGGCGAAGCCGCAAATTCTGCGTCAGGTAATACCCAGTATAAGTTGACGCAGGCATCAACTTTCCCTGGGCAAGGCGCTTCGCCCTTGACCCGATGGGGCGGCTGCCCTCAACCCGCCAATGGGCGTTGCCCCTTGACCCCAGCAGTGCGCTGCCGCCCCTGCGCCCCGGCACAAAGGGCTTGCCACCCTCTGTACTCCCGCCCGGAGAAGCGGTTTCCGCCAGTTTCACCGGCTCCGTATCCGCACAGTTACGCCTTTCGGCGGGAAGTGGATACGGAATACGCCTGCGGGGATTGCCGGTCAAAACGCCGGGTGCAGACCCGGCATTTTTGCCGTAATCGCCCCAATTTCAGGCGATTTTTTCTTCCGTTGTCACCACCTGAAAGCCATGCTCTTTTGCGTAGGCGCTGGCAGCGGCTTTCCGTTCCTCGCTGTACGGCGGCACCAGCCGGATCGACAGCCGGGACTTGTCCAGCACATAGGTCACGCTGCCCTCCGGCGTGCTGCGCTCCAACCGGCACAGCAGCGGATACTTCCGGCTGAAATCGGCCAGCCTGCGCTTCAAGCTGGCGTTGAAGGTATAGATGCTGGCAAGGTTCTCCGCCTCGTTCCAGTTGATGATGGTTTCTTTCTCATACTTAGACAGCTTCGTCATACAAATCCTCCTCATAATCGGTGTAAGATTTCAGCACACGCAGGCTGCGCTTGAGACGGCGGTACTCGTCCATCTCCATGCGCAGATGGTGGTAAAAAGCCTCGTACCAGCTTTCGTCCACCTCCGTCTCCATCTTCCGGGCCAGCCCCAGCATCCGGCGTTTGGCCTCTGGGTCAACGGTCAGGGCCGTCAGCCATTTCAGCCGTGTCACCGTGTTGTGGTGGCTGGGACAGGCGAAAGCGTAGAGAATCTTCTTTTCCTTCATGCTCAGTGTCATAATGATTTCCTCCATTTCTTTGCTGCGGAGCCATGCGCCCCGCATGATAAACTTGTTTTTTGTCCGCCGGTCTGCCTGCAAGCCGCTCCTGCCCGGAATTTCTCCCGGCGTATCGGCCTCTTTGGTGCGCTCGCTTTCTGTCATGGCGCCACTTCCCCGGAGGTCATACCCCTTGCAGCCGGTCATTCGATTTTCAAGGTTCAGTGCTTGTTTACAAGAACCAGTTTACCGAAAAAAGAGGCCCTTTCCCGTATGTCCAAAACGTCGGAAAAATCCGTAAAAGCCGCATATTTCCACGCTTATGGAATCGTGCTATAATAGATGTAATCACTGAAAAATCAATGACGAGAGGGGGCTTTGGATGTACACAAAGCTAACAATCCCGGAGCGGCTCAAAGACCTGCGGGTGGTAGACAAACACCTGACACTGGAACAGCTGGCGGAGCAAACCGGCCTGTCAAAATCTGCGCTGGGAAAATATGAAAGCGATGATTATAAGGACATCAGCCCGTTTGCGATTGCAACGCTGGCGGAGTTTTACGGTGTGTCCACAGACTATCTGATGGGGCTGTCAGAAAATAAAAATCACCCAAACACAGAACTTCAAGCTCTGCATCTGAGTGATGATATGGTAGAACTTTTGAACAGCGGAAAAATCAACAACCGGCTTCTCTGCGAACTTGCCACGCACCCGAACTTCCAGCGGCTGATGGTAGATATGGAAATCTTCATCGATCGGATTGCCGATATGCGGGTGGAACAGATGAATCTGGTGCTGGAAGCTACCCGGCAGACGGTTCTCAGCAACCATGCGCCGGGAGAAAATGACCTTTATATGAGGACGCTGGAACTGGGGCAGATACAAGAGAGCGATTTTTTCAGCCATGTCCTGCATGACGATTTGGACAGCATTACACAGGATATACGGGAAGCCCATTTGAAAGACAAGACCACCGCCGACCCCCAACCCACGCTGGAGGACGTCAAGGAAAAATTTGAACAGGCCGTCCAGCAGGGCAGCCAAGAAGAAATGGCAATCCACGAGTTCTGCGACAGGATGCAAATCCCGTTCGAGAAGATTTCCTCGGAGGACTTCTCGGCGTTCCTTCGGATACTGAGCCTGTCTAAGCTATTCAAAAATCCCAACAACATGAGGGGGAAAGCTCGGCCACAGATTTATCATGGGATGAAGAAAAGAAAAAAGAAGTAAAAGTAAGGTCATCCACAATTATTGCGGATGACCTTATTTATTCTGGGTTACAAATCCTCCAAAGATTTTGTATTGCGGGCATAAACCTGGTTGTAACATTGCTCTTTTTGTTTGCGATTGATTGTGTTGATAAATGCTCTTTCAGAATCACTGTTTAAGTGAAACAAGCCCCCATCATTATCGAAAAGAGCCCCCCAAAAGGCGTTTGGGTGAATGGTGCAAAGAAGTAATTTAGGTGAAAGCGGATAGTAACCAAGCGTGCTTTCCTGAATCAAACCATTTGAAAATGGAACCGCGCTAAGGGTTTGACTATTAACAAGCATGAAAGGATTATCGCTTGTTACAAACTCCATATTACCACAAATATGATAAAAAACAAATGTATGCCATCCGATGACGTTTGTGTATTGGATGATTCGATCTGTATCTAATGTGACATCCATAGAAATTTGCTTAAAATAGTTTGGATCGGCTCTAAATGTATCTAAAAATTCAGTCTGCTTAGCGGACAGCGGCCCGAATTTTTCTTTAGCTTTTTTTGTTACATCAGGAAACAACTTGACAAAAAGATCTTCTTCATACCTTCTGCTTTGCTTTCCTCGAAGCAGCTGCATTACCAGTATGAGTGCAAGTTGGATCTTTTCCTCTGGACTAATGATACAATGTCCTGTCCTAACCAGAACATTACCTCTGGAGATTATTTGTGGAAACAAATCTCCCATTAAAGGCTCTATGCCTTTTGCATAGAATTTTTCCCAGTAATAAGGATCATCCAATTTATCCAAAGTATAAAAGTTTTTTTCAGCACCGATAACACTTGTTCCTGAAGAAAAGATTTTTCCTGTATCACTATTCAAAACCGCCAATCTGCCATCTTGTGAACAAAAATTTTTAAGATAAACCTGTGGTACATGGTGCTGATGAATTGGGTTGTTTTGGTTCTTGATTTGATCACCCCTCTTCTGAGTAAACGAAACGCTGTTACTCCGCATACTTCTTAAAATTTTCGGCTTGCTCCAAAACTTCTTTATACACATCATCAATCGTAACTGGAGGATAATCGAACTCATCCAACAGAAGAATTAAATCCACCTGAAGGGTAGCTTTAATATCCTCTCGTGTAGACCAGTCTGTATATTTTGCTTTGTCATCCACAATTACTTTGATACGCTTGGACAGCTCAATCATCTTATCGTCGGGATACTCGAACTCATACTTCTTGGCCACAGCTTTTAGAATGTCATAGAAGGCTTTTTCCTCGTAGTCGATTCCCATCGCTTTAAAGGAGTCCTTTTCCAGTTTCAATTCTTCCAGCAATTTGGCAAGCTGTTCAGCCACATCATCAAGAACTTCGTTGGCGAAGGCCTCATCCCGGCGGCGGTTGTTGTATTGGTCCACCACACGTTTCAGGCGTTCTGAAAACTCCATTCCCATAATGCGGTTGACTTTTTTATACTCGTCGATAGCCTGGGACAAAAGCCGCTGTAAGACCTTAATTTTGGTATTGGGCAGCTGGATGGCGTTAATTTTGTCGATGTACTCGTCGCTGAATATGTCCACAGAAATGTGCTTTCCGGTTTCAAACAGTTCCTCAATACCATCAGATTGAATAGCTCCTTCCAGAAGTTCACGCACACGGGCATTCATTTGGGAAATATCCGGTGCATCGCCTTTTGTGAGCTTGAACAGGATAGACCGCACTGCACAGTAAAAGTGAATATAGTCCTTCTCCGTATCCGAGATGGCATCGCTGGACCCACACAGATTAAATGCCTGCTTCATGCGTTTCACAGCAGCCATAAAACGCCGTTCCAGTTCTTCGGTCAGCTGGACATATTCCACCGCACGGTTCAGACAAGCCAGCTGTTCTTTCGGCGTACCATGGAAAAAGTCGTTGCTGTTGAAATTATGGAACATCTGCCCCAGCACTTCCAGCTGGTCCTTGACAATTGTGACAGACTGTTCTACGCCCTCAAACTCTTCACTCTCAAAATTCGTGTACTTTTTCAGGGCGAGGTTCATGTTTTTCTTGATGCCGATGTAATCAACGATCAGGCCCTTTTCCTTACCGGTGTACACACGATTCACACGGGAGATCGTCTGGATAAGGGTGTGCTGCTGGATGGGCTTGTCGATGTAAATGGTATCCAGGGCCGGTACATCAAATCCCGTCAGCCACATATCCACCACAATGGCAATTTTAAAGTTGGATTTCACATTCTTAAATTGCCGATCATATTCCTTGCGGTCATCCTTGGTCCCCAGCATTTCATAAAGAGCTGGCTCATCATCCTTGTTTCGGGTCATGATGAGCTTAATTTTTTCGATAGGCTTCAGCTCTTTTTTCTCTTTGTCGCTCAGTTCCACACCATCCGGACAGATCTTTTTCTCCGCCCATTCCGGCCGCAGCCCAACCACGATCTGGTAAAAATCATAGGCAATTTTGCGGTTGGAACAGACAAACATAGCTTTCCCGGCAACGGTAGCCCCCTCGGAAACACGGGTCTCATAGTGGCGGATAAAATCTTCGGCTACTGCGCGAAGCCTGTCCGGGTCTCCGATGATGGCATCGATATGGGCCACTGCTTTCTGGCTCTCCTCAATCTGATGCTCGTTTGCACCTTCTACCGCACACTGGGCATAGTAATCCTCGATTTCCTTTACCTTGGCTTGGTCCAAAGTAACCTTGGCCGCCCGTCCATCGTACACCAGATTGACAGTGATCCCGTCCTTGACAGATTCAGTCATGGTGTAGGAATCTACCACGGGGCCAAACACCTCGATGGTACCATCCACCGGCGTACCGGTGAAACCGACATAAGTAGCATTGGGCAGGGAATCGTGGAGATATTTGGCAAAGCCGTATTTGCGTTCTACACCGTCTTCCGTCACCTTTACCTTTTGGTCGAGGTTGATCTGGCTGCGGTGCGCCTCGTCGGAAATACAGATCACATTCGTTCGGTCGGTCAGCAGTTCCAGATCCTCGGTGAATTTCTGAATAGTGGTCAGGTACACGCCGCCACTGGTTCTGCCTTGCAGTTCTTGCCGGAGGGCCTCGCGAGAATCAATGCTTACCACCGTTTCATCGCCTATATACTTTTTGGAGGCAATGAACTGTTTGGAAAGCTGGTCGTCCAGATCGGTGCGGTCAGTGATGAGCAGGATGGTGGGACTGTGAAAATACGGGCTTTTCATCAGCATCCGGGTAAGGAACAGCATGGTATAGCTTTTGCCGCAGCCGGTAGCACCAAAGTAAGTGCCGCCTTTGCCGTCTCCCTCCGGCTTCAAGTGCCTCTTGATGTTTTCAAACAGCTTGGTTGCCGCAAAATACTGCGGATACCGGCACACAATTTTTGTGTCCTTGTCGGAGCTGTCCGGAAAATAGATAAAATTCTTGATGACAGCCAGCAGCCGGTCTTTACGGAAAAGACCGCTCACCATGGTTACGAGAGAGCTAATGCCATCCAGCTCCTTGTCATCGGACTCGATTTTGCGCCAGGCGTAAAAGAAGTCGTAAGGGGCAAAGAAGGAGCCATACTTGTTGTTCGCACCGTCGCTGATGACCAAGAAGGCATTGTACTTGAACAGTTCGGGGATGTCCCGGCGATAGCGCACAGTGAGCTGGGTGTAGGCGTCCATGATAGTAGTGTTTTCCTTGACGGCACTCTTGAACTCCAGCACCACCACCGGAATGCCGTTGAGAAAGACAATACCGTCCGGGATACGAAGCTGACCGCCCACACCCTCAATCTCAAACTGGTTAACGATTTTGAAGACATTGTTTTCCGGATGGTCGTAATCCACCAGCTGGATGTACAAATCCTTTTGGGTACGGTCTTCTCGGTTGAGAATGAAGCCGTCGCGGAACAGCTTGCAGAACGCCTTATTAGCTTCGTAGATAGTGCCGGAAATGGATTTTAACCGCAAAAGGATACTGTCTGCTTCCGTGGTGGTAAGCCCGTCTTTGGCATAACGATTCAAAAGGTACTGCCGCAGATCATCCGTGAGCAGAACTTCCGAACGCTCCCGGTGAATCTGCTCGCCGTTCAAGTAAAGGTATCCCTCATCCTGAAACAGTTCCATAATGGACATTTCCAGAGAATGTTCATTGAAGTTTATCACTGCTATCACCTTCTATCCTTAAATATCAGCCTCATAATATATCGGCATAGTATCTGCCATTTATCTTAGAAAAAGTAACTTGTGCAGGGAACAAGTTTTCTCCCATATTGGCTATTCCGATAGCGGTGTATGCCCAATCACTCAATTCTTGAGGTAGTCTATAACATACAGGCTTTTCATCTTTTAAAACTGTGATCAAAGGGAGTGCCATGTTGCTCATACCTACGGACAACACCATGGCCGTTTGGCTACCCTCATTTATTGGAATAATCGGCTGTTTTTCAATATCAAAAAATACTTTTGCGCCTCGCCTATTTATAAAAAACTCTTTATTTGTATCCGTAATCGGATCGATTGGCAATTTGTTTCTTCTTCTATCAAAATAGTCCTCCAATTGTTTGCAGGCAAAGCTATTAAAATATTCGCCTTGCATACTGAGACCTTCATCATGTATCTGCTTTACAGATTCAAAATGGTTCATATAATTTAGCAGCGCAATAAATGTCACTAAATCATCCGAATAGATTCCTGCATACGACTTGTACCAAGCGTGATCCCATTCGCAGATTATCTTATACAACTTCTTGTAAAGTTCCAACTGGGCTTCATTCATTTGAAACCATCTGGCAGCTAATACTTTTTTCTGCACGCCTTCTTCCGGAGAATGGTAACGCAGAGAATCACACAATGATTTTAGTAGCTTTGTTATAATTCCTGCCATTATATCCGCTATACGAATTCCGAAACTGCTTAAAGAATCGACTTCTACGGTATTTTGAAGCCCTATAAGCCGAGCAGATTGTAGAGTTTTGCTTTCCTGGCCTTCTTCACCTTCTTTATCAAGGGTTAAAAAATAATCTGTAATTTTTTCTTCTTTCAGATATTCTCGAAACCCATCAAAAGGCATGTAGTAAGTCCAGTCAAGCTTTGGCACGACAGAAACGTTTTCTAAATAATACAGAACTGCTTCAAAGGCTTGGCTTTCCTGCCTTTTCAGCTCAATATTTTCCTTGTTGCACTCGATTCGTTCTCGAAAGAACTCCTTCAAAACATCCACAAAAGATTCTGGCGAATTGAAAATACAATCAATTACTTTTTCAGGCCGATACATGACAAGGACTTTTGTGATAGAGTACTTCATAGCATCCGCATCTAAGAAAAAGTTGCTTTTATACTCGGCGAAAAGCTGCAAAACAAGATACTCTATCTTACTCGCAATGAAAAAATAGAGGTTGAATTCTTCATCAAAAAGAGAAAGAAAATCGTCGACAAATTGAACATTGTACTTGTTCATGGAAGCAAAGCCAAAATCGAATTGGCTTTGTTTCAACGTCTCACTTTTCAATTCTCCCTTCTTGTTTTTGCGAGCCGCATATCTTTCTTCAAACGCTAGATGCTTTTTATGAACAGCCTGTTCTTTTTCTTTTGGCCATCCTACAATTACAGATACAAAATTGTCGTAGTAGTTATTGGATTTTACAGTTTTACTAGTGATTTTTCTACTGTGTTCTGATTCGTCATAATAAAAATTATACATTTTCATGCCATCCACCTCTGCGGGGTCAGCCCATCCTGCACATAGTGGCGCAAAAGATACTATCGCAGATCATTTATGAGCTGAACATCTGAATGAGCCCCATGAAATCTGTTTTCCGTTCAGACAGATAAAAGAGGGGACCTCAATGCCAACTATCAATGAACATTCTTCCAAAATGTCCGTTGATGAAATTGTTTCAGGATGAAAGCTATATCTGCTTTTAACCCCAAGTGTTACATCTGGTCTACCTTTCTTAAATTCCGGGAAGGTCCTCCTATATATGTACTCTTTGCAATCTGTTGCAACTCAAAGTCGTTATCAAAAACCAAATTATCACATGGTATATGCACACTCATCTTTCGCTCATTTTGTTCGAGCTGATCAAATAATGCCGGATTTGCTATAAAGTAATCCTGTATTGGCAAATAGTAGACCATCTCCGTTTCAACATCCATATAAAATAAAACAAAAGCATTTGCGCTGCTCAACCCATAAGTGATTGTTTTAACATCAAGAGAAAAAGAAAAGCAATTTTCAGATTTCATTTTATTGGGATTTCTTGTTCCCTTAATTTGGCCTTCCAACTTTCTGTTTGTCCATTTTTCCTGCTCAATCAGTTCTATTGTACAGTCCACTCCATTATCATTACCAGTCTGTTCTCGGTATTCCCAATGCTCTGATGGGAAAATGTAGTGAACTAATTTGCGAGCTTCAGCTCCAATAATACGGGCAGGACAATCTTGCGGTAACTTTGGCATAATATCCACGCATCTTTCAAAATGATATTTTAGTGGCTTGACATAGAAGTGGTTATTGCATCTTTTAGGTCACTGAGTTTGGTAATTTCGTGAGTATTTTCAATCATTTTTGCAAATAACGGCGTCACTTGCTTTTCAAAATATTGAAGAACATCCTCAGATGGCAAAATAAGAGGTATTTTTCTCAGCACATTTAGACTAACATAAGATTGTGTGCTTCCTGCCATATAAGAAGCTATATACTTTTTTACAATTTCACTTTTGAGGTATGATAGAATAAAATGGCGTATGGCCGGATTTTGAGATGTGCGGAATAGTCCTACATTCTTTATTGCAAAATCAATTTTCTGGTCTGTGATAAAGGAAATAGTACCAATTGTTCCTATCATACTAAAAAGAATATCCCCATACTCAACTTTGCTTCTTTCATTTACTTTTCTAAAATCAGCTTCACTAATAAGGTACGCATTACTACGGTCAACAGCATACGGAAGTAGGTGTCGAGACGTGATGAGATATTTACCAGATTCGGTGGGGCTTGGTGAATCATGTGTACCATCACGAACATCAACAAGCGAATCCATGTCAACGAGATTCCAATTTATAGGATATTTTCCGAATTCAAACTCTGTAAACTCTGAATAGGTTGCTCTTTCATAGTCAATAAACAATGACTTGAAGACTGCTTGAATTGTTGCTTCTAAATTCTCATTGATCTTCCGCTTGAGTGCAATCCGGTCGGTGATGGTCTGGTACGCCTTTACAATGCTGCGCTGCTTTTCAATGGGAGGAACCGGGATGCTTATACGGCACAAATCATCCCAGGTAATACCTCCACGCACACTACCATCGGTCATAAACCAGCACTCACGGTCGAATTCTGGTCTCCGGAACCACATCATCAAGTAGTCCATATCCAGAATAGTCGGGTCAATGATTTCAAACATGAAATAGGCAGGCGAAACAATTGCGGGAATGTCATCTTTGTAAAGCGCAATCGGGAGTCGTTCATCTCGTCCAACGTGCATAGGATTACAGGCAAACATTCCTTTTTGAATCAATTTGTATCGGCTTAAATCCGTTCCAATTACATTTGCAACAGAAGGCATAAATTCTTTGTTGATGCTGATGCCCAGTACAGTATTGGTTACTTCATCTTTATTGCGAAAATCCACCAATCTGATATGTTTCCCTAAAACATCATAATTCGATCTCATAACCCAGCTCCTTAAACACTGCCAGCAAATCTGCCTTTGACTTTTCTTCCTCTGCCAACAGCTCTTTCAGCTCGGCCTGCAAGGTTTTCATTTTAGTGTCAAAGTCGATGGCTTCATCCCGGTTGACAAACTCAATATACCGGCTGGGCACCAGGGTAAACCCCTTTTCCGCCACTTCCTCAAAACTGGCGCTGTAACAGAACTCCGGCACATTCTGATAGGTTTCTTCATAGCCTTCCTGCTGCCATGCGTGATAGACGCCAGTCACCTTGGCACGGTCTTCCTCGGTCAGCTCGATATATTTCTTCTCGTAAGGGCTGCCCATCTGCCGCAGATCCATGAACAGGATTTCCCGCTCCCGGTTGCGATAGCGCTTCACCTCGCCGTTTTCCTCTACCACACGAGCCTTTTTGTTCTTGTTCAAAATCCAGAGGGTCACACTGATGTCCGTGGTATAGAACAGGTTGCGAGGCAGAATGATGATGGCCTCCACAAGATTGTTTTCGATGAGCTGCCGCCGGATTTTCAGCTCGGTGCCGTCATCGGACAAAGCGCCATTGGCCAGCAGGAAACCGGCCACGCCGTTCTGCGACAGTTTGGAGACAATATTCAGAATCCAGCCGTAGTTTGCATTGCTGGTGGGCGGCACTTCATAGCCATCCCAGCGGGGATCGCCTACCAGTTCATCGGCGGCCCTCCACTCCTTCTGATTGAAGGGCGGGTTTGCCATGATATAGTCCGCTTTCAGGTCCTTGTGCTGGTCGTTGGTGAAGGTGTTCGCCGCCATTTCGCCCAGGTTGGCGGAAATGCCTCGGATAGCCAGATTCATTTTGCACAGCTTGTAGGTGGTGTTGGTGTACTCCTGCCCGTATATGGACACCTTCTTTTTGTTGCCGTGATGGGCCTCCACGAACTTCATGGACTGCACAAACATACCGCCGGAGCCGCAGCAAGGGTCATACAGGATACCGTCATAAGGTTCAATCATCTCAGCAATCAGATTAACAATACACTTTGGGGTATAAAATTCGCCCTTACCCTTGCCTTCCGCCAGCGCAAATTTGCTCAGAAAGTATTCGTAAATCCGGCCGATAATGTCATTTTCTGTATCGCCGGTGTTGATCTTGTCGATTTCATCCAGCAGAGACGCCAACTTTGCCGTGTCGATGTGGAGCCGAGAATAGTAGTTATCCGGCAAAGCACCCTTCAAAGAGGGATTGGCCTTTTCAATCGTATACAGCGCAGTGTCAATTTTCAGAGCAATATCATCCTGCTTGGCGTTCTCCATGATATAGGTCCACCGACTGATCTCCGGCAGAAAGAATACATTGTCCTTGGTATAGAAAGCGACATTGTCCAGGAACTTTTCCCCGTATTTTTCCGCAATCAATTTGCGTTGGGCCTCAAATTTGTCGCTTGCAAATTTTAAGAAGAAAAGGCTCAAAACGACGTGTTTATACTCTGCCGGTTCCACAGAACCACGCAGTTTGTCTGCCGATTTCCACAGCGCTTCCTCCATAGAAACTTCTTTTTTGGGCTTTGCCGCACCTCTGGCCATCTTATTTTCCTCCGATTTTCGGTAATTTTATATTATCGTATAAAGCAGCACTCTATTTCTGGCTATCATGTACCGCTTCGCAAATATCTCCAATATCACAGTCGAGATACTCACAGATTCGCAATAATACAGAAAGGGCTACTTCATCGCCCTTGTTCAGTTTCGCCATGGTCCCAGTGGCCAGTTTCAGGTCCGCCCGGAACTTCATTTTGCTTATATCACGCTCTAATAGCAGCATCCATAATTTTTTATAACTGACCTTCATATTCAAATCTGCTCCTATTCATAGTGTACATAGCAAGTAACTATTCTAATTTTAGTCGAAAAAGCACCAGCTTGCAACATTGATGTGCAATTTATTACATAATAACTTCAACTTCGTGCATTTCTTCACCGTGAACGAAAAGATTTTATGTTATAAAATAAGCAGGGACTACTCCCAAAAGAGCAATCCCTGCTTATCGGTTATTCCAAATAACGATTTAGTGATAAATTATCTCGCTTCGAACAATTTCTTCTGCCCGGTTGCGGATGTTGTTCATGGTGCCCACCCACGCCATTGGATCATGGGCTTTCAATTCTTCGGTAATGTTTTCTGCCGCTTTCATCTGATTGATGAGGCGGTTCATCCGCTCTTGTGCTTGCTCATTCAAATCGGCCAGATATGTCCAGAGCTTGCCGGACAAAATCAGTTCATTGTACAGGGCTGGATGGTACTGCTCCAAATAGTCTTTATGCATCCGCCCCCAAATCCCAATAGGGCGGGTTTCTTCCGGTAGCTGCAAGTCTGGAATGTAGTAGTCGCCAACCAACGTATACCGCAGACCATTATGTTCATCGTAAATATGATTTTTGAGTTCTTCCATGTTGTTGATCTCCTCATTCTGGTGTGATAGTTAGCAAGCCTGGCTCTCCAGAAATATTGGTAAATCATTGGTAAAACTGAGGCTGAAACACAGGAAGTGCTTGATTTACAGGCGTTTTTTCACGTCCGGTAAATCCTGCCGTGGCAGACAAACAGAATTCTGGTCATTTTTCTTTTCACCCTTTGTTTTTCTCCACAAGTATAACAGGGATTTTCTTCTGCGTCGAGTATAGGTTCCCACCATATCTCCGCATGAATTCAACTGCTTCGTCTGCTTTTCCGGCAAAGCTGCGTATGGCATCTGGCGGAGATTACTAGGTGAGACTCCCCGGCAATACGAGTACATCTCTCATAGACACTCTGCTGCCGTTGCCGTCTCAGCTGCAGACCGTTCTTCCGAACTTTCAGATTGCAGAACAATGGCTGATGGTGGGAACTCATTCCCCGTTCACTATCCCTTACAGTGAAAATTTTTGAAATCATGTTTGATCATAAGATATCCCTGTGTTATCATGAAATACGACCGGTCAAAATTGTTTCTGGAGTGGTTGTCTCATGAGCTTGACTGTTTCTCAATTATTGGAATTACCCTGCTTGCGGCGAGCAAAAGTACTGGCAGGCCACAACAGCCTTGAACGGATTGTCACAAGCGTCACGGTACTGGAGTATTCGACCCCCACAGATATGCAGAAAAAGCTATATGAGAGCATTGATTTTTGGGGAAGCGAACTAATTCTCACCGGCTTTTGCAACATTGCCGATGACGTGGATGCCCAATGTGATAATATCAGAATGTTTGCTATGGCTGGCGAAGTAGGGATGATTCTATATTATGTTGGTCTCATTCTTCCACGGGTAGATCCAAAACTGATTCAACTGGCAGACGAACTCAATTTTGTTTTGATATGCATGCCCGAAAATGAACCTAACCTCCGTTACGGTGAAGTGATCCAGGAGACTATGGATGCGATTGTTCGGGATGAGCTGAACAACCCGACATTTACGATTGATCTGCTTGAACAGATGACAAAGGTCCCGCCCAATCAGCAAAGCGTAAAAACCATCTTGCGGATTACCAGCGACCGGCTTAGGGCCTCAGCCGTTATTACAGATTCCGAATACCACGTTTTGAGCGAGGCTTCATGGCCCCGGAATCAAGAGATATCCTGGGGCGATATGATCAGTCAGACCGTGAGGCATATCAACAGCGATTGCTCGTGTGAAATCGCTGGAAATCCGAATTTGTTGGCCTACCGAGCGGAAATTCAGCCCAGCAGTTATAGCCGCATGTATTTGTTCGTGTTTTCAGAACGAGGTAAACTGGATCAGGTTCTCTGGAAGCAAGTTGTGGAAGGCGTTCGTGTAAGCATGGGTGTTTGGGGGAAAACGCATGACCAAACAGACCGATCCGAACTCATACGCGCCATCATTCTGGACGAGCCAATTAAAATGCGCAGGCTGGGTGATCTATATCATATTTCTGTTGCCTCTTTAAGTGACATGTGGATTTTAAGAAGCCTCAAGGGTGAAAACCTCTCTCCGTGGGCCAGGGCGGTTTCTGAACTATCTTCCCTCTACACCAAAATCGGGCTGTGCGGGCACTATGAAAATGATATTCTGATTTTTCCTGTCGGCAGCAGGACCTTGCATGAGATGGATGAGTGGACGAATGCTCTTGTACAGTTTTGCCGAGAAAATGGTCTTTCCGTCAAAATAACGCGTTGCCCCTTGCTCCAGTACACGGCAGATGCCAAATATGTATATGAGACAAACCGCGCTTATCTAGAGGACAGCACAAAGGTATTCCCCATGCGGACTTTCTTTACAGTCTCAGAAATCGAATTTGTAAAGGAATGCCGGGAAATCGCCGCACAGGGAAACGATTCTGTGCGGAGATATATGTCGCTGCTTGATCCCATTATGTCTATTAAAGATGGCGTGGAAATGATAAAAACCTTGACCGTGTTCCTCCTGGATAAGAACTCCAGCATTACTGAAACCGCAGCCCACCTCTTCGTCCATAAGAACACCGTCAAGTACCGTCTGCAGAAGGCCGGCAACCTACTTGGATTCCATGTGGGCGATATCCCACAATCTAAAAATCTGCTATATGCACTTGCATTACAGCGGATTATGCGGCTGTCTCCGGGAAAAAATGAGTGATGTTTTCCGCTGCTCCCTCCGGTTATTGTCCAAAGAGACAATGACTGGAGGGAAACTTTATCTCTTTAAACAATGTTTTCTCTTGGCTGTTTCACTATAATCATAAGGAAATATGAGATATTTCACCTGATTTGAGAAATATGGGGAGAGAAATCATGAAACAGACAACGGGCTTTAAAATCCAGGCGGAAGATCGGCAAAGCTGGGGAGCGATTACCATGGTATGGATCGGAGCAATGATTTGTGTTCCGGCATTGATGATCGGCGGCATGATAGGTGCCGGCCTTTCCCTGGAATCTGCTGCAATCGCCATCATCATCGGCTATGCCCTGATCTGTATACTGATGAGCTTTATGGGGATGCATGCCTGTGACACAGGACTGCCCACCGCTGTTATGGCTGGCGGAGCCCTTGGTGAAATGGGTGCCAAGTACATCATCAGTACCATTCTTACCATCTCTTGTGTTGGTTGGTTCGGCATTCAGGCGGCTGTCTGCGGCTCCTCCTTTTCGTCTATGGTGGAAGGCATGTCCGGATTCAGCATCCCTGTATGGCTTTCCTCCGTGGTCTGGGGCATCGTCATGCTGCTGACCGCCTGCTTCCGTTTCAGCGGGCTCAAATGGCTCAATAAGATTGCCGTTCCGCTGTTGGGGATTGTTCTCATATATGCCTTGATTACCAATCTATTGTCCGGCAATGGCGCGGTTTTAGTTGGATATCAGCCAGCTGCTCCTATGAGCCTTGTGAACGGCATCAGCCTGACGGTTGGTTCCTTCGTGGTTGCCGCTGCGATTTCCGGAGATTACTGCCGCTTTGCAAAGAACCGTAAGGACGTTGTAAAATCCTCTGTCCTCGGTGTTTTGCCAGCAGGCCTTATTGTGCTTATGCTGGGAGGGATTCTTGCTATTTGCACAGGTTCCTATGATATTAGTGTATTTTTATCCACAGCGGGACTACCGCTCCTTGGCCTGCTTGCATTGATCTTGGCTACCTGGACAACCAATGTTTCCAACGCTTATTCCGGCGGCCTGGCTCTGTCTGTTTTGCTTGGTCAGGATGAAAAGAAAAGCCAGATAACAACTGCCATCTCTGGCGTCATTGGTACGGTTCTGGCGGCTGTTGGTATTCTGAACGCTATTCAGGGGTTCCTATCCTTACTGTCTGCCATTGTACCCGCTTTGATGGGAGTCATGATTGCTGATTATTGGTTGATTGGTAAGGGCAAGATCGAAAACTTTAAAATTCGGAAGGGCTTTTATGCTCCTGGTATGATTGCCTTTGTGATTGGTGCGTTGATTGCCTGTATGACCGGTGGCACTTTCGCCACAATTCCTGCCCTGTCCTTTCTAAATATTCCCTTTTTCATCAGCTCAATCAATGGGATTGTTGCCGCTTTAGTTGTTTATATTCTTCTCACAAAGGCTTTCGGCAGGCAGGATAATCCGTAATTTGCTGATCCCATGCTGTCAGTGCACGGCGATTCCAACCGTATTCCGCCTGCCCATATTCTGCATAGAATCTAATATAAAAGGAGTGTTTCATTTGCGTAAAATTGGCATCCCAGAAATTGAAGATATCGCCTTAGGCGCGGCACTGTTAGGTGCTGGCGGTGGCGGAGACCCCTATGTGGGGAAGCTGATCGCTATTGGAGCCGTTCAGGAATGTGGACCTGTCACGATACTCGACCCGGATGAAGTGCCTGATGACGCCCTGGTGGTTCCTATCGCTATGATGGGCGCTCCCACAGTCCTCTGTGAGAAGGCAATCGGTGGCGAGGAATATAAAACTCTCTATGAAACTGTCTCCGCCTTTTACGGCAAGCCTATCTATGCCTTCATGCCTATTGAAGCTGGCGGTGTAAACTCCATGCTCCCTATTGCCGCCGCCGCACGTCTGGGGCTTCCACTGGTAGACTGCGATGGCATGGGACGCGCATTTCCAGAACTGCAGATGGTTACATTCACCATCGGCGGCGGCTCAGCAACCCCCATGGCGATGGTTGATGAAAAGGGCAACTCCTGCATCTTCCGCACCGTTACCAACAAATGGACGGAAGAAATGGCACGAGCTGTTACCATGGCCTGCGGCGGCTCTGTGTCCGTATCGCTGTACGCCATGGAAGGCAGGTTTATGAAGGAATACGGCGTTCACGGGATCGTGACCCGCAGTGAAACCCTGGGTTCTGCTATCCGCAAGGTAAAGGAGGTCTCTGATAAGACACCAGAAGAGGCGTTTCTTGAAATTACCGAGGGCTATAAGCTCTTTCAGGGCAAGATCTGTGATGTGCTCCGCGACGTCCGGAATGGATTTAATTTTGGCAAGGTCCTGCTGGATGGTATTGGCGATGATAAGGGGCGGTCTGCTTATGTGGAATTCCAGAACGAAAATCTGACCGCAGTGGTTGATGGAAAGCTGTTGGCCACAACTCCGGACCTGATCTGCCTTGTTGATATTGAAACCTTTATCCCGGTTCCCACAGACGCCTTGAAATATGGTAAGCGAGTCATGGTTGTGGGGCTGAAATGCTTCCCCCTGTGGAGAACAGAAGCGGGACTGAAATTGGTTGGCCCTCGGTACTTTGGTGTTGATACAGACTATATTCCCCTTGAAGAGCGCTGCAAAGGAGGCTGTTGAGCATGTATAAGCTTGGTATTGATGTAGGCGGCACGAACACGGATGCAGTCTTGATTGATGAGAAACTGAATGTCGTTGCTTCCGTCAAGCAGCACACCACGTCTAACATCTATGACGGCATCCTCCATGCCGTTCGTGCTGTTCTTGAGAAATCCGGAGTCAACCGCAGTGAAATCGGACAGGCAATGCTGGGCACCACGCAGTGTACAAACGCAATTGTGGAGAGAAAGAATCTGGCTCCGATCGGAGTCATGCGCATTGGTGCCCCCGCCTCTCGCGGCATTCCTCTAATGGTCGATTGGGCAGAAGATCTCAAAGAAATTGCCGTCAAGACTGCCATTATCGGCGGTGGCTTTGAATACGATGGAAGAGAACTGGCCCCCTTCGATACAGCCGCCGCAGCTACATTCTTTGAGGAGCTGAAGGCTCAGAATGTCAAATCCGTCGCCATCTCCTGTGTGTTCTCAACTGTTCGCAACGACCATGAGCTGGAAGCGGCTAAGCTCTGCAAAGAGATCATGGGCGAGGACGTCCATGTATCTGTCTCCAGCGAAATCGGCTCTATGGGCCTGATTGAGCGTGAGAATGCCACCATTCTCAACGCCGCGCTCTACAAAGTCGCACAGACCTTTACGGAAGGCTTTGCCCAGTCACTGGTCAATGAAGGCGTGACCAACGCTCAGGTCTATTTGTCCCAAAACGACGGCACCCTCATGACCATGGAGTACGCCCGCCGCTATCCCATTCTGACAATTGCCTGTGGTCCTACTAATTCCATTCGTGGCGCCTGCTATCTGAGCCAGTTGAAAAATGCCATTGTGATCGATGTGGGCGGTACAACCACTGACCTGGGCGTGATCCAGAACGGTTTTCCCAGAGAATCCGGCGTTGCGGTCACAATTGGCGGTGTGCGCACCAATTTCCGGATGCCGGATGTCGTTTCCATCGGCCTTGGCGGGGGTTCTATTGTTCGTCAGAAAGAAGATGGCACTGTAACGGTTGGACCTGATTCTGTGGGCTATCAGATCACCGAAAAAGCCCTGTGCTTTGGCGGAGATATTTGTACCGCCACAGATATTGCAGTCCGCCTTGGAATGGCTGATCTGGGAAATCCGGCCTTGGTTTCTCAGATTGATGAGGAATTTGCCCAAAAGGCCATGGATGCGATCCGTACTCTTTGTGAAGATTCTATTGATGCGATGAAGGTCTCTGCTGATGATGTTGATGTTATCCTTGTAGGAGGCGGCTCTATTGTCTTGCCCTCTGATCTTGCTGGCGCAAAGAGCGTGACACAGCATGAATTCGGTAGTGTGGCAAATGCCATTGGTTCTGCCATTTCCAAGGTCAGCGGCACTTATGAGCAGTTGATCGACTATGATAAGGTTCCCCGTGACGAGGCCCTTGCCAAGGCCCGCGCTGAAGCAGTTGAACTGGCTGTGGCCGCGGGCGCCATTCGTGGTACGGTGGAAATCATTGATGCCGAAGATGTTCCGCTGCAATACTATCCTGGAAACACCACCCGAGTGAAAATCAAGGCTGCCGGCGATTTGGCTTAAATTTGCATGGTTATAGGGCTACCAGCCTCTTCTGGCAAATACTCAGCCGAATACAAACTTCCTTTCACGCAAGCCGGTCTCGGCCTTAGCAAACCGCAGCTGACCGTTTCTGCTGAGAAAATCGGGCACAAAATCGTTGGCCTTCGGATGACCACCATCCAGACCAACCAAAAATAGGACTTCTGAAACGCCTCTTTTGCGCTACGGAGCCACGAACATCCCCCTCAGAACTATCTACCGTTCCGAGGGGGATGTTTTGACCAGGGCGCGGAGTTCAAAATAGACGTTTGTTTTTTCAAATAATGTTACAACGCTGGGGTTTCAAACGCGAAGGCCTGTCGTTCTTCCAGGTAGACACTGCGGGATTAAATGGTCTCGCAGTGTCTACTTTACCTTTTGTATCTATCCCATTTCAAAAGTCAAGCTGTCAAATCAGCAAGCAGAACAGCCTCCTTTGGGCAGCGGCATCTTCTCTACTCCTGCAGGCTCCGGTTGGGGCATATGGCAGGGACACCCTTCCACTTGTCTTGGCTTAGCAGCATGAAGCATCGGCAATTCCCCTGCCCTGATTGGACAGCCGGAGGTTTTCTCCATGAAGGCGCAGTGTCATGCAGTCATGAAGTGGCTTTGTACCTTCTCATGGATCGGTTCCATCTTCAACTGCCAATGACAAACAGCTCGTCAGCCGTGAGGAGTATTTACAAAAACTTGAAACCTTACCCGCACCTTGGCAAAAGCGTTTGAGAGATAGGGGGCAAAACAAGAAAATGACAACAAATGAAACACTTTCCGGTTGTAAATCAGGAACTTCCCTGGTACAATGCCACCTCGGTTGGCCCTTCGTTAAGATATGGACTGACCGTGAAACGTATTGAATGGAGTTGTATATCTGATGAGACCCCTCTGCAAACGAAGCTTTTGCACCCTGCTCTCCCTGCTTTTATTATGGCAGTTGATTCCTCCGCTGCGAGTTGCTGCGGCCAAACCAGCGGTACAGGAGGCTGTTACGATTACACAGGATATCTTTCCGGATTCAAAGTTCCGTCAGTGGCTGGCCAATCCGGAGCATTTAAACGGATATGGCGCTGACGGTATTTTTACTGCGGAAGAGCTCTCTGCAATCCGAAAGATGGATGTCTCCCGCCAGGGGATTGCTTCTCTGAAGGGGATTGAGGTCTTTACTTCTTTAGAACAGCTGATTTGCGGATATAATCAGCTCACTCAACTGGATGTGCGGAAAAATCGCTCTCTAACCTATCTATACTGTGCATTTAACCGGATTGAACAGCTCGATCTCTCTGGACTTCATAAATTAACCGCCCTTAATTGCGCGGGCAACACTCTGACTTCTTTAAATCTTGCCGGGTGTACAGCTCTGGAAGCCGTGTATTGCCGTAATAACCGCCTGACTGCCGTGAATTTTTCAGACAATACGCGCCTGAAACTCATGGATGTATTCGACAACCAGCTCACCCGTGTAGACCTTTCCATGCTAAAAGATCTAGAATTCGCCTACCTAGATCACAATTTTCTGACAGAACTGGATTTAAGCCAAAACGCCAGCCTAGATCCTGTTCACGGAGGCTTTACCGCCCAGAATAACTTTCTTAATACCATTACCCTGCCGGTCAGGGCAGATCTTCTGGTCGCTCCAAGGTTCTACTCCGAGCAGAATCCAAAAACCGGATATGAGCGTGTGGAATGGTATGAAGACGCCCAACATTCCCGTCCGATCAAAGGGAGCATACAGGCTTCCGGCCAAACCCTCTATGCAAAGTGGCTCCCGAATGACTATGTGATCCGCTTTGCGGCCAACGGCGGCAGCGGAACCATGCCAGATCAGGCAGCCGTATGGGATACGCCTCTCGCCCTGCTTCCCAACCAATTCAGCCGGTATGGATATCGCTTTGTAGGCTGGGAAAACACTTATGGAAACGGAAAATCCTACCAGGATGAGCAGGAGGTCAGCAATCTAGCCGGCAAATATCAGGGCGAGCGGATAACTCTGTTCGCCAAATGGGCCCCTGTCACATATACAGTAGCCTTTGATGCCAACGGTGGCAACGGAGCCATGAATTCACAAATCTATACTTACGACCAGGCCGCCGCACTCCCGGAGTGCACATTGACCGCCCCTGAAGGAAAAGAGTTTGCCGGTTGGTCATCAACCGCCGAAGGCCCTGTCCGCTATCAGGATCGCGGGGAAGTCCGAAACCTGACGGCATCTCAGGGAGAAACCGTTACTCTATACGCCATCTGGCGAGACCCTATTGAAAACGAGTATTTGGGACAATTGGAGTCCGTGTTTTCCCAATACCCTGCAGACAACTACACAGCTCAAGACTGGAACGCACTTGTAGAAATCCACTCTGATGCTGTCGAAAAAATCTCTGCCGCCGTAAACAGCGATCAAATGCAAGCTATTGTTTCTCAGGCTGGGCAGGCCATGTCCAAAATCCCTACTTGTGACTCCCGTGCTCAGGCTGTTGTAAACGCTTGGCGCAGCGATCACAGCATGGTTCTCCAGCAGTCTGGCAATCAGGCGGTGAACGAGGCGTCTGCCGCTGAGATTTACGAGAATGCGCTCTTGGCTGGCAGCGGAATTACCACCAGCTTCACCGCCGAAGTTCACAAAGACCTGACCACTCCCGCAGATCAGGAGCGTATTACCGCCCTTGCCCTGCAAGTCGCAGAGGAATCCTTGCAGTCCCTGTCACAATTAGCCGACGCTGCCGCCTGGGCAGATACTCTGAACGGTCTGTCCGTACGCTCCCTATCAGAAGTGACCTCTTCGTGGCAGCCTACTTATGAGAAGGCTGTTCAGGAAGCAGTCCCCCACACACAGAACCTGACACAGGAGCTGGTGGAATCTCTTCGTCTCCGAGCCTCTCTGGCCCTGGAAAAGCAGCAAGCGGTTGCCCAACTACACATGGAATACCGCAGCTATGATTTCAATTTGTACTCCGACCAGGGAAAACGCGACTTGGAGGAAATCCTGCATGCAGGGCTTTCCAGTATTGAGGCTGCCAGCACCACCGGGTCCATAGCTGGTCTTCTGAAAAAATCGCAGATGGATCTCCAAGTGATTCCGGACAAGGTGCAAGAGGCAAATCCCTCCCCACTTCCATTTGCAGATATCAAGTCAGACGATTGGTATTACAATGCCGTATTATACGTTTACAAACGCAAAATCATGAACGGGTATTCCACCACCGTTTTCAGGCCTGACAGACAGATTTCCCGGGCTCACCTGGCACAGATTCTTTACAATTTGGAGGGCCGTCCCGCAGTGGCCGGATCTATCTCTGGTTATCAGGACACCGTACCGGGCGCTTGGTATGAAGACGCTGTTACCTGGGCTGTACAAAATAATATCCTCTCCGGCTATGCAGACGGCTTTATGCGTCCCAACCGTTCCATTACCCGTCAGCAATTAGCCACCATGTTGTACCGCTATGCCCAGAGTAGGGGTTACGATGTCAGCCGGCGGGCCGGACTTGACAGCTATGAGGATTCCAATCAGGTGGCCTCCTACGCAGAAGATGCTCTTCAGTGGGCCACCGCTGTCGGTATTGTCAATGGCACCAGTTCCTCCATGCTCTCCCCTGCCGGCAATGCCAGCCGCGCTCAAAGCGCCGTTATCCTAATGCGTTTTTGTGAAAAAGCAATTCAGTAAAGTGCCGAATCAGATTATACTGAGAGTTTCCGTCATTTTGACGCTCCTGAGAGATGCGTTTGGTATTCTTAATACACGACTTCAGGCTCACTCTTGACGGCTATCTCGCCAAGCAGAGCTTCGTGGGGCAAGTATGGGCGATTCCTTGGGCGATCTTTCACGCTCCCGCTCCTCACAGGGAGTTTTCAATTCCTGCAGTCCCGCTCTGACAGCTTCAGTCTCATCCCTTGTACCTCAGGATTTTGGCAGCATTTGCAGTCTCTCCTCCTCTTGTCGTCCAATTTGGGGCACAAAACAGAGAAATACATATTGCCAAGGCCTCTCTTCGTAAAATACAGAAAATTTTATACAAACTTCCAGTGGTACTCCCTCCGTTTGTGTATTTTCACTCGCTTTTTGCTGTTTTTATGTCTATAAGCCATCGATTCGAGAGCACTTGATGGTTGGATTCATCCTGATCGACCTCATTGCCGCTAATCGCTGCGGATATGGAATCATTAGCCGCAGCATCCATGTTGCTTTCCTCAGTGGACTTACCAACGGCTGCCCTCACGCATCGTTCCCCATCTTGTACGGCCAGTCTTCACTCATCCAGCCAGCTGTGATACGCTTGCGCAGTTACACTGCCGCTTACCGTATATGGGCGCATGCTGAAAAGCCTCTCCTATGCTTCATTTTGGGGGATATTGCGTTATGTTGCCCTGGTCCAATAGCAGCTGCTCTTGTCCTCCTCGGCCAACAACTTGACGGAAAGGGCGTCCCTCCAACAGACTTGTCCCTTTACCGTTTTATCTCCTGTTTTAAGGAGTCCCCTTTCTCTTCGTCCCCGCTTTCTATGACGGCAGCACGTTTTTCATCCTGTTGAACCTCCTCCCCCACATGCTCAATAGCGCTTTCATGTCCCGTCAGATATGTGTCCGGCAATGGCTTGACCGCCTGGGTGGTAAATACCGCCCAGGCGGTCTTTTTTTGTAGTTGGAGGCAGTGTTCCAGGAGAACGAGCATACACCGCTTGTCCTTGTTGGCGATCTTGTCCTGGCCGGTAGACGCCGTACGTGATGCCATCCCTTCATTTTGCTGCAGAATGCCACTTTCTCCCTCAAACCATGTTCTGACAGGTCAGGATCGACTGCCCTGTGCTGCCAAAGATCTTCGATCCATGAATCCCATGTGATATCAGAGCTCTCTACCAACAGAGTCGAGCAGTCAAACATCGGCGAATTTTGATACAGAGCAGACTTTAGGACATGAATCTCCATGGTTACAAGCAGACTCGGTCCGGATTTTATTATTTCGCTCCTTTTACCATTTCCACCCCTTTCTTTTCGTTTTACACATACTGCCATAAATAATTTGAATAGACACAAAGGAGCAGCATTAAAAACTCGAATTAACGCAGTGTAAATAAAAAAAGCCCTCTTTTTTTGCTCCAAAACTTTTTTCCAATCAAATTTTAATTATTTTTTATTTTTTAACAAAAGAGCTGCTTTTTTAGATAAAAAAGTAAATAAAAAGCAGCTGGTATGTGTTCCGTTGACACCGCTCACAAAAGTACGATATTTTTGTAACACGAGCTCGTACAAACCTATGTAGAGGAATCTTTCAAGTTTTCTGTATTTCACAAAGGGCGTGAGTTTGAACCAAAATGTAATAAGGAACAGGCGATCCAATCATCACCTACAGCGATAGCCCTTGGAGAGGGGCTTTAATGAACTACTACTTATAATGCAAGGAGCAAATTACCATGGCTATGAAACCAATCGAACTACAGAGGCATCTGAAAAAAGGCGGCGTGAGCTACATGGCAGTCACGCCGTTCAAGGAAAATGGCGATGTTGACTATGAGGGGTATCGCCAGAATATCCGCTGGCTGGTTGATAAGATTAAGGATTTTGAAAACTGCACCCTGACTCCCTGCGGCAGCAATGGCGAGTTCCCCCACCTGTCCCACGAGGAACACAAGCGGGTTATGCAAATCTGCGTGGAAGAAGTGAACGGTGCTGTACCCGTCATCTGCGGCACCGGCCGCGCCAGCACACACGAGACCATCGAACTCAGCCGCTTTGCCCAGGAAATTGGTGCTGACGGCGTACAGGTGATCCTGCCCTATTACTTCGTCCCCATGGAAGATGGGATGTATGCCCACTATGAAAAGCTGGCAGAGGCCATTGACATTGGTATCGTGATTTATAACAATCCCGCTTTCTCCGGCTCCTGGATTCAGCCCCCGCTGATGAAGAAAATGCTGGAAGGCTTTGGAGCAAATGGCAAGATCGCAGGTGTGAAAGACAACACCCCCCATATGATGTCTTTCGATGGCATGGCCAGCGTTGTCAAGCAGTTTGACGTGCCTTTGTACAGCGGTTTTGGTGAAAAGTGGTACAAGTATCAGTACCCCTGGGGAGCTGATGGTCTGGCCACTCCTTTTGGAAACTTCTTCCCGGAGTATCCCAGAGACGTGTTCCTGGCCTCTCAGAAAAACGACAACAAAAAGATTGACGAGCTGATCAGCATGATGCAGCCCTACTATGCGTTTGTCGGCCGCTGCAACGCCGTCCGCAAAGATACCGGCGTCCTCTACAAGCCCGGCACGGCCATCTATGGCGAGGGCAACTTCCGCTTCGGCGTTGTCAAGGCAGCCATGAACCTGATGGGCCTGCACGGCGGGATCATGCGCCTGCCCTTGACTGGCCCCACGGAGAAGGAGACCGCTGAACTGAAAGAAATCCTCAAAGGGCTGGGCCTGCTGTAAGTGCTGATACAGCCACTCGATTTGACCGCACAAAGGTGTGTAACAGAAATTCCTCGAAACCGCATTTCCAGCAAAACGCTAGACTCTAAAAGAAAAGAGAATATGGAAGGAGCAGACGCATGAAAAGATTATTGACTTTGTTTCTCGCACTGGTTATGATTGCCGGCTGTCTGGCTGGCTGCGGAGGCGAACAGTCTGCAAACAATGACCAGTCCGGCGATGCCAACAATCCTGAAGCGATTGACTGGCCCAAAAAGGACATTGAAATCGCCGCAGCTTACACTGCCGGCGGCACTGCCGATACCTGCGCCCGTGCTCTTGGTGCCATCATGGGTGAGTATCTGGGTGTGAATATCAATGTAGTCAACGTTACTGGCGGCTCTGGCTCCATCGCTGCGATGCAGGTAGATGGTAAGCCCCACGATGGCTATAGCTGGCTGGGTGATGTGGCGCACACCGCCTCCGGTTTCCGGGTCATGGAGTATGCAGACATGAGCTGGGAAGATTGGTATGGCTTCTACGGAGCCACTGCCCCTTATGTCCTGTTTGTGGCTGGCAACTCCCCTTATACAACCTACCAAGAGCTGTTTGACGCCATCGCGGCTGATTCCAGCATAAAATGGGGCAACGCTGGGTTTGGTTCCATCAATCAGCTCACCGGTCAGCTGATGCTGGACACCCTCGGCCTTAAGGGCACTACTGTCCCCTATAGCGGCGGTCGTGAGGCGGCTGTGAAGGTCATTGCCGGCGAGGTTGTGTGGTCCTGGTGCGGAATCTCCGACATTATGGACCTGGCTGTGAGTGGTGATATCCGTATCCTGGGCGTCTGCGACGCCGATCCTCTTCATGTGGAGGCCGCTTCTGGTGCTTATGATGCGCCTTCCATGCTGACTGACTATCCCGAAATGGAAACACTGGAAGGGCTTTTGTACTGGGGCATTCGCGTGCCTCGTGACACCCCCACCGAAGTCGTGGCCAAAATTCAAGAGGCCTTTGAGTACGCTGTGGCAACCGATGAGTTCAAGGAATACTGTGATTCCAACTCGCTGACTCCCAGCCCCGCTTGCGGTCTTGAAAGCGATGAAATGTGCGCAAGACTGGAGTCCATTTATGCTTGGGGCTTGTATGACCAAAACCTCGCCGCCGACGGCGTCTCTCCCGAGGATTTTGGCATCCCCCGCATCGAGGACTTCACCTATCCCACCAATGACCGCATCGCCGCGATTACTCCTTGGCCCTGATTTACTTGTAAAAGTCAATCAGCTTTTTAACGCGGTTTCGAAACAAGGGGCCGTCCTCCTGGGGCGGCCCCTTGTGTGTAACAGGGGAGGTATTCATGAAAGATAAAAAAATAAGCCGCTGGGTAGAGGGCCCCATCATGATTGCTGTGGGTCTGATCGCCCTGATACTGTCTTTGCAAATCCGGAATAACCCGGTAAAGGTTGAGGGGGTTCTCAACCTGCTTGTTCAGGCAAAGATGCTTCCCATTGTCGTCTCTGTCCTGATCGTGATTCTGGGTGTGATGCTCACGCTGCAACTAAACAAGGGTCTGCTGGTAACGCCCAAGATGGACAAGGAGACCTGGCTGCGGGTGCTGGTGCTGACCGCGATGACCCTCGTATATCTCATCGCGGCCTATTACGCTGGCTTTTTGATCACTACATTTCTTTACTGCTTTGCCATGCTGTTATATCTGAATTGGAAGCAGAAGAATCCTGTCTTCTTGCTGGTATTGTCCGCGGTCTACACGGCAGTGACAGTTTATCTGGTGCCCATGATGCTGCATCTGAATTTGCAGCTGCTGCCGTAAGGAGGGAAATTCGTGGAAGCTTTACTATCTGTCTGGGGTTATCTGCCGGAGGCTATTGTCACTTATTTGGGTGATCCCATGGTGTGGGTCATGCTGCTGGCCGGCACTGCCCTTGGCTATTTTGTGGGTGTAATGCCGGGCCTGGGGCCCACCATGGGCATGGCGTTGTCCCTGAGCATTATCTATACACTTCCGGTAACACAAGGCATGGCTCTGCTGATCGGCATTTTTGTGTCCGCTGTTGGCTCCGGCGGCATCACCGCCAGCCTGATCAATATCCCCGGCACCGCCGCTGCCGCGGCGACCTGTATGGATGGCTATGCGCTGGTGAAGCAGGGCCGCGGAAGAGAGGCCTGCGGCTATTCCGTGTTTGCCTCTGTCATCGGCACCCTTGCCGCCACACTGTTTGTCTTTATCATTCAGCCTTTCGTCACAACCATTGCGCTGAAGTTCGGTGACTGGGAGACCTTCTTGTTCTGCCTGTTCGGCTTGATGATTTGTGGTTCCCTGTCCGGTGACAGGCCGGTAAAGGGCTGGATTGCCGCTTTTGTTGGGTTTTTCATCTCTATGTGCGGCGCTGAGAGCGTTCAGTCTGTGATCCGCTATAACTTCGGCCGCAGCGAGCTGCTCTCCGGCTTCAATAGCACCGTTGCCATGCTGGGCCTGTTCGGTATCGGCGAAGTGCTCTACACCCTGAAAAACAAGCAGAATACCAAGGTAGAGGGAAAAGCCGGCCTGCCCATTATCAAGTTTCAGGAGTTTGGGAGAAACCTTGCCAATATCGTCAAATCCTCCTTGGCTGGTATTTGGATCGGCTTCATCCCAGGTATCGGGGAGAGCGCGGCCTGCTGGTTCTCCTATGACATTGCGCGGCGCAGCTCCAAGAAGAAGGAACTGTTTGGCAAAGGCAGTCCTGAGGGCATGATCGCCGCAGAGGTGGCGAACAATGCCAGTTCTGTGGGCGCGCTGATCCCGGCCCTCTCCCTTGGAATTCCCGGAAGCGCCACCGTGGCGATCTTTATCTCCGCCATGTACCTGATGGGCTATCGTCCCGGTCCCACTCTGGTGATGGAGAACCCCGGGATTTTGTGCGGCATCTGTGTGCTGTTCTTCATTGCCGCTCTGGGGCTTTTGGGCATCGCCTATCTGGCTTCCGGGCTGACCATCCGGCTGCTGTCGATTCCCGAATCCCTGCTGATGCCTATGATCGCGGTCTTTTGTGCCGTGGGTGCCTATGGGACCACCAACACGCCGTTCAGCCTGATTCAGCTGGCGTTCTTCGGTGTATTGGGGCTTCTGATGAAGGTATATCACTATCCCATTGCCCCCCTGGTACTAGGGATGCTGGTGGGCAACACCGCCGACACCTGTCTGCGCCGTGCCCTGACACAGTATGCCGACAACATTGGTGGCATGATTCTGCGCCCCTTTGGGCTGGGAGTCATGGTGGCTTTGATTTTGGTCTTCATTCTCAGCATTCGCTCTGACAAAAAGAGCAAGGCTGCAAGCAAGGAGAGCTCCGGCAAACAGCCTGTGGAGTAAGCATCATCCCCGCGAAAACATGCGATGGTTCCACGCTATTTCTAGCGTGGAACCACACAAACGAAAGGAAAGGTATCACACAATGTTTGTCAATCCTGCAGAATGGCATGAAATTTGCACGAAGATGTTCACTACTGTTGGTGTGCCTGAAGAGGACGCCGGCCTGGTGGCTGATACCGCGCTTACCGCTGATATTCGCGGTGTGGCCTCTCACGGCTCTGTCCGTCTGCCGGTATACCGTGAACGGATTCAACGGGGGCTGATCAACCCCACCCCCAGCATTCGCATCGTCAACGACTGCCCGACCCTGGTACATCTGGATGGCGACAACGGCTTAGCCCAGGTTGTGGACAACAAGGCGGCGCAGATTGCCGCTGAGCGGGCCAATAAATATGGCGTGTGCTGTGTAGCCACCTACAATACCAACCACATGGCGCTATTGAGCCACTATGGTCTGAAAATCGCGGAGCAGGGCCTGATTGCCTACATCATGTGCAACACGCCTCCGTTCGTAGCCACCATGGGCGCCGCTGAGCCAGTAATCGGCACCAACCCCATCTGCTGGTGCATTCCCGGCAAGGAGTTCCCCATTGTACTGGACATGGCCATCTCTCCCGCCCGCGGTAAGATTAAAAATGCCGCTGCCGCCGGCAAGCCAATTCCCGAGGGGTGGGCGCTGGACAAAAACGGCCGGCCCACCACGGACGCTGCTGCCGCCTTGGAGGGAATGCTGCTGCCCATTGCCGGTCACAAGGGCTACGGTATCGGCGTGGTGGTGGAAGTGTTCTCCGCCCTGCTGACCGGAGGAAAGTACGGTAAAAATGTGACGCACCCCCTGGACGACTATGACCACAAGCCCAACTGCGGCAACTTCATAATGGCGCTGGACCCCTCCAAGATTATGGCGGAGGAGGATTTTGTAAGACGGGTAGATGACTATGTGCAGATGGTCAAGTCCAGTAAAAAATCCTCTCCTGATGCGGATATCCTCTTCCCCGGCGAGCTGGAACACCGCAACGAGCTGCTGGTGGCCGAGCGGGGACTGGAGATCAGTGACGAGACCTATCAGCAGTATAAGAGCATGGTTGGTCAATAAGAACGCATGTGGAATTCACTGGGAGATCTATTGAAGTATATTGAGATTCCCCGCATGTTTCCTTCACGTCAAAATTTTTCCAGCGAAGAGATACAGGACTGGCGGGAAGCTCTGAAAAAAGCAATCAAAGAGGCGGGCGCAGAGAGCTCCGTGCATCCAGGAATGCGCATCGCCATTACCGCCGGGTCCCGTGGCATTGATCACATCGCGGATTATCTGCGCTTTATCGGTGAATGTCTGCGGTCGCAGGGAGCGGAGCCCTTTGTGGTTCCCGCTATGGGCAGCCATGGCGGGGCCACTGCGTCAGGTCAGATCCTGGTGCTGAAAGAGCTGGGAATCTCAGAGGAGAGCGTGGGTATGCCGATCCGCGCCTCCATGGACACGGTGTTGGTAGGGACAACTCCAGGCGGCCTGCCAGCCTACACCGACCGCATCGCCAGTGAGGCAGACGGCATCATATTGCTAAACCGGGTCAAGGCTCATACACAGTTCCGGGGGGCCTATGAGAGCGGCCTTTTGAAAATGCTGGCCATCGGTCTTGGCAAGCAGCGGGGAGCAGAGTGCTGTCACCGGCTGGGTCTGGATCACATGTCCAAAAATGTGGAAGATATCAGCCGCTTCCTGCTGGGGCGCCTTCCGGTACTCTTTGGAATCGGCCTTATTGAGAACGCCTATGACCACACCATGGATATCGTGGGAGTCCCTGCCCGGGAGCTTCCGGATCGAGAGCCGGCTCTGCTGGAACGGGCAAAGCGCAACATGCCCCGCATCTGCGTTCCGGATATGGATGTCCTGATTGTGGACCGCATTGGTAAAAACTTCAGCGGTTCTGGCATGGACCCCAATGTAACCGGCCGGTTTTACAGCAAAGCGGTACCAGCGGTTCCCGCCGCGCAGCGGATTACCGTGCTGGGCTTGTCCAACGAGACCCATGGAAACGCCTGCGGTCTAGGGGTGGCGGACACCACCACGCGCCGAGTGGCGGAGCATTTGGATCGGGAAAGCATGTATATCAACAGCCTGACCTCCCGGGTAGCGGAATCCAGCCGTATCCCCATGTATTTTGAAACAGATCGGGAGGCCATTCAGGCGGCCATCATGCTATCTGGGAAGCGGGACCCCACCCAACTGCGCATGGCCCGCATTTCCAACACCATGCAGCTGGAGCAGATTTTACTTTCCGAGGCATTGCTGGAGGAGGCGCAATGTCAGGGTCTACAGATTATAGGACCGGCAGAGCCCATGCGCTTTGACAGGGCGGGAAACCTCCTCACATCCTAATCATCAAGAGGAGGACCTATATGGAGACATTGGTTGCGTCGCTGAATACGGTGCTGTATATGCTCCTGGTGATGGTCTTGGGCAGATGGGTGGTTGGACGGCTTCCGGAGCGTGACACTGTTGTGGCGCAGTTGAACCGGTTAGTGTTTTCCATGTTCCTGCCCTTCATGGTCTTTCAAAACATTTATACAACAGATATAAAAAGTGCCTTTGATGGAAGACTGTTGGTCTATCTGCTGACGGTCCTATGTGCAATGTGGCTGTTGCTGATGGTGCTGGCCCCCAAATGGGTCCAGCACCGGCCTACCTGCGGCACTTTTATTCAGTGCGCGATCCGCAGCAACTCCATCATCTTTGGCATCCCCTTGATCAGCGGACTCTTTGCGGGGCAAGAGTTAGGCTGTCCCACGCTCGTGGCCGCCGTTACGACGATTTTTTTTAATGTGATTGGAGTCATTACCCTGGAGGTCTACCGCGGAAAGGCTCCAGACCTGCGGCAGATTGGAAAAAATCTTGTAAAAAATCCTGTCCTGACCGCTAGTATCGCCGCACTCTTTCTAGCACTGCTGGAGTTGCGCCTGCCCGCCTCTGTGGAAAAGGCAGTTGGCACCATGGCTGGTATGGCCTCGCCGATGGGGCTGCTGCTGATTGGTGCCAGCCTGCGTTTGGGTGTGGGTCAAAGGACTGGGGCGTTATTGGGATGTCTACTGCTGAGGCTGGCGGTGATCCCGGCCATCGGAGTGTCCGGCGCGGTGCTTTTAGGCTGGCGCGGCATGGAGCTTTGCACAGGACTGATGGTCTTGGCAACTCCCACATCTGTCTCCGCCTATTCCATGGCCCAGATGATGGGAGGTAACGGCACCTTTGCCGCAAACCAGGTAGGTCTAAGCTCTGTACTTGGAGCGGTTACAGTTTTTTTCTGGATTTTGGCGTTAGGTGGATTGCAGTTGCTCTAAGTTTAAAAAAAACAGAGTGGGACCTTCGTGGAATGATTTCTCAATTTCGTAAAACTTTATACTAAAGGAGCGAAGGGTTCATGGCAAGAGAATTTTTTGTACCAGGCAGTATTATGACAGGAAGCGGTGCGTTGGATGCATCGGCGGATACCCTGAAAAAAATGGGAAAAAAGGCACTCATTGTTACTGATGCCATGATGGTGGAGTTAGGTAATTGCGCCAAAGTAGAACGGGTGCTGGAACATGCTAAGGTAGGTTACAGCGTGTTTGACCGCATTGGGGGCGAGCCAACCGACGTGATGGTAAAAGATGGACTGGAGCAGTACAAGCGGGAGGGCTGTGATTTTCTGGTGGGATTAGGCGGCGGCAGTCCGCTGGATACCATGAAATCCATCGCCGTTCTATCCAGCGACGGCGGCGAGGATATTACCGTGTATATGGGGAAGGAAATCAGCGCAGCGGTACCGCCCATGGTGGCAATTCCAACCACAGCTGGTACTGGCTCTGAGGCCACACAGTTCTCCATCATCAATGATACCCGGAACAATATTAAGATGCTGCTCAAGGGAAAAGTGATGCTCCCTGAGCTTGCTATCGTAGACCCGCAGTTCACTATGACGGCACCAGCCAAGGTGACTGTGAATACGGGTCTGGATGCCCTGTGTCACGCTGTGGAGGCCTATACTTCCCGCAGAGCTCAGACCATGTCTGACGTATTCGCTGTATCTGCCGTGAAGCGCATCTTCAAATATCTTCCGACAGCGTACCGCAATGGCCAGGATGAGGAAGCCAGAGTGGAAATGTCTGTGGCGGCATTGGAGGCGGGAATTGCCTTCAATAATGCCTCTGTTACGCTGATCCACGGTATGAGCCGGCCCATCGGTGCGCTGTTCCACATTGCTCACGGCATGTCCAACGCGATTTTGATGAATGTGTGCCTACGCTGGGCTGTCTCCGGTGCCTATGACCGCTTTGGCCAGCTGGGCCGTGAGATCGGAGTCGCCTCCGCTCAGGATGATGATCAAACTGCGGCTGAGAAGTTCCTGAATGCGCTGGACGCCTTGACGGCAGATCTTCAGGCGCCTACCCTGGCCTCTGCTGGTGTCAGCAAGGAAGAATTTCTGAGTTATATCGACAAGATGGCCCACGATGCCATGGCCAGCGGCAGCCCCCAGAACACGATGCGTGACATGACGGAAGCGGATATCAAGAAACTTTACATGCAGCTCTGGTAAAGCCAGAGGGTACAAAGCCCCAAAAAGGAGAAATGATAGTTATGTATGAACATCTGATGATGGAAGTTAAGGGACAGACCGCGATTGTAAGTATCAATAACCCCAAGTCACTCAACGCACTCAACAGCGCCACACTCGCAGAGCTCAATACATGTCTTGCAGATATGGAACAGAGCAAAGATATCCGTGTCGTGATCGTAACCGGAGTGGGTGCCAAGGCCTTTGTGGCGGGTGCGGATATCTCTGAGATGGTCAACGCCACTGCAGCCGAGGGACGGGATATGGCTCTGCTTGCTAAGGAAGCTTTCCGCAGGCTGGAGAGGATGCCTCAAGCAACCATTGCTGCGGTGAATGGCTATGCCCTGGGTGGTGGCTGTGAACTGGCAATGAGCTGCGATATCCGTGTGGCAGCCGAGAATGCCGTCTTTGGCCAGCCGGAATGCGGCTTAGGAATTTTGCCTGGCTTCGGTGGAACCCAGCGGCTTACCAGGCTTGTAGGCAAGGGCCGCGCCAAGGAGCTGATTTTTACCTGCGATAAAATTGACGCACAGGAGGCCTATCGCATCGGCCTTGTAAACAAGGTGGTTCCGCAGGCGGAGCTGCTCGATTTCTGCCTCATGATGGCTGACAAAATGCTGTCCAAGGGCAGCTACGCCATCGCCCTCGCCAAGATGTGCATTGAGACTGGCATAGATACTGATCTGAACAGTGGCCTCAATATGGAGGCTACCAATTTTGGTCTGTCCTTTGCAACCAACGACAAAAAGGAGGGGATGACTGCTTTCCTTGAGAAGAGAAAGGCCACGCTGACTGACTTTTAATCCCAATAAACGTTTAAAAAAGGAGCGATAGCGATGGCAAAAAAGCCTGTGATCACGGCAGCAGAAGCAGCCGCCATGGTGAAAGATGGCATGACAATCTCCACCAGCGGTTTTGTGGCCAGTGCCATGCCGGAAGCCTTGACCCGCGCTCTGGAGGAGAGGTTCCTGGCTGCTGGGACTCCCAAGGGCCTGACACTCTTCTATGCCGCCGCCCAGGGCAACCGAGATGGCAGCGGCGCCGATCACTTTGCCCATGAAGGGATGCTAAAGAGGGTCATCGGCGGCCACTACAATATGGCGCCCGAGCTTGGAAAGCTGATCAACGCCAACAAGCTGGAGGCCTATAACTTGCCGCAAGGCACACTGGCACAATTATTCCGAGATATCGCCGGCCACAAACCGGGCACGTTGACCCACGTGGGCCTGAATACCTTTGTCGACCCCCGAGTTGAGGGCGGTAAATTAAACTCTGCCACCACAGAAGATATCGTTGAAGTCGTCAATATTCTGGGCGAAGAGCGGCTGTTGTATAAGAGCTTCCCCATTGACATCGGTATGATCCGCGGAACATATGCTGACGAAAATGGCAACATCACTCTGGAGAGAGAGTGCTGCACTACAGAGGCCACTTCCATTGCCCAGGCTGTCAAAAATAGCGGCGGCAAGGTGATTGTTCAAGTGGAACGACTGGTGCAGTCCGGAACACTGGACCCCAAGCTAGTAAAGATACCCGGCATCTACGTGGACGCCATTGTCATCTGTGAAAACAAGACGGACCATGCGCAATGCCAGGGCTGTGAGTACGATGGGGCTATGACTGGTGATTTCCGCTTACCGCTCGGGAGTCTGGAAGCCCCCGCTATGAGTGCCAAGAAAATTATTGGCCGGCGGGCGGCCATGGAATTACAGCCAAATACCGTAGTAAATCTTGGCATTGGTATTCCCGAGTACATCTCTATGGTGGCCAACGAGGAGGGCATTGGTGACTACATGACCTTAACGGTGGAGTCAGGGCCTGTGGGCGGTGTGCCTCAGGGTGGCTCCAGATTTGGCGGCTCTGTCAATGTGGAGTCTATTTTGGATCAGCCCTATCAGTTTGACTTTTATGATGGCGGCGGTGTCGACCTGGCATTTTTAGGTTTGGCGCAGGCGGATAAGGACGGAAATATCAATGTCTCCAAGTTCGGCCCCAGGATTGCTGGCTGCGGCGGCTTTATCAACATTACGCAGAATGCGAAGAAAGTATTCTTTTGTGGAACCTTCACCGCTGGTGGCATCAAGACGCATGTTGAGGACGGCAAGCTGGTGATTGACCAAGAGGGACGAGAGCGTAAGCTTCTTGATAGCGTTGAGCAAATCACCTTCTCTGGCGCCTACGCCAGGAAGGGAGGGCAGCCAGTGACTTACATCACGGAGCGGGCGGTCTTTGAACTGCGGACAGATGGTGTGTATCTCACCGAAATAGCCCCAGGAATTGATCTTCAGTCCCAGGTGTTGGGGCAAATGGATTTTACGCCTAAGATTGCTCCAGGAGGTCTCAGACTGATGGACAGCAGAATTTTCTCCGATCAGCTCATGGGCCTGAAATAAATACCTTCTTGCATCAATCAAAAGGGGGATCTCTCATAGAGAGGTCCCCCTTTTAGAAATCTGGTATGTAGGTATAAATTTTAGAGATAGACCTTCTGACATAGCTCAACAAAAAATTTCTCCGCAGTGGTCATGCGATGATTTGAATTCCAGCAAATAGAAAATTCCATAAAGCGGTTAGGCTTCAGCCGGAAATAGATCAGGTTTTCATTGTCCGGCAAAAAGCCAGCGGGAATAATGGTGCATAGCCTGCTCTCACTGACCACGGTAATAATGGACTGGATATTGTACACCTGGTAACAAACATTGGGACTGATACCGTAGGAAGCGAATATCTCATCTACAAACAGGCGAATTTTAGCACCCTTTGTCGGCAATGCAAATGTTTCGTTTTGAAAGAGTCTCAAATCAATCATACGCCCCTGAGAGCCGTTATGGTACCGAGCGGCCATGGGGTGATTTTTGGAGGTAACTAGATACATATCTTCTTGCGTTATAGCAAGGTGAGAGATAGGAAGCCTTGCAGAAATCTCCTTATCAGAAAGGAGAAGGAATCCCAGATCTAGAGTGCCTTGGATCAGCATTTCCTTTGTTTGGGCATTGCTGATATCAAAGACCTGAATATTAAAACCCGGAAACTCCCTTTGAAACTGGGGATAGATCTTAGAGACAATCATGGGGCTGCGGCCAGGAGAGACTCCGATTGAGATGGAACCCTTGCGGTAAGCGGCAATATCATAAATTCGATTATAAGTCTCATCCCGAATGGAGAGTATTTTTTTTGCGTTTTCCACATAGACCTTGCCAGCCTGAGTCAGGGAAAGCCCCTGTTTATCTCTGGAAAACAAGGGGACGCCAAGCCGTGCTTCCAGTTTGGATACCTGCTGGCTCAGCGCGGGCTGAGAGATAAACAAGCGCTCTGCAGCCCGTGAGATGCTGCGCTCCTCCGCAATGGCTACAATATTTTCCAACTGCCTCAGGTCCATCCAAAAGGTCACCACACTTTTCTATTGCAATATAAAAACGGGAACATTCTTTTACCCGCATCCAAAAATCCCCCAGGATAATGGGGAATGTTTTCTATCAGGGGCTATCTGCGACAGATCATCTCTGTTGTATCACTCGCCAGACAAAGAAAAACTGCAACTCCTGCGCATTTCCCAAAAGGAAAAACAACAATTTCTTAAAAATGGCTGTCTTTCCCACCTATGTTCCTATCGTGAAAAAGTATTTGGTATAACGTTCCTTCATATTGTGATGGAAGGGTTCATTGGCAGACCGCCTGTCACAAGTTTTTCTCCAAAGGAACGCAGGAAAATCCGCATACCGCAAAAGGGGGCAAGAATCGCTTCCATTCCGATTCGGTCAAATCAATCGCCATATGTTCCGCCACCTCCAAAATTTTTTATATGCGATTCCATCTCCCCGCCATACAAAAGGTATGATCGTCAGTTTCCATCATGGAAGTGTTAAATCACTTACTCTTCTGGTAATTCTAATCATATTATATCAATTTTTTTTGCAATTTCAACCAAATATCTATGGATATAAAAAGAATAAACTCCTGTATAATAGCCGAAATACGTTCTGTACTGCTCACTCATTTCAAAAGCAAAAATTCAGGATATATCTTTGTGCCCTCATTGGTCTCCGTGCCCCCAGGAGCGTGGGGTGCCATACCGTTCCGCCAGCATCAAATGCCTTGTTGGATCCCCCTTACAAACCATCGCTTTCAAAAAAGCGATGAATCCGTTTGATCATAGAATTCGCCCTGACCAAACGCTGAAATATGTAACGCCGCAAACGTTTAAAGCCGTGCATGAGGGAAGGATGATACCAAAAAGCTAGGTCCATAACTTTGAGTCAACAAACTCTTCTCAATCTTTACATTTGTTAAGGCTCCCTCTAGGACAGGAAAGCCCTGGTAAACCAAGACTTTTCGAAAAAACGCCTCCTGTATTTCGACAAGAAATCCGAAATACAGGAGGCGTCCATTCTGGCAAGGGGCAACAATTCCGAACCCTCTAAAGTTGTTTGCGATTTTGCTTTAGAAGTACCAACCAGCCTCTGACTGGCGGCGCATTTACGCTGAGCAAGTATTTTGGCCGGAGGTTAAAGCCTTGGCGCAGACGGAATTTACTTCCGCCGAGCATGTGAAAATTCTTACGGTATCTATAAAAAAGATGTAACGACTTTAGGTCTGTACCAGAAACCAAATCGAAGCCCAGCGTAGCGGGTTCGATTTGGAGGGGAGGAGCAACAACATGAGCGCGTTCTGACTTATAAAATAAATTGGAGCAAGCGATACAAAGCTTACTCTGACGTGCAAAGGGCGGTTAAAATCGATATTTGCACCCTCTTGATTATTCCGTCCAAGATGTGTAATTGATATCTTGTCGTTCTTTTAAGATTACAGATACATCTCTCTCAAAAGTGCTGTAATTCAATCTATTCTTGCATTCCTTGATATAGTCATCACGAATGCCTACAACCTTGTATACAATTGAAAGTAGGACATATCTCAAAACTCTGTTAGCGGCAGATATTTCTTCAAACGATGGTTCAGTATACCGTTGCTCGTTGTAATGCGTAAAAAAGTTTCTATCATTGCTGATTGCACGAGCCAACCGTCTTCTTCTCTCTTTTGAAATCTCAAGGGTGCCATTGATCTGCGCTAAAACATCTTCAATGCGATATTTCAATGGAATTGGTTTCCTCCTGCAACCATCCGCTTGTGCAATATATTTTGTATGTTCATCTCGATAGTGGACAGAGTACAATTCGATAGCCTGCGTTAAGTTCAGAAAACGGTTAATACGAGTAGAGCGGTTACAGATGATCTCGTAAAAGAGCGTTGGAATATATATGCTATCAGCGTAAAATTTCAACCAATTAGTCCACACTTCAGAAAAGTTTTCAGAAAACTTATTGGCCATAATTAGAAAAGGTTCCTCTGGGACTTCAATATCCTCCTTATGATTTAAATATAATTGACAATCACAATATCCAGGAAAATTTTTAGCATCAACTGTTTGTTCATCAGAAAACAACAGATTTTCTAATGGCAGGTAATAGTCAGCAAAAAAAGATAATAGATTTCTCGCACAAGCAATTTTTGCAATAGCATCTCTGATACTGGTCGGTTTTGAAAACACATAGTCAATATATGGAAGGTACCTATACTCAATTCCATGCCTTGACCAGTTATGAGAAAACCCTCGGTACAAGCGAAGGGTTCCGTCCGTGTCCATGGCCTCGATATCTTCCGGATAGGCAAAACTCAATACAGTGGGATTTTCCTTTGTGAAGCAAACATTTTCGTTAAATACTCTATCAGAAAACATATTATTCATTGTTGCTATTGAGGCAGAAATGTTCGTGACAAATAGATTACCGTCATAACTTCTCCCAATAACTATTTCTGACGGATCTGCAGCAATCTCTATATAATCCGAATGAGCGTAGTATGAGGTTATAATAATATAATTATCAAGTAATGTAACATTTGTCCCGCTAATTTCCCCCCAAATTTGAAATGGAGTTTTCTGTTCCATACAATCCAGATTTTTCTTTTCGATTCGCGCTTGAACTATTACATGGTTATCCTTGTTAACCAAAGTACCAATAAAATCAACCTTATCTTTACCACCTTTACCACTTTGGAAATGGAAGTCCCCAATTTGGTTGAGCAAATCTTTTAGTTTTTTCATTTTGTTCCTCACCCGCACACTTATTAGAACCTTTCTGGTATTATATCACAACGTCTGCTCCATTTGTACTGTATGTTTGATGTGCCCTTTCATCTCCTGCACTCGATTAAAAGTTTCTCTGTCAATGATTGCTTCATGAGCATCCTCCACCATGTACATATCCAACTGTCCATCGTTTTTGACCTGCTTCCCAGTCAGGAAATCCGGCGTATAGCTTTTCTGCATTAGCACCTGCCCGATGTACTTCTCGTTACTCAACATCCGGTCAATGGTGGAAGTACCCCACTCCCTTTTCCCTGTCACTGTTTTGATCCCGTGTTCTTCCAGGTAGCGTTTGATCTTCCGTACACCGTTCCCCTGCACATAGAGATCAAATATCTTCCGTACAATCTCCGCCTCCTCCGGGACCACCTGCAATACACCGTCTGGTCCTTTTGTATAGCCAAGAAATTGAGAATGGTTCAGCATAGCCTTTCCGCTTTTCATCCGTCGGCGCAAACCGAACTTGATATTGTCGCTTTTGTTCTGACTCTCTGCTTGATCAAATGCGGCATACAGATCAACGACACTGTCCGGAGATGTTAGTGTATTGATCCCGCCCAGTTCAATATACACTCCAATACCCATTTGCTTCAACCTCCTAATCGTAGTCATGGTTTCTTTTGCATCTCTTCCAAAGCGGCTCAGCGACTTAACAAGGATCAAATCAATTTTACCTTTCCGGCAGTCTTTCAGCATCTTTTGGTATCCGGGCCGATTCTTCGCGTGGAGCCCAGAGGCATTGTCCGCATACACAGCGACAAACCTCCAAAAGGGATTTCTCTTGATGTATTGTGTAAAGTACTCGATTTGCTTTTCCAAACTTTTCTGTTGTTCTTCGTAAGGAGTGCTGACCCGACAATAAGCGGCGACTCTTAATTGCCGACTCCAAATAGTACGGTTCTCTTCCTCTTGTGGAATCTTGATCACATATCCAGACATAGCAAAACCTCCATGATATCACTGACCAGCAGTATATCATGGAGGTTTAATATAGAAAAAGCTACATTTCAGTCTTACTCTCAAGACTAAAATGTAGCTTTTAACTTGGCAGCGGGTGAAGGATTCGAACCCTCACATACAGAGTCAGAGTCTGCTGTGCTACCTTTACACAAACCCGCTATATCTGTCCGCGACAGCGAACAGATATTATTATACAGAAAAGTGATTCTTTGTCAAGGGGTTTTTCAAATTCTTTTTCTATTTTTATCGTCTCCATCCGCCTAGAAGCCCTTTGAAAAGACCGCCTCTTCCTCGAGACTCTGACCCTGCCCCCGGTTTTCCAGTAAGGCGCTCCAGCGCCTTCCGTGCAAGATCACTCCCTTGATCCGCAGAACTGCGGTATAAGTCCAGGGCCTTTTTTTCGTCCCGGGGCACCCCTTCTCCGTTTTCATAGCATTGCCCCAGGAAAAACTCTCCCTGGCGGCTGCCCTGGGCTGCGGATTTCGTCAGCCACTGAACCGCCTGATGGATGTCCTTGGAAATGCCAATGCCATAATAATAGCACCGGCCCAGCCGATATTGTCCCTCAGCATCGTTCATTTCCGCCGCTTGACGGTAAATCTCAACAGCATGGCGTTCATCCTTCTCAACCCCGCTTCCAGTCTCATAGCACCGCCCCAGTGCACATAGCGAAGATGGATCTTCCCGCTCAGCCGCCCGCCGATACCATGCTACAGCGGCAGTCTGGTCCTTCTCTACGCCTTTTCCCTGTTCATAGCACCAGCCCAAATGATACTGGGCACGGGAATCATCCTGTTCCGCAGCCTGACGGTACCACCGGACCGCCTCCTCCCAACTCTGCTGGACACCAACGCCGGTCTCATAGAGGTAGCCCAAATTACAGGCTCCCACCCGGTCGCCCTGTTCCGCAGCCTGGCGATACAGCCACGCCGCTTTCGCCGGGTCTTTTGCCGTGCCGTTTCCAAATTCACAGCAGACTCCAAGATTACACTGCGCTCTTGAATAACCGCTGGCAGCGGATTTTTCATACCATTTGACTGCCTGCGCAAAGTCTTTTTCCACGCCGCAGCCAATCTCGTAGAGATAGCCTAGGTTGCATTGTCCCGCCGCATCTTCCTGCTCTGCTGCCTGACGGTAAAGCTCCACCGCACGTGCAATATCTTTTTCAACACCCTCGCCGCGTTCATAACATACACCCAGATTACACTGGGCTGCGGCATAACCGGTGCCCGCGGCCTTCTGGTACCAGCGGACTGCCTCTTCCCAGTCCTGCGCCACGCCGATCCCCCGCTTATAGCACACACCCATGCAGAACATCCCCCGGGGGTCCTCCTGTTCCGCAGCTTGGCGATACCAATGAACCGCTCTGGTCCCACTTTGCTCTACGCCCTTGCCATATTCATAGCACCAGGCCAGGTTGCATTGGGCCCGGGCCAAGCCCTGCCGTGCGGCGGCCCCATACCAGCGGACCGCTTCCTCCCAGTTCTGCTCCACACCCTGGCCAATCTCATAGAGATAGCCTAGGTTACACTGCCCGGGTGGATTTCCAGCCTCAGCCGCCTGGCGGTACAGCTCCGCCGCCTTGGCATAGTCCTGCTGAACACCCTCTCCTCGCTCATAACACACACCCAGATCACACATGGCATACGCGGAGCCGGCGTCAACCGCCTTCTGATACCAGTAGACCGCCTCTTTCCAGTCCTGTGCCACGCCCCGGCCATAGTCGTAAGCGCGGGCCACACTGAAAAGCCCACGGGCGTCGTCCTGCTCGGCAGCCTTCTGATACCAGCAAAACGCCTCTTCCATCTGCAGCTCCACGCCCTTGCCGTGCTCATAGCACCAGGCCAGATTGCATTGGGCCCGGGCCAGCCCCATCTCTGCCGCTTTGCGGTACCACTGGACAGCCTCTTCCCAGCTCTGTTCCACGCCTTCGCCCACCTCATACAGGTAGCCCAGACAGCAGCTGCACTCCTCGTCCTCTTGTTCCGCGCCCTTTCGATACCATGCAGCGGCAGCCGCCTTATCCACAGGAACCCCCCTGCCGCGCTCACAGCAGAGTCCCATGCAGAGCTGGCCCCGCGGGTAACCGCGTTCTGCGGCGGCCCGATACAGCTCCGCTGCCGCAGCATAGTCCCGCTCCGCACCTTTCCCATATTCTAAACACCAGGCCAGATTACACTGCGCTCGGGGATAATCCTGTTCCGCTGCAGCCCTGTACCAGCGGACCGCCTCCTCCCAGCTTTGCTCCACACCCCGGCCCGCCTCATAACAAAAGCCAAGACAGCACTGCCCAGGCGCATGTCCGCTCTCTGCCGCACTGCGATACCACTTCACCGCCTGTTCCAGGTCCTCCTGAATGCCGGTGCCGAATTCCAAACATCGTCCCAGCTCCGTCTGCGCCCCGGGATAACCCAGCCACGCGGCAGACTGGTACCATTTCACCGCTTCGACGTCACTCTGCTCCACGCCCTCGCCCTGCCGGTAAGCCTCTGCCAGCAGGAACTGTGCCCTGGGAAATCCCTGTTCCGCGCCCTTGCGGAAGCACTCCAAAGCCTTGGCAAGGTCCTTTTCCACTCCGATGCCGTATGTATAACAATACCCCAAATTTGTCAGCGCCGGCACATACTCCCGGGCTGCAGCCTGGGCGTACAGAACCACGGCCTGCTTAGGATCAGCCTCCACGCCCACACCAGCCTCAAAACACCAGCCCAGGTTGGTCAGGCCCTGAACATCCCCCATGGCTGATGCTCGCTGGTAATACGCCAGGGCGTCCGTGTCCCGCTTTTCGTCTACTGCCTGCCCGCCCAGAGACACCCAGTCACTGGCAGTCATTTCCTCCTCATCAATCCGCAGGAAAAACGTCCCGCCGCAGTGGGGACAAACATCCGGCTCCTCTTCCAGTGTAAAACCACAGTCCGGATTTTCACAACGATAACATTCCATCAATCTTTCGCTCCTATCAGATGTCCTCGCAGTATGCGGTGCCGTCATAGTTTTCTAAAAAGGAATGGGGCCTTCCCCGGTATTTGAAGCCTGGAAACGTGTCCAGCTGAACGCCGTGAATGGCCCGGAAAATACTTTTTTCAATATTGGGATTCGTCTCCTTCAGCTGCCGCAGCAGCACCTTCATCTCCTGCCGCTTGCTCTGCCCAATGCCGTCTCCGGAGGCGTCCCGCGCCTCTGTAAAGCGGCAGGCGCACTGGAGAAAGCGCAGGTGGTTATAGTTCTTCCAAGCAATGATGGCATCCTCGTGGACACAATACAAGGGACGAATCAGTTCCATCCCTGGGAAATTTTTGCTGTGCAGCTTTGGCATCATGGCTTGTAGCTGGGCTCCATAAAAAAGTCCCAGAAGCGTGGTCTCCAGTACATCGGAAACATGATGGCCCAGAGCGATCTTATTGCAGCCCAGCTCCTGCGCCTTGGCATACAGCCATCCCCGCCGCATGCGCGCACACAGGTAGCAGGGATTTTTCTCCACCTTCGTGGTCACATCAAAAATATCGCTTTCAAAAACCTCCACGGGAATTCCCAGCAAAGCCGCGTTGGACTCCATCAATGCCCGGTTCTCCATGTTATAGCCCGGGTCCATTCCCAAAAAGGTCAGGGAAAAGGGCTGTTCTGTGTGCCGCTGCAGCTCTTGCATAAGCTTAGCCAGTACCATGGAGTCTTTTCCTCCGGAAATACATACGGCGATATGGTCGCCGGGAGACACTAGTTCATACCGCTTCACTGCGGCGACAAAAGGATTCCACAGGGATTTTCGATAGGTCTTGATGAGACTGCGCTCGGCAATCTCCTGGGGAGTGAGTTCTCGGGACATGGGATTCCTCCAAAACGTTTTCGGGCTGCTGTGTTCAGCCGTATGCGGCCGCGTCCTCCGCCGTAAAGGGCGACAGGTCGCCGTAGTCCACCTCAATGGACTCCATCACCGCCAGGAATTCCTCCGGGGCGTCGGCGGGCAGCTCCGCCGCGGCAGGCCGCTGCTCCATATAGACAGATTGCTGATCTGGCCGCCAGCATGTGGCATAAAATGTCTCCCCATCTTGGTATACGCTGGCGGCGTACTGCGAGTCTGCCCACTCCACGGTCAGCATCCAGCCGCCGCACAGCGGTGGCGTGCAGCCATCCTCCGAGGCGATGTATGCCGGCGCATAGTAGAGATTGGCCGTCACCACGAACATGTTATCTGAGCCAATGTTGTCCACCAGGACCAGATCCTCGTAAGAGGCCGGAACTGTAATGGTGATCTCCTCGTCAGAGTAGACCGCCACCCGCTCCTCCTTCTCCGGAGGCGCGATCTGTTCATGGGAAGCGGTCTCTCCCGTTCCGGCGGACATCTCTGCCTGTTCCCCGCCGCAGCCCGCACAGAGCAGCAGGATCATTACGCACAGCAAACACCAATTTCTTTTCATTTCTGCACCTCTGTTCGATCCTTTTCATTTACAGCCAGATAGCTCCCAAGCGCAGCAGCGAAGCCGCCGTGCGCCGCAGCCAGGGGCGCTTCTGCCACTCCTCCAGGGTGTAGAGGCTGCTCTGAGCCATAATATCATCCATGTCCTCCAGCAACTCCTCCACGGCCTCGGACTGATACATCAAAACACCACACTCGTAGTGGAGCTGGAACGTGCGGTAATCCATGTTGGTGCTGCCCACCAAGGCCACCTCCCGGTCCACCAGCACGCTTTTCGCATGGAGAAAGCCAGGAGTATACTTGTAGATCTTCACCCCATGGCTCAGCAGTTCCCCCCAATAGGTCTCCGCCACCATATAGGCGTATTTCTTGTCGGGAATCGCCGGAACCAGCAGCCGCACATCCACCCCCGCGTCGGCGGCAATGCACAGCGCCTGCTGCATGGACTCCTCCACAGCATAGTAAGGCGTGGTGATATAGAGCATGTGTCTGGCCGAGTCGATCAGCTGCAGATACGTCTCCTCAATGGGGTTGTCCGGGTTATTCAAAGGCCCGTCCGTGAAGGGCTGGCAGAAGCCGACCGTCTCCGGCCCCTCGTGGCGGGGGCGGTAGAAGTCGTCCTCATTGGGGAAGGTACGACCGATCATCTTCCACATCTGCATGAACTGAGCGGCGAATCCCCAGGCGCCCTCTCCCTCAATTCGAACGCCGCTGTCCTTCCAGTATCCAAAGCGCTCCCTTTCATTGATATATTCATCACCGATATTCAATCCACCAGTATAGGCAAATTGTCCATCAATCACCGCAATTTTCCGGTGGTCCCGGTAGTTGAAGTAGATGCGGTTCACATAGCGGTGAACCGGATTGAATACCTCCACCTCAATTCCCGCGTCCTGCACAGCTTGGAGCGTTGCGTCAGAAAAACGGGTCAAATTGCCAAAGTCATCAAAAATTACGTGGATCTCTACGCCGGCAGCGGCCCGCTCTCGCAGCACAGAAAACATCCGGTCCCAAAGCTTCCCCTCTGCCAGGATATAGTACTCCAGGAAAATATAGACCTCTGCCTTGGAGAGATGTTCAATCAAATCATCAAAAAAGGGCTTGCCATCGCCAAAATACTTGGCTTGCGTGTTTCGATAGAGTAAAAAGCCTTTTTTCTGCAGATAAGCTGCAAGCCGACCCCAGGTGGCGGACTGCCGCCGCAGGCGGGAGAGATTCGCCTCGCTGGACATCCGCCAGCTCTCTCGCTGAGGGACCGGAGGCACCTGACGCAGGCTGAGACTTTTGGCCTGATGCGTACCACCCCACAGCCAGAAGAGAATCATACCAGAGACCGGCAGCGCCAGCAGCAAACACATCCACACCAGCTTATAGCTGGGGCTGCCAGAGCGCTGATACACCCGAATGGCTACGACAGCACCCAAAAGCTCCAGCGCCGTGTAGGCGTAGCTGGCCTTCTCCCGCAAAAAGTGAGTGAGAATCAATGTGGTGGCAATCTGCGCAATGACTGTCAGCGCACACATGGAGATGCTGGTGATGGCGGAAATTCTCCGTTCGATCCGTTCCTCCATCCTCGGCTGGTTTTTGCGCATGCCTCCACCTCTCCTCTCTTATCTATGAAATAAAAGTATTATACTCAAAATGCACTGTTTCTTCAACCATGATTGTGTAAATAAATTCTGGCTGCCTGTTCTCAAATGCCATGAGCGCAAAGCGCGCCTGGAACACATGACGAAATCAGGTAAATGGCCGGATAGGTTGGCCGTCCGGCCTGCGCTTTTTGACCCAGGTACCGGCGCATGGCCGCTGCCGCAAAAAAAGAGACGCTCACAAAAAAGTGAGCGTCTCTTTTAAAAAATGCACTTACAGCGCGGCCTTCTTGGCCTTGTAAGCCTTGACAGCCTCGGTCAGAGCGGGAACAATCTTCTTCAGATCGCCCACAATGCCCAGATCAGCCAGCTGCATCATGGGGCAGAACTTGTCGGTGTTGATAGCCAGGATGAACTCAGAGTCCTCCATACCGGCCTGGTGCTGAATCGCGCCGGAAATACCGCAGGCGATATACAGCTCGGGATGGACGGTCTTGCCGGTCTGGCCGACCTGACGATCCTTCTCAATCCAGCCGCTGTCCACGCCGATACGGGAGGAGGAAACCTCGCCGCCCAGCTCGGCAGCCAGCTCGCGCAGGGGGTTGTAGCCCTCGGGACCGCCCACGCCGCGGCCGCCGGAGACCAGGATCTTGGCGTCGGTGATATCCACAGCCTTCTTGGTCTGCTTCACCACGTCCAGGATCTCCACGTTCATGTCGGCCTCGGTCAGGCCGGCGTCAACCATGACGACCTCGCCGGTGCGGCTGGTATCCTTCTCACCCAGCTCCATCACGCCGGGGCGGACGGTAGCCATCTGAGGACGGTAGTTGCGGCACACAATGGTGGCCATGACGTTGCCGCCGAAAGCGGGACGGGTCATCTTCAGGTTGCGGTCAGAGGTATCCAGGGCCATGATCTTCTCCTCAGGGAGGTTGGTGGCCTTACGCAGATACTCCTGATACTTGCTGACCTCCACATCCAGACGGGTGCAGTCAGCGGTCAGGCCGGTGTGTACGCGGCCCGCGATACGGGGAGCCATGTCACGGCCAATGCTGCTGGCGCCAAACAAAACAATGTTGGGCTCATAGTTCTTGATCACATATTCAATGCCGCGGACATAGGGCTCGGTGGTGTAGTGCTCCAGAACAGGAGCGTCCAGGACCAGCACCTTCTGGGCGCCGTAGTGGATCAAAGACTGGGCCTTATCGGCAATCTTGTAACCCATCAGCACGGCAACAACCTGCTCACCCAGGTCGGCAGCCAGCTTGGTGGCCTCAGAGATCAGCTCATATGTGACCTTCTGAATGTTGCCATTGCGCTGTTCAACAACTACATAGATATCTTTACTCATCGTCTTATGCCTCCCTTAGATGATATGGCGCTCAATCAGCACCGCCATGATCTTCTCCACAGCTTCCTCAGTGGACAGACCATCCAGCACCGTACCGGCGGTCTTGGGCTTCTTGCCGAAGGACTGGAACACGTTGGTGGGAGAACCCTTCAGACCGATCCACTCGGGATTCAGGTCGTCCTTCAGGTCGTCAAAGCCCCAGACCGTGATCTCCTTGTTGTAAGCGTCCACGATGCCGCCAGCATGCATGTAGCGGGGCTCGGTCAGCTCGGACAGAGCAGTGACCAGGCAAGGCATCTTCACCTTCAGCATGTGAGACTGATCCTCATACTGACGCTTCACAACCACGCTGTCGCCATCCACGTCCAGCTGCTCGGCGTAGCTGACCTGGGGGATCTTCAGCTGCTCAGCGATCTGGGGACCGACCTGAGCGGTGTCGCCGTCGATGGCCTGACGGCCGGTGATCACCAGATCGAAGCCGATCTTGCGCAGACCGGTAGCGATGATGGTGGCGGTGGCATAGGTATCAGAGCCGCCGAACTCACGGGCGGACAGCAGATAGGCGTCGTCCGCGCCCATGGCCAGAGCCTCGCGCAGAGCGACGTCCGCCTGCGGGGGGCCCATGCATACGACGGTGACCGTGCCGCCGACCTTCTCGCGCAGCTGCAAAGCGGCCTCCAGGCCGGCCTTATCGTCATGGTTGATAATGCTGGGCACACCGTCACGGATCAGGGTGCCAGTCTTGGGGTCCAGCTTAACCTCAGCGGTATCGGGGACCTGCTTGATACAAACAACAATCTTCATCTTATTCTGCACTCCCCTCTTATTTCAGCTTCATAGAACCGGAAATGACCATCTTCATGACCTCAGAGGTACCCTCATAGATCTCGGTGATCTTGGCGTCGCGCATCATGCGCTCCACCGGGTACTCACGGCAGTAGCCGTAGCCGCCCATAAACTGCACAGCAGCGCGTGTAACCTCGTTGGCAACGTCAGAAGCGAACAGCTTCGCCATGGCGGCATAAGGGCCATAGTTGCCATGGTTGTCCTTCTCCTTGGCAGCGCGCCAAGTCAGCAGGCGAGCAGCGTCGATCTTGGTCTGCAGCTCGGCCATCTTGAACTGGGTGTTCTGGAAGGAGTTGATGGTCTTGCCGAACTGCTTGCGCTCTTTGCCATACTGAATGGCCTCGTTCAAAGCGCCCTGGGCGATGCCCACGGCCTGAGCGGCAATGCCGATACGGCCGGCATCCAGCGCCTTCATGGCGATCTTGAAGCCGCCGCCGACCTTGCCCAGAACCCGCTCCTTGGGTACGCGGACCTTGTCGTAGGTCACGATGCAGTTGCTGGCAGCACGGATACCCATGCGCTCAATGTTCTCGCTGACGGTGATACCGGGCATCTCCTTGAGGTCCACGATGAACGCGGTCATGCCCTTGGCAGCGGGAACGCTGCGGTCGGTCAGGGCGAACAGCACGCAGGTGTCAGCGAAACCAGAGTTGGTAGTGAACACCTTGGAACCGGTGATCACATAATCGTCACCGTCCTCAACGGCCACGGTCTGGGCACCCTGCACGTCGGAACCGGCGCCGGGCTCGGTCAGGCCATAGCAGCCGATCTTGCTGCCGTCAACCAGGGGACGCAGGTATTTCTGCTTCTGCTCCTCCGTGCCGAACTCATTGATGCAGGAGCAGCAAAGAGACGTATGTACAGAGATGGTGATGCCAGTGCTGGCGTCCACCTTGGACACTTCCTCCATGCACAGCGTATAGGCCAGAGTATCCGCGCCGACACCGCCGTATTCCTTGGAATAGGGAATGCCGAAGAAACCATACTTCTGCATCTTCTCCAGCAGCTCCGGGGAATAGACCTCTTCCTCGTCCATGTCCTTCGCCAGCGGCTTGATCTCTGTCTCCGCAAATTTGCGATACAGTTCCTGCTGCAGCAGGTGCATTTTGCTCAGTTGAAAATCCATAGCTACCTCCCAACAATTTTTAAACGCTAGTGGCATTTGGGCAACAAGTATTTTGCCTGCAAACTAATCGCTGCATATCATTGTAGCCGTTTGACATATACTTGTCAATACATTTTATATACTTTTTTTCTCGTTTGTCAAGGCTCTTTTCCCCTTCTCTCCGAAGACCTTCTCCATGCTCAAACACGCAATGGATTTTCTTGACAAAGCCCCGTCTATTCTGCTATAATGCCTCGTATTAAATGCGAGGAGTTTCCATTATGGATATTCATTCATGTATCAATTTTATCCTCTCCAACACGCAAAACGCAGTCAATAACTATTTCAAGCGTGAGCTTCAGGAATATGATATCACGCCTTCCCAGTATGCGCTTTTGCAGTGCCTCTGCACGCAAGACGGCCTGACACCCTCTCAGCTGGCGCAGGAACTGCGCTTGGATACATCCTCTATTACAGGGATTTTGAGCCGGCTGGAAAAGAAAGGTCTGATTGACCGCGTCTATAACCAGGAGGACCGCCGCAGCGTCTCCATCCATCTGCGGGAAGAAGGCCGCTCTCTATGGTCTCAGGTTGACCGGGTCATTGACGAGGCCAATGCAAAAATCACCAATGGACTGGACCCCGAGCATTATGCACAGTTTCTGTCCGCTCTGAGCATGATTGAGCGCAATACCATCGCAGAATAAGAGACCCAAGTGGCCCCCGCCATCAGACGGGGGCCACTTTCTGCTTTTACGCACTCAGGGTCTGCTTTCCCGCAAAAGCTGCTGCTTGATGTCCCAGAGTTTCTGGCTCAAGTCCACATAGTATCCGTGGGGATTTTCAAACCGCTTGACCTCCTCCCACAGGGTGTCCACCTGTTCCATGCAGTACGCTTGAATCTCCCGCAAAGGCGGCTGTGTGTAAACCAGCTCGCCGCCACGGAACACTTGCACCTGTAGGGGTCTGATCGTGTAGTTGGTATAGGTTTTGCGCTTCCATGTAGCGCGGGGATCAAACAGCTCCAGCGGCTGCGCAGCATCCACCGCCTCATCGTGGACGGTGATGTAATCCGCCTCCGCCTTGCCGGTAGCTTTATCGTAAATCCGGTAGAGGGTCTTAAAGTGGGGGTCAGTGATCTTGTCCACATTTTCACTGACCTTGATCTTGGGCAGAACACGTCCTCTCCCGTCCTCCACGGCCACCAGCTTATACACCCCGCCAAATACCGGCTGGCTGCTGGCAGTGATCATTCGCTCGCCCACGCCGAAGAGGTCCACCTTCGCCCCCTGCTGCAGCAGGTCCCGGATAATATACTCATCCAGGGCGTTGGAGGCAGAAATCTGGCACTCCGTCCACCCTGCCTCATCCAGCATTTTCCTGGCCTCCCGCGTGAGATAAGCCAGGTCTCCGGAGTCCAGCCGGATACCGCACCGGGTAATCCCGCGGGGCTTCAAGACCTCGTTAAAAGCGCGGATAGCGTCCGGCACGCCGGATTTGAGGGTGTTGTAGGTATCCACCAGAAGCGTTGCATTGGTGGGGTAAATCTCGCAGTAGGTCTTAAAGGCCTCATACTGGCTGTCAAACATCTGGACCCAGGCGTGGGCCATGGTCCCACCAGCAGGCACACCGTAGATCTGGTCAGAAAGCGTGCAGGCCGTTCCTTTGCAGCCGCCAATAAACGCCGCCCTGGCGCCGGATACAGCGCCATCAATGCCCTGGGCACGCCGGGAGCCAAACTCCAGCACCGTCCGGCCCTGGGCCGCCCGGACAATGCGGTTGGCCTTGGTGGCGATCAAACTCTGGTGATTCATGGTCAATAAGGTAAATGTTTCAATCAGCTGAGCCTGAATTGCCGGCGCCCGCACCGTCACCACCGGCTCCCGGGGAAAGATCGGCGTCCCCTCCGGCACTGCCCAAATATCTCCCGTGAAGCGGAAGGTGCTGAGATATTCCAGAAATTCCTCAGAAAACAGACCTCTGCCGCGAAGATACTCAATATCCTCCTGATTGAAATGAAGGTTTTGAATATAGTCAATCAGCTGCCCCAAGCCCGCGCAGATGGCGAAGCCGCCCTTGTCCGGCACGTCCCGGAAGAACACGTCAAAATAGGTCACGCGGTCCCGCATCCCCGCCTGAAAATATCCGTTGCCCATGGTCAGCTCATAAAAATCGCAGAGCATGGTCAGATTCTGTTCTGTCATCATTGCACCTCATTTTCGGTTATTGCTATGATTATAGGCTGTTTCGATGGGAAAAGCAATTCCTTTTCCTGCAAATTGGCGGATTTTCGTATTCTGTTCTGCAAACAAATTCATTTTCCTGTTTTTCAATGCCTGAAAATCTCCTCTTTGAGAAAATGTCAAATTTTTCACTTAGAGGGAAATTCTCAGTTGACAAAGCCTTCGCTCTCCCCTATGATGGGGAATATCAGACGGCCAAGCCGTCAACATGAGAAAGGAAGCATTTCTCCATGGACATTATTTTAGGAATTGATGTCGGCGGTTCCACCACCAAGGTGGTGGGGCTGGACGTTCATGGCAATCCCCTCTCCATGCTGCGGGTCCGGGCAGAGGATCAGGTCACGAGCCTCTTCGGTGCGCTGGGCAACTACCTCTCCAGCAATCATCTGACCTTGGAGGATGTACGGCGGGTAGTGCTTACCGGCGTGGGCGCCAGCTATGTGGATGGAAATATCTATGGCCTGCCCACCTATCGGGTGGACGAATTCTCCGCCAGCGGCGCGGGCGCTCTCGCGCTTTCCGGCCAGGAGCGCGCCGTGGTGTCTACCATGGGTACCGGCACAGCATTTCTACTGGCTGAAAAAGGCCGCGTGCAGCACCTGTGCGGCAGCGGCATCGGCGGCGGCACCCTGGGGGGGCTATGCCACAAGCTGGTTGGTATGGAGCGCTTCGGCCAAATCAAAAAATTGGCCCTTGGGGGAGATTTAGGGCAGGTAGATCTAACGATTGGAGATATCACAAAAAATCCGGCAGCCACTCTGGACCCTACCCTGACCGCAGCTAACTTTGGCAACCTGGCGGAGGACGCCAACTGCGCCGATGTGGCCGCCGGTGTTGTGAACCTGGTGCTGCAGGCCATCGGCACCATGACCGTGCTGGCCTGCCGCTGCTGCGACACCAAGACCGTCGTTCTCACCGGCTCCATGACAACCCTGGACCAGGTAAAGCCTAATTTCGAGAACTTTGAGCGGCTCTATGGCATCCATTACATCATCCCTGACAACGCCACCTTTGCAACCGCCATCGGCGCGGCGCTTTGCAGCCTGACCGAAAACATATGACGAAAAGCCTAGAGTCCCTGCGGCTGGCAGAGGCCTTCTTCGCGGAAAGGCCGGAACTGCTGTCAACAGTTCGCGCTTTTCTAACCGAGGCATGGGAAAGATGGCCAGAGACGGAAGTTGTCACCCAGAAGTCTCAGGTGACTCTGCGGGGGCCGCGGCCCTTCTGTGCCCTCTCCACCCACATCCGCTTTCCCCGGATGCCCGGCCCGTGCTATGTCACGTTAAGCCTCTTTCTGCCCCGATCCCTGCCGGATCTGCGCGGCGGCATGGCAGTGGAACCATATCCCGGCCGCTGGGCCAACCATCTGCCCCTGTTTCACCCGGCGGACCTGGACACGCAGCTCTGGGGGTGGGTGGCGGAGGCCCAAGCCTTTCGGAATATCAAGACCTGAGGCCGGTTTGTCTCATATGGTGTTTGAGGCGGTACTTTTTACCGCTGGCATCTCGCCTTCATAAAGGGCCGCCTGACGCTATAAGCGTCAGGCGGCCCTCTTGATTATTCTTGGGACTCCTCCTCGGAGTCATCCTCTTCCTCCACGCCGGAGAGGTCAAACTCCAGCTTCTCCCCGCAGTTGGGGCAGATCACCTCGCCATCCTCCAGGATGGACTCATCAAAATAAATGGTCTCCTCACAGGTGGGGCAGGTAGTGGCGTAACAATCCTCGTCGTCATCTTCTTCATCATACTCGTCGAAGACCACGTCCTCCACATCCTCCAGGTCGTCGCTGACGGCGTCCAGGCCGTCAGCCAGCTCCGCCTGCTCGTCCTGAATGTCCTCCAGCTCCAGGGCGATGTCCTCCAACACGTCGATAATAGCGGCAAGCAGCTTGCCCTCTCTTTTATCCGTGTTCAGCTCCATGCCCTCAGCCAGTCCCTTCAAATACGCAACTCTCTCGGTAATCTCCATGTCAGCAGCTCCTTTCCATTTGTCAGTTGATAGGAAAGGGGGGAACTGACTCCCCCCTTTTGATGCCTTTATTCCTTGCAACGGCCCAGATACTCGCCAGTGCGAGTGTCAATCTGAATCTTCTCACCCTCATTGATGAACAGGGGGACCTTGATCACGGCGCCAGTCTCCAGCGTGGCGGACTTGGTCACATTGGTGGCGGTGTCACCCTTGACGCCGGGCTCGGTCTCAGTAACAACCAGATCCACAAAATTGGGGACCTCCACCGTAAAGACGCTGCCCTTGTAGCTGAGCAGAGAGCACATGGTGTTCTCCTTAACGAACTGGAACGCATCGCCCAGCACGTCCTTGTTCAGGGGGACCATGTCATAGGTCTCCGGGTCCATGAAGTAATAGAGATCGCCGTCGTTATAGCTGTACTCGGCGTTCTTGCGCTCCACGGCCACCTGTTCAAACTTGGCGCTGGGGTTAAAGGACTCCTCACGGATGGTGCCGGTAATCACATTCTTGTACTTGGTGCGCACAAAAGCCGCACCCTTACCGGGCTTGACGTGCTGGAAATCCACCACCAGCATGGGTTTCCCATCCATCTCAAAAATCATACCCTTCCGGAAATCACCGGCAGTAATTGTAGGCATAGCTGATTCCTCCTCACAAATCTTGCGAGAAAACGACCTGCGGGAGAGGGCATTTTCTCTATACACAGACTCTTTAAAAAATACCTTTGCTATTTTATCCTATGTTGTCCGCTATTGCAAGCATTTTTCAACCATTTGTTGGTTTTTTTCCCCGGCTTTTTTCAACTCGCCTGCGGCAGACCGCCTTGAAGGGGGCCTGGAGTGCATGCAGCACCTTCTGCCAGGGCGTCACGGCGCCGCCCAGCGGCTCCACCATCAGTGCCAGAACACCGCAGCGGTTTGCCGCCAACATGTCCGTGAGCAGCTTGTCCCCCAGCATGGCGGTGTGGGCCCGGTCCGCGCCGGAACGGGCCATAGCGGCCTCCAACCCCCGGGTGGAGGGCTTTCCAGCTCGTCCCTGGTAAGGCACACCCAGATCCGCGCAGAATTCCGTCACACGCCTGCCAGAGCGGTTGTTGGAGACAATCATCAAGGAAATCCCCTCCGCCCCCAGCGCGGCGATCCACGCCCGCAGCTCCGCGTCCGGAGACCTGACGGACTTGGGTGCCAACGTAAAATCCAGGTCGCTTAACAGCAGTGTGATCTCCTGCTTCTTGAGATATTCCGGCGTGACCTCACGATAGTGCGCAAAAAGGCGGCCCGGAATCAGAGAAAACGGCATAGGATGCTCTCCCTCCGCATAGTTTTCTTCAGTATAGCAAATGGAAACCGTGAACACAAGGGGGAGTGTAGTTTGCAGGTCTATCTGGCCGTAACCCCGGGTCAGGCGCAGGCTGCGGCAAAATACCGCCGTCCGCTGGCCCATGTGGCCTATCGCATTGGGGAAGGCTCCGTTCTGCTGCGGCAAAACCTTTTGCTGCAAACCCAGGGCGGCCTTTTGTCCGTCAGTGACCGGAAGGCCCCTGTGATCGACGATCCGGAAGCCCTTTGTGCGGCTGTACTTCGGGAGTGCGGGCGGCGAAACTACCAGGGCATTCTCCTGGACTTTGAGGAACCGCCCCGTCCGGATCGCCAGACCTTTATCCGGCGGCTGGATGAGGTCGCCGGCCGCCGTGCCCTCTACCTTCCGGAGCGGTATGCGGAGGGGACGAAAAACGCGGTCCCCCTGATCTGCGCCGCCGTCTCCGGTGGAAATTTTACGGAACGGCTGAGGGAGGCCGCAGGACAGCGGGGCGGCAGACTGGCACTGGACATGGAGCGGCTGCGTATGGATTTCCGCCTCCCCGCCCCCACCGGCCAGGGCGAGCCTCTCTCCGCCGCCGCCCTGAGCCGGCTGATGGAGCAGGAGGCGCCGGCGGTATTCTTCTCTCAGGACCTGTGCGCCCGCTACTTTACTTACACCCGGGACGGTGAATGTCACTTCGTCCTTTTTGACGACGCCGAAACCCTCCGGCAAAAGCTGCGGACCGGAACCGCCCTGGGGTTCTCCGCCGCCTTTTTCATGTGGCCGGAGGTACAGGATATCGCTGATGGATTATTTCAGCCATTTTAAAGGAGATAGGGTGGAAAAAACGCTGTGCCACATGGCACAGCGTTTTTGATATCCCCATTAATAGAAACGCTTCTTGTTCTTGCGAGCAGCCTCAGACTTCTTGCGACGCTTGACACTGGGACTCTCATAATGCTCTCTCTTGCGGACCTCGGCGATCACGCCCGCCTTGGCACAGCTGCGCTTAAACCGCTTCAGTGCGCTGTCGATGGACTCGCCGTCCTTCACATGGATCTCAGACATCTATATTTCCCTCCCTCCGAGGTATCCGGCTCAATCCAGGATACTTTAAGGGCCATACTTTATGGCTTTAACATGGGTATTATACAAATCTTCCGAAGAGTTGTCAAGAGATTTTACGGAAAATCGCATGTTTCTCTCGGAAATCGCTTGCCTGATGCCAAAATGCCGGGGCTCACTCCGCTCTCCGGCGGTACAAAATGGGCTGGTCATACCCGAAGGTCCGCTTACCGTTGACCTCCATGGTCTCGGATACCTCCAGCACATCCGGGGAAAACCGCTCAAACAGCGTGAATTTCAGCACCGGGGAGAACATGCTGACACTGCCGCCCTCCCACACGCCATTTCGCAGTGTGTAGAGTGCCGGGGTAAACTTTTCGGAAACCCGCAGGTCCGTATAGTGCATAATCGGGAGAGTCTGATAGGTAGGCGCAGTGCCGTCCTTTGGTAACTCATAGGAGGTCAGCAGAACCCCCTCTTCCTCCTCTGTAAAGAGAAAGAGGTGCGGCGAGGCATGGGTTTTTCCGTCAGTGGTATAATAGCTCTCTTCCAGCACAAATTTCCCGTGGAAATCCGTCGGTAAGCCTGTAATTTTATCCTGACAGACCGTATTGACATGCTCTGCAAAAGGAAAGTTCCTCACCCCTTGTTCCTCCAGCTTCCGAACTTGTGCCGCGTTGTCAAAGTGTCCGCACAGGATACTTAAAAATTCGTCCAATCGGTTCATACTTCCTCCTTAAAGACTTCGGTAAGGTCCAAACCGGACAGGCTGGGCCTGTCCGGTTTCACATATCTGTTTCTATAGGCGATTAGGAATTGCAAAGCTTTGCCAGCTTGACGGCCGGTTCCCAATTAGCTCCTGGCGCGAGGTCTCACTGGGGCTTCACAATCAGATTGACCAAACGGTTTTTCACCAGAATCGTCTTCACGATCTTCATGCCCTCGGTGGCCTTCTGGACCTTTTCCACCGCCAGGGCTGCGTCCACCACGGCCTTCTCGCCGCTGTCCACCGGCATGGAGATGGCACCCTTGAGCTTGCCATTCACCTGCACGGCCATGTCCACCGTGCTGGCCACGGTCTTGCTCTCGTCATAGGCGGGCCAGTCAGCCTGGCAGCACATCTTGCCCTCCTTGGCGGCAAAGCCCAGCATCTCCCACAGCTCCTCGGTGATGTGGGGGGCGAAGGGATTGAGGAGCAGCAGCAGCGTGCGTAAATCACCTCGGCTGGCGCCGTTGGCCGTCAGCTCATTGACAGCGGTCATCATCGCAGCGATAGCCGTGTTCATCTTCAGGCTGTCGATATCGTCGGTGACCTTCTTGATGGTCTTGTGGAGGACGGCCTCGTTGGCGGGCGTCACGTCATAGCTCTCCGCCGCGCCCTCGGCCAAGTTCCACACCCGGTCCAGGAACCGCTTGGAGCCCTTGACCGCCTCGGTGGACCAGGTGGCCGCCTGCTCGAAGTCGCCCACGAACATGATATACAGCCGCATGGTATCCGCGCCATACTGGGCCACGATATCGTTGGGGTTGACCACGTTGCCCCGGGACTTGGACATCTTCTCGCCGCCCTCGCCCAGGATCATGCCGTGGCTGGTGCGCTTGGCATAGGGCTCCTTGGTGGGCACCACGCCGATGTCATAGAGGAACTTGTGCCAGAAGCGGGAGTAGAGCAGATGCAGCGTGGTGTGCTCCATGCCGCCGTTGTACCAGTCCACGGGAGACCAGTACTCCAGGGCCTCCTTGCTGGCCAGGGCCTGATCGTTGTGGGGGTCCATATACCGCAGGAAATACCAGCTGGAGCCCGCCCACTGGGGCATGGTATCCGTCTCCCGCTGGGCAGGCCCGCCGCAGCAGGGGCAGGTGGTGTTCACCCAGTCAGTCATCTTGCTCAGGGGGCTCTCGCCGGTGTCGGTGACCTCATAGCTGTCCACCTCCGGCAGCAGCAGCGGCAGCTCAGACTCCGGCAGGGGCACCCAGCCGCACTTGGGGCAGTTCACCAGAGGAATGGGCTCGCCCCAGTACCGCTGGCGGGAGAAGACCCAGTCCCGCAGCTTGTAGTTGGTCTTGGGATGGCCGATCCCCTGCTCCGTGACCCACTTCTTCATGGCGGGGATGGCCTCCTTGACGGTGAGCCCATCCAGGAAGCCGGAGTTGACCATGATGCCCGTGTCATCCTTGAGGGTAAAGGCCTCCTTGGTGATATCGCCGCCCCGGACCACCTCGATGATGGGCAGGCCGAACTTAGTGGCAAACTCCCAGTCGCGCTGATCGTGGCCCGGCACGCCCATGACGATGCCGGTGCCGTAGCCCATCAGCACGTAGTCGGAGACGAACAGGGGCACCTTCTTGCCGCTGGCGGGGTTCACAGCCTCGATGCCCTCCAGCCGGACGCCGGTCTTTTCCTTGTTCAGCTCGCCCCGCTCAAAGTCGGACTTGTGGGCGGCCTCGTCGATATAGGCGGCCACGGCGTCCCAGTTCTGAATCTGATCCTTCCACGCCTGGAGGAAGGGATGCTCCGGGGAGATGACCATATAGGTCACGCCGAAGAGGGTGTCGCACCGGGTGGTATAGACCGTCAGCTTCTGGCCGTTGGTGGCGGTGAAGTCCACCTCGGTGCCCTCGCTGCGGCCGATCCAGTTGCGCTGCTGGGTCTTGACCCGCTCGATGAAGTCCACGTCCTCCAGATCGTCAATGAGCCGGTCGGCATACTTGGTGATGGCCAGCATCCACTGGCTCTTCTCCTTGCGGATGACCTCGCCGCCGCAGCGCTCGCACACGCCGTCCACGACCTCCTCGTTGGCCAGGACGATCTTGCAGCTGGTGCACCAGTTCACCGGCATGGAGGCCTTGTAGGCAAGGCCCTTCTTGAACATCTGCAAAAAGATCCACTGAGTCCACTTGTAGTAGCTGGGGTCGGTGGTATTCACCTCCCGGTCCCAATCGAAGGAGTAGCCCAGCATGTGAAGCTGCTTGCGGAAGTTCTCGATGTTATCGTGAGTTACCTTGGCGGGGTGAATCTTGTGCTGCACGGCGTAGTTCTCCGTGGGCAGGCCGAAGGCGTCATAGCCGATGGGAAAGAGGACATTATAGCCCTGCATCCGCTTCTTCCGGCAAATGATGTCCATGGCGGTAAAAGGACGGGCGTGGCCCACGTGCAGCCCCTGTCCGGAAGGGTAGGGAAATTCGATCAGGCCGTAAAACTTCTCACGGCTCTTGTCCCCGGTGACGGCGGTGAAGGGCTTCTCCTCCAGCCATTTCTTCTGCCACTTCTGCTCAATGGCGGTAAAATCGTACTTCATAACCTTCTCCTCATCTTCAACAATCGGCATGGGCCGCAGCCCATCCATCATGATATCCATATAAAAACGCCCCGGAGCCGCTTGGCTCAGGGGCGTTAAAAACGCGGTACCACCCTGTTTCAGCCCCCCGCTGCCGGACGGGCCCTCTCCGGCGGGTAACGGCGCCTGCCGTTCCGCCCTACCCGCAGGGTTCAGGCGAAAAACTCCGGGACCAGTCATTCACGGGGGCTCCCTGCCGGCTCGCAGCATCCGCCGGCTCTCTGAAAGTGGAAATCTCCGTCTTTCTTCCCTTCAACGTCTTTAACATGGGTATTTTACGGGTCTTTTACAAATTTGTCAAGAGGTTCCGGTGTTTTCTCAAAGAGCACTTGCATTTGCCCGGAAAATGCTGTATACTTCACTCGCTTATTAGTTCATAAAATAAACTATATAAAGGAGGTGCTCATGTGGATCAGACGCGGGAGGAGCTGCTGCGAGCCTGGATGTCTCTCTCGGCCTACATCCGTGGAAACCGGCTGCTACGGGAGCTGTCCATGAATGAAATGTTGGTTTGCAACCTACTGTACCGCCGTCAGGAGGAGGGTGGCCCCCCAGTCACCGCCACGGAGCTTTGCGCGCGGACACAGCTTTTGAAATCTCAGGTCAACCACATTCTCACCGCCATGGAGTCGCGCGGTCTGATCGAGCGTGCCAGAAGCCAGGCGGACCGGCGAGTTGTCCATATTCACCTGCTGGAAAGAGCGCTCCCGCTCTATCGCAGAGAGCACGAAACTGTCCTGGACATCCTGGAGGAAATTCGATCCACCCTGGGCGAGGAGCGGACACGGCAGCTCACAGCCCTTATGGACGAGGCTGTTGCCGCCGTGAATCTACATCAAAAGCAAAGGAGATAAGCATTATGGCGATTCGCATCATCACGGACTCTGCCAGCGATATCACGCAAGAGGAGGCCCGCACCTGGGGGATTCAGGTATTGCCCCTTCGGACCATTTTCGGTGAAGAGGAATTTTTAGACGGAGTCACCATCGACCATCAGACCTTTTTCCAAAGGCTTATTGAATCCGACGTGCTTCCCACCACCAGCCAGCTCTCCCCCTTCCAGTATGAGGGTCCTTTTCAGGAGGCCGTAGAGGCCGGGGACGAGGTGGTTTGCATTACCCTCTCCTCCAAACTCTCCGGGTGCTATCAGAGCGCCGTGATCGCCGCTGAAGGGCTGCCGGTAGTGTTGGTAGACAGCTTGAGCGTCACCGTCGGTCAGAGAATTTTGGTAGAGCTAGCACTGCAGCTGCGGGATCAGGGCCTATCCGCCCAGGAAATCGGCGCTGTCCTGGAACAGGAAAAGCCCCATATCCGCCTCATCGCCCTGTTGGACACCCTGGAATACCTGAAAAAAGGCGGACGCATTTCTCCCGCCGTGGCTCTGGCCGGTTCTCTGTTGTCTATCAAGCCGGTCATCGCCGTGGAAAACGGCGAGGTCACAATCCTGGGCAAAGCCCGCGGTTCAAAAAATGGCAATAATATGCTCATGTCCCTGGTGGAGAAAAGCGGGGGGATTAACTTTGAAAAGCCCTTTTCTCTGGCTTACAGCGGCTTGAGTGACATGTTGCTGCAAAAGTATATCTCCGACAGCGCCCATCTCTATCAGGGCAAGGCAGTGCATCTGCCGGTGGCCCGCATCGGCAGTACTATCGGCACTCACGCTGGCCCCGGCGCCGTGGCCGTGGCGTTTTTTTCCAATCACTAAGTTTTTGCAACCCTATGAGCCAGGGCTTCCGGCGGCCGCCGGAAGCCCTGGCTCATGATCTATATTCTTTCCATTGCTCCCAGCCCGCTCTGCTCGCATATCAGACCGGAGTCCGCCGCCCCCACAAAAGCCAATAGCTCAGCGTCCCCAGTACATAAGCCACCACATCTAAGGGATCGCCGACGCTATCAGGTAGAAACAGAGGGGCGATACACTCCCAGCACAGGCCGCACAACAGGCCCAGGACTACAAGCTCTCCTGGGCGCCTGAGCCGCTTCTCCGGCCAGCGGCTCAGAGAGAGAATCAGATTCAGATAGGCAGCAAACGCGATTCCGCCCAAATAGTCGTTGGCGTGGCAGCGCAGCAAATCTCCAAGCACCCGCACTGTAACACGGGTCTTCACCTGCTGGTTCAACGCATACAGGGCCAGAGGGCCCAGTACCAGCAGCAGATCCCCCCGGCGCTCCCGATTCAGCAAAGAGCAAAAATGATCAGCGCTACCAGCACGGCGCCTACCACACCCCAAAATCCCAATCCGCCGTTGTTGTTCATTTCTGCTCCTCCTTTTTCCTATAGAGCTGTCAAATTCCGCTTTTCGATAGTTTATTATAATATAGCCCTCATCTACGTGTCAATCCCTGACGAGCGCCCTCCCTTTTACCTTAAGTGCTGCCAGGATGAAACTCCGTTGATTTCGCTGATTTCAATTGAAGCACAGAGTCATCCGTGATATCATGAAAATGATAAATCTGTTTTTGGAGGCGTTTAGGGATGAAATGTCCGTTTTGTGGTGAAGAAATGCGGCAAGGAAAACTGCGGACCCGCGGTGAAAACTATTTTGCCCCTGATAGTTGCAAAACGCCGGTTCTTTATACGAAAAAAAGCATAAAAAAAGCAGGAGCTATTCCTGTATCCCCTGATGCCGTAAGCGTATGTGAAGCAAACTGGAACCCTGCTTTTTTATGTCCAAAGTGTCGGAAGTACATTGCGGATTATTGAGTTTATCAAAATATCGACAAACACCGATTAGTCTGGCAGTTACCCATATTGGGGTAACTGCCGCTTAGCTATTTTAGCGGAATTGTTGTATAGACAGGCTTTCAGCAACACAAAAGGGTCCGAACTCTCGCCGCCGCCTAAAAAACGGGACGTGCCGCACTTATGCAGCCCGTCCCGTCAATGTTATTCATCTATGACCAGTCAGTTTAACAGCTTTCCGCCCGCCCACAGGCACAGCGCCGCACATTTCCGTTTTTGTGGGGACCCTGCCATCAAACTCAACTAAACCCAGCCCGTTTTCAGAGGTTGAAGTGCTTGGATGCGCCGCCTGACGTGAAGTTCCATTTAGTCTGCTGTCAGCACGCTGCTAAGGTCCAGCGGCCTTCCATCCCGCCAGAGACGCTCCAAGCCGTAGAACTCCCGGGCCTCCTGAGAAAACACATGGACGCAGATGCAACCGTAATCCAGCAGGACCCAGGTGCCGTCCCGATAGCCCTCCCGGCGCAGAAGCGTCTCTTCTGTCTGCTCCTTCATCGCCTTTTCTACTGCGTCGCAAAGTGCATTGATCTGCGTATTCGAGGTGCCGCTGGCAATCACAAAATAGTCTGCCAGCGTGGTCAGGTCTGCAATTTCAATCGCGGCAATTTCCTTTCCCTTCTTCTCGTCCAGAGCTTTGGCCGCAATGATAGCCAGTTCTTTTGGTGTCATGCCATCGTTCCTTTCCTTATGCCGCCGCAGGCGGCTCAATGATTGAAAAATCAGGTTCCGTGGGCGTTACCGGGGCTGTTGTGCCAGGATCGGTCGTACCCGGGTCCGTAGTGCCGGGATTCGTCGTGCCCGGGTCTGTGGTGCCGGGATTCGTCGTGCCTGGGTCTGTGGTGCCGGGATTCGTCGTGCCTGGGTCTGTGGTGCCGGGATTCGTCGTGCCTGGGTCTGTGGTGCCGGGATTCGTCGTGCCCGGGTCTGTGGTGCCGGGATTCGTCGTGCCCGGGTCTGTGATACCTGGGTCCGTCGTCCCAGGCGTGGTGTCAGGCGTCTCTTCCTCCGGCTCGTCGTCCGTCGAGGGTGTGGAGGGCTTAACAGGCGGCCGAGCCGCCTTGGAATCCTCCACATACCCAGTGGAGGAGCTAACAGAGCCATCAGCATTCACCGACATAATGTCCAGGTCGCTGAGAGCAAAGGTCTCCACAAAGGGGCTGAGCTCATGGTTCACCAGGTCCAGCAGTTCGCCGGCAATGGGAACCACATACGATTGATAGTTATGATAGCTGCGGCTCCAGCAGGAGACGTTCTTGTTGGGCATGGTAAGAAAGTTTACGTTCTCCATCTTCAGCCCGCCAAGGTAGGCGGACTTAGCAAACCAAAGGATATTCTGGAAGGTCAGGTCCGTCTCCACATTTTCCTGGAACACCCTTGCAAACTCATTGACCTTGGTGATATTCTCCAGCTTCAAAAGCTGCTCCACCATGGCGGTCAAAAATGCCTGCTGGGTTTTGATCCGGCCCAGGTCCCCATCCGGATATCCCAGTGTCACGCCGTTTTTCCGGTTGTCATGGCGGTAACGCAGCACCTGCATGGCGTCGTCGCCGGAGAGGAGACGGTAACCTTTTTCCTGGTGGATGTGGAGATCTTGATAGGGGTCGTCGTAGTTCATATCCCGGGGCACGTCAAACCACACGCCGCCCATGGCGTCTACAATCTCGCCTACGGCGTTCCACTCCACGATCACCTGGTAATCCGGTTCAAAGCCCACCAGCTGGGAGATTTCCTTATAGAGGTATTCAATGCCTTTGTCCCCACCACCACCATAGTTGTACACAGCGTTGATCCGCTTGATGTCATAGGGAATGTTCACCATCGTATCCCGGGGGATGGACATCACCGTGGCCTTCTGGTTGGTCACGTCGTAGCTTGCCAGCAGCATGGTGTCGGTATTTCCGCCGCCGCCGGTATCCCGGCCCAGAATCAGCACGGTATAATAATCCTGACTTTTTCGCTCCCCGTCGCTGCGGGGACGCACACCGTCGCCATAATCCAGTTCCTGAACCTCCTCCCCCTCCTGTGCAGGCTTTTTGTTGTTCAGGTCCGGACGAATAAACAGTGCCTTGTAAGCGGCCACCCCTGCCAAGGCCACCGCGAGAATCACCGCCACCGCCACCAGACACTTCTGCTGCCGGCTCAGGCGGCTCTTCTTGGGTTTTTGCGGCTTCTCCTTCGCCGCATGCTTTCCATGTTCTCTCTGCACGATGTCTCTATCCTTTCAAAGCATCCCGCGCCTCTATCGTAGCACGGTGCACCGGGTTTCCCATGGCTGTCATTTCCTGGATCGTCATCTCCAGCCCCATCAACAGGCCCTTATCCAAATCCTCATAACACACATGCCTCAGCTCCTCCACCCCGGGAAAATCCCTGGACGGCTCGATATAATCCGCAAGATACATCACCTTTTCCAGCGCCGTCATGCCGGCATGTCCGGTGGTGTGCCACCAGATAGCCTGATAGATCTCCTCGTCCACGCCGAACACGTCCCGGGCAATCGCGGCTCCTGTCTTTGCGTGAAGCAGCTTCAGCGCCTCTTTTTCCAGTTCATCCAATTCAATGCCGTATCGTTTGCACAGTGCCAGCTGTTCCTCCATATTGAGCTTTTTGGTGCAGTCATGGAGCAATGCTGCAACCCGGGCCTTCTGCACATCAGCGCCATAGCGCTCCGCAAGCCGGATCGCCTCCTGCTCAGTCCCCAGCACATGGGGAATTCTCTTGTACTTTAAATAGGACAGCGCTACCGGCCTTAGCTGGCTGAGAGGAAGATGCCTTAAATCCACATGGGTCTGGTACAGATGCTCCCGCAGGATATAGCCGTACACCGCCGGCGCCAGCCATTTGGAGCCTCCCTTCTGTGCCAGCTGCTCCCGCAGCTCTGTGGACGAGATGTCCATCACCCCAGGAATCGTCATAGTAAAAATTTGAGCCTGTGGATATGTGCGATAGAGATAGTCCCGCTGCACGGAAAACAGCTCTTCTGTGTCCGCCTCCGTCCGCCCAAAGGCGGCGATTCCTGCTAGAGAAAGGATTTTCTCCGGTTCATGCCAATGCTGCAACGTCAAAAACATATCCGTTCCCATCAGCAGCCATAGTTCGTCATCCGGATGCTCCTCCCGCAGCTGGCGCAGCGTGTCAGAGGTAAAGCTGCGTCCTTCCCGCCGCAGCTCCATATCTAGGACCTGTACCCTGTCACCTAAACCGATCTGCTCTCCCGCAAGGCGGGTCATCTCCAAACGCTGATCCGGCGTGGGGCTGCCTGCCGGCAGGTCCTTGTGGGGCGGCATTCCTGCCGGAATCAGCAGCAACTGATCCAGCTTCAGCAGTTCAAACACCGTCCTGGCTGCGGTAATATGCCCCAAGTGAGGCGGATTGAAGGTCCCGCCATAAATGCCGATTTTCAAAGCTTCATCTCCTGTTTTACATTCTTGCGCTTCTGTCCGGTACCTCTGTGGTCTGTGTCATCCACTGCGGCAGGCCGCCATCCTCTTCCGTTATGGTACAAACATTCCTTTCAAGGAACCAAGCGCCGTTCCCCAGATGGAGAGTACAGATCGCTATTATTTCAACCGGCAAGGCCAGCGCCGCCGCTGCCCAGCGGGCGGCTGTTTTCATGCCATTTCCCCCGCTTCTCCTGTTTACAGCGGCTTCTTTCTGGCCGCCTTTACCAGCTGAATACGCTTCTCTCTGGGCTTGCTGTGACTCTCACGATAGAGTACAAACTTTGTTCCGATCACCTGTACTACCTCGCTGCGGGTAGCCTTAGCCAGAGCCTCGGCAGCGGTACGGGCGTCATATTCGATATTATTCTCCAGAACCCGGCCCTTGATGAGTTCCCTCGCCTCCAGGGCGTCGTCGGCCTGTTTAATGAGGTTGTCCCCGATACCGTCCTTGCCTACCTGCAAAATGGTGTCCAGGCTGTTGGCAAGGCCTCGCAGCTGAGCGCGCTGTTTGCTTGTCAGTTCCATGTATATCTCCTTATGATACGATCTCTCCGGCATCACCGGAGTGGAATGTGCCAATTTCCATGCTTTCTTCTCCTCATGAAGCCTCAGATGAGGCAGACTTGCCCTCTGATCAAAACGGATATGTCCGGGTACTTTGATGCCGCTCCATAATCAAGGACTGATCCACGCCTGAGACGGCTGCAATTTTTTTCACAGGCTGATCCCGCGCTCAAAATAGATGTCTATTTTGATAAAGACGTTTATTTCTTCAAATAAGTTTCCAGCTGCTGAGCAAAAAGCCGCAGGGCCCGTCCCCGGTGGGAAATCTCATTCTTTTCCTCCGCCATCAGCTGGGAAAACGTCTTTGCCAGCTCCGGCACAAAGAATACCGGGTCGTACCCAAAGCCGCCCTCTCCCATGGGGGCAAAAGCGATGGTACCGTCACAGCGTCCCTCCGCACTCAGCGTATCCCCGTTTGGAAACACACAGGCGATGGCACAGGTGAAGTGAGCCGCCCGGGTGGTCTGCCCCCGCATATTTTCCAGCAGCAGCGCCGTCCGTCCCCGATCATCCAAGCCCTCGCCGCCGTAGCGGGCGGAATAAACGCCGGGACCGCCGTTCAGCGCATCCACGCACAAACCAGAGTCATCGGCAATTGCGGGGAGCTTTGCCGCCTCGCAGATAGCCTCCGCCTTCAGCATGGCATTTTCCGCGAACGTGGAGCCAGTCTCTTCCACCTCGATATCAATTCCCAAGTCGCCGGGGCTGATCACCTCTACCCCCAGAGACGATAAAATGGAACTCATCTCCTGTAGCTTGCCTGGATTATGTGTCGCCAAAACAAATTTCATGTTATCTCCTCCTTTGTCTCAGGCTGTCCGGCCGCAGCAAGTAAAACCAGCCCTGTACTGATCCCCAAAGAAATCCATCTCTGCTGTAGGTCCCGCCGGTTCCTATTTCTGCCAGGCTGCTGGTGAACTCTGCAATCATCCGAAAGCCAGTCCCTTTCCTCCCTGCAATGTTAAGAGGCCTGCGGCCTTATATGCGCCTGCTGTCATGGGCTTCCTGTCATTTTAAAGCCGCCCTCTGAAGTCTCAGCAGCTCCCGATTCCCCTTGGCGCAGAGCCGCACCAGCTCCTGCTGCTCCGCCAGGGTGAAGGAACGGCCTTCGCCGGTCCCCTGCAGCTCAATGATCTCCCCCAACTCGTTCATGACACAGTTCAAGTCCACCTGCGCCCGGCTGTCCTCGCTGTAGCGAAGGTCCAGCAGCGCCGTGTCATCCACAATGCCGGCAGAGACGCCGGTGACAAAATGCCGGATAGGGTTGGAGGCCACCGCCCCCTCCTCCACCAGCTTCCGGCAGGCAAGACTCAGCGCGATGAACCCGCCGGTGACGGAAGCTGTACGAGTACCGCCGTCCCCCTGGAGCACGTCACAATCCACCGTAATGGTATGCTCTCCCAGCTTGGTCAAATCCACTGCAGCCCGCAGAGACCGGCCCACCAGGCGCTGAATTTCCGCGCTGCGGGGGGAGAGCTTCAGCTTGGAGATATCCCGCTTGCTGCGCTCCCGGTTGGCCCGGGGCAGCATGGAATACTCCGCCGTCACCCAGCCGGTACCCTCCGCCACATGGGGTGGGGTGCGCTCCTCCACACTGGCGCAGCAGAGCACCATCGTGTCGCCGCACTGGATCAGGCAGCTTCCCTCCGCGAATTTCACAAAGTCTGTAGTGATCTTGATGGGTCTCAACTCGTCAAAGGCCCGGCCGTCCTGTCTCATCATGTCGCTCGCTCCTTTTTATCTGTCATTCTGCTGGTACAAAACGCCGCAGCAGCCACCATGTTTTCTGCTACAGGTTTCCCCGGGATGCCCGCTCCAGCTCTGCCCCGGCATTTTCCTGCCCCCAGGAGACGATGAGCTTTCTGCACCTGGCACAGTACCACGCCGGACAAGCCTTGGTCAGCCGGGAGACCGGCAGGCGAATATCTCCCTGGTCCTCCCGGAGCATCAGCATCCGGGGCCCCTTTACAAACGCGGCCGTTCCGCCGCCGGTCTGCAGGAAGCCATGCTCCATGATCTGCCCACAGCCAGGGCATGCCTCGCTCATATGATGGCCTCCACGTATTCCCTGGCATCAAAGGGCCTGAGGTCCTCCAGACTTTCGCCCACGCCAGCCAGCTTTACTGGCACGCCCAGCTCCTTGGCGATGGCCACCACGATGCCGCCCTTGGCAGTACCGTCCAGCTTGGTGAGAACAATTCCGGTGAGACCCGCCGTCTCCTGAAAGGTGCGGGCCTGAATCAAGCCGTTTTGTCCAGTGGTGGCATCCAGCACCAGCAGCGTCTCCCGGGCGCAGCCGGGACACTCCCGGTCTATGATCTTGGAGAGCTTGTGGAGCTCCGCCATGAGGTTGGCCTTATTGTGGAGACGGCCGGCGGTGTCACATAGCACTACGTCCACATTCCGGGCCTTGGCGGCCTGGAGCGCGTCAAAGAGCACAGCGCCGGGGTCTGCCCCCTCGTGCTGGCGCACCAATTCACAGCCGGCGCGCTCCGCCCAAATCTGAAGCTGGTCGGCGGCGGCGGCACGGAAGGTATCCGCCGCGCAGAGGAGGACCCGCTTGCCCTCTCCTTTCAGGCGGTGAGCCAGCTTGCCGATGGAGGTGGTCTTGCCCACGCCGTTGACACCGATGAACAGCACCACGCTGGGCTTGGTGGAGAGGTTCAAAGCCGTCTCCCCCACTGCCATCTCCTCCGCCAGCACATCCCGCAGCGCGGCCTTCACCGACTCCTGGTCCTGAAGCTTTTCCTTTCGGACCCGAACTCGAAGCTTCTCCACCGCGTCCATAGCCGTATCCAGCCCCAAGTCCGCCAGGATCAACGACTCCTCCAGCTCCTCGAAAAAGGCCTCGTCCGCCTCCGTAAAGCCCGAGAAGAGATTCGTGGTAATTTTTTTTAATTTGTCAAAAAAGCCCATAGCACTCGTCCTTTTGCCTTGTTTTTTCTGTTCCCAGGAAGTTTCGCCCCATAGCTCCCGCAGTATTCTCCAGGGTATCTCCCTACCCAGGTTCCACAAGCGGGGCATTTGATCCAGGCGATATCCCCCCTGTGACCATCAAAAGCCCGCCCAGCCATTCCACGAAAAATATCAGGACTGCCCCAGCCGCCAGCGCCGCCGCGCAAATCCAGGGCTTCTGTTTCAGCATCATGGAACATCCTCCTTACTGGATCTTCAGCTCTCTGGCCAGGTCATTCATATTGATGGTCAGAATCTTACTGACGCCCTGCTCCTGCATAGTGACGCCGTAGAGAACGTCCGCCTCCTCCATCGTACCCCGGCGGTGGGTGATCACAATGAACTGCGTCCGGCCTGCCAGCGTGCGCATATAACGTGCATAGCGGGTAACATTGGCGTCGTCCAGCGCCGCCTCGATCTCATCCAACACGCAGAATGGAGTGGGATGCACCTTTAAAATAGAGAAGTACAGTGCGATGGCCACAAAGGCCTTTTCTCCGCCGGAGAGGAGAGAGATGGTCTTCAACGTCTTTCCAGGCGGCTGTGCCTTAATCTCAATGCCGCAATTCAGGATGTCGCTCTCGTCTTCCAATTCCAGTGTAGCCATACCGCCGCCGAACAATTCTGTGAAGGTGGTCTGAAAGCTCTCTCGCAGAAGCCGGAACTGCTCTGTAAAGATGGCGGTCATCTGATTGGTGATCTCCTCGATGATGCTCTCCAACTCCTCCTTCGCCCGTTCCACGTCATTGCGCTGATCCGTGAGATACGTGTAGCGGCTGTTGACCCGCTCAAATTCCTCAATCGCCCCAATGTTAATGGTGCCGAGCCCTGCGACGTCCCGCTTCAGCTCCCCGATCCGGCGGCTGGCCTTGGGCACGCTCTCCAGCTCGATCCGCTGTGCTTGGGCGTCAGAGTGGCTGAGCTCGTAATGCTCCCAGAGCCGGTCCAGAATCTGCTTTTCCTCCATGGCGGAAGTGGCGATCTTCTGCTCCAGTCTGGACGCGGCCCGCTCCAGATTCAAAAGGGTCTCGTTCATCTCCTGCCCCGCCCGGGTCTTCGCGGTGCGCTCTGCCTCCAGTGCCAGCTTTTCCCCATTCAAAGCCGTCAGGCGCTCCCGAAGGGCGTCTCCCTCACCGCTCAGTGCCGCCAGTCTCTCCCGGCGCTTTTGGATTTCACTTTCCGACTCGTCAATGCTATTTTGATAGGTCTGGACGGTCCGCTCCTTCTGGGCGCGGTCCCCGGCCAGCTCCTCCGCCAAACGCCGCAGGTCCGCCCCGCGGCTTTCCGTAGCCTCTTTTTCGGCCCTCAATGCGGCCAGAGCGGATTTTTTTCCGGTGATCTCCTCCGCCAAGGCGCTGGATTGGGCCTGCAGCTCCGACTGGCCGGAGAGCAGCTTCTCCGCCTGTGCCCGGAATTCCTCAGCCAGAGCCTCCTGTTCCTCGACCCGCTTCTCCGCCTCGGCAGAACGGCGGACATTGTCCTCCAGCCTTCCATTCAGGCTCTCCCATTCCCCTGCGAGGTTCTCCTGATTTTCCCTTAGGGACTGCATCAGCACCTCGAAGTGGTGTTTCGTGCCCTCCAGCCGCAGCACAGCGTCCTCTGCCTCCCGCCGCTGGCTCTCGGCGGTCTCCATCTCATACTGGGCGGCGGCCAGCTCTCGCTGGGCGCTCTCCTCCTCCCGCTGGGCGGTGGCGAGCTTCTCGTGCATGGCGGCAGACCGGTCATGGAGCTTTTCAAGCTCCGCAGCGCGGCTTAAAACGCCGCTGCCCCGACTGGTGGAGCCACCGGTCATGGAGCCGCCCCGATTGATGATCTGTCCATCCAGAGTCACAATGCGAAATGCGTTTTGATATTTCCGGGCCATGGCGATCCCGCAGTCCAGGTCCTCCACCACCACGGTTCTACCCAGGAGGTTTTGGAAAATCCCCCGGTATTTCTCGTCAAATTCAATCAGCCGGGAGGCAAGCCCTACAAAGCCGAATTCCGTTTCCAGGCCACGCTGACGCAGCTCCTCGCCTCGGATAGCGGTCAAGGGCAGGAAAGTAGCCCGTCCGGCATCCCTCTGCTTCAAAAAGCCAATGGCGCTTTTGGCGTCCTCCTCCCGGTCCACCACGATGTTCTGCAAGCCCGCTCCTAAAGCAATCTCAATGGCCAGTGCGTATGCCTCGCTCGTTTTCATCAGGCTTGCCACCGGGCCACGAATTCCCCGCAGGCTGCCGGAGGCCTGCATGATCGTCCGCACCGCCTTCGAGAAGCCCTCGTACTCCTTCTCCATCTCTGTCAAAAGACGAATACGGTTGTCCAGCGCGCCCACATCCATGGTCAGTTTTACTCGGGTCTCACCGGCGGCGGCGGCCTTCTTCCGCCGCTCCTCCATCCGCAGGCTGTGGCCCGCAATCATATTACCCACGGCGGCGGCTTCCTCCTGGGCGTCCTCCAGAGCGCGGCGGTTGGTCTTGGCCTCCTGCTCCGTCTGCGCAAGGCGGGTCCGGACCGCAGCCTGTTCCGCTTCCACGGCGGCCTTTCGATCCGCCAGCTGCCCGCTCTCTGCGGCAATGGCGGCGGCTTCTGTCCGGGCATCCGCCGCTGCCGCCGCAGCCATGGCCTCCCGGCCCCGTAGGGACTCCGCCTCGCTCTGGGCTCCACCCGCCTGCTGCGCGGCGGTCTGCGCCTTCTCCATCAAACGAGTGAGCGCGGCCCGAAGGGACTCCGCTTCCAGCTCAATCTGGGCGACGCGCGCCTCCTGTTCCTCCGCCTGCCGGGACAGTCCCCCGGCACGGCTGTCCGTCTCTTCCAGCTCCTGGCGGGCTCGCTCAATATTCTCCCGGTGATGACGGATGGTGCTCTCCAGAACGGCGATGGCGGACTCCTGCTCTTTCGCTTTTGCGTCCAATTCTCCCGTCTGGGTACGAATTTTCTCCGCCTCCATGTCCTTTTGACGCATCCGCTCGCCGTATTGCTCACTTTCAGCATACAGTGCGTCCAGCTTCAAGCGGGCCGCATCCCGCTCCTCCCCCGCCGCGCGGAAGTCCGCCTCCAGCTTGCGGGCCCCGGCCTTCAGCTCATCCAGGTTGTGAAGCCACACGGAGATCTCCAAAAGCCGCAGCTCATCCCGCAAGACCAAATACCGCTTGGCTCTCTCCGACTGCTCCCGCAGCGGCTCCACCTGCAGCTCCAGCTCCGCGATTTTGTCGTTGATGCGCACCAGATTTTCCTCCGTGCGCTCCAATTTGCGCTCTGACTCCTCCTTGCGGTGGCGGAACTTGGAGATGCCGGCGGCTTCCTCGAATATCTCCCGGCGTTCCCCGCTCTTGGCGGAGAGAATCTCGTCGATCTTGCCCTGGCCGATGATGGAATAGCCCTCCTTACCAAGGCCAGTGTCCAAAAACAGCTCCGTCACGTCCTTGAGCCGGACGGACTGGCGGTTGATGTAATATTCGCTCTCGCCGCTGCGGTAGTAGCGGCGAGTGACGGCCACCTCGCTCTCCTCCATGCTGGGGAAAATATGCTCCGTGTTATCCAGAACCAGCGTCACCTGGGCAAATCCCACGGGCGCGCGCTGAGCCGTGCCGCTGAAAATCACATCCTCCATCTTACTGCCCCGCAGGGCCTTGGCGCTCTGCTCTCCCATCACCCAGCGGATGGCGTCGGAGATATTCGACTTGCCAGAGCCGTTGGGCCCCACCACGGCGGTGATGTCCTCCCCGAACTGCAGGACGGTCTTATCTGGAAAGGCCTTGAAGCCCTGGATCTCCAATGCTTTTAAATACACGGTTTCACCTCTGCCGAATCAACATACTTTAACTTGAATACTATATCAAACCGACTCGTCTATTTCAAGGAAAATCCAAAAATTCGAGAATCCAAGTTCTTTTTATGAGAAAATACGAACGGTGCACTAGCGCCATGCACTCTTCTGTCTCAGAGACTTAAATCTGTCTCGCGGAGCACCCTCTACCGCACAAAAAGGACAGGAGGCAACGCCTCCTGTCCCTCCGCTCCTCTGAGCGGCGCATCCGATCTTACGCTTCCACCGGCTTCTTTTTTCGTTGCTCGATCTGTCGGTATAGGCACTGAAGGCCATCGGAGAGCCCGCCGATGTGATCAATCAGCTTCAGTCTCACTGCCTCCTCCCCATAGACAACGCTGCCCACGTCGGCGGCCATATCGTCTTTGCGGAGCATTAACGCCTGAAATTCCTCTGCACGGATGCCACTGTGCCCTGCCACAAAGGCCACGATGCGCTCCTGGAGCCGTTGGAAGTAGTTGTACGTCTGAGGTGCGGCGATCACAGTCCCGCTCATGCGTACCGGATGGATGGTCATGGCGGCGGATGGCACGGCAAAACTGTGCTTAGCCGCTACTGCCAGAGGCACGCCGATAGAGTGGCTCCCCCCCAAAACAATGGAGACCGTGGGCTTGGTCATGCCGGCGATCAGCTCCGCGATGGCAAGTCCCGCCTCCACATCGCCGCCCACCGTGTTGAGCAGAAACAGCACCCCGTCCACCTCGTCGCTCTCCTCCAGCTTGGCAAGCAGAGGCAGGACGTGCTCATATTTGGTGGTCTTAGCTGTGTTGGGCGCGGTGGTATGGCCCTCAATCTGGCCGATGATGGTTAGGCAGTAGACATTCCCATGGGGCGTCCGGGTAATGGCGGCGCCGAAGTCCAGGATTCGCTGCGCGCCGTCCTTGGACTCGGAATCATTCTCCCCGCCTGTCTCTGTGGGCTTTGTGTTTTCAGTCATAATATCCCTCGCTTTCTCTGGTATTGTCCGCATTTTTATGAAAACTACACGCCCGCCGGGGTTTCTTTTTTTCAGCGGACATGATATACTGATTCATCAACATATGAAAAGCAGGAGGCAAGTGCCGTGGAGAAGCAGCGCATTGTGGTGAAGGTGGGCACCTCCACCCTCACCCACGATTCCGGAAATATGGACCTCAGGAATATGGAGCATCTGGTGCGGGCGCTCTCGGACCTCCATGGCATGGGGCATGAAATCATCCTGGTGACATCCGCCGCCATCACGGTGGGCACTGCACGGCTTGGCCTCGGGGAGCGCCCCCGGGAACTGCGGATGAAGCAGGCCGCCGCCGCCGTGGGCCAGTGCCGGATCATGCACATCTATGATAAACTCTTCTCTGAATATAACCGTTCCGTGGCTCAGATTCTGCTCACCGGCGACGACGTGGAGGACCCAGACCGCTCCGCTCACCTGCGCAGCACCTTCTCCGCCCTGCTGGAAATGCGGGTGATCCCCATTGTCAACGAGAACGACTCTGTCTCCTCTGCGGAGATTGAGACGGGCCGGCACAAGGTTCTGGGCGATAATGACACCCTTTCCGCCATCGTTGCAGAGCTGTGTCAGGCGAATCTCTTGATCCTGCTTTCCGATATCGACGGGCTCTATGATGCAGACCCCAGGACTCACCCTGGCGCCAGACTTCTCCATCAGGTGGATGCTCTCACACCGGAAGTTCTGGAGATGGCCGGCGGCGCCGGCAGCTGGCGGGGCACCGGCGGCATGGCCACCAAGCTCTCCGCCGCCCGGATCGCTATGGCCGCCGGGTGCGACATGGTCATTACCAATGGGAATCGAATGGAAGACTTATACGGCATTGTGGCTGGTCAGGACATCGGAACCCGGTTTCTCGCGCAAAGGGCGTGAGCCGCCTGCCGGAGATTTGAACTGTAAGGAGGTTTTCTCTTATGACACCGTTGCAGCAGCAGGGCGCTTTGTGCAAAGCCGCCGGACGGACCCTGGCGACCGCTGGCACCACCCGGAAAAATGAGGCGCTCTCGGCCATCGCGGAGATTTTATCGGAGCGGCAGGACGAGTGGCTCGCCGCCAACGCCGCGGACGTGGCCGCCGCAAAGGAGGCGGGGATGATCCCCTCTATGCTGGACCGTCTGACCCTAACGCCCCAGCGGGTAGCGGACATCGTCTCTGCCGTGCGGCAGGTCATCGCCCTGCCGGACCCTGTTGGGCGGGTGGACCGGATGGAGACCCGGCCCAACGGTCTCATCATCGGACGGCGGCGGGTGCCCCTGGGCGTCATCGCCATCATCTTTGAAGCCCGGCCCAACGTGACCGTGGACGCAGCAGTGCTGTGTCTGAAATCCGGCAACGCCTGCATCCTCCGTGGCGGAAAGGAGGCCATCCGCTCTAACCGCTGCGTCGCGGAGCTGATGCGGAAGGCCCTGGCCTCCGTAGGGCTGCCGGAGGACTGTGTTTATCTCATTTCGGACACCAGCCATGAGACCGCAACGGAGCTGATGCATCTGGACGGCTATGTGGATGTGCTGATTCCCCGCGGCGGCGCGGGGCTGATCCGAGCTGTTGCGAAGGAGGCCAGCGTTCCTGTCATCCGCACCGGAGAGGGCGTATGCCACATTTATGTGGACGACGAGGCAGACCTGGATATGGCGGCAGAAATTCTCTACAATGCCAAGTGCTCCCGTCCCTCCGTCTGCAATGCGGTGGAGTGTGTTCTGGTCCACCAGGCAATTGCGGAGGAGTTCTGGCGGAGGGCCCTGCCTCTGCTGGACCGCCACCATGTGGAGCTGCGGGCCGACGAGGCGGCGCTGCGGCTGCTCGGCAGTCGGGCCGTTCTCGCCGCCACGAGCGACTGGGACGCGGAGTATGACGATTACATCCTCGCGGTGCGGACCGTAAACGGCATGGAGGAAGCCGTCAGCTTCATAAACGACCACGGCACCGGCCATTCCGAGGCCATCATGACCACCAACTATTTCCGGGCCCAGCGCTTTCTGGATGCGGTGGATGCGGCGGCGGTCTATGTCAATGCCTCCACCCGCTTTACGGACGGCGGCGAATTCGGCCTGGGCGCGGAGATCGGCATCTCCACCCAGAAGATGCACGCCCGGGGCCCCATGGGCCTGGAGGAGCTGACCAGCTGTAAATACGTCGTTTATGGCGAAGGCCAGGTGCGGTAAGGAGGAACGGGGTATGTGCGCGCAGACATTTGGATTTATCGGAACCGGCAACATGGGCGGAGCGGTGGCCCGGGCCGTCCGGAAGCATTTGGATGGGGAGCGGCTCCTTCTTGCCAATCGTACAGCTTCCAAGGCGGAAGCTCTTGCACAGGAACTGGGGTGCCGCACGGCGGACAATGAGACCGTGGCGGAAACAGCAAACTTCATCTTCCTTGGTGTTAAGCCCCAGATGATGGCAGCTCTTCTGGCGGAGCTTGGACCGGTACTTGCCCGGCGGACGAACCGTTTCATCCTGGTGACAATGGCAGCCGGACTGACGATTGCCCGCATTCAGGAGCTTTCCGGCGGAAACTACCCGGTCATCCGCATCATGCCCAACACCCCCGCCGCCATTGGCGAGGGCATGGTGCTCTATACCTGCAGCGAGGGTGTCTCCCCAGACGAGGAACAGGTCTTTCTGGAAGCTATGTCCGGAGCGGGCCGGCTCTCGGCACTTTCGGAGTCACTTATGGACGCCGGCAGCGCCGTTGCCGGCTGTGGCCCCGCCTTTGTGGATCTTTTCATTGAGGCTCTGGCGGACGGAGGCGTGGCCTGCGGCCTGCCTCGGGCTCAGGCGCTGGAGTTCGCGGCCCAGATGACCGCCGGAGCCGCCAAGCTGGTTCTATCCTCCGGCCAACACCCCGGCGCTTTGAAGGATGCGGTCTGCTCCCCCGGCGGCACCACCATTCAAGGTGTCCGCGCTCTGGAGGCGGCGGGTTTGCGCAGCGCTGTGATCGAGGCAGTCCTGGCGTCCTATGAGAAAAACTTCGACCTGAAATAAGAAAAGCCGCCCGTTTCCGGGCGGCTTTTCTCTCTATTCTCCCCACTGGACGTCCACGATGGTACCGTCCGCGAACTCCATGTACTCGCTTTTGAGGATGTAGTCCGTCTTGCCAATGCGGACCTCCTGATCTCCCACCTTGGTGGTCATCACCTCCGCAGTGGGCGTCTGTGTGACGGCGGTGAAGAGAAGTGTCGTATGCTCCTCATCCTCAATCCACTCCCCGCCTGCGCTGAGAACGTAGTACGGCTCCTGCTCCACAGCCACAATCTCGCCGCCCACCAGTGCGCCGCTGGCCATCAGCGGGGACGGCAGATGGTTCACACAGTTTTCATAAAGCTCCGCAGGAACGCCCTCCACCTTCACAACAAACGTCACTTTCGTCATCGCCCGCTCGGCGCCGATGCTGTCGTCAGGCCCTAGCAGCTTCCAGCCCACAAAGGCCGCCACCGCAATCATCAAAATAACGGCGATGATATCCACAATATTAAATCTGCCAACACGCTTTGCTTTTTCTTCCATGGTTTCCTCCGTGACGGGTCAGAGCCCGGTTTTCTTTCTGTGGACAATACACGGGAAATATTGTATACTATTTTTTGCGGTTTTGCAATGCCAATCTTTTTCTCTCTCCGCACCGCACCTCTGCGGTCCGGAGCTCTTTACACTTTTGATAAAGGCGGGAGCTTTCCATGAAGGTCATCCATCTCATCAGCGGCGGCGACTCTGGCGGCGCCAAAACCCATGTGCTGAGCTTGCTGCAGAATTTAAACCAGACCATCACCGCCCAGTTGGTCTGCTTTCGGGACGGTCCCTTTGCAGAAGAGGCTCGGAGCCGTGGTATCCCAACTGAGATCATGGGCGGGAATAATATCCCCCGCCTGCAGCGCCAGCTCAAGGCGTATATCCGTGCGGGCGGCTACCAGCTGATTCACTGCCATGGTTCCCGGGCCAACATGGTGGGCGCGTTGCTGCGGCGCTCCACCGGTCTGCCGGTAGTCAGCACGATCCACAGTGACTACCGCCTGGACTATATGGGTCGTCCACTCAGCCGTCTGACCTTCGGTACCATCAATGCCTGGGCCCTGCGGCATCTGGACTACCGCATCGGTGTGTCCGATGCCATGGTGGACCTGCTGATCTCCCGGGGCTTTCCCCCGGACCGCTTCTACGCCATCTATAACGGTATTGATTTTACACCGCCTCCCGCCCAGGGGGAACGGCTCCCATACCTGCGGTCCCTGGGCGTGGATGCCGATGAGGACAGCGTGGTGGTGGGTATTGCCGCCCGTCTCAACCCCGTCAAGGACATGGCCACGCTGGTGCGGGGCTACGCGGCGGCCTGCCGCACGTGTCCCCGGCTGCGGCTGGTAATCGCCGGCGAGGGGCCGGAGCGGGAAAAGCTAGGCGCCCTAGCCCAGGAGCTTGGCGTAAATGTGACCTTCGCCGGCTGGATCAGCGGCGGCATGGATCAGTTCTACTCCGCTCTGGATATCAATGCCCTTACTTCCCTGTCCGAGACCTTCCCCTACGCTCTGACGGAAGGTGCACGCTTTCGCCTTGCAACCGTGGCCTCGGCGGTGGGCGGCATCCCCGATCTCATTGATTCAGGCGTGAACGGCTGCCTCTTCCAGCCCGGAGATTGGCAGACCCTGGGAGAGCATCTGGCAGCTCTTGGCAGCAACGACACGCTGCGCCGCCAACTGGGGGAAAAGCTCTATGAAAAGGCCTCCTCCAAGTTCTCCATCCAAAAGACCGTGGACACGCAGCTTCACATCTATCAGGAGATTCTCCGCCGCCACAGCCGCCTGAAGACCACCCGGGACGGCGTGGTGATCTGCGGTGCCTATGGCCGGGGCAACGCCGGCGACGACGCCATTCTGGAGGCCATTTTGCAGGAAATGGCCTTGATCGATCCGGACATGCCGGCCACCGTTCTCAGCAAGGAACCCAAGAGCACCCGCCTTGCCTATCGGGTGCGCTCTGTCAGCCGCACCAACATGTTCGCGTGGCACAGCGCCATGAGGCATGCGAAGCTCTATATTAACGGCGGTGGAAGCCTCATTCAGGACGTCACCTCCCGGCGGTCCCTGTGGTTCTATCTCCTGAATATTGCCGTCGCCAAGCGCTGCGGCTGCAAGGTGCAGATGTACGGCTGCGGCATCGGCCCTGTCACCCGGGAAAACCACCGCCGTCTAGCGGCGCGAGTCCTCAACCGCTATGTGGATGTTATCACCCTCCGGGAGCCGGACTCCCGGGAGGAGCTGCGGGCCATGGGTGTCACAAAACCGGAAATCCTCCTCACGGCAGACCCGGCCCTGACCCTCCGCAAGGCGGAGGACGATCAGATCGACAGCGTTCTGCTGCGTGCCGGTATCCCGCCCCAGGGGCGGTATCTCTGCTTTGCTCTGCGGCAGTGGCGGGGCTTTGAGGAAAAAGCCCCCCTTTTTGGCGCGGCGGCCTGCTACGCCTATAAGACCTATGGACTGATCCCGGTGTTTACAGCAGTGGAAAAACATCTGGACCCCGCCGCCGCACGTCTTGCGGCCCAGGGGCTGGACATTCCTCACTACTTTTTGGATGACGCCGGCGGCGCCGGCACCATCATTGGGGCGCTGAGCCGGATGGAGGCTGTGGTGTCCATGCGGCTCCATGCGCTGATCTTCGCCGCAGGCCAGGGCATCCCTCTGGCTGGCGTGGTGTACGACCCCAAGGTCTCCGCATTCCTGCGCTATACCGGCCAGGACAACTTCACGAACTTGGAGGACCTGACGGAAGCGGCGCTGCGGGCCATGATCGACCGGGCGGTGGGGCAGGCGGGGCATCCCGAGACCCAGGCCGCCGCGGTGGAGCGGCTCCAGGCCATGGAGGGCGGAAACGTGGCGGTGGCCCGGCGGCTGCTGAAGCTCTGAAAAGCAGCGCCTGCGCGGATGTCTATATCCGCGCAGGCGCTGTATTTTTTTCAAAAACCTCTCGACTTTTTGTGTTCCATCAATTTATAATAATTTATAGGAGTGCAGAAAGTAGGTGATACAACATGAGCCCTCGCACGGGGCGGCCAAAAGCAGAAAACCCGTTGAATGTTGATTTAAAGGTGCGATTTGACCAAGACACCAACACGCGTTTGCTGGCCTACTGCAAAAAACACGGAATTACCAGAACAGAAGCCATTCGGCGCGGCATCCATCTGCTTTTGGAGGAAACGCAATAAGACAACCGGGCCCCCAACATTCCAAAAGCCCGATTGCCTTATTCACACCACACCCGGAGGTCTGGTAAATCCATACTACCACACTTCCCGGTGCATTTCAAGAGGAGGTTTTTTTCATGAGCATCTCTCACACCCTGCTGGACATGGAGCCGGTACTCTCCCGGCTCTCCTACGGCGTGGACGCGCTCCATCTGATGGCACTGGGGCTTGAGGAAACCACATGTCAGTGCGGCCTGTACGCCGTCTCCGACTACCTGCGTGACGTCCGGCAAGAGCTTCTCTCCCTATATGGCGAAGCGCTGAATGCCCTTTCCCTCGGGGAGGCCGGTTAGGACTTCCCACACCGCGCCCGCTGGGCGGCAATCGTCGCCAGCGTATCTCCCAGCTGAACGAGAATTGCCGCCGTCAGTCCCAAATCGTCATCGGACAGCTGCTCCGCGATGGCCACGGCCAGGGTGTTGACGGCGGTGGTCAGGGCCAGTGGATCACAGTTCTTCATGTTTATCACCTGGGAAATTGTATGAGAAAAGAGGGCTTCTCAGCCCTCTTTTTTCTTGGGGTCTATAGGAAATACCGTCAGTTTTTCTCCGCCGTCCCACAGGGCAAGAAATACCTCCCCCTCATCCTGATAGCCTTGGCGTAGCAGGTTCCGCCGCACCCACGTCTCCTCCTTCCCCGCCTTGCGCAGGTTTTCCGGCAGCAGGCGGCCGTCCATAACGAGGGGCAGCTGCAGGCGGGATTGTTTGGGGCGTAGATTCAAGTCCTCCGGCGAGGCGGGACGGTATGCCTCCTTGGGCAGAAAACTGACCACGCCGTTGTGCTCCAGCACCGCCGTCTGCAGCTGGCTGAGGTCAAACCATCCCCCTATCCGGCAGTAAGTGAGAAACTCGCTCAGATCCAGACGGGCCTTTTTTAGATTCTCCCGGTCAATCACTCCGTTTTCCAGCAGTACCAGCGGCTTTCCGGTGATCACAGCTCGGGCCTTCAGGGATTTGCTTGTCAGCAGAGAGATCAAAACGTCCGCCACTCCATAGAGCAGCATGGCGATCAGCGGCTTGGCGGGGTTTTCCAGCTCCGTTGCAAGTTCCGCCGCCGAGGAGCCAATTGTAATGCCTACCACATAGTCAAACATCGTCATCTGGGACACCTGTTTGTTTCCCATCAGCTTTGCCAGCAAAAACAGCACTGCGATGGAAAGAAGCGTCGTCAGACTGGTCATCCAGATTTGGTCCAGTATCTCGCTCATATCATTCCCCCTTTCCGCCGCAATGGGCGCAGCGTTCCCCCGTTGCATGAGATCTGGCCAGCAGGGCCTGTGCGGCGGTTTCTTTTGTAACAGTTTGCCACAGACCAGTATTCTTATGCGAAAAGCGGACAGCTTCACAGCTGTCCGCTTCTTAACTTGGGAAAGCCTGTTACTTACCAAGCCCTTCCCACGCTTCTATGGCTCCAACTCCCCTCGCTCGCCGGCATGGTGTGCATTGGTGTGGACATTGATAAACCGCGCCTTAAGCTTGGAGTACAGGATCATCTGGCTGGAATAGAGGCCATTGTATCCAGAGAGCATGTAGCTGATGCCGCAGGCCAGGGCAAAGTACAAAAGCCCTCCGTCTCCCATCAGCTCTACAGACAGAAAGATCGATGCAATGGGGCAGTTGGTGGCTCCGCAAAACACCGCAACCAGTCCAATGGCAGCCGCAACTCCCGCCGGAATCCCCAGCAGCGGCCCCACCACGCAGCCAAACGTGGCACCGATGAAAAAGGAGGGTACAACCTCACCGCCCTTAAAGCCTGCGGATAGAGTCAAAGCGGTAAAGACTATCTTCCACAAAAACGCCTCTGGCCGACAGCGCCCCTGTTCCACCGCGGCCGTGATCACTTCCATGCCAGCGCCGTTATAGTCCGTGACACCACACAAAAATGTCAGCGCGATCACCGCCGCTCCACCCACGGCTGCCCGGAGCCAGGGGTTGGGCAGATATCTTCTCATCTGCCGCTCCGCCACATGAAGCACCCCGCAAAACACCGCAGACACCAGTGCGCAAAGTGCCGCCAAAACCGCTACCCGGATCAGCATCCCAGCCTCTAACGCAGGCATCTCCACAGTAAACCGAGTAGGCTCCACTCCCATCCACAAAGACACGCCATAAGCTGTCAGTGCCGCAGTCAGGCAAGGGATGAGCGCCGCGTGATACATGACACCCACACTGATTACCACAATGGCGAACACCGTGGCTGCCAGCGGCGTTCCAAAGAGCGCGGAGAAAAACGCTGCCATGCCGGACATGGTGGCCACCCGCAAATCCTGGTCATCCATGCGGAACAGACGACCGGCGTGATAGCCAATGGTTCCGCCCATCTGGAGGGCCGCACCTTCCCGTCCTGCGGAGCCGCCGCACAGATGCGTCAACATAGTCCCCAGGAAAATCGCCGGCAGCAGCCAGATGGACAGCCCTGTGCCGGAGCGGACCTCGTCGATGATATCATTGGTCCCCTGCCCCTCAGTGTGGGTGAGCTTATAAAAGCCTACAATCCCAACCCCCGCCAACGGCAGGCACCACAAAAGCCATGGGAATCGTCCCCGCAGGGCCGTGGCCTCATGAACGCCGATATGGAAGGCAGCCCCCACCCCGCCACAGACTGCTCCCACGAAAACCGCCAGGATCAGCCATTTGGCCAGAGCTTTGGCATACAGGCCAATATGAGCCGCCATCGCCCGCACACCATCCATCATGCCTCCGCCCTCTGCCCATCCAGGCGGACCTCCAGCAGCTCCGGCCGCTTCAGATACCGCTCGAAAGCGGCAAAAAAGCGAGAATATTCAATTCCGGTAGCTACTCGCTCATCCATAACAACACCCAGCGGCAGCAGCTTTTTCCTGGTTCCGGCAGGGGCCAGGGGATCCTGCACAGGCTTTCCCATGCATACAAACACGCTGGTGGTGCCGAACTCATAGCAGTGGTGGAAGATGTAACTGGTATTGATGGATGCCAGGTTGGTTATAAACAGGCTGGTGTGAAAGGGACTCAGCTCAATCATCTTTCTTGGTAAAAGCCCATGCAGGTCCAAGTGATACGCCAGCCAGAACACCAGACGGGCAAGCCCTGGCACGCCAAAGGCGGCATTTGCAAATTTGTCCGCGTTATTATTGTGGGTGGCTTCCAGATTTTTGTCAATATGGCTTTGAATCTTCTGGCTGATAGTAAATACTGTGTCCTCCGGTGCCAAGAACACCTTCAGCGGTGTCTCATCCGGAGTTCCGTCTGCTCGAGTTTTCAGAATCACAAAACTAAAGCAGAAGTGGTTCCTCCGGTAAACCTTCCGGTTCATGACAAAATAGTTCACCTTGGGATTTTCCAGTGCCGCCTTATAATACGCGGCCACCAACACGCTCATGTGGGTAACATGGTGGCCCTCCCGCCGCTTTTTCCGAATGAAGGCCTTGATAAGCTCCTCATCTGCATAGTCGCTTGCCCAGTTCTGCGCGTCAAACCGTCTGGGCATGATATACGGTAATGCCTGTACAATGGGGCTGAGGCCCTTTACCCGGGTTCCATCCGATCTCATATATCGTTTCCTTTCCTAATCGGGAGAGGCTGTGCCTCTTCCGGCTATGCATACAGAATTATTATAGTTAAATTTTCGTTAAATTTCAACCAATTTTCTAGAGTATTTCCCTTGTCCAAGCATGAATGGACCCAGTCCTATCCCAGACAACTTACGCTCTATCTGCTCCCGCGGCACCCCTGTGCCTTTTATAAAACTAAAGATTGGGAAAACCAGAACAAACGTTATTTTCATTTCCGTTTCAAAGCATCTCGTCATATCGAATAAAAAAACAAATTATTTTTTTGCAAGTCTGAAAATTTTCCGGAATCGGTTGATTCTCCCTCGCCACTGTCGTATACTAAAGTCACAAGCCATGGAAGAGGTTTCCTTTTCTGATAAGGGACAGGCTGACCATGCCTTTCTTACACTGGAATTTTGATAAAATGGAGGAAAGAAGCGATGAAATACGGACGGAGCTATAACTTTTCAGCAGGACCGGCGATGATGCCAGAGGAGGTTTTGGAGGAGATTGCAGCCGAGATGATGAACTACCGTGGCAGCGGGATGTGCGTGATGGAGATGAGTCACCGGTCCAAGGTGTTCCAGCAGATTCGAGACGAGGCGGAGTCGGACCTGCGGAAGCTGATGGGCATCCCGGACAACTACAAGGTGCTGTTTGTCCAGGGCGGCGGCACAGTCCAGTTCGCCATGGTCCCCATGAACCTGATGAAAAACGGCGTTGCGTGCTATGTGGAGACCGGCGCCTGGTCGAAAAAGGCCATCAAGGAGGCGCAGAAGTACGGCGAGGTGAAGATCGTCGCCTCCTCTGCTGACAAGAATTTCTCCTATATCCCCGACTGCTCTGACCTGGACATTCCCGAGAACGCAGACTATGTCTACATCTGCGAGAATGAGACCATCAACGGCACCACCTACTATCAGCTGCCCGACACAAAGGGCAAAATCCTGGTCTCCGACCAGTCCTCCATGTTCCTCTCCCGGCCCTGCGACGTGAGCAAGTACGGCCTGATCTGGGCGGGTGTGCAGAAGAACGTGGGGCCCGCCGGCATGGCAGTGGTGATCATCCGGGAGGACCTGCTGCGGGAAGACCTGCCGAAGTTTGTGCCCACCTACCTCAGCTATAAAACCCACGCGGACAACGATTCGCTGTATAACACCCCCAACTGCTGGGCCATCTACTGCTGCGGCAAGGTGTTCAAATACCTGCTGGCCAAGGGAGGGCTGGAGGCTATGAACCGGCGCAACGAGGAGAAGGCGGCGGTGCTGTATGACTTCCTGGATCAGAGCAAGTTCTTCACCGGCGCGGTGGTGAAGGAGAATCGTTCCCTCATGAACGTGCCGTTCGTCTCCCCCAGCAAGGAGCAGGACGCCGAGGTGGTAGCCGCCAGCAAGGAGGCGGGCTTCGATAACCTCAAGGGCCACAAGAGCGTAGGCGGCCTGCGGGCGTCTATCTACAACGCCATGCCCAAGGAGGGTGTGGAGGCCTTGGTGGAGTTCCTGAGGAAATACGAAGCGGAGCATGCCTGAGAGCGGTGGCATGAAATCCATTCGAGAGCTTTACAAAATCGGCAAGGGGCCTTCCAGCTCCCACACCATCGGTCCGGAGCGGGCGGCCCGGCGCTTCCGGGAGACGCATCCAGATGCGGATGCCTTCCAGGTACGGCTGTACGAGTCCCTCTGCAAAACCGGAAAGGGTCACGGGACCGACCGGGTCCTGCATGAGGTGCTCTCCCCCATTCCCACGGAGGTTGTTTTCTGTGAGGAGACGCCTCCGGACGTCACCCATCCAAACACCATGGATTTCCTGGCGTTTCAGGGCGGGGAGGTCGTGGATACCGCCCGCGTCATCTCCGTGGGAGGCGGCGACATCCAGTTCGCTGATCTGGAGGAGGAGACGGCCGAGGTCTATCCGGAAAACAGCTTCGCGGAGGTAGAGCAGTTCTGCCGCTTCCGCAGTCTGGACCTGGCGGAATATGTGGAGTTCAACGAGGGACATGAAATCTGGCCGTTTCTGGCGGACATCTGGCAGGCGATGAAGCAGTCGGTGGCGGATGGTCTGGCGGCAGAAGGCATCCTTCCTGGAGGATTGAAGATCGAGCGGAAAGCGAAGATGCTCTATCACCATCAGGACCCCAACGAAATCCCTCAGGTGCGGGAGTGCCGGATCATTTCCTCTTACGCCTTTGCCGTGAGCGAACAGAACGCGGACTGCGGGACGATTGTGACGGCACCCACCTGTGGGTCCTGCGGGGTGATTCCGGCGGCCCTTTTGTATATGCAGCAGCAGCGGCACTTTACTGACGAGCAGATGCTGCCAGGGTTGGCAGTGGCGGGACTGATCGGAAACTTGATCAAGCACAACGCCTCCATCTCCGGGGCGGAGTGCGGCTGCCAGGCGGAGATCGGCGCGGCGTGTTCCATGGCCGCGGCGGCGCTGACGTACCTCTTTGGGCTGAGGACAGACCAGGTGCAGTACGCGGCGGAAATTGCGCTGGAGCACCACCTGGGCCTGACGTGCGACCCCATCTGCGGGCTGGTGCAGGTGCCCTGTATTGAGCGAAACGCAGTGGCCGCCATGCGGGCAATGAATTCCTGCAATCTGGCCTATTTTCTAGCGGATACCCAGCGGATTTCCTTTGATATTGTGGTACGGACGATGTATGAGACAGGCATCAGCATGAACCAGCGCTTCCGGGAGACGGCGGAAGGCGGCCTTGCGAAGATGTTTGAACGGAGAAGGCGCTGAGCACATCAAAAAAGAGTAAGGAGTGGTCCTATGAGAATTTTGGTAACAGACGGTATGGACGCCAGCGCAGTGGAAAAACTGCGTGGGGACGGTTATGAGGTAGTAGAGCAGTTTTATGAGCCGGAAGCCCTGGGCGGCGCTCTGCGGGAGTTTGACGCAGTGGTGATCCGGAGCGCCACAAAGATCAAGGAGCCCCAGATTGACGCCGCCAAGGGCGGTCGTCTGAAGCTGATCATCCGGGCCGGCGTGGGTGTGGACAACATTGCGGTGCAATATGCGGAGGCGGCGGGCATCACGGTGAAGAATACGCCCCGGGCCTCCTCCAACGCAGTGGCGGAGCTGGCCATGGCGCTGCTGTTCTCCTGCGCGCGGAATATCTCCATTGCAGGACACACCATGCGGGAGGGCAAATGGGAGAAGAAGGCCTATTCCAAGGGATTTGAGCTCTCCGGCAAGACGATGGGTGTGATCGGTTACGGCCGTATCGGCCGGCTGGTTGGCGAAAAGGGCCAGGCCCTGGGGATGAAGGTACTATCTGTAGTGCACCGGAACAAACCCGAGGGATGCGAGAGCGAGACGATGCATTTTGTGACCATGGACGAGCTGTTGTCCCAGTCGGACATTCTGGTGCTGTGCGCTCCCAGTGGGGAGAAACCGCTGGTGGACGCGGAGAGCCTTGCGAAGATGAAGGACGGGGTGGTGATCATCAACGTCTCCCGCGGCTCCAACGTGGACGAGGAGGCGCTGCTGGAAGGCCTGAACAGCGGCAAGGTAAAGGCCGCAGGTCTGGACGTGTGGCTGAGTGAGAAGGACCCCAACTGGACCCTGGCACAGCATCCCGCAGTCTCCTGCACTCCCCACATCGGGGCTGGCACGAAGGAGGCCCAGAAGCGGATCGGCGCGGAGCTGGTGGATATCATTGAGCATTTTAACTGAGTGATGGATAAAGTGGGAGGGCCGGCGTGCAAGCGTCGGCCCTCCCGCTCCTTTGTCTCCAACAACTTTGCAGAAATCCCGGCGGCCGAGCGTAAAAAACGCTGCTCTCTAGTGCCTTTGTTTGATATCCTGCTGGCGTTTTTGGGGTTGTATGGATGCATCCGATGTTACCGGTTGCTGTACTCCCCCTGTCCCATTTGTCAGCCTTTCCTCCGATCCCTTCATCTAAAGCGCCTTTCCAATCGTCCGGGTCCTACACCCGTTTCTTCCAATAACCTCTTAATTTTTATAATATCTTTGAAAATCCTTCATATTTGTTCACGAAATTTTAACTGCCATCTCTATTTACATTTTAAAGTTGTCAGTATATAATATCGTTATTCCAATTTAAAGACGGTGAAATCCTATGAAAGAAACGGTTGTCCCCTCCCAATACCTGCAGATTGCTCTGGATATTGCCCAGCGCATTGCCAAAGGTGAACTTCCGGAAGGCAGCCGGATTTATGGCCGGTCTTTGATGGCGTCTGAATATAACGTATCTCCGGAAACCGTCCGGCGGGCCCTTCGGCTGCTGGCGGATATGAAGGTGGTGGAGGTCAAGCCTCAGAGCGGCGCTGTGGTTCTCTCTGCAGACAGCGCCCAGCGGTACATTGAAAATTTCGAAGAGAGTGCCGACATCCATGCCCTGCGCTTGAAGCTCAAAGAGCAAATGGAGGCCTCCGCTGATCTCTATCGCCGCATGGCCGAGACAGTGACGGCCCTGGTAAAGAGTCGGGACACCTTTTCCGCCGCTCACGAGCCGTTTCCGAACTATGAGGTCCCTGTTCCAAAAGGCTCCCCTTGTATTGGACAGAGCATCGGCGCTTTAAAATTCTGGCAGTCCACCGGCGGCACGATTGTCGCAATCCGGAGAGGTCAAACGGTGATTCTCTCTCCTGGCCCCTATGCGGAGCTCTACGCGGGAGATGTCATCGTCCTGGTCGGCAGCTCCACCGCTGCCGAAGCCGCCAACCGTTTAGTAACTGTAAAGGAGTGAGCAATATGATCCAATTCCAGCACGTCTCCAAAAGCTATGGAAAGACCCCCATTCTCAAGGACCTGAACTTCACCATCCCTGACGGGCAGTTCGTCATCCTGATCGGGCCGTCCGGCTGCGGCAAGACCACGACCATGAAAATGATCAACCGCCTTCTGGAGCCGGATTCCGGAACCATCCTCATCGATGGACAGGATATCCACAATCAAGACAAGGTAGAACTGCGGCGGCACATCGGATATGTGATCCAACAGATTGGTCTGTTTCCTAACATGACCGTAGCCCAGAATATTTGTGTGGTTCCCAAGCTTTTAAAATACGATAAGTCCCGCTGCGATCAAATTGTTCAGGAGATGCTGCAACTGGTGGGCATGGAGCAATATGCGGACAAGTACCCCTCAGAGCTCTCTGGCGGACAGCAGCAGCGCATCGGCGTGCTGCGGGCGCTGGCGGCCTCTCCTCCGATCGTGCTCATGGACGAACCCTTCAGCGCCCTGGACCCCATGACCCGTGAGTCCCTTCAGGACGAGGTGAAGAGCATTCAGCAGAAGCTGAACAAGACCATTGTCTTTGTCAGCCATGACATGGGAGAGGCATTAAAGCTGGCAGATGTCATCATCTTCATGGAAAGTGGTCAGGTGGTGCAGATGGCCTCTCCGGAGGAGATGCTGGAGCATCCAGCCAATGATCTGGTACGTAACTTCCTCGGCAAGCATGCTCCTGACGTCCCCGCGCCCTCCACTGTGGAGCACTTCATGCGCACAAACGTGGTCTCTGTCAGAAAGGACCGGGGCGTGCTGGAATGTGCGGAGCGCATGGCCCGCAGCAGCGTGGACTCCCTGCTGGTCACTGACGAGCACGAACGGTATGTGGGGACCATCTCCATCGGTGATATTCGCCACTGGGGCCGGGAGCTCACCAGCATTGAACCCCTGGTCCGCCAGAGCGCCCGGACCGCCCGGGTGGGCGACGAGGCCAAGGAGAGCTTTGACTACCTGCTGGATTCCGGTGCCAACTATGTGGTGGTCCTGAATGCGGACGATACCATTGCGGGCATCGTCACCAAGACCAGCGTGGCACGGTCCGTGGCGGAGAACCTGTGGGGGGAGGCCAAATGATGACTCTCCTTCAAACATACGGCGCGGATCTGATCAAGGCCATCTGTGAGCACACGATTTATGTGTTGATTTCCGTGGCTATCGGCTTTTCCGTTGGGCTGGTGTGCGGGATTCTGCTCTCCCGTGTCCCCCGCTGGCTCTCCGGCATCATCATCCCGGTGCTCTCCATCTTCCAGACCATCCCCGGCCTGGTATTCATCGGCGTTCTGTTCATCTTCTGGGGCGACATCTATCCCACGGTGATTGTGGCTCTGAGTGTTTACGCCATGTTTCCAGTGCTGAAAAATACGTACACCGGCATTCTTGGCGTGGAGGAACGGTATCTGGAGGCTGCAAGAGGCTGCGGCATGTCTCCGTTCCAGACCCTGATCCGGGTGGAGCTGCCTCTGGCCATGCCCATCATCATCGCAGGTCTCCGGATGGCCGCAATTTATACCGTCTCCTGGGCGGTACTGGCCTCCATGATCGGTCTGGGCGGCTTAGGTGATTTTGTATATCGGGGCACCTCCTCCAACAACAATACGCTCATCCTGCTTGGCGCCATTCCGGCTGCTGTTCTGGCCATTCTCTTTGGCGTTTTGATTGACCTGCTGCAAAAGAAGGTTACTCCCCGCGGACTTTGGAAGGAGGCAGGCAGATGAGCTGGGACTTGATTTTCCAACACCTGTTCATTGTTCTTGCGGCAAGCCTGCTCTCTATTCTGGTAGGGCTTCCCTTGGGAATCTGGGCCTATGTGTCCAAGGGCGTCCGGCCGGTCATTCTCCGGATTGTGGACCTGCTGCAAACCATCCCCTCCCTGGCATTACTCGGCATCATTATGGTGGTGCTGGACCCCGGAAAGCCCACCGTGATCATCGGCATCATGCTCTACTCCCTGCTGCCCATCGTGCGCAATACCTGCCTGGGCCTTCAGGAGGTGGACCCAGGCGTGAAGGAGGCGGCCCGGGGCATGGGCATGAGCAAGCCGTACCGGGTTTTGATGGTGGAATTCCCCCTGGCGTTTCCCACGGTGTTTACTGGCATCCGCATCGCGGTGGTGAACGCCATCGGCACCGCCGTGTTCGCGGCCTTTGTGGGCGGCGGCGGCCTGGGCGGTGTTATTACCCAGGCAATCCGTATCTCGAACATGCCGCTGATCCTGGCCGCCACTGGCGTGCTGATGGTCATCGCAGTGGTGCTGGACCTGGTGATGAGCTGGTTCGAGGGCCAGATGCGCAAATCCAAGGGCGGGTCCAAAAAGATGTGGATTCCCGTGGCGGCCATTGTGGTGGCCTTCTGTCTGCTGCTGCCCTATGGCCGCGGCGGCACCGGCGATATTCTGCTCTATGACGGCGATTATTCTGAGACACAGCTGATGCATCATATGGTGAAGATGCTGGTGGAGGACCAGACCGATCTGACCGTCACCATCCAGGACCAGATGTCCCAGGTAAACAACTGGAACTCCCTCAAGGGCGACGGTCACACTTGCGACCTCATGATCTCTTACGACGGCACGATTCTCACCACGTTCCTGGGACAGGACACCGTAGACGTGCCGGAGGGCATGACCATCTACGAGTACGTTCAGGGTGAGCTGGAGGGCTATGGTCTGCGGCAGCTGGAGCAGCTGGGCTTTGAGAATACCTACGCCATTGGCGTACCGGAGGGACTGGCTCAGGAGTACGGCCTGGAGACCATCAGCGACCTGATCCCCGTGGCGGATCAGTTGACCTTCGGTGCGGAACAGGAGTTCTTTACTCTGGAGGGCAGCATGAAGTACGAGCCCTTTGTGGCCTTCTATGGTCTGAACTTCAAGGACCACTCTTCCGTGGATATGGGACTGAAATATTCCGCCATTGAAAACGGCAGCTTTGATGTGGCGGTGGTCTACACCACCGACGGCCTGAACAAAAAGGTGGGGTTGAAAGTTCTGGAGGATGACAAGAGCTTTTTCCCGGACTACAACGGAGTGTTTCTGGTACGGGACGATCTGATGGAGAAATATCCGGAGCTGGAGGGAATTCTCAACCAGCTCGCCGGCAGGATCTCCTCGGATCAGATGGCAGATCTGACCTACCAGGTGGATGTGGAGGGCCGCATGGTAGACGATGTGGCCCGGGAATTCCTGATCAGTCTGGGCCTGCTGGTGGGATAAAGCGCTCCTAAAAACACGCTCTGGAACGACTGCGTCCCAGAGCGTGTTTTTTCAGAAAGAACGAAGCCGCTGCGAAACCATGTTCCCCGTGTTTTCGTCTATGCTGGCAGAGAAAGGAGGCTGACATGTGGAGGACAATCAGATTATTGACCTGTACTGGGCCCGGGACCAACGGGCTATTGACGAGACCAGCGGAAAATACGGCGGCTTCCTGCTGCAACTGGCCTGGAATATTCTCCGCAGCCATGCAGATGCGGAGGAGTGTGTCAACGACACTTATCTGCATACCTGGAACGCCATTCCACCCGCCCGCCCCTCAGCCCTGAAGCTCTGGCTGGGGCGGATTGCTCGGAATCTGTCTCTGGACCGCTGGAAGTGGACCAGAGCTCAAAAGCGTGGCGGTGCCGGCATGGAAGTTCTGTTGGGTGAACTGGACGACTGCGTTCCCACGTCCCACAGTCCTGAGCGGTGTCTGGAGGACCAGGAGATCGCAGATTTGATCGGCGCCTTTTTGCGGCGTTTGCCGGCGGAGCGCCGGCAGATCTTTCTCCGGCGGTACTGGTATGGCCAAGAGCTATCGGAAATCGCCGGGGCGCTTGGCTGCGGCCAGGGGAAGGTGAAGTCCTCCCTGTTCCGCACCCGAAAGGCGCTGCGGGCCTATTTGGAACAGGAGGGAGTGGCACTATGAGCGAGCGTCTTTTCCGGATTTTAGGTCTGATAGCCGATGATCTCATCGAGGAGGCGGGCCGTTCCGCCTCCCGCCGGCGGCCCTGGCGGAATCTCGCCGCCGCAGCCTGTGTGGTGCTGGTGTGCGGCGCTACCTTCGGCTTTCTGGCAGCCTCTGGTGGAAATCTCCTGAGTGGAGGCGCAAGCGGTAATACCGCCAGCGATGGGGCAAGTGCCGGTGCAGGCGAGCATGACGGCGGGACCGCGTTCATGTCCTACGCCGGTCCCATCCTTCCTCTGACCACCGCAGAGGCGAATCCCGGCCTGCTGTCTGAGCGCACGATCACCTGGGACCTTTCCCCAGGGACCTATGCAGACGGCTCTCCCCGCCAGTGGGGGGCTGCGGTGTCAGACTGCTATGCGCTGACGAATCCCTCAGAGGAGGCTATCACCGTGACGGCCCTTTATCCTTTCACCGGCAGCTTTTCCGCTCTGCCATCCATCCAGCCGGAGGTGACGGTGAACGGCGCGGCGGCAGAGCCCAAGCTGTACGCCGGCCCCTATGCCGGCGGCTTCCGGGATGCGGGCGAGGCGGATGACTCCACTTGGAACCCCTCCTCCTGGACGGACTACCAGGAGCTGCTGGAGAGCGGCGCCTATCTTGATCAGGCTCTGGGCGAGGAGCCCCGGCTGGACGTCCCAGTAACGGTTTATTCCTTCTCCGACTTCTCCCTGCCGGAAGACGCCCCGGACGCCGCCACCCAAGCCGTGACCTTCACCCTGGACCCGGAGCGGACCACCGTGCTGTCCTATGGCTTCAACGGCATGAGCCAGGAGGCCGGCTGGAGGCAGTACAGCTATTTTGTACCAAACGGGGTCCGCTCTGAATCGGATTTGAAGCTGCTGGTGATCATCGGGGATGACTTGGGAGCATACACTCTTCAGGGCTATGTGGACGGAGGCTGTGAGCAAATGCTTGCAGATGTCTCCTGTACCGTAACCCGGACGGAAACCACTTTCGACGCGGTGCTGGAGGAGATCTGTCGGAGCTACGCGGCAGAATACAATGCGCGGCGATCCACGGAAGAGGCCACCGCTTTTGATTTCCTATCTCTTGACATGCTTCAGCGGGCAGCGGCAGAGTTGCTGACCCAGTATGGGCTGTTCTCCGAAAATGCCAAGGACCGTTACAGCGACGGGCGGCTGGATGAAATCGTCAGCGAGTCCCTCGTTCAGGAACGAGTCCTATACCTCGCTTTTCCCGTGACAATTCCTGCCGGAGGCAGCGCTGCAGTATCGGTTGCACTGTGGAAGGAGCCCAGCTACGATTTTGGCTGCTCCGGGTCTGAAAACACAGATCTCCAGGGTTATGATCTGATCACTTGTCTTGGCTCCACGCTGAATTTTACCTCTCAGACCGCCGTGCTGGCAGAAACCCAGGGTGTGGAGCTTGTCCGGCAAAACATCGGCTTTGATCCGGAGGATGGCATCACCCAGGTCCCCTTGGACCTGACCGAGGAACACTATTTCATAGAAATCCGTCCCACCCCCTGATAGTACGATCCGCCGCCTCGCAAGTGCGAGGATAACAGCGGGTCTGCAATGTGTTTTCCGTTTAGAGTGAGCTGTGGCCTTACATGAGGAAAACCGCCCCCGAGACTTCTGAAACTCTTTCCCGATTTAGGAACATTCCATGATTGACCAGACGTGGCCGCCCCATTGGGGCGGCCACGTCTAACTCAGTTCTCTGCGGAAGAGTGCAATTTCAAAATCACCATGGTCATGGCACCCTCCCGGGCCACTGCATTGGAGTTGCTGTTCAGTGTCAGCACGGTCTCCTCTGGTGCCGTTAAAATAAAGGATGCAGAGCCGGATACACTGGCATTGTTTTCCGCCGTACGGCTGTAGACGCCATACTCCAAAAATCCACGGCCCTGATAGGCCGGTGTGATCTGGAGGTATCCCGCCGTTAGCAAAATGGCAGAGATGTGATAGGTCACAAGATACGTTCCGGGCAGCAGGGTGATCTGCGTGCCGGAGGTCTGAACAATGTGCCCGGTGGCATCTGCTGTTCCAGTGGCAAAGGGGATGGGACTTCCATCTGGTAATGGCACCATCAGCGTGACAAATGAGGCATAAATGTCCGGTCCGGCAGGCCCCTCTGGACCGGCGGGTCCTTCCGTGCCGGTCTCACCTCGTGGAATGGAAAAGTCCAGCTGCGCACCGCAGGGGGTGGGCGTCACGCGCACCTGGGCATCCGTACCAGGATCAGTGGTAATCGTCTGACCTACAGTAATATCTGGCAGTGGGCAGCAGAAATGAATTTGGCAGTCAGAACTACCTGGGGTTGGCTGCATATACAACGGCCTCCTTTCCAAGGGGTCAGAACAGTATATGCCCATTCCAGCTATTTCGCCTCAGGACTGATCCGATCCGCTGCGGCCGCCGCAAGCTTTGCTCCCAACCAACCTACAACGGCTCCCAGCACCGCTCCCCCCAGAACATCGCTGGGCCAATGAACATAGAGGTACAGACGGGAAAACGCAATCAGCAGAGCCCAGAGCAGGGCCGGCTTCCACAAAGGGCTGCCAGATGCCTTGAGTGCAAACACGGCGGCAAAAGAGGCTGCCGTGTGACCAGAGGGAAATGAGGCATCCCCCGGAGGGGGAATCAGCAGCACCACATCCGGCCGCTCCACAAACGGACGAAGCCGCCCGATCAGAGGCTTGAGCACCAGGTTGCAGGCAATCAAATCCAATGTCAGCCCAAAGGCCACCGCCGCTCCGTGCCGGCGCTGCCCCTTTAACAGCACCAACACTACTGCCAGCAAAATCCAAATTTCCCCATGGTTTGCCGTCCAGCTGATCCATGGCATCGCCATATCCAGGAATTCACACCGCAGATGCGTCTGAATCCAGTCCAGAATTGCCAGCTCCGCAGAGTGCATGTGAGATCACCTCTTTCAAAGTAATATCTTTGCTATGTCGCAGACATGATTATAGCGAAAAGCCGCCCGGAACGCAAGAAGGAGGCTCTCCCCGGTGCTGACTGCTGATAAAATCTCATCCTGAGAAAATTTCTCTTTTTCTCCTTTTGTTGCAAAAACAACTTGTTCTTGTTGACATCATCCGATATAATTACAACATCTTGTGGTTGGAGTGTGATTACAGTGCGCATCAGTGGTTTACAGAAGCTGTCCATGGTGGATTATCCCGGAAAGCTGGCCGCTACGGTATTTACCGGTGGGTGCGATCTCAGATGTCCCTTCTGCCACAATGCGCCCCTGGTCGTTCGGGTTGCCGAGACGCCTCACCTCTCCCAGGAGGAGATTCTCTCTTTCCTGGACAGCCGGCGGGGACTTTTAGACGGGGTGGTGCTCTCCGGCGGAGAACCATTGCTGCAGCCCGATGCGGCGGAATTCCTGCGAGCCGTTCGATCCATGGGGTTTGCGGTGAAGCTGGACACCAACGGCTGCCACCCGGAAGCTCTCGCAGACATTTTGCGGCAGGGACTGGCGGATTATGTAGCCATGGACATCAAGAACTGCCGGGAGAAATACGCCGGGACCGTGGGAGTGCCGGACTTTGATCTGGCGCCGGTGGAGGAAAGCATCCAGCTGCTGTGCCGTAGCGGTGTGGAGTTTGAGTTCCGTACCACGGTGGTCCGGGAGTTCCACACCGCTGCGGACATCACGGCCATCGGCAGATGGCTGGAGGGTTCTCCCCGGTATTTCCTGCAAAAGTTTGTAGATTCCGGCGATTTGGTCGGAAGCGGCTGTCATGCTCCGGAGGATGAAGAGATGCGGGCTATGGCAGATGCCGCAAGGCCGTGGTTTCAAGCGGTTGCGCTGCGGGGCATTGACTAGATTTAGTTTTCTTTGGCATTTTAAACGAAAAAGAATACCATATCTTGTGTCTTCTTTTCTTGACTTCCCCCGCCAATATGTTACAATGGATTTCGCGGGACCTTTGTCCCTTCGAATGAATATCACACGAGAAAGTAGGGAGCATTATGTATCAAGTGGTCAAGCGCGACGGCAAGATCGCCGATTTCGACATCTCCAAGATCAGCGTCGCGATCACCAAGGCCTTTGAGGCCACCCAGAAGGAGTTCAATCAGGACATCATTGATTTCCTGGCTTTGAAGGTCACCGCGGACTATCAGGACAAAATTCATGACAGCCGCGTTACCGTGGAAGATATTCAGGACAGCGTAGAGAGCGTACTGGGTAAGGCCGGCTATGAGGACGTGGCCAAGGCTTACATTCTCTACCGCAAACAGCGGGAGAAGGTCCGCAACGTCAAGTCCACCATGCTGGACTACAAGACTCTGGTGGATGACTATGTGAAGATCAACGACTGGCGGGTGAAGGAGAACTCCACTGTCACCTACTCTGTAGGCGGCCTGATCCTCTCCAACTCCGGCGCCATCACCGCCAACTACTGGCTCAGCGAGGTCTATGACCAGGAGGTGGCCCAAGCTCACAAGAGCGGCGACATTCATCTCCACGACCTCTCCATGCTCACCGGCTACTGTGCTGGCTGGAGCCTCAAGCAGTTGATCCAGCAGGGCCTGGGCATCCCCGGAAAGATTAATTCCTCCCCTGCCAGCCACCTCTCCACCCTCTGCAACCAGATGGTGAATTTCCTCGGCATCATGCAGAATGAGTGGGCCGGCGCCCAAGCGTTCTCCTCCTTTGATACCTATCTCGCTCCCTTTGTCCGTACCGACAATCTGACCCAGAAAGAGGTCAAGCAGTGCATCCAATCCTTTGTCTATGGTGTGAACACCCCCTCCCGGTGGGGTACTCAGGCGCCGTTTTCCAACATCACCCTGGACTGGACCGTGCCCAAAGACCTGGCGGACCTGCCAGCCATCGTGGGCGGTAAGGAGATGGACTTCACCTACGGCGATTGCAAAAAGGAAATGGACATGGTGAACAAGGCGTTCATCGAAATCATGACCGAGGGCGACGCCGACGGCCGGGGCTTCCAGTACCCCATCCCCACTTACTCCATCACCCGGGACTTTGACTGGAGCGAGACAGAGAACAACAAGCTCCTCTTTGAGATGACCGCTAAGTACGGCACCCCCTACTTCTCCAACTATATCAACTCCGACATGGAGCCCTCCGACGTGCGGTCCATGTGCTGCCGGCTCCGTCTGGATCTGCGGGAGCTGCGGAAAAAGTCCGGAGGCTTCTTTGGCTCCGGCGAGTCCACCGGCTCTGTGGGTGTTGTGACCATCAATCTTCCCCGGATTGCTTATCTCTCTCAGACGCCTGAGGAGTTCTATGAGCGACTGGACAAGATGATGGATATCGCCGCACGTTCCTTGAAGACCAAGCGTACCGTCATCACCCGTTTGATGGATGCCGGACTCTATCCCTATACCAAGCACTATCTGGGCACCTTTGACAACCACTTTTCCACCATCGGCCTCATCGGTATGAACGAAGTGGGGCTGAATGCTAAGTGGCTCCGGAAGGATTTAACCCACCCGGAAACCCAAGCTTTTGCCCAAGATGTTCTCAACCATATGCGTGAGCGCCTCTCCGACTATCAGGAGATGTACGGTGATCTCTATAACCTGGAGGCCACTCCTGCCGAGTCCACCACCTACCGGCTGGCCAAGCACGATGTGGAGCTCTACCCCGACATCATCACCGCCGCCAAGAAGCCCGGTGACACTCCCTATTACACCAACAGCTCCCATCTGCCGGTAGGCTACACCGCCGACATCTTTGAGGCCCTGGCCATCCAGGACGACCTGCAAACCCTGTACACTTCCGGTACCGTGTTCCATGCCTTCTTGGGCGAGAAGTTGCCGGACTGGAAGACAGCTGCCGCTCTGGTGCGCAAGATTGCGGAGAACTTCAAGCTGCCCTATTACACCATGTCTCCCACTTACTCCGTCTGCCAGGACCATGGCTATATCACCGGCGAGCACTTCACCTGCCCCACTTGCGGCAAGCAGACCGAGGTCTGGAGCCGGATCACCGGTTACTACCGTCCCATCCAGAACTGGAACGACGGTAAGGTACAGGAGTTTGCGGACCGGAAAGAGTATGAACTGGAGAACTCCCGTCTGGAGGGCCGTCGGCTCTGTGACCGAGAGACAGGTACCACCCCCGACGCCGGCACCGCCACCGCCTCCGCCGCGCCGGAGCAAGCGGACGGCCTGTACCTCTTCACCACCGTCACTTGCCCCAACTGCAAGATTGCCAAAAATGAGCTGGAAAAGGCGGGGCTCCATTATACCACCATGGATGTCAGTGAGCACATGGATCTGGTGACGGAATATGGCATTCAGCAGGCACCCACCCTGATTGTCCGGCATGACGGCCAGGTGGAGAAGCTGGTGAACGCCTCCACCATCAAGAAATACGCCGTGACCCACGGCTAAAATGCCAAAAGTTTCGTCCACCTTTACAAAGGTGGCGGGTCCGGGTGGAACCCGGTGGGTTTGGGCCCAGCCTTGCGGGTACACCAAGCGCGGGCTTTGCCCGCCCCAGGCAGGGGTGCCGCCCCTGCACCCCGCCGCCTTTGGAAAAGGCGGGCGAAACTTTTAAACTCTGATACGAGGAGTCTTTCCCATGAACAAGCATTACGACATCATCATTGTCGGCGGCGGCCCCGCCGGTCTTACCGCCGCCATTTACGCAAGGCGGGCCGGCAAGTCTGTGCTGGTGCTGGAAAAGGCCGCCGTGGGCGGCCAGATTGCCTCTTCGCCTCGAGTGGACAACTTCCCCGGTCTCCCTGGTGTGACCGGGGCGGAACTGGCGGACCGGCTCTTTGAGCAGGCCACGGCCCTGGGTGCCCATCTGGAGCTGGAGGAAGCCCTGGAGCTGCGCCCTGGTGACCCCAAGACTGTGGTGACGGACTACCAGACTTACACCTGCGGCGCCCTGATCTACGCCGCCGGGACCGCACACCGAACCCTGGGCCTTCCCCGGGAGGAAACCCTCCCCGGCGTCTCCTACTGCGCCGTGTGTGACGGCGCATTCTACCAGGGGAAGGATACGGCCGTGTGCGGCGGCGGCAATACCGCTTTGCAGGATGCCTTGTACCTCTCGGAGCTGTGCCGGCATGTCACGGTGATTCACCGGCGTTCCGTTTTCCGCGCAGACCCCATTCTGGTAGAGGCTCTACAACAGCGGGCTAATGTCTCCTTTCTCCTGGACACTGTAATCGAGGAGCTGCTGGGGGAGGTCTCCCTGGAGGCCCTGAGACTCCGCGCTTTCGATGGAACAGCCTTTGAGCTACCGGTAGCTGGCCTTTTCCAGGCGGTTGGCCAGTTGCCTCAGACCGCTTTGGCCGCATCTCTACTCCCCCTAGACGAGTCGGGCTATGTGACCGCCGGCGAGGACTGCGCCACCCCGCTGCCGGGACTCTTTGTGGCCGGCGACTGCCGAACCAAGGCCGTCCGCCAGCTGACCACCGCCTGTGCTGACGGCTCCGCCGCCGCCCTGGCCGCAATCCGCTACCTGACATAACCTCACGCCGGACAGTGCTTTTCGATGCGCTGTCCGTTTTTTCTTTTCCGGGCCTGACAAGCCACACTGGAAATGCAGGTCGCAAACTGTCAGAATTGCCTATTGCACCTCTGAAAAAAATTCGATACAATGAGAATGCGTTTCAATGGTATTACCTATTTTGACGTGAGGTGAACGGAATGAGCACACAGCCAGCCCAGTCCAGAACCATCCGCGCCCAATTGCTTTCCGATATGCGGGAGGGCAGATATGCCGCCTGTGAGCGCCTTCCCCGGGAGAGCGTCTTGGCGGAAAAACTTGGAATTAGCCGCACCCAGCTGAGAGATGTTTTAGCATCCCTGGAGCGAGAGGGTTTTATTACACGACGCCACGGTGTTGGCACCATCATCAACCGCCATGTGCTGAATGCACACACCCGAATGGATATCGAGGTGGAGTTTTTAGACATGATCCGCCAGAGCGGCCATCAGGCGGCGGTGGCATTTGTTCGGGCGGAGGATGCTCTGGCGGACGCTCACGTGTCCCGCCAGCTTCAAATTCCGGAGGGCACACCGGTGGTTCAGGTCTCCCGGCTTTGCACGGCGGACGGCAGGCCCGCAATCTACTGTGTGGATGTCATCGAGCGCTCACGGATTCAAAAAGCCTTTACGCCCCAGGACCTGCAGTGTCCGATTTTTCAGTTTTTGCAGGAGTTTTGCGGAGTTGCCCCGTACCTGGACCTGACAGACCTGCGCCCCGTGACGGCGGACGGTGTCTTGGCGGAGCTCTTTGGACTTGCCATCGGCTCTCCACTGCTGTTTATGGATGAAGTAGATTTCGACATTGACGGCAACCCCGTCTTCTGTTCCCGCGAATATTTCGCAGATGGAATTTTCCGTCACACCGTGATGCGGAAAAAGCTTTGAGCGCGATGCTTCACCGCTCTCATATAGTTTATCTTTCAAGGAGGACACAACGATGAAGAAGGTAGCCGTAATCATGGGCAGCGATTCTGACTGGCCTGTTGTGAAAAGTGCCTGCACCCAGCTGGAGTCCTTTGGAATCCCCTATGAGGCTCATATTCTCAGTGCGCACCGCACCCCTGCTGCCGCCGCGGACTTCGCGAAAAACGCGCGGAAAAACGGCTTTGGCGTGTTGATCTGCGCTGCCGGAATGGCGGCGCACCTGGCAGGAGCGTTCGCGGGAAATTCCACGCTCCCCGTTATTGGCATTCCCATGAAGGGCGGCGTTATGGACGGACTGGATGCACTGCTGGCCACCGTGCAGATGCCAAGCGGCATCCCTGTGGCCACGGTTGCTGTGGGCGGTGCCAAAAACGCCGCAGTGCTGGCGGCTCAGATTCTGGCGGTCTCCGACGATGCCCTTGCCGCAAAGCTGGACGCAGACCGGGTGGACATGGCCGCACAGATCGCCGTGAAAGAGGCTAAGCTTCAATCCGAGCTTGTCTGAGTCCACATATCCATCAAGAAACCACACTCCTGACGGAGTTGGCCCAATCTATGCATATCTTTTAGGAGGAATTGATCATGTCTCAGAAACTCATCTACACCGGCAAAACCAAAAACGTCTACGCGCTGGATAACGGCAACTATCTGCTGAAATTCAAGGATGACTGCACCGGCAAGGACGGCGTCTTTGATCCCGGCGAAAATTCCGTAGGCCTCACCATTGACGGCGTGGGTGATGTGAACCTGCGCATGTCCATCTATTTCTTTGAGAAGATCAATGCCGCTGGCATCCCCACCCATTACGTTTCCGCCGACCTGAAAGAAACCACTATGGAGGTCAAGCCCGCCAAGGTTTTCGGCCACGGGTTGGAGGTGATCTGCCGCCACAAGGCCGTGGGCAGCTTTATTCGCCGCTATGGAGAGTATATTGCCGAAGGCGCAGATCTGCCCGCCTATGTGGAGACTACCTTTAAAAATGACGCTCTCGGTGATCCCCTGGTGACTAAGGACGCCTTGGTTGCTCTGGGCGTGATGACGGAGGCCCAGTATGACGCCATCAAGGAGGAAACGCAGAAGATCACCCAGATTGTTGCTGACGACCTGAAGGAAAAAGGCATGGTGCTCTATGATATCAAGTTTGAGTTCGGCTACGATGCTCAGGGCAATGTGATGCTCATCGACGAGGTGGCCTCCGGCAACATGCGGGTCTACAAGGATGGTCAGTATGTGGACCCCATGACCCTCTCTCAGCTGTTCTTTGCCTAATTGGGCGGAAGAACGACAATATCAAATCAGGAGTCATTTCAATGGGCGGTTTTTTTGGCGCCATCTCCAAACAGGACTGTGTGCTTGACATTTTCTTCGGCGTGGACTATCACTCCCATCTGGGCACCCGCCGTGGCGGCATGGCAATCTATGATGAGGCCTCCGGCGGCTTCCAGCGGCAGATCCACAACATCGAAAACACCCCCTTCCGCACCAAATTTGAGGGGGACCTATCCGACTTCCGCGGCCACAGCGGGATTGGCTGTATCTCTGACATGGACCCCCAGCCTCTGCTGGTCCGGTCTCATCTGGGGCTGTATGCCATCACCACGGTGGGCATTATCAACAACGATGAAGAGCTGGTGCAGCAGTATTTTTCCGACCACGGCCATCAGTTTATGGCCCAGAGCAGCGGCAAGGTCAACGCCTCGGAGCTGACAGCTGCCCTCATTAACCAAAAGGATTCCCTGGTGGAGGGCATCCGCTATGCCCAGGAGATCATCCAGGGTTCCTCCACGATCCTCCTGCTGACACAAGACGGCATCATCGCCGCCCGGGACAAGCTGGGCCGGCTGCCCGTACTGGTAGGACAGAATGACCAGGGGTGCTGTGTCTCCTTTGAGTCCTTCGCCTATCAAAAGCTGGGCTACCACACGGCTTACGAGCTGGGTCCGGGGGAGATCGTTCGTTTGACGGCGGAGGGGTACGAGTCCCTCTCCCCCGCGGGAGAGGAAATGCGCATCTGTGCATTCCTCTGGACCTACTACGGCTATCCCAACTCCAACTATGAGGGCGTCAATGTAGAGGTGATGCGCTATCGCAACGGTGAGATCATGGCCCGGGATGAGGTAGCTCAGGGGCGCCTTCCCAAGGTGGATTTCGTAGCGGGCGTTCCGGACTCCGGCGTGCCCCACGCCATCGGTTTTGCCAACCGCAGCGGTAAGCCCTTTGCCCGTCCCTTTGTCAAATATACTCCCACCTGGCCCCGCTCCTTCATGCCGGTCAACCAAGACGTCCGCAACCAGGTGGCCAAGATGAAGCAGATTCCCGTCCCTGAGTTGATCGAGGGGAAAAAGCTCCTCTTTGTGGACGACTCTATCGTGCGGGGCACGCAGCTGCGGGAGACCGTGGAGTTCCTCTATGAGAGCGGCGCGGCGGAGGTTCACATGCGCTCCGCCTGCCCTCCCATTATGTACGGCTGCAAGTATCTGAACTTCTCCCGCAGTAACAATGACCTGGAGCTGCTCTCCCGCCGCACCATTCAGGAGCTGGAGGGCGATGAAGGCCAGCAGCACCTGGAGGAATACGCCGACGCCTCCACGGAACGGGGCCAGTGCCTGCTGAAAAGCATCTGTCAAAAGCTGGGCTTTGACTCTTTGGGCTACCAGTCCATCCATGGACTTCTGGAGGCCATCGGCATTGATCAGAGCAAAATCTGCACCTATTGCTGGACGGGCAAGGAGTAGATCTTCTCCCGCAAAACGACGTCAAAGCGCGTCCCCCAGGCGGGCGGAATCTCTCAAACCGGCTCTCAGCCGGTTTCTACATCACCATTGATCGGAGGCTTTCAACATGGAGAACTCCCATTCCGCATCCTACGCCGCCGCAGGCGTGGATATTGAGGCCGGCTATAAAGGCGTAAAACTGATGAGTCAGCATGTTGCCCGGACTGTGATCCCCGGTGTGGTATCGGACCTGGGCGGCTTCGGCGGACTGTTCGCGCCAGACCTTACCGGTATGTCTGAGCCAGTGTTGGTCTCTGGCACAGACGGTGTCGGCACCAAGCAGCGTATCGCGCAGCTTCTGGATAAGCATGATACCGTTGGCATTGACTGTGTTGCTATGTGCGTCAACGACATCATCTGCTGCGGCGCCAAGCCCCTCTTTTTCCTGGACTATATTGCCATTGGAAAAAATATTCCAGAGAAGGTGGCCACCCTGGTGTCCGGCGTGGCAGAGGGCTGTGTCCAGGCCGGCTGCGCCCTGATCGGCGGTGAGACCGCTGAGCATCCCGGCACCATGGCCCCGGAGGACTATGACCTGGCTGGCTTCTCCGTGGGAATTGTAGACAAGGCCAAGGTGCTGGATCACAATACGATGAAGGCGGGCGACGTCATTCTGGCTCTTCCCTCCTCCGGCATTCACTCCAACGGATACTCCCTGGTCCGCAAAGTCTTTGATGTGGAACACACAGACCTCGGCATGTATTCCGCGGAGCTGGGTCAGACCCTTGGTGAGGCCCTGCTCACCCCCACCCGTATCTATGTAAAGCCCATGCTCCGCTGCATGGAGGCCGTTCGGGTAAAGGGCGTCAGCCACATCACCGGCGGCGGCTTTTACGAGAACCTGCCCCGGTGCCTGCCGGAGCACCTCAGCGCCAAAATTGACAAGGCTGCTATCCAGACCCCTGCCATTTTCCGCCTGCTCCAGTCCCAGGGCGGCATCCCGGAGCGGGACATGTTCAACACCTATAACATGGGGGTCGGCATGACGGTCATCGTCTCCAAGGAGGACGCAGACCGCGCGCTCTCTTCCCTGTCCGCAGAGAACTGCAGTGCCTATGTGATTGGCGAGATCACCGAGGGCGGCGAGCGGGTGAATCTATGTTGAAAAATGTCCGCGTGGCGGTATTCGTCTCCGGCGGCGGCACGAATCTGGAGGCGCTGCTCAAGGCCCAGGAGGCCGGGGCAATCCCCCACGGAGAGATCGTGCTGGTGTGCGCCAGCACCCCTTCTGCCTACGCCTTGACCCGTGCTGCCAACCATGGCGTGCCGGGAATCGCCGTTTCCCGGGCGGAGCTGACCCAGGAGAGCTTTGAGGCGGCACTGACGGAGCAGCTCACGGCGTACCGCGTGGAGGTCATTGTTCTGGCTGGCTTCCTCTCCATTTTATCTGAGGGCTTTGTCCGCCGCTGGGCAAATCGAATTGTCAACGTTCACCCCTCTCTGATTCCCGCCTTCTGCGGGAAGGGGTATTACGGCCTGCGGGTTCATGAGGCGGCTCTTCAGCGGGGCGTGAAGGTCACAGGCGCCACCGTCCACCTGGTCAATGAAATTCCAGACGGCGGTCCCATCCTGCTGCAAAGGGCGGTGGAGGTCCTTCCTGGCGACACGCCGGAGGTTCTGCAGCGCCGGGTGATGGAGCAGGCGGAATGGGTGCTTCTGCCCCAGGCGGTAGAATTATTATGTCAACAAATTTCCGAAACCGGAGGTACTGCGCCATGAACGAACTGGAATTGAAATACGGCTGCAACCCTAATCAAAAGCCCTCCCGGATTTTCATGCGGGAGGGCGGTGAGCTGCCCATCACGGTGCTCAACGGCCGCCCTGGGTATATCAATTTTCTGGATGCCTTGAACTCCTGGCAGCTGGTTCAGGAGCTGCGGTCCGCTACGGGCCTGCCCGCCGCAACCAGCTTTAAGCATGTCTCTCCGGCCGGCGCCGCTGTGGGGTCTCCCTTAAGCGACGTAGACCGGAAGATTTACTTTGTGGAGGAACACGAGCCGCTTAGCCCCATCGCCTGCGCCTATATTCGGGCCAGGGGTGCGGACCGGCTTTGCTCCTACGGCGACTGGGCAGCCCTCTCTGACGTGTGCGACACCGCCACCGCTCGCTACCTTTTGGGTGAGGTCTCCGACGGCATCATCGCCCCCGGCTACACCGACGAGGCCCTGGAAATCCTGAAAAGTAAGAAAAAGGGCAACTACAATGTGGTGAAGATGAACCCGGACTACGTTCCCGCCCCCCAGGAGTATAAGGATGTGTTCGGCGTCACGTTCCAGCAGGGACGGAATCATTTTAAGATCAGCGAGGCATTGCTCGAAAACATCGTCACTGTCAACAAAGATCTTCCTCCGCAGGCGAAGACCGATATGATTGTGGCCCTCATCACGCTGAAGTACACCCAGTCCAACTCCGTGTGCTATGTCAAGGACGGGCAGGCCATCGGCGTGGGCGCCGGCCAGCAGAGCCGCATCCACTGCACCCGCCTCGCCGGAAACAAAGCGGACACCTGGTGGCTCCGGCACCATCCCAAAGTGCTGGCCCTGCAGTTTGTGGAGGGTATCCGCCGCCCGGATCGGGACAACGCTATTGACATTTACCTTTCCGACGAGTGTGACGACCTTCTCTCTGAGGGCGTGTGGCAGCAAACCTTTACCGTGAAGCCCGAACCTCTGACGGCAGAGGAGAAGAAAGGCTGGATCTCCACCCTTTCCGGTGTCACCTGTGGTTCCGATGCGTTCTTCCCCTTTGGGGATAACGTGGAGCGGGCCCGGAAGTCTGGCGTGCAGTACATCGCGGAGCCGGGCGGCTCCATCCGGGACGACCATGTGATCGCTACTGCCGATCAGTATGGCATGACCATGTGTTTTACAGGGATGCGGCTGTTTCACCACTGAGTTCTTTTGGAGGAGGACTTTGTCCTCCCTTCTTGACCTCCCCCCACACCAGTGACGCACGGCGCCACTGGCGTGCGTACCCAGGTCATGGTATCACACATGACGCGGCGAACATGATTAAAATCTATTTGCCTCCGGCAAATTTGAAGGAGTGCTTCCTATGAATCTTCTGGTCGTTGGCGGCGGAGGCCGTGAGCATGCGATCATCAAAAAAGTGAAGGAAAACCCGGCCGTAGAGACGGTCTACGCCCTGCCGGGAAACGGCGGCATTGCTGCCGACGCGGTGTGCGTCCCGGAGATCGGGGCCAAGGATATCGGCGCCATTGTGGATTTTGCCAGGGCCCACGCCGTGGACTTCGCCGTAGTGGCGCCAGACGATCCCCTGGCCCTGGGCTGTGTGGACCGACTCCACGAGGCCGGCATCCCCTGCTTCGGCCCAGAAGCCAAGGCCGCCCGTATTGAGGCCAGTAAAGTTTTTGCCAAAAACCTCATGCAGAAATACAACATCCCCACCGCCCGGTACGAGGTCTTTGACGACCCGGCAAGGGCGCTGGCATACCTGCGGGCGCTTTCGTCGTTCCCTGTGGTGGTCAAGGCCGACGGCCTGGCCCTGGGCAAGGGCGTGCTCATTGTCCAGAATCTTTCGGAAGCAGAAGCTGCTGTCAAGACCATGATGGAGGACCTGGCCTTTGGAGACTCCGGCAAGGAGATTGTCATTGAGGAGTTTCTCACCGGGCCGGAGGTGAGCGTGCTGGCCTTTACTGACGGCACCGCCATTGTCCCTATGGTTTCCTCTATGGATCACAAGCGCGCAGGAGACGGCGATACCGGACTGAACACCGGCGGCATGGGCACTGTGGCCCCCAATCCCTATTACACGCTGGAAATCGCCCAAATATGCATGGACACGATCTTTCTGCCCACCCTCGCGGCTATGCGGGCAGAGGGCTGCCCCTTCAAGGGCTGTCTCTACTTCGGGCTGATGTTGACGCCAGATGGCCCCAAGGTCATTGAGTATAACTGCCGCTTTGGAGACCCAGAGACCCAGGTGGTGCTACCCCTGCTGAAAACAGACCTTCTCACCATCATGCAGGCAGTGGAGAACGAAACTCTAGGCGAGCTGAGCGTGGAGTGGCACACCGGCGCCGCCGCCTGTGTGATTCTGGCCTCCGGCGGCTATCCCGCGTCCTACGAAAAGGGCAAGGCCATCACCCTCCCCGCTGCGTTCCCGGAGAATGTCACCTGCTACCACGCAGGAGACCGTCTCACGGAGCAGGGCCTTGTGACCAGCGGTGGGCGGGTGCTGGGCGTTACCGCCGCAGCTCCTACTCTGCGGCAAGCCCTGGCGGACGCTTACGCCGCCGCCGAAACGGTGGAATTTGATGGAAAATATCTGCGTCATGACATTGGCCGGCGGGCGCTGGCCGCGCTGGAGGGATGAGAATGGTACGTCGCATTTATGTAGAGAAAAAACCGTCCCTGCGGCAGGAGGCCGCCGGACTGCTTCATGAACTGCGCACCCTGCTGGGCATTTCCGCCTTGACGGAGCTGCGGCTGGTCCAGCGCTACGACGTGGAGGGACTAGACGAGTCCGCTTTCCAGAGGGCAGTTCGGACCATCTTCTCCGAGCCCCAGGTGGACGATGCCTTTGCGGAGCTGGCCGTTCCCGGCCATCCCCACGCCCTCTTTGCCGTGGAACCCCTGCCAGGTCAATTTGACCAGCGGGCAGACTCCGCTGCTCAATGCATTCAGCTGATGACCCAGGGGGAACGTCCCGCCGTCCGCGCGGCCAAGGTATACCTTCTGATGGGAAGTCTCTCTCAGGCAGAGCTGGACCAGATCAAGCGCTATCTTATCAACCCTGTGGAGTGCCGGGAGGCCGCGCTGGACCTGCCGGATACGCTGCGCGTAAGCGCCGCGTCCCCCGCCCCCGTGGAGACCATATCCGGCTTCACCGGCCTGGACGAAGCGGGCCTTGCGGCCCTGCTGGACCAGCTGGGCCTTGCCATGGACTTGGAGGACCTCAAATTTCTACAGGCCTATTTCCGGGACACCGAGCGCCGGGACCCCACCCTCACCGAGGTGCGGGTGGTGGACACCTACTGGTCCGATCACTGCCGGCACACCACCTTCTCCACCCACATCGACAACGTGCGGATCGATCATCCGGAGGTCCAAGCCGCCTATGAGCGGTATTTAGCCGCCCGGGAAGAGGTCTACGGTCCGGAAAAAGCCGCAACTCGCCCCCAGACCCTGATGGACATTGCCACCATCGGTGCCAAGACGCTGAAAAAGCGGGGCCTGCTCCCTGAACTGGACGAGAGCGAGGAGATCAACGCCTGTTCCATCCGGGTGGAGGCTCAGGTGGACGGCAAACCTCAGACCTGGCTTTTGATGTTCAAAAACGAGACTCATAACCACCCCACGGAGATCGAGCCCTTCGGCGGTGCGGCCACCTGCATCGGCGGGTGCATCCGGGACCCCCTGTCCGGGCGGGCCTATGTACATCAGGCCATGCGGCTTACCGGCTGCGGCGATCCCCGCGTCCCGGTAGACAAGACTCTGCCCGGGAAGCTGCCCCAGCGCAGGATTGCCCAGACTGCCGCCGCCGGCTATTCCTCCTACGGCAACCAGATCGGCCTTGCCACCGGCCACGTGGCGGAGGTCTATCACCCCGGATATGTGGCCAAACACCTGGAGTGCGGTGTGGTGGTGGGCGCGGCCCCGGCGGAAAATGTCCGCCGGGAGCAGCCCGCACCCGGGGACGTGGTGATCCTGCTGGGCGGACGTACCGGCCGGGACGGCATCGGCGGTGCCACCGGCTCCTCCAAGAGCCATAACCTCCAATCCCTCTCCACCATGGCCAGCGAAGTCCAAAAGGGCAACGCTCCGGAGGAGCGGAAGATTCAGCGCCTGTTCCGAAACGGCGACGTCACCCGCCTCATCAAGCGCTGCAACGACTTTGGCGCCGGTGGGGTCAGCGTTGCCATCGGCGAGCTGGCGGACGGCCTGGAGATTGATCTGGACGCCGTGCGCAAGAAATACGACGGGCTGGACGGCACCGAGCTGGCTATCTCGGAATCCCAGGAGCGCATGGCGGTGGTCGTGGCGGCCCAGGACGCGGAGGTTTTGATCGCCGCCGCCCAGGCAGAGAATCTGGAGGCTTATCCCGTCGCCGTCGTCACGGATACGGCCCGGATGGTGATGCGCTGGCGGGGCCAGACCATCGTAGATCTGAGTCGGGATTTCCTGAACACCAACGGCGCAACGAAGCACGCAGATGCGGAAATCCCTGCCGTTCAGCGAGGGTTCGTCAACCCTGCCGACCGGGGGAGCCTCCGCAAAGTGGCGGCCAGCCTGGAGTCCGCCTCTCAACGTGGACTCTCCGAGCGCTTTGACTCCACCATCGGCGCAGGCAGCGTGCTGATGCCCTTCGGCGGCAAACGGCAGCGCACCCCCACCCAAGCCATGGCCGCCTTGCTGCCCGTCCTCCCTGGTCAGGAGACGGAGCAGGCCAGCGTGATGGCCTGGGGCTTTGATCCGGAAGAGCTCTCCGCAGACCCCTACCAGGGCGCCTATCGGGCAGTGGCTGCCTCTCTTGCCAAGCTGGTGGCAGCCGGCGCGGATTATCGAAAAGCCTATCTCACCCTCCAGGAGTTCTTTGAAAAGCTCCGGGACGAGCCCCTTCGCTGGGGCAAGCCCCTGGCGGCACTGCTGGGAGCTCTGGACGCTCAGTTGGACTACGGCGCCGCCGCCATCGGCGGCAAAGATTCCATGTCCGGCACCTTCAACGATCTGGACGTGCCCCCCACCTTGATCTCCTTCGCCATCGCCCCCATCCGTGCAGGCGAGGTGCTGTCTCCGGAGTTCAAGGAGGCGGGCCATCCGGTCTATGCCTTCGGCGGCGGCAGTCCGGAACATCGGAAATTCGCCTGGAAGTCATTTCATGACCTGTGCTGTCAGGGCCGGGTAAAGGCCGCCTGGGCAGTGGAGCACAGCGTGGCCGAGGCCGTGATGAACATGTCCTTCGGCAACCGGATCGGCTTTTCCGCAGATCCGGCGGCGGTCTCCACCTGGTACCGTCCCTTCTGCGGAGAAATCATAGCGGAGCTGACGGAGGACGTGAACCTGCCCTGCGCCAAGCGTATCGGCGCCACCACCGCCGAGCCTGTGATCACCATCGGTGCCGACTCTGCCTCCATTGACGAGCTGCTGGCGCTGAACGAGGACGTTTTGGAGGCTGTATATCCCAACCGCGCTGACGCCGGCGCAGAGGCCGTTCCCGTGCTCTCCGCCCCCGCCGTCACCCGCGCCGCCCCCAAGACGGGCTGTGCCAGTCCCCGGGTGCTGATTCCCGTGTTCCCCGGCACCAACTGCGAATATGACAGCGCCCGGGCCGTACTGCGGGCGGGATTGACGCCGGAAATTTTGGTGCTCAATAACCAGACGCCCGCCGGTGTGGCGGAGTCCGCCGTCAGGTTTGCACAGGCGGCCCGGGAAAGCCAGATCATTTTCCTCCCCGGCGGCTTCTCCGGCGGCGATGAGCCGGACGGCTCCGGCAAATTCATCACCGCCTTCCTCCGCAGTCCCCAGGTGTCCGACGCCGTCATGGACCTGCTCAAGCAGAGAGATGGGCTGATGCTGGGCATTTGCAACGGCTTCCAGGCCCTGATCAAGCTGGGTCTCGTGCCCTATGGCGAGATCATCGACACGGACGAGACCTGCCCCACCTTGACGTTCAACATCATTGGGCGGCATCAGTCCCGGATTGTCCAAACGCGGGTGGCTTCCACCCGCTCCCCGTGGCTGAGCCGGGTAAAGGTGGGCGACATCATCAGCGTACCCATCTCCCACGGCGAGGGCCGCTTCCTCTGCTCAGAGCCTCTCTTGCAGCGGCTGGCGGAAAACGGTCAGATCGCCACCCAGTATGTAGATCTCACAGGCATGCCCACCATGGACATCGAAGGCAATCCCAACGGCTCCGCCTGGGCTGTGGAGGGCATCACCAGCCCCGACGGGCGGGTCTTCGGCAAGATGGGCCACAGCGAGCGCGTAGGCCCCGGTCTATACAGAAATGTCCCTGGCGATTATGACTTGCGCTTGTTTGAGTCCGCCAAAGATTATTTCAGCCTTTAACAGGTGACAAAGCAGTTTCTTTCGTGTATAATAGCTGAAATCCTGACCGAGGAGGCATCCTATGGAAGCCGTGGAGTTGGGCTATGCTTTTTCCGATGAAGTCCGCGCACTTTTCTCGGAGTACACGGACATGCTGCTTCAACTGGGGCCGTCCTTTCAGTTGTAACTGAGCACTCAGCACTATGAGGATGAGCTTCGGGACCTCACAGCCAAGTACGGCCTTCCAGACGGGCGGCTGTATCTTACCCAGGTGGACGTAGGGCCGCTGGGTGCGTCGCTCTGTGGAAGCTGGATGAGGAATGCTGCGAGATGAAGCGGCTGTATGTCCGCCCTGCCTGCCGGGGCCGGCACATCGCAAGGCACTTGGCGGACCGTATCATCGCTGATGCCCGAACCATCGGTTATCGCCGTATGCTCCTTGATACGATGCCCTGTCTGAGGGATGCCGTCCGCCTGTATCGAAAGCTCGGCTTCCACGATATTCCCCGCTATAACGACAGCCCCATGGACAACACAATCTTCCTGGGGCTGGATCTGTGACCTGATATCTTTGAAATGAGGTGGCCTTATGGCATATTTTTTCAATGAACCCTCCAGAACCTTCAGCGAATATCTGCTGGTCCCGGGATACTCTTCCTCTGAGTGCATCCCCGCCAATGTCTCTTTGCAGACGCCAGTAGTCCGGTTCAAGCGCGGCGAGGAGTGCCCCCTGACCATGAACGTCCCCATGGTCTCCGCAGTGATGCAGGCCGTCTCCGGCGAGCAGATGGGTATTGGCCTTGCCAAGGAGGGCGGCATCGCCTTCATTTATGTCTCTCAGCCCATTGCGGACCAGGCTGACATGGTGCGCCGTGTGAAAAACTACAAGGCGGGCTTTGTCTTCAGCGACTCCAACCTGCGTCTGGGAGACACCTTAGCGGATGTGCTGGCGCTGAAAGAGCGCACCGGCCACTCCACGATGGCCGTCACCGACGACGGTACCGGCACAGGGAAGCTCCTGGGCCTGGTCACAAGCCGGGACTACCGGGTCAGCCGGATGGACCCCTCTACCAAGGTGGAAACATTCATGACCCCAGCGGAAAAGATCGTTTCCGCTCCTGAGGGCACTAGCCTGAAAGCCGCCAATGACATCATCTGGGATCACAAGCTCAACGCCCTGCCGATCCTGACAGCAGACGGACATCTGGTGAGCTTTGTGTTCCGTAAGGATTACGATGCCCACAAGGGCAATCCCCTGGAACTGCTGGATAGCCAAAAACGCTATATGGTGGGTGCGGGCATCAACACCCGGGACTATGCCGAGCGGGTTCCCGCCCTGGTGGAGGCCGGTGTGGACGTGCTGGTAATCGACTCCTCCGAGGGATATTCCGAGTGGCAAAAGCGGACGCTGGAGTGGATTCGTTCCCGCTATGGTGAGAGTGTGAAGGTGGGCGCTGGCAACGTGGTGGATGGTGAGGGCTTCCGCTTCTTGGCGGACTGCGGCGCCGACTTTGTAAAGGTCGGCATTGGCGGCGGCTCTATCTGCATCACCCGGGAGACAAAGGGCATCGGTCGGGGACAGGCCACCGCCGTCATTGACGTTGCCCAAGAGCGGGACAAATACTTCCAGGAGACCGGCATCTATGTGCCCATCTGCGCCGATGGAGGCATTGTGCAGGACTACCACATTACTCTGGCCCTGGCTATGGGTGCAGATTTCTGCATGTTGGGCCGGTACTTCTCCCGGTTTGACGAGTCTCCCACCAGCAAGGTCCTGATCAACGGCAGCTATATGAAGGAGTACTGGGGCGAGGGCAGTGCCCGCGCCCGGAACTGGCAGCGTTATGATTTGGGCGGCGCGTCCAAGCTCTCCTTTGAGGAGGGTGTGGACTCCTATGTGCCCTATGCCGGCTCCCTTTCCGACGGCATGGCCACCACCCTGGCCAAAGTGCGCTCCACCATGTGCAACTGCGGCGCGCTCACCATCCCGGAGCTGCGGGAGAAGGCCAAGCTGACGCTGGTGTCCTCTGTCTCCATTGTGGAGGGCGGTGCCCATGACGTACTGCTGAAGGACTCTGCTTCTGGTGGAAAATAACCGAGTATTCTTCCTTTCCCAGCGAACAGAGACCGGACAATTGTCCGGTCTCTAAATTTTATCAAGTGCGGGTATCCTGGTTGATCGGTATGCTAAGAATTACTTTGGACGTTTGTTGGTACGCTCTGAATTGCTGCCTGAGTGGGAAAATGCGTTTGAGTCCAGGCAGCTTGTCCAGACGACTTTTTCCAGTGTGCAGCGGGGACCACTGCCATCCCTTCCATCATTTGTGGGTTGCCATGGACTATGGTTTTCTTGTACTATATATGACAGAAACCAACAAAGAAAGGATCTTTTTCGTGAAACGAGCATTTCTCTGCGGGCTATTGGCCGCGGCTGCTCTAGCCGTGCCCGCCAATGCGGCCAGAACAGTGCCCGTACATGTCGATGGCGGCAGACTACCTGGTACCTCCTATTTGGAAAGCGGCGTTACATATGTCCCTCTCCGGTATCTGCTGGATGCCCTGGGCGGTTGGACGGTCGACTGGGACAGCACACAAAAGGCGGCCGTCGCATCCTCTGGCTCCACCCGACTGACCGCAACGCCATCTAAAGATACCATTCAAATCAATCAAAAGACCCTGCGCGGCAATGTAACGCTCAGCAATGGGCGCACTTATGTTCCCTTGCGGCTGGTGGCCGAGGCCCTTGGTAATGAGGTGGAGTGGGACCCGTATCTTCAGGGTGCATCTGTGACCTCCGCCCATGCGGACTACGATGCCGAGGATTTATACTGGCTCTCCCGCATCATCCATGCCGAGAGCCGAGGTGAGTCTCTGGAGGGCCAGATCGCTGTGGGCAACGTGGTACTCAACCGCGTTAAAAGCAAGGAGTTTCCCAATACCGTTTCCGGCGTTATTTTTGACCGCAGACATGCGGTGCAGTTTGAGCCGGTAGCAAATGGGACTCTTTACCAGACTCCAAACACACAGTCCGTGGAAGCGGCCAAGCGTGCGTTGGACGGCGAAAGCGTTGTGGGTAATGCCTTGTACTTTTACGCTCCCGCTCTGTCTCAGGGAACCTGGATCAATGCCAACCGCGTCTATCACATGACTATTGGCTGCCACCGCTTCTATTTGTAATAAAAGTGAGCATGTTGACTTTTTTATTTCAAACGGCTACAATGATGGCATCTGATTTGTAAAGGAGCATGTCTCATGCTGTTCTCTGATCGCCCCAGAACCCTTTATCGGAATCGTCCGGCCCACGAAGTCATCTGTCAGCTGCGGTTTCCCTCCATCCTCTCCATCAACCAGGTGGAACCCGCGGAGTTCCAAGAGGATATCCGGGACGCCTTTCCCCAATATGCCCGGCGCCAGGACCTACCGCCCATCGTCGGAGGCCAGACTCCGCCCCCTCCCGTCACCAATTACCACTTTCTCTCTGAGGACGGACGGTGGAAGCTGAACTTAACGAAGGATTTCATTGCGCTCTCTACGCTCTATTATCCTGGTTGGGAGGAATTTGCCCGCCACTTGGACCAGCCCCTGGCCTCTTTCATCCGGCATTACAAGCCAGCTTATTTTCAGCGGGTTGGCCTGCGGTATGTCAATATCTTCTCCCGCACCAAGCTTGGTCTGGAGGAAACCCCTTGGCGAGAGTTGTTTATCCCGGCTTACACGGGTCCTCTCCAGGATGAAAGTGAGGATACCCTGCTCAACTGGGGATGTGATATGCTTGTAAAGCTGGATTCCAGTTCCCGGGCCAAAATCCACGCCGGATTTGGCCGGCTGCAGGTAAAAAATGTTCCTCAGGATCAGGAGACCAAATTTATTTTGGATCTGGATCTATCTATGGGAAATCATGTTCCCTGTACCATGGCTGCCGGAGCACTGGAAACCCTGCATATTCACGGAGGCCGCGTCTTTGAAGGCGCAATCACAGACCGCCTGCGTGAGGCCATGGAGCCCCTGTAAGGATTCTACACGGTGTTTAACTCAAAAACAATGACCGGCACTTTTGTCCACCCACGGAAAAAGTGCCGGTTTTTTTGTAAATTTTACAGAAAACGTTTCTTTCATCCGATTATAATTTAGGAAATTTCAATCTTGTATGAAAGCCGCTTTTTCTTATATGCTATATACAGAAAGGTTATATGAAGGTTTCTGCTTTCATACAGTCTCATATTACAGAGGGGGCACAGGATATGTTAAAAAGCGAATATCTGCAGCACGTATATACACAGGTGGTCACCCGCGATCCTGATCAGCGCGAGTTTCATCAGGCAGTCCTGGAGGTTTTGGAAAGCCTGGACCTGATCGTGGACCAGCATCCGGAATATGAAAAGCACGGGATCATCGAGACCTTTGTGGAGCCGGAGCGGATGATTTCCTTCCGCGTGCCCTGGGTGGACGACAATGGTCAAGTCCACGTGAACCGGGGTTATCGGATTCAGTTCAGTTCCGCCATCGGCCCCTATAAAGGCGGTCTGCGCTTCCACCCCACGGTAAACCTGTCCATCCTCAAGTTTTTGGGCTTCGAGCAGATTTTGAAAAACAGCTTAACCGGTCTTCCCATGGGCGGTGCCAAAGGCGGTGCGGACTTTGATCCCAAAGGTAAGAGTGACGCTGAGGTGATGCGTTTTTGTCAGAGCTTCATGACGGAGTTGAACCGTCACATTGGCCAGTTCGTGGATGTCCCTGCCGGTGACATCGGCGTGGGGGGGCGTGAGATCGGCTATATGTTCGGCCAGTACCGCCGCATCCGGGGCAGCTATGATGCCGGTGTCCTCACCGGGAAGGGCCTGTCCTTTGGCGGCTCTCTGGTTCGGACGGAGGCAACCGGCTACGGCCTTTGCTATCTGACGGCGGAAATGCTCAAAGCCATGAAGGGCGAGAGCTTTGATGGCAAAACGGTAGTGATCTCCGGCTCTGGTAACGTGGCCATCTTTGCTACGGAGAAAGCTGCCCAGCTTGGCGGCAAAGTGGTTGCTCTCAGCGATTCCAACGGCTATATTCATGATCCCAACGGTGTGAACCTGGATGTCGTAAAAGATATCAAGCTTGGGCGCCGCGGCCGTATCAAGGAGTATGTAGACGCAGTCCCAGGCAGCACCTATACCGAGGGCTTTCGTGGTATTTGGAATGTCCCTTGTGATGTAGCCTTGCCCTGCGCCACACAAAACGAAATCGACGAGGAAATTGCCAAGACCATTGTGAAAAATGGAGCCATTGCAGTGGCTGAGGGCGCTAACATGCCCTGCCGTCCGGAGGCTATCCGGGTCTTCCAGGAGGCAGGACTGCTCTTTGCGCCCGCCAAGGCCGCCAATGCCGGCGGTGTGGCCACCAGCGGCTTGGAAATGAGCCAGAACAGCATGCGTTACGCCTGGCCCTTTGAAGAAGTCGACCGCCGCCTAAAGGATATTATGACCACCATTTTCCATAATGCATACAATGCCTCCGTTGAGTGTGGCGTACCGGGCGACTTGGTTGTGGGCGCCAATATCGCCGGCTTTAAGAAAGTAGCCGATGTGATGCTGGCCCAAGGCCTCATCTGAGCCTTTCATCGCAACAAATTATTGCTCCCCTCATGCCGCGCGGCAAACGCGCTGCGGCTTGAGGGGAGCACTTTTTGATCTTCGGCGGAGGCCTCATAGCTCTTCTACAGCCAGGATTCCATCAACTTGGTTAATTTCCGTGAGGATATCCTCCACGATAGATTTTCTGGGCAGCCGTAGGGAGAAGATCGCACAGGCATTGTGCGTTTCACTGCGGACAGAGCGAATGATCTCCATATTCAAAACCTTCAGGTCACACTCCTGATACAGCTTTAGAAGCTTATCCAGGGCATCTTTATTCCTGTATTCAATGGATAGGTTGATTTCCGGAGCATACATCATAGTCCGGTACTCCAGCTTTGCAAAGAGCATTTCCGCTAAGAGTACCAGCACTGTGGCGAGGATTCCGCCCTCGTAAAATCCGGCGCCCAGGGCCAATCCCACGATTGCCACTGTCCACAGTCCCGCCGCAGTGGTAAGGCCCTTTACCCGCTGATGCTGTGTGACAATAATGGTTCCGGCGCCGATAAAGCCGATGCCCGCCACCACACTGCCTCCCATACGCGCCATATCCAGATAGTAGTGCATATTCAAAAACAGATGCTGGCTGGTCATTGTGGTCATGGCCGCGCCCAGGCAAATCAGGATATGGGTCCGGAAGCCAGCAGACCTCCGTTTGTATTCCCGCTCCATTCCCACAATGCCTCCACAGATCATCGCCAGCACCAGACGCAGAGTAATGGAGACCACCGTTACATCCCGAAGGCCATCGAAAATTGATAACATACGGCATCCCCTCCCTTATATCTCATCCAATGTAATAACGGTCTCCAGCTCCGCTATGGAAGCCAGGACCTGCTCATGGTGGATTTTCTGATTGAGCCGGATGGAAAACACCGCGCTTGGCCGTTCTATATGCTCCGGTTTGCCATGGTCAATTTCCACCCCATAAATCTGGGCCCCTTGCGCCTTGATGCAGTTAATAATATCGCTGACATCCTCCAGAGAGGAAAACTCTACATAAAAATTCATATTCCGCGCATTCTCCACCGCAATCCGCTCCAGAACCGGCAGGAATCGCATGCACAAAAAAATCAAGATAAATGCGATAACAACACACTCATAAAATCCGGCACCAATCGCCAGTCCCATACAGGCTGAAGCCCAGAGGCCGGCAGCCGTGGTAAGCCCCTGTACCTTTTGCCGCCCTGTGATGAGGATGGTGCCGGCCCCCAGGAAACCTACTCCACCGATGGCCTTGGCACCAAAGCGGCTGACATCTACCTTTCGTCCAACCTCTGCGGCCACGTCCGCCCAACTGGTGGAAACCATCACAAACAGATATTGGCTCAAAATACCCGTCAAGGTGGCTCCGAGGCACACCAGCATATAGGTCCGAAACCCCGCAGCCCGTCCCTTGCGGCCCCGCTCAAAGCCAATCGCGCCTCCCAACAGCATGGCCAGCAGCAGACGCAGCGCCAGAGAGAGGATATTTAATTCCCGCAGGTAGTCCAATGCCTTGATCACAAATCTCACCACCCTTACGATTTTAGACCGTCTCCACGGCCTTGACATGCCACGGCTTCCAGCCGCGATTTCGAAGCGGCCCCGCAGCAATCGGCCTCCGGCAAGAAAATCGGACGACCGGCAAGGGGCGGTATCATCACCGCCCCCTGCTAATGAATTTTTTGACCGCTGCGGTACATGCGACCGCCCCTACTGAAACAGCCACCAATGGCATTCAGATGGCGGCCTCGAAATCAAAATGATAGGGTAGTTTCAGCTGGTCCCGGACCGCAATCATCTCCCTTTGGACCGCCTCGCCGATGGGAACGCCCTTGTCTTTGCGCTCACACCACGCCAGCCACTCCTTCTCTCCGGCAGTGTAAATGCGGTCATGACCCGGCGCTTTTTCCGAGGCGCGCAGCGCACGGCAAATGTCCCCCGCAGTCTTTTTACAGGTATCCAGTCCCATAAAGAACTCTGGATTGATCACAAAGAAGAAGTGTCCTAGGTGGTACATCTGAGGATTTCCATTCTGATCCACACCGGTGAGCGCCTTCATGAAAGGTCCTCCAGTCAGGGCGGCGGACAGGATTTCCACCACTGCGGCATAGCCGTACCCCTTGTAACCACACATCTCATCACCCGCACCGCCCAAGGGTGTCAATGCGGCGGTCCCGTCCACCAGTGCCTTTAAAATGGCGCTGGAGTCCGTCATAGAACTGCCATCATGAGAGATCACCATGCCGGCGGGCGTGTCTTTTCCCTCCCGAGCGTAATACTCGATCTTGCCCCGCTGAACAACGGAGGTGGCACAGTCGATACAGAAGGGAAACTCCTCATCTGTCGGAATTGCCCAAGTCAAGGGGTTCGTCCCCATCATATTCTCCACGCCAAAAGTCGGCGCAATGGAAGGCCGGGCATTCGTTCCGGTGACGCCGATCATGCCTGCCTTGGTCGCCATGGTAGTCCAGTATCCTGCTATGCCATAATGGGTGGAGTTCCGGATCGCGCCGCCGGCCATCCCATATTTTTTAGCCTTTTCAATCAGCGCCTCCATCATGCGATAGGACGCCACCATCCCCATGCCGTCGTGGGCGTCATAGACCAACGTCGTCGGGGTGTCCTTCAATACCTCAATCTCTGTGACAGGCTTCAAGGTCCCCTTCACAATCCGGTCAATATAGATCGGCTTGAACCGGTTGCAGCCGTGGCTCTCTATCCCCCGGCGGTCAGACTCCAGCAGCACGTCAGCACAGATTTTTGCATCCTCTTCTGGAACGCCATATCCCTTAAACGCATCAATCAAAAAGCGATTCATCACGTCCCATGCCACATACGGTCTACTCTCCATAAAGCATCGCTCCCCCTTTCGAATCATCCTATGCTCTCCTTCAAGAGAGCTCTATGGTTTCCACGGCATCCTCCCGCCTGCTGTTCAAAAACTCCCGCAGCTGGTCTGCTGACCCGTTTCGAATCCCACTCTTTTCCAGAATATATCCATTGTATGCGTTGATATAAAAATAGAACCTCTCGGCAGTCTCATAAATCACGCCAAACTGCTCATAGGGGTAGCTCGTGGATTTCATCCGGTTGCTGATGACAAGCTGCTCCTCTTCAAAGGAGAAATAGCAGCGGCGGGCATCCTCTGGAATGCTCTTTAGCGCGCGGGCCGCAAAGCAAGCATAAAATCTACAGCCGGTCTGGAGCAGTTGAATGCCAAGATACAGTCCGATCACAGCCAGGAGAATCACAACCGCGTCTCCATTCCCGCCAAGGACATCCAGCCCTTCATATGCCCCAATCAAAATAAGCGCCGCTCCGCCCAGCAAATACAACATGCGAATGATTTGATAGCGGCGGGCACCCATTCGCATCGCGGCAATCCGATAAAAGTCCGTCAGGTTCTCCAGCGTATAGACGGTCTCTCCCGTCATGCGACCCCTCCATTTCTTTTTAAGGACGTCCGGCGCACACACGGTGCGCCGGACGCTCGTCTTTGTTACGGATGCTTCTTGGGATAGATTCCATAGTAATGCATGACATTGATATCCCGCGGGCAGTCCTCGCCATGGGCTCCATGGTCTTGGTCGTTCATATGGTTGCCATGATCCGAGGCCCAGACCACCATGGTGTCGTGGTCCGCCCAGTTTGCCTTCACGCATTTGGTCAGCCTGTCAAAGGCATCAATATGATGGTGGAAAGCCGCCATAGCCTCTGGGGATTCCGGCTGCGTACGGTGGATCATATCGTCGTACTCCTGGTTATAGACCACAATCAGGTCATACTGATCCTTTTGAATCAGCTCCAGTGCCTTCTCCGTCACAGCGTCGTCGTATTCCTCAATATAATAGTCAATCTCACGGTTCAAATAGACCATGGCCATGCTGGACTTCGCCACCGTCACAAGTGCCACCTTTTTGCCGCTGCGGGGCAGAGAGTCAAACAGGGAGTCCACGGTGATCACCGGTTTGACATAACCTTTGATCCCATGTACGTCAGGCGAAACACCTGTGTACATAGAACCAAAGCACACCGGCGTCCAGGAGGGGGCCACTGTGGCAATCGGCAGAGCCAGCTGTGTTGCGTGCAGCACCGGGGCCAGGTCCTCCGTATACTTCTGATACATCCAAAGTCCAATGCAGTCGGGATTATAAATGAGAACCCGGTCCGCTTTCCCGCCGTTTAAAACTTCGTCCACCATATCGGTGACAAGAGGAATGGCTGGATCTGCCTGCCGCGGCGCTTCTGCTCCCATCGCATAGGCAATGGAAGACGCCATACGGGTCATAGAAATGGAATTATACATATATCAAATACAACCTCCTTGCCAGGTTTTATGCTCCATACTTGTCAGCCACCATGTGGCAAGCCACAAAGTGGTCTGGTGAAATCTCTGTCAGCTGCGGATTGGGCCGGTGGGCGCAGTCCTCCATACAGGCGTCGCAGCGCTTGAGAAAACGGCACTGATCCGGCAGATTGACCGGCGATGTGACCTCGCCCTTGATGAGCTTGCGCTCCGGCTTCTCCTTACCCACGATGGGCAAGGGGATGGCGGAGAGCAGGGACTGCGTATACGGATGAGCCGGGTTTGCAAAAATCTCATCCGAAGGTGCCTTTTCCACCATCTGTCCCAGGTACATGACAGCGATGTCGTCCGAAAAATATTTCACCACGCTCAAATCATGTGTAATAAAGACATAGGTCAGTCCCATGTCGCGCTGCAGTTGCTTCAGCAGGTTCAGAATCTGTGCCTGAATGGACACATCCAAGGCGGAAACCGGCTCGTCACACACAATCAGCTTGGGATTCACGGCCAGAGCCCGGGCGATGCCAATCCGCTGGCGGCGGCCGCCGTCCAGCTCATGGGGGTAGGAGTTGACAAAGCGTCGGGCAAGGCCCACGATGTCCATCAGCTCCAGCGTCCGTTTTTCGATCTCCTCCTTGCGGCTCAACAGCTTGTGCTCCTTGATGGGCTCGCTGATCAGCTGCATAATGCTCTGCCGGGGGTCCAGAGAGGAAAACGGGTCCTGGAAAATCATCTGCATCTTTGTGCGCAGGGCCCGCATTCTGCTGCGGTTATAACGTGTGATATCCTCCCCATCAAAGATAATCTTGCCGGAGGTGGGCTCCGTCAGCTTCAGCAGTGTGCGGCCAGTCGTGGACTTGCCGCAGCCGCTCTCACCCACAACGCCCAGCGTCTTGCCCTCTTCAATCTGAAAGCTGACGCCATCCACGGCGTGGAGCTTGCCCTTGGGGGTATCAAAATATTTGGTCAGATTCTGGACCTCCAGAATGATCTTCTTCTCATCAGCCATTTTGATTCCTCCTCAAGCGGAAACTTGGATCGCGATACGCATCACAGGCCACGTAGTGGCTTCCCTCCACATGGCGCAGCTCCGGAATATTCTCCCGGCAGGCTTCCGTTGCATAGGGGCAGCGCTCGGCAAACGTGCAGCCCTGGGGCAGGTTCATGGGGTCCGGCATCAAGCCTTTAATGGGAACCAGCTCCTCTCCCCGCTGCCTCAAATTGGGCAAAGAGTCAAAGAGTCCCTCCGTGTAAGGGTGACGGGTATGGTTAAATACATCGTCTGCAGAGCCGACCTCCACAATGCGGCCGGCATAGACCACGGCCACATCGTCACAGGTTTCAGCCACAACTCCCAGGTCATGGGTAATGAGCAGCATGGACATGTGATTGTTGACAATCAAATCCTTCATCAGTGAGAGCACCTGCGCCTGAATCGTCACGTCCAGGGCGGTGGTGGGCTCATCTGCAATCAGCAGATTCGGCTGGCAGGCCAGCGCAATTGCAATGATCACCCGCTGCTTCATGCCACCAGAGAACTGATGGGGATAGTCGCCCGCCCGGCTGTCGGAAATTCCTACCGTACGCAGCATTTCCTTAGCCTTTTCCATGGCCTCCTTCGCATCCACGTTCTGGTGGAGCTGAATGCTCTCCGCAATCTGGCTGCCCACGGTCATCACCGGGTTCAGGGCGGTCATGGGGTCCTGGAAGATCATGGCCACGTCATTGCCGCGCATGCTCTCCAGCTCTTTCTCACTCATCTGAAGAACATTTTTCCCCTCCACCAGAATCTCGCCGCTTTTGATCACACCAGGCGGATTGGGCACCAGATTTAAAATACTCAGAGCTGTGGTGGTCTTTCCGGCGCCCGTTTCACCCACCAGCCCCAGCGTCCGTTCTCTGCCGATGGAAATGGACAGTCCATTGACCGCCTCCACACAGCCGTCGTCCGTCTCATAATGAACGACCAGGTCTTTAATCTCTAATACATTATCAGCCATCACACACCTCTTACTTCTTCAGCTTGGGGTCCAGCGCGTCCCGCAGGCCGTCTCCCAGCAAATTCAGCGCCAGAACGGTCAGCATGATGGCCAAGCCTGGGAACATGCACATCCAGCCGGAGCTGCGGATATAGCCGCGTCCATCGGACAGCATAGCGCCCCACTCCGGCGTGGGAGACGGGACACCAACGCCCAGGAAGCTCAGGGAGGACGCGGAGATGATGGTGGAGCCGATACGCAGCGTGATCTGCACGATGATCGGGCTCAGGCAGTTTGGAATGATGTGCTTGAGAATAATTTTCCAGGTGGGCAGGCCCATGGCGTAGGCGGACTCAATATATTCCTCCCCCCGAATGGTCATGACCTGTGCTCGTGTAATCCGCGTAAAGCCCGTGGCGGAGCTGATGCTCAGCGCCAGCAGCAGATTCACCGTGCTGGTCCCCAGCAGGGAGACGATGACCACGGCAATCATGATGTTAGGAATGGAATACAGGATATCGTTGGAACGCATCACGATCTGGTCAATGACACCGCCATAAAAACCAGCCAGCGCGCCGAGAATCATGCCGATCACCAGTCCGATGGCAACGCTGCCAATGCTGATGGCCAGGGAGTAGCGCGCGCCGTAAATCACGCGGGCGAAAATATCACGGCCTGTCTGGTCCGTACCAAACCAATGCTCCAAGGACGGACCTTGAAAGATTTCAGTGCTCAGTCCAACAATATCCGTGTCATAGTCGTAAATAAATGTGGATGCAATGGTTGCAGCCACCAGGAGAACCAGGAACACCATTCCAATGATGGCGCCCTTATTTTTCAGCAGGCGGCGCAGAGTTTCCTGGGCCTGAGAGCGCCCCTGAACCTCCTGGGCCGCTTCTTCTATTGTGATGTTTTTTCTCATCGCAATCACCTCTTATTGGAATACTGCGCCTTGATGCGGGGATCACAGAAGGCATAGACAATATCGGTTGCCAGGTTGATCAGCGCCATCATCACACAGCAGAGGATGATAGAGCCGGTAACGGTTGGTGTATCACGCTTGTTGATCGCATCCACGATCAGCCGGCCAATTCCAGGCCAAGCAAACACCGTCTCAGCCAGGACCGAGCCGGTCATCACAAAGCTGAACTGCATGCCGATGGCAGTGACAATGGGAATCATAGCGTTGCGCAGTCCGTGCTGATAAATCACACGATTGCGGGACGCGCCCTTTGCTTTTGCCGTGGTCATATAGTCCTGCCGGATTACATCCAGCATGGCGCTCCGGGTGGTTCGCGTCAAAAGCGCTGCAAGACTCAGCCCCACCGTGGCGGCGGGCATAATTAAGTACTCAATGCCTCCAGTTCCTCCTGACGGCAGCCACCCCAGCTTAAGTGAAAATAAGAGGATAAACATCAGACCTAGCCAGAAGTTCGGCATGGACACGCCGAAGAGCGCGAAGACCATGCCGGCGGTGTCCTTCCACGAGTTTTGGTGAATCGCCGTATAGACACCCAGCGGAATAGAGATCAGGCAGGCAAAAATCAGCGCCGTACCTCCCAAGAGAAGGGTCTTCGGCAGCCGGCCCATAAAGGTATCAAAAACATCCAGACCGCTCTTCCAGGAGGTGCCCATGTCGCCGGTGATAATTCCGCCGACATACCGGAAATAGCGGGTCAAAAAGGGATCGTTCAGGCCCATGGATTCCCGGAGCGCCTCCTGCTGCTCAACCGTTGCGTTCTCAGGCAGGATCTGCTGCACGGGATCACCTCCGGCCAGATCCATGGCCCAGAAGATCAGCAGGGAGGTCACTAAAAGGGTTGGGATCATCAAAAGCAGACGCTTGATAATGTATCGAATCATATCCAATATCTCCTTCAGAAAAAACGCCGCGGAAACAGGGAGCGGCCGCCGTAAAACAGGAGCGGGACCGAATATCTGATTGTTCGGTCCCGCTCACAGTGCTTATTCAGCGCTCTCCAACGCAACGTAGGCGTGAGACCAGACGTGGTTGCCGCCGCCAAAGAGGTACGTGCCCTGGAGATTCTTATTATAGGCAATCACCAGATCAGGCACATACAGCGGAACCTGAGGAACGATCTCTGCCATGTACTGCTGCAGCTCCTGGCTTTCCTGCATACGGACGTCGGCATCCTTCTCCACCAGGATCTTATCCGTCATCTCATCCACATAGGAATCGGCCAGGTGATGATAGTTGGTGGGATATCCCGTGTAGTAGAGCTCGCGGTAGGTCTCGTCCAGACGGGTGATCACGTTCCAGCGCCACAGGAACATATCCTGGTTGCCGGCCTGGCACTCTGTCTTCAATGTGGCCTGATCGAAGGACTGGATATTCACAGTAATGCCGATTTGCTGCAGATTGGCCTGAATAATGGGTGCAATGGTCTTGTACGGATCATCGGTGGCTGCATACAGATTCACCGTCAGGCCGCCGTCAGGATAACCGGCCTCGGCCATCAGCTCCTTGGCCCGATCCAGATCATAGGTGTAGCCCTCAATTTCATTGTCATCCAGGAAGCTCCACACGCCGCGGTTCAAAATGGAGGTCTGGGGCTTGCCGCGACCGCCCAGGACCACCTCAATGATATAATCCTTATCAATGGCGCAGGAAACAGCCTGCCGCAGCTTTTCATTATTAAAAGGTTCCTTCTCACAGTTGAAGCCCAGATAGAACAGGCGGGTTCCGGGCTGGGTGTGAACCGTGATATTCTCGTCCTCTTCCAGATACTCCAGCTCTGTGGCGGGAGGATCAATGCAGACATCAATCTCACCGTTCTGCAGGGCAATCACGCGCTGAGATGCCTCCAGCAGGGGCTTGAAGATGATTTCATCAGCCATACCGGGGTCATCTCCCCAGTAATTTTCATTGCGGACGAACTTGGCATATTCGCCCTCTTTCCACTCGGAGAAGACATACTGGCCGGAGCCCACCAGCCAGGGCTCCTCGTTGCTCTCATCCTCCCAGGCGGCCTTGGACTGGATGGACATGGGCACGCCCATGAGGGTGTCGAGCAGCTCATTGCTGTACTGGGTAGTCGTGAATTGAACGGTATAAGTATCCAGGGCCTCCACAGACTCCACCAAGCCCAGCGTGCCGGAAACGGCGCTCAGAGTCGGGTCATCGCTCATAGCCATTTCATAGGTAAACACAACATCATCAGCGGTGAGAGGCTCGCCGGTGCTGAAGGTCGCATTCTCCACCAGATGGAAGACCAGATGGTTATCGTCGGTCCACTCCCAGCTGGTAGCCAGCTGAGGATTTTTCTCATTGGTCTCATTATCCAGAGAAACCAGCCGCTGATGCGTCATCACCAAGCAGTTGTTGTTAGCCTGGTCGTTTTGCAGCATGGGATTGAGCTGATTGATGTCGGCGGCGGTGCCAACAATCAAATCCTTCTTCACGCCGGGAACGCTCCCTTCTTCTCCAGCGCTGCTAGTTCCCGTACTCCCGGAGTCCCCGGAGCTCCCGGAATCGCCTCCACAGGCGGCAAGGGAAAGTGTCAGTGCCAGCGAAAGCAGAAACGCAAGAATTTTTTTGTTTCTTTTCATAACATCTTCTCCTTTTAAAAATTATATAAAACACAAGAGCCTCTCTTGTGCTTTATTTCCAACGATCATCCATATGGGAACACACAATAGGTGACACCCACCAGTCCCCTGCAAGGGCAAAAGCAAAAAAAGAAATCGCCTGTTTTCAAACGAGTCTGTATGAATTATACAAAATCCAACGGAATATGTCAAAGACTATTTTCTGTTGCACCTGTTTTTTTAAAGAAAAAAGAAAATTTATAAAATCATGAAAAAGAAGAGGGACAGGCAGCCTCTGTTTTGTGCAAAACAGAGGCTGTTCGACATTTTAAATACCGCATATACAACAAAACCACCAAAGTGTCTTCCATCTTGTCCCCCTATCGAGGCTTGACAGCGGTTTCATTGCCCGCATCCGTCCCTTTCTCCTCCAAGGCCGGGGGATTGGCGTGCCCCAGCAGCTCCATGCCAAGGGATGCGGCTACAATGATAGCACCGCCCAGCAGCTGCAGCGCTGTCAGATTCTCCTGGAACAGCAGGAACCCGACAATGGTGCTGACCACGACCTCCAGCGCTGATAGGATGCAAGACGTTGTCGGCTTAACATAGCAGGCGGATTTAACAAAGCACGTGTTGGCCACCAACGTGCATGGGATACCAAGACACAACACATTGAAAATCACGCTCAGGCCGCCCGGAGCCACAAAGCTATGAAGGATTTTTCCATGATCCACAAACAGCGCCATGAATGCAGACGCACCTAAAAAGCCATAGGTCAGCATGGTATCCCGCTCATACCGCCCCGAAAAATAGCGCGGAACTGACACCTGCGCCGCAATGCCAACACCGTTTAAAATGGCAGCCAGCATTCCAAGCATGTCAAACCGCATCTCTTGAACGCCCAGCAGATTGGTAATCAGCACAGCCCCCAGCAGGCAAAATGCAATGGAAATGACCTGTTTGCGCTGCACCCGCTCCCGAAAGACCACCAGCCCAATGAGGCATACCCAAACCGGACTCATGAAGGACAGTACCGCCGACATCGCCACGGGAATCCGCTCAATGGAAAAGGCATAGCCTAAAAAACCCGCAGTATATGTCAGGACTCCGAATATGATCGAAGTGAGAACACCTTGCTTTCCAACCCGCAGCACCTGCGGATTTTTGATCCCGTGGAGAATCAGCAGTCCAACTCCAGTGAGCAGACAACGCAGATACGCAATTTCCAAGCTGGTATACTCCGCCGCATTCAGCGCACGAGTAAAAATTCCAAGAAGCCCCCACAGGCTGGCGGAACCTGCGGCCATGATAATTCCCTTCAAACGGTTTGACATGTTGATCCTTTCCCCTCCCAGGCATTCTCCCCGGCACTGCCGCCGGTATTTCCTGAATATACCGCGCGGCGTGGCGCTGTCTTATTTTAGTTGATTTTATCCTCCCTGGCAAGGAGAAATTTTACTTTTCCGGGCAGGTTGGCGCATCGCGGTATGTACCTGCGTCCGGCTTTGAACGGAAGCCACCGTCAGTCAGGCGGCTTCACTGCTCCGGTGCTTCGGATGAGACTGGTGCAAACCGCCAACTTTTTCATTTCAGCAATCTCCAAAAGGGGAATTCGCGTTTCATGAATCCATTGTACCGCGAATGGTAAACCTCTCATCGTTCGACAAACTTCCTGTTTCTTCTCTTTTTTATTCCAGAAATCTCTTTTGTTTATTTTGACCAAATCTTTTTTCCAATCCTCGCCTTGCCCTTCTTAACAAATTGGACATAAATAAAAAAATTTGCTATTTACAGAATACTTTTCGTTTTTTTGACTATGAAAAAACACAGAAAAATAATTTGTCCATCAAAATTTTATTGTCAAAACAAAAACTTGACTAATTTCCACCCAGGTGTTATAAGTGTTTCAGTGGTTTTGCATAAGTCTGATATCTTGGGAGTTTTGTCTATCAAGCAAAGCCGTATTTGACTTAAGGAGGGGTTCTCATGTCTCATCAACCGCAACAACAGGGCGCATTTAAAAAGGACATGCGCAAAATCGACATCTGGGCACTGGCATTGGGCGCCATCATTGGATGGGGTACTTTTGTCATGCCAGGTACCAACTTCCTGCCAAAGGCGGGACCAAGCGCCATCATCGGCCTCCTTCTCGGCGGCTGCGTCATGGCCATCATCTCCCTGAGCTATGGCTATTGCATCAAAAAGTATCCCCTCTCCGGCGGCGAGTTTGTCTACGCGGACGCGTCTTTCGGCAAGAAGCACGCCTTCGCCTGCGGCTGGATGATCGTTCTGGGCTACTGGTCCCTGATTCCCCTGAACAGCACTGCCATCGGCATGATCACCCGGTACATCTTCCCCGGCGTGTTCCAGTTTGGTCATATGTACACCATCGCCGGCTGGGATGTGTATCTGGGCGAGGTGCTCCTCTCCTCCGCCTTCATCATCGTCTTGGGCTACATGAACGTCAAGGGCGTCAAGTCCGCCGGCTGGTTCCAGACCACCGTGGCCGTGCTGCTGGTGGGCTCCGTGCTCTTCTGCGTGATCGGCGTTCTGTTGGCAAAGCCTGACTTCTCCAACATGCAGCCCTTCTTCGCCGAGATTTCCAACGGCGAGGTGGTCAGCAAGGGCGGCCTGGCCTGTATCATCGCCGTGGCCTGCTACGCCCCCTACTGCTTCGTCGGCTTCGACTGCATCCCTCAAGCCGCTGAGGAGTACAGCTTCTCCCACAAGGCCGCCAAGGCCCTGATGGTGGGCGCGATCCTGGTGGGCGCTCTGATCTATGCCTCCATGGTCTTCGTCACCGCCGTTGTGGAGCCCTGGGGCCCCATGATGCTGGGCAATCCCGACTGGGCCACCGGCCAGGCGGTGCAGAACACCATTGGCTATGTGGGCCTGCTGTTCCTGGGACTGGCCATGCTGTGCGCCGTGCTCTCCGGCATGAACGCCTTCTATCTGGCCGCCAGCCGTCTGCTGTACTCCATGTCCTACGCCGACGCGCTGCCCAGCACCTTCGGCGAGCTGCATCCCAAGTACGGCACTCCTGACAAGGCCACCTACTTCCTGCTGGCTATCTCCCTGGTATGTCCGTGGTTTGGCCGTCAGGTCCTGACCTGGGTTGTGGATATGACCTGCGTGGGCGCCGCCGTGGGCTTTACCTACACCTGCGCCACCGCCACCATCATGTCTAAGAAGGACGGTCTGAAGGGCCAGACCATCATCAGTGCCATCGGCACGGTATTGGCCGCTTTCTTCATCATCCTGTCCTTCATCCCCGGATCTCCCGGCTTCCTGAGCGTCCCATCCTTCATCATCCTGGGCGTGTGGATCGTCCTAGGCATCATCTTCTGGGTGAAGATTAAGGACCGCTTCCTCCATGGCCGCTGGGAGGGCGTAGACGTGGAGCACATCCTCATGTCCAAGATGACCGAGGCCGGCACCATCGACAGCTACAACAAAAATCAATAATTGCAAAAGAGCGCCTGTGGGATACTCCACAGGCGCTCTTTTGCAATCAGGCGCGGTCCGGGTACTTCATGCACAGGGCATCCAATTCATCCGTCAGTTTCCGTATCTCCGATTGTGTCATCACACACTCCACCTCAGCGGTATCGTCACCGTCCATAGTATTCGGCAGGACAAAGGAAACCGAGATTCGGAAATGCTCTTTCTCCGCCCAGGCATCCAACTGAAAGTAGGACTCCACAAAGTCGCTGTGGTAGCTCTCCTTCAGCCCTGCCCGAAGAACCTTCAGTCCTGCCGCCAGCTCCCGCAGCTCATAAGTCAGAAGGCAGCTGTTGGAGTCCTTGCGGAGAACCCCCTCCTCGTCGGTCCAGGCGCACCGCATCACCAGCCAGTTCCGGTCATCACTGCCAGGCGCTCCACCATCCGGCGGAAACTCATAGCCCGCAATCTCCAGCTGTATTTTGGTCTCTTGATTTTGAAATAGCATCGTTTCCTCCGATTAGTCGTTGTGGTGGATCGCATAAAATGCGTCGTACTCTGCCAGCTGCCTTTCCAGCAGTGCCGGGGTGTCCAGCCCATAGGGACAGCGGGATTTGCAAATGTCGCAGTGCACGCACTCCTCAATCTTGTGCATCTTGGCATACCATGTATCACTCATGTAGGGCCGGTAGGGAGACCGCCCCAGCAGCTGGCTCATCCGTGCGGCCTGGGGAATATCAATTCCTGCTGTGCAGGGCAGGCAGTAGCCACAGGAGCGGCAGAAATTCCCCGCCAGCTCCCTCCGGTCCTTATCAATGATCTCCTGCAGCTCCGGAGTCATGCGGGGATTCCGCTTCGCCAGATCCACCCACTGCTCCAGTTCCCAGGCGTACTGGATGCCCCAGATCGGCACCACGTGGTCAAATTCCTGCATGAAGGCGTAGCAAGCCGCGGCATTGTTCAAAAGCCCCCCAGAGAGTCCCTTCATGGCGATAAAGCCCATATCGTGTTCCCTGCACAGGCGCACCAGCTCCAAATCCTGATCCGAGGCCAGATAACAAAAAGGGAACTGTAGCGTCTCAAATTTTCCGGATGCAATCGCCTCCCGCGCCACAGCCAGCCGATGGTTCGTGATGCCGATATGCCGGATATAGCCCTTTTCCCTCATCTCCAGCGCCGCGGCAAAGGCGCCATTCGGGTCGTCAATGTCCGGCAGAACCGCTGGATTGTGAAACTGGAAGAGGTCAATGTAATCCGTCCGCAGTCGCCGTAGGCTCAGTTCCATGTGTTCCAGAGCCGTCTTCTTGTCCGTGGCTCCGCTCTTAGTGGAGATCACCACATGCTGCCGCACATCGTGCAGGGCCGCTCCCAGCTTTTCCTCACTGTCCGTATACATATTAGCGGTATCAAAATAGTTGATGCCCGCCTCATACGCCTGTCGAACCAGCCTGACCGCGTCAGTTTTGGAAATGCGCTGAATCGGCAGTGCACCAAAGGATGTTTTTGTCACATACAGCTCCGTACGCCCCAGTCTGACTTTCTCCATACGTCCTCCTCTCCCCCGTCTTCCCTAGGGAATTCGATTTCACATGGATTATATCACACTTTAAACCGTTTGCAAATCCAAAGCTACATGTTATAATAAAGGTGAATTCTCGTTTGGAGGAGATGTCTATGAAGCCCTTTCGACAGGAGGCACTTTTACTGCTGCTTCTGTGGACGCTCTCTGGCTGCGGTGCGGATGGCTCTGCTCAGAAGCAGGTGGAATCCTCCGCTCCCGATGCACTTGTTTCCTCTAGTGAGAAAGAGGATCATATCCTCTCCACCTTATCGGCCACCGTGGACGAAGGCCGGACTCTGACGTTGCAGGCCATCGGCAAGCAGCGAACGGACCTGGACGAATGGGGTGTCCGGGAGGTCCGGGTCTACGATGGAGAGTCCCTGCTCCAGACCCTTTCCGTTCAGGATGCCATTGAAGCAGGCGGCATAGATGGCATTGAGGCCGGCTACACTTCCTGCTGGTCCGTGGAGGAGGCCATGACTATCCACGATATGAATTTTGACGGATATGACGATCTGGATCTGTTCGGCTGGTCTCCTAACAATACGATTCCTCACTACTACTGGCTGTGGGATCAAGAGACGCAGCGCTATCAATTCGCCTTCATTCTTCAGGGAGCCGAGGCAGACCCGGAGTCCCAGGAAATCCGCGCCACAGTCAAGAGTTTTGGAGGCGATGGTCCGGAGGGCGGCTTTTACCAAACGAATATATACCGCTATGTCGATTTTGGCGAGCTGGCGCTGGTGCGGCGGGAAGTGACGCAGATCCGCGATGGCAAGTCCCTGCTTGAGGTCTATCAGGTCACTGACGGCCAGTTCCATCTTGTAGAGACAAGGGAGGCGCCTGATGGCACGGCATGAGCTACATTTAAAATTGACCCTGCGCCTTTACAGCGATGATGACCAGCGCTGCTTTGGCCCAGGCATCGCCACACTTCTGGAGCGGGTGGTGGTTCACCGCTCTTTGCGGGCGGCGGCGGCCTCTATGGGCATGGCCTACTCCAAGGCCTGGCGCATTATCCGCACAGCAGAGGGGGTCTTTGGCTGCAAGCTGCTTTTATCCACCGTTGGTGGAAGCCATGGAGGAGGCGCCAAGCTGACGCCGGAGGCCCAGCAGCTGCTGGCTGCCTACCAATCTTACGTCTCCGAGGTCCACGCCTTTGCCCAGGAGCGGTTCCAGGTCCATTTCGACGGACTTCCGGATGTTTCTCCGCCTCTTTAGAGCGGCAATCTTTCACACCAACGCACCAAAATCCCCTCCTCCATGGAAAATGGAGGAGGGGATTCCTGATTGCTATTACACCTGCTCTGTAGGGTCAATCTCCGTGGGGCTTGGAATTGGATGCTCCTTGTGCTCCACCATAGCGCGGATCAGCTCCACAGTGCCACTTAGCCCCAGGTAGCTGGAATCCAGACAGAAATCATAGCTGTCCACTGCCCCCCACTTTTTGGAGGAGTAATACTCATAGTAAGAGGCTCTCCGCTTGTCGGTTTTTATGATAGTCTTACGGGCCTCCTCCGGTGTCAGCTTCTGCCGCCTGGCCACCCGCTGGATGCGGGCCTCCATGGGTGCGTGAATAAACAGGCTCAGGTGGTTGGGATTCTCCGCCAGGGCATAGTCCGCACAGCGGCCGATGATCACACAAGGCCCCTGCTCTGCGATGTGCCGGATGGTATCAAAGGTAGCAAGATATACCTGCTGCTCCAGAGAATCTCCAGCACCGGCACCCGGCAGAGAAAACATATAGGAATCCATGGCGATGGAGTAGAGCAGGCTCTTGGGCCGCTCGTCAAAATTTTCGAAGATTTTTTCGCACAGACCGCTTTTCTTGGCGGCCTCCTGCAAAAGCTCCTTATCGTAAAACGGAATACCCAGCTCCTTGGCCACGCGGATGCCCACTTCCTTGCCGCCGCTGCCAAACTGCCGGCCAATGGTGATAATGGTTTTCATAAGGATTCCTCCTCTCTTGGTATCTTTATCATACCACGAAAAAGGGGGATGCGTCAAATAAAAAGTACTGAACAGGGCGGCTCCCCGCTCACTCGCCCAATAGCCTTTTATGGTAATAGGAGTCCGCCTGGTACAGCGCCGCCGCCGGATTGTGCCCCAGCACCCGGTCCTTCGTTACCAGGGTGGTAGTCAGAGCCTCCGCGTACTTATAAAATAAGGAGTCGTGCCCCACGCAAAGACCGATTACCACATTTAAATCCGTCTTGGCCCGGTTCAGGAGTTTGGCCTGCAAAATGGGGTTGCACATATTCTTCCCCACCTTCTCACAGGCCTCCGGAATTCCCACCGCAGTCTTGGGCTGCGCGCCCACCTTGCAGGCCACGCCGTAGACCTCAAACCCTGCCCTACGGAAAATTCGCGCCGCGGTTCGCGCCTCTGTCAAAAGCCCAATGCAGGTGGCAATGCCAATCCGTTTGGCGCCAAGCCGCCGGGCAAACTCCATGATCTCCTCCACCCTGGTCATCTCGCAGTAGTACTCCGCCTCTACCTCGGCGGCCGCTTTGGTGGCCTGGGCGTTCCAGTCGTCCTCTGTGTAGAGGAGCATCGCCTCTTCCAACACCTCCTGGTCCAACCCCGTGGTCAGGCAGAAAGGTGGGTTTGCCCCGTCCATTCGCTCACAGCTCTTGCTTCCGCAGTCGATGCAGCTTCTCACCTGGTTCTCTTTCATACCGTTCCCCTCATCGTTCTCTTTGTTCCGCAGGCTCTTTGCCAAGCCGCCGGTACATGGTCTTTTTCACTGCCCGGAGAATGTTCTCATACCCGGTGCAGCGGCACAGGTGACCAGAGAGGAGCTTTCTCAGCTCGTCGTCGGTGTACTCTCGCCCGCTCTCCAGAATCTCCACCGCCGTCAGGATCACACCGGGGGTGCAGAAGCCGCACTGGATAGCGGCCTCCTCCACAAACGCCTGCTGGATGTCGCTCAGCTCGCCGTTGGGCCCCAGCAGGCTCTCCAGCGTGCGGACGTGCTTTCCTTCCGCCCACACCGCGAGATAAATACAGGAGTTGAATGCCTCCCCGTCGATGAGGACCGTGCAGGCGCCGCATTCCCCCACCTCACAGCCCTTTTTCACGCTGGTCATCCGGAAGTCGTTCCGGAGCAGGTCCGTCAGGGAGGCCCGGACATCCACCGTCCGCTCCACGTCCCGACCGTTCAGATTGAAATGTATGGTCTCATACTGCCTGTTCTCCATCACAGTGCACCTCCCGCCAGACGCACGGCCTCCACAAACGCCCGCTTGGCGCTCTCCACCGCGATGTGCATCCGGAAATCCTTGGCCGCCCGCCAGGAGTCCCGGGGGTGGATATCCTCCCGCACGGCCTGAGCGAACGCCTCCGCTAGATCCATACCCACAGACCCGCCTGCGGCTACTGCCTCCGCGCTCTCCGCCCGCATAGGCACCGGCCCCGCCACGCCAAAGGCCACCCGCGCCCGCTCCACCGTCCGCTTGTCGGCGGAAAGGCGCACATTCACAGAGGTGCCCAGAGTGGCGATGTCCATGGCGTTCCGCATGGCATATTTGATATAATGTCCGAATGTATCCGTATAGTCGTCTTTTTGAATTAAAATTGCGGTCTGCAGCTCTCCTGCCCGGATGTCCACCTGTCCCGCCCGAATGTAGAACTCTCGGATGGGCGCCAGTCTCCGCCCCTCCGGTCCAGTCATCTCTACCACGGCGTTATAGGCCAGCAGCGTAGAGGCCGAGTCCGCCGACGTGACGCCGTTGCAGGTGTTGCCGCCGATGGTGCCGATATTGCGGATTTGCGGGCCGCCCACCTGGTCCACAGCATCCCCCAGGACGTTGACGTATTTCTGGATCAGCGGGTCCTGGGTGATGTGGGAAAAGCTGGTGAGGGAGCCGATGCGCAGCGTCCCATCCGCCTCCAGGGAAACGCCCCGGAGCTCATCCAGACCGTAGATGGAGATGAGCTCCGCACCAGCCCGCTTTCCCTCCCGCATCTGCACCAGCACGTCGGACCCGCCGGCAATGATCTGGGCCTCCGGATGAGCGAGGCGCAGCGCCACGGCGTCGGCCACGCTCGTTGCCTGATACAGGGCTTTCATGTCATACATGGCTTTCCTCCTTCAACAGTCCGCTCTCCTTGAATTTCTGATAGAGCACGTGGGGTGTGATGGGGCAGCGGTCAAAGGCCACACCAGTGGCGTTGAAAATCGCGTTGCGGATGGCCGGCGCGCCGGAGCAGGCCGGCGGCTCTCCCAGGGCCTTGGTGCCAAAGGGCGAGGTGGGCTCTGGGTTCTCTACAAACGCCGCCTGCAGCGTTGGGTGGTCCATGCAGGTGGAGAGCTTGTAGTCCAGCAGGTTGCCGTTCAGGGGCCTACCGGTCTTTTCGTCAAATTTCAGTTCCTCGCTCAGGCCATAGCCGATGGCCATGGACATACCCCCGTGGACCTGGGCCTCCGCCAGGGCGGGGTTGATGAGGCGGCCGCAGTCGTGGACGTTGACCATCTGCACCAGCTTTACCTTGCACATGGGAATGTCCACCTCCACCTCGGCAAAGGTGCACCCAAAGGAGTATGCGTTGGACTTGATCTGGGCCGTGGTCTCGGCGGTGATGTGCTGGCTTCTCTCCAGGGAGTAAAGGCTCTCCGTTGCCAGGTCTCCCAGGGATTTGAGCTCCCGGCCGTCGGACTTGCGGACGATCCGCCCGTCCACCAGATCCAGGTTGCTCACCGGCATCCGGGTTTGCTCATGGGCCACCTGCAAAATCCGCTCCCGCAGGGCCTGGGCTGTCTGCATAATGGAAAAGCCGCCGATATAGGTCTGTCGGGAGGCGTAGGCCCCTGTTCCAAAGGGCGTCACATCCGTGTCCTGGGTGGAGACCACGTGGACGCTCTCCACCGGAACTCCCACCGCCTCCGCCACCATCTGGGTATAGGCGGTATCACAGCCCTGGCCAATCTCCGTCTCGCCGGTCTGGAACTGCAGCGATCCGTCCTGATTCAGCACCATCCGGCAGGAGGAGGACTCCAGCGAGATGGGCCACACAGCGGTATTGTACCAGAACACCGCCATCCCCACGCCCCGGCGGACGGGGCCGGTCTGGTTTTGGTAGAGCTGGTATTTGCGCTGATAGTCGATGGCCGCCATCCCCCGGTCCATACACTGGTTGAAGGTGTCGAAATAGTTCTCGTTCTTGGAAAAGCCGTCCTGATACCCCACGGGCATCAGGTTTTTGCGGCGGAACTCCAGCGGCGTCATACCGATGGCCGCGCAGATATCGTCAATGTGGCACTCCCCGGCGAACATGGCCTGGGGAATGCCGTAGCCCCGCATGGCGCCGGCGGCGGGCAGGTTTGTGAACACGGACCAGCAGTCGCACTCCAGGTTGTCGCAGGGATAGAGCTGGGGAAAGGCCCCCATACCCTTCGCCACCACGCCGTGGCCGTGGGAGGCGTATGCCCCCTGGTTGGAAAACGCCTCGAACTTCCGGGCCGCCAGAGTGCCGTCCGGCCGGACCCAGGAGATGATATGGGTGCGGATGGCGTGGCGGACCCGGTTGGAGATGAAGGTCTCCTCCCGACTGCACTCCAGCTTCACGAGACGCCCGCCCACCTGAGTGCAGCACCAGGCGCAAAGCGGTTCGTACAGCGCGTCCTGCTTGTTTCCAAATCCTCCGCCGATGTAAGGCTTGATCACCCGGACCCTGCCCCAGGGAATTCCCAGGGCCTGCCCCACCACCCGGCGGACAATATGGGGAATCTGGGTGGAGGTCACCACTACGACCCGCCCCGCCTCCTCATAGGCAAAGCAGCCGTGATTTTCAATGTGGCAGTGTTGGACCGTGGGGGTGTCGTACCAGCCCTCCACCTTCACAAGGTCCGGCTCCTGAATGGCTGTCTGGTAATCTCCCCGGCGGATATCCGTGTGCTTAAGGATGTTGCCTGGAAATTCCTCGTGGATTTGGGGTGCCTCGCCCTCCATAGCCTTTTGTGGGTCCAGGACGAAGGGCAGCTCCTCGTACTCCACCTCCAGCGCCCGGACGCCCTGGGCCGCAGCCACCTCGTCCTCCGCGATCACCACGGCCACCTCATCCCCATAATAGCGGACATGGCGGTTTAAGAGCAGCCGGTCCGCCACGTCCTGATGGGCGGGGTCCGTAGACCAGGGATGACCCGCCGTGGGAAAGGGGAACTCTGGCACGTCGAAGCAGGTCAGCACTCGCACCACCCCGGGAATCCGCTCCGCTGCGGCGGTGTCAATCCGTTTGACAAAGCCGTGGGCGATAGTGGAATGACAGATCTTGACGATCAGCGCCTCCCGGCCGCAGAGGTCGTCGGTATATTTGGCGCGGCCTGTGGCCTTGTCATAGGCATCCACCCGTTTCAGGCTTTTGCCGACGCTTTTGCTCATAGGGCACTCCTCCTTGAAGCTGAATTCTTGACTTGCCGTGGAAAAAGCGGATATACTACTGACAAATACACGATTGAGGGGCAAAACATGGAAGAGATCAAAGCACCCAGGCTTGGATGCGTGGTGATGGCGGCGGGAAATGCCAGCCGATTCGGGGACAACAAGCTTTCAGCACAGCTCCGGGGCAGGAGCCTGATCCTGCGCGCCCTGGAAGCAGTCCCCACGGAGCATCTGGATGCCGTTACCGTGGTCACACAGTATCCAGAGGTGATGCGCCTTGCAAAAGAGTTTCATTTCGCTGCAGTGTGCAACGACCACCCGGAGTATGGAATCAGCCACACCATTGCCCTAGGGCTCACCGGTCTGCGGGACTGCGACGGAGTGGTGTTCCTGGTCTCCGACCAACCGCTGCTGCGGCGGGAGAGTGTGGCAGCTCTCATCTGCCTGTGGAAGTCTCAGCCGGAGAAGCTGGCAGCCCTGGCTCACGGCGGCGTCCGCGGAAACCCCTGTGTCTTCCCCGCACGGCTGTTCCCGGAGCTTCTGGAGCTGCGGGAGGACCTTGGCGGCAACGCGGTCATCCGCCGCCACGAGGAAGATCTGCTTCTTCTGGACGTGCCGGCCCGGGAGCTTCAGGACGTGGACACCCGGCAGGACATGGAGGCCATGCTGGATGAATCCTGAGCGCTATGAGTTTGATGCCGTTATTCAAAAGGTCCCGGACATCGACGGAGCCTATGTAGAAATTCCCCTGGATGTGCGGGCGGTGTTCGGCAAGGGCCGAGTGAAGGTTTCTGCCAGCTTTGACGGCGTCCCCTATGATGGGAATCTGGTGCGGATGGGCACACCCGGCCACATCCTGGGCCTGCGGAAGGACATCCGGGCCAAACTCGGCAAACATCCGGGAGACACCGTGCATGTGACCATCCAGGAGCGGACATAGCGGCGGGGGACTGCCCCGCCGTTTTATTTGCGGGTATAGGGAGTGTTCTCCAAAGGCAAGCTGGTGCGGAACCGCCCGTCATAACGGAAGTAGGCGTCTGCAATGGCAGGGGCTGTGGGGATGGCGGTGATCTCCCCAATACCGATGGCGCCGCAGGCCACGTTCAGCCCGGGCTTCTCCACAATGATGGGCGTGATTTTCGGAATCTGGTGGGCACGGAGCAATCCCAGTGTGCCGAATTTGGCGGTGGGCTTACAGTCCGCCAAGGGGTAGCGCTCCGTCAGGGCAAAGCCCATGCTCATGACTACGCCACCCTCAATCTGCCCCTCCACGGAGAGGGGGTTCACCGCCTTTCCCACGTCGTGGGCGGCCACGATCTCCTGAATCCGCCCGTCCTCGTCCAGAATGCAGACCTGGGTGGCATAGCCATAGGCGATGTGGCTGACGGGGTTCGGCACGTCGGCCCCCAAGGGATCTGTTTTGCCCAAGTATTCCCCATAGAACTCCCGGCCGTTCAGCCCCTCCAGGCCGGTCTCCGCCAGCGCCGAGCGCAGGTCCTGGCAGGCCCGACGGCAGGCCTCGCCGGTGAAGAGGGTCTGTCGGGAACCGGAGGTAGTACCGGAGTCCGGGGCAAAGTAAGTATTGGAGCGCTCGTAGACGATCTGTTTCGGGGACAGACCGGTCTGCTCGCAGACCATCTGCGTGAGCACCGTGCCCAGCCCCTGTCCGATGCAGGAGGCGCCGGCGAAGATGTGGAGCTTTCCCTCTTCCACCGTCAGCCGGACCCGGCCGGTGTCCGGGATGCCCACGCCCACGCCGGCGTTCTTCATGGCGCAGGCGATGCCGGCGTACCGGGCCGTTTCATAGTAGGGGCGCACCGCCTCCAGCGTCTCTGCAAGGCCGGTGGCCGCGTCCACAATCTGGCCATTGGGCAGCTCCTGGCCGGGGCGGATGGCATTGCGCCACCGGATCTCCCAGGGGGAAATGCCCACCAGGTCCGCCATCTGATTCAAAAGGCTTTCTATGCAAAAACAGGTCTGGGTCACACCAAAGCCCCGGAAGGCCCCGGCCGGGGGATTATTGGTATAGTAGGCCCAGCCGTCAATCTCAAAATTCTGGTAGTTGTAAGGCCCCGCGGCGTGGGTGCAGGCCCGCTCCAGCACCGGTCCGCCCAGAGAGGCGTAGGCCCCGGTATCTGCGATAACCTCGGCAGCCACACCTTGAATCCTGCCGTTTTCATCGCATCCCAGGGAGAACACCATCTCCATAGGGTGGCGCTTGGGGTGGATTAAGATGCTCTCCGCCCGAGTGAGCTTCACCTTGACCGGACGCTTGGTGAGATAGGCAATCAGGGCGGCGTGGTGCTGAACCGTCACGTCCTCCTTGCCGCCAAAGCCCCCGCCCACCAGGCAGTTGCGAACCTTGACCTGTTCGGCGCTCAGACCCAGCATTCCCATGGTCTCGTGCTGGGTGTCATAGGCACCCTGGTCCGTGGAGAGAATGCACACGCCCTCCCCATCCGGGTACGCCACGGCGCACTCCGGCTCCAAAAAGGCATGCTCCGTCCAAGGGGTGGTAAAGCGCTGGGTCAGCACGTGCTTGGACTTGGCGATCGCCTCCGCCGGATTGCCCCGCTGGATATGCTTATGAGCCAGGAGGTTTCCGTCCCGGTGGACCAGCGGTGCGTCCGGCAGCATGGCCTCCCGGGGGCTGCGGACCATGGGCAGCTCCTCGTAGTCCACCCGCACCAGCGACTTCGCCCGGTCCAGGATTTCCGGCGTCTCAGCAGCCACGAGGCAAATGGCGTCCCCCAGATAGTGGGTGATGTCCCCCACGGCGATCATGGTATCCCAGTCCTTTTTCAGGTGGCCCACCTTATTCTGGCCGGGAATATCGTCGGCGGTGAGGACGCAGACCACCCCTGGCAGGGCTTCCGCCTCCTCCTTGTGAATCGCCAGTACCTTGGCTCTGGGATATCGGGACCGGACGGCGCTGCCGTAGATCATGCCGTCCAGATAAATATCATCGGGGTAAAGGCCCGTACCGGTGACTTTCTCTTTGACATCAATCCGGGGCACCCGCGCCCCCAAGGACCAGTCCTTGGGCGCTTCCGGAACCCTGCCAGCACGCAGCAGCTCCGCCGAGAGCAAAATCGCATCAATGATCTTCACATACCCCGTGCAGCGGCAAATGTTGTTGCGGATGGCATAGGCCGCCTCCTCCCGGGTGGGCGTGGGGTTTTCGTCCAGCAGCCCTTTGGCACACAGCACCATACCGGGAATGCAGAACCCACACTGCACTGCCCCTGCCATGCCGAAGGCGTATGTATAGACCTCTCTTTCAAAGTCCGTCAGGCCCTCCACGGTGACAATGCGCTTGCCCTCCAGCTTGTCGGTCTGCAGGACGCAGGCCTTGGCACTTTTGCCGTCCACCAGCACTGTGCAGGTGCCGCAGGCGCCCTCGCTGCACCCGTCCTTGACACTGGTCAGGCGCAGCGTATCCCGGAGGAAGCGCAGCAGCCGCTGGTTTTCCTCCACGTTCACGCTCTGGCCGTTGACGGTGAATGTCGCCATGCGTTCTCCCCCCTCTTTGCCAACAGTCCCTTAAAAGGTCAACCTTTTTATTGATTATACAAGAAATCACGCCTCGCCGCAACCGCTTATTGTTGATTTCGTTGTTTTATCTCTCGGATAACGGAGCCAACTGCCACCCCACTGCCAGCGCCCCCCGCCGGACACGGATGGTGGCCTCCGGTTCCAGGATGTGGTTACTGACCCCCAGGGGGAACTCCGTCGTCAGCACCGCGTTTTCCAAGGGGTACTGGAAGCCGGTCTCGTCAATTCCCTCCGCCCGGTCTCCTAGACTGAATGCGGAAAACAGCCCCCACTCCACCGTCCGCTGGATGGTCAGGGACTCGTTTTCCATCACGGTCCAGAGAAAATCATCGTCATACATGTAACCCCGGGCACCACGCCGCCGCAAATACAGCAGGGATTGGAGATTTGCCAGCGTGTGGTCCAGTCGTTTTCCTCCGGTACCGCCGTAGAGATAGACCTCATCGCAGCCCTGCTCCAGGGCTGTTTTGACAGCCAGCATGGTGTCCGTGTCGTCCTTTTCCACCGGAGAGCGGCGAATGTTGGGGAAATTCTCCGGAGCCTCCATGGAGTCAAAATCTCCCAACAGTAGGTCCGGAACAATGCCTAGCCGCTGGCAGACGCGGTACCCCGCGTCCGCAGCGATCACCAAGTCACCGGGAAGCGGCCGCTCCCGCAAACCAAAAAATGTGCCGGCCGCAAAAATAAAGCCGCGTTTCATCGTACCACTCCTTGCTAAGAGCGCCTGGCGGACGTATGGATGTCCATCTCCCACAAAGGGCGCTCTCTATAGATTCTTTGTTGTAAAGATGCGCAATCCAACACGGATACTAACGGCATGAGGGACGAGCACCCATACCATCTCCCACAGCCCCGAAACACAAGCCATCTTCCACACGACTGCCGGTATCTTTGAATCTGTCTCGAACCAGGGGAACGCGTTCCTGATGGGTCCCGCCGCTTCTGAAAAGGCGAGCCCCTATGGAGTTCAGTGTATCACGTTTGACGCCCAGTGGCAAATAGAACGAGTCCGCCGGGAATGTCCCGGCGGACTCGTTCTATTGGATGTGCTCTTCACAGAAATTGTCCAGCACACGGTATCCCATTTCTCCCGGTGCGGCCACGCGGAATTCCGCGATAGTCGCAGGGTCAAAGGCCGGACATAACCGTTTTTCCGGCTCCAGCCGCAAAACAGGCGTCCGGTCTGGCTGACCGTTGCTGGCCTTTTTCCTATTTGGCATGGAATCACCCCATCACCAGTCTTTGTCGAAGGTTGGGGTTTTATGCGCTGCCGGACCACCTTTTTCACATGTCCCGGTATGAAAACTCCGGCCGCATACGGCTTCGCAAAAACAAACGCTATTTTGCAAAAAACACCCCGTAGGCCACCACAAGCGAAAAAAAGGTCAACACTCCAGCGCTCAGAACCAGGCATGTTTTGATCAGCTTCTTCCCTTCATTCACATCCTGATAGAGCGAAGACAATTTTTCGCCGTCGAAATTTTTCTCCCGCACTTCCTGTACATCCAAATCCCGCACCAGTTCATCTAATGTAAGGCCAAAGTAATCGCTCAGAAGAACCAGACGCTGAAAGTCCGGATACGATTGAGCGGACTCCCACTTGGAAATGGTCTGGCGGGAAACCTTTAGTTCCTCTCCCAGCTCCTCCTGGGAAAGGCCCTTGGTCTTTCGCAAATTGATCAGCTTTTCATTGAAATTCATAGAACCCTCCTCATACTGCTTTACGGCCGCGAAGCCAGTATGATGGGTTCAGGCTGTACCGTCAACCAATCATGGTTGGCAATTTGTCAACCATACTTCACATATTCCAATTTCGCACTATCAGACAGGCTGCCCCAAAAGATGGGCTGTCCGTTCCGCTCCCTGTTCCTCTCTGCAGCACTCAACCAGAAAAGCGCGCCGCCCGAATCGGGCGGCGCGGAATCCATTATTTTGTCAGAGCGGCTTTCAGCTCGGCCACCCGGTCAGTTTTCTCCCAGGTCATACCCAGGTCCTCCCGGCCCATGTGTCCGTATGCCGCAAGCTTGCGGTAAATGGGGCGGCGCAAATCCAGATCCCGGATAATAGCCGTGGGCCGCAGGTCAAATACCTTTTGCACCGCCGCCTCCAGTTTGGCGTCGTCCACCTTCCCGGTGCCAAAGGTCTCCACCAGCACACTAACGGGCTGGGCAACACCAATGGCGTAGGCCAGCTGCACCTGGCATCTGGAGGCAAGACCCGCCGCCACAATATTCTTGGCAACCCACCGGGCGGCATAGGCGCCGGACCGGTCCACCTTGGTAGGGTCCTTGCCGGAGAAGGCGCCGCCTCCGTGAGGCGCGCTGCCGCCATAGGTGTCCACAATGATCTTACGGCCCGTCAGGCCGGAATCCCCCTGGGGTCCGCCGATTACAAAGCGGCCGGTTGGATTTACGTAAATCTTGGTATGCTCATCCATCAGCCCCTCGGGGATGGCGGGATGGATCACCATGTCGATCATGTCCCGGCGAATCTGTTCCAGTGTAACCTCAGGGCTGTGCTGGGTGGAGAGCACTACCGTGTCCACCCGGACGGGCCTTCCGTCTTCGTACTCCACAGTGACCTGGGTCTTGCCGTCTGGCCGCAGATAGTTCACCAAACCCACCTTACGCACCTCGGTCAACCGCTTGGCCATCTGGTGGGCCAAGGAGATGGGCAAGGGCATCAGCTCCGGCGTCTCGTCGCAGGCGTAGCCAAACATCATGCCCTGGTCGCCGGCGCCGTTTTGAAGCTCAGCGTCCTCGCCCTGCTTGTTCTCCAGCGCCTTATCCACGCCCATGGCGATGTCGCCGGACTGCTCGTCAATGTTGGTGATAATGCCGCAGGTGTCACAGTCAAAGCCGTACTTGGCCCGGTCATAGCCGATGTCCCGGATCACTTCCCGGGCAAGCTTTGCAATGTCCACGTAGCAACTGGTGCTGATCTCGCCCATGATGTGCACCAGGCCGGTGGAAACAGCAGTCTCACAGGCCACCCGTCCCTGTGGGTCCTGGGCCAAAATCGCGTCCAACACCGCGTCGGAAATCTGGTCGCAGATCTTATCGGGATGTCCCTCTGTTACGGATTCCGAGGTAAATAAGTAATGTCTTGCCATGCTATGTCTTCCTTTCTGATCTTCCCCCATCAAGGGCAGAAAAAACGCGCGTTTCGACGAAGAAACGCGCAGAACTCTTTCTCTCGCTCCTCATCTGTCGCTTACCGTCGGATTTGGCACCTTACACTGCAGGTTGCCGTGGCTTCACTGGGCCGTTCCCTCCACCACTCTTGATAAGGGTTATTGAATTTTCATGTGTTATTCTAACACCTTTTGTGGATTTGTCAATAGATATTTGCCGGTTTTCGTCAAAAAATTGTCCTCATTTTCCAATGTTCACAAATTGTACGTGACTTTTCCAGGCAGGGCGGGTATAATCAGCATTATTATGACCATGTTGGAGGGATCATTTTGAGAAAACTCAGCGCCGCGGTGGACCGGTTTGCCTATAACCATCCCCGCTTCGGCATTCCCAATTTGATGAAGTTCATTGTTATCGGCAACGTCCTGGTGTACCTTCTGTCCCTGTTTGCTGGCTATGGGGCTGTCAGCTTTTTGAATTTTCAGTGGGCTGCCATCACTCACGGCGAGCTTTGGCGGCTGATTACTTTTATTTTCATGCCAGGTTATTACAGTACCGGAGATGTCCTGTGGCTCGCACTGTTTCTCTATTTTTATTACATGATCGGCACTGTATTGGAGCGGGAGTGGGGCACCGCCAAGTTTACCCTCTATTATTTTTCCGGCGTGGTGCTGACCTTGGTCGTCGGCATTGTGACTGCTCTGGTCTCCGGTCATAACGTCCTGATTGAGGGGACCAGCTATGTGAACCTGTCCATGTTCTTCGCTTTTGCCATGCTGTATCCGGAGACTCAGTTTCTGGTGTTCTTTATCATTCCTGTCAAGGTCAAGTGGCTGGCCTGGATTGACGCGGCGTTTTTCGCCCTGTCAGTTGTCACCAGCCTGTTCCGCCTGGATATCCTGAATGCCCTGCTGCCAGTGGTGGCACTGCTAAACTTCTTTGTGTTTTTCTGGACCAATATCACCGATGAGATTGCCTATCGCCGGGGGCGTACCCGCCATCAGAGCAGTCATCAAACGATCCAGTTCAAATCCGCAGTGCGCCAGCAGCGGAAGAAGGAGGCCGAGCGGGGTTACCGTCACAAGTGCGCCGTCTGCGGCCGGACAGATGCGGACCATCCGGAGTTGGAATTTCGTTACTGCTCCCGCTGTGCCGGATATCACTGTTTCTGCCAGGACCACATCTTTAATCACGAGCATTTTACAGAGTGAGAAGTTTTCACGGAAAGTGAGGGAGTTCATGATTCATTCCTTAGACGCCTGGGCCGCGATGCTCTCCGAGAGCTACGGAGAGGACGCCAGCATCCGTATGCAGTTTCAGGGTGTGGCAGACGCCGCCTCTGTGCTCCATCTTCAGTGCGCCGGCATGCTGCGAGCCTTTGATCGGATAGGCGGCGTCATCACACAGGGTGACTGTGAAGGCGTGGCGCTCGGCTATTTTTCAGAGGACGAGGAGTCGCTAAATCAGGCTCTTTTGGAAGAACAGTCGGCGCTTTTGCGCTCTGTTCCCCCGGATACCCTGGCGGCCATTCAGAAAAATGCTGTAGAAATCGCGAAAATCGCTCAGCCAGACTGGTATCGCTCCGCCCTCGGCGGCAGAGGGGTCTATGTTCTGCAGGCCATTGCTGTTCGGAGAGATTGCCGGGGAAGCGGCGTGTTCCGCGCTCTTCTCACCCCCATTCTGGATGCGGCCCGGCAGAGGGAGACCCCCGTGGTGCTGCAGACCTTCAAGTTAGACAACCTGCGCAAGTATGAGCACATGGGCTTTCAACTTTCCAAAGAGGTTGCCTCTGACACCATCCCTCTTATCTGCTATCATATGATCCACCCCTGATGTCTCTTACCACGGCTGCTTTTCTGGCAGCCGTGGTATTTTGGTTTTCTCATCTCATGGAACCCTGCACCCCTTGAAAAAGGAATGGTCTCCTGCTATAATCAGGCAGACACATCCGGGCGCTCTGCGGAACCAAACGACCCGATCTATGTAAAGGAGGCATTTCATGATGTTGGAAGCTTTACAGCCCCATGCGGTTTTTCACTGGTTTGAGGAAATCTCCTCCATTCCCCGCGGCTCTGGCAGCACGTCGGCCATTGCAGAGTGGTGCGTTCGTTTTGCCAAGGAGCGCGAGCTTCGCTTCTTCCGGGATGAAGCTGATAACGTGGTCATTTTCAAAGAGGCGTCCCCCGGCTACGAGGGCGCTCCCACCATCATTCTCCAGGGGCATCTGGATATGGTTTGTGAAAAAGCTGCGGGCTGCACCAAAGACATGTCCACGGAGGGGCTGGATTTGCGCTGTGACGGGGAGTGGGTCTGGGCGGACGGCACCACTCTGGGCGGCGACGACGGCATTGCTGCGGCCATGGCGCTGGCAATTCTGGACGATGACAGCTTGCCCCATCCCCCCCTGGAGGTGCTCCTCACCTCCAACGAGGAAATCGGTCTGCTAGGTGCCCAGGCCTTTGACGCCTCCGTGCTCCAGGGCCGGCGGATGCTGAATCTGGACCACAGCGAGGAGGGGTCCTTCATCGTGGGATGTGCCGGTGGAAACCGGACATGCTGCACGCTGCCGGTTCATCGGGAGCCCTATGCCGCAAGTGCGTGGCGCGTTGCTGTCAGCGGGCTGCTGGGCGGGCACTCCGGCGTGTTTATCAATCAGGGCCGCGGAAACGCCTCGATCCTTCTCGGGAGGATGCTGCAGGAGTTGTCTCTGCATATGGACCTAAGGCTGGTTCTCGTGCGCGGCGGCCTCAAGGATAATGCGATTCCTGTGGCGGCGGAGGCCCAGATTCTGGTTCCGCCTGGGGCTGATGTCCAGGGGCTTTGCGCTGCCTTTGCCTCCGTTTTACAAAAGGAGTTCCGGCGCTCAGATCCCGGTATTGCCTGGAATGTCTCTCCCTGCCAGCCGGAACTGACCCCTATGGACCAGGCGTCCACTGCCCGCTGCCTCTGTCTTTTGACCTGCGCTCCCAATGGCCTGCAAGAACTCAGTCAGGATATGCCGGGCCTTCCGCAGACCTCCCTGAACCTGGGGGTCCTCACCACCTCTCCGGAAGCTCTGGACGCTGTTTTCTCCCTGCGCAGCAGCCTCGCCAGTCAGAAGGAGATGCTACTGCGCCGCCTGAGCGCCTTGACCCGCTCCCTGGGCGGTTCCATAGTGGTCCGGGGCGATTATCCCGCATGGGAATACCAGGCGGAGTCTCCCCTGCGGGACCTGCTGGCGGCAGTCTATCAGGAGCAGTCCGGAAGCGCCCCCAGCATCGAAGTCACCCACGGGGGACTGGAATGCGGCGTTCTCTCCAAAAAAATACCGGGGCTGGACTGCGTGTCCTTTGGTCCCAATATTCCAGACATTCACACCCCCCGGGAGAGAATGGAGGTTGCCTCTGTTCAGCGGGTTTGGAAACTGCTGCTGGAGGTCTTGCGCCTCAGCCGTTGAATCCTTTAACATGCCGGCCGGCCAGAAAATTCTGGCTGGCCGGCATGTCTTCTTCGCATCTATGACATCTCTTTTCAGACAGGACGTCCCTCTTCCCGTTGGAACATTCTTTTCAGTGCCGCGGCGTCCAGAAGATTCACTGTCTGTAGCTTTCCCTGATAGAACACCGCCCAGTTGTTAAAGACACAGGGCAGCTCCTTTGCCTTTTGCTGTGTGTCCACCAAACGGAGCGACACAGGAATCTGCCGTTCGCCGCAATACTGCCGGATCAGTTCCACGCTCTGGCAGATATAAGGGCACTGAAAGTCGTAATAAACCGTCAGCTCCTGTCCGTCGATCTCCCCGCGCTTTGCAGCGGGTGAAAACCGGGGCACGGTCCCATCCAGGGAACACGCCAGCAACTGGTAGCCATACTCCGTGGCATCCACGGTTTCAAACCCAAATTTTTGAGCGAAAGCCTGATCGGAGAGCCATGCCTTTTGCTTGTCCGCTCCCAGCATACACACGCCGGATTTTCCTCTCTCCCTGGCATCCTGAAGGCAATATTCCATGAGCATTCTCCCATATCCCTTGCCTTTATGACTGCCGGATACCCACAGGCAGTAAAGATATAGGTAATTGTCTCCCAAAATCGGCACCCACGCAGTTTCAAGTGGTGCATATTCGATAAACACCACAGCCTTTTCATGGAGCTTACGGAAGACATGCCCCTCATTCAACCGCTCCGCCAGCCATGTCCGCTTAGCCTCCACTCCCGGGTGGGGCTTTTTGCTGCGGATGATACAGCACAGATGTTCCTCCGCCAGATTTTCCGGCGTCAAATTGATAAACTCCATGTCCCCCTGCCTCATTTCTATGGATTGCCACCATCATAGCATGGAAGTTCACCCAGGGCAAGGGATTTCCCCTGTCAAATTGTCCTATGAAGGGATGCCGCCTGGTATTTTTGGCTTCCCAACAAAGGAAAAACGCGGTATACTACTCTCGTCATCAGAGATCTCCGTGCGCTCGTCCGCGTCGGAGAGACCGCCGCCCCTGTTGCCGGGGGAGAGACGGCCTGCTGTCTATGTATCTGGAAATGGAGGCGCCTATGGAATCCCGTCTTGCCCAGTCCTTTGAGGAACCGCACTTTCTACAAAAGCTGGCCATGAGTCAGACTGACCTTACCCAATACCTGAAGAGCCTGGAGCAGGCTCTTGCCTCCTTGCTGCCCATCCGGGAGCGGCTCTCCTGCGCCCGGGTAATCACTACGCTCCGTCCCCTTTTAAGCCTGATTGCACCGGAGCCGGGAGAGGGTTGGCTGGAGTATGCCTACCGCACGGCGGTCTCCCTGCCCTATCCCCAGCCGGACAGCCGGCACACAGCTGCCCAGCGGGACGCTGCCCTGTGCATTCTGCAATGTCTTCAGCTGCTCTTTGACCGGGAACGGCAGGCGCTCCCCTTCGACCCCTGGCTGGACTTTGCCTTTTGCACGGAGGAGGAGGTGTCCGACAGTGCCGTTGCAAAGGAGTACCGTCTTTTTTTGCAACTCTGGCGGGAGGAGTATCTCTATGAGCTGCTGCGTCTGAGCCGGGAGGCAACGCCTTTCCGCACGCTGGACCATATCGCCGGTGTGCACCATGTGGCCATGACAGTGGGGCGGGCCTTCCGTGCGGGTGGGGGACTGATCGATCTGGGATTGATGTCCGGCGCCGCCGCGGGACATGATATCGGAAAATTTGGCTGCCGTCCGGGAGAACGGGTACCCTATCTGCACTATTACTACACCGACCAGTGGTTCTCCCGCCGTTCCCTCTCCACCATCGGCCTCATTGCCGCCAACCACTCTGTCTGGGACCTGGAGATTGAGAACTTGTCTGCAGAGTCCTTGGTACTGGTGTATGCGGACTTTCGGGTGAAGCAGACCTATGATGCCCAGGGCCGGGAGATGGCGCATATTTTCTCCCTGCGGGAGGCTTTTGACGTTATTCTAAACAAGCTGGACAATGTAGATGAGGCAAAACGGCGGCGGTATCAGTTCGTCTATGCCAAGCTGCAGGACTTTGAGGAGTACCTGGCCTTTTTCGGCGTGGACACCACCCTGCGCACCCCCGGCGGCGCGCCGCTGCCCCGCAAGGACCCTGCGCTGATGACCTCTCAGGAGGTGGTCCACGCCCTGCGGCACACCGCTGTGGAGCACAACATCCGCCTGATGCACCGTTTGAGCCGGGAGCAGCTGTTCGTAGGCACACTGGAAGCTGCCCGCGGCGAAAAGGACCCCGCCCGCATCCGTGCCTATGTCGCAATTTTTGAGGAGTACTTCACCTATTGGAGTGTCAGCCAGAAAGAACAGACACTGGAATTTCTCTATGAGCTGCTACTGCAGCCGGATGGTGATATCCGCCGCCAGTCCGCCCACCTGATGGGGCACATCCTGGCGGGTTTTCTCTCCGGCTATAAGAAGGAACTTCCCGCCGATGTAGAACCCAGTTCCCAGGAGGAGCGTCCCTTTGAGCTGTGGGCGGAATATCTGGATCGCCTGATCCACCCGGATCACCACCTGACCCCCCGGCAGATCAGCATGATCCGCTATCAGGCCAAGACCGTGGCAGATGCTCTGCTGGAAAACTGCGCTCCTGCAGATGCCCCGCGATTTTCCCAGCTGCTCTTCCATCACTGTCAGAAGGAAGTCTCCGACGCGGAGGCGGCCTTTGCTCTGCTGGACACGGTTTTGAATGTGCCGCTGGAGCACATCCCAGACCTGGCCGCGCTGACGGACTTTACCCTGTGGTGGCTGGCGCACGGAGAGGCACCGCAGCAAGCGGCGTCTTTGCGCCTGCTCCGCCGGCTGCTTCCGGCGTTCCCGGCGGATTCAAAGCTGCGGGGGCAGGTGGCTGGCGCCGTGGAGCATATGGAATGTCACGGCAGTACACTTCTCCTCTTTCTGCAGGCCCAGCTCGGTTACAGGCTGAATCTAGAGACTGCGGACCTCTGGTCCCGGCTGGATCAGGCGGAGACCGTCAGCAACGTTTTTCTGGATAATCTCAAGTCTGCCACGCCCTGGGTGCTGAAGGCGGTGGGAGTGGAATACCTGCTGAATCAGGCCTCCCACAATCCCCATGCCAACCTGCTGCACATCGCCACCCACTTTTCCAATCTCATCAAGGTCAGTGAGAATGTGGTAGTACGGAGAATGGCCGGCGCGGCACTTTTGACCATCGCGCCCCTTCTCTCTGCGGACCGGCGCAACGAGATCGCGGTGGAGCTCTCCAAGGCTTTGGAATCCGGACAGTCGGAGATTTCCCAGTACATTCCGGAATATCTGGGGCAGTTTGCCCTGTGGCTCTCCCCCCGGGAGCTGGACGAACTGCTGGACCAAATGCTGGGGCTTCTCTCCTCCGCCAACACCGGCGTGGTTGCCGCGGCCCTCTCCACCATAGGTTCCATGCTGGAGCACTACGCCGTCTATGGCCAGCGCTTTCCGGAGGATGCATGGAGTCATGAGCTTCGGTGGCGAATCATGGCCTCGCTGCTGCTCAAGGGGCTCTCCTTCCGGCAGGAGTCCGTCCGGCAGGAGGTGCTACGGGTGGTGGGTGAAAAAATCTTTGCCTCCACCGTCCTCTCCCTGGACGATAAACGAAGTATTTTCACCCTGACGGCCAAGAAATTCCTCTTCCTTATTCACGAGCAGAAGACGGACGAGCTGACCTTCTTCTACACCGCCGCAGCCCTCAGCCACATCTACCGTTTCATTGTCCGCCACCGCATTCAGAGCGGTCCCTTCCAGTTTGAAGACTGCAGCAAGGTGGCCTTCTTCCCCGGCACCTTCGATCCCTTCTCCCTCTCCCATAAGGGGATCGTGCGTGCCATCCGAGACTTGGGCTTTGAGGTCTACCTCGCCATCGACGAGTTCTCCTGGTCCAAAAAGGCTCAGCCCTCTCTGGTTCGGCGGCAGATCGTGAGCATGTCTGTGGCGGATGTATTTGACGTTTATCTCTTCCCTCACGACATCCCGGTAAACCTGGCCTCTCCTCTGGATTTGGACCGCCTGCGGGAGGTCTTTGCAGGGCGGGAGCTGTACTTGGCGGTGGGCTCTGACGTGGTAGCCAACGCCTCCTCCTACCGGGCATCTCCTTCTCCCGGCTCCGTCCACCACCTCAATCACATTGTTTTCCGCCGCTCCAGCGATGCGGAGGGGCACGAAATTGACGCGGATCTCTCCCGGATTCAAGGGGATGTGATTGAGCTGCAGCTCCCCACCCATCTGGAGGACATCAGCTCTACCCGCATTCGGGAAAATATCGACCGGGGACGGGATATCTCCAATCTGATCGACCCCGTGGTACAGGATTTTATCTTCCGAAGCGGCCTATATCTGCGGGAGCCCCAGTACAAGCAGATTATTCGGGCCAGCTATCTGGACTTTACCTTTGCAAAAACGCCGGACGAGCGCCTCTGGACGCAGCTGCGCGCTGCCCTGCCGGAAACACCGCAGCCGGACCCCCGGGACGAGGTCTGTGTCTTGTGGGATATCAGCGCCAAAGCGCGGCCTCTGGGTTTTCTGACGCTGCGGACCGTGAACTCTGGCGGCCTCTACGATGCCTTGGGGGATGAGGCCCTCGCCAACTATGTCCGTGTGCGGACGGCGGGACGCATCCGGCTTCTGACGGGGCTCTATACCGTGCCTGGCGGAAGCTATGACCTGGAACAGCTGCTTTTAACCGAGGCACTCTCTCTGGCCATGGCGGAGGACTGCGGCTATGCCGTCTGGTGGGGACCCTGCCGCCCTCAAACTCTGGACTTATTGGAGCGCCAAGGCTTTGTCCAGGCGGAGGCCGTCAGCGGCTACCCGCTGCTGATTGTGGACATGCGTTCTCCAGTGACACTGATGCAAAACATTCTCACCACCCTCAAGGAGCCCTTCTCCTCCGATGGTCAGGTCCTCACCGCCGTGGGGGCGGCCCACGCCCAGCTCCAGCGGGCCATCCGAGGCCTCTATCCGGGCACGCTGGTGCTCTCCCTCAACGCGGAGGTCATCTATCACCGCCTGGTGCGGAAAATTACGGAGCTCAATGGCGTGCCTGCGGAGCCCACCCACCCCAGGGTCCTGGGGCCGCTGATGTGCGTGCCCTTCGGCAAAATTCTCCGTGGCAACGCTGTGCCCAACACTGTCACCAAGACCATTCATACAGACAAAGTCTTTGCCCCTGACCTCAAGTCCTTTGGCATCGAGGCATATCCCGGCTATGCGCCGCTGGAAAGCCAGATTCGTATGATCCGTTCCTTCCAGCGTCCGGTGGTGTTGGTGGACGACCTCCTCCACTCCGGCAACCGCCTCAAGGTGCTGGACCCCTTGTTCCGGCGGGAGGAATTGGATATTCGCCAGGTTCTGGTGGGGCTGATGTCCAGCCGGGGCCGAGACCTGATGACCGCCAAGGGGCGAGAGGCGGACTCCGTTTATTTTGTGCCAGATTTGCGGGCCTGGTTTGTCGAGTCCACCATGTACCCCTTCATCGGCGGTGACACGGTGGGCGGCGCCGAGAGCTCTGTGCCGGGGCTTGCGCCGTCAGTAAACTTGATCCTGCCCTACGCATTCCCCCGCTTCTATAAGGACTGCGACCGGCAGGCGGTGTTCCACTTCTCCCAGACGTGCCTGGAAAACAGCCGTGATATCCTGCTGGCTCTGGAAAACGCCTATCGGGAGCGCTACGCCCACAACCTCACACTCTCTCGCCTCAGCGAGGCGGTGATCCTTCCTCTGGCTCCCGACAAGGGCGGCGCTCTGCGCTACGATCCCAACCTGCCGGCCTCGGTGTGTTTGGACAACGACCTCAAGATGCTGCTGCGCATGCGGGAGCTGCTGGAATAAGGACCCATATTTAAGAAAGAAAGGAGGCCGGCGATGTATATTGCCGATCTTCACATCCACTCCCGTTTTTCCCGGGCCACCAGCCGCGAAGGGGATCTCCCCCACCTGGACTGGTGGGCGCGGCGCAAGGGCATTGGGCTGGTGGGCACCGGCGATTTCACCCACCCCGCCTGGCGCGCAGAGCTGCGGGAACAGCTGGTTCCGGCCGGCGAGGGACTTTATACCCTGCGGGAGGACCTGCGCCTGCCCCAGGAGGCGCCCGGCCCAGCCCCCTACTTCGTGGTGACTGGAGAAATCAGCTGCATCTATAAGCGTCACGGAAAGACCCGAAAGGTACATAACTTGCTTCTTCTGCCCTCCCTGGAGGCGGCGGATGAGCTCTCGGCCCGGCTGGAGGCCATTGGCAACATCCGCTCCGACGGGCGTCCCATCCTGGGGCTGGACAGCCGGGACCTGTTGGAGCTGACGCTGGATACCTGTCAGTCCGCGGAGCTGATCCCCGCCCATATCTGGACGCCGCACTTCGCCATGTTCGGCGCGTTCTCCGGGTTTGATACCGTGGAGGAGTGCTTTGGGGATTTATCCGAACACATTCACGCAGTGGAAACCGGCCTATCCTCCGACCCGCCCATGAACTGGCGGCTCTCTGCCCTGGATCGTCTGACCCTGGTCTCCCACTCCGACGCCCACTCCCCCGCTAAACTGGGACGGGAGGCGAACCTGCTGGAAACCGGTCTATCCTACCCGGAGCTGACTGCGGCGATCCGTACCGGCGAGGGCTTTCTCGGCACCCTTGAATTTTTTCCGGAGGAGGGCAAGTACCACCTGGATGGACACCGCGGCTGCGGCGTATGCCTGACCCCGGCAGAAACTGCGGAGCGAAGCGGCCTTTGTCCCGTTTGCGGTAAAAAACTTACCATCGGCGTAGAGCACCGGGTGGAAGCATTGGCGGACCGGTCCGCCGGCTTCCGGCCGGAATCTGCCAAGCCCTTTGAGTCTCTGGCCCCACTGCCGGAGGTCATTGCAGCCTCTACCGGCAGCTCTGCCTCTGGTAAAAAGGTCCTGACGCTCTATGATCAGATGCTTCATACGCTCGGCCCAGAGTTCTCCATATTGCGAGAAGTTCCCACAGAGGACATTGCCCGGGCCGCAGGCCCCTGCGTGGCCGAGGGCATCCGGCGCCTGCGCCTGGGCCAGGTGAAGCGGCAGGCGGGTTTTGACGGGGAGTATGGCACCATCACCCTGCTGACTCCGGCAGAAATTGAGCAGTTCAGCGGACAGATCTCCCTCTTCGGCGCGGAGGCTCCCAAAAAGGCAGTCAGGAAGCGGGAGCTAAAAAAATTGTCCAGTCCGCAGCCCCAAGCAGTTCCGGAGGAAACCATGAACGAGGGACAACTGGCGGCGATCACCGCCTCAGCCCCGGTTGTGATGGTAACTGCCGGTCCCGGCACCGGCAAAACCAAGACCCTGGTGGAACGCATCGCATGGCTGGTAGAACAACAGGGTATCCGGCCGGAAGAGATTACCGCAGTGACCTTTACCAACCAAGCTGCCTCCGAGATGCGTTCCCGGCTGGAGCAGCGGCTTGGCGGGCGCCGTGTTGTGGCCCCCATGACGATTGGAACGTTTCATGCCATCTGCCTGCGCCTGTTGGGTGATGTCTCCCTCATCAGCCAGGGCGAAGCCCTGACCCTGGCTGATGACGTTCTCCGATGTGCCGGAGTCCGGGGGAATGCCAGGGAATTTTTGCAGGCGGTGTCCCGGATGAAAAACAGCGTGCTGTCGGAGGAGCCGCCGGCTCCCGAGTTGGTCGAGGCATATGGAGAGCGGCTTCAGGCCCTGGGCGTTCTGGACTTTGACGACCTGCTCTCCGAGGCTCTGAAGTTGGATGCCGCCGGCCGGCGCAGTTTTCACCATCTCCTGGTGGACGAATTTCAGGATCTCAACGACGCCCAGTATGAGCTGGTTCAGGCATGGTATCGCAATGGAAAGAGCCTCTTCGTAATCGGGGACCCGGATCAGTCCATTTACGGCTTCCGTGGGGCCTCCGGTCGCTGCTTTCAGCGCCTGCGGCAGGCATATCCCGATGCTGCGGAGATTCATCTCGCGGAAAATTACCGCTCCGCCCCCGCTATTCTACAGGCGGCGGCTTCGGTCATCCATCACAATTCCGGCGGCCAGCGAACTTTGCTCCCACACCGTCCGGAGGGGCCCGCAGTCCGGCTGGTGCAGGCGGCGGACGGCTTCTCTGAGGCCGTTTTCATCGCCAAGGAGATCAACCGGATGACTGGAGGCGTAGACATGCTGGAGGCCCAGGCCCTGGGCCATGAGCGGGAGGCCCGCGCGTTTTCCGACATTGCGGTGCTCTGCCGTACCCACCGCCAGCTGGAACTGGTAGAAAAGTGCCTCCGTCATGACGATATCCCCTGCGTTGTCAGCGGCCGAGAGGACTATCTGGAGGACTCCGGCGTACGAGGCATGCTGGCTTTTCTCCACATGCTACAGGTGCCTGCGGATGGCGCGGCTCTGGAAACAGCCCTGCGGCTGCTGTGGGACTGCCCGGCGGATCTCGTGGAGAAGGTTCGCCCCACCTGTCAGATGCAAACCGTCTTCGACCCAGAGCTTTTTCGGGAGATTGTGCGCGGTTATGGGGTTCTGGAGGCCTGGCTGGATCGGGCCCAGACCTGGCTTCCTCTGTTGGCTCAGGAGCGTCCACACGTTCTGGTGGAGCGGTGGTCGGAGATGTACGGGCCCTCACCGGCTTTGGATCGGCTGCGGAATGCTGCGGTTTTCCATGAACGCTTCCAGGAATTTTGGAGCAGCCTAGTCCTCGGCCAGGAGGCCGATCTCCGGCGGGCCGCAGGTAAGGGCTGGGAGTCCGGTGCGGTACGGCTGATGACGCTGCATGGTGCCAAGGGGCTGGAGTTCCCGGCGGTCTTTTTGGCCGGCTTAACAGCGGGCACCCTTCCCCTGGAATCCCAGCGCCATCCGACGGATCTGGAGGAGGAACGCCGGCTCTTTTACGTCGGCATCACCCGCGCCCGAGAGGAGCTGATCTTCACGGCGGCTCCGGAACCATCCGCCTTTTTGGCAGAGCTGCCAGAAAACCTTGCAAAGGAAACCGTAGGCCAGCGACACGAACCCCCTATAGAGCAGATGAGTCTTTTTTCATAAAATAGAAGAAGACGCCATGCCTTTTGGGCGTGGCGTCTTCTTCTATAACGATATGGAGGCATCCGCTGACATGGCATGGTTCAGTCCGTACTCTGGGTGATCGGTCTCATGGAACGATTATGAAAAACGTTCAGGTTCTTCTATGAGCTGCTCTTCAAGACAACAAGCAGTCTGCCGGAAGCTGTCGCAAAGAAGTTCCAATCTCGTATTCCTTGCCTTCTCAAATATCCGGAAAAAGTTGGCGGCATCTTTGCTTTGAGAATGACACGAAATCTCTGGTGTACCAAAGGGGCTTTAGCCGTCTTCCTCTTCTATAGGCTGCCATGCCGATCCAAAATCGGCATCCCGGAACAGCGCCGCCAGCCCCGTGATCTGCTTTAGACGAAGGATTTCATCTTTATCCATCCCCAGATGCTTTGAAATCCAGGCATCAGACCTTCCCAATTCATGCAGCTCCTGAATGATGTTACTCATCAGATCTACATTATGTGTTCCACGAGCCCGGTTATGGCGAATCGTGCTGGCCATGCGGTGATCCAGCGGCTTATCAATCACGCTGACCGGAAGCTTTCCCTGTTCACGCTCGTAAATATCCGGGTAATCCAGCATAATCCGGTAGCGGTGAAACCCGTCTACCAGGATATACTTGTCCCGTTCCCTATCATAATAGCAGACAACCGGCATCGTGTAGCCATCCTGCTGAATACTATCATATAGCAGCTTAAGCTCCGGCGGCGCAACGGAATTGGGATTGTATGTATTGGGCTCAATTTTTTCAACTGGCACTGCGATCACATGGTAGACAGGGCTCTTATATCCCATCCTGTTTCACCACCTCTTTATATTTTGTTTTCAAACCGTCTACCCGCCTTTGCTGCTCCCGCGTCAGGCCAAAGCCCATAAAACGGCAGGTATGGTCGTTTCGCAGAATGCAGTAGCACATGCGCTTCCAGCTTGGCACATCTTTTGTGGATTTAATGTCATCTGTGTGATCTGGAATCTTACCAAGGAAGATCACGCGGGAATCCCGCATCACCGTGTAATTGGAAACGCCGTTGCGCTGGATGCGGTAGCCATGGGCAATGAGCTCCTGGATGGTTTCCTCCCCCAGCCCACCTCCCGTTTTATGCCAAAAATCCAGAGAGGTCTGAAACTTTTTGATGTAGTTGTTTCTCAGTCTGACAGGAAGTGTGGCCAGCAGAAACTTCGTGTAGGACTCCCACGTGTGGCCCTCCGGCAGCGACAGCGTCCGGTAGGCCAGCGCCTTGGTCTTTCCATAAATGGCGCCGAAATTTGCCCCCCGCACACGCCCCACCAACCTTGTCCAGATCTCCGGATCAATGACGCGGTACAGATTCAGGCTGTCCTTGGCGGAATCGTTGAAAGGAGACGCCACCCGCATCTGACTTGGCTTTAATCCGGCCATGTAATAGAGATCGTACAGTTTGTTGTAATCGTAGCCGAACAGAGCGTTCGCGTGCCAGACATCGCTGGTGGACCAATCGTAAAGCGGCGAGGCGGCATAGGTATCCTTAAACTGCTTTGAAATCCAGCATCGATCCTGATAGCCGTACTTTTTGTTCAAAATACCGCTATACCGCTGCAGAGATTCATCGGCGCGGATTCCCAGCAGACAGACAGTCTTTCCGCCTCCATGGGCAGTTCGGTACCAGCGGCCAAACTGCTTGGCCAGGTCCTCCTGATGCATCCGATAGCGGTATGTTGTCATTGGATTGTTTTTCAGATTGATGACGTATGGATGACGCGGCATTGGGCGGACCCAGATTTCTTCCTTTGTGTCGTCCCAGGGATACCAATACATCTGGTAGCTGCTAAAACAGGTCCGGGTCGCCATTGGCAAACAGACCCAGTACAGATCAACCATGCGCTCTTTTTCTAACCGTTGAAAGGTCCGCTCCACGTACTCAGTTGTCACGGAATACTGTGCCTCAAAATCCTGATGAAACACGCCAATTCTTTTATGGGGGTAATATTTGCTCCGGAAATCCAATGCCATATTCAAAAGAAGCCCGCTATCTTTACCTCCGGAGAAAGAGACAAAAATATGATCAAATTCTTTGAAAATAAAGTGCATCCGCTGCTGAAACGCCTCATATACAGTTTCTTTCAAATATTGCCGAATCATATCACCACGACCTTCTTACTTCCATATATTGTAAATTTATCCAAATTCTTCTATGGTTTATTTTACCACAGTTTATAAATTTATCAAATATATTGTCGAAAAGTGTCGAAAATCCCTTGACTATGTACGATCCGGGTTCGGTCCAGGCCGCAAATGAGTGCCAAAGATATTGCAGCCATGACGAAGGAGATTGGGCTGCCAATGTCCGCAGGATCAGATGCCCTACAGCTCCGCAGTATAGAGAAAAACCGACTTTATTGAATCCTAAATATGCCTGTTTTAAGTGATGTCAGCAAAGGATGCCTCCCCGTTTTCCAGCCTTGTTCTTCTCTATATGCTTTATTTGATTTGCAAGCTGGCTCCGCTTATTGAAAGGCAAAAAACTACCCCCCCCCTTATTTTCAGTGATAAAGAAGTATTTGTAGGGGGAAAAGGATATCCAAAAATTGTTCTATCATGGTCATCAGAGTAGATGAGCCTTCACAAATCCTCCGATTGGAGGTAGACGAAAAACTCAACGGGCTATTTGCAAAACCTATACAGCTGCTGTGTCAGACTTAGTGGAAAGCAAAATTAGAGTTCCATTGGACGGAAGTTATCAGCCTAATGAAGACGAATTTCTGTCCGTTGAGCATTTCACTTTGTCAGATGAAATGAGTGAAGCCGTTCGAGATCCTATAAGAGTAATCCCATATCAAAAAGAAGATGATTCCTTTCCTGAAATCAAAGCGATTTTTGTTGGTAAATCTGTTAAAGTAAATGGCACCGAAACGTTCCTGGTTGCATTTCAGCGTTTTCGGAAGGAGCGGTATATCTCTCCAAGAGGCTGCAATCTCTTTTTTCCCAATCATACATTTTATCGCCAGCGCAACTTTGGAATCAGCATACTGGATAGGTTGACTGCTACTATAACAGAGGAGAATTGCAGTTTTCCTCCGTCTTCTTTGCGCGGCAGGTTTTGACTTGAGTAGATTCTACCGTTCTGCCACGGATCAAGAAGTTGAATCATTTGCTTCCAGCAAACTACTGTCTGTAGAAAAATCTTAGGAATTCAAAAATATGACCAATACATGGATTCGTCGCAAAATCGCAATGATCAATGATTCTGGTAAATAATTCAGCTGCCAAAATTAAAAGATTGGCTAAACTAGCAGGCATCGACATTGTGGTAGAAGGCAAAAAGACTGTCATCCCCAATGATAAAGAGCAACTAAAAATTGTCCTGGGATTCCTTGATGAAGATGCATATAAAGGCCCATTTTTGAATAACATGTTTCTTGCAAACTCTAAGCGGAAGATCAAACAGTAAATCGAAAGCATATAAAGTCAGAGGGGCAAGGTACTTTGTACCTTGCCCCTCTGGTTCTGTTTTGACATCACAACCACACCCTCACGGCAAAGCCGCCTTTGAAAAAGTAGTGTTCGTGTAATGTCCATTTTGGCAAGGGGAGACAATTCGAATCCCGCATGCCTTTGGGCCTTTCAGGACAATTTTTACCGAAGCTTCAGCATATTTGTATAGTACAGGTATCCTACAACCAATAAGTTATAATGCACAGTACCATGCTTTGACCCGCTCATAATATCGGCCTTCGCTGGCGAAACGTCCATCTGGATGAAGACTGCTTCGGTGTGGTGGAGCAGCTTCCGTTTGATGTTCCTGCCGACACCACCACAATCTCGGAAATGGCTCCGGTCAAGTCCAGCGAACGCACCCTTCCAATCACGCCACTCACGAAGCCCTATTTTGAGCGGCATTTAGCCCTTCAAAATGAGCAGAAGCGGTTTTCCGGATTATCAGGAGAAATTTACTATGACAACGATTTGGTATTTGCCAAGCCAAACGGTGCTCCCAAGCGGCGGGAGCGCATTTCTGCAAACTTCGGCCAGCTACTTCGGCACTCCGGTATGCCTCATATGCGTTTCCGTGATTTAAGGCACACAGCGGCTACCAACATGCATCAATTAACCGGGGACTTCTACACAATAGGGCAAATTTTAGGGCACAGCTTAAAGGGAATCGGCATCCAGCTCCAGCTATCCAACAACTTAGAGGCTGTCACCGCTCAATATGTGGATGTGCGGATGGATCGTAAATTATTGGTGCTGAATACCTATCATCAGTCAGTGCTTGGAGAGAGCGCAGAATAAGACCCTCAAAAAATGGGAGGCTGTAAAACAGCCTCCCATTTTTTGAGGGTGCCGCAGCGTCGCAACGCTGCGAACTTTTTTAACGGTACATCCCAATAATCTGTTCAACAGTGGGTATTTTATTACTTTATCAAAATGTCTAAGTGAGTAGACATTTGGGGGAAATATGCTATACTATAATCATCGTAATATCAATTTGGAGGTGTTACCTTGGAAGGACTTTTTGCTTTTTTGAGTTTTCAAAATATTGTAAACATTTTTGTTATTTTAGGTGGTGTTTCAGCTTTTATAATATATGCCACTCAAAGACGGGCATCTGTTAAATCAGCCTTTACTATGGTCATCAATCAGATAGATGGTATTGAAGAAGTAATATCTAAACTTCGTTCCACGCAAGCCGATGGTAAATTATGTAATGAGGAGGTGTTTAAATCAGATCAGATTTTATCCAGAAATTTTTAGTCTGAATATAAGCATCTTATCATGCGACAATTAGATCAGACTGATATAAAAATTTTAGATGAATTTTTTTATAATGCTGAACAAATTGAATTGGCTCGTAAGTCAATCATTAAGGCGATGGAAAACGGTTGGCACTCCAAAGCATTGGCGGAGCAATATATTTTGGCAACATATTTATCAGCTGGAATTGATCAAAAATTAAGTCACTTACCTGGAGAACAACCTGATTTTACTGCAATCGATAGTTTTGTCGAACAAAAATGCCGTTTATTCTCCCAGACATTTGAACCCCGGTTTGAACTGTTTACCCCTAATATTCCAGTATCTATTTTAGTAAAGCAACTAAATTTCTATAAGCCGATTTCTACCAGTGTTACATATAAGAAGGTTAAGAAGTGCTCCTATAATAAATAGAAGATGGGACTCCTCTCATGTGGGGGTCCCATCTTTTTACTTTTGCCTCATCGTAGAAATGATATAATATGAAAAATTAATTTTAAACCTCAATCGTGGTCTCTCTGTGCTCCCCTTTTTATAAAGAGCAAGCTATATTTTAGTACAACTCTTTACTGCTTAATTTTAAGGTGCCGGGCACCATTTGGGCACCATAGAACCAAATTTTTGTATGCTCTACTCATCGGGCGGGCACCACAAGTTCGGCACCACGGGCACCATTTCGCAGAATTGCGCCCTCAATCTGAGCAACACGCAAAAAAGAAATCCCTTGAAACCATTGAGGCTCAAGGGATTTGTGGCAGGGGGTAACAATTCCGAACCCTGCACCCAAAAGTCCTGTGCTGCAACAGATTTGGAAATCAGGCGACTACGTCCCGAAAGGTTCTCTGCGGCAAGAGGAACTCAACGGTATTTCACCCATATCCAAAAACATCATAACCTTCCTAATTAAGTCAATATAGAAAGCTAACTTAGAGAAACGGAGTTTCGTCAAAGTATCTTCTTTTATACAGAGTTTTTCATCTGTCTTTTCATTTCTGTACCCGGTCCAATGTCTCACTGTCAACAGTGGGTACACGGGCAGTATAAACTGAAGTTTCATTTTATGGCTCCAGGTGAAAGAACAGTTAAAATCAAAGTTCCTTAGATTATCGCTGTCTGCTTTCGTATATCTTGACACCACGAATCCAATTGTACTTCAGCGTTTGAGTCAATATCTTTTCAGTGTGAGAGCAAATGCAGTTTCTTCAAGCAACAAATAAAACAGAGAATATCTTTTGAGGTTCTTTCCTCCTCTTTCTCAGCAATAAGCGAAAAAACTTAATTCCTTCATTGCTTTTACATATTCTTCTTTGTGGCTCCCGCTATGGAGAACTAACCGATACATGAGATTTTTAAAATATACCTTTCTTCTTTTAAGGGGGAGGCAGCCTATCGCCGAGAATACACATCAGAAAAACATTTTTGCAGATGTGTCGCAGAATACATTACGTTCTACAATGAGGTGCGTCCCCACCTAACGCTGAGATACCAGACACCGCAAGCCTTCGAGGAGGCTTATTACTTGTCTTATATCAAAAAGTCATGTTCAACTGGCCGTGAACCGTAAAAGTTTTGCATTTACGTTTGACAAGTTTTGATTCATATCAGAAATCTATATAAAAACAAAAGCCTTGATATGTCAAGGCTTTTTATGACGGAGAACCCCGCTTTTCGATAAAAATGTTCGAAAAGCGGGGTTCATTCACCAAAAAAGACCTTGCATCCATAGTCGAAAACAATTTTTTAGAATAACTTCTGGCAATCATTTTTAGTTCTGGAGTTAAAGCATCAGATAAGTCAATACCGATTAAGTCAGGGAAGCAGGAATATGCTTCCTTTAAAAACTGAAAAGCTTTTTCATCTGTCAGAAACCTTTCTGACAGAAATGCAATTGCAACATCATACAGTTCAGGCATAATTGGCCCGGTATATCGATCTGCAAAGAGCATTATGTTTTCAGTACGGTTCCTCCCATTATATGGGTGCAAATATTCTGGAAGCGCATCAAAAAATTCTAAAACGCGAGGGTAATCACTATGGGGCGGTGGGGGCGCCGCAGTACATAGGTACAATATTTTCATAATTTCTCCCATTCCAACAATCGACGTGCGTAAGCATATTCGCATTTTCATATGGACACGTTTATGAATTTACTGTAATTATACTATGGTAGCTTACAGAGAACAACCCGATTATTGGAAAAAGAGGTGGTATTTAGATGACAAAGCGCTATCCAGACAGTTTGAAACAAATCGTTATTGATCAATACAAAGAGGGCCTTACTGCAAAATCAATTTGCGCAAAATACGGCATTGCTCGCAGCACGCTATTTCTATGGAAAAGGCAATACGCTGCCGACGAAACCGGACAGATGCCGCGAGAACGATACTTACTGGAACAGGAACTCGAACGATTCCGCACAGAAAATATGATTTTCAAAACTTGCGGTTGCTCACCAGTATCCCCTTTGGCTGAACGCTTATCAGCAATCGATACGCATCAGGAAAAATTCAGTATCCACGCCCTATGCCGTGTATTGCAAGTCAATCGATCCACTTATTATCATCACGCATTTCGTTCTCCGAATAAAACACAGCTGCAGATTGAAGACGAAGTGCTGAAGCCACTAATTGCAGAGATATTTTCAAAGAGCAAAGGACGTTTTGGTGCGCGGAAGATTCGTTCCAAGTTGATGGGACTGGGTTACACAGCCAGCGAACGAAGAATCCTTCGGCTGATGAAAGAACTCGGTCTATCCTCTGCTGGTCCGAAGCCGCGATTGAACTCAGCAAATGATCGGCAGTATCAGTACTATCCCAACAAACTAAAACGGAACTTCCTCACCGACGCACCAAACATGGTGTGGGTCAGTGATATTACATACGCCAAGGTAGGTATGGACTTCCTATACCTCTGTGTGGTAATTGATCTGTACTCGCGCAAAGTGGTTTCTTACAGCATTTCGGAATACATAGATACAGCACTGGTAACGCAGGCTTTTCTGGATGCATTTCATACGAGAAACCCTTCAACTTCTCTGGTGTTTCATAGCGATCAGGGAACTCAATACACGTCATTTGAATTTTGCAATCTGCTTAAACAACACAAGATCACTCAATCCTTTTCCGCTCCTGGCTCCCCGCACGACAATGCCGTTGCAGAATCCTTTTTTGCATCCATCAAGAAAGAGGATTTCCGCCGGAACTACTATAAAACTGAAGAAGAGTTCCGTACAGCGGTGGCGGAGTATGTCGAGTTCTATAACGACTATCGGCCTCATCAGCGACTTGGTTTCCTGACGCCAAACCAAGTGGAAAAAGAGTTTTACAACTCAACAGCAGGGTAAATGAAAATGCCTGCAGTATTTGACCAGTCCAAAAATGACTGTCTAAAATACTGTAGGCATTCCATCTGGTGGAGGTGGGGGGAGTTGAACCCCCGTCCGAAAGCACTTCAACGGGACTTTCTCCGGGCGCAGACGGTTATTGTGGAAGTCTTTCTTCCCGTTTCCCTTCCAACCGGCAAGCCGTCACGCCGATTGGTCGGGTCAGAGTCATGATGCATGGGCGGGTCAACTCTTTCCCGCCTCACGGACGCCACATCAACGACGCCTTCCCCGGCCTGTGGCCTCTCCGGTTCAGACGGCCGCCTTAATTAGGCAGCGACAGCAACTTGTCTGTTGTTGTTTAATTTATAAATTGCCCATTTTCAGGATGCTGGGCGCATCCGCCCGCTGGTCCCGTCTCCATACCCCCGTCGAAACCGGTACACCCCCATGTCGCCGGAAGAAACGATGCTCCCGCCGCATTTGCCGCAGGCCTTGGACCTTCCGGAAATGCTCCGGATCGCTTCGTTGCCCCTCCTCTCAACATCGCCTCCGCTTTGCTGGGCTCCGATGTTGGTCAAGACATTGGGATTTACCTGCAAGCTCCGCTTCTCAGCATCGAATCTCCTCCGATGCCGCCTGAGATGCTGGCAGGTTCAGGGTCACTGATAAGAATTGTAACACATTCTATTGTCAGAATGTGTTACAATTCCATGACAAATCAGGTTTTTGTGAATTTGACCATTAGTTTAACCGGGGTAACCTTGGCCAAAACCCGGTAGAACTTATAAAACAGCTTCGGCGTATAGATCACCCGGCCCGCTCTGGCGGCCCGGAGCGCGCCGCCGGCCACTTGTACCTGGTCACAGTAGGGGAGCCTTTCAAACATCCGGGAGTTGCCCGCAATGTTTCCCGCCTCCAAAAACTCTGTCCGCATAGGGGCCGGGCACACCGCCGTCACTGTGATCCCCTTGTGCCGCAGCTCCTCCGCAAGGCCGATGGAGAATGCGCTCACATAGGACTTCCCGGCGGAGTACACCGTCATCCTGGGAGTGGGGCAAAACGCCGCGATGGAGGATACATTCAAAATCCGGCTGCCAGGAGCCATAAAGGGTACCGTGATATTGGTAACCGCAGTCAGCGCCCGCAGATTTAAGTCGATCATCCGGGTCTGCGTGGAGGTTTCAACCTCTCCAACATTCCCCAGATATCCGCAGCCGGCATTGTTCACCAACAGCGCTACCTCCGGCTGCTCTGAGGCCAGCTTCTCCTGCAACGTCATAAAGCTCATGGGGTCGCACAGATCCAACGGCATGCAATCCACCTGCTGATCCGGCATAGCCGCAGCCAGCTCTTCCAGGCGCTCTGCCCGGCGCGCAATCAGCCAATAGGCCTCGATCTCTGGAAAAACCGCTGCAATTTGCCGGACAATCTCCCGGCCCAAGCCCGCGGAGGCTCCTGTGACAATGGCTGTCTTCATGCAATACGCCTCCCTTTTGACCTGATCAATGGGTTTGCGGTGCGGGATAGCTCACTCCCTGGGTATCTATCTGGACGGATTCAATCACCACAGGTGTCTTGGGCTGATCTGTGCGCATATCCCGAGGCACGCGGGAGATGTCAATGGCCACCTCTGCGCCCTCCAGTACCTTGCCGAAGGCGGCATACTGCCCATCCAGATGAGGCGCGGGCGCCACCATGATGAAGAACTGACTGCCGGCAGAATTGGGCGCCATCGTGCGGGCCATGGACAGCACGCCGGTCTCGTGTACCAGATCATTCTGCCGGAAGCCGTTGGCGGAAAACTCGCCGTCGATCTCATAGCCGGGACCGCCCATGCCAGTTCCCTCCGGACAGCCGCCCTGGATCATGAAGCCAGGGATCACCCGGTGAAAGGTCAGGCCATTGTAAAAGCCCTTGGATGCCAGAGAAATAAAATTGTTCACTGTGTTGGGGGCCTTGTCGGGATAGAGTTCTGCTTTCATCACGCGGCCGTCAGCCATGGTGATGGTAACTACGGGATTTTTCATATCAGACATCATTCTGTTCCTTTCTTTTGAACCCCCCGCAGGGAGTATGCATACCATTGTCCTGGACTCCGTCAACGCTCGTCAACCATATCGGGGAAGGTGTCCGTGCCGGCCAGCTCCTGCCTATCCAGCTTTGCGCCGCCTGCTCAGCGGTTCCGCTCCTTCATGGTGCGGTCCATCTCACGGTTGGCGTCCCGCTTGGCGGCAGCGTCCCGCTTATCGTAGTTTTTCTTGCCTTTGCATAGCCCCACCTCCACTTTAACCCGAGCATCCTTGAAGTAGATGGACAGAGGCACCAGGGTATAGCCATCCCGCTGGACCATGGCATGGAGCTTACGGATTTCCCGCTTGTGCATCAGCAGCCGCCGGGGGCGAACTGGGTCTTTATTAAAGATATTGCCTTTTTCGTAAGGAGAAATGTGCATGCTGTATACCCACAGCTCTCCATTCTTAACCGTACAATAGGAATCCTTGAGGTTCAGCGTACCGGCCCGGATGGACTTCACCTCTGTACCCGCCAGCTGAATTCCCGCCTCATATCGGTCCTCCACAAAATAATCATGATAGGCCTTGCGGTTTTGTGCCGCGATTTTCACGCCCCGTTTCTCCGTGAGGCTCACCTCCCTCTTTTGGAAAGTTTTTATAGTATAGCATATTTTCGGAAAATTCGCAAGGGGAAGGCGATCTCTCTTTTCCTCCAAAGCTCGCGGAGCTTCGCCAAAAATTTCTCTTGCGATCTATATCTTTTTCTGGTATAGTATGTTCCATCTTATTCGTGCGCCTGATGGCTTTGTAAGGAGGAGACGATCGTGGACGACAGTGATGCCGCCCCGGACCACCATTTCAAGTACATGAACGTAAAATCTGGAAGGCATGGTCTGCCCCTTTGCAGTGGGGAAGGCTATGCTTTTTGCTGTCTGTTTGGCTTCCAGAGAGGGGAGGTCCTCATGTAGCCTCTCCTTTTTCCACAGTTTTGCCATGTAGAAACATCGCAAAACTGCCATATATGGCCAGGAAGCTTCGGCACGTCGGCTAAAGCCGCTTGTCTGCTCGAAGCTACAGAATGATGATTGGACCTACGTTCCATAGAAAGAAAGGATTATATCATGGATAGCGACAGTATTTCACTGCTGATCATTGTCTTTTGCATTGTAATGTCCGCCTATTTCTCCGCAACGGAAACCGCTTTTTCCTCTTTAAACCGCATTCGGATCAAGAATCTTGCAGAAAAAGGCAACCAGCGGGCCGCACTGGTCCTGCACCTGTCAGAAAATTATGACAGCCTCCTCTCCACGATTCTGATCGGCAACAACATTGTCAATATTGCCTCCGCGTCCCTTGCCACTATGATCTTTGTCCGGGCCCTGGGCGAAGAAGCAGGCCCCAGTGTGTCCACTGCGGTGACAACCGTGGTGGTACTGATCTTCGGTGAAGTCTCCCCAAAGAGCATCGCCAAGGAGTCTCCAGAGGCGTTTGCCCTGTTTTCCGCGCCCATCCTGCGGGTCTTTCTCGTACTGCTGACCCCTTTCAACTTTCTCTTTGGCCAGTGGAAAAAGCTGCTTTCCCATCTCTTTCACGCCCAGGAGGACCGCTCCATCACCGAGGAGGAGCTGCTCACTATTGTGGATGAGGTGGAGCAGGCCGGCGGTATCGACCAGCAGGAGGGCACGCTGATCCGCAGCGCTATTGAGTTCTCCGAGCTGGAAGCCAGGGATGTGCTGACTCCCCGCGTGGACATCACCGCTGTCTCTTTGGACACTCCCAAGGAGGAAATTGCAAAAATTTTTGCACAAACCGGTTTCTCCCGCATTCCGGTCTATCAGGGCACTATCGACCACATTCTGGGCATTCTTTATCAAAAAGATTTCCACAACCATGTCTACCACACAGATCAGGAGATATCCTCCATCATCCGCCCCGCCCTATATATTGCCGAGGGGAAGCTGATCGGTGAGCTGTTACAGGATCTGCAAAAGCAAAAATCCCATATCGCCGTAGTTCTGGACGAATTTGGAGGCACGGTCGGTATTGTCACCATGGAGGATATTCTGGAAGAGCTGGTGGGGGAAATCTGGGATGAGCACGACGAAGTGGTGGAGGAAATCCAGCCGATCTCCGACCGGGAGTATGTGGTAATGGGCACCGCCAATGTGCAAAAGCTCCTGGAGCGGCTGAATGTTGACCAGGAGCCGGACGCGGTCTCTGTCAGCGGATGGGTCGTTGATGAAATGGGGCATATGCCTGTCAAAGGGGACAGCTTTGACTGCTGGAATCTGCATGTGAGCGTGTTGGAAATGAATGACAGGCGTGTTCAGAAAATTAAGGTCTGTGTCGAGGAGCCATCTGACACCGTCGCTACATAGGCGGTGCTGGCTTCTGGAGGCATTCCGGAACAGTTGGAACTTACAGCGGCAGGCCCTTGCTTTTCATGGGAGCCTGCCGCTCCTCCATGTCGCAGCGCTCCGTCTTTTCCTGCCGGCGCCCTGCAATTTCCCGCAGCACTCTGCATCCTCAAGCACTGTTTCCTCCCGCCGTTCGAGCCACGGGTCCAAACTGTGGTTTCCTCTGTTCCTGTCATCCGCGATAAGCAATGAGCTGCACTTCATCTCTGGTCTGGATTAGGAGGAGCGTAAATGGTTCATCCTATCCGCAGGCGGCCCAAAAATATACACGCAGAGTTCTCCCGCCTGCCTATCAGCCGCTCTCCCTGTGTGTCATATATCCCTCCCAGACAGGATGTGTCCAGAACTCCTCCATCCCAGTGCGAATCTTTGGTCTCAGTCGGTCTTCGGTGTCAAGTTCAGAACATGGTCCGTCCAAGCAGAGGGAAAGGTCCCCGTATTTTGACAAGAATGTTAAGAAGTGGTATAATAAAGCGTTCAAAAAATCAAAAAAAGAAATAAGGGGTGTCAGAGAATCGTGGAGCCCATGGACCTGACGGAAAAAACTCTCAGCCGAGAGGATTGTTTTGATGGAAAGCTGGTGCACGTTCATGTGGACCAGGTGCGATTGCCCAACGGACAGACCGCCGCCCGGGAGGTGGTGGATCACGTGGACGGCGTGGCGGTACTGCCGCTGGACGAGCGCGGAAATGTGCTCGCCGTGACCCAATACCGCTATGTATTTGGAAAAACGCTTCTGGAAATTCCAGCCGGCAAGCTGGACCCCGGCGAGGACCCTGTTACCGGCGCGCTGCGGGAGCTCAAAGAGGAGACCGGTGCGGTGCCGGATATCTTCCTGCCACTTGGCCGCATCCTCCCCGCCCCCGGCTGCTATGGGGAAGCGCTGTATCTATTTCTGGCCCGGGGACTGCATATGGAAGAGCAAGCCCTGGACCCTGATGAATTCTTGCAGGTGGAGCGCATCCCCTTTCCGGAGATGGTCCACCGCTGCCTCACCGGAGAGATCGAAGATGCCAAAACCGTGGTGGCTGTTCTGAAGGCCAAGGTGCAGCTGAACCTGTAAGGGAGGTTTCTATGGAGCAACCAAAGACCGTCCTGATTGTGGAGGACGAGAAAAACATTGTGGATATCCTGCGCTTCAATCTCCAGCGGGAGGGCTATCAGACCGCTGAGGCCTATGACGGCGAGGAGGGGCTGGAGAAGGCCCGCACCGCAGACCCGGACCTAATTTTGCTGGACGTCATGCTGCCGAAAATGAACGGCTTTGACGTGTGCCGCCAGCTGCGGGAGGCGGGCAGCAGCGTGCCCGTCATCATCCTTACCGCCCGGGAAGAGGAGGCTGACAAGGTTTTCGGCTTGGAGATCGGCGCCGATGACTATATTACCAAGCCCTTTTCCATGCGGGAACTGCTGGCCCGGGTCTCAGCCAATATTCGCCGGACCGCTATGGCGGCAGCAGCTGCGGCGGCTGCCTCTTCCAGCGCTATGCCCGTAGCCGGAGACCTCTCCATCAATACGGACAGTCACCAGGTATTCCGTGCCGGGCAGGCCATCGACCTGACCCAGCGGGAATATGAGCTGCTGACCTTTCTTGCAAGCCATCCCAATAAGGTCTACTCCCGGGTAGACCTGATGGAACAGGTGTGGAACTACGGCTATGTAGGCGACGACGTGCGCACTGTGGATGTGACAGTCCGGCGCCTGCGGGAAAAAATTGAGGTTGACCCGGCCAACCCGGTCTTCATTCTCACCCGCCGGGGCGCGGGCTATTACTTCGCCGTATAAGGACTCCGCAAGCTTCCGTGTTTAGGGTCCCGCTGTCTTACAGTGCACTCATTCCGGGCGGCACCTATCCATCCGGACGGTGATGCTGGAAGAGGTGCGTGCAGTTGTGCCACGCTAGAACTGTGCAGCACCACGGGGATCTATCCCTTTCGTGATTTGGAAAACATAGCAGAAAGGCGGTGAGCCTCTTGTTCCGCAGCCTGCATATGAAGCTGACGCTGATTCTCCTGCTGCTGATTACGTCCTTGATGGCGGTGGTGGGCGCGTTTTTGACCACCAGCGTATCCAGCTTCTATATCGACACTTTTTACCAGCAGATGAACAGCGTCTTCGGTGTGGATCAGCGGGAGTTCATGTCGGATCTGCGCAGCGCCGCGGCTGCGGAAAACGGCGCAGAGCAGATTCGGGACATGCTGGACACCAATGCCGGTTCTCTGGGCATTGATTACCGCACCCGGAACTATTTTGTGCTGGACGGCTACACCGGAAGCTACATCACTGGCTCTGCCGACCAGGCAGCCCTGCCCAGGGAGCAAACTGTAAACCTCCTGACCGCCCGAAACGCTGTGTCAAACGGTGACGAGACCACCGCCGGCGCGAACAGTGATATTACTGCGGATTATATGGATGTGGCCGTCCCCATTCTGGGAGGCGACCACGCCTTCATCATCTATATTCTGGACAATAAGGACACCGTTTCCGGATTGAACAGCCAGCTCTTCACAATCATCATGCAGGCGCTGGTGATTGGTCTTCTGATCTCAGTTCTTCTAAGCTTCCTGCTCTCCAAGACTATGGTGGGACCCATTGAAAAACTGACCGCCGGTGCAGAGAAGGTGGCCGCTGGGGACTTTGATAGCCAGCTGCCTGTGGAGTCCACAGACGAGATCGGCATCCTGACCGGCACGTTCAATGAGATGGCCGGCGTCCTGCAGTCTACCTTGGCCGCCGTTGAAAACGAACGCAACAAGCTAGACACCCTTTTCCTCCACATGACCGACGGTGTCGTGGCCTTCGACCACGCCGGCTACCTCATTCACTGTAACCCCGCTGCCAACGACCTGCTGCAGCGGAAGGTAGAGCCGGACTGCACCTATGAGGAGCTGCTGGGAGACATGCATCCCTTTGAGGAAGTTCTGGCGCTGCAGCGCCCCAACTATGTGGAAGAGGAATTGAAAGTTGGCGAGCGAACGCTGGACGTGTATCTCGCCCCCTTTTCCGACCACGAGCAGGGCGGTGTTCTGATTGTGCTCCACGACATGACGGAACAGCACCGCAACGAGGAACGCCGCAAAGAGTTCGTGGCCAACGTCTCCCACGAGCTGCGCACCCCCCTCACCAATGTCCGCAGCTACGCAGAGACTCTGCGGGACGCTGCTGGCGACATTCCGCAGGAGACCTCTAACAACTTTTTGGATATTATCATTACAGAGACGGACCGGATGACCCATATCGTTCAAGAGCTATTGACCCTCAGCCGCCTGGACGCTGGTGATGCAGAGCTCATTCTCTCCCGATTCCCCTTCGGGGAGGCCATCGAGAGTGTGGTTCGGGCCAATGCCCTCAATGCCAAACAGCGAGGACACGAGCTGACCTACATTCCCCAGGAGAGCCTGCCGTTGATTGTGGGTGACCGGAGCCGTCTGGAGCAGGTGATGATAAACGTCATTGGCAACGCCATTAAATATACGCCTGATGGCGGTCATATCCGTGTGAGTGCCGGCTCCACAGAGGACAGCGTTTGGATGGAGGTCTGGGACGACGGCATTGGAATCCCCACCAAAGATCGGGATCGCATTTTTGAGCGGTTTTACCGGGTAGATAAGGCCCGTTCCCGGGAGTCCGGCGGCACCGGCCTTGGTCTTTCCATTGCCCAGGAGATCGTTCAACGTCACCACGGTTCCATCGCTCTAGCCCCCCACGAGGGCCCCGGCACCACGGTCCGCATCACACTGCCCATCACCCAGCCCCAGGGCTGAGGCCCCATTGGAAGGAGAACCGGTATGAGCGAGCATACCCGAAAACACCGTGACTTCATCCAGAATATTACCATTGCACTGCTGTTCGTCTCTGCGGTGCTGCTGTTTGCGCAGACGCAGATCTACGGTCTCGGTGTCCATACTGGTTCCTTCCTCTCCGGAAGTGATCTGTCTGTGGATATCGCTGCTCCAAACCAGACGGAAGCTGCCCTGACTGCGCCGGTGCGGGTGGTCGCCACCAGCGCCTTTGGCCGGTATGGAAGTATGGCACTCACCACAGACAGCGACAGCTTTGAGCCCTTGCGGGGCCTTCTGGAGCAGGCGCTGCTCTCCGCCCAGGATTATCGTGCCAGCAATGGCCAGTCCTTTTTCAATGCTCTGAAGAGCACCTCGATCTATTATGACTTTCTTGTACCACTGCCGCTGCCGGTCTTGGCCGAGCTGGTGCGGGCCGATGCGGAAGAGTCTGTTTCCGCCCGCCGTTTGATCTTGGCCGGCGAGGGAGACGGTGTGTCACTTTATCTGTGGGATGACGCGACCGGCTACTATCGCTGCGACACGGCCCTGTCCCTGGAGATTTTGGAGCAGACAGTCAATCAGTATGAATTGGGCAATGCATTTTTCGCATTTGAGAGTTCCGATCCTTATGTTCAGTCCGTCAGCCCCTACTCCCTTTTTTTAGACCCCGAGCCAGTTTTACCGGAGCTATCCATCTCCATCCCGCTCTCAGACTCAGACCGTCTGCTGCTATCCTTGGGCTTTAATCCCAACACCCAGTACCGATATACCGATTCCAGCGGTGCCGAGGTTGTCAGGGAGGGTGAGCGCACCCTGCGCCTGCATACTGACGGCACGCTCTCCTATCAAAGCGGAGGCAGTCCCGCCCTAGTCATTACTACCAGTGAGGAGGCCTCCTTGCTGGAGATTGTGGAGGCCGCCAATTCCCTGCTGCACTCTCTGCTGGCCTCCGCTGCCGGTGATGCCGAGCTATATGTGGAGGGTGTGGAGCAAACAGAGGATGGCATACTCCTGCGCTTTGGCTATCAGGCAGGCGGCGTCCCGATCCGGTTTCGTGATGGGCAAAGTGCCGCTGAGATCACTGTGGCCGGCGGCGTCATCTCTGATATGACCTTCCGGGTCCGGCAATACACCGTGGAGGGAACCGCCTCCTTACTCCTCCCCCTGCGGCAGGCTTTGGCTATTGCCGCCCAACAAGAGGGTGCCGAACTCTCTATTGGCTATGCCGACGGCGGGGCTGGGACCATCAGCGCCGGTTGGCTGGCAGAGTAACGAACGAGGATTGAGGCTTGTGGATCGTTATTTGCTGAAAAATATCATTATCATCATTTTGGTTCTGGTAAATGGCTTTTTGCTGGGGTCTTTATCCATGCGCTATTGGTCCGCCGCAAAAGCGCAGGATCAGATGGAAGAGCAGCTTGTGGCCCTCTTTGCCTCTGACGGTATGGAGCTGGACCCCGACATTATCTCGCAGGACGCGCCGCCCTCTTCGCTCTCCTTGTCCAGGGACTTGGATCGGGAACAGGCTGCGGCAGCCTTTTTTCTGGGCAGCGACATGGCTCAGGGAGATCAGAGCGGTGACACCTATACCTATTCCAGCAAGCTGGGCGCAGCTCGTTTCCGCTCCAACGGCGGCTTTGATATTGTGGGCACCTTGTCTGACGCAGACGGCGAAGAACTCTGCCGGAGGTTCTGTAAAGACTTTTCCTACAGCGAGCCGGTTTTTATCCTGGATGAGAGTGGAAGCGGCAGCGCCACTGCCGTCTGCCTCCATGGCAAGCTCCCCGTTTATAACTGCACAATTACTTTCACCTTTGACCAAGGGAAGCTTTTAACCGTCAGCGGAACCCTGTTGCCAGAGGATGCCTCTGTTATCACGGAGGACCGGGAGCTTCTCTCCGCTCCGGCCGCGCTCACTACCTTCCAGCAGGCTCGCCGTGAGAGCTACATGGTGGCCACCGCCGTTACTGGTCTTACGCCCTGTTACGAGCTCCAGGGGTCCACGGCCTCTGCTCTGTCCCTGACTCCGGTATGGAGAATTGCCACCGACACGTCAGACTATTATGTAAACTGCATAACCGGTACGGTAACTTCTGATTAGTGCTGCTCATGGAATCTTTTTTTCCTCATTTCCAGGAAACATTTGCAATCCCCCATGAAATATGCTATGCTGGTGGTGTGTGAGCGCCGTCCTACAGTCCTCCGCATAAATTGCGGATTGTGCAGGTATGAAGCGCCGCCCGGTGGGTAAACTGTTTTTATCAAACTGCAGTCTGCCGCCGCAAGCTGCTTGAAAAGAGGGTCAAGACTTGACAAAATATATTGTACAAGGCGGAACTCCCCTGTTTGGGGAAGTAGAGATCAGCGGTGCCAAAAACGCCGCTGTCGCCATTATTCCCGCCGCGCTTTTGGTAGACGGTGTCTGCCGAATCGAAAATATTCCTCAAATCTCTGATGTCACCCTTTGTCTCAAAATCCTGGAAAATCTGGGTGCCAATATTCGCAGCATGAACCGGCATACTGTGGAGATTGACTGCCGGCACATCCACTCCACCCGCACCAACTATGACCTGGCCCGCCGCATCCGAGCTTCCTATTATCTCATTGGCGCACTGTTGGGCCGCTTTGGTCAGGCAGAGGTCGCCATGCCCGGCGGGTGCAACTTCGGCGGCGTTCGTCCCATCGATCAGCATGTGAAAGGCTTTACCACCTTGGGAGCCAAGGTAACGGTAGAGGGCGGCTTTATCCGCGCCGCCACCGAGACCGGCCGCCTCAAGGGTGCCAACGTATATCTGGATGTCGTTTCCGTTGGTGCCACCATGAACATTATGATGGCCGCCGTGATGGCAGAGGGTATTACTGTCATTGAAAGCGCGGCCAAAGAACCCCACATCGTGGATTTAGCCAACTTCCTCAACTCTATGGGCGCCAACATCCGGGGCGCAGGTACCGATACCATTAAAATTCACGGTGTGGAGCGGCTTACTGGCGGCAGCTATGCGATCATCCCCGACCAGATTGAGGCGGGAACCTATATGGCGGCTGTAGCGGCCACCGGCGGCCAGGTGCTGGTGAAGAATATTATTCCCAAGCATATGGACTGTATTACTGCCAAGCTGGTGGAAATGGGCGTGGAGGTCGAGGAAAACGAGGACACGCTGCTGGTCCGCCGCTCCGGAAAGTTGCAGCGCACGAATGTCAAGACTTTGCCTTACCCCGGATTTCCCACAGATATGCAGCCGCAGATCACTGCGGTGCTCACCCTGGCGGAGGGCACTTCTCTTGTGACGGAGAGCGTATGGAGCAGCCGTTACCGCTATGTGGACGAGCTCAAGCGCATGGGCGCTAAAATCCAGGTGGACGATAAGACCGCCGTGGTGGAGGGTGTGGAATATCTCACTGGCGCTCCTATCCAGGCCAGTGACCTGCGCGCCGGTGCCGCTCTGGTGATTGCCGCCTTGGCCGCCAAGGGGCGCAGTGAGATCACCCAGGTTCACTACATCGAGCGGGGCTATGAGGACATTGTCTCCAAGCTGCAGGCACTGGGTGCGGACATCCAGTCCGTGGAAGAACCCGACATCAATCTGGAGGCCAATGTCGGCTGACAGTTCATCCCCTGAAATCGACACAATCAACGCCCGCGATGGAGGCTGACGACTTTCGTCGCCCTCGCCGCGGGCGTTTGAAATCCCTCTGTCTGGAATTGCGAGGTATCTCAGCTTGACCACATTACATACTCTTGCCAGCGGCTCCTCCGGGAATGCGCTGGTCATCTCCTGCGGGGAAACGCACCTTTTGGTGGATGCGGGCATCTCCTGCCGCCGGATCACTCTGGGCCTACAGGCTCTGGGGTTGGCTCCCGCGGATTTGGACGCCATTTTCATCACCCATACGCACACGGATCACATCTCCGGTCTCTCCACCCTGTTCAAGCGCACCACCTGCCCCATCCGTACCACGGAGCGCGTCTGCCGGGAGCTGGAGTACCGGATTGCTGGCTTGGCGGACCGCTTTCTGCCGCTGACATACTGCCGCCCCTGTGGAGAGGCGTCCTTTACTGTAACCGCGTTCCCCACTTCCCATGACGCGCCGGGGTCCTGTGGATTCCGCTTCGACACCGCAGACGGCAGCGTGGGGGTTTTAACAGATACCGGCTATGTCACCGGGGAGGCGTCTGATCTCCTTGCCGGGGTAAATTTGGCGGTATTGGAGGCCAATCACGATGTAGAGTCCCTGCGGAGCGGGCCGTATCCCTACTATTTAAAGCAGCGTATTCTGGGCGCGGAGGGTCACCTTTGCAACGAGGATGCCGCCCGGTTTGCCGCAGCCCTCGTACGAAGCGGCACCTCGGAGGTGGTGCTGGCCCATCTGAGCCGGGAAAATAACACCCCTGCCATGGCATTGCATGCCGTGGAAAGCGCGCTCTGCGCAGCAGGGCTGCCTCCGTGCACGGAGGGTTCGTCCACTGGGCCACGGGTCACAATTGCTCCCCGGGAAGCTCTGAGTGAGGCTCACGTCGTGGCCAGGAGAGGCTTATGCAGAAGATAACGCTGCTATGTGTTGGAAAGCTGAAAGAAAAATTTTATAGGGAGGCTGTATCTGAGTATGCCAAGCGCCTCTCCCGCTACTGTAAGCTGGAAGTGGTAGAACTCTCAGAAGAACGGCTGCCTGAACACCCCTCCCAGGCGCAGATCACCGCAGCCTTGGCGCGGGAGGCCGAGGAGATCTTTGCACGGCTCCCCCCCGCTGCCAGCCTGATCGTCCTTTGCATTGAGGGGCGGCTGCGGTCCAGTGAGGAACTGGCCCAGTTGATATCCACTTGGTCCAACCGGGGTGAAAAGCAGCTGGTCTTTGTCATCGGCGGCTCTTTTGGGCTCCATGCCTCCGTGAAAGCCAGGGCCTGGGCACAGCTGTCCATGTCCCCCATGACCTTTCCCCACCATCTGGCCCGGGTGATGCTGTTGGAGCAGCTCTACCGGGCGTACCAGATCAACACCGGCGGAAAATATCATAAATAGCATTCCATAAGGAGGCGCGAAATGGAAGCAAAGGATTTTTGGTCGCTTGCCGATCATACATGGATGGAGCGCTGGCCCAAGGACGCGGAGGGCCAGATGGAGCAAGCAGAACGTCTGGCGCTGCAGTCCGAGCTAGACAGCATGGCGGATATCACCATCTCTATGCTGGAGAGCTTCGGTATCCCCGCGTTCAAGGTCGGCACCCAGGGCAAGGTTCTCTTGGGCTTTGCGGGCCTGGGCGTGGAAATTTATGTTCCTGCCTCCCGCCTGGAGGAGGCGCAAATGTTGCTGGCCGCCCAGGGCGGCGATGCGGAATAGGAGGAGCCATATATGGATTTTAAGCAGGAGTACGAAAAATGGCTGCACAGCCCCGTTTTGAGTCCAGAGGAGCGCGCCGAACTGGAGTCGATCCGGCAGAACCCCAAGGAGATGGAGGCCCGGTTCTACGGTCCTCTGGAGTTTGGTACCGCGGGGTTACGGGGCACCATGGCGGTTGGCCTGCACAACATGAATGTACATGTGATCCGCTGGGCCACCCAGGGATTTGCCGACATCATCTGTGCGGAGGGCGAGGCTGGTAAGCGCCGGGGCGTCGCCATTTGCATGGACTGCCGGAATCATTCCATGGACTTTGCCCGGGCGGCCGCCGAGGTCTGCGCCGCCAACGGCATCCATGTGCGCATCTTTGAAGCTCTGCGCCCCACTCCGGAGCTGAGCTTCGCCGTGCGGGAGTATGGCTGTCAGGCGGGCATCAACATCACCGCCAGTCACAACCCCAAGGAATACAACGGCTATAAGGTCTATTGGGAGGACGGCGCTCAGCTCCCGCCTCAGCACGCCGATGCCGTGGCCAAGCGGCTGAGTGAGATTGACGTCTTCACGGATATTCGCACCATGCCCTACGACGAGGCGGTAAAGGCCGGTTTTATTGAAACGCTGGGCGCGGAGACAGACGAGAAATTCCTTACCCAGGTGATGGGGCAGGCTAACGATCCGGAGACAGTCGCCAAGGTGGCGGATACGTTCAAGGTGGTCTACACCCCCTTCCACGGCACCGGCTATCAGCTGATCCCCGAGGCCCTGCGGCGTCTCGGCATCCGTCAGCTCCTCTGCGTGCCGGAGCAGATGGTCATTGACGGAAACTTTCCCACCGTGGTCTCTCCCAACCCAGAAAATCCGGAGGGCTTTGCCCTGGCAGTGGACCTTGCCAAGCGGGAGGGGGCTGACTTCATCGTGGGTTCCGACCCCGATGCCGACCGGGTGGGCATCATGGTCCGCACCAAGAGCGGGGAGTTCCAGGTGATCTCCGGCAACCAGACCGGTGTGCTGCTGCTGGACTATCTGATTGGTGCCAGACGGCGCTCCGGCAGGATGCCGGAAAAACCCGTGGCCCTCAAAACGATTGTCACCACGGAGATGGCCCGGAAGGTGGCAGAGATCAACGGCCTTCAGTGCTATGATACCTTCACCGGCTTTAAATTTCTGGCCCAGAAGAAGGACCAGCTGGAAGCTGCCGGAGTGGGCAAGGTCATTTTCGCCTATGAGGAATCCTACGGCTATATGCTGGGCGACTATGTCCGGGATAAGGACGCCGTCACTGCCTCGCTGCTGCTGACGGAGATGGCCGCCTGGTACGCTTCTCAGGGATTGACCCTGGCGGATGCGATGGAATCGCTCTATGAGAAGTACGGCTACTACGCCGAGCACACCTATAACCTGGTCATGCCCGGGCTGGACGGCCTGCGGGACATGGCCAAGCTGATGAAGTCCCTGCGGGAGCATCCTCCGGCGGAGCTCTCCGGCGTGGCTGTCACAGTTCGGAAGGACTATTGGGACGGCAAGTGCGTGGACTGCGTCTCCGGCGCGGTGTCCGCCATGGAGCTCTCCGGCTCCAACGTGCTGCGCTATGAGCTGGCAGACGGTACCTCCGTCATCGTCCGTCCCTCCGGCACAGAGCCTAAGATCAAGGTTTATATCCTAGCCCAGGGCAAAGATGCAGCCGACGCCAACGCGAACCTGGAAAAATATGGACGGTGGGTGGAAGCCCTCAAGCCATAACCTCTCACATCAGCCCCGGACGCCTCTCTTGGCGTCCGGGGTCTTGTATAGGAGCGGCCAAATCCACATACACTGTTCCTATCTGAATGCTGCTGAAAGGATGATGATCATGCACTATCCCTTTTCTCTCCCACCGCTTCCCTATCCCTATGACGCCCTGGTGCCAGAGCTGGATGAGCGGACGCTGCACTTCCACCACGATAAGCACTTTGCCACATACGTGGAGAACCTCAATAAGCTGCTGGAAAGCCACCCTGCCTATCACAGCTGGTCTTTGGAACAGTTGATCCAGGGCTGGCCGGAGATGCCGGAGGAGATTCGTCAGGGTGTCCGTAACAACGCGGGCGGCGTGTATAACCACGACCTCTATTTCAAGACGCTGGCACCGCTGCCGGCCTCCTCTCCCTCTGGGGCGTTGGCTCAGGCTGTAGAACGGGATTTCGGTGATCTCGACAAGCTGCGCTCGGCCATGAAAACCGCAGCCCTGGGACAGTTTGGCTCTGGATGGGCCTGGCTGGTGGGCTACCCGGACGGGACACTCTCCATTCAAAAGACTCCCAACCAGGATACTCCCCTTCCACTCTGCCCCCTGCTGACCTGCGACGTTTGGGAGCACGCCTATTACCTGCAGTATCAGAACCGGCGGGGCGACTATTTTGATGCCTGGTGGCGTCTGGTGGACTGGCCCCAGTTGTCCCAGCGATATGAGATGTGGATGGAAAACCGTCCTCACTGTCCTCTGGGGTAAAAAGGAGGGCGCCGCTAAGGAACGGCGCCCTCCTTTTTGGATGTCTTTCGTAACGGTATCCCTGTCCATGGAAGAGAAGTTTTGATTCCTTGGCAAGCTGGGCGCCTCATATGATGGAAGCGGAAGCTCCTATCTGAAGCAAAGGATTTCCTATCCGCTGATCCGGCATCCGCTTTGCTGAACGGTAGGAATTTGAGTACCTTGCCTCTAAAAAATTCCAAATCCATTGGGTGCCGTTCATGCTTCCCGCTGGATGGCGACCATGTCCACGTAAGCGCGCGTTGGATGATGTGGGTCAAAATAGATTGCCGGCTGTTGATGCCTGAAAGACGGTTTTGCCCAGAACAGGCCGCTCCTGACAATATAGGTTTGTCCCTGATATTCGTAAGAGCACTGCACCACCCAGGGGGAGCACTGTCCGGGTCGCTTTACAAACGTACTCGTATTCCAGTTGATCCAAACGAGATGCCGAATAGACTGCACCTCTCCGGTGGTCAGCACGCCTTCTGCCTTCAGGCGTTTTATCCGTCTCTTCTGTTGTTGAAATTTCAGAACAAATCCCAGGCCTGTCAGCAAAAAAATGATACCGATCGGGAGCAAAAACCAGGTGGGGCCGCCATTTACGGGCACGCCGGTTACAACAAACAGCATGCTCAACAGTACAAACAGCGCCCCCATCAGTCCAAATAAAAACGCGCAGAAGGAACTGATGGTATCAGGAGGCTTCATGCGATCCCCCCAATGTTTTTTTATCATATTACCATGTGACGCAGCTCTTTACAAGAGCCGCTCTCCCCGCCCTTCTCTGAGATCTGAAGCAAATGTCAATAGGAAAGTGTAACAAAACGAAAAAATATTTTTAGACGGTCTGCAAATAGCCCTCAAACAGCTGCCCGGCAGAGGCCCAGCCCAGCAGTTGGCGGGGGTATCTGTTCAGCCAGCTTTCCACCGCCTCCACGTCTTTTTTGGTGACCTTATCAAAGTTTGTTCCCTTGGGGAACTTCCGCCGGATCATCTGGTTTTGTTTTTCGTTGCTTCCTCGCTCACTACTGCAGTATGGGTGACAGTAATATGTCCGGGTGCGCTTGCTCTCACAGCGTTTATATACGGACCGTTCGATCCCGATATAGTCCGCAAACTCGCTTCCGTTGTCCATGGTAATAGATTGGAATACCTGCGGGAAGCGGGTGCCCCATTTCCGTTCCATGGTGTCCAGCGCACGGACGACGCTGGCCGCGGATTTATCGCGGATCAGGCGGATCACCTCCATGCGGGTGACGCGCTCGGTCAGCACCAGGAGGCACTTATGCCCGCCCCTGCAGGAAACCACCAGATCCATTTCCCAGTGGCCGAACTCCTGGCGCCCGTCGATCTCCGGCGGGCGCTTTTCTATGCTCTCACCCTTGGGCTGCTGTTTCGCCCGCTGGACGTGCTTGGTTTTCTTCTTCCGCCGGGAACCCTTGAACGGCAGCGCCTTATTGGTCAGGCGGAGAAAAACTCCCTTGTCAATATAGGCATAAAGGGTTTGGCGGCAGATCCGCGTTTCAAAGCTGCCGTACTTTTCCGGGTGGTTCTCAATCTCATGCAGGGCTGCCTCCGGGCTGTAATTGTCGTCAGCAATCAGCGCCTCCAGGGTTTCGGCGTACCGGCGATCACTTCCAATTTTCAGGGGGCCGCCCTTGGCCGCCATGTTGGCCCGGTAGCGGGCTTGTGACCGCTCCGGTATGTACTCGGTCACTTCGATATAATCCGCGTTCATGTAGGTGTATGTCCCGCGTTTGATCTCGCGGCAGACGGTGGCGGCGCTGACGTGCAGGGCCGCGCCGATCTCGCGCATGGTGGCGCCCTCTTTTCTCATTCTGGCGATCTTGTTCCGGTCAAACTCCGTCAGGTGCTTATATCCTTTCATGCCCGTGCCCTCACTTTCAAAAAAATATGGACGGCGCGGTGCATACAGCACTCCACGCCGTCCTATTCTTTGCCCAGCAGCCAGTCCACGGAAACCTCCAGAACGTCCGCGATCACCACCACCTCAAAGTCAGCCACAAACCTGCCGCCGTTTTCGATCCTGCTTATCACGTCCCGCTCCACAATGACACCAGCCAGTTGCAGACGCCGGCAGAGATCAGACTGTGACAGCCGCGCCCGCAGGCGGGCCTCCCGGATCCGGTCACCGCATATATTTCTTTTCCCGTGGAAATCATACGCTTTCATGGGCAGCCCTCCAGGCGCGTGGTAATGTTCAGCAGTTTTCTTGATATTAACACATAGGTTTCCACGAACCCGTGTTAATAATCAGCACCGAAAAATATTGAACACTCTGGAGGGCAAACGCCGAAACGCCCCCGGCGCTGTGTGCGTCGGGGGCTTATGCTTTTTATTCTCCCAGGATCTCCGCTGCCAGTTTGTCCATGGCTTTTTCCATGAACTCGTTAAGGCTGTACCCGGCAGCTTTCGCAGCTTCCTTGTATCTGTCTTTTTTTCCTCTCTTTACATACGGGGAAAGTCGATCATAGTTCTTTTCATTGAAATCTCGCTTGTAGTCGGTGGCGCTCATGCCGCCCTCTTTCTTCGGTCTGCCCATGCTTATCACCTCGCCATTATAATACCACCGCCGCCCGTTTTTATCTACTGTTAGATTATATAAATATCTCACGTTAGATTTGTGCATATTGCGGATTGCTTTTTATCTCACGTTAGATTATAATATAGACAGTTCAAGAGGAAAGGGGTGGTTAAAATGAGCAAGAAAAAACGCCGACGGCATAAGCCGACGGCGCAGCCCAACAGGTTGCAGGTCTTGGCGGACACAATCCTGGCGGGCACAATCTCCGGTCTGATTACAGCGGCAATCCTCAAATTGCTGAACTGGTAACAGACAGAGGGGCGGGGGGTAACCCCCGCACCCTCAATATAAACGAAACCCACTAAAATGTCAATAGGAGGGCAGCGCATGAAATACCTGCTTTTTGTGGCCATATTCGTGGCGGTTTATATTCCGGTTCGCTACGGGATCCGGCTGCTTCGTAAACTTTTCAATGGGAGGAAATGAGAATGGGGAAAATGGAAAAAGCGGCCCCGGCTGTTACGCTGGAGGTGGTCACGGTCCCGCTGGCCGATGGGCGGCGCGGTGTGGTGTTAGTCCTCACCGATGAATACAGCAGAAAAACAGTCATGCGGGCCATGCCTGCCAGCAGGTGACCCGCAGAAGAACCCCGACGCCAGGGCGGCGCCGGGGTTCCTTTTTTATTCTGCTGCGGTGGCCTCCGCCGCGTCCGCCGGTTCCTCCAATGCGGGCGGCGTGGTTCCGCCGGTCTGCTCCGGCGTCCCGCTCGTTTTGCTCAAAACCAGCTTGGACAGCTTGGAAAAAACGTCTTTCGCATACAGCACATAGGCCGTCACCATGGCCAGGTTGGCGGCTGTTGCCACGTTGACCGTTTCGCCGTCAATGTCGATTGCCACAATATCGGGGTTCAGGCGTCCCGCTACATAGAAAGCGACGAAACAGGCGGCAATAATGATCCCCTTAATGACGCCGTTCCGGCATTTGATACGGTCGAAAGTCCCGTCAAAAAGGGCGTTCAGGCTGCCCAGCACGACGTTGACAGCCACCAGAAGAACCAGGCCAATGGCCAGGCGGATAATAGTCTGTTCCATTTTTACCTCTCATTCCTGCCCAGTGCTGTCCTGGCCATTTTCGTGGCACCGCGGAAATGGGCAGCTTTCGCATTGGCTCCGATCACAGGGGATCGAACCGTCCCAGCGTACCAGGGCCACCAGCCAGGTGCCCACAGCGGCCAGGGAAAGCACCCAGGCCAGCGCCTTGATAATAACCATTCCAGCACCTCCGGCAAAATTATTTGTTGATGGTGATAACCTGGCCCACATGGATCAGGTTCGGATTTTTGATCCCGTTGTCTGCTGCCAGCTTGGCCACAGTGGTGCCGTACTTCGCGGCGATACGGGAAAGGGTGTCCCCGGCCACAACGGTGTACTTGACGGCTCCGCCGGGCAGGCGGAGGACCTGGCCCACACGGATCAGGTTCGGGTTTTTAATGCCGTTGATCTCCACCAGTTTGGCCACGGTGGTGCCGTACTTTGCGGCGATACGGGACAGGGTGTCGCCGCTCTTCACGGTGTATGTACCCGCCGCCTGGGTCGTCGGTTTCGTTGGCTTGTCCGCCGTCCCGCCGGACGTGCCGCCCAGTTTCCGGGCGATCATGTCAAAGTCCGGGGTGATGAAACCGCGGATATACCGCCCGTTCACTTTCATGGTGCGCTTGCCCACCTTGCCGCCGTTCATGTTTCCCTCTGTGACCACAAAGGTGCCGCCGCCCACCTTGGTGACAATGCCGATGTGATCCGTGGCGCCGGTGTTGTCGGTGGCGGCGTAGTTGGCCCCGTCCTGCCAGTCGTACACGCAGGCGTCGCCCACCTTTGGGGTGTATGCGTCGTTCTCCGTCCAGATCCCTTTTTTCTTGGCGATCTCGACGTACTTTCCCACGCCGCACTCCGTCCCGGTGTACTCCGCGATCCCGGCCTTGATGTACGCCGCGGAGGTCGTGGTGGCACAATGGGCGTCACCCACCTGTACGCGGTAGCCTCTGGCCAGGGGCTTGTGGTTGTTGTAGATGTTCAGGATCTCCAGGTGCTTGGCGCTGCCTCTGGTTGCTCCGTCCCATGCATTGATAATGTCCGCCACCTTTCGGCGCAGTTCGTTTCCGGTCATAATGTTTATACCTCCTCACAGGCCCGCGTCCGGTGGTTCGCCGGTGCCCGCGGGCGGTTCCTCCGGGGGCAGCTGGGTGCCGCTCCCGCTCGTTCCGGCGGCCTCCGCCGCCTTGTCCTTATTGGTCTTGATCCAGCCCATGACGCCGTTTTCCAGGCCGCACACGCCGAACACGCAGCCGGTCAGGGTTGCAGGCTCTGATCCGGTGTGCCAGAAAACCACCAGATCGGCCACCGTGTACGCCACCAGGAAAACCGCTTCCAGAACCAGGATCCTGTCCATGGTGCCCATTTTCTTTTTAGGCGGCTTCCGTTCCTGCCGCAGCGTCCGCAGACGCTTCCGCAGGTGCTTATACGCCAGCCGGGCCACGAAATAACCCAGGAGGGCACCGGCAGCCCACGCCGCCGCGGCCACAATGAATATTTTCACAGGTTGCCTCCATTACAGAAAATCGTCTTTTTCCACGCACACGCGGTAAACGTCCAGGATCCGCTCCGTGGTCACTCTGGTTTTGTTGTTCTTGAAATCCTTGTGATCCTTGCAATAGATTTCGTAGGCGTCAATATCGGCCAGGATCTGCTCAAAATGTTCCTGACTGTGCCGGGTGCCGTGTTTTACTTCGTCCCCGAACCGTAGGATCCGGTAACGGCAGTTTATGGCCTCCTGCTCTCCGTCCGCTTTCCTCATGGCCTGCACCTCGGTTTCCAGCCTGTCCACCTTGGCGATCACTTCGCTGTTGATCTTCCGCCCCAGCCAGGCCAGGAACTTGGAAACGGGGTTGATCTTCACCGGGGTAATTTCGATAAACACGGACACCAGCGCCACCACGGTGACGCCGCCAGCCAGCGCCTGGCCTACGCTCACGGTGGACAGCGTTTCAATTAGTTTTTGCACGGATCCACCTCCCCCATGGCGGTATCGTAGTCCCGCCGAACCGCCGCCATTTCCTCCTCATACCGGAGGGCGTCGCGCTGGCCCAGCTGCACCGCCATGGCCTTGGTGATTTCATTCTGGCGGTCAATGATCTGGCAGAGGTCCGCCACCAGCTTCATATAATCCATGGCAGCGTCACCTCCTCGCACCGATCAGCCCGGCGACGTGTTCCAGGTCTGCCATGTCCGCCTCAAAAAAGGCATGGCCCCACAGCCAGAAATCCGCATGATCCGGGTGGCGTAATTTCTGCGCCTCCGGGTCGCTCCACAGGAGATCCCAGCGCATTTGATGGCCGGCGTCTTTCCGCTCCAGCTTGGCCGTGATGGCGCCGATCAGGGCGCCGCGGGCTTTCCCGTTTCCGTCGTCATTTCGTGCAAAATAGCGGTGTGCGCTCTCGCTGGTGACCGCGCACAATGGGCGGCCATTATGTACCAGAAACCCGTCCACAGCGTCCACAGGCGTACCATACCGGAGGTTTACGGGGCCGTTGATACTCACAAACCGCGCTCTTTTTCTTACGATGTAGGCAGTTCCCATTCTTTAGGTCACCGCCTCCCACTGCCACAGGCCAGCGGTTCCGGGTGCCCATACGCACGGTTTCATGTCGGCTTTGCACAGATACACGACGCCGTTATAGGAGTAATACAGGTCGGTTGTGCAGTCCATTCCATACACCCACGGGATCGGATCCTCCTGTGTGCCTGTGTGGGTTTTGTCAATGGGGCGGTACACCGCCAGCATACCCTCACCATGTGGCGGCTGGTGTTCCATTGGCAGAACGCCCTCCGATTGCACGACGCGGTAAAGGGTTCCGCCGTCGTTTATAATCGTATCTTTCGGAACGGTCTTTCCTGCTTCTAAAATCTCCGCCCAGGTTTTGAACAGATCCGGCATTTCCAGCGCCGTTTCGTCCGGCACGTCCGTGGCCGCCTGCACATACATTCGGGCCGCCGCTGACAGTTGCCCGGACAGTTTGGCGTTTTCTGTCGCGCTGACGCTGGCCGCCTGGATCTCCGCGCCTGCGTCCGTTTCTTCCAGCATGACCGTTATTTCTGCCCCCGCCATGTCAGGGCGTCCCAGGAGGTGGTAAACGGTGCCGTTGTGCGCGATCCCCGTGGCCTCCGCCTCCGGGCACAGCACGAAACAGCCGTTTTCCGCCTGCTTGATGTAGTTGGGGGCCTCGGTCATGGCCACGGTTGCCCCGTCTTTTGTGATCTTGAACATGGTTTACACCTCCGTTTTGAAAATCGCATAAAATAGCCGCCGCAGTTTCAGCACCCTGCCGTGATCGTTGAAGTTCTCATAGTAGGAAATCGGTGTTTGCAGCCATTGGGCCACCTGCTCCACCGTCATTTCACCGCTGGCCACACGCACCTGGAAAAGCCGCAGTTTCCGCCGCGCCCGCTTCATGCCGTCCCGGCAGCCGTGGATCTTCACGGCGCCGGTGTTCGTCACCTGAAACTTTGCTTTGCAGAACCGGAACGGTCTGGAGAACGGAACCACCTTTGACTTTCCGGCGTTGACCTGCAGGCCCATGGCCTCCGCATGGCCGATCACGTCCGCCGCGGTCACCTCCGCCGCCTGCTTCGACGGCAGAATGGTGTAATAGTCGTCCATGTAATGGGCAGCGCCATGGATCGAAAGCTGGGCTTTGATCCGGTTGTCCAGGGAGGACGGCAGCGCCACCATTTCCTGCTGGCTTGGCTCCACGCCCAGCGGCATACCCACGCCGCCCGGCACAGCTGCCACCACCAGATCGGCCAACTGCCGCAGGTCCGGGTTTAGGATCATGCCCCGGTGCCGCTCATACAGCAGCGCGTGGGGCGCGTCCGGGAAAAAGTGGTGAAAATCCATCAGGAACAGGGCACCCTCCAGGCCATGCTTGCGGTAATGGTCCCGCAGGTGCTTGGCCAGGCGTCTGTAATGGAAATGCAGGCCGCCGCCTTTCTGGCTGGCTTTGTTGTCGTAGATCATACTGGGCACATACAGCGGCACCAGCACCTTTTTGGTCAGAACCTTATAAACCTGCCGATCCTCAATGTGCGGCGCGTCTATTGGCCGAACCTTGCCCCGTTCTTTCAGGGTGAAATGGGCGGTTTTGCCCGGCTTCCACGTTCCATTTAGGATCTTGCGCCTGCGCTTGGCTGTGCCAGAAAACAGGTGCATTTCAAACCGCTGTGTGCTGGCTTTCCACCTCACGCCGTTGCAGCATTTCCGGCCATAGAAAAACATGGCCCGGTAACTGAAAACTTCCTCAATCGGCCCCAGGGCGTCGCTGTGGGCCTTTCGCTTTGCCTGCCGCCTTGTCTGGCGGCGTCTGTAACGCGCCTCGCGGCGCTGTTCGCTTGTCATAGAAAAGTATTCGCCCTCCGTACAGTTGTGGTGTTGGTGTGCGTCTAAACTGCTTCGATCCAGCGCATGAAACGGGGTTAGCACAATACCCCCGCCATGCAAGCAGCGTCCGCGCGGGATCATCAGCGGGCAGTTTCAGGCTTTCGCCAGGGAAGTATCTTTCCTTTTACATGGGTCCGGTTCACGTTCGTTACTGCATTTGACCCAGTTATGCAAAATCAGGGGGCCAGCGCCCAGGAATTGTTGGCGTTGTTATTGTTGGCGCTGCCGTCGGTGTTGACAAGGCAGAAATTGTTGCTGTTGCCCGAATTGACGGAACGGCACCACACATTGGCCGCCGTCAGAGGGGAAAGCCGCCCTGCCTCCCGGCGCGTTTTCAAAGATACACCCATAAAAATGACTTATTTCCGCTTCCTGTCGCTCTCCAGGATATTCCGCAGCAGGGTGTCCTCCCGGTCTATCAGTTCGCCCAGGCTCTGCGCCATGCGGTCCAGCTTGTCCATGGCCTCCTTGGGTGGGACCGTCTTTCCGCTGGGCGCCGTAAAGCACCCTTGCGGGTTCTGGTACATAACCAGATATGCGTGGGTCAGGCGCACGTCCAGCGCAGAGAGGGAGGCCAGCGCCTCCAGCAAATGCGCCTTGCGCTGGGCTTTGCGCTGTTCGTCCGACGGGTATATTTTGTTGGCCTTTTCGGTGTGGTCCATGACCTCACCGGCCAGCTGCGCGGTGCCCTCTGCAATCAGCCGGGAATAACGGGCGGAAAGCCGCGTCAAAAAGCCCACCGTTTCCACATAAATCTGGTTTGCGGTGTTCACATACTCCGCTTTGCTCACGGTCCGCTTTTCTTTCAGAACTGACATTCTTTCACCTCACGGGTTTTCTTTCTCTGTCCGGGTTTCCCGCCCACTTCCGTGGGCGGGATTTTGCCGGATATGCTGCGGCGATTAGACAAAAAAGCAGGGGGCCAGCGCCCAGGAATAGTAGGCGCCGGTATTGTTGGCGCCGCCGTCGGTGTTGACAAGGCAGAAACTGTTGCTGCTGCCCGAATAGACGGAACGGCACCACACATAGGCCGCCGTGCCGGTGGCGTTGTGCTGATAATGCACCTTGCTGTTTCCGGCCTTGTAATAGTCATACTGGGCCTGGTAATTCTTCTCCGCGCTGTTGGCGTAGGTTCTGATCCCGTGGTATTCAAACTCCGACAGCAGCGGCAGCAGATCCGTGGTGCTGGTGACATAGCTGGCGGTGTCACTTCCGCCGCCGGTGTTGTCGCTGTACTTGGTGGCCGGCTTCATAACCGCCCGGAGATCCGCCGGCAGGGCTGCCAGCAGGGTGTTGGCCGTGGGGCTGGTGGCGCTGGTGCTGTTGCTGCCCAGCACGGTTTTTCTCATGTGGCTGTTATTCCACCCGCCGCTGTTCGTCTGGCTGGTGTTCATGGTAAAGGCGCCGGTGGTGCTGGTGTAGCTGCCGTAATTGCCGTCTACCAGGCCCACCAGGGTGCCGTTGATCTTGCCGATCTGGAAATGGATCCGGTTGCTGCCCTCGCGGCTGGCGTTGTGGTTGAAACCCAGGATAAACACGGAAATGGCCAGATTGGAGATCGTCGTGGCGCCCACCTTGCCGTTGATCGTGATCCCCTTGGCGTCGCCCACGCTCCAGTAATTGGACCCCTTTCCGGCGTCGGACACGGCGCGGATCGTTGCCCAGCTGTTGGAGGCCAGCGTGTTGGAAATGCTGGTGACCGTCACCGGGGTGGTGGTCGTCTTGGTCACGCCGCCCTCGGAATAGCTGACAGTGACCGCCGTGGTGTTGGCTGCCATGGTGGTGGGTCTGCAGGTGTAGCCGGTGACGGTCTTTTTACTGCCGTCCGCCATGGTAGCGGTGACCACCATTCCCGCGCTGTTGAACGTTTCGCCGGTGAAATAGGAGGTTTTCGTGGGTGCGTGGGTCACCGCGATACTGGAAAGGTAGTTGCTCACGGTAATGGCCTGGGTGCAGGTCTTACTCACGCCGCCCTCTGCGTAAGTAATCGTGATCGTTGTATTGGCCAGCCCCAGGGCGCCGGTGGGCGAATAGGTCCAGCCGCTCACCACGCGGGTGGCGTTGTCCGAATATTTGGCGGTAATCACCATTCCGGCGCTGCTGAACTTCTCCCCGTACTTGTAGGCGGTTTTCGTGGGTGCTGTCGTCACGGAAATGCTGGACAGGGTGCGGATCGTGATCGCCTGGGTGCAGGTCTTTGTGACGCCGTTTTCCGTGTAGGAGATCGTCACCGCCGTGTCCGTCTTTGAAAGGGCGCCGCTGGGGGTGTACGTCCAGCCTGTCACGGTCTTTTTGGTGCCGTTGGACATGGTGGCCTCAATCACCATTCCGGTGGCGTCGAAACTCTCACCGATGTAATACGCGGTTTTGTTGGGTGCGGTTTTCACGGAAATGCTGGACATTTCCAGGACCGTGACCGCCTGGGTGGTCGTGACCGTCACGCCCGCCCGCTGGTATTTGATCGTCACCGCCGTGGTGCTGGCTGCCATAACGGTGGGGCTGAACGTGCAGCCGTCGGTTACGTCCTCCGTGGTGCCGTCGGCATAGGTGGCGGTGACCACCAGGCCGGTGGGGTCGAATGTTTCCCCCACGTTGTAGGTGGTTTTCGTGGGTGCGTGGGTGACTGCCACGCTGGAGGTAATCACCAGATCCACGTTGTACTGCATGGCGCCGGTGACCTCCACCACGGCGCTGGCCGTGTGGCCGTTCAGGGTGGCGGTTACCTCCCAGGTGCCGGTGTTCTCCGGCAGGGAGAACTTGGTGGAACCCACGCCGTTCAGGGTGGTTTCTCCGTCCGTGCAAACCACCGCCGCGCCGGCGCAGGTCGTCACGTTGATACTGGCAGACTGGACGCCCAGGGCCTCCTTTAGCTTTTTCAGCGTGACCTTACGGTTTTGCCCGTCAGCACCGGAGAAAAACGGAACCGTGTCCGTCAGGGCCATGGCGTTGCTTTCCGTCAGCACTTGGGTGGGCTGCTGGTAGTCCACGCCCGGCGTGGCCTTGGTCACGGTTGGGTTTCCCTTTGCGTCCTGGTCGCCTTTCAAAATGCCCTTGGCGGTGATCGTGTCCTGTTTCTTTTCCAGTTCTTTGTTGATCTTCTCAAACAGGGCATTATGGGCGTTCGCGTCCTTGTCGTGCGCCTCCAGGTCCGCCTCTGACACCAGCACCTGCGAACTGGACAGGGTGCAGGACACTGTGGAGGCGTCGCCCACGATAATGGGCACGGTAATGTTTTTTTCCACCGTTTCCACCGACGCCACGGGGATAAAGTCCGCCGTGTCATAGGCGTTTTGGTAGCAGTAAAGAATGTCGTGGCTGTGGTCATTGGGGTAATCGGGATCCGCCGCAAACACGCCGATCTCGCGCCAGTAAAAACCCTCCTCCAGTTCTGCGTTGGAGAAATGGCCGGACACGTCGGCGTACTGCTCCGCGTTGTTCTTCACCGCGGCGTCAATAGTCACCACGGCGCTGACAAGGGCCGTCATAGCGGAGATCGGGCCGCTGATTGTGCCGTTGCCCAGCTGAATGGTTGTGAATTTGATCCCCTCGCCGGCCATATTCCTGTAATACAGGTTTTTTCCGGCGTCTGTCAGTTTCGGGGCCTGAAACATGGCTGATAACCTCCTGTTACATAGTCGCCCTTTGCAGGGTGATAAAATCGCCCGTGTGGATCCAATGGCCCACGAATACCTCCGCCGGAGGTGTGGACAGATCCAACACGATTTCGTCCAGCCAGGCAGAAAGGCGCTTTACGGTGCCCAGCACCCGCTTGAACTCCTCCACGTCGTCCGACGTAATAGCCGGGTTCGTGGTGTATGCCTTGAAGTGATAGGGTTTCCCGCCGTATTCCCACCACTCGCTGATATGACCGGCCTGGAAAATGGTTTCAATAATCCGGTTCACCGCTGCCGGGGTGCCCATCTGCGCGTAAAACAGCAGGCTTTCCGCGATCAGGGTTCGCTTGACCTTAATGGAAAAGTTTTCGTCATAGGACGGGGTACGCAGTTCCACGGCCAGCAGATCCAGCACCTTTTCCGGCACAGCATAGATCGCCGCATAGGTGCGGGCGCCGTCGGCATAGGCCAGCAGCTTTTCCACCTGCCTGCCCACGGCGTAGGCAAGCGCCTGGATCTCCGGCTGCTCTGCCAGGTTCTCCGGCATAATGTCCGTGAAGCGGCTGCCGGAAAGTTTAATCATCTTCCAGCCCTCCATACGTCACGGTGGCTGATCCGGTCAATGCTGCCACCTTGGTGGCGGCCACCGCCGCGAACGTCGGCGCGGTCACGGTGACGCGCTTGGCGCCTGCCTCCATGACCATGGCGGCCAGCTGCGACGGGTTCACGTCGCGGCCTATGGTGCGCTGCCAGGTTTTATATTCCTCCACGGCCTGGGCCACCGCCGTCTGGATTGCCACCGCTCTGGCGCTGTCGCTGCGGTTGATGTAATACGTCAGGTTAATGCTGTATGTGACCTCCTCCGGGGCTTTCACGGTCAGCTTGTCCGTCATGGGGCGGATCGTCTTGCCGGAGAGGTACGCCTGCAGGCCGGAGATCATGGCCGCGCCCGGCTTGGAACCGTCTGCCATGATGAAAACAATATCCACCTGGCCCGCTTCGTGGTCGCTGGTGGCCACCACGTCACCAATGGCGGCGTTGTACTTCTTGGCGTGGTACAGGTATCCGTCCTCCGGGCCTGCCGTAGAATAGGCGCCAGGGGCCAGGTAAACCCGCTCCGCCAGGCTTTCGTCGTTCTCCACGTCTGCGCCGCCCTCCGTGGTGTTCTGGTTCACGGCGCTGGTAATGTAGGGAACGGGATCCACGATGGTGGACACCTCGCCAGGCGCCAGTCCGTTGCCCGCGTTGCCTGTTGCGGTACACTCCGCCAGCACGTCCACCGTCAGGCTGCCCGCCGGGATCTCTGCGTACTCCATCGTGCTGAAATAAATGGAACCGCTGGAGGAAACCCTGGTGCCCGCCGGGATCGGTGTGGCCAGCGTCCTGGTGGCCGACGCGGTAAAGCGGATCGTGGTCGTGGCCGCCTTTGCCGGTTCTCTGGTAACGCCTTTCAGCAGCGCCAGATTGTCCAGGAACTCCGAATAGGAGTATTTCAAAAGGCTTTGCTTGCCCGCTCGGTCAACGTACTGCATGGCTTGGTAAATCTGCGCCGCCGCCGAATACAGGATCATGCGGTGGACAGAGGCGCGGCCCAGGGACACCTTGCTGCCCGTCGCTTGGAGCATGAACGCCTCAAAGTCTGCCACCATATCCCCGCGCACGTCGTCAATGGTCTTGTTGTCGATGAAAGACACGTCCGGGGTGTTCTGAATTGCGGAAATATCAGGCACTTGTTATCACCACCTTGGGAAAAAGTTTGCCGGTGTTGCCGCCGGTCCAGGTCACTTCCTGCACCCGCACCTCCGGTATGAATTTGGACACCTTTTCGGTGACCTCCGCCGTGTAAAGGCTCTTTGCGGCCTCTGGCGGCATATCCACAAAATCCATGTTCAGGCCGAAAGCCCGATCCAACGGCATGGTGCCCTCCCGTGTGGACAGCAGGAGGGCCAGCTGCCGATCCAGTTCTGCCAGCCAGTCCGCCGTGAACGTATATTCCAGTTGGAAATTGAAAAGGTCGTTTTCGTTCATGCGTATTCCTCCAGTGAAATGGTCAGGGTAGCCTTGGCCAGTTCTCCGCGGCTGTAAACCTTGTCCCAGGCTTCACTCGATCCTGTAACGCGGAACGGACGGCGGCCCACCAGTCTACCGCCGATCACCAGGTACTCCGCCGAACCTCTTTCCACCATGCGCTCCACCATGTCCAGGATCCGCCGCGGCTTCACGCCCAGGGCAGCGGACAGGTGAATGGTCAGGCTTATGGTCTGGAGGCCAGGCCCTAAAAACTCCGCTTTCGGCTTCACGCCTAAAACTTCGTGTTCGGTCCAGCGCCCGGAAACCTCGCGGCTCATGCTCTCAAAGGTCAAAACCCTGTTGTCGCTCACCTCAAAAATGATTTTGCGCCCCAGCGTTCCGATCATGTGTAAATCGCCTCCTTACGATGGCCCAGAGGTTCCGCCGCCCATGCTGTCCGTGTGGGTGTGGTTGTCCAGGGAAACCCCGCCGGCGGTCACGTCGCCGCTGACGGTCACGGTTCCGTCAATCACCAACTTGGCGGCCTTGATGGTCATGGTGCCGTCCTTATAGCGGATCATGGCCTCACCCGGCGAACGGGCCAGGTCTTTGCGGTAAAGCCCTTTGGAACCCTCCGGGGGCTTGTTCTTCTCACTCCACGGTCGGCCCAGGACCACGCCCGCCTCCGTGCCGTTGGAAAGGTGAAGCACCATAACCATGTCGTCCACCTCCGGCATGAAATACTCCGATGAAATCAGGGGAATGGGGGCGGTCACGGCGTCGTCCTTTTCGTGGTACACCACGCGGACCGTGCCCGCGGCGTAATCAATGGCTGAAATCTTACCCAGCCGGATATTGTTTTCCATGCGTTCCTCCTCGCGTCATTCCTCCACCAGCGACATTTCCAGGTCCATGGTGTAGCCGCCGGATCCGCTGACGTTGTGGGTAATGGTGTCAATGTAATACTTGCCGGACAGCTTCCCCAGGCCCACCACCTGGACGCATTGGGAGGCCACCAGAGAGGCGTTTCCCACAATGGTGGCGGAAAGTTTGGTTTTTCCGTGGTTGGCCTTGGCCACCGCCGCCTTGATCTTCCTCTCCGCGTCGGCCTTGCTGTCGGCCTTGCCGCTTTGCTTTAGGATCCGGCTGCCCTTGCCCACGGTCACCTTGATTTCCTTTTCCGTGGCCGGGCTGGTGTATGTGAACTCTCCGCCGGTATAGGTGCCGGCCTGATCCTGCTGCCATGACCAGGATTTCATACTGGACGGGGACAGCACCGCCGCCGCGCCCTTTTTCTTGTATGCCTCCCGGTCATACACCACGATCTTTTGGGCGTAGACTTTCATGGCCAGCCCGTAGGTGTTGCACAGGTTCATGTAAAATTCACAGTCGGTTTGTTCCGATTGCTCCACGCTCTTGATCGTGAACGGGTCGCCCTCCACGTCCCAGGCCAGCGCGATCCCGGCGTGGCCTGCGATCTCGGTTCCGATCTCCTTTATGGTCACGTTTTCCCAGGTCTTTGTCCGCTGGGTGGTGGTGAAACTGCTGTCCAGCGGCGTGGAGATCGCGGAAATGCTCCCGGAAACCGGCCAGCCGGAAAAGCTGAAACTGTCCACGATAAAGAAACCGCACGGCAGGATCCGGTTGTCCCCGGAATATTGGCAGTTCAGCGCCCGGATCGTCGCGGCCAGGGTGTCACCGGCGACGGGGATCCACGCCCCCGTCCACCGGCGATCCCGGTCTTGCAGCGTAATGTCCAGGCTGTCCGCCTCTCCGCTGGCCGGATCCGTGTATGAAATATCCGTCACGAAACCGGAAATTTCCGCCGTGGCTGCGGTTCCGTTGTAAATCAGGTCTACATACGCCCGCCGTGTATTCATACCTTGCTCCTCCAGATCGGCAGGTCATTGGCCGCGGTCTGCTCCGGCGGGGCCGGGGTCTGGAGGACCACCCCGGCGTCAAACACGAACGTGTCCAGCAACGGGAAATTGTTTTCCATCAGCCAGCCGGTGTATTCTTCGTCGCCGTACACCTCATAGGCGATTTTGTCCCATACGTCCCCCTGCTTGGTGGTGTAGGTGCTTTCCATGGTGTGGTCCTCCTCTTATGCCGGGCTGAATTGCTTGCGCTTCTCCTCGGCTTTCATCTGCCTATACAGTTTCTTGAACTCCGCGAAACTGATCCGCCCGGCCTCCTCGGCCTCCTCGCGGCTCGGCGTCCCGCCGTAGAAATTGAATACCGGGGAGAAAACGACGGTTTCACCGCCGCCGCCCGTTCCGCCGCCCGGTGTCGGCTTCGGCTTCGTCCATTCGTCCAAGAGGGCCGCCAGCTTGGACAGCGGCAGCACCGCCTCCGGCTCTCCGCCCTCACCGATCTGCGCCAGCGTCGGCGCCGTGGCAATACCACCGGCAGCCAGGGCGGGGATCGTCGGAATGTTAAAGCCCAGGGTTTTCCCGCCGACGCCCGGAACCCAGTCCGGGATCGTCACGGAAATGCTGTTGATCTTCTCCAGCACCCAGTTGATTGCGGAAATAACCCCGTTTATGGGGGCTTTCGCCAGGTTCACGATCATGCCAAACACGTTTCCGAAAATGGCCACGATATTGTCCCAGGCGGCGCTCCAGTTGCCTGCAAATACGTTCTGCACAAAGTCAATGATATTGGCAAAAATGGCCTTGACGTTTTCCCAGGCCGCCGAAACACTTTCCCACCACCCGCTCAAATAAGCGGACAGCAGGGGGAAATTAGACTGGAACGCAGAAACCAGGTTCGCCACGGCCTCGGAAACGCCGGTCTTGATGTTTCCCCATACCTCGGAGATCTTCGCGCCCAGTTCCACGGCCTTGGCCTTGATCTTGTCCCAGTTCTTATAAATCAGGATCCCCGCCGCCACAGCCAGGCCGATGGCGGCCACAACTGCCAGCACGGGAAGATTTAGCGCCGTCATGGCGCCCGCCAGGGTAAAGGTGCCCGTGGCGCTTGCTGCGGTGACCACTTTATACACGGCCATAACTGCGTTGTAGGCGGTGATCGCCACTTTATACGCCTTGTAGGCCGCCACAGCGGTGGCAATACCCGCCGCCAGCGCCAGGATCAGGGTGCGGTGTTCCGAAATCCATTTCACCGCGGTTTCCGCCGCCGGAATGATGGTTCCGGTCATGTAGCTGCCGATCTTCTCCAGCGCCTCCGAAACCACCGGCAGGGCCGCCTCCGCGAACTCCCGCACATACGGCAGAATGTTGGTGCCCAGCTGCGTCAAGAAATTGGCGCCCAGGTTTTTAATCATCTTAATGTCGTATTTCAGGGTGTTGGTCTGCCGCTCAAAGGCGGTATTTGCCGCGCCGGTGGCTTCGTACATTTCCGCCGTCTTGCTGGTCAGGTTTTCGGCCTGGTTGCCTGCCATAGCCAGCACCGCGGTTTGTGCCTCCACAGAGGAGAACAGGCCAGCAAACGCCAGTTCGTTGCCTCCCACAGCGTCCTTTAGGGCGTCCAGAGATCCCTGCAGGCCCTTGCTTTCAAGCAGCGCCTGGCCGCTTTCATAGCCCATGTTTTTAAGGGCAGCCTGCATATTCTTGGACGGGGAGAGGAACGCCTGCATTGTGGCTTTCATCTGCGTAACCACTTCCGCCGTGGAACCTGTAACGCCGGTCAGCGTGGCCATGGCGCCCCATAGCTGTTCTTGCTCCAGCCCCAGGGTACTGGCCAGGGGAATGACCTTGCCCATGCCTGCGGCCAGTTCCGGGAAAGAGGTCTGGCCCAGTCTTACGGTGGCAAATGCCAGATCCGCCGCCTGCTGCACCGCCTCCGCGGAGGTATCGCCGTAACCCTTGGTTACGGCAGAAAGTAGGTTGATACTGTCCGTCGTGGTCGCGTTTCCCGCCGCCGCGGATTTTGCCGCGGTTTCCAGAATGGCCGCGGCGTCTGCGCTGTCACCGAAAGCGGAAACCACCTGATACATTCCGTCCGTCAGGTCAGCCGTGGCCACGCCCGTGCGGTTGGAGATTTCCAGAACCTGATCCCCGATTTCCGCCGTTCGTGCGGCCACTTCCGCCTCCGTGCCGGTCAGCAGCGTGGAAACGTTGGCCAGCTGGGCCTCATACTCCGCCGCGGATTTCACCGCAGCGGTTCCCAGGGTCGCCACAGCGGTGGCGGCTGCTACCATGGCACCGGCAGCGATCTTTCCCGCGGTCTTTGCCGTTTTCCCCAGCGCAGCCAGGTTCTTGTCTGCGGTGCTGCAGGCGGTTTTCAGGGAACCGTCCACCTTGCCGCCGATTTTCAGCATTAACTCATACGTTTTATTTTTGCCTGCCATGTTTTGCCACCTCCTCCGCGTACTGCGTCACCGTGTCCGCCAGTTCGTTCAAGTCCGAAACGGACAGGGCCAGAAGATAATCCAGCCCTGTCCGCAGTTGTATGGACAACCCGACGCAGGCCCTATTTATGACGGCGGGCGTTAGTTGTCCCCAGCCCCGCCGTAAAGAAAACCCACGACAATGCCTTTCAGCTTGATTGCCTCCTTTGCGGGGAGGCGCTCGAAAAACTCCAGCGGCAGGTGGGCGACGCGGGCCGCCATGAACTGGGCGTATTCCAGCGTCATTTCCACGGTTGCGGGGTTCGCCGCCGGGTTCTTCTTCGTCACGAAACGGCCCACGGCCTGCAGGTCTGCCGCCGTGGTGTCCTCCAGGCCGGACAGGTCCACCTCTGTGTACGTCTGCCCCTCAAAGGTGAAAGGCTTGTCCAGCTTCATAACCAGGGCGTTTTCCTCCGCCGCGGTGTTTTCGTCGTTCTCCGCCAGCAGGGCGGTGTCCATTCTCTTTTCGTCGCTCATGTCAGCACATCTCCTTGATCTTGGCCAGAACGTCCACGCCGTTGACCTTGTAAACCTCGTTCAGCTTGTCCAGTTCCACCACAGTCTTGCCGTCCACCTCAATGAGAATGTAAAGAATGGTCAGCGTGATCGCGGTGTCCATGGGGCTGCCTGCCTTGACCTTGCCGGTGGTCAGCTTTCCGCCGCGGCCACGAACCACCACACGCATGGGTCTGAACTCAATATCGCCCTCGGTGTTGGTGGTCTGCTGGGCGCCGCGGATCTCCAGCTGCACGGCCTTGGTCATGTCCATCATGTCGGCGGTTTCCTTGTCCAGCAGACGGAACGGGATTTCCAGTTCCTGATTGCCGAAATAGCCCACGGTGGGGTCGTCGATCTCACCCAGGATCCCGGCGCCGGTCACGGTTTCGCTGGACGGCTCAAAGTCCGGCAGCGTCATTTCCTCACCGACACCCAGCAGGCGGTTTCCCTTGTTGTAGACGTTGTAACGGTTGATCTTAGTGGGGATCGTGTTCATCTTTATTCACCTCCGATTGCGCTTTCCAGGGCGTCCACGTCATACTCACGGATATTTTCGATATATTCCGCGGGAATGTACGGGGCCAGGTAGGTGTGTACGGTCAGGTGGCCGGCCAGCAGGTTGGTAACGGGGTTTTCGTCGCTGCGGAACTCCACGCGGTAACCGGCGCAGTAGTCGCGGGCAACGTAGCCGTTGCCGATAATGTTCTGGCTGTCCACAATAGACTGGATCAGGCGCTTATTGCCCGGCTTGTCAACTTTCTGGAAATAAGTCTGAATGAAATTATTTCCGTCCCAGTCAAAGAAACGGCGCACGGCCCACCAGCGATCTTTCGGATCCGTGGTGGAGGGATAGGCCGCGGTGTTGTTGCCCCAGGATTTGAACCCGTTGGCGTTGATCGCGGTAATAACGCCGTTGGCGTTCAGCACGTCGTTGGCCTGCTGCTGATCCAGCGCCACCGTGGTGCCGTCTTTCAGAACCGTGGCGGTGATCCGCAGGTCCTTATTGGACGGGCTTTCATAGGGCACATCTGCGTTGTTGGCGTCCGTGTAGGCCGTCAGGGCGGCAAACATGGCGGAGAAATAATATTTCTTCTCGCCCACGGCCACCATGGGCCACAGGGCCGCCGCATGGGCGGAACTGGCGCCCAGGGCTTCCTTGGCGCCCTTTACGCTGGTGTAAACCACCGCGCCGTCGCTGTCCGCGGAAATGTCCAAAAGGCAACTGCAATTAAAATTGCCGTTGATGTTCTCGGTCTTGGCCTGGAGGGCTGCCGCTACGGTGGGGGTGTGGCTCCAGCCGGGTGCCAGGATCAGGCCGGGCACCATGCCCAGGGTGGGGTAAATCTGGCGGATCAGTTCCAGGCCGGTTTCCTTGCCGGTGGAGGTGTCCACGCCGCCCACAATGTCGGCAGCGGTCACGCCGGAGGGTTTCAGGCTGGTGCTGCTCACGGTCAGGCTGCTGGCCTCCTTGGCCGCGGTGGAAAGCAGCGTAATGGCCACGCTCCCGTTGTCCTCATGCGCCGCCTCGTAGTCGCTGCCGGCCACCAGGGTGGCGCTGCCGTTCTTCACGGCCAGGGTGTTCAGCAGCACATATTTCTTGTCATACAGCACCACGCCGTCCACAACGTCGCAGCTTTCCGCCTGGTTCTGCGTGACGTGGGCCGCCTTATTGGGATCCAGCACGTTCACCAGGATAATGGGCGCAACGTTGAAAACCTGGAAACAGGCGCTAATGCTCTGGCAAAGGGTGAAGTTCTCGAAATCGTCCGAATAGCCGACGGCCTCCACAGCCTCCTTGTAGCTGTAAACCAGCTTGGGGGTGTTGACCGCCGCCGCGGGGTCTTTTGCCAGGTGAATGGGCGCCGTGCCGAAAATGACCTGCAGTCCAGCGCTGCCCTGAATGGGTACGGTCAGGCTGGTGGCCTGCTCGGTGTTATATACACCGTGTTTGTATGCCATGTTGTTCTACCTCCTGTTTAGTGTTTGACCTGTACCAGACGATACAGGCGGGAAATATGCCCCGTGCCGCTCCGCAGGTTCTTCATGGCCTCCGGTAACTGCTCCAGGGGCACCACCAGGCCCTCCATGGCTGGCTGCTTCACGATAGCCTCCGCCAGCGCGGTGGGGATCCCGTTGGTGTATGCGGTGTACTGCTTCGCCACGCCCGGAATGGACGGGCCGCAGTAAACCACGGTGGTGGCCTGTTCGGCCTTTTTGGGTTTCGCCATTATGTTTCTGGCACCTCCTTGAAAATCGCCGGCGCGTGGAAAGTCAGCCCCACGGCGGCGAAATAATACGGGTGTGTTTCAGCTTCTTCCTGAACGGCCCACCGGATCGGGTGTTGCGCTTCATAGCGGTTTGCCACGATCCCGTCCCGTGCGTAATGCCTCACGATCTCGTTGACAATGTGGAGGGCGTCGCGGTAGCCCTGCCGGTTCAGGGCTGGGTCACACACGCAAACGATCAGTTTTACGTCAACGTTTTGCTGTGCGTCCTGCTCCGGCAGTTCTCCGCTTGGCATTTTCACCAGCACATAGGGTTCCGGCGGCGCTTCCGCGTCGGTTTCTTCGTCGTCGCCCTCCCGGAAAGGGAGAAACTGCGAAAATACCTGTATTTTGCGGTTAACGCCCAGGGAATTGGTCAGGGTGTAGTGGGAAAAAAGCTGCTCCAGATCCTCCACAATGGCGTCCTGCAAAAACTCTTGTGTCATGCGATTGCGCCTCCTTGACTTGTTTCTGTTTGTCACTTATAATTGCGGGTGTGGTAATAATCAGCATAATGTGGTAATAATCAGCACAGCGCCGCGTAATGCGTCCACAGAAAGGGGATAACCGAATATGAAACCGTTTGCTGTCTTGCTCTGTACCTTGCTCCTTGTAACGTCCTTAACCGCCTGCGGCTGGGTCACAATCACCGACGGGCCAGCGCCCAGCGCCTCCAACTCTGCCGCGTCGGACAATGACGTTACAGAGGAGGAACCGCAGCCCAGTCCCGACGTTGTTGTTACCGCAGAGGACGTGCAATCCGCGGTAGAGGCTCTTGTGCCTGACGAATACCGCGGGCAAAGCTATTCTTGCGATATTCTCACCGCTTCCGATGGCTCCGGCTTTATCGTTTCTTTGCAGATCGACGTTGACACGGAGGACGCCGCCGACATTATCAGCGGCATGGAGGCGGACATTTTGAAGCTGGACAATCTGAACATTTCGGACGTTCAAATAATTGCTGTCCATGATATGCAGATCGTTGGAACCAACTAATTTCCCACAGCGGCCCGGACATGGGCCGCTGTTATTTTTTCTCTGCAAAGTACAGTTCTCTGTTGATGTGGGTGGTTATAGCGTCGGCCAGATACTGGTGGATCTTTGGCTCCGTCGTTTCAATGAACTGCTCTGCAATACCTGTTTCCCGCAGCATGACCGGAACGCTGGGGCCGTAAAACTCGCGGATCCTGGTCTTGTCCAGCTTGCCGGTCAGTTCCTTAAACACATGGTTGCGCTGTTCACGCTCCCGCCAGCCCCGTTCTGTGTACTCTGTCCGGGAACCGTATGGCTTCCGCTGGACAACGGCCAAATGGCCGGACTGGTATTCTGCCAGAAATGCGGTCAGGCCGCGGCTGTTGGTGATCGTTTTGGGGCTTTCCGACGCAAGCACAGCCAGCTTTACCGGCGGGCTGCCCTCTTTGCTGGTACTCGGTTTTGTAGGGGATATTTTGAACTTGGACGCCGCCAGCATTTCACCGGAGGAGGTCAGCACGGCCTCCAGGCGGCTTTTGGACGCGTAGGTGTATTTGAACTCCTTGGCAAACTTGATCGTTTTGATTTGGTAACGCTCTTGTGCCAGCTTTGCCAGTTCGCGCCCCGTCTTTTTTGCAGTATCATTCAGGGATTTCCGCATAACGTCCGGGGCCTTTTCATACAGCATACCCAGCCGCGCCTCAATATCGGCAATCGCTTTTTCGGTGTCAATCCGAACAAACATATTGCTCACGATCTCACCGCCTCCAGTTCAATGGCCAACACTCCGGCCTCCTCGGTGCAGGTTTTCACCTTGTACGCCTTGCCGTCCAGCGTCAACACGACGCCCTGGGCGGGGCGGGGGCCAAAATCAGCCTTTGCCACATAAACCAGGCGCCGGGCCTTGTATGTGCCCTCCGTCTGTGCGGCCATGATCTTGGCCTTGTCCCGCTCCAGCAGTTCGTTGTCGTCCACCACCGCGGCCATTTCCTTACCGTTGACCGTGTGGGTGTCCGCGAACTCCAGGCAGTTCAGGAATGTGGTGGAAATGTCCGCCGCGATCTGCTCCTTGAACGTAGGGGCGCCCATTACTGGGCACCCCCGCCGTTATCCGCAGCAGGCGGCACAATGGCCGCCGCAGGGGTCTGGACGATAGCCGCCGCCAGGCGTTCCACGATCAGCGCCTTGGCAGCGCCGCGCGGGAGATCCACGCCCATGTCCTTGGCCAGCTTTTTCAGGTCGTCCTTGTTCATTTCTTCCAGCTGTGCGGGATCCAGGTGGCCCTCCACCATGTCGGTGTTTTCACCGCTATGGTTGCCGTCGTGGTTCTCCTGGCTCTCCTGGGCGCCCTCTGTTGCGTCCGCAGCCTCCTGGGTGTCCTGGGTGGTGTCGGCGTTCTCGGCGCCGTCCTGGCCGCCGTCAGCGTCCTGCGGGGGCATTGTGGCCTCCTCCGCCGCGTCGTCGGTCATTTTGGCGCTTTCAGCAGAAAGCCACGCCTGCACCATGCGCTTGTCATAGGCGGGGAGGGTGTCGCCCGCCTGATACATACGCCCGCCGTACAGGATCGGGCGCTGTGCTGTCAGTCGCTTCATGTTCCTTTCCTCCCGGCTCTTAGCCCAGCAGCTTCACCAGTACGGTTTCGTCTGCGCTGGCCGCAGGGGCGGCAGCGTAACCCGCCGGAATGTTGTTCACCTTGCTGGAACTCTCGCCGGTGGAGGCCACGGTGGTGATCTTCTTGGCGGTTTCGTCGTAGTACACCGCCGCGCCCATGGTCATGGCACCGGTGGCCTTTTCCATCTCAAAGACGCCCACCACATGGAGGTGGCCGGTTTCGCCGGCGGCAATATCTTCACCAGCCACGCCGATCCTGGTTCCCAGGCTCACCACTTCGCCGTTTTTAACTGCGGCGCTGGCCTTGTAGTCCAGCACCTCGCCTTTCTGCCAGTATTTTGCGGTCATGTTCTCTTACCTCCTGTTAAATAGTCGTGCCGGGGTTCTTGGCGATACCGCGGAAGTCAACCGCAGTAATGCCCCAGTCCAGCCAAATGTCCCACACAAAGCCCAGGCGGCCCGGAACCTCGCTGCGGCGAATGGTGGGGGTTTCCTGGCCGTTCAGGTAATCAACCTGCAGGCTCTTGGCGTAACGCTGATCGCCGGCGACAAACCAGGGGATCGCGTTGCCGTCACCGGCCAGGACGTTCAGGGCGCCCTCCTCAATGACCTGCAGTTTGTTGCGATACTGGTACAGCGCATTTGCGGTGTGGCTGCCGATCCCGGTCACGTCGATCATGGCGGTTTCCAGGATCTGCGACATCTTAAAGCCGTAGCCCACGGGTACGATCACGTACTTGGGTTCCACCATGATGGAATCACCAAACGGGTCTTTCTGGTGCAGCAGTTTCAGCATGGCGGCCTGCAGGGTGTCAATGGACGGGGCGGCGCCGCTGGCGATCAGGTTGTTGTGGGCATTGTCGAACAGGGAAACACCGTCGAAAATGGCGGGGTTGTCGATCAGGATCTTGTAAACCTGCTTGTTGATCGTGCGCTTGGCACTCATGGCGTAAAGGCCGGGCATTTCGGTGATGAAACCCACGTCGTCGTTGATAAACGCCTGGCGGGTCATGCTGAACTGGCGGCCAAAGGTGTCGATCTGGCGCTGGGGAAGCAGTTCCGTCTTGGGGGTGTCGGCTTTCAGTTCGCCGTTTTCACCCACGCGCAGGAACTCACCGGCGCCGCCGGCCAGATAGCTGTGATCCTTGGTGGGCTTAAAGTCGCTCACGCTGCCCTTGGTGGTCCACAGCTGGAACGTGGTGGGGATCTCCTGGTACATCTGGACAATGTTCTTGCGGATCGCGTTGTCCAGGATCGCGGGAAACGCCGCGGTGGGGTTGAAGAACTGGCGGCAAGCCTCGTTCCACAGGTCGTCCTTGCTCATACGCAGCAGGGAGGTGGTGGTGCCCACGCCGTCGCGGGCCATGCACTCAATGGCCAGATCGCGCAGGGAGTAGCCGCGCATTTCCTCCGCACCCTTGGCGGGGTTCTGGACATTCACACCGGTCCGCAGCAGCATGGCGTCCACAGCTGCCTGGCGGAAGTTGTCGCCCTCGTCGCCGTTCATGCGGCTGGAAACAGGGGCGCCGTGTTTCAGCAGATAGTCCACCGCCGCCTGTCTTACGGTGTCCATGGTGTCGCCGTTGCTGATATACTTCGCGGGATCCATGCCCGCCTGACGGCACAGCGCGGTAATGTCGCTCACGCGCTGGCGCTCCGTTGCGACGGCCTGGCGGGCTGCCTCGGTGGGGTCGGTTCCCTGCTGGCCGTTATCGTTGCCCATACCGCGGGCGCCGCCGGTGGGATCCTCGCCGCCCTGGCCCTCCGCACCCTGGGCAGGGTTGTTGCCCGCCGCGTCGATCTGGCGCTGCAGGCCGTCAAACTCTGCTCTTTCCTCTGCCGTCAGGTCACGGCCGGCGGCGCGGGCGCCGCTCACAATAGCCTGCTGACGGGCGATCATTTCCTGAATGGTCATGGTTGTTTTGCCTCCTCAATGATAAAGATTTTTGTTGATCTGGATCTGCTTTTCATAAACAGAAAGGTCCTTGGCCGTCGCCTGCTCCGGGTCGTCGGCTCTGCCCACGCCCACGGTGGCGTCCGCCGGCACGGAAACAATGGACACCTCCAGCGGCGTCCATTTGCGGGCGATCTGGCAGGGGCCTGTAAAACGTCCGTCCGCGGAGGTCTTACCGGCCACCACTTCCTCCCAGCTGTCCACGCTGTAACGCACGGACGTGGTTTTCAGGGTGCCGGATTTGACTTTGCCGAAAATCTTTTCGGCGTCGTCGTCCGTGTCGAACTCCACTTCGGCCATGCCGCGGTGGTTCTCCACCCATGCGCGGATCACTTTTCCCACCACCTTGTCGGTGTCGTGGTTGAAAAGCAAAACGCCCACGTCGTTCAGGCGGGAGAGATCCAGCGCGTTCTCCGCGTGATCCAGGATTTCCATACCAAACCAACGGCGGTATGGCTCCTCGCTGGAAAAGCTGATCGTGCGCCTGCGGCTGTCCTCCTGGCCCTCTGCGCGGCTGTTGGCCTCAATGTGGCCCATGCTTCGCTGCCCGCTGTTTCTGTCCCTCTTGGGGTCATTTGCCTGCGGTGTTCTGCTGTGCTGCTGTCGTTCCATTTCCAAAAATTACACCTCCTAACTCGACGCCGACGGATCGGCCATATTCCAGGACCTCGGCCATTTCATTGACGGCCTCTTTCCAGTCCTTGCCCTGTTCCGCGCAAACGTCCTGAAACGTCTTTTGCCCGGATTGCAGGGCGGTTTTTCCGGCGGTGCTTTCCTTTGCCGGGTCGATCCACTTCTTGGGGGCTTTCGTCCAGGTGTGGGAAAGGTATTCCGCCTTTTTATCCCAAAAGCCGGGCATATCAACCAGCCCGGAGAGATAACAGGAGATAACAAAGGTTTCGTACACCTCCGACATGAAATCTGTTAGCAGTTCCACGTCCTCGGTGTATGTGTTTTCGTCCTCAATAGCATTTTGCCGTGCGGAGGAATAGGTGGCCCCGCTCATGTCGCGGCTGACGGCCTCATAACTCAAGCCCTGGCCTGCGGCAATTAGACCCTGCTGGGTTTTCAGGAACCCGGCTGCGTCGCTGCCGGAACCTTTCGGATCCACCACCTGGATTTCGTCACCGGCGCCCAGGCTCTGGATCATGCCGGGGGCCAGTTTCTTGCCCTCATAGTCCATTCCGCCGTCCGGCGTTCTGGTGCCGCCGCGGCCAAAACCGCCCGCCGGGATTGCCCGCTTGATGAACACAGCCAGGCAGGCCGCGATCCGCTCCTTGACGGAAACGGCGGTTATAAACTCATTCGTGTCGCGCACTCTGGTGATCGTGGGGGCCATGTCGGACATTTCGCGCAGCTGGCTGGGCCGCTTCTTGGATTTGTAGAAATACACGTCCTTGGCCTCGACGTAAACGGGGTCGTTCAGGCTCCAGCCCTCAATGTCGTATTGATTGATCCAGTAGCCCACCGGCCTGCGCCATTGGTTGTATTCGATCCCGCCCACGACGCGGTTTCCCTGGTACTTCGGCTTGCTGGCGGTCACGTCCAGTTCGTCCACCTCAATGGCCTGCAGCTGGAACGGGACCAGCCCCTGCTTAGTGTAGCGGTAAAGGAACAGCAGGCCGCCGTCCACCTTTTTGCGGTCTACCGCCATACGCAGCATTTGGTTGAAACTCTGTTCGCCGGTCACGTCGCAGTTTCTGGCCTTGCACCATTGGCGCCATGCCTTTTCCAGCTTTTCGTCCAGTTCGTCGTTTCCGGTTTTAGCCTGGAGGGTGTAACCCTTGCCCACCACGTTGCGCTTGTATGCGTGGAGGATAGACTGGGCAATATCACTGTTGCGCTCCAGGTCGCGGGCGCGGGCGCGTACCACGTCACGGCTGAAACGGTCCGTAACCTCCGCACTTTCGTTGTGTACCCGCCACCCGGCATTTAGGCGCCCATACCCTGCGGCGTCATATCCGCGCAGGATCTCCAGCTGCTGCCGCCATGCCTCGCGCTCACAGGCGCGGCGCGGGGAAACGGCGGCCACAATTTTGTCAAAGGCTCCCATGGTTACCTCCCGTCAAAGAACGCCACAAAGGTGCGATCCAGCAGGCAGTTGTCCGTCCCGCTGTCGATCTGCGCCTCCAGGTCGTCACGAATGGCTTTCAGCTGGGCCAGGTCCGCCCGCGTCAGGGATCGGCTGCCGATCTTGTATGACTGGCCGCCGGCCAGAACGGCGGAAATGGCGCTGTTTACCTGTTCCAGCATTTCAGCCGCTTTTGTGTTTGTACTCATTTGGTGGCCTCCTGTCAGATCCATGTGTCATTTTGGTTGATCCAGTTTTCTTCCTGGCTTTGTTGCGGTTCCTGCTTGGCCGGTTTCCGCGGCTCCGGTGCCGCCGCCTGTCCCTCCACGCTTTTCAGGTACAGGGACCGGACGCCCATAACGTCCGCCGCCGCGGCTGCGTACACCTCGCAGTCCAGGTAATGGTTGTCAGCGTGGGAGGATTTCAGCACCCATTTCTGGACCTCTTTCCCGCCGGATCGCTCGGTTACCTTGTGTTCCGCCGTTACCTGTTCGGCGTATTCCATGTCGCAGTCCTTGTAAACCTGCCAGGAACCTGTCCCGTTCGGCTTCCGCATACGGGCTGCGATCTGGTCTTTATACTTGCCGCCGTCCACCAATACCAGGGTCATGCCGTGGGCCTTGCTTCCGGCCTTATTGACCACGGAAAGGCGGTAATGGGACAGCATGGTGCTGGTGCCCTTGCATGGCAGCACCCAGTCCGAATTGATGGCGCAGAACTCGTAAACTTCGTCGGTCTGGTCGCCGCTGTCCATCAGGGCCAGGTTGACCATGGCCGTGTCGCCGTTCGGCAGGGAAAACTCCACGTTCATGGCCTTTTCCACCTCTGCCATGGAAAGCGCCTGCCCGTGGGCCACGTTCTGGCTGGTCATGTAGTCGCCCCATGCGCGGATCGTCCAGTACAGACAATTTTCCTGTACGTCGATCCCGCCGGTAATTAGCTTCGTCCAGGGCGGCAGCGTCCACTCCGGCGTTTCCGTCTGCCGCTCCATGACCAACTCCGCGTTGGTTTTCAGCTTCGTGTCCTCCCACGGCTCCGCCAGCCAGCTGTTGGTGAAGTTGTGCAGCAGTTCCGGGTCGTCTTTGCTCCGCATGAACTCCCGCGCAATATCGGAAAAACGGGTGAACGGGGAATACAGGGTGTTCAGCCAAAAGGCCACGCTTTTGGGGTTCTTCGTCCGTTGCTTCACAGCCTGCCAGCGGCCAGCCCGTAGCATTTTCCCCTTGTCCTGATCCGTAATCACGGCCCCGCAGGCTTGGCACACATACACGGCCATTTCCGCCCGGTCGGTGTTTTCCGGTACGTCGTCCTTGCTGGGCCATTTCAGGCAGCCGAATTTCAGTTCTATATACTGCCCACAATGCGGGCACGGGACAAAGTAATGCTTTTCAGCCTCCGCCGCCTCTTTGGCTTTCCAGATATGGCCCGTTTTCAGGGTGGGGGTGGAGGCCATAAAGATTTTGCGGTTGAAAAAGGTTTTTGTACGCTCTCGCGCCAGGGAAACGGGGTCGGCCTCTTTCTTGGACGCGCCCGGAAACTTGTCCACTTCGTCCAGAAACAGGTAACGTATATTCGTGCTGGCCAGATCCGCCGGGCTGTTCGCTCCCGTCAGGTACACGGTCATGTCGGAAAACTTTAGCGCCAGTTTCTTGCTGTCGTTCTTCCGCCACTTGTCAGCCAGAACCTTGCAGCTTTTCACCATTGGCTCCAGTTTGCTTTCCGTGGTGCGCTCCGCCAGGTCGTCCGACGGGTAAACCACCATGGCCGGGGCCGGATCCTGCGCGATCAGGCTTCCCAGCATATTCTCCATGGCAGACGTGCCGCCCACCTGGGTGGGCTTCACGAACACGATTTCCTCCACCATGTCGTCGGAAAAGGCGTCCATGATCTCCACCAGGTACGGGGTCACGCTGTTGCTCCATGGGCCTGGGATCGCGTTTCCGTCCGGCAATACGCGGTATTTAGCCGCCCACTCCGAAACCGTCAGGCGTTCCACAGGGCGCAGCACTTGAATGGCGTTATAGATCCACGGCGGCACGGTATAGGGTTCCTGCTTGTACTTCCTCATGGCGCCGCGTCCTCCCGCTCCTCCATGATCGCACCATCAGAGAACGCGGCCAGCAGGCTTTCCAACTCTTTCCGCATGGCCTTTTCCATGGCACGGATCGCCACTGTGTCAGCATAGCCGGACATGGTTCCGGCCATGCGCGGGGGTATATTCATGGCGAATTTCTTAAAGCTGGACATGAACTCGGTTAGTTCCTCGGTGGCGTGATCTGCCGCCAGGTAACGCCCCTCTGCAATCGCCGTTTTCAGGCGGTGCAGCTGTCCTTGGCTTTCTTTCAGTTCAACCTCCGCCTCCAGCTTTTTCAGCGTCAACTCCGCCGCCCGGCTGTTTTCGCCGGTTTCCTGGGCTTTCGCCTCGACGTATGCCACATAACGCTGGACCGTGGCGCAGGTTCTATATTTGCGGGCACCGCCGCCGGGCGGGATCTCTGTTTCCAGGACGCCCTCCTGGGTCAGCTGTTGCACACGGCGGACCGTTTTCCCCAGCAGCTGGGAGATCACCGTGGTGCTGGACCACTCCGGCACCGTGCCGGACAGCACCGCCGGCTTTTCGCTCTTTGCCCGCTTTCCGGTGCCGCCGGTCTGCTTCTTTTCCGCCACCGGCGCCACCTCCTTTTTGCTCCGGCAGGGTGCCCCGCCGGTTTCGCTTTTCCGGTTTTGGTCGATTTCGTTTTTTTCGCCGCTCCTTTTTCGACTTATACCCCCGTAGGGGGGTATAACTTTCCCGGCATTTCAAAAAACCGTAACGTAACAGCCGGATTTTTTTCTGTTTTCACAGGGTAAAACGTCGGGCTTTCCTTGCCCCGCACGGCTTTTCCTGCTGGGGAGTACCTACACAGGGGGGTGCGGGATCCTTAACGGGTGCCCTGGGTGCCCCTCGGCAAAGGCACCCAGGGCGGGAGGGTTAGGCCGGGCCGCCGCGTATGCACACGCCGCAGCGGCGCAGGGTGAAAGGAGGAAAGCCCCCGCGGTACACTCCCCGGCCATGGTGTGGAAAGCAAAGAACCACCGGCCTTTCGGCTGGTGGTTCTCGATATTCGTTTCAGGGCTTCACCCCTGCGCTGCTTTCCATGCTATCAGTATAGCACGGTCAATAGTCCAAAAGCGTCCAAACTTTTCAGGGGCGATTATTCCGCCCGTGCGGCCCTGCCCGCTGCTGCTTCCGGGCCATGTATTCCTCCAGCAGTTTCCGGTTGCGCTTGTTCTCCAGGATTTTATCCAGGGCGGCGTTGTAGTAGTTGAACACATTGGACCGGCTCATGTAAAGGGCCTCTGCGATCTTATCCCAGCCCCGGCAATCTATGTGACGCATTTCCACCACGGTGCGCTCGGTGGAGTTGGCGGGTAATACGTCGATCAAGTCCATAACGTTCAGGACGGCCTTGGCCATTTCCTCCCGCTGCTCCTCGATCCTGTCCTCCACTTCGGAGATCCGAAAGACAACGGACACGGATCCGTCCGTCTTTGTCGGCTTGGTCGGCGGCGTCAACCTGAACGCGGACCCCGTACTGGGCGCCCGCAGTTCGCTGGAAAGGACGCGGTGGCGCTCCTCCAGGATCCGCTTTTTCCCCACAGCCGTGTGGTACTGCTGCAGGTATTCCTTGACAGCCTCACGGCCCAGGGTTTCGTCCGTTGTCTTTTTGCTCATTCTCACACCTCGGTAATGTCGTACCCAAAACGGTCCTTTAGCATTTTCTTTTTCATGGCATACTTGGCCGTTCTGGTGGCCTTGCTCTTTACGTCCTCCACCACATAGCGCCAGCTGTCGCATGGCCAGCCCGCGGCGGCTGCCTTGTTTTCTTCCGCCGCGTCCCGCTCCCAGTATGTAAAATCCGCCTTGTAGCGGATCGCCCGCACCCGCTTTCCCTCCGTGTCGGTAAAGGCTTCCTGCAGGGTGAAATCCACCTGGAGGCGCAGATCACGGATCTGTCCAGCTTCCTGGCGGGCGGCCAGGGCGTCGAACCTGCGGGCTTCTTTCTGGCTGGCGAAATGCAGGACGGCCCCGGAGGCTGTCACCCGCTCGGTGGGGGTGTTGTGGTATTTCGTGCCCTTTGCCGGATCCTGCGGCGGCGCGGCGGGAGGTGCTGGCCCCCCGCCGCTGTTGCTGCTCCATGTACTTTTTCATGGCCTGCGCCTGGTATTTCGGCGGCAGGTCGGAAACGTTTATGGCCATGTTATTTCTTGGCCTCCTTATGCGGGCAAACAATTTTTCCCTCCGCCGTTCTGCAAAAGAACGGGAGTTCTTTTAACATTTCATTCAGCGCATAGCGCAGATTAAAGCGGGCGCAGGACACAGCGCCATATTTCCAGAGTGGGCAGTCCGTACATTGTGGGCTTGCCGGTGGCTTTTCTGCTTTCACTTCTCCGCTCCGTTCTTGATCATGCGTTCCCGCTTTTCATTTAGGGCTGCCAGGGTCATTTTGACGACGCTTTTTCGCCATGTATTGATCTGGCTTTGATCCTCCGATGCAGTAATATCCCGCAATAGACTGCGCTGGACGTTTATAGCGCTTTCCAGGACTACCGGGACATATTTTGCGGCCCGTTCCTTTCTCCGGCGCTCTCTGGCCGTTCTAAACGCCGCACCGATTAGGGCCGCCGCCAGTATGAACCCGCCCATAGCCCAGTTTGTCAGGCCGATTTCTATTCGTAGCACCGCCAGCGCGAACTCTGCCAGTCCCCAACAGACTACCAATAGCGTCATTTCAGCGCATATAATCAGTGCGTTTTTGAAATATTCTTTCACGCTTATACCTCCTCCGCGTCCGGGATCTCCCCATACTGCCACGACATTGGCGGACGGTCCAGGCCGAACTCTGCCAGAGGGCTGGGTGCGTCGAACTTCTCCGGTGACTGGACGATCCAGCCGGAAAGCCGTCTGCCTTTTGCGTATTTCAGCAGATCCTCCCGCGGAACGCATGACATTTCTTCCAGGTCTTGCATGGTTCGGTATGATACTTCCCCAGGGCAAAGGAATTGACCTTGCACCGCTCCGGTGCCGCTGACGTACACCAGAACGGTCACGGGCCATTCAAGCCTTTCATTTTGCGGGTGTGTCTTTCGGATTTCCAACGTTTTTTCGCCGTCCAGGATCTTCTCCCACCACTCCGGTTTCATGCTCATAAGCACAGCCAGCATATTAACCTCCGTCCTTGCCGGGCAGCGGAATGATCCGGCACTTATCCGTTGCAAACTCCGCCACATGGTAAAGCGCCATGCAGGCCAGCATGATGTCCGCCATAATGTCGTCCGCGTCCTCTTTCCCGCGCCCGTCCTTGTTCTGTTTCAGAAATCCAGCGGCCAGCACGTTCCCCAGTTCCTCCAGGTTCTTGGCCGCTTCCTGCCAGCGTTCTTTCGGCACGGTGTAACCGATCTCCACTTTCTCGGTGTTTTCCATGGCTCACACCTCCCAGGGGAAAGCAGAGGCAGGGAGATCCGGGAAATACTTCCGCAGATTGTCCTTGAAGAACACAGGGATCTCGTTCTCCTCGCAAAATGCCACGATGTTGTCCACCCACTCGCGGGCGGGCGTCACCTTGTCCGGTCGGTTGCCGGTTTCGGCGCCCAAGATCACCCACTCCGGTAAACCCTCCGCCGCGGCCATGTCCACCGGCCCCAGCAGCGGCTCCATGCTCCAAAAGCTGTTGACGTTCACACCCTGCATGACGTACATTCCCACCGCGTCCATGTTCGCCACGGTGCTGCCATACCAGAAATTGCTTTCGTGGGGCAGGAGGGCCAGGTGGTCCAACTCCAGATACCGGGCCGGGTTCTTCGTCAGGAACAAATAGCGGTGCTGGGGTGCCTTGCGGCAGGCGTCCAGCACCTCCACGATCCAGGAGGTTGGCACCCAGCGCCCAAACAGATCCGCCATGCTGCAAACAAACACGGTCTGCGGTTCCTCTGTGTTCTGCGGCTGGCCCAGGCGGTAGCGGTGCAGGGTAGGCTCGAAACCATACGGGTATGGCGTCGCCTTGATCTTCTCCGGCAGCACATGGAGGCCGCCGGTCAGCAGGGCCGGATCCTCCAGCCCTGCGTTGAAGCGTGTGGCCGTCCGCCTGGCGTAGCAGTACGGGCAGCCATGGCGGCAGCCGGTTACAGGGTTCCAGGACATTGTGGCCCAGTCAATTTTCGTCTTGTTCATTCTTCGTCGCTCCTTTCGCTTTTCCACTCGTTCACTATGCACTCGTTACAGTCGAAACTCTGGCAGTACACGCAAATGTCCACGCCGTCGGCCATGGCCGCGCGGACGATTGCCTGGAAGTCCGGCAGGTTCACCTTTCGGCGCGGTTTCAGTTCCGCCAGAATGTCGCCCAGGTATTCCGACGCCTGCCAGTCGCCATAGATACGCGCCGGGGCTTCCTGTTCCTCGGTTTCCGGGTTCATAGTCCAGAGGGCAACACACCCGCCGTCCGGGTCATGCTCCCACCGCGCCGGTGTCTGGCTTATGATTTTCCCATCTGCGCCCCGCGTCGTCAGGCCTATGGTGGCCGTTCCCTTGGCTATGCAAATAATACTCATGCTTTACCGCCCTTTCCATTACACGGCCACCAGCCGCTCCAGCTGTGCCATGGTCGTGATTGTTGTTCCGCACCATTCCGGCAGGTTTGCCCGAACCAGGGCCGTGGCAAACGGTGGCGGTACTGCGTTCCCGCACCTTGCCACTTGCTTGGTTTTCCCGTACTCCTTGCCGGTGTAATCTTTGTCGATTTTATAATCATCAGGAAAGCCGTTCGCCCTGTACAATTCCCGCGGCGTCAGCATACGCAGCCCTATATCAGCCATGAAATACCAGGCGCCTCCGATCAAAAACAGGATCACCTCATTGTCCGCCAGCGTGTAGCCGCAATACTCATTCAGGGCGGCACGGATTTTTGGCCAGTTTCGGAGATCGGCGCCCGGTGTCGCTTTTACCACTTCGGTGGTAATCACCCCATGATGGCCTCCGCCAGCGGTTATTGTTTGCACCGGCTCCGTTGCAGGCCCGCCCAGGTTTGTACCTTTCAGTTTGACCATGCTGGCCATTGTGATAGCTTCACGATCCCGCGTCGTGACCGTGTGAAGCGGTGCGCCCGCGCTCTGGTTGTGGTCGCCGCTGTAATACTTTGTCAGCGTAGCCGCCGCCAGGCCGTAGCGGTTGGAGGCGTCAATGGTCATAACAGGTTCTTTGACGCTTTGGCCTCGCACTCGCTCCGATTGCTCCGTGTGGTACTGGATCATGGCCGGACACGCCACGCACTCCTCCGCTTTTGACACCTGGGTGTGCGTCGGCTCCATTACGCTGCGCCCGCGGTCCCCGCCGCCGGTCTGCCCGATTGCGGCCAGGGTTGGCGTAATCAGCATTTGGTTTCCTGCGGTTGTCACGGTATGCACTGGGGCGCCCGCGGCTGCCCCCACGCTGTTGGTGGTATTCGTTACCGTCAGCGGCGCCATGACAGGGGAGGCCACGCCGTACCCGTGTTTTGCTGTCACAGTTTGAAGCGGCCCGCTCATTTCTTGCCCGCGGAAATCCCCAGCATGGTTGACAATCACCAGAAACGGATCCGCCGATTTTATCACGAACTTGTCCACGCCTCTGGCCACACGCCGCATAGTATTGGGACGGAGGGGGCGCTGCGCCGAAAGCCCATATTTTTCCTTGATCTCTGCGCGGCTGTCAAAAATGGACGGGCACGGCAGGCTCCAGTCTATGATTTCCGCCGCGCTGCGCCATGGTTTTTTCTTTCCGCTCTTTACCTCCGGGCTGTCTGCCGGTGCGTGTGTTGGTTCCGGCCATACAATAGGCCGCCCGTCATGCCTGGCAATCAGGAAAAACCGCTTTCGCGTTGTGGGCGCTCCATAATCCGCGGCCACAAGTTCGCGCCACTCGACGGCATACCCCAGGTTTTTAAGCTGCTCCAGCCATTTGTGGAAAGTTTGGCCCACCAGTTTTTTGACAGGCTTTCCTTTTCGCACAGGCCCCCACGTTTGGAACTCCTCCACGTTCTCCAGAATAATCACGCGCGGACGGACCGTTCCGGCCCAGCGCAGGACGATCCATGCAAGCCCGCGTATATTTTTGTCAACAGGTTTCCCACCCTTGGCCTTGCTGAAATGCTTGCAATCCGGGGAGAACCAGGCCAGGCCCACGGGGCGCCCTTGGCAGACTTCCACCGGGTCCACGTCCCACACGCTGGCTTGAAAATGGCGCGTGTGCGGGTGGTTCGTCTTGTGCATTAAAATGGCGTCAGGATCGTGGTTCACCGCTATGTCTACCACGCGGCCCGTGGCTAATTCGATCCCGGTTGACGCGCCACCGCCGCCGGCGAAATTGTCCACTATGATTTCGTCCAGGAAATTGATCTGCGCCCCACTCATGTTTCCGGCCCTCCAAACGTCGCCAGGTCGAAACAGGTCTGTTTCCCAACGTACTGGCACCACGCCCATTCCAGCATGGCGCCGCGGCTGTCCTGATAGTCCTGCATGAACAGAACCACGTCCGCCGCCTCCATCATGGCGAAACACAGGCGCATATAATCCACGGGGCGCAGCCCCTCCGGCGCCGTGGCGGGGTTCAGTACGATATGGCCCGCCGCCGCCAGCTTCTTTTCCACCTCTCGGAACTTGGCTTTATAACGCCTGTCCCCGGTGATCTTGCCTGATATGTAGATTTTCACAGAAAACCCTCCTATTCGTTGAAAATCTCGAAATACTCCTGGTATGGGTAACCGCTGATCTCATGCCACCCGCTCCGGCAGGTGGATCCGTCGTCGAACTTATACAGCACGGCGCCCTTTCTCGCTTTCGGGTCCTTTCTCCAGCTGGACGCAGGCACGGCGGTGTATGTGATTTCCGGCTTGTCCATGTTCTGCGTTTTGCTGTACCGCTTCCCGCGCTTGCCGATCTCTCTGTACCTCTCCATGGTGGAACGGCTTTCTTTCATCAGGTAGGCGGCCAGCTTGTAGTGGTTGCCGCGCCTGTCCATAGGCTTGAAGCTGATACCTCCGCCGCCTCTTGGGACATTCTCCCACGCCTCCGTGATGATCTCCGGATCCATGCGGGAAATGATAACGTGAATGTGCGGGTTGGTCATGCGCTTGGTTTCTATGACCACCACGGCCTTGAACGTGATCCCGCGCTTTTTGCAGAGTTTCCGCAGGTTCCGCAGAAAAGCGGCCTTGTTCTCCAGGATCTCCTCGAAAGAACTGTCCTTGACGTAGTAGTGTAGAACGGCGTGGAGATCCCTATGGCCGAAATTGGCGTTTATATCCCACCGCAAATGTTCCTCCGCCACCCGCTCGTTGATCCGCTCCTGCTTCTCGGTGGTGTGCCCAGTATTGGGGCCGCGCTTCACTCCTTTTGTGTGAACCCGGAAAGATTGCATTTTCTTGTGTTCGACACACGGACCAGCTTTCACCACCCTATGAACGTAGGCCATGGGTGCCTCCTTTTCTGCTGCTGGTCACTTTACTAATCACTCTTACCGGCGCTATACGGGGCCGTGGCCCCGTCGCTTTTTCCGGCTTGTATTCCGCCCGGGAACCTGATATAATATAGGTATATCGGACGGTTTTCCGTCGTCTATATTGCCACCTGCGCCGTGTTGACAGCACCGGGCGCAGGTGGCTTTTCTTTTTATGCCAGGTAATCCTTGGCCATTTCCAGCAATTCCGCCGCGTGTTCCTGGTCAATGATTTTGACCTTGCCGGGCTTCTTCGGATCTGCGTCGATGGCCCAGCACGTTTTCTTTGCCAGCATTTCCCGCTTGTTCAGTTCCTTGTCCAGCCTGCTTTTGTAATAGTCCCGGTCTTTCCCCCAGGCCACAAACTCCAGAAACTCCTCTGCGGTCATATTTACAGTTACTTCCACGGTGCCCTCCTTACGGCGTGGCCGCTGCTATTCTGTCAGCTGCCATTTGTGCATAGTCGGGGTTGATCTCGCAGCCTATGAAATCGCGCCGCAGGCGCTTGGCCACCACTCCGGTGGTGCCGCTCCCGGCGAACGGATCCAGGACCGTGCCGCCCAATGGGCTGCCTGCTAAAATACATGGTTCAATCAGCTTTTCAGGAAACACGGCAAAATGGGCGCCGCGAAAGCCGTTTGTGCTTACGGTCCACACGTCCCGCTTGTTCCGGCGGCCCGTCTGGTTTTCTCGGTTCCCGTGGCTCTCGCGCTCCACCTGGGCGCTGTTGTCGTGTGCCCGCCCGCCGGTGTAGGCACCGCCGCCGCGGAACGTCCTGGCGTTTCCCTTGGTTGATGTAACGGGTTCGCTGATTGCCGCCGCGTCGAAATAATAGCGTTCCGATCTGGAAAGCAGGAAAATATATTCGTGGCTCTTGGTGCAACGATCCCGGACGCTCTCCGGCATACAGTTGGATTTGTTCCATATAATATCCTGGCGCAAATACCACCCGTCTGCCCGGAGGGCAAAAGCCAGCTGCCAGGGAACGCCGATCAGGTCTTTGTATTTGTAGCCCCGCGGCGTATGCTTTGCCGTGTGGCCGCAGGAATTACGGGTGTTCGTCGGCGGCTGGCTTCCTGATCTGGTGGCGTAACTGTCGCCCATGTTCACCCACAGGGTTCCGTCTGCCCGCAGAACCCGCCGGACCTCACGGAAAACGGAAACCAGCGATTGCAGGTATTCCTCCACGCTGGCCTCGTTTCCGATTTGACCAGCCGCGCCATAATCTCGCAAATTATAGTAGGGCGGGGAGGTGACGCAGGTATGGACGCTTTCGGGTGGTAAATGCCGCAGTTGCTCCAGCGCGTCGCCTGTCAGGATTATTTCAGCCATTGGCGGGCACCTCCAGCAGTTTCGCCCATGGCCTTGCCATAGGGATCTCCGGTGCGCCGATCCAGCCCCATGTCCGTTCATATTTCTCGGTCATGCTTTTGGCCAGGGTGGCAGCCTCCGCCGCCGTGTAAAACAGCTTCTTTCCAATGTCGTCCAGCTTATAATATCCCGGCTTCGGGAACCCGTCCGGCCCGGTGAAAAGCAGGCGCACCTCCGTATAACCGCCGGTGAAAAAACCGCGCACCGTGCCCTTGCACACGCAGTATTCCAGGAGAGGCCCAGCGCGGTTTTGCACGGAATAGAGGTGTTCAAAAACGGCGTACATTTCCGTGCCGATCTCCGGCCTTTCAACTCTCGCCATTGTCTGCCGCCTCCAATTTCTCCGCCAGGGCCTCAATGGTGGCCGCCGCTTCCTCCAGTTCCGTGGCCAGGAGGTTCCGGCCAAAACGGTCCCGCTGGTGCATAGCCTCCAGGCGGAGGTCTGCGGCCTGCCGCTTATATGGGTTCGTGCTGTCGGTCTTAACCGGGCCGCTGCCGGTGTATGCCCGTTTCAGCCACCAGGTAGGGCTATTCCGTTCAGCTTGGTGGGCGCAGTTTTCAGCGTCGCAGTTCTCCGCGTCGCAGCTGTCACAAAATACCCGGTGGAAATCGTCGTCCCACGGGCCGGACAGGATAGGGAGGGCACCCAGGAAGTCCCCCAGGGCCTCCGGGGAGGCCGTGATCCTTTCAAAGTTATTCACCGCCCGGCCTCCTCTTTGTGGAGGTCCACACCCTCCAGAGCGTTCCACACGGCCCGCTCCCATTCCTTTGCCCAGCCGGAACAGGCTTTCCGTACTGCGTTAATCACCACGGCCTCGCCGTCGGCCTCCCACAGCAGGCGATCCTTGTCGATCACGTCCGCGCCGATATGCTCCGCCGGATCCCGCTCGATCATGTCCACCAGGTACAGGGGAACGCCCCAGCAGGCACCGCCGCCGGGCGGCTGGTAAATCTGGAACCCCTGCATAATCACCGGCACCATGGTGACCTCCTCGCCGCGGTCACCGCCGCGCCAGTGGTCCATATCGTCCGCCGCCGTTTCTCTCAAAACCAGCTGCGGCTCCGTGTCCTTAATGATCGACGTGGGCATATCTCGCTCCGGGATCATGCCCATGTGTTCCACGATGGTGGCCAACACCTTGCGCGGCAGCAGGGCGCGGTTGGCCAGAACAAACCAGTTTTCTGTGTAGATGGCCACGGCGTCGCCTGTGTTCATTACGACATAGCCGCTGTTTTTATAGGCCCGCTTTATGGCTCTCACCAGCCCCTTTTCGCTGATAAGCATTTTTTGAAACCCTCCTTTATATAATGTGCGGCATGGGCACCGGCTTGTCCTCTGCGCCAGCTCTCCACACCTCTGCGTCCCGTATTTCTGTCCAGTCACAGCCCCAAACCTCCGCCGCGTTCAGCAGGGCGGCAAAATTGGAACCGTGCGGCACCACGACGGTGCCATATTTCCGGCTTACCACTCTGGCGCAGCCGCTGGCCTGCCAGCGTTCCCGCCGTGCCCGCTCCGTCACAGACGTTTCATACTTGCGGGCGGCCTCGCGGGTTACACCCCGCCCCAGGCGTTCACCGTACATTCCCATGTTTCCATGGCCTCCTTGACTGCCTTGGAGTAGTCGGTGGAGGTGATCCCGCTGTCCCATGCGCTTCTTGCGCCGCCCTCGCCCATGTTGTAGGCCATGGCAGCCTTTTCGACGCTGCTATACTTGGCCAGATACAGGCCCAGCTTGTAGCAGCCGCCCGCGATATTCCCGGAGGCGGTGGTGGGGTCCAGCCCCGTGGCCGCCTGGATCTCCGCATGGTAGGAACCGCCGGGGCCGGGGTTTAACTGCATGATCCCCACCTCACCAGAGGCGCCCACGGCGTCCATGTCGAAATTGCTTTCCGTCTGTGCCACCGCCAGGGCCAGAGGATAGGGGCAGCCGTATTCCTCGCAGTACGTCCTCATGTAGTCCTGCCATTCGTAGGGCATAGGAACCGCCAGGGAGAAATAACCCTGCGCCAGCAGCGCCTCCTCGATCTTTTCCGTTTCCTGCGGGTCCTCCATGTATTCCTCCTCCTCCGCCGCCGCGGTGAACAGCAATTCCGTGGGCAGGATTGCCGCCGGGGCCGCCGACGCTTCCGACGTGGCAGGTTCCGCCGCCGGTTCCTCGCTGTATGCCTTGGCCACCATGACCACGCAGACGGCGACGAACAGCGCCAGGGCGATAAAGGCCAGAACCTTATTGCGCCGGCGGGCTTTGCGCTCCCGCTCCGCCGCGCGGGCGGTTCTGCGCTCCTTGGCCGCCTTGACCTCCGCCGCGGCCTGTTTCAACTCACGGGCGGACACCGCCGCCCGGTAAACGGCCAGATCGTCCTCCACGGCAGAGATCCGCACCCCCTGGGTGGTCTGCTCGGTGGTGATGGCCGCCACGTCCTGCTCCAGCTTGTCCACGCGCCGCTCCATGCGGCGGGCGTATTTTTCGCCTTTCTGGCTCATTTCTTCGTTACCTCCTTTTTTCTGGTGGCCCGCCCGGTCACCTCATAGGTGATGCCGAACCGGCGGCGTCCGCACTCCGAACAGGTGATTTTCTCACACCTCTGCGCGACGGGTTTTACAGTCTTACCCCTGGCCGCCAGATCGACGGCGCAGGGCTTACATAACAGTTTTGTCATTCGTCCGTGCCCCTTTCGTCAATATGGGCGGCGCACATATCAGCCTCATGCAGCCGCCACACCCATGGCGTTGCTTCCATGGCCGCGGACAGGTCCCGCAGGTCTGTGCGGGCCGCCGTGTCATAGGCTCCCATGTGCCAGCGGATTGCCAGGGCTTCGTGATCCTCCAGGCGGATAAAGCGGGCGATCTGGTACAGGCTCTTTTCTCCGTGCCCCAGCGGGAGGGGATCCCGGAACGTATAGCCCAGGTAATCCTCCCACACGCCCGTTTCCGGGTTCCTGCGGCGCTTGGTTTCGGCGTGGTACACGCCAGCCTTACACACGTCATGCAGCAGCCCCAGGATCGCCACGGTTTCCTCCTCCTGCTCGGAGAGGGTGGCAGGCCCCGGCGCGTCCTCTTTCGTCAGGTCGCGGATCGTGATTTCCCGCAGACGACGGTAAACGTTCAGGCTGTGAATAACCAGGCCACCGGGGAAAGCGCCGTGGTGCTTGGCTCCCGCCGGGGCCTCGAAAAAGTCCGTTTCATTCTCCAGGCGCTCCAGCAGTTCCTCCGCACCGTCGCGGTGGACGCTGGCCAGAAACAGATCCTTGAAATGTTGGGCCACGGTTTGCAGCCCGTTTCTCTCTAAAAAATCAGACATTTGCCGTTCCTCCTATGCTTCCGGGGCTTCGTTGCCCCAGGCGTCCCAGCCGTCAGCCCTCTGGCGGGCGAACATTTCCAGCCTGGGCACGTCGCCCAGCAGTTCCACGATCCGCCGGCGGGTTTCGTCTGGTTTCTTGCTGTGCCCCTCGAACGGGGCTTCTATAATCTGGTGGACATTGTGGGCGCGGATCTGCGCCTTGGCCTTAAAGCCCGGCGTGACGCCCAGCAGGCAAACCTCCGCGTTTGCGCGGGTATAGGCGCCCATGCCCATGAAATTGCCGCCGTTCTTCCGGTTCTTTTTGACCCACACGAAAGCTGCGGTTTTGTATGTAAAGCCCCACGCCTCCATGACCTTGATGGCCTCCGCGATATTGGGGAATGTCGCCCACATGAAACAAGCGCACCCCCCCCCCGCAGATTTCGCGCACCGGCAGGGCGCATATTTCCGCGGTGGTCATGGTGGGGTAATGCTGTTTTGCAATCCCGTGGGAACTTTTCGTGTTCCCGCCCTGGGAATATGCCCACGGCGGATCCGCATAGATCACGCTGTACTGTTTGGCGGGTAGTGGGATATGGTCAGGCATGGCCGTTCACCTCCCGCTTTCCGCTGGCGGCTTGATCTGCCACGAAATAAAGGGCCTCCGCGTTTGAAAATGTCGTAGCCCGTGCCAGCCCCTCCGCCTCCGCAATCATCAGATCCGCGTCAAGCCCTAATATTCCAGCCGCAGCCCTGACGGCCTTTTCCGCCTCCAGGTATTCGTTGATTGCGGCCAGCTGCGGGGAGGTGTAGGCCGTCACCAGGGCCGCGGTCATGTCGTTACGCTCTGCCATGTGCCTGCCGCCTCCTCTCCATGGCGGTGGTGACTTCCTCCACCATGCCGCGCTCCCGCAGGCCCTCAACGGAAAGGCGGTGCGCCTCATGGTACAGCTGCCCGCCCGCCGCGTCGTGCGTCGTGATCGTCAGGATCGGGTGCCCCAGGGAGGAGGAAAGAAACGCTTTCGTGTGGCCGTCGTCCGTCGTCCATTCCAGCCAGTAATCCGGGCGGCCATTCGCTTTCTGGAAATCCACGCGGCGCATACCCGGCAGGGGCTTGTATGTCGCCACCAGATTGTAAAGGCTGGTTTTGTTGGCTTTCAGCCTCAACACGGGGCCACCTCCGTTCTGTACCATTCCAGGATCCGCTTGGCGTACTTCTTGCGGATCCGTTTCTTTTTGGTGTGGCGGTAGCGGTTATAAAGCGGGCGGTTGTCAACCGACGCCCAGCGCAGCGCCGTTTCCATTTCCTGCTGTGCTGCCACCTCCGCCGCCACCTGCTGGATCCATCTGCAGAAACTGTTTACCGTGGTCAGAACGCCCGCCGTGATCTCGCGGATCGCCTTGGCCAGTTCCTCGCAGTTCGCCGTGGCCTGCTCCGCGGTTATGCCCATCTGCGGCACCAGCATAGTGTTTTCACTCATGTGGAAAGCCCTCCCCATTCTCCCAGCCCAGCAGGATATGGTGGGCCAGGTCGTTCATATCGCGCCGCGCTTCCTCCAGCGTCAGCAATTTGTGGTAGGAAATCCCGGCGGCCTCCAGCTTGTCCCGGAAAGCCTTGGCCGCTTTGACCGCCGCCGTGATCTCCGCCCTGTCGTCCGCCACCTCCACCGCGGAAATGGCTGTGCTTCTGTTGTCCATGGCGTTCTCCTCTCGCGTCCGTATCAGGTGCCCGCCTGCTGGGGCTTGCCTCTGCGTCGGAGGTTAGCCTGGAAACGGCGTTGCGCCAGTTCCGGGTCATAGACGGGGCGCTGGTTCCGGTCCAGCTTTTCGCCGTCCTGGCCTCTCCGTAATTCTGCGTAGATCGTTTTTCTGGATTTCCCCAGGTGCGTGGCGATCTCCGCCACACTCGCGTAATTGCGCCACGCCTTGGCGATATACTCCCGTTCGGCGGGGCTAATGTATTTTTCACTCATGGCTTTTTCACCTCCGATTCTTTGTTGCGGGCGGTGTTCACCGCCCGCAGTATGCCTTTAATGCCAAACTTGGTACAGAGATCCGTTACACATCAGCCAGGACATACCCGCGCAGTCAAAGCGGATCCAATTCCAGTCTGTGCTTTCGTAGTAGGCCACGCCCTGAACAACAATCCGCCCTGCCTCGAACCCCCATTCTCTATTGACTTCCAGTACAGCCTCTGCGGTGGTAATTTCGGTTTCGCAGTTGTTCACGCTCCACCTTGTTCTGTCAGTTTGGTATGCCTCCACGGCGTCCGGCCTGTCCAGACACCAGCCAAACACCGCATACCCTAAAACGCCGCTTGGCTCCAGCTTTTTTTCTGCCACCATGGCCGCCAGGGCATTGTATGTTTCGGCTGCATTTGCGTGTTTTCTACGCAGATTTGCCTCCGCCAGAAACTCCTCCTGTGTAATCATGATCCCGTGGCTTGATTTCCACACCCGATCATATCCGGCTTTCAGGCTCTCCTCGGTGGAAAACAGCCAACCACGATCCAGCACGAACTTTTCAAATGCCGTCAGTTTCCCAGTGTCTGCCGTGTCGCGGATCTGTTTACTTAACATTTCTCCATAATGCGGCATGGCTGACTGCTCGTTTTTCTGTTCTTCTTCGCTTTCCTCGATCCAGATGTTTACGCTCTTACCGTCCGGCAGGTTCACCTCCAGGCGGTCCCCCATGTCGCTGATCCATGCGTTTATGTCGCCTGCTGTACTGCGGTATACTGGGTAACCCGCCCGGTTGCTGGCCTCACCATTCTTTTCATAATCGGTCGGAAAAATCTTGTTTACTTCGGCCCATGCGGCCTCTCTGTTCATAACTTTCATTGTTTATCTCCCGTTCTTTCGACAAAAAAATAAGAGTAACAAGGGGTTTTCCCTTTGTTACTCTTATTGATAGCATTTTCGTTCTCTGAGATCTGAAAATTTTTCGTTGACAAGCCGCTATATTTTTAGTATACTAAAAAGTCGAGAAAACTGTTGAAGGGGGATTCGCACATGAGTCTGCTGCTGACCGGCGGGACCGTCTTTTGGAAAGGACATTTTCAGAATATGGACCTGGCAATGGATCAGGGCCGTATTGTTTCCGTTCCTCAGGAGGCACCTTCCGTCATTTCCTTACCCAACTGTTTGATTGTTCCAGGTTTCGTCGATGTGCATGTGCATCTTCGGGAGCCTGGTTTTTCTTATAAGGAGACAATCTCCACCGGGACAGCGGCAGCGGCCGCCGGAGGATACACGGCGGTGTGTGCCATGCCAAACCTGAGCCCGGTGCCGGACGGTCTGGAGCACCTGCGCGTTCAGCAGGAGCTGATCGCGCGCCATGCCAAAGTCCGGGTCTATCCCTATGGCTCCATCACTCAGGGCGAACAGGGTTCGGAGCTGGCAGACCTGGCAGCGCTGGCCCCGTATGTGGCCGGCTTCTCCGACGACGGCCGGGGCGTTCAGTCCGAACCGCTGATGCGCCGGGCCATGGAGCTTGCAAAAAAGCTGGAGCGGCCGATTGTTGCCCACAGCGAGGACGAGTCCCTTCTATCCCCCGGCTGGGCCGTCCATGACGGAGACTTTGCCCGTCGGCACGGCCTCATCGGCAATAATCCAGAGAGTGAGTGGCGGCAGGTGGAGCGGGATCTGCGGCTGGTCCGGGAGACCGGCTGCCGCTACCATGTCTGCCACGTCTCTACGAAAGAGAGCGTGGCTCTCATCCGCGCCGCCAAGGCGGAGGGCCTGCCCGTCTCCTGCGAGACCGGCCCTCACTACCTGGTGCTGTGCGACGAAGACCTGCTGGATGAGGGCCGCTTCAAGATGAATCCCCCCATCCGCTCCGCCGCGGACCGGGACGCCCTGGTAGAAGGCCTGCTGGATGGCACGGTTGACTGCATTGCAACGGATCACGCCCCTCACAGCGCCGAGGAAAAGTCCGAGGGACTTCGCGGCAGCCTTAACGGCATCGTGGGGCTGGAGACGGCCTTTCCGGTGCTCTACACCCAGCTGGTGCGCCCCGGCGTCCTCCCACTGGATACTTTGATTCGTGCCCTATGCGTCGCCCCCCGGCGGCTGTTCGGCCTTCCGGGCGGCGCGCTGGACGAGGGCGCGGACGCGGACCTTGCTGTGCTGGATTTGAACCGCCCCCATATGATCGACAGCGGTACGTTCCGCTCCCTGGGCCGCGCCACGCCTTTTGACGGCTGGAGCGTCAGCGCCGCTGTCGCCATGACCATCTGCGGCGGCGAAATCGTCTACCACGATCTGCCGACGCGGGAGGCGTGATGGCTCCTTTGGCAGGGACGCTCACTCCTCCGCATTTTCGATGAATGCCGCCCGTGGCGGCGGAAGGGAAACTTCTATGAAGCAATCACTCTTTACTTTGGAGCACACCCGGCAGCTGGGCAGTGATATCTATGAACTGGTTCTCTCCGGAGACACCTCTGCCATCACTGCGCCAGGACAATTCGTTAACATCGCCCTGCCCGGAAACTTTCTGCGCCGCCCCATCTCTGTTTGCAACTGGACAGAGCATGCCCTGATGCTGTTGGTCCGAGTGGTGGGCGAAGGCACTCACACGCTGGTTCGCTCTGTTCCCGGAACGGAATTAGACGTGCTCAGCGGCCTGGGCAACGGCTTTGATATCGTGCAGGCCGGTTCCTCGCCCCTGTTGGCAGGCGGCGGTATCGGCATCGCGCCGCTGTATGGCCTGGCACAGCGGCTTCTGGAGCAGGGCTGTACCCCCACGGTGGCACTGGGGTTCCGCACCGGACAGGACGTCTTCTATTTAGAGGAGTTCGCAGCTCTGGGCTGCCGGCTGCTCCTGGCCACGGAGGATGGAAGCCTGGGCACCCGCGGCTTTGTCACCGACTGCATCCGCAATGTGCCGGAGTGCACCTATGTCTTCGCCTGCGGTCCTCTGCCCATGCTCCGCGCCGTCCACAGTCTTCCTCAGCTCACCGGCGGGCAGTTCAGCTTTGAGGCCCGGATGGGCTGTGGCTTTGGCGCATGCATGGGCTGTACAGTGCCCACCGCAAACGGCTCCAAGCGGGTATGCAAGGATGGCCCCATCCTGTACAAGGAGGAAATCGTATGGTAGATCTGACTGTCACCCTGGCGGGGGTGGCGCTGAAAAATCCCATCATCCCCGCCTCCGGCACCTTTGCCTATGGCCGGGAGTATGCGGAGGTTTATGACTTGGACATTCTGGGGGCCTTCTCCTGGAAAGGTACCACTGCCCAGGCCCGCCTGGGCAATCCCCAGCCCCGCATCGCGGAAGTCCCCTCCGGTATGCTGAACGCCGTGGGCCTGCAAAATCCCGGCATCGACGCGGTCATCGCACAGGAGGTCCCCCACATTGCTGAAATCTTTCACGGTCCCGTCATTGCCAACGTGGGGGGCTTCTCCGTGGAGGAGTACGCGGAGAACTGCCGGAAGCTGGACGGTGTGGACCAGGTGAAAATTCTGGAGGTAAACATCTCCTGTCCCAACGTCCACGCTGGCGGAAGGAACTTCGGCTCTGATCCCGCCTCCGCCGCCCAAGTCGCTCGTGCCGTGAGAGCCGTGACAAAAAAGCCGGTATTCATGAAGCTTTCCCCCAATGTGACGGACGTTGCGGAGATTGCCCGCGCCTGCGAAGCGGAGGGGGCTGATGGGCTGTGCCTCATCAATACCCTGTTAGGGATGCGCATTGACCTGAGGACGAAGCGGCCCCTGCTGGCCAACCGTACCGGCGGGCTGTCCGGTCCCGCCGTGTTCCCGGTGGCGCTGCGGATGGTGTGGGACGTATACGAGGCCGTGAAACTGCCCATCATCGGCTGCGGCGGCGTCTCCTCCGCGGAGGACGCGGCGGAGATGATGCTGGCCGGCGCCTCCGCCGTAGAGGTGGGCGCCGCCAACCTGCGGGACCCCCTGGCCTGCAAAACCATAATTGAGGCCCTGCCCGGCGTCTGCCAGCGGTTGGGCGTCACCCAGATTTCAAATTTGACAGGAGGCGCACATTCATGAGTGCAAAAGATGTGATCATTGCCCTAGACTTTCCCACCCGTGAGGAGGCTCTGGGCTTTTTGGACCAGTTCCCTGCCGGGGAAAAGCCCTTTGTGAAGATCGGCATGGAGCTCTTCTACGCCGAGGGGCCACAGATGGTCCGGGAGATCAAGTCCCGGGGCCACAGGATTTTCCTGGATTTGAAGCTCCACGACATTCCCAACACCGTGGGCCGGGCCATGGCGGTGCTCAGCCGTCTGGATGTGGATATGGTGAACCTGCACGCTTCCGGTGCCTCCGCCATGATGCGCGCCGCCCTGGAGGGGCTGACCCGGCCTGATGGCACCCGCCCCATCCTCATTGCCGTGACCCAGTTGACCTCCACCGACGCAGCGACGCTAAAAAACGAGCTGCTCATTGACACTCCTATGGCGGAGACAGTGATGGCCTATGCCAAAAATGCCGCAGACAGCGGCCTCGACGGCGTGGTTTGCTCTCCCCTGGAGGCGGCGCTGGTAAAGGAGCAGTGCGGGGAGAGTTTCCTCACCGTCACCCCCGGCATCCGCTTTGCCGACAGCACCGTGGGAGACCAGAAGCGCATCATGACTCCGGAGAAGGCCGGCAGGTCCGGCTGCGACTACATTGTGGTGGGCCGTCCCATCACCCAGGCTGCGGACCCCGTGGCCGCGTACCGCCGGGCGGTAACGGACTTTTTTGGCTGAGGAGGAACCATCATGGAACTGCTGACCTATTTTCAAAATCGACGCAGCGTGCGCAGCTATACCGGCGCCCCTGTCCCGGAGGAGGCAGTGAACCAGATTCTCCAGGCTGGAATGCTCTCCGCCAGCGGCAAGGCCCTGCGTCCTTGGGAGTTTATTGTGGTGCGGAACAAAGAGACGCTCCGTGCCCTGGCTGAGTGCCGGAAGCCTGCCGCCAAAATGCTTCAGGACGCAGACTGCGCCATTGTGGTGCTGGGAGACGAGGCCCGCTCGGACGTGTGGGTGGAGGACTGCTCTGTTGTCATGGCCAACATGCATCTGATGGCCGACGGTCTGGGCGTCGGCAGCTGTTGGGTCCAGGGCCGTCTGCGGGAGGCTTCTGCCGGCGGCAGCAGCGAGGCCTTTGTCCGAAAGCTCCTGGGTTTCCCCGAGCATCTCCGTCTGGAGGCCATTTTAACCCTTGGGATGCCTGTCCAGCGCCCGGAGCCCCACTGCCTGGAGAAGCTGCCCACAGAGAAGATCCACCGGGAGACCTATTAACCCCACGACCAGGCCCCATGCGGGCCGGTCTGGCCATTGAGAGAAAGGAAAGGAACCATGAATCTGGAACGTACCATTGCCCATGATCTGCTGAGTATCGGCGCAGTCTTTCTACGACCGGACGAGCCCTTCACCTGGGCCAGCGGCATCAAAAGTCCCATCTACTGCGACAACCGTCTGACTCTGACCGCCCCCACCGTCCGCACCCACGTGGAAGAGGGATTGGCGGAGCTGGTCCGCACCCACTATCCAGAGGCCCAGGTGCTGATGGGCACCTCCACCGCAGGCATCGCTCACGCCGCCATTGTGGGTCATCTCATGAATCTGCCCATGGGCTATGTCCGCTCCGGCAACAAGGACCATGGCCGTCAGAACCGCATCGAGGGCAGGCTGGAAAAGGGCCAGAAGGTAGTGGTGGTGGAAGACCTGATCTCCACTGCCGGAAGCTGCATTGAGGTGGTGGAGGCTCTGCGGGATGCCGGCGCGGAAGTTCTTGGCATCGTCTCTATCTTCACCTACGGCCTCCAAAAGGGTCTGGACCGGCTTGCCGCTGCACACATCACCAATGTCAGCCTCTCTAACTTTGACGCGGTATGTGAGGTGGCTGCTGAGGAAGGGCAGATCCGTCCGGAGGACATCGAGCGGCTCAGGGCGTTCCGCTCCAATCCCTCGGACGAGGGATGGATTGCGGTGAAATAGCCCCCTCCGTCTTCGTTGAAGAAGCGTCCCGCTCCTCTCGCGCTTTTGCCATTTCTTTGCCGGGTTTTAGCCCCTCTCTTGTTCTTTTCCGGCGTTCGCCGGGATTATCTACCTACGGCCATTTCAGAAGGAGGAACTTCATGCCCAGAAACATCATTGATGTCATCGACCTCTCTGTGGAGGAGATCGACGAGCTGATTGCCACTGCGGAGGACATTATCACCACCCCCGTCAAATATCAGGACATCTGCGCCCACAAACAACTGGCAACCCTGTTCTTTGAGCCCTCTACCCGCACCCGTCTCAGCTTTGAGTCCGCTATGCTTGCTCTCGGCGGCAGCGTGCTAGGCTTCTCCGAAGCCAATTCCAGCTCCACCGCCAAGGGTGAGACTGTGGGGGACACCGTCCACACCGTCAGCTGCTATGCCGACATCATCGCCATGCGCCATCCCAAGGAGGGCGCGCCTTATGCCGCCGCTCAGTTCAGTGAGGTGCCCATCATCAATGCAGGTGACGGTGGTCACAACCACCCCACCCAGACCCTGACAGACCTTTTGACCATCCACCGGGAGAAGGGGCGTCTGAATGGCTTTACCATTGGCTTTTGCGGCGATCTGAAATTCGGACGCACCGTCCACTCCCTGGTGAACGCCCTGAGCCGGTATGAGAACATCAACTATGTGCTCATCTCCCCCGCAGAGCTGAAGCTTCCCCGTTATGTGAAGGAGGAGGCCTTGAAAAAGCGCGGCATCCACTACACCCAGACCACGGACCTGGAGTCCGTCATCCCCCAGCTGGACATTCTCTACATGACCCGGGTGCAGAAGGAGCGGTTCTTCAACGAGGAGGATTACCTGCGCTTAAAGGACAGCTATATCCTCACCCCGGAGAAGCTGGTAAACGCCAAAGCGGACCTGTCCATTCTCCATCCCCTGCCCCGGGTGAACGAGATCTCCGTGATGGTGGACAAAGACCCCCGCGCCGCCTACTGGAAGCAGGTGAAAAACGGAAAGTTTATCCGCATGGCGCTGATTATGAAGCTGCTGGGACTGACGCCGTCCTGAGCATCCATCCGACCATCTTCAAAATTGCAGGAGGGCTTTTATGAATATTGACAGCATTCAAAACGGCGTGGTTCTGGACCACATTCAGGCCGGCAAGAGCATGGACATCTACCGGTATCTGCACCTGGATGAGCTGGACTGCTCTGTGGCCATCATCAAAAACGTCCGCAGCGGCCGCATGGGGAAGAAGGACATCATCAAGATTGACTCCCCCATGGAGGTGGACCTGGATGTACTGGGCTACATCGACTCCAATATCACCGTGAACGTCATCCGCAACGGTCAGCTGGTGGCGAAAAAGCATTTGCAGCTCCCCCAGAAGCTGGTGAACATCATCCATTGTAAAAATCCCCGGTGCATCACTGTGGCGGAGCCGCAGCTGGACGCCATCTTTTTACTCAGTGACGCGGACACCCACACCTACCGTTGTGCGTACTGCGAGACCGCAAAGGATAAAAAATTTTGAACTCCCCCGACATCCGGCGGGCCGCCCTTTCAGGCGGCCCGTTTTTGGTTGACAGCTTCCGGGCGGGATGCTATCATAAGGGTGATTTCCAAGTGAGGTGTGTGGATGTCGGTCCTGTAACAAGTGGAACTATGGCTAAAGGGAGGGGCGTGGGCCCCTCTTATGGTGTTGCATCCGCATCTCTGGAAATCCAATAAGAAGAGAGGAATCGTTTTTTGCATTGTAACAACTGTGCTTCGGTGCATAGCGCATAGCAGAGGCTATGGCGCCGAAGGGCATATAGCCTCTGCTCCATTCCAATTCATCAGATCTTGGAGGAGCACCATGCGCTATATGAAGGCGGCTGACGTCCTGCCGCCGGATCTGCTGAAGCAGATTCAAACCTATATTGACGGCGAATATCTATATATCCCCCGGCGCGCGGAGACGCGCAGCGCCTGGGGCGCAGCCAATGGCCGCAAGGCGGAAACCCTGGCCCGAAATTTGGAAATCTATCGGCGCTATCGGGAGGGGACGCCTGTTGCGCGGCTGGCTGAGGAGTACTTTCTGACGCCGAAAAGTGTCTCAAAGATCATCGCCCGTCTGAGAAACAACTAAATGGCAAGGCGCCGTGCGGAGTCCCGCGCGGCGCCAGTTTTCTTCTGAAGCGAGTGGGCGGTTGCCTTGCCGCCGTCTCTGTTGTATGCTGGATACAGCGGAGAGAAAAGGAGGAAATGAATCATGTCTCAGCGCATTCCGCAAAAGCCCAAACGCCGCCCGGCGGATTTCCGCAGTGACCCCTGCGGCGATGTCTTCACCTGCCGGTCCTGTGGCTGGCCTGTGGGCCCCGCCGACGCGGGGACCCGGCACCGCAACCACTGCCCCAACTGTCTCGCCAGCGTCCACCTGGACGACGAGCCGGGAGACCGCTCCGCCGAGTGCGGGGGACTCATGGAGCCGGTGGCGGTCTGGGTCCGCAAGGGCGGCGAGTGGGCCATCATCCATCGCTGCCGCGTCTGTGGTGTGCTACATTCTAACCGGGTGGCGGCGGACGACAACCCCTCGCTGCTGATGTCTCTGGCAGTGAAGCCCCTGGCCAGCCCCCCCTTCCCCCTGCACCGGCTAGAGAAGCTTATATAAAAAAACGCGGCCCGTACATGGACCGCGTTTTGCCGTTATACGCCGCGCCAGGCCTCCGGCCGCAGCTTGCTCATGTCTTGCTTGGCCCGCTGAATCTCCGCCAGCATGGCATCCTTATCCTGGTTCAGCGTTCCCTTCAAAAGCAGGTAGTTGGAGGCGTGGTTCATCCGGAACACGCTGCCTGGGCTGTCCAGGTTCTCCACCAGCAGCCGGGTTTCCTCCAGCACCTGGGCCTGGGTCAGCAGCTGGAAGGTTCCCGCGTGGACCCAGTCGTACAGAGGCGTCTCCTCCTCCACCACCAGCGTCAGCATCCCGATATACTCCGGGTTCATGGCGTTGAAAGCCTTGGCCGTCTCAATGGCGTGCTGCTCCAGCAGGGGTTGGCCGCCCAGGCCCGTGATGGCCGTGACGGAGAGGGCCATGCCGCAGCTGCGAACCTTCTGTCCCATGGCGATAATCTCCGCCGCCGGGTGGCCCTTGCGCATGAGCTTCAAAACCTCGTCGCTGCCAGACTCCAACCCCATATAGATCATCGTCAGGCCCTTGTCCCGGAGGGTCCTCAGCTCCTCCTCCGTCCGCAGGCGGATGCTGGAGGGCGAGCCGTAGGTGGTGACACGCTGGCACTCCGGAAACAGCTCCCGAATGGTGTCGAGAATCGTGTAGAGCTCCGACGCCTTGCGCACTAACGCATCCCCATCTGCCAAAAACACCCGCTCCACATGGCGGTAGGTCTGGCGGGCCAGCCGGAAGTCCTCCAAAATCTCGTCCATAGGCCGCAGTTTGAACCGCTTTTCCTTATACATGTCGCAGAAGGCGCAGGTATTGTGGCTGCACCCATAAGTCACCTGCACAATGAGGCTGTACGCCTCAGAGGGGGGACGGAATACTCTTCCAAAATATCTCATACTCCCAGCGCCTCCAACGCAGACAGCTTCAGGCAGGTACACAGCACCGCGATGGCCTGCTCCAACTCCTCAACTGGCGGCAGGGAGGGCGCAATACGGATGTTGCTGTCCTGCGGGTCCTTTCCATAGGGGAAAGTGGCTCCGGCGTCAGTCATGGTGACGCCAGCCTCCTTACACAGTGCCAAGGTCCGCTTTGCGGTGCCGGGCATGGCGTTCAGGGAGACGAAGTAACCACCCTTGGGCCGCTGCCAAGAGGCGATCTCCAGCGGGGCGATCTCCCGATCCAGTGCATCCACCACGCAGCGGAATTTCGGCCCCATGATGGCGGCGTGCTTCTTCATCAGCTCCAGGGTGTGGGCCTTATCCTTGAGATACAAGACGTGGCGCTGCTGGTTGACCTTGTCAAAGCTGATAACCTGGATGCTCAGAAGCTTCTCCATATAAGCCATATTTGCCTCGGAGCAAGCAAAGCAGGAGATACCGCCTCCCGGAAGCGTCACCTTGGAGGTAGAGGCGAACTCAAAGACCATATCGGGATTGCCCGCCTGCTCACACAAGGCGAGAATATCCGGAAACTTCACATAGTCCCCCTCAAACTCATGAATGCAGTAGGCGTTGTCCCACATGATGGTGAAGTCCGGCGCGGCAGGCTTTAGGGCCGCCATGCGGCGGATCACCTTGTCGGAGTAGATGATGCCGTCTGGGTTGGAGTACTTGGGCACGCACCAGATGCCCTTCACCGCGGAATCCTTCACCGCCTCCTCCACTGCGTCCATATCGGGTCCCTCGTCGGTCATGGGGATCGTGATGAGCTCAAAGCCAAAGGACTCCGTGACCTTGAAATGGCGATCATAGCCAGGAGCAGGGCAGAGCCATTTGATGTTCTCTTCCCTGCACCAGGGCCGGGGACTGTGGAGCAGGCCATGGGTGTAACCCTTGGAGATCGTATCGTACATTAGCTGCAGGCTGGCATTGCCGCCCACAAACACCTGCCATGGCCGACAGCCAAGAATCTCGGCAAAGAGCCGCTTGGCAGCGGGCAGGCCGCTGAGCTCGCCATAGTTGCGCACGTCGATGCCGTCGGACACATAGTCCTGCGGGTCCTGCATCAGCGAGAAGATATCGCTCACCAGGTCCAGCTGCTGCTTTCCTGGCTTTCCGCGTGCCATGTTCAGCTTCAGGCCCTTTGCCTTCCAAAGCTCAAATTCCTGCCGCACACGGGTGTACTCCGCTCCGCGCTCTTCCCTGGTCATGTTGGGGTAAGCGGTCATAGGGATCATCCTTTCCAGTATTGAATTTCATGGTATAGTATACCCTATTTCCCCATCCCCTTGCAAGGCCGGATTCTCTGTCAAAATCCACACAAAACGGCTCGCCCGCCGCCGGATTTTCCGGCAGCGGGCGGGTCGAGCAGCCTTCAGCAGCAGCCGCAGCCGATGCAGCTGTTGTCCGCGCAGGAGATGGTGGGCTCTCCGGCGGTCAGGTTCACGCCGTAGCGGATGGGAACAGATACACAGATCTGCTGGGTCATTGTGACCGTGCAGCAGCTCCCCGACGCGTCGGTGACGCAGGTAATACTGGGGCTTCCCTGGCACGCCACGGTCACAGTTCCGACGGAAGCGGTAGGAGTTAAAGCGAAAGGCGCGGCAATGTCCACGCACTGAGTACCGGTTTTGTTGCAGCCGCCCACAGGGCAGTTGTCCTCCGCCTGATAGGGCAGGATGGGCTCGTGTTCATAGGCTTCACTGATACGCAAAGCAATCCCTCGTTTCCTGGATATTGTACCCGGCTGGGTACGTTCCATTCTATGCCGTTGGGTGCCGGAGCGCTCCTCAAGCGCGGGGTGTTATTTTTGAAAAGAGGGGCTTCCCTTTTTCCGCGGATATGTTATAGTGATGCTAAGAATTCGTTAAAGGAAGAGAGGCGTCTCCTATGGAAGAAAAACAGGAGCAAAAGTTTCAGCAGATGACCGAGACGCCGGTGGGGCGGCTGATCTGCCACCTGGCCCTGCCCTGTATCATCAGCATGCTTGTAACCGCTTTCTATAATATGGCGGATACCTTTTTCGTAGGCATGCTTCAGAGCAACAGTGCCACCGCCGCCGTTGGCGTTGTCTTCTCCCTGATGGCTGTGCTGCAGGCCATCGGCTTCTTCTTCGGGCACGGCAGCGGTAACTTCATTTCCCGGGAGCTGGGCCGGCACCACTATGAGGAGGCCTCCAATATGGCCGCCACCGGTTTTTTTTCCGCACTGTTTTCCGGCCTAGTTCTGTGTATCCTGGGGCAGATCTTTCTGGAGCCCCTGGCCTATCTCCTGGGGTCTACGGACACTATTTTGCCTTACTCCACGGCCTACCTCCGGGTGATCCTCCTGGGCGCCCCCTGGATGACCGCCTCTCTGGTGCTCAATAACCAGCTGCGTTTCCAGGGAAGTGCCGTCTACGGTATGGTGGGCATCACCAGCGGTGCGGTGCTGAACATCGCCCTGGACCCCCTGCTGATCTTCGTCTTCGATATGGGGGTGGCCGGGGCGGCCTGGGCCACCATCTTCAGTCAATTTGTCAGCTTTTGCCTGCTGCTGGTGGGCTGCACCCGGGGCGGGAATCTCCAGATCCATGTCTCTCGGGTCCAGCTGAAATGGGACTATTTCTCCATGATTATCCGGGGCGGCCTCCCCTCCCTTGCGCGGCAGGGCCTTGCCTCCTTCGCCACCATCTGCCTGAACTGGGCCATCCGCCCCTATGGGGATGCCGCCATCGCCGCCATGGGCGTTGTCCAACGGATCGCCATGTTCGGCGGCTCTGCCATGATCGGCTTCGGACAGGGCTTCCAGCCTGTGTGCGGTTTCAACTACGGCGCGCAACTCTACAGCCGGGTGCGGGAGGGCTTCTGGTTTTGCGTGAAGAGCTCCACTGTTTTCCTGCTGGTGGTGAGCACCCTGGGCTTTGCCTTTGCCCCACAGCTGATTGCCCTGTTCCGGGATGACCCGGAGGTCGTCGCCATCGGTGCCGTGGCTCTGCGGTGCCAGTGCGTCACCTTCTGTGCCATGGGCTGGGTCACAATGAGCAACATGATGCTCCAAACCATCGGCCAGACCGTTCCAGCCACGTTTCTCGCCATGGCCAGGCAGGGGATCTTCTTCGTTCCGCTGGTCTGGATTCTCCCCTTATTCCTGGGTCTCACGGGCGTGCAGATCACGCAATCTGCCTCCGACCTGCTAACGCTGGCCTGCGCTATCCCGATCCAGCTTTCAGCCCTTCGTAAATTATCCCTCCCGGATCATACGCCCATCCAGAATGGCACCTGAAAAAACACCGCCGCAGCCTTTTGGGACTGCGGCGGTGTTCTCTTTGATTGGCTGGATCACTTGCTCACACAGAGCTTAGAATCCTCCACCGTGAGCTTCGCGGTGTCGCCTTCCCGTAGGGTGCCGTCCAGCATCTTCTCCGCCACGGCGTCCTCTACCTGGCTCTGGATGGCACGGCGCAGGGGTCTTGCGCCGTACTTGGGATCATAGCCCTCCTTGGCCAGTTCCACAATAGCCGCTTCGCTGGCATCCAAATGAATCCCCATAGACTCCATCCGAGCGGACACAGTCTTCAGCATCCGGCGGGCCACCTCTTGGATGTTCTCTTCCGTCAGGGAGCGGAATACGATGATGTCATCAATCCGGTTGAGGAACTCCGGCCGGAAAGTCTGGCGCAGCTCCGCCATCACGGTCTCCTTTGCCTGCTGGAAGCGCTTTTCCGCATCGGGGTCGCTACCCCGCTCCTCTGCCGAGAAGCCCAGACGCCCAGAGGCCGCGGTCAGACTCTTGGCACCGATGTTACTGGTCATTACGATCACCGTGTTCTTGAAGTCCACGGTGCGGCCCTGGGAGTCCGTGATCCGTCCATCATCCAGAATCTGGAGCAGCACGTTCCACACATCCTCGTGGGCCTTTTCAATCTCGTCAAAGAGTACCACGGAATAGGGCTTGCGGCGGACCTTCTCCGTCAGCTGGCCGCCCTCGTCGTGGCCCACATACCCCGGAGGGGAGCCAATCAGGCGGGACACCGTGTGCCGCTCCATGTACTCGGACATGTCGATGCGGATCATGGCGTTCTCATCACCAAACATGGCCTCCGCCAAGGATTTGCACAGCTCTGTCTTGCCAACACCGGTGGGGCCCAGGAAGAGAAAGCTGCCGATAGGGCGCTTGGGGTCCTTCAGGCCCACTCTGCCCCGGCGGATTGCCCGGGCCACAGCCTTCACAGCCTCGTCTTGTCCAACCACCCGCTCATGGAGCGTATCTTCCATTCGCAGCAGGCGCGCGCCCTCGTCCTCTGTCAGCCGGGTGACGGGAATGCCGGTCCAGCCGGCCACCACGGCCGCGATGTCGTCCGCGTTGACGGGCCGGTGCTGGGTGTGGTTCTGGCGGCGCTTATCCCGCTCTGCCTCCACCTGGTCGCGGTAGTTCTTTTCAATGTCCCGCAGCTGCGCAGCGGTCTCATAGTCCTGGTTTTCAATGGCGGCTTCCTTGTCCCGGGTCAAAACCGCCAGCTTCTCCTCTAGGCTCTTGACCTCCGGAGAGATCTCCTCCGCCTCCATCCGGACCCGGCTGGCCGCCTCATCCATCAGGTCGATGGCCTTATCCGGCAGGAAGCGGTCGTTAATATAGCGGGCAGAAAGGCTCACCGCCGCCTCCAGCGCCTCGTCGGTGATCTGGAGATTGTGGTGCTTCTCATACTTCTCCCGCAGGCCCTTCAGAATCTCCAAGGATGCCTCCTGGCTGGGCTCACCCACCTGCACCGGCTGGAACCGGCGCTCCAAGGCCGCATCCTTTTCAATATACTTGCGGTACTCGTTGAGCGTGGTGGCACCGATCACCTGAATCTCGCCCCGGCCCAGAGCCGGTTTGATGATATTGGCGGCGTCCACAGCGCCCTCGGCGCTGCCGGCGCCCACGATGGTGTGGAGCTCGTCAATAAAGAGGATGACATTGCCAGCCTTTTTGACCTCCTCCATCACCTTTTTGATCCGCTCCTCAAACTCACCCCGGTACTTGGTGCCGGCCACCATGCCGCTGAGGTCGAGAGACAAAATTCGTTTATCCAGCAAGTCGTCCGGCACATCACCCATGACAATCTTCCGGGCCAGCCCTTCGGCAATGGCAGTCTTGCCAACGCCTGGCTCACCAATCAGGCAGGGATTGTTCTTAGTGCGGCGGGAGAGAATCTGGATCACACGCCGGATCTCATCATCCCGGCCGATCACCGGGTCCAGCCTGCCAGAGCGGGCATCAGCCGTCAGGTCTCTGGTAAACTCCTTCAGGGTCTTGGTTTTTCCGCCATCCTCCCGCGCGGCGGCGGCACGGTTTTCTGCTGCGCGGCTCTTGGGCGTTTCGCCAAGCTTCTGCATGAGTGCTGTGTAGAGGTGTTTGGCATCGACGCCGGCAACCCTCAGCATTCGGACGGCCATGTTGTTGCCCTCCCGCAGAAGACCTGCCAGCAGGTGCTCGGTACCGATATAATTATAGCCGCCCCGTACAGAGTCCTCCATGGCAATCTCCACCACCCGGCGGGCTCGGGGAGTCAACCCCTGGGCAGGGTTGCTGCCGGGCAGCCCCACGCCCACGCTCTTTTTGATGATCTCCACCAGCATATCGTCGGTGAGTCCAGCCTCGGCCAGCACCGTGTGGGCAAGGCCGTCGCTCTCCCGCATCAGGCCCAGCAGCAGGTGCTCGGTTCCCACATATCCGTGGCCCAGCTCCCCGGCCGCTTCCTGGCTCAACCGCAAGGCCTCCTCCGCTCTGGGACTGAATTTATTCTCATTCATGTGTCTTTACCTTCCTTTCCTCAGGGAGTATTACTCGCCGCTCTTTTGTTCTTTGTGGTCCGCCTCTAGCTTGTGGATCTGATCCCGCAGCTCCGCAGCCCGCTCGAAATTCTCCTGATGAACCGCCTTCTTCATCTCCACTTTCAGTGCGTTGAGCTGGCGCAAGTAGGAGAAGCGGCTCTGCTCCTCTTTCTCCACCAGGTCCTCCTCTTTTTTCGTCTCCTGCTGCCGAGCAGGCGCGGCGCTCAGCGCCGGCATGTCAGCGAAGAAGTCGTCAAAGGGGTCTTCCAGCATCCTGCCCATCAGGCTGGGAGAAAAGAAGTCGTTAAAGAAGCTGCTCCCAAACAGGCTGCCTCTGCCGAAGAAGTTCTGCATCATCCTCTGGCTGTGGGCGTTGATCCGCTGGGTGTAGCCCAGCTTCTCCGCGCACTCGCTGCAAAGATGCTTTTCTTCCACATGACCGTTGATATTACTCTGGTAAACAAAGGTCACTTCATTCTTGCCACAATTTTCGCATTTCATAAGTCATATCTCCTTCATATAAGCGTATTGTTAATCACCATGTGATAGGTTCCACCGGAATCTTCGTCCCTGCCGGGCACTCCGGCGGTCGGTTCTTCTCCTCAAGAGGAAGTCTGCCCCTTTTATACCTGAAGAATCAGAACCTGCTTCATAATATCCGCCCGGACCTGATTGCGGCTCTCTCGCGGCACAGCCCCCAGAGCTTTATCGCCCAGGGCCGCCAGCAACGCCTGCCCGATCTCCTCCGCCAGCGCCCCGGACTGCACCAGGTTGCTGAGGATCGCTCTGGCAGACGGCAGATCCACCTGAGCACCCAAGGAGTTGATGACATGCATCATCAGCGTCTGCCGGTCTACCCGTACCCGTGTGATACGGATATATCCGTTTCCGCCCCGGCGGCTTTCCACGATATAGCCCCGCTCCGGTGAAAACCGTGTGGACATTACATAATTGATCTGGCTGGGTACGCAGTTAAAGCGTTGGGCCAAATCATTGCGCTGAACCTCCAGCACACCATTCTCGGCTTCCTCCAGACTCTGCTGCAGGAAACTGGCAATCAAATCTGTAATCCCCACTTGATGTCCATCCCCTTCCGTTTAATCAAATTTGACTTTGACTTTCTTTGATCTTTATTCTGGTGTCAGTATACCACGTTTCCCGCAAATGTCAAGATTTTATTTTTGACTTTCTTTGACCAATTTGAAAATATTTTATGAACAGTTAGTCTTTACAAACCTTATGTTTGACCGTTTCCTGCAATTTTTGTGAAAAATTATTGTTAACTTCTTCACGGCCCTCTTGCTTTTTTAAAATTGTATGCTACAATAGGGGTACAATTTTTATGGAGGTGCTTCCCATGGCCTACAAAATCACGTCTGCCTGCGTGAGCTGCGGCACTTGCGCGGACGCTTGCCCCGCTGGTGCTATCAGCCAGGGTGATGACCAGTACGTCATCGACGCCGGCGCTTGCCTGGACTGCGGTTCTTGCAGCGACGCCTGCCCCACCGGCGCCATCGTCCCCGAGGGCTGAGATCCTAAACGGGATACATAAAAACACCGCGAGCCCTGTGCTTGCGGTGTTTTTATCTGTTTTTCAGGTCCTTGCACTCCGACTTTCTTTTTAGTATAATACCTATAACCATTCGGGAGGTGCTCTGTGGAACATTGGGAAGTCCTTGCCCCTGGCGGCTACCGCTTTGTCTATGACGACGCGCTCTTCCGTCCCAGTACAGACACCTTTCTCCTCGCCTCCCTGCCCCGTCTGAAACCGGGACTGCGGGTATGTGACCTGGGCTGCGGCACTGGCCTGCTTAGCCTGTTGCTTTTACAGCGCCAGCCGGCGCTTTTCGTCACCGGAATTGATCGCTTACCGGCAGCAACTGAACTCGCCCGGAAGGCCGCCGAGATCAACGGCTTGGCAGAGCGCCTGACGATTTGCTCTGGAGACCTGCGGGACCCGCTCCTCCCTGCTGGCGGCTTCGATCTCGCGGTTTGCAATCCGCCCTATTACCCGGTTGGAAGCGGAGGACTCCCCGCCGGCTGTGCTCTGCGTTCCGCCAGGTCCGAGGCCACCTGCTCTCTGCCGGAGCTCTGCCAAGCGGCAGCCAGAGCTTTGCGATGGGGAGGCAGCTTCTGCCTGGTCCACAAGCCGGAACGTCTAGCCGATCTATGCTGTGCCCTGCGGGAGACAGGTCTGGAACCCAAGCGGCTTCGCCTGGTCTGCAAAAACGCCGCCAGCGCCCCCTCCCTGATTTTGCTGGAAGCCCGGCGCGGCGGACGGCCGGGGCTGGCTATAGAGCCCGCCCTATTGCTGCAAACCTCAGACGGCACTCCTACAGCAGAGGTAAACGCCATCTATTTCAGACAACAGGAGGATTTATCATGAGGGGTACGCTCTATCTGGTCGCCACCCCCATCGGCAACCTGGGGGACTTCTCCCCCAGGGCGGTGGAGACACTGCGGACCGTGGACTTCCTTGCCGCCGAGGATACCCGGGTCTCGCTGAAGCTTTGCAATCACTTTGAGATCAAAAAATCCCTGGTCAGCTATCACGAGCACAACCATGTCACGGCGGGAGCTTCCATTTTGCAGCGGCTCCTGGCCGGGGAGTCCTGTGCTTTGGTAACGGATGCCGGCACCCCCGCCATTTCCGACCCGGGGGAGGATTTGGTGCGCCTGTGTGCGGAGCAGCAGGTTCCAGTGGTCTCTATCCCCGGCTGCTGCGCTGGCATCAGTGCCCTGGCAGTCAGCGGCCTGCCTACCGGCCGCTTCGTGTTCGAGGGCTTTCTCCCCGTCAACCGGAGGAACCGCCGGGAGCGGCTGGAAGCCTTGCGGCGGGAAGAGCGCACCATACTCTTTCACGAGGCTCCCCACAAGCTCCTCTCCACGCTGGAGGACCTCTCCGCCGCCTTCGGCCCGGACCGCCGTATCGCCCTGTGTCGGGAGCTGACCAAGCTCCACGAGGAGGTCCGCCGCACTACCCTGGCAGAGGCTGCCGCTTTCTATCGGGATAACACCCCAAAAGGAGAGTTCGTCCTGGTAGTGGCAGGCGCGGAGGCTGAACTTCGAGCCGCTGTTCCACTGGATGAGGCCGTTGCACAGGTGCATGCTTTGAAATCCCAGGGCATGCGTTTGAAGGACGCAGTCCGAGAGGTGGCGGAGCTCACGGGGCTTTCCAAAAACGATCTTTATGCCGCTGCCCTGGATGCGCCGGTTTCATAAATCGCACGCCCCCGGCCTCCATGACATGAGCCTCTTTCCGTGCCGCTGAAATCCGCAGCGTCCCTGTATACCTTCCAATCATTCAAGCGCCTCCGCAGTACCTGCGGAGGCGTGTTATCGTTTATAGGCCCTTCAGCTCTTTTAGACATTTTGGACAGACATTTTTCCCTTTAAACTCTGTCACATCTTTAACAGCGTCGCAGAAGATACAGCTTGGCTTATATTTTTTTAGAATGACGGACGAGCCCTCCACATAGATTTCCAGTGCATCCTTTTCTGCTATATCCAAGGTCCGGCGCATCTCGATGGGCAGTACAATCCGGCCCAATTCGTCAACCTTCCTCACGATCCCTGTTGATTTCACAGTATGACTCCTTCTCTCATTTAAATTGATACGTTATGATAAACAGACAATAGCATATTTCGTTGCCTCTTGTCAATTTTTGTCCAAAAATTTAAGATTTAATTCATAATCCCAACAAAAATTTAAATGAAAGGGGAAAGAGGCTATGGCAATGGCGTGGGTATGGACCGGGATGGTCCTGCTGTCTCTAATCTTCGGCATCGCCACCGGAAATCTGGATGAAGTTGCAAATGCCGCTCTGGAAGGCGCTGGTTCCGCCGTGGAGCTGAGCATCTCCATGGCGGGCATTCTGTGTCTTTGGAGCGGGGTGATGGAAATCATGAACGCCTGCGGGCTGTCCGCCGGACTGGCGCGAGCTTTCCGGCCCATTTTGCGCCGCCTGCTGCCAGAAGCCAGTCGGGATGAGGAGACATTAGCCGCAGTTTCAGCCAACGTTTCAGCCAATCTTCTGGGCCTGGGTAACGCCGCCACACCGCTTGGAATCCGGGCGGCCCGTCGTATGGCCCGAAGCTGTGACGGCGTTGCAAGCAATGAGCTCTGCCTGTTGGTGGTGTTAAACACAGCCTCTATCCAGCTTCTGCCGACCACCATCGCCTCCCTCCGGGCAGCTGCAGGCTCTCAGACTCCATTTGACATCCTGCCGGCAGTGTGGCTCAGTTCCGCCATGTCTGTGGCCGCAGGACTGGCTGCGGCATGGCTCCTCTCCCGGCGTAAAAGGAGACGGCTATGAACGTCAGTTCTCTGGTGATTCCGCTTCTCCTCTCGGCTGTGGCGGTATATGGTATGGGGCGGAAGGTGGATGTTTACAGCGCTCTGACCCACGGCGCCGAGGAGGGGCTGACCGTTCTTCTGCGTATCATTCCGGCGCTGGTGGGACTGCTGACTGCTGTGAGCATGTTCCGCGCCTCCGGAGCCATGGAATTTCTCTCCAGCCTATGCGCGCCAGTACTGGATCTTCTGGGCATTCCGCCTGAGACGACCCCGTTGATGCTCATCCGGCCTGTATCAGGCAGCGGCGCGCTGGCAGTAGCCAGCGATCTGCTGACCACGCACGGGCCTGACAGCTATGTGGGCCGGGTTGCCGCTGTTATGTTGGGCAGTACGGAAACCACCTTTTATACCATTGCCGTCTACTTCGGCTCTGCCGGTATTTATAAGACTCGGCACACAGTTCCTGCCGCGCTGGTGGCTGATCTGACTGGTTTTTTCGCCGCAGCCCTGTCCGTCCGGATTTTCTTTGGGTAGACCCAAATCCGCTGTCACATCGGTACAGAGCTCTGGTGCGCCGGCTGGAAATGCTTATGAAGCTGCCCGGAGTTTTTGTATGGCCTCTTCCCTGGTTGCAACAAAGAAAAACTGCCCTCCCCGGTTGGATTCAAAAATAAAGTCCCTCAAAGGCTTGCTGGTATAGCGGGAATAGTCTCCATAAACAGCGGCTTTAATCTGGTAGTTCGTAAACTTCTGCAGGATTTCTCCCGCAAGCCCCGTGCTGAGTATAAAAAAGTGTTCGCTGACTGTCTCTTTTGCAAGCACGATCTTGGTTGCCCCGGTTTTATATTTGACGGTAATTGCCATTTCCAGCGCGGATTGTGCGTCCTTCACAAGCACTTCTCCGCCGGAAATCACCGCAATGCCGGTCCCTTTGATCACTTCAATCTTCATGACATCCTCCTAACATAGATATTCCCAATCTGTTCTGCAATAAAATATTACTCTGCCGGTTTTGGGTCTCTCCCATTCATATGGTCAAACGGCATAACCGCTGGCGGTTATGCCGTTTGCTCTCAGATTCTCACTTCTCCGGTACCTCCAAAGCAACAGGCCCGTAGCAGGACGCATATTCTCCGTCCACCAGAAATCTCGTCTCGCTGACGTTCTCCAGCGCACACAGCGACCTGGTCAATGCCTCCAGCGCCATGTCCAGCGCCGCGTCTTCCGGCAAATCTCCCAGCAAGCCAGAGGATAGATTGACATAGCAAATGTCTTCCTCCAGCCAAACACTTCTGGGACGGAACCCCTCGGGAAACGCAGGCGCCAAATCACTGTCCAGGGGACCATTTTCCAGCGCCCGCGCCACGGCACTCACCTGTGTGTCCCCCTCATAGAGCTCCAACGTCCGCTCCTCCGGCTGCAAGACTCCCGACTCATCCGGAAAATAGAGCGTTACCTCCGCTGTGCCAACCACGTCTCCCTCCGGGGCTACCAGCACATCCCTGGCCGTGAACACCTGCTTGCTGCGATAGGCCAGCTCCTGTCCGCGGACTGTAATCTGTACCGACAGGATATCCGGCAGCTGGGTGAGCGTCAGCGTGATCGCCTGATCCGCTAACGTCAGCTCCACTCCGGAGAGCATGCCATAAGCGGAGGACAAGTCTACAACCGCCCGGCTCCCCTTCAGCTCCAGGGACAGCAGGGAGGTGCCTGCCGGAATCGCATTTTTCAGCGTCTCGTCCGTCGGCCCCGCCAGCAGCGCCTCCAGAAGGGCACGGGCCGGAGCCTCCGTCGGCTCCAGCTGTACGCTCTCTGTCCGAAGGGCTCCTTCACCCGCAGCGGAACGCAGGTCTCGTTCTTGAAAATACAAAACATACCCGTCTGACGGTTCCGCCCCGCCGCTGCAGCCGGAGAGAAGCAGCAAAACACACAGCAGCGCCGCGATTCGCTTTCTCATGCCTCCCCCTCCTCCGCGCTCCAGCGAACGGTGAACACCGCTCCGCCGCCAGGCCGGTTGGCGGCCTCCACTGTGCCGCCCTGGCGGCGCACGGTATCGCTGACGATGGAAAGTCCCAGGCCCGTGCCTCCGGCCGCCCGGGAGCGCGCCTTGTCCACCCGGTAGAACCGCTCGAAAATCCGCGGAAGGTCCTCCTCCGGAATCCCCGGTCCCCGATCCGCGACAGTTAGAACCACTTGCCCTCCGCACTTGCGAAGCGACACCTGGACGGCAGCTCCGGCAGAATATTTCAGAGCGTTGTCCGTCAGGTTATAAATCACCTGATACAGTTCGTCCCGGGTACTTCGGACAGCGCATCCCTCCGCAGCCTCGTAGGTCAGGTCTACGCCCTTTTCCTGCGCCACCAGGCTCATCATCCGCATCACCTGCTCCAATACCGGCAGGACATCCTCTACGGCCGCCTGCTCCAAAATTCCGCTGTCCAGCCGGGTCAGGCGCAGCAGGTCCTCGGTAATGCGGGTCAGTCGCTCCGCCTCAGACCCAATATCTGCAACAAACTCCCGGGTGGTCTCCCGGTCAATGTTTTCGGTTTGCAGAATAGAATCCGTCAGTAGGCGAATGGCCGCCAGGGGCGTTTTCAACTCATGGGAGGCGTCGGATACAAAACGCCTGCGGGCATTTTCCGTCACCTGGAGACGGTCGGTCAGGCTGTTGAACTCCTCCCCCAGCTGGGCAATCTCGTCGCCGCCGCGAATCTCCGTGCGGTGGCTGTAAGCTCCCTCCCGCACCTGGCGGATGGCTGTCAGCAGCTGGCCCAGCTTTTTGGTCAGGGCACGGGAGATGATGCCGCTGAGCACCAGCGCCACCACCCCCACCACCGCCGACAGCCGCAGCAGGTTCTCCTGAAGGCCCTCCAGCAGCGCCGCCTGCTCTGTGTCGTACTCATAGGCGTACACCGCGCCAATGATCTGGTTTTGGTACAGCACCGGAGAGGAGGCCCGACTGCGGAAGGCCCCTCCCTCATAGGTACAGGAAAACGCGTCGTTGCCCAGCAATGCCTGGACAATCTCTGTGTAAAGAACATATTGTCCCACCGCACCGCCGGTCTCTCGCGTGTCATAGAGGACTAGACCGGCTCCGTCCGTTACTAGGATACGGCTCAGCCCGGTCTCTTCCACCACCGCGATGGCTGCCGCCACATTCTCCTCCGTCAACCGGTCCAGGCCTGAGAGGGAGTACCCCATCACAGAGACGCTGCTTTGCAGCGACACCTCCTTGGAGTAGAATACCAGGTCCTGGGACACCAGCAGAGGATAGGTATTCAGCAGCACCAGCACCGCCGCCATCAAAACGATGTAGCTCAGGCCGAACTTAACTCCCAGGCTGTTCCATACCCTCTGCCTATCCTTTGAAATAATACCCCACCCCCCATTTGGTCATGATGTGTTCCGGCTCTGCCGGGTCCTGCTCCAGCTTTTCCCGCAGGCGGCGGATATGGACATCCACCGTTCGGTAATCCCCGGCATAGGTATAGCCCCACACCACGTTCATCAGATTCTCCCGACTGTAGACCCGCCGGGGATTGCGCATCAAGAGTTCAATAAGATCGTATTCCTTGGCGGTCAGGTCCACAGTCTTCCCGCCCCGGATGGCAACCCGTTCCTCCGTGTTCAAGGACAGGTCCCCAGCTGTCAGTACGCTTCCCTGCTGGCGCTGAACCCCGGCTGCCCGCCGCAGTAGTGCCCGCACCCGCGCCTTGAGCTCCAGGATGTTAAAGGGCTTGGTCAGGTAGTCGTCCGCCCCGCACTCAAATCCCATCAGCTTGTCCGCGTCCTCGCTCTTTGCCGTCAGCATAATGATGGGCACGTTGGAGAACTCCCGAATCCGCATGCAGGCCTCCAGTCCGTCCACCTCCGGCATCATCACATCCAAAATTAAAAGGTCAAACCGGTTATTTCGGGCCAGCTCTACAGCGGCGGCGCCGTCATAGGCGCACTCCACCTCATAGCCCTCGTTTTCCAAATTGAACTTGATTCCCTTCACCAGGGTCTTTTCATCATCTACTACCAGAATCTTCATCAGTCTTACTCCCCGTTTACCGTAACGCGGCCCTCCAGGGCCGCGAGCTTTGCCTCGCCAATGCCGGAGACCTCCATCAGCTCCTCTACCGCGGCAAAGGGGCCGTGGGTCTCGCGGTATTCCAGAATCCTCCTAGACAGCTCCTCCCCGATTCCCGGCAGCGCCATCAGTTCCTCCGCTGTTGCGGTGTTCAAATCCAACGGGCGCACATCCGGCATGAACGCCTCCTGCGCCGCCGCCAGATCTGTTTCCACACCGCCATCTTCCATCTCTCTCCGGTCATGCTGGGAAAGCGCCAAAAGCCCACAGAGAAAGATCCCTGTCAGACCCAGTAAACACCATTCCGTTTTCGTCACTTTTCCAAACATGCTCCCTGTTGAACTCCTGTCTTTTTTTTGATATACTACAGGTCGGAGATCCACGATTTTTGTCGGAGACTTCCGGTTACTCCTGGCTCGGCGTCGCCAGGGATGCCATCGGTGACCTGTTGAAGTGATCTGCGCCCTTCAAAGGGGTTCCAGTCACCTTTTATGATATTAATGGCTTTGGGCACTCTACCCATACATGACTGCGGGGCAGGCTGCGTTCTTTGCGCGGCCCTCCGGTCAAGAGAAAGAGCTTTTACGCCTTTGAAATTGCGGCAGGCTCTGCTGTGTCTGGACCGACGGCTGAAGCTGCCGCCCTTTAGAAAATGCCGCTACGGATGATTATAACATAAATCGCAGGAGTTGAGTATGAAAATCAAACGCTTTTTGTCGCTTTTTTTTGCCGTGATGATCAGCTTGCATCTGGCACCCCTGGCTGCCGCAGATGCGGATTCCCCTGTCCTGCCGGAGGACCCCAATATCCTGGCCAAGGCCGCGCTGCTGGTGGATGCCAACACCGGCCTCCCCATCTATGCCAAAAATGAGCATGAAGAGCTCTATCCCGCCAGTTTGACTAAAATTATGACCGCATTGCTGGTGTTTGAGGCGATAGAGGACGGAAAACTCTCTATGGACCAGATGCTCACTGCCTCCAGCAGCGCCCTGATGGGGCTGGCTGACGATGGCAGTACGGCCGGCATCCAAGTTGGCGAAACCATGTCTGTGCAGAATCTGCTGTACTGTATGCTGGTGGTCTCTGCCAATGAGGCGTGCAACATCCTGGCCGAGGCTGTCAGCGGTTCGGTTAGCGCCTTTGTGGATGCCATGAATGCCAAGGCGAAGGAGCTGGGCTGTGAGAATACACACTTTGTCAACCCCAACGGTCTCCACGACCCTCAGCACTATACCTCTGCCTGGGACCTGTATCTAATCACCGCTGCAGCCATGCAGTATGACGGATTTATGACCATCTGCGACACCGCCCATGTGGTAATTCCCGCCACGAATATGAGCGAGGAGCGGGATTACTGGACCACGAACCATCTGCTCTCCACATGGCGGGTCATCGGTTATCGAGACACCCGCGCCCACGGCATCAAGACCGGCTCCACAGACGACGCTGGCCACTGTCTGGTCTCCTCCGCCATGCACGGAAGCCTCCATTTCATCAGTGTGATCTTAGGCGCAGAGCGGGTGGAGGAACATGGCGTAGGCAATATCCGCAGTTTTTCCGAGACCTCCCGGATGTTTGACTATGGGTTTGACAATTTCTCTTATCAGACCGCGATTTTGGAGTCCGAGGAGATTCAGGAGGTCCCCGTGGAGCTCTCGGAGATGGATCATGTGACCGTCCACCCCGCTCAGGACACCGAGGTGCTCATGCCCAAGACCCTCTCTCCGGAGGACTTGGAGCGGAGCGTGGAGCTGCAGGAGGTGGTGGAGGCGCCGGTAGCAGCCGGACAAAAACTGGGAACTCTCACCCTCAGCTATGACGGGATCACCTATGCCACTGTGGATCTGTTGGCCAGCTTTGATGTGGAGGCCAGCCGGATTCAAACGCTTCTTCGGGATATCCAGGACTTTTTCAGCAAACCGGTTGTGCGGATTGTGGGAGTTGTGCTCCTTCTCCTGCTGATCTTCCTGGTGGTGTGGAAGCTCTTCCTTGGGCGCCGGCGCTACCGTTATGGCCGTAGCGTTGGCCGTCGGAACCGAAGCTCCTACCGGGGCCGCCGCAGGCATTGATTCTTAGCAAAAAAACGGGAGGCTAAAAGCCTCCCGTTTTTACCATTGATTTTGTCCCTGCTGGCTAAGCAGCTGGTTGCATAGCTCCCGCCGCCGGATATCATAAAACTCCATGTACTTTAGGGAGTAAATATCACACACAATGTAGCGGTCTCGCGGTTCCTGGTAAATCGTCACATAGTCATTGCCCACGTCGTACAGAATGCCTTCCCAGGAGACGGTATTTTGAACACCGATCAAAAATGTAGCCACAATGTAGTTCCCCTTATTGCGGATCAGCATGGCCTTTAGAGAGCCGATATATGCCTCGTTTACGGTGGTGGGGCTGGTGATTACCTCACTGGGCACATTGTTTTGCATTTCCAGTCCATTGATCGAGGTCATCTGCCCGTTTCGGCTGACAAAGGCTCCTCCCTGCTGCGGTCCCATGGGTGGGGCATCCTGCAGACCCGCCCATGCTTCGTTCCACGTTGTATCTGGCATAGGTGCCGCCGGCCCGATCTCTCCGGCCCAGCGTTCCCGAACCGCCTGTGCGCTCTCACCGGGGCCGGCCGGTGCCGGTGTCCCGATGTTATTCCGAATATTTGCCATAATGACACCTCTCAAGTTTTGTAATAAGCATCTGTGGGGTTATAGAAGCAATGGTCGCCGATCCGGGTCTGCCAGTACCCCACGTCTGATGGAAACCTGGAGCGGCAGGTGGGGCCGAAGGGGTTGTAGAACCACAGCGAATCCGCCACCTCTGGTATCCGGTTTCCCGCGATCGCCCAGTCGGCAATGTCATAGTGAATCTGTTCGGGCCGCATATTGTAGATATTTTGAGGATTATATACGCCATTTTCCGTCTCACTGGCGCACACAAATTGATAGGGCTGAAAGATGATGTTGCGGATGCTTCCCTGACCCACCCGGGCGTACTCGCCGCCCGTGGCGTTGACCCGGTTCATGACAACCCCCGCCACCGCCTTCATCCCAATCTCTCCCTCGCCGCCCGCCTCACATTGGATCAGACGGGCCAGCAATTCTCGGTCGGAATAAGCCATGTTGGGTTCCCTCCTCGTTGCCGGCGGCCCGCCGGCAGGTGGATTCATCTCATACTATGCAAACACCCCGCCGCCGGTGTCTCCGGCAGCGGGGCTGCTCATATGAATATGGTTTTTAGCGCCGGAACGCTTCATTACCCTCTCTGCTCCCGGATCGCCATGCGGAACATCTCCTCCGTCTGCTGAATGGAGTGCTCCAACGTATACTGCTTGGCGTGCTCGGCGTAGCGCAGTTCCATCTCCCGGCGCTCCTCCGGATGCTCCAGCCACCAGTCAATCCGCTCCGCCAGAACATCCGTATCCCCGGCCGGGAACAGGCTCCGTTCATCCAGGGCAAACTGCGGGGTGGCAGACCGGGGAGAATCCGCGATCACAGGCACCAGGCCGCAGGCAAATGCCTCCATACAGCTCATGGCTTCGATTTCCGCGTCGGAGGTGTGAACGTATAGATCCGCCATGTGCAGAATTTCCAAAAGACGTGCGGGCTCGTAAAAACTCATGACGATTGGATTGGGCAGCTTCTCCGCCAGACGGCGGTATTTTTTCTCCAGCGGTCCCCTGCCAGCCAAGATCACCTGAATCTCTTTGGCGTGGCGGCACTTCGTGCAGGCTGCAATCAGCTCGTCCTGCCGCTTCTCGCCGGCATAGCGTCCCACCATCAGCACATTGAAAAATCCCTGCATCCAAGTCTCCTTTGGCTGCTTTCCATAGAAATACTCAGGACTGATGCCATTGGAGATCACATGGAGCTGTGCAGTATAACCATGCTGGCGGAGCTGCTCCGCAATCATATTGCTGGGGCAGTGGATGTGGGTAAAGCGGTTGAAAAAGCTGTCCCGGAAGCGGTTGTATACAAAGTCATTCGCTCGCTGGCTGTTGCCCAGGTGCAGGGTAAAGGTAATGTTCTCCGGCTGGCAGTGAAAGGCTGCCGTGTGGGGGATTCCAAGCTTTTCCACATGCTTGAGTCCCATGACAGCCAGGGGAGAGGGCATCATGAAATGCACCACATCCGCCCAGGCCGCCGCCTTTTCAAACACATGCCGGTTCGGAATCGCCAGCCGCATCCCCTGGCTGGTGATCAAATGCTCCACAATGGGGAAAAAGCGCATCTGCCTCACGGCATACTTATAGTCCGCCGGCTTACCGGTGGCAATCACCCGCACCTCGTTGCCGTGGTCTCTCAAGGCCTGGGCAAATCTGCGGGCGCTGATGGTCGTTCCATTGTTAGCATCGTCAAACTGATCGATGACCAATACGATCTTCATGCTGTCTCCTTACTGCTTGTGCATGGCGCTCTCCAGATTTCTAGCCAGCTGATCCGGGCAGGAGGTGTCCTTAAAGCCGCACCGAATGCCCTTGAGCCGCTGGATGGCCTCCTCCGCAGGCATGCCCCGCACCAGGGCCGCGATGCCTTGCAGATTGCCGCTGCAGCCGCCGACAACTTCCAGTTTCTGAATCATTCCCTGATCGTCCACCTCGACCCGCATGGCCTGGGCGCAGACGCCTCTGGGGTGAAATGTATATGTCATAGTGTCTCCCTCTTTCCAATAGAATACACGGCTTGATGTTACCACAGCCCGGATCAAAAAGCAAGCGCTTCAGTGGGGAATCCTGCCGCAGATCCCCAGAAAAGCACTTGACATGCTCGATATTCGATATTATACTGCAATTAGAATATCGATATTCGATGATTTGAGAGGAGGACCGGTGTGGCACGAGAAAAATTTCAGACGCTGACGGAACAGATGTTTTATATTCTCCTCTGTCTACGGCAGGAACAGTGCGGCGCGGATATCATGGCCCAGGTGTCTGCGCTGACTCGGGAGCGAGTCACGGTGGGTCCCGGAACACTCTATAACCTGCTGGAGAGCTTTTTACAGGCAGGAATGATCCGGGAGACCCGTGTGGAAGGCCGTCGGCGCAGCTATCTGATCACGCAAAGTGGCGAACAGGCTTTAAAAGAAGAATACCGCCGCCTGCTGGCTTTGGCAGCGGACTATGAGCGTTGTACGCAGCAAGGAGGGAATCAGCCATGAGGAATACCAAACGGGAACTGCCCCTGTTTTCCATGTATGACCACACCGGTATGGAACGGCACTTGGAGGAGATGGCCGTCCAAGGCTGGATGCTGGAAAAAACCACCGGTTTCGGCTGGGTCTACCGGCGGTGCGAGGCACGGCGCGTCCGCTATGCCGTCACCTATTTCCCGAAGGCCTCTGCCTATGAACCGGGTCCCAGTGAGGACAAGCAGATTTTTCAGGACTATTGTGCTCAAGCCGGATGGGAGCTAGTGTCTGACGCCGCCCAAATGCAGATCTTCCGCACGGAGGCGGAGAATCCCCTGCCTATAGAGACAGACGCGGCGATCCAGGTGGACAATATCCACCGGGCTATGAAACGCAGCTTCCTTCCCTCCCACTTCGCTCTGATGGCGGTGTCGCTGCTGTGGGCCGGGCTGCTGGGCTGGCGGCTTATAACAGACCCCATTGGACTTTTGAGCAGCAACTCCAATCTGTTTACTGCTTTTTGCTGGACAATTGTACTGGCGCTGAGCCTGTTAGAGGTGGGCGGCTACTTTCTCTGGCACCGCAGGGCCAAAGCCGCCGCGATGCGGGACGGCAGCTTTACCCCCACCCGCAGCCACCGGCGCCTGCAGGCGGTGATGCTGGTGGTAGTGCTCATGGCCCTGGTCGTCTGGCTGCTGGCCTCGGCGCTGGATTCCGGGCGGACGCTGGCACTTGCCCTGGCAGGCCTCCTTCATGTGATGATCCTTGTGGCCCTCGTCAACCTGCTCACCCGTTTTTTAAAGCGGAGGAAGGTATCTGCCCGGACCAACCGCACCGTCACACTGGTCTCTGCCGTGGTGCTCTCTAGCCTCTCCCTGGTGCTAATGGGCTATGGCATCTTCCGCATGATCGACCACGGCTGGTTCGGTGAGCACCAGGGTGCGGATACGTATACCTTCCATGGGTTGACCTGGGACGTTTACCGCGACCCTCTCCCCCTAACAGTGGAGGACCTGATAGACATAGACGCATCTGATTCCTACTCCTATGAGTGGCGAGATGATTCCTCTGTTTTGCTGGCCAATCTGGAGGCCACTCAGCATGCTCGGCTGGACGTCCCGGAACCAATACCGGAGCTGGACTACCAGATCATTCTCGTCAAGCTCCCTCTCTTTTACAGCCTGTGCAGAGACAGTTTCCTCTCCCGGGCCGCCCGGCACAATGACCAGATGCCCCCGGAGTACTGGGATGAATACCGCTTAACGGACTTCCCTGCCTGGGACGCTCAGTCGGTCTATCAGCTCTACCGGGCCGGAGAACCCTGCGACCGATATCTGGTCTGCTGGCCGGACCGCATCCTGCAGATCGACTTCAACTGGACGCCCACTGCCAAGCAGGCGGCTCTCGCGGCGGAAAAGCTTCGAGCTATCTGACCTGCCGCGCACCTGCAACCCCAGGTTGACAATTTGCCCGCTCTGTGGTATGGAATATCCCACTCTCTTCTGGTAGCATGGGCCTATCCAATTCTCAGGAGGAATGCACATGACTTTGGGTGATAAGATCTATCAGCTCAGAAAAGAACGGGGACTCTCCCAGGAGGCCCTGGCAGAGCAGCTGGGCGCCACGCGGCAGGCAGTCAGCAAGTGGGAGACCAATCAGGGCTTTCCGGAGACGGAGAAGCTATTGCGCCTGTCCAGTATTTTGGGGGTATCCACGGATTTTCTTTTAAAGGATGAGCAGACGGCCAGATCAGCCGAAGCCGGCTACTATGTGAGCCGGGAGATGGCGGCGGGTTTTCTCGCCAACACCCGGCAGGTATGCCGGTATCTTGGCGCTGGCTTTTTCTGCTGGGCCATAACGGGTGTGCCCTATGTCCTGCTGCGAGATATCCCGGAACTGCGGCTGTTTGGCATGGCTTTTTTCGTGGTGTTAGGCGTTATTCTGGTGGTGCTGGCCATGTTCACGGAGCAGGAGTCCTATCGGGTTTTGAAGAGGGAGCCATTATTGTTCGACTATGCGTATCTCCGGGAGCTGACAGAGGAATACCGTGTCCGAAAGCGAAAATACACCGTCATCGCTGTGCCCTCTACCATCTTGTTCGTATTGGGCGTCCTGGCTCTGGCGTACACAGCCCGTGGCGTCGTTCCCTGGAGCGCCCTCCACGTGCTGATCTTTCTCGGATGGGCAGCGGGCCTTCTGGGGTTTGTCTATGCTCTCGGCATGATGGAGTCGTATGAGCTTCTAGTGCACAATGACCAGTATGCCTCTCGTACGCTGTTCCGGCTCCGGCGCAGACTCCGGCAAAAGCTATAACCCTCAGATGTACATGAAGGCCCCACGCGGCGCTGCCGCGTGGGGCCGTTGTTCCTTTTTCGGCCAAAAGCCAGCTTTTGCTGGTTGTAAAAACTCACCTTTCGGTGAACGCTGTCCGCAGGCGTTCCAGGTTGCCCTCCATCAGGGTGAGGTAGGTGGCGCCGCCATCCATTTCCGCCTGGGTGACGTTATGGCAGGTATGGAAGAGGGAAGTCCCGGCTCCGGTGGCTTCAGCAATACTGTCCGCCACCAGGTGATTGGAAAACTCAATATACCATACCGTCCCGATCTGCTCTGACTCCACCTTCTCCGTTAAAAAGGCGATGGTGGCCGCCGAGGGCTCAGTCTGCGTGGAGCAACCCGGGAAAGCCGCATAATACTCCACGCCGTACCGCTCTACAAAGTACCGTAAGGGGAAGCGGTCTCCAAAAACCAGCACCGGCTGGTCAATGCTTGCAAAAAGCTCCTGGAATTCCAAATCCAGCGCCTCCAGCTCCCCGGCGTAGCTTCCTGCGTTCTCCTGATAGGTCTCGGCGTTAGCTGCATCCAGCTCCACCAGCACATCCGAAATGGCCATGGTAATGGAGCTGGCATTGCGGGGTGAGGTCCAGACATGCTCATCCATCTCCATCACCTCTCCCAGGCCATAACCATCACTGTGATCATGGCCCTCATGGTCGTGGCCTGGAGTCTCCTGCATCCCCTCCACGGTTGTCTCTTCCAGAAGCTCCACGCACTGGGTCATCCGCAGTGTCTCCCCCTGCGGCTCCACAGCGGAGAGAATCGTATCCACCCAGGCGTCACTCTCACCGCCAAGGCAGATGAACAGATCGCACTCCTGCACCGCCAGAATGTCCGCGGGTGTTGGCTCATAGGAGTGGCTCTCCATCCCCGGCGGAAGCAGCAGCGTCACATCCGCCAAGTCCCCAGCTACAGCCCTGGCAAAATCATAGGCTGGAAATACGGTGGTCACAATTTGCAATTTTGCTCTCTCCGGTTCCTGCATTGGCTGGGCACAGCCGGAGAGCAGCGTCAGTCCCAGCAACAGGGGCAGTATTTTTTTCACAGTATGGTCCTCCTGTCTGTCTTTGCCAGACGCCAGTGTATCATGCTCTGCGGCTTTTTACAAGATTGGAAGATCCACAATGCTGATTTTTTGCCGCATAGCGTACTCCACTGTATACCGGGTTCCGCCGGCAGAACCGTCAAAGGCGGCGATGAGCAGGGAGGCGTGGTCCACCATATACCGGTCCCTGCGCTGCATGCAGGACGGCGTATATCTGGCAGACACCAGCGTTTCATAGTCACACCGCGCCACCAAAGCCTGGTAGCGCGCCCGCTGATCCGGAGGCCAGGCGTTCGCCTGGGTGGGACATGGGATGGCCGCTTCCACTGTGACGCCTGGAAGCCGCTCCCGCAGCTCCAGTACGCACTCGCAAAAATAGAGGTCACAGCCCTGTGCCATGCCGCAGAGGAAATGCCGGAACCCTTGCTCGTAAGCGGTCTCCACCGCATCGGCAATACGCTTTTTTAAATGTAGGCACCTGGGATCTTGCTCGTGGCAGCCCCAGGGCAGCTTGCCGGGGCGGTGCCCGGTAAAACAGCAGGACTCCTGCCTAGCCGGCATCCGTCATCCCTCCTTCCCCTTGACAGTATAGAACATCCGTTCGTATTTGTAAAGAAAATTTCTAAAATTCGGGCTTGCATTTTATGTTTGGCCGTCGTATACTACAACCAGAAAACAACTGAATCTTTGTCTTCAGGGCGGGGTGCAAGTCCCCACTGGCGGTAAAGTCCGCGACCGGCTGATGGGTTATCAGCCGCTGACCTGGTGAAACTCCGGGACCAACAGTATAGTCTGGATGGAAGAAGATGATTGCGGCAAAGCCGCGCGTTTTGATACGCGCTCCTTTGTTGTTTGTTCACCTTGGAGAAGCCAAAGCATCCAGGGTGTTTTCAAATAACAAAAGGAGTGTATTTTTATGTCTGAACCCAACACCAATGCCATCCCCTCCGTCCGTCAGCGCACCCAGGTCAAGACTCTCACCTCTTTGGCCATGCTGACAGCCATCGCCTATGTGATGATGTACCTCAGCAAGCTGCTGCCTCAGGTCTCCGGTTTTCTGCAGCTGGATGTCAAGGATACCGTCATCTGTATTGGCGGCTTTGTGTTCGGGCCTCTGGCCGCCGCCATCATCTCCATTGTGGTGGCTGTGGTAGAAATGTTTACCGTCAGTGATACCGGTCCGATCGGCTGCATCATGAATGTGCTGGCCACCGTCTCCTTCTGCTGCACTGCTTCCTTTGTGTACAAGAAAATGCATACCAAGCGGGGCGCCGTCGTCGGTCTGAGCTTGGCCGTGGTCGTCCTCACCGCCGTGATGGTGCTGTGGAATTATTTGATTACGCCGTTGTACATGACTGGCTTCTCCCGCTCGGATATCGCCGATATGCTGGTCCCCATCTTCCTCCCCTTTAATCTGGTCAAGGGCGGATTGAACATGGCTTTGATCCTAGTCCTCTATAAACCTGTTGTCACCGCTCTGCGGAAGGCACATTTGGTACCGGAGTCCCAGACAATTCCGCAGGGCGGAAGCAAGGTGAATGCGGGCTTTGTTCTATTTTCTCTGGCTCTTCTGGCTACTTTTGTGACTCTGGCCCTGGTGCTGATGGGCATTCTTTAAACTTATCAAAGAAGCGGGGACGCGTGGCGTCCCCGCTTCTTTGATGAACGGCTTTCAGCCGGCATTCCTTTGGAAGTTAAGCAGCACGAACCAATCAGCGGCCTGCTATGCAATACAAAATGCTGTCAGACGGTTTTGCTGTAGAGGAAGCAGGTCAGCGGAATCTTTTTATGGCCCAGATCTATGAGAATCTCTCGTTCTTCTGATTTTTCAAAGCCTCTTCGCTCATAGAATTGATATGTGCAGGCGTTGTCTGTGTAAAGATAAATCTGTTTGCCATGCACCTCCGCTTCCAGTGCCGACAACAGCGCACTCCCCACACCCTTCATCTTACATGCAGGATCAGCGGCTAAAAAAACAATCTCTCCATCCGGATGATGGTTTTTGCAAAAGGCGGAAAGCATCTCCCGGTTGGCATGATCATACGCACCAACGCCATTTCCCGCAGCAATCCACTGTAGGATCTCAAAGCTCTTCACCAAAATGGAGCGCCAGATACTGCGGTACCGCTTCGTCTCTCCCTTCATATCCGCAAGCAGCACACCGGCAAACTCCCCATCTACATACGCACTATAAGCTCTTGTTGCGCGGTTCAGCTCCATGTACCAAACATATTTGCTGTAAAGGGCAAGCGCCCACGTCTGATCCAAATACCAATTCAGGTGCATGCCTTCCACAGCAAAGCTCTGTGCCTTCTGATAATCCCGTCTTTGGATTTGCTTAATTTCTATCATGGGCCCCCTTGCCTCCTATATGCTGACGGTGCCCTTCTATCATGCCACATCGCCAGGGCCTTTTCAAGTAGGGTTATGGATCTGATGTACGCTGAAAGATGCCTTTGTTTTCCGACTCTTTTCAAGCTGGACGGAGTGTGGTACACTGATATACATATACAAAAGGGAGGTGGTTCTCTGGACCCGGTCATTCTACACTGTGATTTGAACGGCTTTTATGCCTCTGTAGAGCTGCTCTCCCATCCGGACCTGCGGGATGTCCCTATGGCCGTCTCCGGCGATCCCTCCTCCCGCCATGGGATTATCCTGGCTAAAAACGAGCCAGCAAAGCGGTTTGGCGTGCAGACGGCCGAAACCATCTGGCAGGCAAAAAAGAAGTGTCCCGACCTTGTCCTGCTGCCACCCCACCATGGACTGTATCGGGAATACTCTCAAAAGGTCAACGCCATCTATGATGAGTATACCGATTTAGTGGAGCCCTTTGGCATTGACGAAAGCTGGCTGGATATGACCCATACCCTGCACCTCTTTGGCGGAGATGCCAAAGCTTTTGCGGACTCCCTGCGTGCACGTGTCCGGCGGGAACTGGGGCTGACACTCTCCGTAGGCATTAGCTTCAACAAGGTCTTTGCCAAACTTGGAAGCGATTACCGCAAGCCTGACGCCACCACTGTGATCTCCCGTGAAAATTGGCAGCAGCTCGTATGGCCGCTGCCGGTGGGAGACCTTTTGTACGTGGGCGGCGTCGCCAAAAAGCTTCTCAAACCGTATGGCGTGGAGACCATCGGCCAGCTGGCTGCCTGCCGCCCGGATACGCTGGAGACGCTTCTTGGCAAAATGGGCCTGCAGCTCCATGCCTACGCCAATGGCCTGGACCGCTCTCCCGTTCGCTCCCGCTTCGATGCCGAGCCGGCCAAGTCTGTCGGCAACGGCACCACATTTTCTCAAAATCTGACGACACGGATTCAGGTGCAGGCAGGCATTGCCGTGCTGGCTGATTCCGTGGCCACACGCCTGCGGCGCCATGGGTTGTATGCCGGCGGACTGCAGGTGACTGTCCGAGACCCCCAGTTTCATGACCGCTCCCGCCAATGTCAGCTGTCCTCTCCCACCCATCTTATCCGGGATTTGACCGGAACTGCCATGGAACTGGTGGATCAGCTCTGGAGTCCCCCCGCCCCTATTCGGGCAATCACCGTCACTGCTCTCCACCTGATTCCCGAGGGAGAGGCCTATGAACAGACAGATCTCTTCGCTGCTGCCCCGAAACGGGAAAAGCAGGAGAAACTGGAGGGTGCTATGGAACACATCCGAAAAAAATATGGCGGCGGCGCTATTGTCTTTGGCGCTGCGCAGCCGGAAAAAGAGGAGGACCCTTTTCCATGACAAAATCTGAGGAAAAAAAGCAGATGCGACGCATGATCCGCGCGCTGGAGCGGGAGCTGCCCGCTGCCTATAAGGCGCAAAGCAGCGCCGGCATTGCAAGACACCTGTTAGCTATGCCGGAATACCAGGCTGCGGTGACGGTATTTTGCTTTGTAGGCACGGATCGGGAGATCGACACCACGGCCGTCTTGAAAGACGCCCTCTCCAGCAGAAAACGGCTGTGCGTCCCCCTGTGTGTGGGAGACGGCCTGATGGAGCTGCGGCAAATCACCGCATTGGATCAGCTGGTTCCTGGGGCCTATGGCATCCTAGAGCCTTCCGCCGACGCACCCCTGGTGGACGCAGATGCAGTGGATTTCGCGGTGCTGCCGTGTCTGAGCTGCAGCCACGGTGGGCATCGCCTGGGACAAGGCGGCGGTTTTTACGATCGCTTTCTCGCCCGCTACCGCGGCGGCGCTGTATTGGTATGCCGGGAGAAGCTGATCCGGGAGGATATCCCTTTGGAGCCTCATGACTGTCCTGTGCCTTGGGTTTTAACAGAGCGTGGGTTGTGGGAGGATGGAATTCCCGCCCGGCTGGGATAAGAACGCCTCTTGATTTGCGCAAATTTCTATGCAAGTTTCCAGCGCGGCGCGTCTTGTAAAATGTCGAAATTTCAGGTATAATGAAGCGCATATTCTCTTTACCAAGGAGGGCATTTCAATGCTCCAGCAATCCATGGATTTCCTTTCTCAGTATGACCCCGAGGTTGGTGCCTCTATCCGGGAAGAGTTTACCCGGGAATGCCGCAACATTGAACTCATTGCCTCGGAGAATCTGGTCAGCGAGGCCGTAATGTTAGCCATGGGCACCTGCCTGACCAACAAATATGCCGAGGGCTACCCCGGTAAGCGCTATTATGGCGGCTGTTATGCTGTGGATGTCACGGAAGAAATCGCCCGCCAGCGGGCCTGCCAGCTCTTTGGCTGCCGGTATGCCAATGTCCAGCCTCACTCCGGTGCCAATGCCAATCTGGCCGCTTTTGTAGCCCTGATCCAGCCCGGCGACACGGTGTTGAGCATGAACCTAGCCCATGGCGGGCATCTCAGCCATGGCAGCCCGGTGAATATCTCTGGCAAGTACTTCCACATTGTGCCCTATGGGGTAGAGGATGATACCGAGGTCATCAACTACGACAGGGTCATGGAACTGGCCAAAGCCTGCCGCCCCAAGCTGATCCTGGCCGGTGCCAGCGCCTATCCCCGGGCCATTGACTTTGCGAAATTCCGCGAGATTGCAGATGCTGTCGGCGCTTATCTAATGGTGGATATGGCCCACATCGCAGGTCTGGTAGCGGCTGGGGTCCATGCCTCCCCCATTCCCTATGCCGACGTTGTGACCACCACTACCCACAAGACTCTGCGCGGCCCCCGGGGTGGTCTGATTCTCTGTAACGATGAGGAGATTTACAAGAAGATTAACTCCGCTGTGTTCCCCGGCACACAGGGCGGTCCCTTGGAGCACATCATCGCCGCCAAAGCCGTGTGCTTTGGCGAGGCATTAAAGCCAGAGTTCAAAGCGTATGGGCAGCAGGTGGTGAAAAATGCAAAGGTTCTCTCTCAAGAGCTGACCAAGCAGGGTTTCCGCCTGGTCTCTGGCGGCACGGATAACCATCTGATGCTGGTGGACGTCCGGAATTTCAAAATCACCGGTAAGGAATTTGAGCGCCGCCTGGATGAGGTACAGATCACCGTTAATAAAAACGCCATTCCCAATGACCCGGAAAAGCCCTTTGTCACCAGCGGCATCCGAGTGGGCACCCCTGCCGTCACCTCCCGCGGCTTCAAGGAGCCGGAGATGGTGCAAATCGCCAAGCTGCTGGGCATGGCGGCCCAGGATTTCGCCTCCAACGCCGATCAGATCCGGTCTGAGGTGAACGCTCTGTGCGGCCGGTTCCCGATCTATACCTGATGCGTCAGAGCATAGCAGGAAAACCGCTCTACGCTTTTCAGTCATATCAACACGCCTGGTGGGCTGCGGCGCTGCAGTCCACCAGGCGTGTTGATGATAGATCTGTCCGGCGAAGACTCCGCTCATCGCCCCTGTTAAGGTTGCTCAACAGGTAACATGACAGAGCTCTTCGTCGATAAAACAATCAGATTTCCGCTACTTTCGTTTTTTCTCTGTATAAACAACGCGTCTTGATTCCCTGGGTTTTACCATCCAAGAAACCAGAAGTATCGAGTATTTTCTAAAGGACTCATCTGCTGCGGTCCCTGCCGAGGTTGGATGTCACTGCTCCGCACTCAAACTGTCATACCCTTGCCATTCTTCCGCTCCAGCAGCAACCGGTCCGCAATCATGGCAATAAATTCGCTGTTGGTGGGCTTTCCCTTGGCATTGGAAACCGTATAACCGAAATATTTCTGTAGGGTCTCTAAATCGCCACGGTCCCAAGCCACCTCAATGGCGTGGCGGATCGCCCGCTCCACGCGTGAGGGCGTGGTTCCAAAACGTTTGGCTACAGCCGGATACAGCACCTTCGTCACCGCATTGATCACTTCAATATCATTGACCGCAATGATAATCGCCTCTCTGAGATACTGATAGCCTTTAATGTGCGCCGGCACGCCAATCTCATGAATGATGGTTGTCACTTGGTTTTTCAGCGCTGCGGCAGCCTCTTCCGGGGCGGCTGGAGCACCGAATACAAGACGGACCCGGTCCAGCAAGGCCTCTGGTTCACAGGGCTTCGGCAGAAAATAGGCCGCGCCCAGGCCCATGACCTCTGCCACCACCTGATCCGTGCAAAATGCAGAGAGGACGACTGCCCGGGTTCTCCCGCTCTGTTCCCGAAGCTGCCGCAAAATTCCAACGCCGTCGATTCCCGGCAAAACTAAATCAATCATTGCCAAATCCGGCTGCAGCTGGTTGATCAGCCGTAACGCCTCTGTTCCGTCCCCCGTGTCCCCCACCACCGTAAACTCCTCTGATTTCTCAATGTTTTCCCTCAGCATGGAGCGGAACTCTTCATTGGCATCTGCCAGCAAAATGGTTCTTTTGTTATCCATGATTCCCTCGTCCTTTATACAGATTTCCGATTTGCGACGGATTCATAACGCATCAAATCGACTTTTCTATAAATTAGCATAAATTTACAGGATTTTCAAGCTGTAACTGTAAATTAATTCCAGAATTATTCGACATCTTTTTCGAGACTCTTAACATAATCCCTTTTTTATGAAGGTGAGAACAGCTTAATATGTAATTTTTTGCGGATGCTATCCACAATTCCGGCGCAGAGATGCGGCGGGTCGAAAGAGAGCCAGAGATTCGGCATGTGAAGACCGAACCTCTGGCTGTTCTTACAAATTATGGAGAGTCACTGGCGCTTAGAAGATGCCCTGAGCCATCATCGCATCCGCCACCCGCTGGAACCCTGCAATATTGGCACCAGCTACCAGATTATACCCGAGGCCGTACTTCTCCGCAGCCTCCACACTCATCGTGTAGATGTTGTTCATAATCTGCCGCAAACGCTGGTCCACTTCCTCCTCTGTCCACACCAGACGCTCACTGTTCTGCGCCATCTCCAGCGCACTGGTAGCCACGCCGCCAGCATTCACCGCCTTGCTGGGCGCCACAATCACCCCCGGCTGAGACATCAGATACGACAGTGCCTCGTTGGTGGTGGGCATGTTCGCCACCTCAATGTAGTACTTCACCCCATTGCCAACAATCTGCCTGGCATGCTCCAAGTGCACGTCATTCTCCATCGCGGACGGCATGCATACATCCACCTTCACTCCCCAGGGCTTCTCACCCGGATAGAAGGCAACGCCGAACTTATCTGCATAGTCCTTCACCTGGTTCCGTCCGGACGCCCGCATCTCCACGATGTAGTCAATCTTCTTCTTTGTGGTCACTCCGTCCGGATCATAGATGTACCCGTCCGGGCCGGAGAGAGTCACCACCTTGGCGCCCAAATCCGCCGCCTTCTGGCAGATGCCCCATGTCACGTTGCCAAACCCCGCGCACGCGATGGTCTTGCCCTCAATGCTCTCGCCTTCGTGCTTCAAGACGTTTTCCAGATAGTATACCGCGCCATACCCCGTTGCCTGAGGACGTACCAGGGACCCGCCCGAGGCAAAGTCCTTGCCGGTCAGTACCCCGTTTTCCCATGCGCCGCGCAGACGCCGGTACTGGCCGAACAAATAGCTGATCTCCCGGGTCCCCACGCCCATGTCACCTGCCGGCACGTCCACGTCCGGCCCGATGAACCGGTGCAGCGCCGTCATGAACGACTGGCAGAACCGCATGATCTCCGCATCCGACTTCCCCGTGGGATCGAAGTCGCTGCCGCCCTTCCCGCTGCCGATGGGCAGTCCCGTCAGCGCGTTCTTGAACGTCTGCTCGAACGCCAGAAACTTGATGATCCCCCAGGTTCACGTCCTTCCGGAACCGCAATCCTCCCTTGTACGGCCCGATCGCTCCGTTGAACTGCGTCCGGTACCCCGTGTTCGTGTGCCACGTCCCGTCGTCCGCCATCCACGTCACCCGGAAGCTGAACGTCCGCTCAGGCTCCACCATCCGGCTCAGCAGGTCCGCCGCCTCGTACTCTGGATGCTGCTCGATCACCGGCTCCAACGAGGAGAACACCTCCTCCACCGTCTGTACAAACTCCGGCTCGTCTCCGTGTTTCCCCTTCACTTCTTCGATCACTCTTGCCAGATACCCATTCATCTCTTCGTTTCTCCTTTTTTGATAAAATCCGTTCAATTCTGATGGATGTTGTTATCAATCCGTTTTCTCTATGTAACAAATGGTAGTATGGATGCTGACATGGAGCCGGTAAAAGCTCTCCTTTTATAGGCTCTGTAAAAGCTTCGCTACCAGCGCAGTGCGGCGGGCAATATGGTCAATATGGATATACTCATTGGGGTTATGCAGGAACTCACCGGACGTACCCAAGCCATCCAATGTCGGAACACCGGCATCTGATGTAAAGTTGCCGTCGCTGCCTCCGCCGATGGGAACTCCCTTGACCTCCAGACCGCAGCTCTTTCCCAGCTCCACAGCCTTTTGAAACAGTTTCGGGTCTGCCACCATCACCGGCTTGTCAATTTTGCCCTGTACCTCCAGCTGGATGCCGGGGCCCAGCGCCTTGAGCGCCATAATCTGCTGATGCACCTGCTGGGACGTCTCCCTGGTCTTGTAGCGGACGTCCATCGTCAGCTGTGCCGTCTCCGGGATCATACAGGTCTCCGGCTCACCGCCCCGAATGGCTGTGGGCGCCAAAGTCACATCCTCCAGCTCCTTGTCCCACTGCTCCAGAAACAATAGCTGCCGGGCCACCTCCATCAGCGGGCTGATGGCCAAATGGGGATTGGAGCCAGAGTGAGCCGCCTTGCCATGGGCAATCAGCGTGTAAGTTCCCCGGCCAGAGCGGCTGGTCTTCAACGCGCCCAGATCATTGACTCCCGGCTCCATGACAAATACCGCCTCGTACTGCCGCGCCTTCTCCACGATCAGGTCGCTGGAGTGGAAGCTGCCGGTCTCCTCGTCGCCGTTGAAGAACACGCCGATGGTTTTTCCAGGCATCAGGTTCAGCTCCTGCAAAGCCTTGATGGCGAAATACGCCATGATGATGCCGCCCTTCATATCCAGTACACCGGGACCGAAGGCCTTACCATCTTCTACCTTAAAAGGCATGGTCTTCAACGTTCCCACAGGGTACACTGTGTCATAGTGCCCCACAAACAAAATACCCTTGGGACCTTCTCCCAGTTCTCCATACACATGGTCTCCGCAGGATTCCTGGGGGAGCCGCTGCATCCGGAAACCAAGTCCCCCAAAGGTCTCCTCCAGGAATCTGCTGCATTTGTCGGACGCCTCCTTGTGTTCAAAGGAGGGCGACTCCAGCTCCACAAATTTCTGGAGCAGCTGTAAATATGCGGGGACTTGGCCTTCCAGATAGCTTACGATCTTGTCATCAGACATCATGTTTCCTCCCTCTTTATTCCTGCGGCAAAATCTCCACTATGTCCATGGGGTGGATGCTGGCCGCGTTGGCTTCCTCCACGTCCACGTGCATCATGGGCTCCTCCATGCCATCTGTGAAGACCACCTGCACATCACCGAAGATCAACTGCCGCTCGCCGCTGACCTTGACCTGGACCATCTGATCCTTTTGGAGACCGTACTCGGCCGCCTGCTCCGGCGTGAAGTGAATATGCCGCAGGGCTACCATCGCCACGGAGTCGAAATCAATCCTGCCGCAGGGGCCGATCACCGTCAGCGGAGCCAAGTCCTTGGACCCAGAAATTCGTACCGGCGCTTCAATGCCCAGCACAAAGTTGTCCGCCCGCAGGATCTCCACCTGGGTGTAGCTCCGCAGGGGACCCAGCACCCTCACGCCAGAGATCTCGCCCTTGGGTCCCTTCAGCGTCACCGTTTCGTTGGCGGCAAAGATGGGCGGGGCCATGGGGCGCTTCACCGTCAGCTCATAGCCCTTTCCGAACAGGATGTCACATGCCTCCCGGTTCAAATGGATATGTCGGTTTGAGATAATCACATGGGTCGTATTCTTCATGTTGTTCCGTCCTTCTTCAGTCGTTTCGCTCCGTGTCGTAATCCCGCACAAGCTCCTCTCCCCGGAGCATCCGCAGCGTTCCATCCACCAGAGCCTGCATCTCCACCGCTCCGGGAACCACCTCCACGGGGGCGATGAACTCCACCCGCGCCTTCAGCCGCTCCACCAGGCGTGCAGACCGGGCGATCTCACCAGTGAGGATCACGCGGTCCACCTGGCCGTTCATGACGGTGGCCATGCCGCCGATGTCCTTGGCGATCTGGTAGATCATGGCGTTGAAGTAAAAGTCCGCCTTCTCATCTCCCGCGTCAATGCGGCGCTCCACCTCCTGGATGTCGCTGGTGCCGAGATAGGCCACCAGACCGCCGCCGCCCATCTGGCGCTTGAACGCGGCATCGTAGTCCCATTCGCCGGAGAAACACTTCTTTGTAAAGGCGATCATCGGCAGGGCCCCCGCCCGCTCCGGGGAGAAGGCGTTGATGTGGCTATCAATGATTCTGCCCTTTTCATGGGCGTTGACGGTGATACCGCCTCCCAGATGGCAGATGATGAAGTTATAATCCTCATATCGACCACCCAGCTGCCCAGCGATTTTGTGTCCCGCCGCCTTTTCATTCAGGGGATGGCCCGCGCCCCGCTGGATGGGCAGCTCCGGAAGGCCGGAGACCTTGGCGAGGTCGATAAAGTCGTCTGCCAGAGGTGCGTCGTAGATGTAGCCGGGGACACCGTATTTTTCCATCAGGCCGATGGAGATCATCACGCCCAGATTGGAGGCGTGGGGCCAGGGGGCCCGGCTGCACTCCTCCACCATCAGCGGGGTGATGGCGTAGCCGCCGCAGTGAATGGGCCGGCCCCCGCCGCCCCGGGAGACAATGGCATCCAGTTCCCGGATGCCGGCTTGCTCCATGTACTCCATCACCATCTGCCGGCGCATGGGGAGCTGGTCGTTGATGGTCTTGTACTTGGCGATTTCCTCCGCAGGATGAACCAGCTTCGTCCCACAGACCTCTTTTTCATTCTCATAATAGGCGACCCGGGTGGAGGTGGAACCGGGGTTGATAACAAACAGGCGATAGGTCTTTTCCATGTTGCTTCCTCCGCTCATTCCTGGGGCTGGGCGGCGATCAGATCGTAGCCGCGCTTGACCAGACGTTTATTGGATTCGGCGTATTTGGCCTTGGAGCCGGTGAAGCTGTGGTCAATATTGGTATAGACTGCCTCCAGGCTCACGCTGCCGGCCGCCGCCACATACGCCCCTAGAAGCACCATGTTGGCGCCGCGGGGATTGCCCTCTTCCTCCGCGATCTTGTCCGCCGGGACATAGAACGTCCGAAGGTCCTTGCGTCCTACCGGGCGGGAGACCATAGAGCTATCCAGGATCAGCGTCCCGCCGGGGTAGACGCTCTTTTCAAACTTCTCCAAAGAGGCGTCATTCATAATGATACAGTAATCTGCCATGGAGAGCATAGGATAGCCGATTTCTCCATCGGTGATGATCACGCTGCAGTTGGCGGTGCCGCCCCGCATCTCCGCGCCGTAGGAGGGAAGCCATGTGGCCTCCAAATCCTCGTTCAGCGCAGCGTAGGCAATCATCTGCCCCACCCGGAGCGCACCCTGTCCGCCGGAACCGGCTACAATGATTTTATTTCTGAACATGTCTCCGTCCCCCTTAAAAATCCTTGAAATTTCCAAGCGGATAGTAGGGAATCATGTCCGTCCGGATGCGCTCCAGCGCCTCCAGCGGCGTCATGCCCCAATTTGTGGGACAGGATGAGAGGACCTCCACCATGGAGAAGCCCTTCCCCTCCAGCTGGCACTGGAAGGCCCGGCGAATCGCCGCCTTGGCCTTGCGCACATGGCCGGGACTGTCCACCGCCACACGCTCCAGGAATTTCACGCCATCCAGGGCGGAGAGGGTCTCGCACACCCGGATGGGGTTTCCGCACAGAGCCGGGTCCCGGCCATAGGGGGAGGTGGTGGTCTTCTGCCCCGGCAACGTGGTGGGAGCCATCTGACCGCCGGTCATGCCATACGTGGTATTGTTGACAAAGATGGTGGTGAACTTCTCGCCACGATTGGCGGCGTGAACGATCTCCGCTGTGCCAATGGATGCAAGGTCGCCGTCGCCCTGGTATGTAAAGACCACCTTGTCCGGCTGCATCCGCTTGATGCCCGTGGCATTGGCCGGAGCCCGGCCATGCAGAGAGCAGATGGTGTCCGTGGCCATGAACCAGGGAAGATATCCACCGCAGCCCACACAGCCCACGCAGATCGTGTCCCCGCCGATGCCCAGCTCGTCAATCACCGACGTCACCAGCTGCACAATGATCCCATGGGTGCAGCCCGGGCAGAACGTAAAGGGGCTTTCATTCAGGGATTTGGGTTTTTCATACAGGACACTCATGCCTGGACCTCCTTCCATACCTGCTCTGCCTTCTCGATGATATTCTCAGGCGTCAGGAAATCGCCCGCCGTGTCGCCCACGTGGTGGACCGGCCAGCGGCCGGCTGCGGCGATGCGCACATCGTCAATCATCTGGCCGATGATGTTGATCTCCGGGCAGATGATCGCCTTGCAGTTCTTTCCGATCTTCTCAAAGGCGCCATAGGGGAAGGGCCAGATCGTCTTGGGCCGGATGATCCCGATCTTCACCCTGCCGCGCAGTTCCTCTGCCGCCGCGCGGCACATCTTGGCCGCCGTACCATAGGCCACCAGGACCAGATCGGCGTCCTCTACGCCATCCACCTCCACCTGGGTCTCATTCGCAATGAGCGCCGGATAGAGCTCCGCCTCCGCCTCATGCTTGGCAGCATAGTGGGCGGGACCCACCGGGAAGAGAATCGCGGAGTTCTCGCCGCCTCTGGAGGCGCTTCCACGCAGGGCCCAAGTCTTCTCCGGCAGATTCATCCGCTTGGCGGGCATTTTGTCAAAGTCCACCGCGCCCATCATCTGGCCGATCATACCATCCGCCATGATGACCACCGGATTGCGATACTGGTCGGCGATATCAAAGGCCTCGTAAACCATGGCCGCGGCCTCCTGTACGTCTGATGGGGCAAATGTCACCACCTTGTAGCCGCCGTTGCCGGTCATACGGTAGTCCTCCTGGGCCGCCTTCATGGTGCCGAAGGCGGGGCCGCTGCGCATCACGACCACCACCACGGCAGGCAGCCGGGTCAAAGCCATAGCCGCCAGGGCCTCCAGCTTCAGGCAGTACCCCGGGCCGGAGGTGCTGGTCATCACCCGCCCGCCGGCGGCGGAGGCACCCATCACCATGTTCATGGCCGCCATCTCGCTCTCAGCCTGCAAAAACAATCCGCCCCGAGGAGGAAGCTCCCGCGCAAAATACTCCGGAATCTCGCTCTGAGGTGTAATGGGATAGCCGAAGAAGGCCTGACAGCCCGCCTGGATGGCGGCCTCGGCCATGGCTTCGTTTCCCTTCATCAGAATCCTTGCCATGCTTCTCCCCTCCTTATCCTTCTAGTTTTTCCACGGTAATCACGGCGTCCGGGCACATCAGCGTACAGCTCAGGCAACCAATACACGCCGTGGTGTCTGTAATCATGGCGGGGTGAATCCCGCTCTTATTGAGTACGCTCTTGTCAGCCACAATCAGCTTTTTGGGGCAGAATGCCATGCAAAGCTCGCAGCCCTTACACGCCTCCGTCTTAAATGTGACTCGAAATCCCATCGTTCTTATCCTTCTTTCCCTTCTGTGCTGTCCAGCCACGCCGGCCGCATGGCCAGAGAGATATAAAATGGCTCTCCCGCCAGCTCCAGTCCCTCTGTCTGCGGCCGCAGCCTCTCTTCCACCATGGTGCAGACCACCGGCAGCCCCGTGCGGTCCCGAACTTCCCGTACCAGCACGTCACCCCGCAGGATATCCTCCGGCGCTGTGTCCCGCAGCAGGTGGGTATTATTGATGAGGCCGGTGACTTTCAGTCTCCCGGCGCGCTCAATCGCGTCCATGTAACCCAGGACATTCTCTGCCCTGGCGGTCTGGGGCCGGTTGGCGTTCACCACCATCCACATGTTATACGGACGGTTCCGCAGGAGTCCTGCGTACTGGGCCAGAACAACGGCCCCCGCCGGATCACCTCCCACGTCCACCAATCCAGCCTTCTCCCAGGGCTCAAAGCAGGCGCGCAGGGAGGCGGCCAGGGCCGGCGTGTCCAAGTAGTAATCCTCCTCATAATTGCTGGACACCACCCGGACGCCCTCACTTCCCAGCCGGTTTTTCTGCTCTCGGATGCGGAAGTATGGGTTCACAATGTCAAGGTCAGCCACCAGTGGTTCCAGTCCCTGCTTTTGGAGATAAACAGCGTAATTAGCTGTAAACTCCGTTTTTCCGCTTCCATAGTGACCCACGATGATCGTTGGACTGACGTTCTCCATACGCGCCTCCCTTTTTCAATGTTCCTACCGGAGTTTGCCCGGTATTTTTATTTTATCATATTTCTGCAGAGTTTGCAGAGAAAACCCAACCACTGCGGGAGCCAGTGGTTGGGTTTTCCAAAGTGGCTCAGTCCTTGCCCGCTGTTTCCTTGTTTGCGGCTTTGATATCCTTCAGTGTCGTTGGAATATCGGGGTCGTGCTCATATTCCTTCCAGAGCTTTACAATCACATTGCTGATGCCCCACAATCCCAAAATATTCAGGAACACCATGAAGCCATTAAACACATCACAGATGCTATACACCAAAGTTACGGAAGCCGCAGCGCCTAACATCAGGAAAATGACGATAAATACCCTGTATACAGGAACGCCCTTTTTGCCGAACAGCTTGAGAACATTAGACTCCCCGTAGAAATAGCCCGCGATGATTGTAGAGAAGCAGAAGAAGAAAATGCAAATAGAAATAATAATTCCACCTACATTTCCGAAGACCTCGTTAAAGGCAATCTGGGTCAAAACAATTCCGTCCTGTCCGCTGGTGTAGGATCCGCTGGTCAAAATGATCAAAACCGTGATGTTCAAGATAATAAAGGTGTCAATGAACACGCTCATCATAGCCACGATGCCCTGGTCGCAGGGGTGTTTCACTTTCGCCACGGCATGGGCGTGAGGAGTGGATCCGGTGCCAGCCTCGTTAGAAAGCAGTCCCCTGGCGATACCGTAGCGCATAGCCTCTTTCACCCCGATGCCAAACATGCCGCCAGCTACTGCCTGGGGGTTGAATGCGCCTACGAAGATCATCTTGATAGCGGGAATCAACTGGTCAATGTTGACAACAATCACAATCAATCCCGCAACAATGTAAATCAAAGACATTACAGGCACACACGCGGTCACGAAGGAAGCAATTCGCTGTACACCACCGACAACCACCAGTAGTGTCAAAATGGACATCACAATGCCAATTGCAATCGGTGGAATGTTAAAAGATGCTGCAAAGGATTCACTGATGGTGTTGCCCTGAAGCAGCGCCGCCGCCAGACCAAATCCAATGATTAGAAAGATGGAAAATGCATTTGCAAGGCCGCTGCCCAGCTTGCCCTTGAAAGCTGCCTTGATATAGTATGCAGGCCCGCCATTGACACGGCCGTCCTCCAATGTCACTTTGTATTTTTGCGCAGCCACCGCTTCGGAGAAAATTGTGCTCATACCCAGGAAGGCGCTGACCCACATCCAAAAGATGGCGCCAGGGCCGCCGGCCATGATCGCGGTAGCAGGCCCTGCGATGTTTCCGGTCCCCACCTGTCCGGCAATTGCTGTTGCCAGGGATTGCCAAGTGGACATGCCCTCTTTACCGGCCTTGTTTTTCTGCCGCATGCCGGAAAATACCAGCCGGAAGCTGTCGCCCAGTCTTCTGATCTGTGGGAACCCCAGGCGGATGGAGAAATAGAGTCCTGTTCCCACCAGAACAATCATATAAAAGTTCCCCCAGAGAAAACCGCTGATCTGTCCAAAAAAATCATTTAACGCGTCTACCATTTGCTATAAGCCTCCTTCCTAAAATTACGCGATGGTCCCTGTTTATTTGCTGTTATGCCTCTGTTATCTTGCCAGCCTCAGTACTGTCTGGGCTACTTTGATACCGGTGTTTCGGCAACTCTTGATGCCGACCTCATCCCGGTCCACAGCATCTCTCACTTCTCCCCGCTCTGGGTGCGTGGTACAGCCACCACCCAGATAGCAGCCGGGACGGGGCTCGCCGCCACTGCCGACCACGATCATGTCATGAATCTCGAAGTAATACTGCATGTTCAGCAGAGCAAATTCTTCGCCGGCGTTTCGGTTGCCGCCCACCGCGAGGCACCCGCCCACCTTGTTCTGAAGCGCATACTGGTATTGGCTGGTGCCGTAGCGCAGTAACCCTTCCGTCCGGTCCATGAACTGCTTCATCTGCGTGGAAATGGTTCCGAAATAGACGGGAGAGGCCAAAATCAAACCGTCGCAGGCTTTCAGCTTGGGATAGATTTCATCCATTCCGTCCCGAAAAAGTGCACAGGCATGGATACCTCCATCTCTGGCACCAGCCTCCCGGCAGCAGGCAAAGCAACCTTTGCAATTATGAATCTCATAGTCTCTGAGATAGATGGTCTCTGTTTCAATGTCACCGACGCTTTTCGCCGCCTCCAGCGCATACTGAAGCATCCGATCCGTATTGGCATCCTTCCGTGGGCTGCCAGAAATGCCGAGTATCAATTTCTTCCCCATGGTTACAACTCCCTTGTATCAATCTTTTTTCCCATCTCCTGCCGCGGACGCGGCATTCTTTCAATCCCGGTTTTCCGCATCCCTCCTTATTGGCCGCTTTCAGCGGCTTAATGCCCCCGCCTTTCAACGTACTCCTTGATCCTCTTCACACCCTCCAGGATATTTTCATCGGAGTTCGCAAAACAGATGCGCAGATAGCCCTCGCCCATCTCGCCAAAGGCGGTGCCCGCAATGGTCATCACGCCGGCGTTCACCAGCAGTTCCTTAGAGAACTCCCAGGAGGAGACTCCAAAGTCCTTGATGTTAATGAAGGTACAGAAGGAGCCCTCGGTCCGGAAGGGCTTCATCCCTGGAATCTCCTTCAAGCCGTTGTACAGCAGGTCACGGCGGCGCTCATACTGGCGGCGCATATCCTCCACGCAGTCCTGAGGCCCATTAATAGCGTCAGCGCCGGCCTGCATGGTGAAGATCGGCAGGCAGGAGGCCACCGCCTGTTGCATCTTGAACATATGCTTCATCAAATCCTTGTCCCAGCCAACCACATAACCAAGCCGCCAGCCAGTCATGGCGTAGGTCTTAGAGAGGCTGTTGACCACCAGGACCTTATCCTTGATGGACTCAATCTGGGCAAGACTGAAATGCTCCCGGCCGTCAAAAATGATCTTTTCATAGACCTCATCGGAGATCACCATAATGTTGTGCTTTTCGATCACCTTTGCCAGAGCTTCACCGTCTGCCCGGTCCAGTACCGCTCCCAAGGGGTTGCTGGGATATGTAATGACAATGGCCTTGGTCTTGGGGGTGATGGCCTTTTCCAGGTCCTCCGCCTGCAGGCGGAAACCATGTTCTTCATAGAGCGGCACCCGAACCGGCACGCCGCCCAGAGTCAGGGTCTGGCCCACATAGCAGGTATAGGCCGGGTCCGGGATGATAACCTCATCGCCGGGGTTCAGGATTGTCATCAGCGCCATGAAGATCCCTTCCACACCGCCGATGGTGACCATGACATTGTCCATGTCATAGGGCCGTCCAAACTGCTTGGTATATTTGTTTGCCACTGCCTGACGCATGGCCGGAAGGCCCGGCTCCGTTCCGTACTTGGTCCGTCCCTCCCGCAGAGCCTGGATACAGCTCTCCTTGATGTGCTCCGGCGTTTCAAAATTGGGCTCGCCATTGCACAGGTTAATGGCACCGGGATAGTCCGCTGCCAAATCAAACATGGCACGAATGCCGGACACCGGGTAATTCATGGTCAAATTTGATAAAAACTTGTTGGCACTCATCATCTTTCTCCTCCTCGTTTTGTCATCGAATCGGATGCGCCCTTCTAAAGGCGTCCGCCGCCTCAAAACCAGTCATAAACTCCACCGCATTGGTGTCCTGCATATGCTGTACAAACTCATCCAGCATCTTCATCCGCGCGGGACGGCCGATGATCTGCGGGTGGCAGGTCAGCACAAAGCAGATATCAGAATCACCGCTCTCCCGCACCTCTGCCTGAAACTCCGCCAGCAGCGCGTCAAACTCCTCCTGCCAGTACTCCTTGACTGCGCTTAGAGGCTGCATACACTTTCCAGGTGTCCGGACGCTATAGAGCCAGAAAGCCGCATCGTCCAGAACCCAGTGGATGGGCAGCTCCACCAGCTTGGTCTTTCTGCCATTGACCGTCAAATACCGGATGCGCTCCGTGTCCATCATGTTACTGGAATATGCGATCTCCGGCAGATGCTGCTCCAAAATGTCCAGTGTATAAGGACTGAATTCCCACGCGGGAGAGCGGTAGCCCTTGGGCCGATAACCAACAACTTTTTCCATGATGTCGCTGCAGTCCAAGTACTCCTTCATTTCCTCGTCATAGCCGGACATATTGTCGGGATAGGTGTGGCTCCAGCTGTGATTGCCCAGTTCATGCCCCTCCGCGTCCATCTGACGCACCATATCCGGATATTCGTCCACGGTAAAACCCGGGACAAAAAACGTCGCGTGAATTCCATGTTTTCTGAGCATGCTCAAAATGCGGGGCACGCCGCTCTCCGGGCCATATCTCCCCTGGGACAGAATGACTGGCCGTTCAGCATTTTTCGGGTCCCGGCAGCGCCACAGGCATTCTCCGTCCACATCGAACGTCAGCAGTACAGGCATCTTCTTCATATGTTTCCTTCCTTTCAGGTGAAATACACATACGGGTCGAGCTGCGTTTTCGCCAAAATTCGCGCCCGATTTTGTCTATAACGCACAAATATTTTCTTTCTTATTTATACGCATCATATCATAATGCCTATTAAATTTGTAATCCCGCTTTCTTAGCGCCGTTATAACCAGTGGTTATAACAATCTCCTTAAATGAAAACCACCTCTTTACTCCCTCAAAAATGAAAGCCACCTCTCCAGATAGAGAGGCGGCTATGCTACAAAAATGATATTTGCAGGCCCTTAAAAATTACTATATATGAATCACCTATCAGCCAACCCATAGCAGTTACCGGCAGCTTTTACAGTCACTGAACAAAAATATATCCGCTCTTTTTTAAAAAGGCAGCGGCTTGTCTTTTTCATGAATCAGCGTCTGTAAAACGTGGATAAAGCGCGCCGCATATGGATGCGGCGGGTTCCCCTTCAGACGTACGCAGTAAATATTCCAGGCAGCTCCATCTCCTCTGATGGGAATTGTCACCAGATCCGGATGAAATTCTGTGACATAATGGGCTGTAATCCCTAGAAAAACCGCATCTGTTCTGGAAAGAACATCGTAGAGCGTACAGCGGTTATTGGTAAAGATATTTTTCTCAAACTTTTCATAACTGGCAAACGGCTGTGTAGCGTCGTAGTTACAGTACTCTGTCATTTTGCTGGTGGTACGAACTTGAGGATATGCATAGATATCCTCTATGGAAAAAGATTCTCTCTGCGCCAGCGGATGACTCTTTCGGAACGTCACACAGGAATAGGCCCGGAACAAAAAAATATGCTCCATATTTCTGGCCTCCAACCGTTTTTTCCATGCCTCTTCATCTGCGTTTTTTACATGGATAAAGCCAAGATCAGCTCTGCGACCAAATACATCCTGCACGACATCCGCATTTCCGCTCTCATTGATATACAGGGAAAAACGGGAGTGCTTGTGCAGCTCCTGCTCATAAAACCGAATCACCGCTGCCGACATAAAAGAATACCGCCCGCTGGAAATCCGCAGCACTAGGGGTGGTTCAGTCTGGCCATGGGTGTGGCTGCTGCGAATCTGATTCCACTGGTCCACAATTTGTCTGGCGGCCATGATAAACCGTTTTCCCTCCGCTGTGCTGGTAATCCCCTTGGAACTCCGTTCAAACACCGGAAACCCCAGCTCTGCCTCCAGATCATGAACCGCGGAGCTGATGGCGGGCTGAGAGACAAACAGCGTCTGTGAAGCCTTGTTGATCGATCCGCATCGGTCAACTTCCAAAATGTATTCAAGCTGTCGAAAATTCATATCCTTCTCTCCCCTTCTCTCCTACTGGCATTCCCCCGGCTCCTCCTAGGGCGTGAACTCCTGGTATGCCTTAGTCTTCTACGATTTTCCTTCCCGTTTCTATGTCTTATCAAGCGGGTCAAACCGCAAAAAGTGAGCCATTGTGATTATTTTAGCAAAAATCTCCGCCATACACAAGTTCAAAATCTGGTAAATACGCCAGTCTTCTGTGATGGTTGTGGAAAAAGTGCCCGGCTCTCCCACCCTTGGGAGAACCGGGCCCAGTCCATCTGCGTTTCAAAAGCTGCCGCAAATTGTATTTCTCAAATCAGGGCTATGGTTCGTGCAGCACGCAATGGCACGCGGCATATTTTTAATAAAATTTCCACATCCTTATAACAGTGGACACGGTGCCTTACGCGACGCTTTCAGCTGTTGCAAGCATTCTCTGAATGGAGATTCCATATCCCTTTTGGGGGCTGTTCAGCAGCACATGGGTCACAGCGCCTACCAACTGTCCGTCTTGCAGGATTGGGCTTCCACTCATCCCCTGGACAATTCCTCCGGTAGCGGAAATCAAATCAGGGTCCTTAACGGAAATTACCATATCTCGCCCATCGGAGCCAGTGGACGTCACGCTGACAATTTCAATATCAAATTCCTCCACGGTGTCCCCTTGCACATTGCTTCGTATGACCGCCGGTCCTGTTTGAGCTCTGCCAACGGGGACCGCGTCCCCAAGCACCGGGCTGTAGTCATCGGCCTCCAAGATGCCGAAAATTCCGTTGCTGGTGTTCGCGTAGAGATCACCCAAATCGCCGGTCAAATCAAAATCGCCTCTCAGCTCCCCAGCAGCGCCGCTTTCTCCCTTTTTGACGGCTTTGACCGTTGAAGGCAAAATGGAACCGTTGGAAAAAGGCATCAGCTGTGCAGTATCCACATCCGCAATTCCATGACCCAGCGCACCAAAGGCGCCTGTGGCCGGGTCATAGTAGGTCATGGTACCGATCCCAGCCATACTATCCCGAATCCAAGCACCAATCCCATAGACTCCCCGCTCATTTTGCTCTGGCTCCACGGAGAGTGTCACGCTGCTGCCATCCCGCTTCACCTGCAGGTCTGTGGTCTCTCCGCCGCTCTTTTGCAGGAGCGACTGAAACTGTTCTGTGGAGGTCACGCTGTTGCCCGCGCACTTTACAATAACGTCTCCAGTCTGGAGTCCGCCGGCTTTGGCTGGAGTTCCTCCTTCGGAGAGCTTGACCACCACGACGCCACGGGAAAAAAGCTTGATGCCCACGGTATGACCGACCGGCACCAGCATACGGGTGTCTGTCATCTCAGCTGCGCCAGCCCCAACGGCGCCGCACAACAGCAGCGCCAGCAGCAATGCCGTCCCGCCACGCAGCATCCGCTTTGCGCTTTGCGAAGGTTCATACAATGAAAAATCACCCCGTTTCAAAATCATCGCCGACAAATGCCGGCACGTTTATCATCTGCCAGCCGCAGCGAAATCACGCAAAGCAAAAACCGCCAACAGTCCCATGTCAACCTTTGCCTCTCTATATCTCCAGCGAAAAATGAAAACCCCGCAGGCAAAAGCCCACGAGGTTTTCCAATATTTTATCAGAGCGGGAATCAAAGGAATGCTCTCCTCATTTTTACCACATCGCACTTCCCGCCGTACGGATAACTCCTGCCATGTAGTACATGTCACTGACACTCTGAGGAGAAAGCTCCGTGCCAATCATCTTGATTATCAGCCTCAATCCCGCTTATTGAAAATTTTGAAAATATCATCAAAGGGGTCAGCTTCCTCGCTCTTCTCCACATCATCCTCCTTGAGGGGCATCGGTCCCGGCACAGCGGCACCTTCGTCCTCCGGAGTTTTACTGGATATCTTTGGAAGCGGCTCACCGGGCTGCTTATCAAATCCGGTGGCAATCACCGTGACTCGAATCTCATCATCCAATGTCTCATCGAACTGGGCACCGAAAATGGTAAGCGCGTCGGGGTGGACGGCAGCCTGCACCAAGCTGGCGGCCTGCTCCACCTCTTCCAGGCCAATATCCATGGAGCCGGTGACATTGATCAGCACGCCCTTGGCTCCCTCGATAGAGGTCTCCAACAGCGGGCTGGAAATCGCCATGCGGGCGGCTTCCTCCGCCTTACCCTTGCCGGCGGCCCGGCCCACGCCCATATGGGCCATGCCGGCGTTTTTCATGATGGCAGTTACGTCGGCAAAGTCCAGATTGATAAAGCCGGTATCCCGAATCAGATCGGAGATGGACTGTACTGCCTGACGCAACACGTCATCCGCAATCTCAAACGCATTTGCAAAGGTAATTTTTTGATCCGTGGCATGCTTGAGCCGCTCATTGGGGATAATGACCAGAGAATCAACCTTATCCTTCATCTCTGCAATGCCGGATTCCGCCTGCTGCATCCGGCGGCGGCCTTCAAAGCCAAAGGGCTTTGTGACCACGGCCACGGTCAGGATTCCCATCTCCTTGGCAATCTCTGCCACAATTGGCGCGCCGCCCGTGCCGGTGCCGCCTCCCATGCCGGCAGTAATAAAAACCATATCTGTATTTTCCAGTGCCTTGGCGATCTGCTGGCGGCTCTCCTCCGCGGACTTGCGGCCCACCTCCGGGTCAGACCCCGCCCCCTGGCCATGGGTCAGCTTTTCTCCAATTTGAATTTTATAGGTAGCGCTGGATACATTCAGCGCCTGCTTATCGGTGTTCACTGCCACAAAGTCCACGCCCTTCGTGCCGGAGCGGACCATGCGGTTCACCACATTGTTGCCGCCGCCGCCCACGCCGATGACCTTGATATTGACAACGGTGTCAGGACCGGTCTCCAACCCAAATGCCATAGTGGTGCCTCCTGCTATCATTTGTAGAAATGGGCGCAAATACCCACAGATTTATACAATATCCTGTGTAAAGATGCTCTTGTTCATTGTATGACACTTTCTCGCTTTGGTCAAGTGCCCCACAGCGTTTTCCTGGATTTTTTTCAAAAAATTCAAATCAGCTCCTGTTCCCAGTTGTCTCCGCGGCCCGTCTATCGGGTGCTCTGATCCAGATATACTCTGCCGTCTTCCCGGGTCATGTCAAAGGTGCCGGTCATATTGTCCTGGACGTAGTCGCTCTCAATCGCCATGCTCAAAATTTTCATCTTGGTGGCATAGTCCGCGCTGTAGGGCAGTTTTACGGTGAAACGCCCCAAGTAGTCCATTCGAATCACGGAGAGATCGTCCAGATGAATGCCATCCACCTCTCCCAGCATATCTGCCTCATCCAGCGCAGAGAGCAGGCTGAGCAGGCTTTCCTGCTGCACACTGAACTCACTGGCCAGGACGACCTCTCCCCCTACGGAGGGGGCCAGCAACGTACAGCCGGACACCACCGCGTAATTGGCAGCCGCCGACGCATCTGTCTGATCTACGATCTTGCCTCTGCCGCTCTTGCCCCCGGCGCTGATCAGCCATGTGATGTTATCCTGCACCACCGCCACCGGCGCGGTGCACTCCCGCACCTCAATCTCCAGCGTATCCGGCAGGCGCTTGTGAATCCGGATTTCCTCAATATAGGGCAGCTTTTCTGAAATATTCCCTGAAGCGCTGTGTTTGTTCAGCAGCAGCAGATTGTCACCCTCCTGAATACCGGAAGCCGCCTGAATCTCCTGAGCCGTATAGCGGCCCTGGCCGCTGACCGCAATAGTGTCCACCCGGAAAAACAGCGTCAGCGCCGCGATGAGACAGCCGCAGATTGCCAACACGGACAGCAGCTTATAGAGAAAGCCGGAGCTTCCCCTGCGTCGTCTTCGTTTTGAATATCTGCCCATGTTCTTCCACCTCATCCGCAAAAGACCTGCTTTCGCGGAAACCCTCCTTGATTGTACTTCACCTGCCAGGAAAAGTCTGTCGATTGCAAGATGTTGTAATCCCGGCAGTGGATTTTTCCGTCCTTCTCCGTCCGTCGATCAGCCCGGACTACTCAATTCGTTCGATCTCCGCGCCCAAGGCCCGCAGATCCCTCTCTATCCTCTCATAGCCACGGTCAATGTGTCCAATCTCCGCAATGCGGGTCTCCCCCTCTGCCGCTAGCGCCGCAACACAAAGTGCCGCGCCGCCCCGAAGATCCGTACACCGCACCGGTGCGCCCCGCAGAGTCTCCACACCGGTCACTACCGCTGTGCGGCCGGACACCTGAATGTCCGCCCCCATGCGGGCCAGCTCATCTACATGCCGATAGCGGTTTTCAAAAATATTTTCCTCAAACACCGTCGCTCCCCGGCTGCGCAGCAGCGCCGCCATCAGGATGGCCTGCGCGTCGGTGGGAAATCCAGGATAGGGTGCGGTCCGCACAGGCCGAACCGCCCGTAGCCTGCGCCGGCAGACACACGCAATCCCTGCGCTGTCTGAAACAATGTCACACCCGGCCTCCCGCAGTACGGCGGTCACTGTGGCAAGATGCTGTTCCCTGGCCCCCTGCAGAAGGACCGTCCCGCCGGCAGCTGCCGCCGCGCATAAATATGTGCCCGCTACAATGCGGTCCGGCATCACTGTATACGTACATCCATGGAGCTTGTGTCCGCCCTCAATCACCACGGTGGTGCTTCCTGCGCCGGATACCCGGGCTCCACAGGCGTTTAGAAAATTCTGTAAGTCTGTAATCTCCGGCTCTCTGGCAGCATTGCAGATGGAGGTGGTTCCCTCCGCCCCGCAGGCAGCCAGCATCAGATTCTCTGTGGCCCCCACAGAGGGCAGACTCAGCACAATTTCCCTGCCCCGCAGCCGCGCTGCCCGACAGTGGAGCATGCCGCCGGTGTCATCAATCTCCGCTCCCAGCGTGCGCAATCCTGACAGATGCAGGTCGATGGGCCGCGGTCCCAGTTCACACCCACCCCGGTGTGATACTCTGTGGTGCCGAAGATGCCATGTTTTCCACAAACACAATGCCGCCGCAAGTTTGAACCCGCACTTGGAGTTCCTCCGGCATGGCAAATGGCGCCTTTGCGGGAAGCTCCCCCGGTTCATAGACCAGAATGCGGTCAAAAAGCGTTCTTGCCAGTTCCTTGGTCAAAATTCTCTTATCTAAATGTAATATTATATCGTCCAGCCGAATCCCTGTCAATTGGTTTTGCCCTGGCCGCCGCGCTGCAACGGAGCGCAGCTGAGCCTCCAGCGTCTCTTCTTCAGCGACACAGGAGGCATATTTTCGGACAAACAGCTCCTCTGATATCACACCTCTGAGCCTGTCGTCATACATTTGGTCAATCATGTTCCGCACCCGCCCCAGTTTCTTCTCCAGCTCCGTCCTCCGGTTCCGCTCCCCGCTGTCCAGCCTGTCCGCGATGGCCTCCGGATTCAGACTGGAGGAGCGCAGCAGCCGCTCCAGGTATTTCAGTGCCGCCTCATAGAGCACAGATTCCCGCACATGGTGCGGTGTGCAGCCGTCCCTGCCGCTGACGGCGCCCTCCCGATGGTTTTTCCCACAGATATACGCGTCCGGCCGGTTTTTCCGACTTCGGAGAACCAAGGGGCTTCCGCATCTTCCGCAGCGCAGCAGGCCCGAAAAAGGCCGGCTCACGGCAGTACGCCGCTCCTGACGGCGGGCGGGTCTTTGCAGAGAGTTAAACAGCTCCCGGGGAACCAGCGGCTCATGGTGGTTCTCCAAAATAATCCACTCTGTCTCCGGGCGGCGAATGGTGGTTTTATTTTTATAGCTCTTCCGGCCTGTGCGGTTGTAGACCATCGTGCCCACATACACTGAATTTGTCAAGATCCGGCGGATGTGCTGGGCGTTCCAGCAGGCAGCGGCATGTTCATATCCCGCGGCCTGGGACGGCGTGGGGAGTCCTTTCCGGTTCAGTGCCCCGGCGATCTCCCCACTCCCCCGCCCCAGCTGTGCCTGCTGAAAAATCCACCGGACCACGCTGGCGGTCTGTTCGTCCGGCACCAGTCTGCCGGCCTCTCCCGGCCTGTAGCCGTAAAATGGTTTTATCAAAAGGGTGCCAGCCTCCATCTTGTGCCGCAGCACACGGCGAATTTTCTGTCCATCCTCCTTGGCCCGCTGCTCATTGAACCACGCCTTGAGCGGAAAAAAATCCTCGTTATATTCCTCGCTCTCAAAGAGGATTTCCGCACCGCAGCTCTCCACCAGGTCTACAAAGATCAGGCTCTCCTTTAAATTTCTGCCCAGGCGGGAGGCATCCTTAAAGACCAGAACCTGAATCTCTCCCTGCCGGACACGTTCAATCACCGGATCAAACCGCCGGAAGCTGGTGCCGGAGGTATCGTCATCCAGGATCACATCCACCACATTTACCAGCCCGCGCCGCCGACAAAAGTCCAGCAGGATGTCCCGCTGAGTCTCAATCCGCTCATAGGACTCACCATTTTCATCCCGACTCTCCCGGCAGTAGATCAGCACCGGCCGGCGGTCCACAGTTTTATGCATGACAGCCTCCTCACTCCGTGGTCCCCTTCCGTATCTCTCGAATCTGCGCTTCCATTCGATTTTCAGTTCCCCATTTTGTCATCTGCCGCAGCAGCCTGAGCAGCACCTGCTCGACAACCGCTTCTGGAGTCTGTAAAATCTCTCCACCAGGAACAAACACCACCTCTCTTTCCACACGTTCTCTTCCGTGCGCCTTGTGTTCCTCCATAAAATACGCCTCCCCCCATATCTATCCATATGAGGGTGGTTTGCATTTATGCGGGACAGCTGTAAACGCTCCGTTCTCATGCGCGTGGGGAAATCGCAGCGATTCTCCGCCTCTCGACAGAAGTTTTCCCACGCGCCAAGACGCCGGCCCCGGAACAATCCGGGGCCGGCGTCTTTTGGTTCACTCGTAAGTAACCTGTTCCATCAGGAACCTTCTTTGCATATTGACCGCATAGGCGGCAGTCTTTTTGGCAACCTTGCCAAAGTCGGGATGACTGCGAACCTTGTCGAAATCCTCGAAGCTTTTAAAGTAGACGTGGCCTTCATACAAGGGGGAGCCCCCCAGCTTCATAAAAACCTCGTATTTGTCCACCTCTTCAAACTGTGTCCAGAAGGGCGCGCCCTCGGCTTTCATGAAGTCAAAAAACTCATCTGTTTTTCCGGGTACGATGTCAAATTCAAAGATGTAAATCACAGCATCTCCTCCTCTTGTCAGTCTGCTTTATATTGCAGCAGGTATTCCCGGGTCTGGCCCCGAGTCTCTAGCAGGACGCCCACAATCAGCACCACGAAGCAGGCGGGCAGCCCAGCCAGCACCGGGTCCAGCGTGAACAGAGTGACCACGTCGTTCTGTCCTCCCATGGCAGCAAATGCACTGCTCTGGTAGGCCTGAGCCGCGATATTGAATGCGGCGCCGCAAATCATTGCAAGCAGAGTTGCCTTTGGTGCGCGGCGCGCTCTTGGCCAGAGGATGATTGCCACAAACACCGGCGCCAGGCCAGAGGCCATAATCCGGCCTCCTATCCAGAATAGTTCCAGGATATAGGGCAGCATCTTCCCCACCCAGGCGCAGACGATCACGATGACGAACAGGCAAATTCTCTGCAGCTTGACTACCTGCTTGTCAGATGCCTTCGGGTTGAGGAACCGTTTGTAGACGTCCAGGGTGATGTTGGCCGTGGTAGTCAGAATGCAGGAACTGATGGTGGACATACAGGACGCCATCAGACACACCACAAAGAATGCCCCGGCATATGGTCCCAGGATATTGCACATGGTGAGGTAGGCGTCAGAGGCGTTGATGGTGGGATAAACCACCCTGGCCACCATCCCCACCATGAAGGGGGTGATGTACCACAGCATTGCCATGCCGCCGCCGTACAGGAAACACTTTTTGGCAGTCTCGTCATCCTTGGCTGCCAGCCCCCGCTGCAGCACGGTCTGATAGGCGAAGGAAATGAAGCACCCCAGCAAAATCCATCCCAGTGTCTGGGAGAAACCGGCGGAAACAGGATTGACATGGGTGGCCGGAACCTGCGCGCAAAATGCCGCAAAACCGCCTGCCTTCCAGATGCCCAGAGGAATCAGGACCACAGAGCCCACAATGATCATAGCGGACTGGATGGTGTCCGTTACCAGCACAGCCCACATGCCGCCGGAAGCTGTGAACACCAGCACCACACCCACCGTGATGCAAAGCGCGGCAAGCTGGCTGATGCCAAACAGGGACTGGAAAATCTGTGCCAGGGCAATGGAGATGGAGGCAATCACGCCCAGGTCGCGTCCCAGGCTCAGCAGCAGCGCTACCAACCGGTGGGCCGGTCCGAAGTAGTGCTCGAACAGCTCCGGCACCGTAGTGATGCCCGCCTTGCGGAGGCGGGGAATTATCCAGATGCCCATCCACATGGTGGCGGCAATGAAGCTGGCGCCGGACCAATACGCCCCCAGCCCCACGGTGAAGCCGCTGCCGGCATAGCCCATGACCGTGGCGGAGCTGACCCAGGTGGCAAACAAAGAACCCGCCACGATCAGCAGCGGCGCCTTCCGGCCTGCCAGGATATAGTCGTCGGAGTTCGTATCGGCCTGTCCTTTTTTATTGTAGTAAAAACCGATTCCAATCATCATAGCGAAGAACACCAGGATCACAATGAGTGCAAAGATCTTAGGGCCCATAACACTTCTCCTTTCTGTCTTATCCGCGCGTTACGGCCGCCAGCCGTAGATTGCGCACCAAATCAGCAGATACACCGCCATATAGCCGATGCATCCCACCATCGTAAGAACCATTTTCCCCACAGGAGCCGGTACCTGGTCCATGGGATCGTTTTCCACGTACTTGAATTTCATATGCGCGCTCCTCCCTTCTTGATTTTTTTATCATCCACGTAGGTGGTGTGTCCCTGCTCAGAAAATTAGCTCCTCCAGTTCCCGCTTGCACTGGGTAATCTTTCGGCTGCCGCCCTTGGTCAGAATCACGGTGTCAGAGTGGCGGAAACCGCCAAGCTCTGGAATATAGATGCCTGGCTCAATGGAGAAAGACATGCCCTCCTCCAGGACCAGGTCATTGTCAAACCGCAGATAGGGTTCCTCATGCAGCCCCAGGCCGATGCCGTGTCCACAGCGGTGGTTGGAGTATTCTCCGAGCCCCGCTTTCTGGATCACCCGGCGGCCCAGAGCATCCGCTTCGCCAGCGGTCATACCGGGCCGGATGCCGTCCAGCATGGTCTGCTGAGCCTCGGTCATCACCCGGAATACCTCCCGCTGTTTGTCGGAAGGCTTTCCCAGGAAGAATGTCCTCTCAATCTCTGCCCGATAGCCGTCCAGCCCCACCTGACGGCTGTGAAGCACGATCTCATTCTCCTGATATTTCCGGGTATTGGAGAATACATGAGGCATGTTGGTGCGGGCCAGCCCGCCGGGAGACATCACGAAGATGTCCAGCGTGGCACCCGGGTAGAGCCGCGGAGTCTCCTCCATAATCAAGGCGTTGCCAAACTGGTCCATATCCATCTCTGTGACGCCTGGGCGGACCTGTTCCAGGCTCGCGGCCATGGCCTTGCTGACAAGGTCGCCTGCCTTTTCCATCATGGCGATCTCCTCAGCGCTTTTGATGTAGCGCTCATGCTGGATAAAAGTGCCGATATCGCACAGGGTAAACCCCTGGTTTTGGATGTAAAGAGCCATGCCCATGGGGATAGCTCCCAACTCCACACCGACACGGGCACCCTTGGGCAACTCCGCCAGCATGCCGTCCAGGAAGTATTGATAGCTGCCGCCCTGAGCCACCTTTTCCGGGTGCTCATAGTAGACGAGAACCTGGTCCACCGTGGCATGAGCCTTGGCATGGTCCTCCTCCAGGCCGGGAACAATGGCGCTGACCCGCTTTTCGTCCACCGTAATGATGATCTGGCGGGAGTAAATGATAGCCTTGTAATTGCTGTAATAGAACATGTTTTCATGTCCCAAAATCAGCGCAAGGCCAATCTCCTGTCTGCGCATTTCCTCCCGCAGCCTGTCGACTCGTGTTGACACATCCACTTCATTTCCCTCATTTCTTATTCATTTTTGTCGTAGATTTTGCTATAAAAACTGTTATTATTATCAGTTGTCATATGCGTTTTGTCCAATATCAACTCTTGATTTTCTTATGCACTTTCTCTATAATACAAGTATCCAAGGAAAATAATGTGCCCATCAGGAGGGCGCCTCCCGGAAGAGGTGGGACTATGGAGTTCAAGCAAATCCAGTGCTTTGTAGCAGCCGCTGAAACGCTCAACTTCACCACGGCCGCGGAACGTATGTATCTCTCTCAGCCATCGCTCAGCCGGCATATTCAAAACCTGGAGGACGAATTGGGCCTGCAGCTGTTCATCAGAGACCGCAAACACGTCACTCTGACGCCCAGCGGCCTCCACTTGCTGCCAGTTGCCCGTGAAATTTGTGCCGCCAGCGCCAGATTTCTGGTCTCCGCCAAAAACCTGCTGGAGGGGGACCGCGGCTTTCTCAAGGTGGGATATCAGGGTTCCGCCCGTGTGGTGCTCTCTCCCATTCTGGATCGCTTTTTCAAACACTATCCCAACGTGCAGGTCTCCGTAGAAGAACTGGGGGCGCGCCAGTTGATCCAGCATCTCTCTACAGGAGGTCTGGACCTGGGCATTGCCTATTCCCTGATCCGTGAGGGCTCGCCCTACAGTGGGGAATTGCTCAGCCGGACCATCTTTGTAGATCAAATGGCCCTTTTCCTGGGAAAAGGCGCTTTGCAGGGCTATATAGCAGGCGGTCAGGAGCTGAGGCTGCGGGACTTCAGCCGGGAGACCTTTCTTCAAATCAGCAGGATTGAAAATCCCAGCTATTTCGAGCTGCTGCAGACACTCTACCGTCAGCGGAATTTTTATCCTGCCAATCTGATGGAAACCAACCGCTTAGAGACTCTGATGACTCTTGTTCAGCTGGAGCATGGCGTCTCCCTACTGCCGGAAAAGGCGACTCTGGCCTATCATCCCGATGCCTGCTGCGTCTCTCTGGCCGATATTCGTGTCCCCATGCCTATTGAGGCCATGTGGCGCCCGCAAAACACCAACCCCTGCCTTGCGCTCTTCCGTGGCTTTTTCCCCAGCGGTGCCCACAGTCGGGAGAGATAATAGCTTCTTACCAGACCTGCACCCGTCATTCCCGTTTGAAGAAATTCTTCAAACCATTTTTACATTTTTTTGTTTTGTACAAGCAATCCAATCTTGTATAATACTGTTTGAGTGAAGGGCCAGCGCAGGGAGGAACGCCTCTGCGCTCCCATTGATACAGGAGGACAATTCATGAACATATCCATTTCCGAAGAGGTCCGCGCCAGATGTCCGGAGGCAGCACTTGGCATTTTACAATATGAGGCCCAGGTGGCGCCCAGCTCTTCCGCTCTGCTGGAGCTCTTTGAACACACCCTGCGGGAGCTCTCTGAATGCCACACCTTGGACAGCATCGCTCAGATCCCCCATATCGCCGCCACCCGCAGCGCCTACAAAGCACTGGGGAAATCTCCCCACGAGTACCGCAACGCGGCGGAGGCCATGCTCCGCCGCATCGTTAAAAGCAACGGTCTGTACCATATCAACAACGTGGTGGAGATCAACAACCTGATCTCCGTCTCCTCCGGCTATTCCATTGGCTCCTATGATGTCTCCCAGCTTCAGGGAGACGTCATCCTGGCGCGGGCCGGTGAGGGCGTCCACTACGAGGGGATCGGAAAGGCCAGTGTCAATATCGAATATCTCCCCACCCTGTGCGATGCACTGGGTCCTTTCGGCAACCCTACCAGCGACAGCCAGCGGGCCATGATTCAAAAAGGCCGCCGGAGCATTCTCAGCGTCTTGTACACCTTTGACGGCAAAGGGGATCTGGAGCTCTGGCTGGATCGGTTTTCCCAGTTGCTGCGGCAGTGGTGTGGTGTTGACACTGTGGAAACTCGAATTGTGTGATTTATCAAAAAGAGCGCCCGGAGGCGGGCGCTCTCGTGTTTTTCCAGTTGACAACCCTGAGACTTCCACCCCATCGTGAAGAGCAGCGGATTGCCCCTTGGATAAGTGCAGCTTACAGCAAGCCGCAAATTTGGAAGCCGCCGCGCCTATGGGCGCGGCGGCTTCCTTCAGGTAAGAGGGATCAATCGGCAAAGCCGTTTTCCACATCGGTCTGGTGCATGCCCTTGATGATATAGGCCAGCGTTTGCAGATCGCCACAGAGAATATCCTCCTTGCAGTACTGCAGCAGTTCTCCGCTGACGCCGTCAATAGGACGGACGATGCCCTGCCGGTTCACCCAGATGGTGCGATACCCCAGCTGGTTGCCAGGAATCACGTCATACTTGAAACCAAAGCCTGCATGCATCATCTCATCGGCAGTCAGGCCCAAAAGCTTTTGGGAGAGCAGGAAGCCGCCGTGATTGGGCTTATAGCAGCCCGCGTCCTCTGCGGTGACAATTCCATCCACCTCAATGCCGGCATTGGACAAGGTCGCGGGAGCGATATCCTTATCTGTGTTGGTCAGCATGACGCACTTGGTATACTTGCGCAGCTCCTTGATCGCCTCCACCGTGTCGGGGAATGCCTTCCAGTGCGCCATGGACTCAGAGAAGGCAACGCAGTCCTCCTCGGTAAAATCAAAGCCGAATTCCTGGCAGGTGAGGGCCATGGTATCCTTAAGGACCTGGCGGTAGGGCCGGTAGGTCTTGATGTACTCGAACTGCACCTCTTCCCAGCGCTGCTGAACCTGATACGGCGTGGCGCTGGTGATGCCCTTGGAGGCCATAAAATCCGAGAAATACTTCCGGATTTCCCCCTCCCAGTCAATCAGGGTGCCGTATACGTCAAAGGTAATTGCCTTGGGAACCAACCTCTTCTTTTCCATAAAAAGACTCCTTTCCATATTCAGCTTGCGCTGGCTATGGTGATATTGTATAATGGTTTTATATGAAAGTAAATAAACAAATCATCAGATTTATTTTAAGTAATCCTTAATATAGATGGAGGGTGTGGAATGGAGAACTCCAGATACAAGGCATTTGTTGCGTCTGTGGAAACCGGCAGCTTTTCCAAGGCGGCCGAGAAGATCAACTATACCCCCTCCGGCGTGTGCCAGCTGGTCAACGCGCTGGAAAAAGAGCTGGGCTTTCCGCTTTTGATCCGGGATAAAAAAGGGGTTCGCCCCACCTCTGATGGGGAGACTGTGCTGCTGGCCGTGCGAGACCTGCTGCAGCAGGAGGACCGTCTCAGCCAGATTTCCGCGGAAATCCGAGGACTGAATATCGGCAATATCACCATCAGCGCCTATTCTAGCATCGCCACCCACTGGCTTCCCTCTGTCATCAAGAATTTTCAGGAGGCCTATCCCCGCATCCATATCCGCATGATGGAGGGAATTCGTCAGGAAAACATCAAATGGCTGGAGGAAAAGGTGGTGGATCTGGCCTTTTGCAGCTATGAGGAGCCCATGGAGTATGACTGGATTCCCCTGGCGGAGGACCCGATGGTGGCGGTGCTGCCCGCAGACCACCCGCTGGCCCACAGTCCCTCCTATCCCCTGGCAAACTGCCAGTATGAGAAATTCATCATGCCCGCCCTGGGGCAGGACGACGACGTGACAGCTCTCTTCCGCCGCCACCATCTCTCTCCTCAAATCGCTTTTACCACGCTTGAAAACTTTGCAGCCACCGCCCTGATTGAGCAAGGCATGGGGATGAGCATTATGAACAGCCTCATTACCCAGCGCTGGCAGTTCCATGTCGCCAAGCTCCCCCTCTCTCCGCCTCAGTCCATTACGCTGGGCATTGCACTCCCCTCTTTGCGTCAGGCGTCTCCCGCCGTCAAGCGCTTTGTTAATTATGCGGTGCAGCGGCTGGACAAGCTATCCGCGCCATAAAAGCATCGTGCGCACAGACACTGTGCGCACGATGCTTCTTCTCTCTTTTCCGTCAGCCGGCAGCCATGGCCCCATCACGCTTCGCACCCACCAGGGTAGCTGATCTCCGCCCGGCCGCACCGGGCCAAGATTGCCCCCAGGAAAATGGCAGAGGAGCGCATCTCCCGCATCAGCGTGTCCGAGATTGCACAGCTGCTGAGCTGCGCGGCGTTTACCGTCAGCTTCTCCGCCTCCCAGTGGGCGTCGCAGCCAAGGGTCTGTAAAATCCGCACCGAGGCATCCACGTCCTTCAGCCGGGGGCAATTTTTCAGTTCCACAGCGTCCCCCGTCAGCAGTGTGGCCGCCAGGATCGGCAGCACACTGTTTTTCGCCCCTTGTATCTGTACCTCGCCGTCCAAATGCCTGCCGCCTTTCAACAAAAGCTGGCTCATACATGTCTCCCTCCGCTTCCAAGAATGAATCAACGCTCCATCCTATGGAAAACGCAGGAGACTGGTTACTTGATGATTTCAAGCACCGTCTGCCAAATTCGCTCGCCGGCATCCCGAATTCCCAGCGACAGCATGGACCGCTCCATTTCTGCCCGGCGCTCCTCATCCCGCAGAATACCGCTGGCCGCCTGGAACAGTGCCTGACCGGAACACTCCCGCTCCAGCAGCACCACCGCACCGCCCGACTCCTCCAGCGCCCTGGCATTTTTCTCCTGGTGGTTGTTGGTGACATAGGGGGATGGGACCATCAGCGCCGGCACCCCCAGCGCTGTCAGCTCGCTGATCGTAGACGCTCCCGCACGGCAAATCACCAGGTCCGCCGCTCGGCAGACCCGGGCCATATCGTAAATATATTCCCGCACATCCAGCGCCGGGTGCTCCGACAATACTACACCACGCTCTTTCAGCGCGTGCTTCAGGGCGGTCAAATTCCCGCTCCCAGCCGCGTGGATATGGTGAAAGGGCTCCTTTGCTGCCTCCAGAGCCAAAAAGTCTACCATCTGCTGGTTCATGCCAGAGGCTCCCAGAGACCCCCAGAAGGAGACCACCAGCGGCCGGCCGTCATTCACGCCCAATTGTTCCTTGGCCTGCGCCTTGGTGAGGGCGAAAAAGTCCTCCCGTACCGGTGTGCCAGTCACTGCCACTTTCTGAGGGTGCTTATAGTACTTCCGGCAGGATTCGAAGCCCACCATAATCCGGTTCGCGAAGGGCTCCAGCATTTCTGTAGTCAATCCAGGCACCATGTTGGACTCATGGACCGCGGTGGGAATTCCCGCTTTGGCCGCCGCCTTTACCAGTGGAAAGGAAGCGTAGCCTCCAGTCCCGATTACCACATCGGGCTGAAATTCCCGAAGGATTGCCCGGGCTTCCCGGGGGGAGCGCAGCAGATTGCAGGCGGAAATCAGGTTATGTTTGATCTCATGGGGCTTGAAGGAGCGGTGAAAGCTGGAGATGTGAACGGTCCGAAAGTGATACCCCGCCTTTGGCACCAGGTCCTTTTCCAGGCCCCGTTCCGCTCCCACGAAGAGAATCTCCACAGTCGGCTCTTTTTCCCGCGCCAGCTGTGCCAGGGCAATGGCCGGGTTGATGTGTCCTGCTGTTCCGCCACAGGTAAATATCATTTTATGCAATTTCTTTTCCATACCAATTCTCTCCCTGCCAAAATAATGGTGCTCTCAGCGCGGTGCCGCAACGGCGTTCAGGCTGCCGGGAGATTCCCTCCCGACAGCCTGACTGGGGGGAACACTCCCCCCGCTCTTCTATCCTGCCCTTGTCGGACGCATCTGCCTGGATACCGACAGGACAATTCCCATCTCCGCCAGCTGAATGGACAGCGCGGTACCGCCATAGCTGAAAAAGGGTAGGGAGATTCCCGTGGTGGGCAGTAGTCCCGTCACCACACCAATATTCAAAAAGGTCTGCATAGCCACCAGTGTGGTAATACCAACCACCAGAAGACTTCCAAACCGGTCGCGCGCGTGCAGGGCGATCCAGTAACCCCGGAGAATCAGCGCCGCAAACAACAACATGATGATGCTGGCGCCAATCAGTCCCAGCTCCTCACAGATAATCGCGAAAATAAAATCATTGTGTTCCTCGGGCAGGTAGAGGAATTTTTGTCGGCTTTTGCCCAAGCCTACACCCCACAGCCCTCCGGAGCCGATGGTAATCAGGCTCTGGGATAGCTGCCAGCCCGCTCCCTGGGCATCCGCCCACGGGTTCAGCCAGTAAGTGATCCGAGAGGTATTGTAGCCGATGACAAACAACACCAGATACATCGCGGCACCGGCAGCGCCAACGGCACCGATGACCCAGGCCCAATTGATACCTCCCACCAGCATCAGCGCAGCCCCTACGCCCATGATCAAAATGGCGCCAGAGAGATGTGGTTCCAAGCCCACCAGACCTCCCAGCACCACCAGCCAGATGGCATAGGGCAGAATCCCATAGCGAAAGCTACGCATCTGGTCCTTTTTCTTGGAAATACTGTCGGAGAAATAAATCACCACCGCCACTTTCGCAATCTCCGATGGTTGGAAGGTGAACAAATCGCCAATTCCCAGCCAGCGAGTGGCATTATTGCGGGTCACTGCCAGAGGGTTGCCGGGAATAATGACCAATACCAGCAAAATGATGGAGAGGTATAGCAAAAATTTTGCAACGCCCCGGAAGCGCTGGTAATTGATCTTGCCGATGAAAAACATGGCCGCCACCCCCATGACGGCAAAGACGCCCTGACGCACAAAGTAGTAGGTTGGGTCGTTGTTTTTCGTGGTATAGTAGGCGGAGGGAAAGCTGGCGGAGAGCAGCATCACAAGGCCTACCGCCGTCAGCAACAGCACCAACAGGCAAAAAGGCAGATCAATGGGACCCTTTGCCAGTTCCCGGCTCTCTTGCTCCTTTTCCCGACGCCGCTGGAGCATCTCCCGTCGGGCCTCCTCTTGGCGCCGGCGCTCTTCATAGCGGCTCAGCGCCTGCCGCTGGTTGTATGTTCTGCGCTGCTGGCTCATGGCTTCCCTCCTCCCGGTCAGATTCCTGCCCAGCCTATCAATATCTCGCCCGCACCCCTAGGTACGCCAGCACACAGCACACAGCCGTAATACCGGAAAACACCACTACTAGCTTTGTCTCGCTCCACCCGGATAGCTCCAAATGGTGATGCAGCGGTGCCATTTTGAAAAAGCGCTTGCCGTGGGTCGCTTTGAAATAGGCCACCTGAATGATATCCGATAGCGTCTCCGCAATATAGACGACGCCCACCGGAATCAGGATCAGCGGCGTGCCAAAGGTAAAGCCCAGTGCCGCCACCGCTCCGCCGAGAAACAGGCTTCCTGTGTCTCCCATAAAGACCTTGGCAGGATGATGGTTATACAGGAAAAAGGCCATAAGGCCACCCGCCATTGCCGCCGGGAACAGTGCCTGCATCCCATGCTCGCTCCACAGTACGCCCGTCACTGTAAAGAATACCATGACGACAAAGGTCACTCCTGTTGCCAGACCATCCACACCGTCTGTCAGGTTCACGGCGTTGACACAGCCCACAATGACAAAGGCCGCGAAAATCAGGTAGAGAATCCAATTCAGCGTAAAGGCAACGTTGAAAAAGGGCACATAGAGCTCATTGCTCAGCAATCCCTCATAGCGCATCAGGCTCAAAAAGAGAACCGCCGCCGCAAGCTGCAAAATAAATTTCTGTTTGGCCGTCAACCCCTCGTTCTGATGCTGGCGTACCTTGCGGTAGTCATCCACAAAACCGATCATGCCAAACACCAAGGCAAAGAGATAAATATACAGATGGGTGAATTGCCCCTCCAACATATATCCCCAGCCCAAGATAAAAATCGTGATTCCAACACCCAGGATGAACATGACGCCGCCCATGGTCGGAGTTCCCGCCTTTGATTTGTGCCAGGTTGGACCGTCTGCACGAATCTCCTGTCCCGCCTTAAGCTTGCGCAGCTCTGCCAGTACAAACCGTCCAATCACCAATGTCAGTACAAAGCTGACCGCAAACGCCAGCAATATGATTTCCATAGCTCTCTCCCTTTCGTATGTCCAGATGGCGCGGCTGTGCCATTTGCCGTGGTTTCCCGTTCATCCATATGACACTGCTAAGGCCCCGCAAAATTCCGAGGGTTGCGGGGACACTGCATATGACTCGAATGGCGCAGAATGAATCCAACCAATTTCCAGGCCCTAGCCGTTGCCAAAATCTTGAATGCCGGGCTCCCAGTGATTCATGTCTGTGCCTTCAAATACTCCGCCACAATTTCCCGTTCATCCATGTGGTGCTTGACATGGTCGATCTCCTGGTAGGTCTCGTGGCCCTTGCCGCACAGAACGATGACATCCCCTGTCAGGGCGTGGTCCAGACAGTAGTGAATCGCCTCCACTCGGTCCTCCACCACCACATAGGGCGTGTCGCTCCCCGCAAGACCCGGCAGGATGTCGGCAATGATATCGCCAGGCCGTTCTGTCCGCGGATTATCCGTTGTAACCACCAGAAAATCTGCGGACCGGGCGGCTGCCCGCCCCATCTTGGGCCGTTTCGTTTTATCCCTGTCACCGCCGCAGCCAAACAGGGCAATGGTCCGCCCCTTTGCAAACCCCCGCACCGACGAGAGCACATTGGTCAAACTGTCCGGACTATGGGCATAGTCAATCAGGACCGTATAATCCTTTCCTGGGGTGGGAACCACCTCCACCCGCCCCTTCACGTGAGGGACCTTTGCCAGAATCCCGGCGCTCTGCCCAATGGGGACTCCCAGCTGCAGAGCCGCTCCCAGCACATCCAGAGTATTATATACCATGAATCCGCCAGGAATGTTGACCTGGACCGGAACTTTTTCGCTCTCTGTCACCGCACGGAAGGCCACGTGGTCCGCGCTCAGGCAAACCCCCTCAGCCCGCAGGTCGGCCCGCTCCTGCTCCGCATAGGTATAAACCCGGCAGGTCGCGCGCCGCAGCAGCCGCTCCGTCCAGGGATCGTCGGCGTTTACAACGCCCACGTCACAGGCTTGGAACAGCAGCGCCTTGGCATCACAGTATTCCTCCATGGTTTTGTGAAAGTCCAGATGATCCTGGGTCAGATTGGTGAAGATGCCCACTGCGTAGTGGATACCGTATACCCGGTCCAGCGCCAGGGCATGGGAGGAGACCTCCATCACCACATGGGTGCATCCTGCATCCCGCATCCGTGCCAGCAGCCCCTGCAGCGCAAAGGACTCCGGCGTGGTCCGCTCCGTGGGCAGGACCTCCTCTCCAATCATATTCTGATTGGTGCCGATCAATCCCACCTTGGCGCCGCGGGCCTGCTCCAAAATGGACTTGAGAAGATAAGTGGTGGTCGTCTTGCCGTTGGTGCCGGTGACGCCAATCATCGTCATATCCGCCGCAGGATGCCCGTAAAAATTTGCCCCCAGCACCGCCAGAGACCGGCGGGAATCCCTCACCTGGATATAGGGAATAGATTCCTTTGGCGGCCGCTCACACAGCACCGCCGCGGCTCCAGCCTCCACGGCCTTTCCGATAAAGGTGTGACCGTCTGTGGCGAAGCCAGCCATGGCCACAAAAAGGTCCCCGGGCTGGGTGGTTCGGGAGTCATAGCTGACCTGCCGAATCTCCAAATCCAAATCCGCTGTGGCAAATATGACAGGGATTCCCTGTAAGAGTTCTCTGAGCTTCATGAAATTCGTTCCTTTCCTGATATCCGGCGCACAAGCCGCCATTGGTTATTATAGGCAGCTGAAAACGCCGCGTATACAGAGAATGGTGCCGGAAACCATACAGAACCTGCTATTTGTCAATCCAATACGGAGCTGTCTCCAAACTGAACCGTCACCACTGTGCCAGCCGGTGCTTCTGTTCCTGCCTCCCGGTTTTGGGAGAGCGCTTTCACATTGCCGGAGGACGAGGCAGTGGTCCCGCTGACCTTCATAATGAGGCCCGCATCTGTGAGAAGCCGGTTGGCCTCTGCCGCTGTCTTCCCCACCACATTGGGTACCGTACAAGGCGCCGTTGGTTTTTCTGCTCCCAGGTAGAGAATGATCGTAGCATTATTGGGTACAATCGCGCCGCCTGCCGGAGTCTGGTCCGTGACGGTGTCTCCGCTTCCCACCGTGCGGCAAGAAAAGCCGGCTGCCTCCAAGCGGCTCTTGGCATTCTCCGCAGTCTCGCCCACTACATTGGGTACAGCGGCATCCGCGCTGGAGAGCTCGTCGGCGCTGTAATCCGGCTCCACCCCCAGGGCAGGCAGAATGTCCGCCATGATACTGCTGGCAGTAGGCGCCACCATGTTGCCGCCTGACACATAGACGCCGGTATTCCGGCTGGGGGTGTCCATGGTGAGCAGCATGATATACTGGGGATCGTCCGCTGGCGCAAAGCACATGAAGGACACCACCACCTCTTTGGTGGTATTCCGGGTCTCTGTCTTATCTGCGGTGCCGGTCTTGCCGCCGATGCGGTATCCGGCCACCTGTCCGTTCTTACCGGTACCGGAGGCCACCACGTATTCCAGGCATTCCCGAACAACAGCGGAGGTCTCCTCGCTGATAACCTGCCGGACGGGTGTGGCCTCGTGCTGGTAGATCACGTTGCCGTCGCTGTCCAGTTCCTGTTCTACCACATAGGGTGTGTACAGATATCCGCCGTTGATACAGGCCGCCTGGGCCCGGATCAGCTCCAAAGGTGTCACATTAAAGGTTTGGCCAAAGGAATAGGAGGCCAGGGAGATCTGGTGTGAGTTGAACGTATCCGGATCTGTAAAAATGCCGGCGACCTCTCCCACCATATCCACACCGGTCTTTTCCATCAAGCCAAAGGCCTGCAGATATTCGTAGTACTTCTCCGTTCCCACCCGCAGGCCGATGTTGATAAAAGCCGGGTTACAGGAATTTCCAACCGCTTCAACCAGGCTCTGGCTTCCGTGGCCAGTCTTTTTCGAGCACCGCAGTGTCCACCCCTCAATACTCACAGCACCGCTGCAGCTAAACGTGCTGCTCTTGCTCACCACGCCCTCCTCCAGAGCAATGGCCAGCGTGATAGGCTTAAACGTGGAGCCCGGCTCATAGGTAGAATCAATGCACTTATTCCGCCACTGGGTATTCATGGCTTCGCTTTTGGCCTTGCTGACAGCCTCGTTATATTCCTCTTCCGTCTCATATTCGGACTGCTTTCCCGCCAGGTCTGCCAGGGTCTTATCCAGTTTTTTCTGCAGCGCCTCATCTCGTACCACGCCAGGTTCATTGAGGTCATAGTTGGGGTAGGAGGCCATGGCGACAATCGCACCGGTATTCACGTCCATGACGATGCCGGTAGCACCGTTGGCGGCATCAAATTTATCAATCATGCTTTCCAGTCCCTTTTCCAGATAGGACTGGACCTCCACATCCATGGTCAGGACCAGGCTGTTGCCGTTCTCGGCGTCATAGTACTGCTCATACTGGTACAGCAGGTCTGTTCCCACGCCGTTTTTGGCGGTCACGGTCATACCTGCCGTCCCCTCCAGCACGTCGTTGTATTTCGCCTCCAGGCCCACCCCGCCCACATTGTCGGCGTTGACAAAGCCCAGCACATTGGCCGCCAGGGTGCTGTAAGTATAATACCGCTTGGTATCCGGCTGAATCCAGACGCCCTGCAGCTTTTTTTGCTGGTCCTCTGGAACCGCGTTGCCCTCCTCGTCAATCTCGCCGTTGATGAAGCGGCGGACTTCGTCAGCCACCTCCTGTTCCACCTTCTTGCGGACATTGTAATACATGGAGCCCAAATCCTCCATGGCCTTTTCTATATCAGCCTGGTCTTTTTCCAGAATCCGGCTGAGGCCACGGGCGATATATGCCTGATCCCGTATCTCCGGAGCCGTATAGCTCTCGCCTTTCTCAGCGGCTTTGGCCGCAGCCTCCTCAATAGCTTTCTCCTGGCTCTCTACAAATTCCGCAATTTCCTTGGGAGAGATGTTGATAGTCTCCGCAGTGGCGGAGACTGCCAGTGTGTTGCCGTTTCGATCATAAATGGTCCCGCGGGAGGCCGTCACCACCGCGCTGCGGGTCTGCTGATTCACCGCCCGGGTCTGCATAGCCTCATGCTGATTGATCTGCAAATCATAAAGTTTCCAAAACAGCACAACAAATGTGATGACGCCAAGGATGGCCATCACCAGCACGGTGCGGCTCCGGATCACTTGATTGGCCCGGCGGGCCGCATCACTTTTTCTTTGTTTGGGCTTTGCCATCCAGGGACCTCCTTTTTCTCCGCGAGAATGCTCATGCCTACAAATTTTGTATACCTCTCAAGAAAATGGGGAGCGAGAAGCAGCCTTCTCCCTCCCCGCCGTATCATTCCATGCCAGTATAGTGCAGTGCTTACTGAAAATATTCCACCACTGAGTAGACGCCATGGTTCAAAGCGGCCAGAACGCGGTCAAAAACGCTGTCTTCTTCCTTTTGATAGACAACCGCGCTGTCTCCGCCGGAGATATCCAGGTAACAGATTTGGCTGGAGCTGGGCTTGCTCATGCCGGCTGCCTCAGCAGCCTCTCGCACAGTGGTCAGATCAAACATCCGCTCATACTGGGCGGTCAGAATGACATTCTGACTCTCCAACTCTTCCAGCTCCTCCTTCAGCGCTACCGTATCGGAGGAAAGTACCGTCAGCTGAATGTGGCCGACCAGAACCAAAACCGCCATGCCCATCACCAGAATAGAACCGAAAACAGAAAACAGCGATACATGCTGACGCTGGCGCAGCTCCACGCGGGGAATTGCACGAATCCTCTCCGTCTCCCGTTCCCGCCGGCGCGGGGCCTCGCCAGCGTGGCGCAGCTCCCGTTCCCGAACAGCCCAGTCCAGCTCCCGCGCAAGACTGCCGTCCACAGACTGGCGATAACGCAAATCTCTGGCTGCTGATGCCATGGTAAAAATCTCTCCCCTCCGTCAATTCCTGTTCAAACATGTCACAGGCCCTGCGGCCCGCACTTTTCCGCCACGCGCAGCTTGGCGCTGCGCGCGCGGGGATTGTCCGCTAGTTCCGCCTCATCCGCTGTCATGGGCTTGCGGGTTAGAAGTTTCAGCCTCGGCTTCTTGCCGCAGACACACACCGGAAATTCCGGCGGGCATGTGCAGCCCCTGGCCATATCGGCCATCGCCTGCTTCACAATCCGGTCCTCCAGCGAGTGAAAGGTCATCACTGCCAGTCGTCCACCGGGCGATAGCTTGTCCACCGCCGCCGTCAGCATGGGCGGCAATGCCTCCAATTCACCATTGACAGCAATCCGGATAGCCTGGAAGGTGCGCTTGGCCGGGTGCTGTTTCTCCCGCAGGGCCTGTGGGGGCATTGCCCCTTTGATCACATCCACCAGCTGCAGCGTGGTTTCAATCTCATGGGTCTCTCTGGTCCGGCAAATCGCCCTGGTAATGGCAGGTGCATAGCGCTCCTCACCGTACTCAAACAAAATCCGCCGCAGCTCCTCATAGCTCCAAGTATTGACCACTGTATACGCCGTCAAAGGCGCGGAAGCATCCATCCGCATATCCAGCGGAGCATCCTGCATGTAAGAGAATCCCCGGGAGGCGTCATCCAGCTGGGGAGAGGATACCCCCAGGTCAAATAGCATTCCCTGGACCTGGTCAATGCCGGCAGAGTCCAGAAGAGCCGCCAAATCCGAGAAATTGCCGTGCAGTAGGGTCACGCGGTCCAGCCAGGGCGCCAGACGGCAGGGTGCCGCGTCAATCGCAGCCTGATCCCGGTCAATGCAGATCAGCCGCCCGGTGGTAAGGCGCCGGGCAATCTCCCGGGAGTGTCCAGCCCGGCCCAACGTGCCATCCACATAAACCCCGTCAGGGTGGATGTCCAGGGCCCGGATGCATGCGTCCAAAAGGACAGGAGTGTGTGTAAATTCCATACTTATCCACGATTCCGGCGGGCCCGCGCCAATGCGTCCATAGCGGCGGCCATATCGTCGTCCTGAAGCATTCTGGCCTCCCGCTCCGCCCAAGCTGCAGCGTCCCAGATCTCGGCGAAGGTATTCAATCCCACAATCGTAGCGGTCTTTTTCAGTCCCGCGTACTTGCGCAGGGAGGCGGGGATCAGAACCCGGCCCTGGCCGTCCGGCTCGCACTCCACAGCGTTGGCATACAGCAGCGACAGTGCCCTTGCCTCCGTATAGGGCAGCTCGTCCATCTCTTCGGACATCTGCTCCCATTTCGTTTGGGGATAAATTGTCAGGCAGCCCTCGGCGCCAATGGTGACATAAAAGATATCGCCCAAGGCCTCCCGCATATTGGAGGGAATCACCAGACGTCCCTTGGCGTCAATGCTGTTATTCGATTTTCCCATCAGCCTCGCCATGGTGCGTCCCCCTTTCCCCCTCTTCTTGGGACAAAATGGGGCAGCTGTGACACTTAAACACCTAAGTTACCCACTTTTCCCCACCGTCGTATTTTGAGTATACGTAATTTTTATGGGAAATGCAAGTTTTTTTTTGCGACAAAAAGTCGGTCAAACCCGGCTATTCTCTGTGTTTTAGCCATTTTTTCCAGGAATCTCCTCCACCATTTGTCAGTTTACGTAAAGTCAAAAATGTCCTCCGGCACAAGATGTTGTGCCGGAGGACATTTTCTAGAAGTTATGATACAAAATCTAGGTAGTCTTCAAAAAGTTTCCCGATATTCTTCGTCATTTTTAATGAATTTTTGGCGGATCTTCATTCTCTTTTGGGCGCACGTCATCATTTAAACATCGTCGTCTGATTGGATCGCCTTCTGCTCCAGCTTGGCGCGCTGCTCCTGCATCTGCTCAGCAGAGGCCGTCCGGAACCGGACCCGCTGCTGCTTAACCTCATCCAAAGCAGCCTGAACTGCCTCCTCCGTACGTGCCAGCGCATCCTCGGCATACTCATTCGCCACCTGATACAAAAGGCGGGAGCGTTCCTCCGCGTGGGCAATGATCTGTCGCGCCTTTTCCTTGGCAGCATAAAGCACCTCGCTATCGGATACCTTCGTACGGGCCTCCAGCTCCGCCTGCCGCATCATGCGGTCCACGTCCCGTTTGGCCTCCTCCACAAACTTCTCCCGGGCCGACAGCAGTTCCTGGGCGCGCTTCACCTCCACCGGCAGCTGAGCCCGCAGCTCGTCCAGAAGATCCAGCATCTCATCCCGGTCCACGATGCTCATCCCCGGCTTGAGCGCGGGAGCCTTGGCCTCCTCAATCCGCTCATAGAGCATATCAATTAAACGGTTGACATCGCTGCTTGCCATAGCGCTTACTCTCCTTTCTCCTCCATGATCCTCCGCACCAACGGGATGATCGCCGCCGGCAGATACCGCTCTAAGGGCTGATGGTAGCGGATCATCTCCCGTGCCATGGAAGAGCTGAAATGCTGATAGGCCGGACTTGCCGGCAGCAGCACGGTGTCCAGCCCCGGATGAATGCCGCGGTTGATCTGCGCCAACTGGTATTCTACATCAAAATCCGCCGCGCAGCGGACGCCCCGCACAATCGCCTGCGCGCCGTGAGCCACGGCAAAATCCGCCTGCAGTCCCGGTCCCAGCTCCGCCTCCACGTTCGGAAGGTCCGCAACGGCGGCCTGCACCATCTGGAGCTTCTGCTCCGGCGTAAACATCTGGTTGCGCTTTTCCGCGTTGGGGCTGACGCAGACCCACACCTTGTCAAAACAGGCGGCTGCCCGCTGAATGATATCATAGTGTCCCAGTGTGATGGGATCAAAGCTGCCGGAACAGATCGCTGCTCTCATGGGGTCTCTCCTTCGTTTCTGTGATTTTCGGCCCGGCGGAAAATCGTCAGGCCAATCTTGCCATACCGATACGTGCGGTGGAGCCGGCAGGTCTCCGTCGGAGACACGGGAGGCCTGTCCGCCGGGTGCTCTGCTGCAATTATACCATGTGGATTCAGAATGTCAAACGCCGCAATTTGTTCCAGCGCCTTCTCTAAAAGTCCTGTTTGGTAAGGCGGGTCCAAGAAGATGATGTCAAAGGTTCCGTGGGCGCGGGCCACAACGTCCAGCGCGCTGCCGCAGATCACTTCCGCCCGGTCTGCCAGCTCTGTCAACGCCAGATTCTCCCGGATCAACCGGACGGCGTCCGTCCTCTGGTCCACAAAGACCGCTTTAGCTGCGCCGCGGCTGAGGCACTCAATCCCCAGCTGACCTGTCCCCGCGAAGAGGTCCAGAACCCGCCGCCCCTCAATTTCAAATTGGAGGATGCTAAAGAGCCCCTCCTTCACCCGGTCCGTGGTTGGGCGGGTCTCCTGCCCTTCCAGCTCTTTAAGTCGACGGCCCCGGGCGGAACCGGTAATCACGCGCATGCTGTATCTCCTTCCCAGCCCGCTCCTCGGCGGGCGCGGCGCCGGACCCTGCCGCTGCGCGGCGCCGAGTGGTTTGATCTTGCTCCTTATTTTACGGCAAAGGCCATAACATTTCAATAGTCTTTCTGCTTCAATCGCCATTTCATGCTTGTGCTTTTGGAAAAAATCGTTTATACTATAACTCTCAAATAACATGCAGAACCGGAAAGCGCGGTGGCGTGTCTTCCGGTACAGGGAAAGAAAGGACGTTCTCATGATTCAATTCAAATCTGAACTAGGTGAGATCTCCGTCAGCAGTGCTGTGTTCTCCAACATCACCGGCATGGCTGCCACCAATTGTTTCGGCGTTAAAGGCATGGCTTACCGCTCCATGACGGATGGACTTGTCCATCTGCTGCGCCGGGAAGCGATGAGCAAAGGCGTCAGCATCACCTATCATGACGATAACTCCATCTCCATTGAACTTCATATTGTTGTGGAAAACGGCGTCAACCTTCCGGCGGTATGCCGTTCCATCATGAATGAGGTGCGCTACGTGGTCACAAAGAACACCGGCGTACAGGTCCGGGCTGTGGACGTGTGCGTTGATTCCATGATCCTGTAAGGAGGGAGCCATAGCCATGAACGAACAGATCACCGGCGCGCTGTTTAAGCAGATGGTCCTGCACGGCGCCGCCTCTATTACGGCACAAAAACAGGCCATCAATGATTTGAACGTGTTCCCCGTTCCCGATGGGGACACCGGCACGAATATGTCCATGACCATTTCCACCGCCGTTACGGAGCTGCGCAAAGCCGCCCCCACCGCGGTGACTCAGGCCGCGGATCTCACCGCCTCCGCGCTGCTGCGAGGCGCTCGGGGAAACTCCGGCGTCATCCTCTCGCTTCTCTTTCGCGGCCTTTCCAAGGGGCTCAAGGGGGTGGAGTCCGCTGACGCAGCCACCTTCTCCGCCGCCATGCAGGAGGGTGTCTCCGCCGCCTACAAGGCCGTCATGAAGCCTGCGGAGGGAACGGTGCTTACCGTCTCCCGTCTGGCCGCCAAGGAGGCGGTGGACACAGCAGGCTCTGGCGAGACCGACTTGGAAAAGGTTTTGGAGGCGGCAATCCGCAAGGGCTATGAGACCCTCGCCCAGACCACGGATATGAATCCGGTTTTGAAAAAGGCCGGCGTGGTGGATGCCGGCGGCAAGGGCTATCTCCTGATTCTGGAGGGAATGCTTGCCGCGCTGCGGGGTGAACCCTTGCCAGAGATCACCGAGGATAACGGCGCTCAGGACAAAGCTGATTTTGCCGCTCTCTCCGCCGAGGACATCACCTTCACGTTTGACACTGTCTTTATTGTTCGCAAAACGGTCAACACCCCATTAGAGCCTTTCCGCGCCTATCTGAACAGCATTGGCGATAGTCTGGTGATCGGTGAGGATGACGAGGCCTTTAAAGTCCATGTGCACACGGATATTCCCGGCGCGGCACTGATGGAGGCTCAGAAATATGGCACCCTGGAGCTGGCCAAAATCGAGAACATGCGTACCCAGGCCGAGGACCTGGCAGCCGGCAGAACCGCCCAGAGCACCGATGACTTGGACGCCGTAGAGGAGGAGCTGGAGCATGCCGAAGCCCTGAAAGCATCCGCCCACACGGTAGCTGCTCCCGAAAAAAAATACGGCTTTCTGGCCGTATGCGCCGGCGAAGGCCTTGCCACCGTGTTCAAAGACCTAGGCGCTGATGAGGTGGTATCCGGCGGCCAGACCATGAATCCCTCTACAGAGAGTATCTTGGCTGGCGTGGATAAGATTCCTGCTGAAACCGTGTTTATCCTGCCCAACAATGGCAACATCATCATGGCCGCCCAACAGTGCAGCGCCTTGACGGAAAAGCATGTGGTGGTCATTCCCACCAAAACGGTTCCCCAAGGGATCACCGCCATGATGAACGTAGACTTTGAGTCTCCTGATCCTGAGAGCATCACAGAGGCCATGACCCAGAGTCTGTCCTCTGTCACCACCGCTCAGATCACGTATGCCGCCCGGGATTCTGAGTTCGACGGCTTCCACATCAAGGAGGGGGACTATCTGGCCTTGCAGGAGGGGAAACTTTTTGGTACGGATACCTCCATTGAAGCTCTGCTGGCGAAACTGGCGGCGGAGGCTGTGAGCCGGAGCGCGGAATTTGTCTCGCTGTATTTTGGCGAGGATGTCGCTGAAGAGGATGCTCAGCAGGCAGCTGATGTGTTCCGCACCCACTGTCCGGATACCGAGGTCGCCGTTCTCTCTGGCGGCCAGCCGGTTTATTACTATATCATCTCCATTGAATGAATGAAAAGGCCGCCAAAGGGCGGCCTTTTCCGCTCTCTCAACGCCCAGCAAACACGGCTAAACGCTCCTTGCGGCACAATCTTTTTCAGCGTATCGGCAGAGGATTCCCATGCGCTTTTCGTAGCCGCCCGTTCTCATGATGTATCCCGTCCTGCCGAGGAGCGAAATGGCATGAGTCTTCTCACCAGGCTCGCTCGCCCGCGCATAGCGGCGGTGTGCGAGTTTTCTCACGGTGTCAATCCCAAAAGGTCAGCGGGCCACATGGCTTTCCGCTAAGGTCTCCGGATTTTCATCAGCCCGCGCGCCCACTGCAGGTCCTCCCGCCGCAGGGCGCCGAACGCCCAGTAGAGTCCCCAGCTCATGCCAAGAAACAGCGCCGTTCTGGGAAGCCCCACCGGGAACTGCGCGGCCACCCAGATGCTCAGCAGCGTGGAAAGTCCCGCCAGGGCGGGCCGATAAAACGAGACGCTGATCTGCGCCGCGATTAGCAGTCTCCGGATACTGAGCGCAAAATTCAGCAGATGCGTTGCAAAAAAACTCAGAAAATAGCCGTACATTCCATAACGGGGCAACAAGATATACAGCAGCAGCAAATCCAGCGCCGAGGTGATGATGTTATAACGCACGCAGTAAGTCTGCTGTCCCAAGCCCTTGGTCATGGCGTCAATCAGCGCATCACAGTAGAGCATGGGAGACAGCAGTGCAAAAAGCATCAGATACCGCCCCGCCTCCTCGCTGTGATACAAGGTTTCGCCCAAAGGCGCCGCCAGCAAAAATAGGAGGCCGCCGCAGCAGAGGCCGTAGAGCATTGCCATCCGCAGACTGCGGCGCGTCAGGTAGCGAATCCGTCGGGTGCTGCCCACTGCGGCACACCGTGCAAGCTCTGGGATCAAAAGCTCTGCCAGCGCAAAGAGGATGGCTGCCGGCAGCATCAGCACCGGCAAAACCATACCGCACACCACGCCAAAGGCCGCCATCGGTGCCTCCGTTCCGGTGTGAAGCATCAGCCGCTTTGGAATTACCAGTTTTTCCGCAGCGGAAAGTCCTGCTTTCAAATCGTCTGCCAGAGCCAGCGGCACGGCAATGCGCAGCAGTCTGCGCACAACACCTCGCTGCGGCACGGGCTGCCCTCTGTCTGTATGTGGACACAGAACTCCCAGGCTCACCAGCGCCAGGCAGGTACCTGCGCCGCTACCCAAAATGATTGCTTGACACGCTCTAGCCGGGTCGCTGCCTGCCCAGGCAGTGAGCACTGCCATCGTGACGGCCATGGAGCAAAGCTGTTCCCCAATCCCCACTGCCGCCAGGGTTCCAATCCGCTCCGAAGCCGCAAAATAACCCCGTAAAACCCCGCAGATACACTCCAGCGGCAGCACAAGCGCAAACAGGCGCAAAGCCCCCACAGTCCGCAGGTCATTGATCCAATGTTCGGCCAGCAGCGGCGCGCCGCCATATAGCGCCGCGCTAACCACTCCGCCACAGATCACGCTGTAAATCGTACAGCTGGATAGGATCTTGGGAATCATGCCAAGGTGCTTCCGCCCAAGCTCCTCTGCGGACAGGTACATCGCCGCAGTCCGCACCCCGGCAATCCCCGCCGTCTCCGCCAGCATGGCCACTGACAAAACCAGCTGTAAAAGGCCGACGCCGGTCGCACCGATCCGACCGGAAATATAGACCTGAAAGCTTGTAGCCACCAGCCGCAGCAGCAAGTTGACTCCTGTCAGCAGCAGCGTACTGTAAAACATGGACAGGCGCACAGAAATCCCCTCCCGCACCTACCATATGGGGACAGGGAGAAAAGTATGATGCCGTCCAATTTCTGCCGCAAAAGGTTTGTCCTCTCTGCAGCGTACCAGTGCCCTAGAGACTGCGAATTCTCCGTCTGGTCCGTTCGCCCACTCCGGAAACGGCTTGAAATCTCTCCCGCCGCGTGCTATCATAGGTTAGAAATCTTGATTTTTCACAACAGGCAGGTGACAGCATGCACGTACTGATTATTGACGCCCAGGGCGGTGGAATCGGAAGGCAACTGGTAGCAGCGATCCGTCAAACCATTCCAGAGGCGGTGATCACCGCGGTAGGCACCAACAGCGTGGCCACCTCCGCCATGCGCAAGGCAGGTGCACACGATGCCGCCACCGGAGAAAATGCTGTAGTGGTGGCCTGCCGCAAAGCCGACGTTATTGTGGGGCCCATCGGTATTGTGATCGCGGACTCCCTTCTGGGTGAGATTACCCCCGTCATGGCCACAGCAGTGGGGCAGAGCGGCGCAAAGCGCATTCTGATCCCCTTCAACCACTGCGACAACCTAATCGCCGGTGTGTCCAACACCAGTGTCAGCGCGCTTTTGCAAGAAGCGGTGTCGATACTCCGTCAACTGGCAGACGTCAGGAAAGAAGCACGTATTTTCTCTTGACATCTGTTCGCTGGGTATTGTAAAATAGAAAAGTAGCTGGTTCGAAGCCGGCCAGAGGCACAGAAGCGCCTCATCCTTTCGTTTTCCCGCGCCCGAATTGTGTACCAGGAAGGTATGCCCTTTCTCGAGAAGAGGAAGAGCATACCTTTTTTATGCATTCCGGCCTATCTTCTGCCGTGGAACCGGCTTTTTAAGGAGTGTTTTAGGATGTCGTCCATCAAAAAAATTTGTCTCTGCGCTATCTGCACTGCTCTTTGCTACGTGCTGCCGCTGGCCTTCCATCCCCTTGTCATGGGCACTGCGCTCTCCCCTATGCATATTCCCGTGCTGCTGTGCGGTCTTCTTTGCGGCTGGCCCTACGGGGCCTTCTGCGGGGTTGTCGGCCCCCTGCTCTCCAGCTTGCTCTCCGGAATGCCGCCTGCCGCCATGCTTCTCTATATGATCCCGGAGCTGTGCGTCTACGGCCTGTTTTCTGGTTTGCTGCTGAAATGGTTCCGCACCGGACACGCCTATGCCGATCTGTATCTTGCCCTGGTCCCCGCCATGCTCCTGGGCCGTATCGCTGGCGGCATTGCCCGGGCCATATTCTATCTCCCCTCCGGCCAACCCTATTCGCTGGCACTGTGGACCAGCTCCTATCTGGTAGGAACCCTGCCCGGAATCATTCTGCATCTGGTCATTTTACCGCCTCTGGTGCTGCTGATGATGAAAGCCCGACTGATTCCACAGCGTTATGTGAGTACACTCTCCTGATGAATTTCTCAAATACCCTGGACAGTGCTGCGCGTCATGATGATGCGCAGCGCTTTTCTTGGGATGAGGCCGGTGCTGTGCGTCCATATTTGATATAGACAGAAGGTCTCCCACGTGCTAAAGTGGTGATAAAAAGATCCTGGGGAGTCCCGGGTATATCAAAAGCGAGGCCGTCTTATGGAAAACATGGTGATTTCTCTCAATGCCGTGCTGCCCCTTTTTCTCATCATTGCCTTGGGCTGTGCCGCAAAGCAACTGCACATTCTTTCTGACGACGCAGCCCGGCAAGCCAATGGGCTGTGTTTCAAATTGTTTATGGCCCCCCTCTTGTTCTACAATGTCTATTCCACAGACCTGGCCTCCGCCTACAGTTGGAAACTGCTGGTCTTCTGTGTCGTTGGTACCCTGGCAGAATTTGCCTTTGGCCTCTTGTTCATTCCGCACATAGAGCCCAGCCGACCCGCCCAGGGTGTTATGCTGCAGGCCTTCTGCCGACCGAACATCGTTCTTTTGGGGCTGCCGCTATCCACAGCGCTCTTCGGTCCTGAGAATATCGGGCATATCGCCTTTATGCTGGCAGTGTTGGTCCCGCTGATCAATATTCTGGCGGTATTGGCACTGGAGCTGTTTCGAGGCGGTACCCCAAATCCCAAGAGAATTCTTTTGGGTGTGGCGAAGAACCCTTTTGTCCTTGGCGCAGTGGCCGGTTTTCTCTGTAAACTGCTCCAAATTCAACTCCCTTATGTACTGGACAGTGTCATCTCCAGCATGGCGGAGGCCGCCACGCCGCTGGCCTTGGTGCTGATGGGCACCTCCATGAACTTTGGGAAGCTGCAGGGCTGCGGCCGAAGTCTTACCGTTTGCACTGTGGTCCGGCTGTTTGCGGCGCCAGTGGTCTTTCTCTCGCTAGCTGTGGCCCTGGGCTTTCGCGGAGTTCCCCTGTGCGGGGTTATGCTGGTCTTTGCCACCCCAGTGGCAGTCAACTCCTATACCATGGCTTTACAAATGGACGGTGATGCAGACCTGGCCGGGGGCATCGTCCTCTTGACCACCGGCCTCTCCTGCCTCACCCTGTTTCTGTGGATTTTTCTTTTGAAGGCCCTGGGATTATTCTGACCGAAAAGAAGCGGCTTCAGCCTTTCAGCTGAAGCCGCTTTTCAGCAGTCTGTGTTTCCACAAGGAAAGGTCAGCGTAAAGCTGCTGCCCTTTCCCAGCTCACTCACCAGTTCCACCCTCGCTCCCAGGTAGGCGGCGCCATGCTTGACGATCGAGAGTCCCAAGCCTGTTCCGCCGCTGGAGTGGCTCTTATCCACCCGGTAAAACCGCTCAAATACCCGGTTCTGAGCCTCCCGTGGAATCCCAATTCCAGTGTCGGCCACGCTGAGCCGCTGCCCGCCCTCGACTTGGCTGAGGGTCAGTATCACGCTGCCGCCCTCCCGGTTATAGGCGATGGCATTGTCGCAGAGGTTATAGATGATCTCTTCTACAATCTGGGGAACCCCCCGAACCAGTCCACAGTCTCCCTCCAGAGCCATGGCGACCTTCTTTTGTTCCGCTGCCGGACGCAGCTGCTCCATCACGCTCTGCGCCACTTGGCGCAGGCTGATGCTCTCCCACTGGCCGACAGCGCCGCCCTCATCCAGCCGGGAGAGGCGGATGATGTCGTTGACCAAGTCAATCAGGCGTCGCGCCTCCCGGTGAATGTTTCCGGCAAAATGGGTGACATCCTCCGGCCGCACCAGGCCATCCCGCAAAATCTCTGCGGTTCCCAGGATGGATGTCAGCGGGGTTTTCAGCTCGTGGGAGACATTGGCGGCAAATTCCCGCCGCAGTGCCTCCCGCCGCTCCTGCTCTGTCACATCCATGATAATCAGCACTGCGCCTGTCAGGGTTCCATTTTGCTCCACGGGGTTTGCAAACAGGCGGCAGCAGGCATCATCCCTTTCGATCAGCTCCTCGCACCGCCGTCCGGCCAAAACTGTCTCTACGCAGCGTCGAAAGCCCGCCTCCCGGTTCAGCGCCAACACACTCTCCCCCGTCTCCGCAGGGGCACCCGCATGCAGCAGCCGCAGCGCCGCAGCGTTGTAGGAGAGCACCCGGGTCTCTTTGTCAATGACCAGCAGTCCCTCGCTCATATGCTCTGTGAGGGCTGCGAACTCCCGGCGCTGTCGGCGCAAGTCCTCCATCTGACGCTCAATTTGCTGGTTCTGGCTGCGGATTTTGCGCACCAGCGGCGCCAGCTCTTCATAGGGCTCCTGATCCTCCAGCCTGCCGGGGTCCAGTGCGTTGATGGGCTCTACCAGCTGCCTGGAAAGCCGCCCCGCCAGCCACAGGGCAAGGCACAGGGCCAGCAGCATCACGGCGGCCACCGGCTGAAGCGCCTGTAGCACCAGCATCCACACGGAGTACTGGGTCGCGGCCAGCCGCAGAACGGAGCCGTCGGTGAGCCGCAGGGCGTAGTAGAGTGTGGACTGGGAGAGGGTCTCGGAGTAGCGCACCGCACTCCCCCGGCCAAGCTGCATGGCCTCTCTGATCTCCTCCCGGTTGATGTGCCCGTCCATGGTCTCCGGGTTCTCCCAGTTGTCAAAAAGGACCGTGCCATCCGCGGCCACCCAGGTAATTCGGTCCGTTTCAGGCAGTGTCCCCTCCAAATACTGAATCCCCTCATTTTCTACGCTGTGGGCAATGTAGGCGGTGGCCTGGGACAGCTCCCGCAAGGCCCGGTCCTGGAAGTATCCGTGGAGCACCCCCACAATCAGCACGAGGCTTGCCAGCAGGACGGTCAGTGCCACACCCAAAATCGCGCGAAAAATTCGTCTTTTCATCATGTATTTCAGCCTTCTCCGTCGATCTTATAGCCATATCCCCGGACCGTCTGTATATAGGCACCCGCCGGTCCCAGCTTCTGCCGCAGCGTCCGGATGTGGACATCCACTGTGCGGGTTTCACCGGTAAAGGCATACCCCCACACCTGTTCAATCAGCCGTTCCCGGCTGAATACCTGTCCCCGGTTCTGCAGCAGCAGACACAGCAGTTCAAATTCTTTTTGGGTCAGGACCGTCTCGTGGCCCTCCACCGTCACGGTATGGCGGCCCTCATCCACGCAGAGACAGCCGCATTGGTATGTACTCGGCTTCTCTGATGTACGCCGCGCAAGCGCCCGGATTCGAGAGAGCAGCTCCATCATTCCAAAAGGCTTGGCAATATAGTCATCGGCTCCGGCGTCCAGGCCCAGAACTTTATCATACTCCGTTCCCTTGGCCGTCAGCATGATGATGGGGAGTCTTGCAGTACGGCCATCCTTTCGCAGCTTCTTCAAAACGGAGATGCCATCCTCCTCCGGAAGCATGATATCCAGCAGCGCCAGGGACGGCAACTCCTCTCTCACGGCCTCCCAAAAGGCAGAGGGCCGTTCGAAACCGCGGGCCTCCATCCCCTGACTGTTCAGAGTATAGATCACCAGGTCCCGGATGCTGTCGTCGTCTTCCAATAAGTAAATCATAGGCTGAGCCTCCTTGTTATGCCGCAGCGCCAGAGCCCCGGTACTACCGCAGGTTTTTTCGCTTCCGCCTGATGGGAAAGCGGCCCCGCTTGTCCGGGGCCCGCCCATTTTTTGCAAGCCGCTGAACGGAGTCCCGCTTCCCTGGCACCTGCTTCGAACGTCCATTCTCACAGCATGTTGGGAATCACGGATGTCTCAGATCAGCTGCTGCTCATTGATCATCAGCTTGAACTGCAGCCCCAACTTCTCGGCCGCCTTGCGGCAAAGAATCATCCGCTGCATAAAAATTTCAAAATAGTCCATCACAGAGCCGTACTTGGTATCTACGGACAGTTTCAGCTTAATCAGGGTATGTTCTTCGTTGATCTTCAGCTGAGACTTCTTTACGGAGTAGTTTACCCGGTCATGGATATCAAAGGTGCTGGGGTCCTGATTCCGGACCCGGCTGCGGCGCACATCTGACTTATCTGCCAGAATCAGCGCCGCCGACACCGCGTTCACTGGAAGCCCCGTACCCTCGTCATGGTTGCCGATGGCAGTGACAATCGTGGCAATCTCCTCCGGATCGCACTGGAGATTGTCCAGAAGACGAAAGGCCATGACAGCGCCGGACTGAGAGTGATCCACTCGGTTTACCAGATTGCCGATATCATGCAGAAAACCCGCGATTTTCACAAGCTCCACCGTCCGCGCAGGATAGCCCAGCGTCTCCAGAATATAGCCTGCCTTTTCCGCCACCGCCGTTACATGAGCAAAGCTGTGCTCTGTAAAGCCCAGGGCCGTCAAAGACTCATCCGCGCGCTGAATATAGGTGCGGATCGCCGCATTGTCTTTCACATCTTCATAAGTGAGCACAGTCATCCTCTTTTCTGTATCAAATTCCGTTCCCAGAACATCCGGAAGCGCCGGTATAGACAGGCGCCAATCCAGTGTCATCCGCCCGGGTACACTGCCAGCAGATTCCAAGCCGCAGACGGCTCCCTCAGTTATTGGACGGATGCACTCCGGTGATGGAGTACTCCACCCACTCCGCTACATTGGTGGCATGGTCGCCGATTCGTTCCAGGTATTTTGCAACCATCAGCAAATCCAACCCCTGCTCACCATAGGAGGCATCGGCGGCGATCAGCTCCACCAGCTCCCGCCGCACCTGGATAAACAGATCATCCACCCGGTCGTCGGCGGCACAGACCTGGCGGGCCAGCTGCAGATCCCGCTTCACAAAGGAGTCCACGCTGTCTGTCACCATATTAATGACAGCCCGGGCCATATCCGCAATATGAGAGCTTCTGCCCTGCGGAAGATGCACATAGCTGGTCATCTCCGCGATATCCGCCGCCTGATCCCCAATCCGCTCCAGATCGGAAATCATCTTGAGTGCCGCGGAGATCTCCCGCAGGTCCCGGGCCACCGGCTGCTGTTGCAGCAGCAGCTTCAGACACAGGTTCTCCACCTCCCGCTCCTTTTGGTCGATCTCCCGCTCCGCCTCCTCCGCGGCGGCGGCCAGGGCCGCGTCGCTGTGAATCAGCGCCTCGGCAGCGGCGGAGATGGCGTCCTCGCACAGGGCGCCCATTTGGATCATTTCCACATGCAGCTTTTCCAGCTGCTCTTCAAACTTGTTTCTCACCGTCTGCCCTCCTCAACCAAACCGGCCGGTAATATAGTCTTCCGTGCGCTGGTCCTTCGGCGTGGAGAACAATGTCTCCGTCTTTCCGAACTCCACCAGGTCTCCCAGCAGGAAAAACGCCGTGTTGTCGGAGACACGAGCGGCCTGCTGCATATTGTGCGTCACCATAATGACAGTATACCTGCTTTTCAGCTCCACCGCAAGGTCTTCAATTTTGGACGTGGAGATCGGGTCCAGAGCGCTGGTGGATTCGTCCATCAGCAGCACCTCCGGCTCCACCGCCAGTGCCCGGGCGATGCAAAGCCGCTGCTGCTGGCCGCCGGAGAGCCCCAGCGCGCTTTTCTTCAAACGGTCCTTGACCTCGTCCCAGATAGCTGCAGAGCGCAGAGAGTTCTCCACAATCTCATCCAGCTTCACCCGGGAGCGAATCCCATGTGTTCTGGGGCCGTAGGCAACATTATCATAAATGCTCATGGGGAACGGATTTGCCTTTTGGAATACCATGCCGATCTGCTTGCGCAGCCAGGTGGGGTCTACAGCCGGGTCATAGACGTTCTCGCCTCCATACTGGACCTCTCCCTCAATGCGGATGCCGGGAATCAGATCATTCATGCGGTTAAGGGTCTTTAAAAAGGTGGACTTACCGCAGCCCGAGGGACCGATCAAGGCTGTGATCTCATGCTCGGGAATGGCGATATTGACGCTGTGGAGGGCGTGGTGTGTCCCATACCACAGATTTAAATCCTTTACTTCAATGATGGTGGACATATGATTCTCCCCGCTTACTTTTTTAGTTTCCGGCCCACCAGGTTGGCGGACAAATTGATGACCAGGGTCAGCAGCATCAGGATAGTGGCGATGGCGAAGGCCACGGCAGTCTCGCCCCGCTCGCTGGCATATACATAGAGGGCCACAGTCAAAGATGCGGAGGAGGACTCCAGCGAGGTGATGAAGCCGTTGAGGACCAGACCGAACCCGGCTGTGTACAAAAGTGCCGCGCTCTCCCCCACAATCCTGCCCACGGCCAGGATACAGCCTGTGATGATGCCATCCACGGAGTTTGGCAGTACCACGGTGCGGACCATGTGCCACTTGCCCGCTCCCATGGCCAGGGCTCCCTCCCGGTAGGAGTTGGGCACGGTTTTCAAGCTCTCCTGGGTGGTGCGGACGATGGTGGGCAGGATCATCACCACCAGGGTGAGACCGCCCGCCAGCACACCGGTCTTGAGCCCCAACATCTGGATGAAGAACAGCATACCCACCAGACCGAAGATAATGGAGGGGATGCCCGTCAAGGTTTCGGTGGCAAACTCAATGACGGCCACCAGTCTGCGGTTGGCGGCGTACTCTGTCAGATAGATGGCGGCGCCCACCCCCAGCGGCAGCACAATAACCATGGCCAGCACCACCAGATAGACGGTATTGAGGATATTGGGAAGAATGCCGATGGTGTCCTTAATATAGCTGGTCTGGCTGCTAAGCAGCTCCCAGGTGATATTGGGGATGCCACGGTAGAAAATATAGCCGATAATCAGCGCCAGCAGGGCACAGGTGAGAACGCCACACAGGTACAGCAGGACACGGAGCACCCGGTCATAGACCCGGCGTCTGGTGGAAAGGGTTTTATCGCCCACGACTCACTCCTCCTTCCTATTTTTAATGAACACATTGAGAAACACGTTAATCATCATGATAAACAAAAACAGTACCAGCCCGATGGAGAAGAGAGCGTTGCGGTGGGTGGAACCCACAGCGGCGTAAGACATCTCCGAGGCAATGGCGGTGGTCAGGAACCGGACGGATTTCAAAAGCCCAGGCATATTGGCCACGTTGCCGGCCACCATGATGATGGCCATGGCCTCGCCAATGGCCCGGCCGATGCCCAGGACAATGGCGGTGGCAATGCCGCTGCGGGCAGCGGGGACGCTGACCCGGAACACCGTCTCAATGTGCGTGGCTCCAAGAGCCAGAGACGCCTCTTCATACTCCCGGGGAACTGCCCGCAGGGCCGTCTCCGACACGGAGATGATGGAGGGCAGAATCATCACTGCCAGCACGATGATGGCGGCCAGGAGCGTGGCGCCGGAGGGCAGGTCAAAGGCTACCCGGATGGCCGGCACCAGCAGAATCATACCTACCAGTCCGTAGACCACGGAGGGGATGCCCGCCAACAACTCCACCGCCATGTGGATGACAGCCGCCACCTTTGGGGGGGCTACCTTGGAGAGGAAGATCGCAGTCATCAGGCCCACCGGCACCCCCACAAGGATGGCTCCGGCAGTGCCGGCAAAGGAGGTGAGGATAATGGCGAAAATGCCGAAGTCATTGGTGGATGCGTACCAGCGGGTGCCGAAGAGGAAGTTGATGGGACCGATCTCCAAAATGGCCGGCATGCCGGAGATGACCAAATAGATGCTGATGATCAGCACAAAGGCCACCGCAATCATGCCACAGGTAAAAAACAGCAGATTCATTCCCCGCTCCAGGGCTTTATGAGCAACCTTGGCCCGGGGTCCAGGACCCTTTTTGTCAACGGAGCCAGAGCCATATATGACTGTTGTCTCCAGCGCCGCCTTTGCGACTTCACCGATGATTTCATGTTCCATGAGGATTCTCCTTTGTCGTCAGGGGCTGCGCCCCTGGAATCAGGGTGCATCTTAAAACTGCCGGAGGGTTTCCGGCCGCTTTCAGACACACCCTAGCGAAATGGCCGCCGCACCGCGTGGGTGCGGCGGCCGCCCGCAAAGCTATGTTGAAAGGAATGGGGTTGAATTATTGAGCCACAGGCACAGCGCCAGCGCCCTTGATCAGGTCGTTAGCGGCGGTAGAGGTCGCCCAGTCAAAGAAAGCCTGCGCAGCCTCGCTGAGGGCCTCATCGGTACGGGTGGCGAACACAAAGGGGCGCTGAATGGCATAGCTGCCGTCCAGAACAGTCTCCTCAGAGGGAGCCACGCCTCCAACCGTCAGAACGGTGATGCCCTCCTGTCCCTCCACAGCAGAGAGGGATGCGTAGCCAATGGCACCAGGGGTGGTGCGGACCGCCTCAATAACGGCGCCGGTGGAACTTAGCTCCTGGGCCAGGACGCAGGCATCCTCCGTGTCCGTGATGGACTCAAAGCCATCCCGGGTACCGGAACCAGACTCACGGCCAATGACAGCGACAGCGCCGGCGGTACCGCCCACACCAGACCAGTCGGTGATCTCACCGGTATAAATCTGGGCAATCTGCTCCAGGGAAAGGTCGGTCACAGCATTCTCGGCATTGACGATCACGGCGATGCCGTCCAGTGCCACAATGGTCTCCGTCAGGCCGCCGGACTTTTCCTCGTCCTTCAGAGCGCGGGAGGCCAAACCGATGTCACAGCTTCCGTTGGCAACAGCCTCAATGCCGGCGCCAGAACCGGTGGGGTTGTAGGTAACAGTCACGCCGGAATTGTCAGCCATAAACTGCTCCCCCAAAACGCCGATCACAGACTCCATCGAGGTGGACCCATCGGTGGCCACGGTACCGCTGAGCGTGGTCTCTTGGGGATCGCCGGTTGTGTCCCCAGCATCATCCGTTGTGTCGCTGGTAGTATCGCTGCCGCAGCCTGCCAGGAGTGCCATGGTCATAGTCAAGGTCAGCAAAAGCGCAAATACTTTCTTCATCTTGATAATCTCCTTTTGATATGTCTATGGTCTGTAGTCTCTTCACTACGGCTTTAGTATAAACATTTCCACGTAAAATCTGTCACCACTCTTTTGTTAAGTCTTTGTAAAAGCAGAGAAGTATTATGAATACTATTACATTTTCAAAAAATTAAATCGTTTTCTTTCATTCTTTCACTTTATATGTTGACAAAAACAGCAATTTTCTGTTATGATTTCTAATCATGGGGATTCCGGCAAGGCCGGATCTCTTCTCTATCATTTTGAACCGTTTGGAAGGAGTGCGAGAAGGTATGGAAAAGCAGCGGATCGGCGTTCTGACCAGCGGAGGCGACGCGCCAGGTATGAACGCCGCGATCCGTGCCGTGGTGCGGACTGCCAGCCGCCAGGGCATGGAATGCGTTGGAATTCGCAGAGGGTGGCATGGTCTCATCAACAGTGATTTTGTCCGCTTAGATACCGCCAGCGTCAGTCACACCATTGATAAGGGCGGCACGCTGCTCTATACGGCCCGCAGTGAGGAGTTCCTGTCTCCCTCCGGCCGCGAAAAAGCTCTGGCTACCTGCAAGCTGCTGGGGCTGGATGGACTGGTCGCCATCGGCGGCGATGGCACCTTTCGGGGTGCCCTGGCCTTGTCCCGCCAGGCGGCGGAGGAGCACAGTCCTTTACAGGTCGTTGGAATTCCCGCCACAATTGACAACGACATCGGCTGCACCCACTACACCATCGGGTTTGACACCGCCTGCAACACCGCCATCGCGTGCATCGACAAGCTGCGGGACACCATGCAGTCCCACGAGCGCTGCTCTCTGGTGGAGGTCATGGGACGCCACGCCGGCTACCTGGCTCTCTATGTTGGGATTGCAGTAGGCGCCACTGCTGTTCTGATCCCGGAACATGAGGTGGACTTTGAACGGGATATCGCAGATAAAATCCGGCGTGCCAGGCTCTCAGGCAGCACCCACTACATGATCGTGGTGGCTGAGGGCGCCGGCAGCGCCATGGACTACGCCAACCGCATTCGTCAGGAGATCGGCATTGATCCCCGGGTCACGGTGCTGGGACATATTCAGCGGGGCGGCACTCCTTCCGCCCGGGACAGAGAGGCTGCCAGCCGCATGGGATATTCGGCTGTGATGGCCATGGCGCAAAACAGGGGCAACTGCATCATCGCCATTCAAAATGGTCAGATTGTGGACCTGGATATGGAAGAGGCCCTACAGATGACCAAAAGCTTTCAGATGGACCGATATCAAATTCTGGAGGCTCTGTCGATTCCGCAGGCATGAGCAAAAAAACCGCACGTCCTTTGGACGTGCGGTTCACTTTAGATTCCATTCTGCACAGGGCGGATCAACCGCCGCCGCCAAATGGAAGGCGCAAACAGCAGCAGCATGGGGAAGATCTCCAGCCGTCCCACCAGCATGTTGAAGGACAGCAGCAGCTTACCCCACGGGGAAAAGCCGCTGAAATTCCCCATGGGCCCAACCACCTCCAAGCCGGGGCCCACGTTGTTGATACAGGCCGCCAGGGCGGAAAACGTGGTGATAAGGTCAAACCCCTCCAAACACAGCAACAAGAACGAGACAGTAAACACCATCAGATAAACCGTGATAAACACATGCACGCTGCGGACCGTCTGATCTGCCAGGGGCTTCCCCTCAAACCGGACGGCGGAAACGGCTGTGGGGTGCAGCATTTTTCGCATGTCGGAAAGAGCCGTCTTTCCCAGGATCAGCATCCTGGCTACCTTGATGCCGCCGCCGGTGGACCCGGCGCAGGCTCCCACAAACATCAACACCATTAAAATTCCTTTGGAAAAGGTGGGCCAGGTGTTAAAGTCCACAGTGGCAAAGCCGGTGGTGGTAATGATGGAGGACACCTGGAAAAAAGCGTGACGTAGGCTGACGGCAAAGGAGTCGTACAGATGGGCCACATCCACAGCGATGGCCAGCACCGCCGCAGCCACAATCCCCAGATAAGCCCGCAGTTCCTCGGAGTGGAACACATCCCGGAACCGGCGGATCATCAGGAAGTAATAGAGGTTGAAATTGATGCCGAACAGCAGCATGAAAACACCGATCACAAGCTCGTAATAGGCATTTCCATACGCACCTACACTGAGATTGCGGTTGCTGAAGCCGCCGGTGCCAGCGGAGCCGAAGGAGTGGATGCAGGCGTCAAAGAGCGGCATCCCTCCCGCCAGCAGCAGAAAGATTTCCAGCAGCGTCATGACCAGGTAAATGCCATAGAGAATCTTGGCGCTGTCGCTCATGCGGCTGACCAGCTTGCCCACCGAGGGCCCCGGCACCTCGGCCCGCATCAGATGCATGCCGTGGCCATCCGACATCGGAAGAATTGCCATCACGAAGACCAGCACGCCCATGCCGCCCACCCAGTGGGTAAAGCTCCGCCAGAACAAAATTCCCCGGCTGAGGGACTCCACCTCCGGCAGGATGGTGGCGCCGGTGGTGGTAAAACCGGAAACGGTCTCAAACAGCGCGTCCACATAGCTTGGGATATCCCCCGAGAGCACAAAGGGCAGCGCACCGAAGGCAGACATCAGAATCCACGCCAGCGCCACGACCGCAAAGCCGTCTCTTGCGTATATGGCCGACTGCCTGGGCTTCCGGCTGCCCAGCAGCAACCCCACCGCCGCAAGCGCCAGGGCGGTTGTCAGAAAGGGCATGGGCGACTCTCCGTACAGGATCGCTGTTACAGTTGGCAGCGCCAGCAGCGCAGCCTCTGTCAGCAGGATGCGTCCAATGAGAAAACCAATCATTCGATAGTTCAAGGATCGGCCCGCCTTTACAGAAAGATATCGTGGAGATTCTGCAGCCTGGTATCGGTTGTCACCACGATCACGTCATCCATCGCCTCCAACACATCGCCGCCGGAGGGAATCACGATGCGTCCGTTCCGACGGACAATTCCCGCCAGCAGAATTCCGCTTTTCAGCTGTAGGTCTTTCAAGGGAACGCCCAGGAAGGGCGCCTGCTCCCCCACGCTGAACTCCAGCGCCTCCACCGAGCCGCCCACCAGCCGGTGCAGAGTCTTGATCCCCGCGCCGGAGGCGCTTTCCATGGCCCGGACATACTGTACAATGAGCTCTGTGGTCACTTCCCAGGCTGAGATGGTGCTGTCGATCATCCCCTCGTTAGAAACCAAGTCCACCAGGGGTTTTCTGTTGATTTTTGCAACCACCTTGCAGCAGTCGCCGGACTGCTTGGCGGCGCTCATCGCCATGAGGATATTAGCCTCGTCCATGCCGGTGATGGCCACAAACGCGTCGGTCTGCTCAATTCCCTCCTCGTGAAGCAGCTCGCTGTCCGTACCGTCCCCCACGATCACCAGGGCCTTTGGCAGCCGCTCGCTCATTTGGACGCACCGCTGCTCATTCTGATCGATGATCCGCACAGACATTCCCATCTCCAGCAGCTGCGAGGCCAGGTAATAGCAAATCTTGCTGGCACCCACAATCATCACCGAGGACGCCCGGTTCCGGAAAACTCCCAGGTGCCGGAAAAACTGTTCCAGCTGCTTGGGGGATGAGGTCAGGTAAATTTTATCTCCTGACTGCAGCTCAAAATCGCCGGAGGGGATCACAGTCTCCCCCTTTCGGGACACAGCACAGATCAGCACCCGGACTTTGATGTTTCCATACAGGTCCGATAGACGCATCCCATGCAGGTGAGATTTCTCTGAAAGACGGTATTCTACCAGCTCCAGCCGGCCCTTGGAAAAGGACTCAATCTTCATCGCAGTGGGAAACCGCAGCACCCTGGCAATCTCCCTTGCGGCCACCTTCTCCGGGTTGATGGCCATGCTCAGTCCCAACTCCTCCCGCATGAAGCGCAGCTGTTTTTCATACTCAGGGTTTCGGATGCGGGCAATCGTGTGCTTCACTCCCAGCTTTTTCGCCACCAAACACGCCAGGATGTTGATTTCATCGCTGGATGTGGTTGCGATCAGCAGCTCTGCCTTGGACGCCTCCGCTTCCATTTGAATCTCGTAGCTGGCTCCGTTGCCGCAAATCCCCATCACGTCATAGACGTTGATAATGTTATTGATTAACTGCGGTTCCTGGTCAATTACGGTAACTCGATGCTCCGCAGACAGCTGCTGCGTCAGCGCCATTCCCACCTTGCCGGCGCCTACAATGACGATTCTCATAAATCCTCCCACCATTTAGAAAGAAGCCACATAAACATAAAGAACGCATAAATATCATATGACCGCTATTATAACGGACTCATTCCAAAAAAGGAATACTTCCCACATAAAATTTTTATTTGTCGGCGTTAAAAAGGCTCTCTGGCAGGCGGATGTCCGTTTTTGGCACCTGCGCCCAGTCAAACTCCGCCAGCAGTTCCCGGGCCGTTCGGGGAGACGCAGAAGGATGAAAGCCCGCAAGATACGCCAGTTTCCCCAGTAGCTCCTCTGCAGAAAGGCGCGGGCGCAGCTCGGCCAGCCCCGCGTCCGCGTCCCGCTTGCTCAAGCGCCGGCCGTCCGGCGCCAGCAGCAGCGGCACATGGTAAAAGGCCGGCGGGTCCAGCCCCAGAAGGTGATAGAGATACAGCTGCCGGGGTGTGGATGCCAGCAGATCCGCCCCCCGAACCACCTCTGTGATTCCCATGGCCGCATCGTCCACCACCACCGCCAGCTGATAGGCGAATAGCCCGTCGGAGCGGCACAGCAGGAAATCTCCGCAGTCCCGGGCCAAGTTTTCCACATAGCGGCCCATGTGTCCATCTGTAAAGCTCCACATCTCTTCCGGTACCCGCAGGCGCAGAGCCGGTGCGCGCCTTCCGGCTCGTTCCTCCGCCTGTTCCGCCGTCAGGCTGCGGCAAGTGCCGGGATAAATGATCTGACCATCCTCCCGGTGTGGAGCGCTGGCAGCGTGGAGCTCTGCCCTGGTACAAAAGCAGGGGTACACCAGCCCCTTGGCCGAGAGTCTCTCCAGGGCCGCCCGGTAGAGCGCTGTGCGCCTGCTCTGTTCATAAGGTCCACGCTCCCCGCCAGCCTCAGGCCCCTCGTCCCAGTCAAGGCCCAGCCAGCGCAGGTCCTCCTGCAGCTGCAGCGCATACCGCCGGGGGCAGCGGGCGGTATCCAGGTCCTCAATTCGCAGCACTACCCGTCCCCCCTTCTGGCGGGCGCTAAGCCATGCCAGAAGGCAGCAGAAGATATTGCCTAAATGGATACGTCCGCTTGGGGACGGCGCGAAGCGGCCGATAGTTTGCATTATGGGTGCTCCTTTTTCCTGAAATATATTCATTATAGCCGCAGTGGTGACTGGCTGCAAGAGGTTTTGGCGGGTTGCGTGCCTCTGGCACGGGGGAGGCGCCTCTTTGCGGCGGAAAGCCCATCTCCCGTAGAGCCGGATGTCTGGGCAGCATTTATTTATCTGAATTTCAGAATAATGAAGGGTATCTGATTTCAAGATACATATACTCGCCTTGGGTGATGTTTTTGAAAACAGGTATTCTAAAATATGGAAGGATTCGAGACCTGCGAAATGACAGGGGGCTGACACAAGCGGAAATCGCAGAAATTCTGAAAGTCAAGCAGAATACGTACTGTCAGTATGAAACAGGCACTCTCAACTACCCGGTGGATGTCGTCGTAACGCTAGCGGAATATTACGGGGTCAGCGTGGATTATCTGTTGGGCCTCACGGATGAGAGGAAGCCCTATCCCAGAAAGCGGAAGCAGCCGTGAAACTGCTGGAATCCGTTCTGGACCTTCTCTTTCCGCCCAAGTGCCCTTTTTGCGGCAAAATCCTGGACCATCCCGGAATCTGTCCCGTCTGCAAAAGCACTCTTCCGTGGATTCTGGAGGGCGAAACCCTCTGGGAGCTTCCCAGCGGGGTGCGCTGCGCCGCGCCTTTATGGTATGAGGATTTGGCGCGGAAGGGACTGCTGCGGCTCAAGTTTCATGGCGTCTGCGCCGCGGCGGAACCTTTGGGTGCGCTGATCGCCCAATGTGCCGCCGAGCATTTCTCCGGCGAATTTGATACCGTTACCTGGGTTCCCGTCAGTTCCAAACGGCTGCGCCAGCGGGGCTATGACCAGGCAGAGCTGTTGGCCCGGTCTGCCTGTCGGCTCTGGCACGTCAAACCGGAGCGGCTCTTGAGCAAGCGGACCGACACCCCTGCCCAGTCCAGCCTGGAGGATGCCGCTGCACGTCGTCAGAATGTCCGGGATATCTATCAGGCGCAAAGTGCCGCCGGAAAGCGGATTTTGCTGGTGGACGACATCTGCACCACCGGGTCCACCCTGGCTGAGTGCGCCCGCACGCTGATGTCCGCTGGTGCTGAATCCGTGCTCTGCGTGGCTGTCGCCCGTACACCGCAGGAAAAAGTTCACAGTTCTGTCAAAGAATAGGGTTGCAATCGGCACTTTCTGCCGGTATAATGTTTTTTGATATGATTGCATGCGGAAAAACCGTTTATAATAAAGATAGAAACGTATGATGAGGTGGAAAAATCCATGGCAAAAGATATTGGTATCGATCTGGGGACCGCATCGGTCCTGGTTTTTGTAAAGGGCAAGGGCATTGTTCTCAATGAGCCCTCCGTGGTGGCACTAGACAAGAATACCGGCAAACTTTTAAAGGTGGGCGCCGACGCCCAGGCCATGTTAGGCCGCACCCCCGGCAACATCATTGCCATCCGCCCCCTGCGGGAGGGTGTGATCTCTGATTACGACATGACGGAGCGGATGCTCAAGGAGTTCATCCACAAGGTGGCAGGCTTCTCCTTCTTCAAGCCCCGGGTCATCATCTGCGTGCCCTCCGGTATCACAGAGGTTGAGGAGCGCGCCGTGATTGACGCTGGCATCCAGGCCGGTGCCCGAAAAGTCTACCTCATTGAGGAGCCAGTGGCGGCTGCCATCGGCGCCGGGATCGACATTGCCAAGCCGGACGGCCACATGGTGGTGGACATCGGCGGCGGCACCGCCGATATCGCGGTGATCTCCCTCTCCGGTGTGGTGGAGAGCGCTTCCATCAAGATCGCCGGCGACCAGCTCAACGAGGCGGTGGTCAAATACATGCGCCGAACCTATAACCTGTTGGTGGGCGAACGGACTGCTGAGGAGATGAAAAAGCAGATCGGCTGCGTTTTCCCCAAAGACGAAGAGGAAACCATGGACGTCAAGGGCCGCTGTCTCCTAACAGGACTTCCCAAGGTGGTTACCGTCAGCTCCACAGAGATGATGGATGCCTTTGAAGAGCCGGTGGAGCGGATTATGGAGGCCATCCACTCCGTTTTGGAGCGCACACCGCCAGAGCTGGTGGCAGATATCTCCACCAATGGCATTGTCATGACCGGCGGCGGCAGCTTGGTGTCTGGCTTTGACAAACTTGTGACTGCCCGCACCGGCATTCACACCGTTGTGGCCGAGGACGCCATCAGCTGCGTGGCCTTGGGTACCGGTAAGAGTTTGGACTCCTTGGGCGCCATGCAGGACGGAACCATGAACCTCAGCCGGCGCAAGCAGATGAACTGACAGGGCAAAATCCCCTGTATCAAAGAGGTCCGGGGCAAAGCCCCGGACCTCTTGTACGATTCACGCCGTTCCATGCTCTTTCTGTGCCTCCCACTTCAGGCGATCCGCCTCAGTAATCGACCGAAGCACTTGACAGGGGTTGCCCGCGGCCAGCACATGAGGCGGAAGGTCCCTCCTCACTACAGATCCAGCCGCCACAACGGTACCCGCACCGATGGTGACCCCAGGAAGCACCACCACATTGCCCCCCAACCACACGTCATCTCCGATAGCAATCGGCTTTCCAAATTCCAGCCCGGTGTTCCGGGTTGCCGCATCCAGGGGATGTCCGGCCGTGTACAGACACACCCGCGGGCCGAACATCACCCGGTTTCCAATGGTGATGGGGGCCACATCCAAGAAGATGCAGTCGTAGTTTGCAAAAAAGTGATCCCCGATGGAAATTTGGGTGCCATAATCACAGCGGAAGGGTGGCTCAATCCAGCTGTCCTCTCCCAGATGTCCCAGCAATTCTTGAAGAATCTGCGTCCGACTGTCCCAATCCGTGGGGTCTAGCTGGTGATAGCGCCAAGTCAGCCTCTTTGCCCGGCCTCTGGCAGCTGTGAGAGTCTCATCACCGGCATCGTACAGCTGGCCAGAGAGCATGCGCTCCCGCTCTGTCATAGGGTTCTCTCCTCTCAGTTGGTCTCCCTCAAAGTAAACCAGATTGGTGGGAAATTGTCAACGAAAAGCCTTGCAATTTTCGCTGAATTTGATATAGTGTAGGAACGGCTAGGAATGCCGCTTTCAGGAAAACATACGCAGGTGGAAGATTTCATCCAGCTGCCCCACCAAGATCAGCAGCATTGCCAGCGGAACGACAAACCGAATGCAAACAGTGAAAAAGCCGTCAATCTTTTGACTTCCGCCCAGGTGTATCTCTTCCAGGAGCGCCTTTGGCCGGAGTTCCCAGGCTACCATGAGGCTCATCAGCAGCGCTCCCAACGGCATGGCAATCCCCTCGGATACAGCGCTCATAAACTCAAGCCAGCTGCCATTGAAGGCCCCGATCACGCCAAAGGTCTTTTGAAAGGGCACCCATAGTCCATTGGTGCCCAAACCATCCGCAGCTACCACAGCTCCCTCCGCCGCGATAGCCAAACTCACCAACGCCACCACGGCAGGTCGATTTCCCCGTTTTCCACGCTCTGCAGAGCGGTCCAGGAAACAGGCGATAACCACCTCCATCAAGGAGACTGCGGAGGAAATGGCGGCAATCAGAACCAACAAATAGAAGATCGTTCCGAACAGCGGTCCAATGGCGCCCATGGAGCGGAACACATCCTGCAGTGTGACGAACAGCAGGCTGGGCCCACCCAACTGAATATCGGCCAGGGTCATCGCCCGCTCCAAGCCAGTGGCTGCGTCTAACACCGTGGCTCCAGAGCGTATCTCAACAATGCCGTTCGCGATGGCAGCTGGAATCACAGCAACTCCGGCCAGGGTGGCCACGATGGCATCCGCCGTCACAATGATGCCGGCGTTTTTAGCCAGATTCTCCCCTTTGCCCAGATAGGAGCCGTAGGTAATCATGGCTCCCATCGCCAAGGATAACGAAAAGAACATCTGACCACCCGCAGTAGCCAGAATAGACGCAAAGCCCGGTGCCTGCTGAATGAAACCTGCCTCTACCGCATAGCCGGGGAGAAACATGAATTTAAGGCCCTCCATAGCGTTGGGCAGGCTCAGCGAGCGGACAATCATAATCGCTAGCATCCCGAACAGGGCCGGCATTCCCACCTTGTTGAACCGTTCAATGCCGCCGGACACACCGCTTCTGCTAATCAGATAACACACTGCCATGAACGCCAGCATAGAGATCAGCGATCTCATGGGATGGGACAGCATCATCTGAAAGGCCTCCGCGCCGCGCTGGCTTTGCATCCCGGGGATTACCAAATGGCTCAGGTTTAGTACCATGTACTCCATACAGTAGCCGCCCAGCACGGCATAAAACCCCATCACGACAAAGGGCGAGAAGACTGCCAGCCATCCAACCCAGCGAAATCGCTTAGACAGCGCATGATATGCGCCTACGGCCCCTCTTCCCGTCTTCCGGCCCATGGCCAGCTCTCCTGCCATAATGACAAATCCTACAAAAACCGACAACAGCAGGTAGAGAATGAAAAACAAAAATCCGCCGCAGCGTCCCATTTTATAGGGGAAGCTCCAAATATTTCCCAAGCCTACGGCAGAGCCGATGGCAGCCAGTAAAAATCCGGTATTGCTTCCCCAGCTTCCTCTGTTATGCTCCATACGCTCCCTCTTTCTTCTGATGAACCATCTGTCTCTTTATTGTATGGAGTCCTATCATAAAAACTCGCAGAAATGCAATGTGAAAATTTGGGGTCTCGTCCCTGACTATCAACGCGCAAAAAGGAATGATATCATGATTCAATTTAAACCTGTAACTAAACAGGACGCCGGCAAGCTCCGGAAATACTATCAGGACTGTCAGTACGGTCTGTGCGAATATTCCGTGGGCACCAAGTTAATGTGGCGCAACCATCTCCATCCTGCCTGGGCGGAGAGCGCCGGATGTCTGGTAGTCCGCAACTACATTGATGGACAAACGGTATTTGATTACCCAGTCCCCGGTCCCGAGGGAGACGAGGATGCAGCGCTCTCTGCGATCGAGCACTACTGCATGGACCAGGGCATTTCGCCGGTGATCTCCGTGGTACCGGATTGTAAGGCGGCCCGCCTGCTGTCCCGATATCCCTATGTCTGTGTCAGTGATATCCGCACTTGGAGGGACTATATGTACTATCGCCAGGATCTGCAGCTCTTTGCAGGGCGGCGGTACTCCGGGCAGCGCAACCACATCAAAAAATTCCGCACCCAGTGGCCTAACGCCACATTCCGGCGTCTTGGCACTGCGGACTGCAACGCTATCGAGCAGTTCTGGAAGGACTATGAGACGGAATTTCCCAAGGGGGATAACGCCAAGGCCTTGAGTGAGCTGGCATTGGCCAAGAAGATGCTGCGGATGCTGGATAAGAGCTGGTTCCTGGGCGGCGGCCTCTTCGACGGGGACAAGCTCATTGCCCTGTCCCTGGCGGAAAAGTGCGGCGACACATTAATCATCCATATCGAAAAGGCTCTTTACTCCTATACTGGAGTTTATCCCACACTTGTACAAACCTTTGCCGATACCTTTGGGGAAGGCTGTCAGTGGATTAACCGGGAGGACGACGCCGCCGACCGGGGGCTTCGGACCTCCAAGCTTCAGTACGGCCCTGCCAAGCTCTCTCCCAAGTACCGCTTTGAACCGCAGAACGAGCTGCTGCGCCACGTCTCCGCGATTCCAGAGCTGAAGACAGAACGTCTGACTCTCTCTGCTCTGACCGAGGAGGATATCCCCGCCTATAACGCTCTGGTACTGGACCAGGATCGCAACCGCTGGTGGGGCTATGACGACGTGGGCGGCCTCGGCGCTCCGGTGGAGGAGCGCAGCTTCTTTGAAGTAGCCCGGAAAGATTTTGAAAACCGCCAGGCGGTAAACTTCGCTGTCCGCCTGGATGGAAAGCTGATCGGTGAGGCGGTGCTCTATCGTTTTGACTGTCAGGGCGGTGCGGAGCTGGGCTGCCGGATCAATGCCGCCTATGCCGGTCACGGATACGGCACCGAGGCCTTTGCCGCCGTGGCGGACTGGGGCCTTTACAGGGTGCATCTTGGCCGGATTGTCGCCAAGTGCTATAAGGAGAATACTGCGTCCTATCAGATGCTTTCCTCCTGCATGCGGAAAAACGGTGAGGACGAGACGTTCTATTACTTTGAAAAGCTGGTCTGAGCACTGTTTTCACAAGAGCATATGCTCCTCTTTTGATAGACAAAGTCTGCGCGCCGCAAATGCGGCGCGCAGACTTTTTGATTCTTGTTTCAGCCTTCACACTCACGCAGGTGCTCTGGTCCAAAGCTGTGGGGCAACAGTTCCGGCAGAGTAAACCGCCGTTCCTCTCCATCCCCATTGAGGCAGATGATCTCCAGTTCTGGGGAAAACTCCCGCATCACCTGCCGGCAGATGCCGCAGGGCACACAGAAATCCACTCCTTTTCCTGCGATCACAATCCGCCGAAACTGCCGCCGCCCCTCCGCTACGGCATGGGCAATGGCATTGCGCTCTGCACAGATTCCAGCCGGGTAGGAGGCGTTCTCCACATTACATCCGGTGAACACGGTTCCATCCTTACACTCCAGCGCGGCTCCCACGGGAAAATGAGAATAGGGCACATAGGCACGCTCCAGCATCGTGATGGCTGCGGCCTTGATCACTTCATCGGTCATAGCACTCCTTTCTGGCCGTCAGGCCTTGGGCGTCCAGCGGACCTCTCGCTGGGGACGCGCCTCCAGGTCAATGATATCCCGAGCGTCATAGAACTGACTGTACCATCCAATGACCTTGTCGCTGCCCCGCAGGGTGGTGCCGTCCGGGTGCAGTCGGTCACAAATAACGGCGCAGATGTCCTTTTTGATATAGCTAAAGCTCTCGATGCCCACAGAGCAGAAGACCCGGAAGCCCTGGCTCTGGAGATACCGGAAGATCGGGCCGGTATTTTGCCAGTCGTTGCCGTCAGGCCGCTCGCCATGGGGGTAGAACAGAATCGTGGTGGGACCCACGAGAGTTCCCACCTCGTCAGCCCAGCGCTCTGTATCAGCCTGAATCTCTGCAAGACTCACAGAACCGCCCAATCGGATATGTCCCCAGGTATGACTTCCAAACGTCCAGCCAGTGCGCTTGAGCTCCTCAATAATAGGTTTTACCGCTTCCCGCTCTTTCTGGCGGTTGGCCTCCTGCGCCTGCGTCCAGCTCTTGGTATCTGTCTGAGTCCGGTAGCCCAAAATACCCTCATAGCCCGTCAAACTCAGACAGCCCTTGGCCCCAAAGGGAGAGAACTCCGGGTGTTCCCGAACAAACTTATCAAGAATCGGGATGGCGTCCAGGTCCTGGGAGACCACCTCATTGCCCTGCGGGTCCTTCCCCCAGCTCCAGATCAGCCCGTCATCCCCCAGGATGAGCTTGTATGCAAAGCCGTTTTCTAACATATAAGGATAGTAGTTCGTATCATCAAAGGAGAGAATCAACGGCTTTTTCCCTTCGGGGAGATAAAGGGTATTGCGTACCATCCTGGGCTGGCCGTCCTCGCCGGCGATCTCGCTCCACACGTCGCCAATGTCCACCAGCACATAGCCTTTTTCATAGACGCTCTGCAAAATTTTGTTATATTCTCCAACCGTTACCATATAGTCGTCAATGCCGTTGGCCTGGTTATCCCCGTCAAAGGCCAGCTCCGGATAGGCCACCACTGGGTGGAAAAACAGGTGCTCCACAACGCCATCGTAAGCCGCGTAGGTGATGCCGTCCCGGACGCCGCCCTCCGGCATCACGGTTGGGTCCAGAATCTCATAGGGCTCCGGTGCCTTGGGTTCCTCTGGCTCCTCCGTCACACCGGAATCGGCAGGAGGTGCGGTATTCCCGCCACAGGAGGCAAGGGGAATCAGCATCAGCAGCACAAGCAAACCGGAAATCACACGGCGCATAAAAATATCCCTTCTCTCGAATTCTGATTGAATAGTGACAGTATAACAGAAAATTCGACAAAAGAGAACTACAAAAGGATAACAAAGAATGACAAATGCGGAGGCCCTGTCCAATCCAGCAGGGATGAAAAGCCGCAGAAGGGCCGGCAATTGTTCCAAAATGTGAAGCCAAATGCTGATATCAAATCCTGCATTTTCAAAACTTTCCTGATTTCAGTCCCATCCTCCTGGGCAGCCCTTCAGAAAAAGCAGGTGCCAGCCGCTTTTGCGGCCGGCACCTGTGGATCACCGCTTGTCTCCGGGCTTGAAAATGGCCGCCATGACAACGCCAAACACCACAGCGGCGGTAATTCCACCAGCAGTGGCGGTGAGTCCTCCGGTCAGAACCCCTAGCCACCCCTTCTGAGCCACCGCCTCCCGCACACCTTTGGCCAGGGCGTGGCCAAAACCGGTAAGAGGTACAGTGGCTCCAGCGCCGCCCCAGTCAGCAATGGGCTGGTACAGCCCTACGGCGCTGAGAATCACTCCAGCCACTACGTAGCCTGTCAGAATTCGGGCAGGCGTCAGCTTGGTTTTGTCAATCAAAATTTGTCCAATGGCACACAGCACACCTCCGCAGAGAAATGCATTCAGATACTCCATGCAGCTACACCTTCCTTACTTCTTCATTGAGATTTGCACCACGTGGCAGATCCCGGGAACGGACTCTCCCTGGAAACTGGACGTGGGTGAGAGCAGCGCTCCGGTGGGAGCGAAGAGGATATTCTTCCATTTACCCCGTCGCATTTCCGTTAGGAGGTACCCGTTGAGCACCGACGCAGAGCAGCCGCAACCGGAGGCTCCGGCGTGCATATCCTGTTTGTCCCGGTCATAGAGCAGCAATCCACAGTCCTGGAAATTCTCCCCCATGTCGATGCCGTCCTTTGCGAAGAAGTCCCGTACAATGGCATGTCCCAGTTCTCCTAGGTCTCCAGTAATCACCAGATCATAGTCCCGGGGCCCGGTGCCGGTGTCCCGGAAGAAGGCTGCGAGTGAGTCATAGGCTGCAGGCGCCATGGCTGCGCCCATATTGTTGGCGTCTGTAACACCTTTATCCACAATCTTGCCGCAGGTAATATGGGTGATATACGGTCCCTCTCCCTCCCTCGCCAGGATGGTGCAGCCAGAAGCCGTGGCGGTCCACTGGGCGGTGGGCGGACGCTGGCTGCCATAGGGCACAGGCATCCGGTACTGCCGCTCCGCCGTACAGAAGTGGGAGCTGGTCATGGCAGCACATTTGCTGGCGAAGCCGCCATCAATCATCATCGCTGCCAGAGACAGCGACTCCCCCATGGTAGAACAGGCTCCATACAGACCATAAAATGGAATTCCGAAATCCCGCAGGCCGAAGGAGGAGCCAATGCACTGGTTCAAAAGGTCTCCGGCAAAAATATAGTCCAAGTCCTTGGGCTTGAGCCCCGCCTGATCCAGCGCCCGCTGGAGCACCTTTTTCTGCATGGCAGACTCTGCCTTTTCCCAGGTCTTCTCCCCGAAAAAGGAGTCATCATTGGTCTCGTCAAAATATCCCCCTAGGGGGCCTTCCCCTTCAAATCTGCCGCCGATGTTGGCAAAAGAGATCACAGAGGGTGGGTGGGCCAGGGCAATCGTTCGCTGCCCTACTCGTTTTTCAGTCATGGAAAACCGCCTCGTTTTGATAGGATTCACCGATTCCTTGGTGGATTTTCCATAGGTTGCCCGTTTCAGGAAAAATTATGAGTCGCCTGATCGCATCCATCGGCTATCCCTTTCCGCCTGGGTTCATGGTCCCCGGATACGGCGCACTTCTGCGGTGCCCTCGTTTTCCGGCATCAGGTCATGCCTGTTCCCTCCCACATCAAAATTTGATCGTTTGGAAACAGGGGAGTTTGGCAGCATACCGCAGAGCTCTGCAGATAGTGTTCATTCCAGACAGCATGTGACCCAGGCGCCCCGCTCATGGCAGGCCTCCCGGGTCACATGCTGTCGCACTCTTCTGTTTTGCAGTCAAAATCCTCACGGTTATTCAGATCATGGCGGAAGCTCAGGAGCCTCGCATCTGCCACAAAATAGAACCATGTGTATTTTTATATTCTTTCCCCTGTCTGCCATCTGGCACAGAAATTCTCCAGCAGGCGCTCAGTTTCAAGTATAAGACCGCTCTACATGGACTACCGCGTAATACGTACCGTCCAGAGCTCGTACGGCGGTTTTGATCTTCTCTGCCACCTGAGCATCTGTTAGGCGAAAACCAAAGGGCACCACCGCATCAAAGATCAGGTTCGTGTGGGTTGCGCCGGAGACCATGCGGAAGTCGTGGATGGAGATCTCGTCATCAATGCACCGCACCAGCGCCGCCACCCGCTGGCGGGTTTCTGCGGTCACACCGTCATCCGTCACAATGGGGTCCATATGGATGACCGCCTCACAGCCCAGTTTTTCCTGCAGTTCTTTTTCCACATTATCAATCTCATCATGGATATCCAGCACATTTTCCGTAGCAGGCACCTCGGCGTGGAGGGAGATCATCACCCGCCCAGGACCATAGTCGTGGACGATCAGATCGTGAATTCCGATAATGCCCGGATGGGCCATCACCAAATCCCGGATTCTCTGGACAAACTCATGGGTGGGCGGCGTGCCCAGCAAGGGGTCTATAGTCTCCTTGGCAGACTTGGCTCCAGACCACAGAATCAAAGCCGCTACCAGCAGGCCTACCCATCCATCAATCAGTACTCCTGAAAATTGCCCCACCAGTGTGGCCGCCAGTACAGCAAACGTGGCGGCGCTGTCACTGAGGGAGTCCACAGCGGTGGCCAGCATAGCAGGGGCACTCAGTTTCTTTCCCAATGTATGGTTATAAAAAGCCATATACAGCTTCACTGCGATGGAGACACACAAAATCCCCAAAACCAGCGGACTGGAATCCACCGGTGATGGATGCAGAATCTTATCCAGGGACGATCTGCCCAGCTCAAAGCCCATCAGCAAAATCAGCATAGACACCGCCAAACCGGATAAATACTCGATCCGTCCATGTCCGAAAGGGTGGTGAACGTCCGGCTTCTGTCCTGCCAGATGGAAGCCAACCAAGGTGACAAAGGAACTGCCAGCGTCAGAGAGATTATTAAAGGCATCTGCAGTAATGGCGATGGAGCCGGACAGGGTGCCCGCCAAGAACTTCCCCCCAAACAACAGGAGGTTCAGTCCAATCCCCACTGCTCCACAAAGCATGCCGTAGCCTCTGCGAAGGTCGGCCGGGTCTTTCTTCCGTAAAAACAGCCGCGCCAGGAGAGAAATCATACCGTCGTCCTTTCTGACAGGGCAGGCAGATTCTGTCCCGCCCGGAAATACCGTTTCGTCACCAGATAGCAAAGGGGAATGAGATAGAGCAGCACACACCAGGGGATCGCCTCAATCCCCACGCCCAGCATCGAGAGGGGGACGGTAATAGCGATGCTCCACGGCACAAGCCCCGCGATCACTACGCCAGAATTTGCAATATCCATGGCCAGCTCCGTCCGGGAGGCGCCCCGGATGGCGTAGCTATCCGCCAGCAGCTGGGTGTCCAGCATCACCGTCACCGCCTGGTTGCAAAATACCATCACCAGCGCCGTACTGACCAGGGCTGTGGCCGGAAACAGTCCCAGACGCCCGGCGAGGCGCTCCACGTGCGTCTTGGCCGGGGCCAGCGCATCGATCCCCTCCAAAATTCCAGCGTACAGGCTGGTGATCAGCACAATGGTGCAGGTCTCCAGCATGGAAAGCATCCCTCCGCCTGAGAGAATCTCCCGCAGCGCTGCGCTTTTTGGCGTGTAGCCTCGGAGTGCGGCGGTCAGCGCCTCATTCAGGGGCATCCCCTGCAAAATCACCGTCAGTGCCAGCGCGATGGCGGCGCTGATGGCCATCGCCCACTTCACCGGCACGCGCAGCAACGGCAGGATCAGCATGGGCGCCGCCGGCAGCAGCACCGACCAGTGAAGTGCAAAGCCCTCTGAGAGCGCAGAGAGCACCGAGCCGTCCACGGCGGACATGGGGTTTTGCACGGAGGCCAGGGCGAACACCGCTACCGTCAATACCGTGGGAAGGGCCGCGGTCTTCAGCATTTCCCGCACGTTGTCATAGAGCCGCGTCTGAGTGCAGGCCGCCACCAGCGTAGCACAGGAGGACATAGGGGAGCAGCGGTCGCCAAAGTACGCCCCGGAGAGGATCGCCCCTGCTGCCATCGCCAAGTCCACACCGCCGGAGCGGGCCAGGGTGATGAGGACCACCCCCGCCGTGCCGGTGACGCCGTAGCTGGTGCCCAGGGCAAAGGACAGTGCCGCCGAGAGCAAAAACGCCGCCAGCAAAAAGAAGCCGGGGGCGATACCCCGGAGTCCGTAGTACAGGAAAAAGGAAATGGTCCCGGAGGCCCGCCACAGTGCCGTCACCACGCCGATCAACAAAAAGACAGGCACCACGATCAGCGCCTCCCGCCCCTGCTTCCAGGCCATCGCCGCCAGCACCCTGGCGGAAAAACCGCGCCGCAGCCCCAGTGCAAAAAACAGCCCCAGTCCCAAAAGCAGCGCCCACACCAGGGGATAGCCCACGATCAGGCAGGCTGCCACCGCGGCCAAAAATACGCCAAAGGAGAGGATCATGTCCGTCCCCCTGGGATGACCAGCTTCATGTGGCAGCACAGGTCGTCCAGATCCCGGTCCGTGGCGGCAGGCAGGCGGAGCTTTGCGCCGCACTCCCGGCACACTAGGTCCACCGCCGCACGGCGAATCTCCATGCCGTAGCGCCGGCTGCCGCAGGCACAGGTGACTCCGTCCGGCCGAGCGGCAATCTCCTTGAGCTCCGAGAGAATCTCATACATAATCACGCTGTCGGTAAAGGCTCCCTCCTCTGGCTGCTCCTTCTCCGCCAGGATGGCCAGCTCCCGCAGGTGCTTTTCCACCGTCCCCTCCGGCCCGATGAAGCAGGCGAACTGCCCCGTCTGACCGCAGGAGAGGGCCGTGGCCCCGTGGAGCATCCGCTCCGAGGAGCAGACGGCCGTGTGCGTCTCGCCGCACACGCCGCAGGGGATGGAGAGATGATACCGCTCCCCGTCGTAGCTCACCCGCAGGGCGCTCTCGCCGCATGCGCAGGCTACCTCCGCATTGGACGCCTCCAACGCAAAGATGGAGCGGGCAGCCATCACCGTCTTGCCGCATTTGGGACAGAGGTAGCCAAAGGTCCTCATCTCTTCATTCATATGCCAACACCTCGTTTTTTGTGCGCAGTCTTTAGGACCGTATTATAGCATCGCCCGGATTGTTTGTACAGGATAACTCTTAGCTGTGGGCCAGCCGCCACCGGAGACCCGAGTAGCGCCGCTGCTGACGGTCGTTGGCCGCCATGGAGCGGATGGCCGCGTCGTCCCCCACCACGATCATCAGCTCCCTGGCCCGGGTCAGGGCGGTATAGAGCACGCCCCGCACCATCAGCGATGGGGCCGACGGCATGGCAGCAAACACCACGCATCGGTACTCGCTGCCCTGGGCCTTGTGGACAGTCATGGCATAGGCCAGCTCCACCTCGCTGAGCATCTCCGCCGAGTAGGAGGCCGTGCGTCCGTCGAAGTCCATCTCCAGCCATTCCCCCGCCGGGTCGATCTGCACAATTCGGCCCACATCGCCGTTGAACATGCCGGTGCCCAGCATACCATCGCTCCGGGTCCAGACCACCTCATAGTCGTTGCGGGTCTGCATGATTCGGTCCCCCTCCCGGAACAGCCGCTCGCCCCACTGGAGCTCCCGCTTACCCGGAGCCCTGGGGTTCAGAGCCTCCTGCAAAAGCTGATTGAGGCGGAGGGTCCCGGAGGGGCCCTTCCGGGTGGGGGTCAGCACCTGAATCTGGTCGGCGGGAATCCCCATGTTTCCCGGCAGGCGGTCCCGGCACAGCTCCACCACTGTGTCCACCACCCGCTGGGCATCCCGGCGGCAGAGGAAGAAGAAGTCCTCCTGGTCGTTGGTCAGGCCAATGGGCTGTCCCTGGTTGACCGCGTGGGCGTTGCGAATGATGGCGGACTTCTCCGCCTGGCGGAAGACCTCCCGCAAAAAGACGGTCTCCACCCGGCCGCTGCGGATAAGATCAGCAAATACGTTCCCCGCCCCCACTGAGGGCAGCTGGTCCGCATCCCCCACCAGCACCAACCGGGTTCCGGGCCGGAGCGCCCGCAGCAGCGCGGCAAAGAGTGTCAGGTCCACCATACTCATCTCGTCCACAATCACCGCGTCCGCCTCCAGCGGCTCCTTCTCCGTCTTCTGGAAACTTACCATTCCCTCCGTCCAGTTCATGCCCAGCAGGCGGTGGATGGTCTGGGCCTCCATACCCGTCAGCTCGCTCATCCGCTTGGCCGCCCGGCCTGTGGGCGCCGCCAGCACGATCTCCAGCCCCATCTTCTGCAATAGGGCCACAATCCCCCGTACAGTGGTGGTCTTGCCGGTGCCGGGGCCGCCGGTGAGGATCAGCACCCCCCGCTCCGCCGCAAGGCGCACCGCCTGACGCTGCTGGGGGGCGTAGGTAATCCCCGCCTCCGTCTCAATCTCCGCCAGCGTCCTGTCCGCCTGACGGCTGGTGTCGACGGTGGCCGCAAGCAGACCATTCAGCCGCAGGCAGGCGGAGGTTTCCGCCTCCCACAGCCTTCGGAGATAGCAGGCATCCACGCCGGCTACCTGCTCCCGCACCACAGTTCCCCGCTCCACCAGTGCGTCCAGCGCCGCCTCCAGCCGTTCCGGGTCCCCATCCTGTAAAAGCTGGCAGGTGGCTGCAATCAGCTTGTCCCGGGGCAAAAAGACGTGGCCGTTTCCCTCGTTGTGACTAAGCTCAAAGGTCACTGCCGCCTCCAACCGCTCTTTGCTCTCAGCGGACATTCCCAGGCTCATGGCGATTTCGTCCGTGACAGAAAAGGCCACGCCGCACGCGTCGCCGGAGAGGAGGTACGGGTTCTCACGCACCTGATCCAGCGCCCCGTCACCATAGCGCTGGCGAAGCTGCATAGCCAAAACCGGCGGCAGCTGGTAGCGTGCCAGGAACTCCATCAGCCGCCGCAGCCCCATCTGCCGGCGAAAGCTCTCGGCAATCTCCTGAGCCTTTTTCGCCGTAATCCCCTTGATCAGGTTCAACCGCTCTGGCTCCCGTTCCAGAATATCCAGAGCGGCTTTGCCAAAGCGGTCTACAATCCTCCGCGCTGTGGCAGGACCCACACCCCGGCAGATGCCGGAGGCGAGGTAGCTAAAAATCTCCTCCTCGTCCTCCGGCAATGTCCGCTCCAGCTCCACAGCCCGCAGCTGCCCGCCATGCTGGGGGTGCTGTTCCCACACGCCGGAGACCGCCAGCTGCTCCCCCGGCGCCACACAGGGAATACACCCCACCACGGTGATCACCTCGCCCCCCTCGACCAGAAGCCGCAGAACCGTATAGCCGTTTTCGGCATTTTGAAAAATGACGCTATGTACGGCGCCCTCATAGGTGGCCAGTTCTTCCATGTTCCTCTCTCTTTCTCACCCCAGGTGAAATTCCGCCGCGTCCACCAGCTCGCCTCGCTTCTCCCGGTCCGCCAGGTACTGGGCCAGCCCCCTCGCATCCTCAGTCAGTCCGCAGTCCACCAGCACCATCCGTGCTCCTGGCAGGCGGCTCTGGAGCCGCCGCAGCTCCCGCACATCCGCCTCCATGGCCAGCGCCTCACCCCGCAGGGGCAGCACCAGCAAGAGCCCCGGAACGATGGGCCGCCCCGTATGGAGCACCGCGCCCGCCACCAGCCAGACCAAGGCGGTCAGGCCCACGGCGGACAAAAACGCAATCAAACCATCCTGCAGCAATGTCATTCCCAATCACCTCGGGATAGTTTATGCCAAACCGGAAAAATGGTGCCATGGCAGCGTCCCCCATTCCATCGGGCAGCTACCTCTGGTCGCTCCTCCCCACCAGATAATCCATGGAGGCCCCAAAGTGATCCGCCAGCTTCCAGGCATTTTCCAAATTGGGCAGATTCGCCCCTCTCTCAAACCGCTGATAATGTGATTCCGCCACCCCAATGGCGGCTGCGACCTGCGCCTGTGTTTCGCCCCGCTCTTGGCGCAGCGCACGTATCCGGTCTTTAAAAATGTTTTCCATCAAATACTTCTCTTAACACCGCATCTTTTTAGTGTTATTATTTTCTTGTACACTACAAAAATTTAGTGCTTTAAAAGGTGGTTTTTTATGTCTGATTTCATGATATGGCTTTACGCCCACTATATCAAGCCCCAGCTGGACGCCGCCCCGCAGGGCGATTACAGCTTCCACTTTGACCTGATGCATAACGAGCTGGGCTTCCACGCTCTGGAGAGCTATGAAAAAAGCCTGGAATTCACCGCCATCCAAGCCTTTCTCCTGGGCCTGCGCACCGGCCGCAGCCTTCCCCGAGAACGTCTTACCGCGTAATCCCCAGCTCCGCCAGGATGGCCTCCTCCCGCGCCCGCATACGGGCTTTCTCCACGCCCTCATCCAAGTGGTCGTAGCCCAACAGATGAAGGACGGAGTGAACCACCAAATATGCCAGCTCCCGGCGATTGGAGTGTCCATACTCCTTGGCCTGGGCTGCCACATGCTCCCAAGAGATCACCATGTCTCCCAGAGGCACCAGCCCTGTACCGGGGTCCGCGTCCATCTCCGGGTCCGGCAGCTCCCCCGGAGTCAGGTCAAACATGGGAAAACTCAGCACGTCTGTCGCCCGGTCCACCTGGCGCATCTCCCGGTTAATCTGATGGATGGTATCGTCGTTGGTAACGCGCACGTCTACCTCGCAGGGGAAGTCCACCCTCTCCGCTGCCAGGGCCGTGCGGATGACCTTGCGGATGAGGGCCCGCTGTCCCTCGCTCACTCCCGGCACGTCAGCCGTGACGGGCATGTAATGCCGCTTCATAGCGCCTCCTCCGCCAGCTTGTCCAGCGTCCGGCCTGTCAGACGGTACACCGTCCACTCGTCCATGGGCCGGGCATCCAGGCTTTTATAGAAATCAATGCTGGGGCGGTTCCAGTCCAGGCACCACCACTCAAGCCTTCCGCAGCCCTCCCGTTTGGCCAGGGCGGCGAGGTAGGCCAGCAGCGCCTTGCCATAGCCCCGGCCCCGACACTCCGGCCAAACAAATAAATCCTCCAGATAAATTCCGGGCCGGCCCAGGAAGGTGGAGAAATTGTGAAAGTACAGAGCGAAGCCAATCTCCCGGCCGTCCTCCACGGCAAAGACCACCTGAGCGGCCCGCTTATCAAAGAGCCCCTCCTCCAGCAGTTCCTCTGTGGCCACCACTTGGTCCTCCATGTGCTCATACTCCGCCAGCGCCCGGATAAAGCGCAGGATCAGCCCCGTGTCCCCCCGCTCCGCCGGGCGGAATTGCAAATGGCTCATTTCCGCCCCTTTCCGCCGCTTTTGGCATTCTCGTATTTCTCATAGGCCTCTACAATCCGCTGGACCATCACATGGCGCACCACGTCGGCATTGGTCAGCTCGCAGATGCCAATGCCCTCCACGCTTTTCAGAACCCGCATGGCCTCTTTCAAACCGGAAGCTTTGCCGTCCGGCAGGTCAATCTGGGTCACGTCGCCGGTGATGACGATCTTGGACCCGAAGCCAAGACGGGTTAAAAACATCTTCATCTGTTCCCGGGAGGTATTTTGTGCCTCATCCAGAATAATGAAGCTGTCGTCCAGCGTCCGCCCCCGCATATAGGCCAGGGGCGCCACCTCAATGTTTCCCCGCTCCAGGTATTTCTGATAGGTCTCCGCCCCCAGCATGTCGAAAAGAGCGTCGTATAGGGGCCGGAGGTACGGGTCCACCTTGCTCTGCAGGTCTCCGGGCAAAAAGCCCAGCCGCTCGCCAGCCTCTACCGCAGGGCGGGTGAGGATGATACGGTTTACCTGCTTGTCCCGGAACGCCTGGACAGCGGCGGCCACCGCCAGATACGTCTTGCCGGTGCCCGCCGGTCCCACGCCGATAGTAATGGTGTTTTTCAAAACAGAGGCGATATACTCCTTTTGTCCGATGGTCTTGGGTTTGATGGGACGACCCTTGGCGGAGATGCACAGCACGTCGCCGGCCAGTTCCGCGATCTGCTCCTCCTTGCCCGCACGCACCAGGTTCACCACATACCGCACATTCTGTTCCCCGATGGCCTCTCCCCGGGAGGACAGGGTCAGCAGGGCCTGGATGGCCTTACAGGCCAGCATGGTGTTCTCCGGCTCCCCAGTCACCCGCAGTTCCCCCTCCCGGTTCACCACTGACACAGAAAACTCCTGTTCCAAAAGCCGGATATTCTCATCAAACGATCCAAAGATGTTCACGGCCTGCTCCAGCCGTTCAATACTAATTCTTTGCTCCAATTCTGTTTCACTCCTGTGTTCACGGGCTCCCGCCCGGTTCTTCCGTAAGAATCGGCACTGTCTGGGCAATCTCCTCCACGCACTCCGCCGCCAGAGTCACCTCCAGCGCGTTTCCCCGCTGCCGGGAGGTGCACAGCGTGGAGCTGATGGTGCCATAGGGTGCCACCATGGATTCCAGCTGCTGCGTCAAAATCTGCTCGCCCAGCCGCTCGACCCCTGCTGTGTTCAAGGCTGCCTCCTCGGTCTCATAGAAACGGTAGGTCTCCGTCACCACCGTCACCGGCAGCGGTACCCCCAGCAGGGACAGCGGGGTTCTTTGGATTATTTTATCATATTCTTCCCCTTCGATGCTACTGTTTGAAAAGAATTTTATCCGATGTTTCCCAAACACCAGAGATAGCGCCGTCTTTTCCCGGCCGGTGTACTGTTTCTGCGCGCCGGTCAATGGGATGGTGGTGGTCAGAGAATACCACGTCCTGGCCTGAACGCTGCCCATGCCTGCCGTCACCCGGGCGCCCAGCGTCTCCAGGTCCTCCACGCCGGAAATCAGAAGCTGGCCCTCCGTCACCGCAGAGCCTGGCAGTACTGCGGCAATCCCATTCCAATCCCGGACTTCCAGTACAAATCCTGCCCGGCGAGCAACCACGTTGGTGGGTGTCCGTTCGTCCAGCAGCTCCGGCGGGTTGACCCGCTCCCGCACCTGGACATTGGCCCGGCAGCCGGAGACGTTCACTGCCACCCAGCTCAGCTCTGGAATCTCCAGCAACACATGGTTGCGGATATCCTCCCCGTCCAGGGTGAGTCCGAAAGAGCCGATCCGAACGCCGCAGCTCTCCAGCGAGCGCAGGATGCGTTCCTCCGGAATGGTTTTATTGCCCTCAATTTTAAAATCCCAGATGAAAAAGGAACCCAGAAACAGCGCCAAGCCACACCCTACCATGCCCACCACCAGAGCCTGACGGTGGCGGAAGCGCCGGAGGAAAAAGGGGATTCCCTCTCCTCGCAGCACCGTCAGATGGCACTCCAAACGCTCTGCCGCCCGCCGCAGCGCGGCATAATCTCCCCGAGACATACGGCAGGTAAAGGTGGTGCCGCTCTCCCATTGGAGGTCCCAGAAGGCCAGATCCCGGGCACCGCACAGGTTCAGCACCCGTTCCGGAAACGCGCACTCCACCCGCAGGCGCACCTGACCCCGCAGGCGGTTGAGTACCCCAGTCATCTGCCCACCTCCACCCAGGCCACCGCTTCAATCCGTCCGCCAATGCGCAGTTCTTCCGCCGTCATGGCCAGCAGGGTTAGCCTCTCTCCGGTTACACGCAGCACGCCGGCGGCGGTGTTGGCGTCAATCTGGGTATCGCTGTAAGCTAAAAGACCTGTATGATGCTCCAGATACAGCTGACGGTCTCCAACCAGTTCCAGCCTGGGCAGCCCTGCCACCACGTCGGCCGGCAGGTCAAAAAGCTCCGCCACGCTGTCCAGCACCCGGCCCTTCTCCTTTCGATTCCGCTCCATATTGCTCTCACCTCATGGCATAGCTATGCAAAAAAAGAGGCAAACTTGCCTGCTTTGGCGCATAGTCTCTTCTGGTGATGTGTATGAAAACGCGCAATCTGGCGTTTCCCTGTCTGGTGCTCTGCGGCGTTCTGGTGTGGTTTCTGGCGGACGCGGCTCAGATCCGGACCGCTGCGGCGGAGGCCCTGTCCCTGTGTGCCAAGTCCGTCATTCCAGCTCTGTTCCCCTTTCTGGCGGTATCCCGCCTGCTGGTGTCCCTGGGGTTTGGAGAGTGGATCTCCCCACACCTCGCAGGAGTGATGACGCCGCTGTTCCACCAGCCAGGGCCTGCCAGCAGCGCTCTTTTGCTGGGACTTGTTGGGGGCTATCCCATCGGTGCCCAGACGGCGGCGGATTTGTACCGGGAGCGGCTGCTGACCGAGGACGAGGCCGCGCGGCTCCTGACCTTTTGCAACAATTCCAATCCGGTATTTTTGATCAGCGTCCTGGGTGTCGGCGTCTTTGGGAGCGTCCGGGCGGGTGTATGGCTGTGGCTCATTCACCTGCTCTCAGCTCTGTTGGTAGGGATGCTCTTTCGAGGCGGCAGCAGTACTCCGCGACAGCGCTCCTCTCCATCCTTTTCCTGCAGGTCTGTGTCCTTGGCCGGTGCCTTTGTGGACGCCGTCAAAGGCGCTGCTACCTCTATGTTAGCCGTCTGCGGCTTTATTACGCTCTTCTATGTGCTGGCTCAGCCTTTCGCGGCTCTGGGCGGCTACCTGGCCCCCGCTCTGGTAGGGCTGGTGGAGCTCTTCTCTTTGACGCCCCTCCTGCCAGCCGACCGCCTGGGCTTTATCCTAGCTGCGGCCTTAAGCGGCTGGGGTGGACTGTCTGTTCTGGCCCAGACGGCGGCGGTGCTGGACGGCACCGGGCTTCCCCTACGCCGGTGTCTCGTGGGAAAGGCTTCCCAGTGTCTGCTTTCGGCTCTCCTAGCCGCGCTTCTCTCCAGCTATGCGCTGAGCTGACAAAATTTCTCTCCGCACTCAGAAGCGAGGAGGTTCCTCCCGAACCCCCTGCATCCCACCGTATTCGATGGCAAGAGCTGCGTCCATCCGGCCATATCCTTTTATCGCGTCTTTTTTGAAAACTTCAGCCTGAGCGTTCAAATCCCCCTCGTTTTAAAAACGAGGGGGATTTTTCCAATTTTATTCAACAATTTGTATTCGCTTTTTCCAGTGCCTTTATAGCTTTGACCACCCGACTGGTCCCCAGACGCGAGGCTCCTAAGCGGATGAACTCCTCTGCATCCCGCAAATCTGCAATGCCGCCGGCAGCCTTGATCTTCACGTGAGGGCCGATGTGTTCGGCAAAAAGGGCCACGTCCTCCCGGGTGGCACCGCCGGTGCCAAAGCCGGTAGAGGTCTTGATATACTCCGCGCCGGAGTCGGTGACAATTCGACACAGACGGATCTTCTCCTCCTCTGTAAGGAAGCAGCACTCCACGATGACTTTTAACAGCTGCCCGCCGCACGCCCTTTTTACCGCCTGGATTTCCTCCAGCACCTCCTGCCAGCGGCTGTCCTTGACCCAGCCCAGGTTGATGACCATATCCACCTCGCCGGCGCCGCTGCGCACCGCGTCCTCCGCCATCAAGCACTTGGCGGCAGTAGTGTCGTAGCCGTTAGGAAATCCGATCACCGTGCATACCGGCAGCCGCCCTCCGAGATACTCTGCCGCCTGATGCACATAGCTTGCCGGAATACACACGCTGGCGCAGCCGTAGTGTGCGCCGTCGTCGCAGACCTCCCGAATCTCCTTCCAGGTGGCCGTCGGGGTCAGTAACGTGTGGTCGCACTTGCTTAAAATCTCTTTCAGTTCCATTTCAGCTCTCCGTGATAATAATCTCATTCTGGAAGATAATAGCGGCGCTTGCCGTGCTCCTCCTGGCGGCAAACCCTTCCCCGGACCTCCAGATAGTCCAGGTGGGCCAGCGCCTCCCCCACGGCGAAAAATTTCTGCTCTAGCGGGAAGTCCGCCCAGCTGCGGCTGCGGATTTTCCACCGCATCCGGCCCGCAATCTCATAGCCCGTCAGTCCCGGCTCGTCCCGTACAGTCTGCCAAGCATCCTCAATCCGGCGCAGGTGGTGGGCGGTCAGCTCATCCACCCGGTCCGCTAGTATGCCGGTTTCCGCCCGGTGGGCCGGCAGTAACAGGTCCACCGGCAGATTCCGCACTTTCTGCAGACTCTCCAAGTAGCTTCCCAAGGCGTCCGGCATACTCTCCCACCGGCAGATGTTGGGGGAGATGTGGAATAAAATATGATCTCCTGCAAACAGCCATTTCGCCGCTGGGTCATATAGGCACATATGTCCCGGCGTGTGCCCCGGCGTCAGGATACAGCGCAGCTCGTGCCCACCGTAGGAGAGCACATCCCCGTTCTTCAGATACCGGTATTGTGCCCAGACATCCGGTGCCGCCTCCTGGGCCGGGTTGGAGTCCCAAAGATGGTCGATCTCCTCCCAGGTGAACCCGTCCTTCACGTACTCTGCGTACAGATCCCGCCAGCAGTCGTCATCCATGTAATCCTCCACACCGGGGCCATCAATCTCCCCAATGAAAAGCCGGCATCCCGGCCGGAGCAGTTCCGCCGCCAAGCCCACATGGTCGCTGTGCAGATGGGTTGCAAAAATATCCATCCGGTCCCGGTCCACCTCCAGCTCCTCCAGCTGACGCTCCATGGCCAGACGGCAGGAGGCCCAGCGAAAGCCTGTGTCAATCAGCAGGCTTCGCTCCCCCCGGATCAAATAGCTGTTCAAATTTTTCAGCGGATTCCCCTCCAAGGGAATGTCCAGGCGCCAAAGGCCCTCCGCGATGCAATCCGCCATACGGTCTCTCCTTGCTTTTTCTAAAAATTTTACAGAGTCAGCATAGCAAAGATCGGCCCGTCTGTCCAGTGCTCCCGAAAAAATACCGTGTCCGTCTGCTGTGCGTGTCATGAAACTCCCGTTTTACCAGTCTCTGCCAAAGCCGTTAAAAGAGGGCCGGAAAGCCGGCGGCCGCAAGTCCCAGCCGGGACTATGTCTCTGTGCGATCCCTGCGATTCCGCTTGAGATACCGGTTTCAGTTGACGGTTCCAGCTGCGCAGGAACGCACAATATTCAAAACTTGCAAGGCGGCGGTCCAGCAATCCATATGGCCGCTTGAAAAATTTTCGGAACATGTGATCATCCACATTCCAGCGGTTAAAAACCAGAGACGGTATCAGCGGGTTTCCCTCTTTCCCATTTCCCCGCCGCCTCAAATGGCTCTTGACCTAATCCAATATATTACCGCGCCAATCGTTTGCAAAAACGGCGTGCCAAATCCATCGCGCTGATTCCCACAGGCGTTCCGCGAAAAGGGGGAAATGCTGCGCCCCCTTGCGCCGATTTTCCATCAGTGTTACAATAGATTGAAATCTGTACTTTGGAGGCATCCTCATGAAAATCAAACTGCTCTCACTCCTCTGTGCTCTGCTCCTGCTGGTGGGAGCGCTCCCCGCCGCCTCCGCACTGGATGGCGAGGCGCTTCGCTCTGCCAACACTTTAGCCGCCCTTAATCTGGTAGACAGCGCCGGAGCCGCCGTGGACTACAATCAAAACGCCCCTGCCTCCCGGGCCGACGCAGTGCTTTTGCTGGTGCGTCTTGCCGGAGCGGAGAAGGCGGCAAAAGCCGCAGGAGGCAGCACAGCATTTCGGGACGTGCCCACCTCCTATGCCCCCTATGTCGCCTATGCTGTCCGCCAGGGGTGGGTCTGTGGTGTAAGCGCTGTGGAATTTGCTCCCAGCCGCGCCATCACCGCAAATGCCTGGTGCGCCATGCTGTTGCGGATGCTGGGATATCGGGAGAGCGCGGGAGATTTCACCGTTCCGGATGCCGCCGCCTTCGCCCAGCACATCGGCCTGGTTTCCCGGCGTTATGACGGCGCACTGACCCGGGGCGATGTGTTTGAAATGATGCGGGAGGCTCTGACGTTCCCCTATCAAAACGGCAGCGGCACCGTCATCGAGCGTCTGGTGGAATCCGGGACCTGTACCTATGCCACCGCCAGCGCGCTGGGGCTGCTGGACGCTGAACTGACCGTCCGGGAGGCGGCAGACCGCTGCACAGCAGCTGTTTTCTGTCTGGACCTTTTTGAAAAGCAGCAGCAGATTGACCGCAAAGAGCCCGCGGCCAATGCCAGCGGCTTTCTGATCTCCAGTGACGGTGTGGCTGTCACCAATTACCACTCCCTGGAAGATGGCGTCTATGCACTGGCCACCTTCTCCACTGGTGAATCCTACCCGGTGGAGTCTGTCCTCTACTATGACACGGAAATTGATATCGCCGTTGTCCGCCTCGCGAAGACCTCTATTACCGGAAAGGAGGTCTCCGCCTTCTCCTATCTGGAACTGGCGGGTACAGAGGACGTCCGCCCCGGCGACACTGTCTATGCCATCGGGAATCCTCTGGGACTAGGGCTGGCTGTCAGTTCCGGTGTTGTCAGCTCCACCAACCGGGAGGTAGACCGTTACGCTCTCCCCTGCGTGATGAACACCGCCGACATCTCCCAAGGCAGCAGCGGCGGCGCCCTGTTGAATGTCTACGGTCAGGTAATCGCTGTCACCTCCGGCGCCTATACATACGGTAACAGCATGTACTTGGCAGTGCCTGTGGACCCGGTGATGTCCGCTGATCTCACCTCCCATAGCTGGACGCTGAAGGAAGTCAAGCAGATGGAGGCCGCCAAGGGCGATTGAAGGAGTTTCAACCTGGACCAATAAACACAAAAGAGGGCATCCGATGGGATGCCCTCTTTATCACTCCCTCAATGTGTGAGAATCCAGTGCTCCAGCTCCTCCGCCGTCCGCGCCACTGCCAGGGCGCCGGCGTCCTCCAGCTCTCCGGGGGCAGCGTAGCCGAAGAATTCCACGCCCACACAACCGATTCCACATTCCATGGCCCCCAACACGTCAAATTTCCGGTCTCCCACCATCAGAATCTCGTCTTTCTGCGCCTCTTCCAGATGCAAGCGGCGCATGGTCTCCCTGATGACGTCGGATTTTTCCCAGTCGCTCTCCGGCGGGCTGCCGGCAATGACCGTCAGGGACGGCGCAAAGCCAAATTTCTCGCAGATTGGCACGCACAACTCCTCTGGCTTGGAGGAGGCCAATGCCAGCACATAGCCCCGCTTCTTCAATCGGCGGCATAGGTCTGCCATTCCCGGAGCGGCAGCATTTTCAAATTTCCCAACGGGCACATATCGCTCCCGAAACAGACGGATTCCCTCCGCTGCCAGCTCTGGGGAAAAACCGCAGTAACGCATGAACGAATCCTGCAGCGGCGGCCCGATAAAGGCAAGCAGCGTCTCCTCCGGCGGTACCGGCTCTCCCAGTTTCTCAAAGGCATAGCGCAGGCAGTTCAAAATTCCTGCCTTGGAGTCTGTCAGCGTTCCATCCAGATCAAAAAAAAGATACCGATACACGCTTGCGCCCCCTTTCTTTTTGTTAAATTTTATCATGATTCCATATTCCCCGCAAGAGGCAATCTCTTCGGAGGCAGAACTTGTTATCACTTTTTCTAATAGCCAGTTGACATCATCTCCTGTGACTTTTATACTATGGACAAATCTATCTGTGAAAGGAGCAGACTCATGACCTTTCATCAGCTGACATATGTGGTGGAGATTTCTAAATGCGGGTCGATCAACAAGGCAGCCCATAAGCTGCATTTGTCCCAGTCCGGCATCTCCTCTGCGGTTCGGGAGCTGGAGGAGGAGCTTGGCATCCAGTTTTTTCGCCGCAGCAACCGGGGCGTGGAATTTACACCGGAGGGCAAGGAATTCCTCAGCTACGCAGTGTCCCTGCTGGAACAGAAGCAGCGGATCGAAGGGCTGTATGGGCAGAATCGGAATGCGGCTGCGCCAGAGCGGTTTTCCGTCTCCACCCAGCGCTATCCCTTTACGGAAGACGCCTTCCTGCGGATGCTGCAGGCCACACAGGAGAGCCGCTTTCGCTTTTCCCTCAAGGAGACGGGGATGGATGCCGTCATTGACGACGTATATGACCATCGCTCAGACATCGGCGTCATTTTCCTGACGGAGCTGACGGAAAAAATGATCCGCCGCCTGCTGGATGCCCGGGAGCTTGTTTTTCACGAGATTGCCTCCGTTGACCCCTGCATCTATGTCCGCAAGGACCATCCCCTGGCGGGCCGCGAGAGCGTGTCTGAAGAGGATGTGGAGGGTTATCCCTATGTCTCCTTCGAACACGCCCAGGGCGTGGCCGCGGATTTCTCTGAGGAGTACCCGGAGATGTCCTTGAGACGGCCGGATCGGTGGATTCATGTGAACAACCGTGCCACTATGATGAATGTGCTGGCCGGAACCGACGCTTACACGACCGGCAGTGGATTGCTGGTTGAAAATTTCATCAGCCAGGCGGTGGTTACAGTTCCCCTAGTGGGCAAAAGCCCAGTCCACATTGGCTGGATTGTTCCCCGAGGCGCCCGTCTCTCCCATCGGGCTGAGCAGTTCATCCGGCTGTTGGAAGACTCTGTCGCGGACTCCATTCAGTTCACGGCCCGTCTGCACCGATCCATGACAAAGCCACAATCCCGATACACGGACTTGAATCCCACAAAAAGGAGTTCCCCATGAACACACAGCTTGCTGAGCTTGCCAAAAATTTTGATGTCTCCCTGCGCGGCGCCTTGTCTGCCCTGGCCACGCTGCTGATTTGCCTGCTGGCGGTCCGAATTGTGACCAAGGCAGCCCGCCGCCTGCTGTCCCGTTCTAAGCTGGACATACGGATGCAGAAATACCTGCTCTCCGCCATCAAGGCGGTCCTGTATCTGATTACCGCGATCATCGTAATTGGGAGCCTGGGGATCGACATGACCTCTCTTGTGGCATTGTTGTCTGTAGCCTCCCTGGGAATTACCCTGGCGGCGGAGGATATTCTGGCCAACATCGCCGGCGGGCTGGTGATTCTCTCCTCCCGTCCCTTTACCATTGGGGACTATATTGAGGTCTCTGGCGTCTCCGGCACTGTGGAGGAAATCAGCCTAAACCATACCAAGCTGACAACCCCGGACGGGCTGCTGGTGATGCTGCCCAACAAGACCTTAGCAGATTCCCAAATGACCAACTATACCGCTTTGGGGCAGCGGCGGATCACACAGGTGGTCAGCGCCTCCTATCAGGACGCCGCGGACACCGTCAAGGCTGCCTGCCAATCCGCAATCGGCAAAACCCCCGGAGTACTGCCGGACCCAGCTCCCGCTGTCTATGTCACCAAGTATGGGGAGAGCGCCATCGAATACACGATTTATTGCTGGGCCTCCACCGCAGATTATTGGGCCGCGAAATTTTCTCTTTCAGAAAATCTCCGCCCTGCTTTTGAGGAATTTGGCGTAACCATGACCTATAACCACCTAAATGTTCACCTTGTGGATTCCGGCAGCTGAGCAGTCGGAATCCTCTGCAAAGCGGCACGGATGGCCAGCCAGGCCATCCGTTTTTGTCCATGCCCGTATTCTCTTCCAAACAGTCTCCGCTTCCTGTATCTGATTTACCAGCTGCCGCTTTCCCCCGCCTGTCTCTCACCTTTCCCAGCTCTGCGGAATATCCATACTTTAGGGTAGCATTTCCTCCCTGGCGGCAGATCAAAAAATCGATTTACCATTCCTTCGAACTTTTGACATAATTCGACAAAATTCTTGTTTTTGTACTTTTTTTTTGGTATGCTGATGGTGCTACAGGAAGGTGTTTCCTGGGGTAGCCTGTCATTGGGCGGTACATGCTACATGTGGCATCCAGTCTGCGCAAAGTAATTTCTAATCTTGGGTTCGACGGCTACTGGAAAGGAGTTTTTCATGGGGGAGAAAGATCTGGCAGCCCTGCTGCCGAACATTGCTGCACAGGCTCGCGGAGTCCTGGGCAGTCTCCGCCTGGCTTCCATCCAGTTAGCTCCGGCAGAGGCCCGTGAAAAGGACCCCGCACTGGACCGGAAGGCTGCCTTGCTGGATCAGAGCTACTACCGGCTGCTGAGGCTGGTCAACAACCTCTCTCTGGCTGCCTGCATGACAGAGGAGCGTCCTCTGCGGCTGAGGGATCAGGATCTGGTCAGTTTGGTAGGGGAGTACTGCGAGCGGGCCGCAGGGCTGGCAGAAATGGCAGGCGTGAACCTGCGCTTTGTCTGCGTACTGGAGCGGCATATCTGTGCGGTGGACAGTGACGCCCTCGAACAGATCCTCAGTCAGCTCTTGTCCAATTCCTTAAAATTTACCCCCGCAGGCGGCACCATCACAGTCGAATTACGCCTTATGAAAAAGCGGGTTCTTTTGTCCGTAGAGGATACCGGCTGCGGCATTGCCGAGGAGCAGCTTACCAAGCTCTTCGACCGCTTCTTGCACAACAACCCCCCCGAACTCCCCTCTCACGGCCTGGGGCTGGGGTTGGCTCTATGTCAGCGGCTGGCGGAACTCCACGGCGGCATGGTGATGGCTGTTTCCCATCCGGGCCGTGGAAGTCGCTTTACACTTTCTTTACCGGACCGGCAAATCGGAAGCGGTGTCTCTGACATTGGTTTTGACTATAGCGGAGGCTTTAACCGAACGCTTTTAGGGCTGGCGGACGCCCTGCCTTCAGATGCTTTTTTGATACGCAACCAGGGCTGAGATGAGGTCATATTTGGCCGTGAGAGTGCTCACGGCCAAAATTTTGTTTTCCTTTTTTGGCAAAATCGGGTAAGATGAAAGCATAGATGCTTTTCAAGGAGGCGATATCTTGTCGCATGTGTTTGTCGCGATGAGCGGCGGTGTGGACAGCTCCGTGGCCGCTCTGCTTTTGCAGCAGGCAGGCCACAAAATCTCTGGAGTGAACCTTCGGATGTTCCATAATGAAGACTTAGGGCAGTCCCCCGGCAAAACCTGCTGCTCCCTGGCAGATGCGGAGGATGCAGGGTTGGTTGCCCGCCGTCTTGGCGCTCCCTTTTACGTATTTGATGTTTCCCAGGTGTTTCGGAGCACAGTCATTCGTGATTTTATTGAAGAATATCAAAATGGCCGTACTCCCAATCCCTGCGCGGTCTGCAACCAGACCGTAAAATTCGGTGCGCTGCTGGACCGGGTCCGGGTCTTGGGAGCAGATTACTTGGCCACCGGCCACTATGCCCGGGTGGAACAGGACGCAGCCACTGGCCGGTACCTGCTCAAGCGCGGCCTGGATCGCAGCAAGGATCAGAGCTATTTTCTCTACATGCTGACCCAGGAGCAGCTGGCTCATACGCTTTTCCCTCTGGGTAGTCTTGAGAAAACCCAGGTTCGCCAGTTGGCCGAGGCCCACGGCCTGGTCAATGCCCACAAGCATGATAGTCAGGATATCTGCTTTGTCCCCGACGGAGATTATGCCGCCTTCATTGAGCGGACAGTCGGAACTCCCTCCCTCCCTGGCAATTTTGTGGATCAGAAGGGACAGGTGCTGGGGCATCACAGAGGCATCATCCGATATACCCATGGGCAGCACAAGGGGTTGGGATTATCTACGTCGGAGCCCCTCTATGTCCTGGAAAAGGATGCTGTCAGCAATACCATTCGGCTGGGCCCCGACAGTGATCTTTGGAGTCAAACGCTGACAGCAGAGCAGTTCAACTGGGTCTCGATCCCGGAACCCACGGAGCCGATTGCAGTCACCGTCAAAACCCGATATAGTCAACGGGAAGCGGCAGCCATAGCGCGCTCGTTGCCGGGCGGCCGCTGTCAAGTCACCTTTGAGGAGCCCCAGCGTGCCATCACACCCGGTCAGGCAGTGGTTCTATACCAGGAGGAAATCGTGGTGGGCGGCGGTACCATCTGTGGTTCGTAGAGAACAATCAAATGCCCCGCAGGAACTGCGGCAGCGGCCGACAGTCCGGCGAGGCGGAAATTCCCATTTCATTCATGGGAATCGCAATGCAAACGCATTATCGGTCGCTGGTAAGCCAGCAGTCCTGGTAAATGAGGTCATCCACATCTCCAGGTGGAAACATCTGAATAGAACTTGTCATGTCAAAACCTCCTTTGCATTTCTCTCAGTATATGCGCTCAGACCGGAAATGTTGCCTAATTTTATGCAACGTCGAGGGCTGTCGAAGATTTTTTGTATTTTTTTATGAACAGGTCTTGACATATCTGCCAAAGCTGTGGTATTCTAAGCAATGCCGACAGCTGCCGGTGTGGTGGAATTGGTAGACACAGGGGACTTAAAATCCCCCGGTAGCGATACTGTACCGGTTCGAGTCCGGTCACCGGCACCACAGAATCAAATATCGCGGAGTAGAGCAGTTGGTAGCTCGTCGGGCTCATAACCCGGAGGTCGCAGGTTCAAGTCCTGTCTCCGCAACCAAAGAACCACTGGTTTCATATGAGATCAGTGGTTCTTCTTTTTTTGCGATTTTTTTGAGCAGTTTGTCTTGGATGTTTCCGGATGGTCTAAACTAAACCCATGCGGGCCTCCGAGGTGATCAGGACTGGAAACTGCTTGGAGAACCGTTTTCCCGTCGTTTTGGCGCCCCCCGTTAAGTCAATATGTCCCTCCGGGCGCATGCATCTTAGGGCAAAGCCAGCGCTGCAAGGTCTTGGCACATTATTCAAGTTCCAGAATTTCTGCGGATTTTTGGCAAAAGGGTCGGCGTTTATACGCCGGCCCTCCTGCTTTATCCATCACTCAGCTAAAATGCTCCTTAGCATCCGCCCGCTCCGGACCGATGGTGTGGGAGCTGGAAGGCCCCTTGCCGATTTTGTAAAGCTCTCGAATGGATTTCATGCCACCGCTCTCAGGCATGCTCCGCTTCGTATTTCCTCAGGAACTCCACCAAGGCCTCCACACCCTCCTTGGGCATGGCGTTGTAGATAGACGCCCGCAGGCCGCCTACGCTCTTGTGGCCCTTGAGGTTATCGAAGCCCGCCTCCTTGCTGGCGGCTACCACCTCGGCGTCCTGCTCCTTGCTGGGGGAGACGAACGGCACGTTCATGAGGGAACGATTCTCCTTCACCACCGCGCCGGTGAAGAACTTGCTCTGATCCAGGAAGTCATACAGCACCGCCGCCTTCTCCTCGTTGCGCCGGTTCATAGCCTCCAGCCCTCCCTTGGCCAGCAGGTATTTGAACACCTTGCCGCAGCAGTAGATGGCCCAGCAGTTGGGGGTGTTATACAGCGAGTCGTTGTCCGCGTGGGTTTTATAGCTGAGGTAGGTGGGCACAAACTTCGACAGGTCTTCCCGCAGCAGGTCCTCCCGGATGATCACCACCGCCATGCCGGCGGGCCCCACGTTCTTCTGCACACCCGCCCAGATCAGGCCGTACTTGCTCACGTCGCAGGGCCGGGAGAGGAACATGGAGGACTGGTCGGAGACCAGGATTTTGCCCTTTGTGTCGGGCAGCTGATAGTAGGTGGTGCCGTTGATGGTCTCATTCTCGCAGATGTAGACATAGTCTGCGTTCTCAGGAATGTCCAGGTCAGAGCAGTCGGGGATATAGGAGAAATTCTTGTCAGCAGAGGAGGCGACGATCTTCACCTCGCCGTACTTCTGCGCCTCCTTGATGGCCTTTTTCGACCAGGCGCCGGTCTCCACATAGCACGCAACGCCGTTTTTCATCAGGTTCATGGGGACCATGGCGAACTGGACTGTGCCGCCGCCCTGGACAAACAGCACCTTGTAGTTGTCCGGGATGCCCATCAGCTTCCGCAGGTCCGACTCCGCCTCGTCCCGAATCTGCTGGAACACCTTGGACCGGTGACTCATCTCCATCACGCACATCCCGCTGCCACGGTAGTTCATCATCTCGGCTGCAATCTCCTCCAAAACCTCCTCTGGCATCATCGCTGGTCCTGCTGAAAAGTTATAGCTCCGTCCGTATTTCATCGCTTCTTTCCTCCTTCTTGAGAGTCCGCGCTACATGCAGTCTGCAAGGTGCTCCAGTGCTGCGTTAAATTCGGCATCCTGGAAGCAGTAACGCATCTCGGTATATCCGGCGCGAAGCGCCTCCACATCACCGGACACGTCCTGATTTCTCAGAATGCACTCCGCCATCAGCTCTGCCAGCTTTTCAAACTCCTCTTTCCCAAAGCCAAAACGTGTCATCTCACTCACGCCCATTCTAAGCGCGCCGGAGGCGGTGAAGCCCTCCTCATCCGGCGTTGCCTGGTAGTTGACAATGATCCGATTCTCCTCCAGCCGCTCCGCGATCTCCGGACCCACGCCATAGCCCACCGACACAAGAACCTGGTGGGTTTCCGTGTATCCAATTTCCGGGTCTCCCAACACGTGCAATCCCTGCTGTTTTAAGCATTTTGCAAAGTGCTTGGCGTTTTCTACCACAGCCTTTTGATAGCTGTCCTTAAAGCAATTCATCTCATAGGCCGCCATCAAAAGCCCCAGCTGCGTACCCAGGTGGTGGTTGGAGACACTACCCGGAAAGGTCCTGGCCTCGATCGTCTCCCAAAGGCCGTACTCTAGCTCCTCCGGCTGGTAATTGACGCCGATAATCCCACGCTGCGGGCCAAAAAAGGTCTTGTGCGTAGAGCCGGTGACAATATTGGCCCCCTCCTCAAACGGCTTCTGGAAATACTCGCCAATCAACCCCAGCACGTGGGCCATGTCATACATAATGGTGGCGGGAATCTTTTGCTCTGTCAGAAATTGTCGGATTTCCGCCACAGGCTCCTTATGCAGCACCATGCTCTTACCAAAAACAATCAGCTCCGGCCGGTATTTTTCAAGAACCTTCTTGGTCTCCTCCACATCAATTTTAAAGAGATTGTCTTTACAAACCGGGAAATTCACAACTGCCGGGCGCTCCGTTACCGGGTCCACGGCGATATAATCGTGCAGCGCCCCCATTGGCTGCGCGCTGAGATGTCCACCTTTGATGATATGGTTATTGAGCACGTAGCCTAGGCGCTGCGGCGTATGCTTTCGGTCCAGGCGGTTTTTCCAGTCCATCAGAGCAGAGAATACCGCCATATTGGACATCTGACCGCTGGTCACACGGGTCTCCACCTCTCGGCAGCCCAGGTATTGCCGCATCTGTTCCACCAGGAGCTGCTCCACCCGGTCAATGAATTTTGTTCCCTGGTAATAAAACACGTCCGCGTCATAGAAGGACTTGATCTTTTTGTGCTCCGCGTATCGAAACGCCGGGTCCGAGGCGCAGAGGAGCTGCACCGCGCGGCTGGCACTGTTCTCAGAGGGAATCAGATTCACACAGCGTCTTTGCCGCCACTGGTGATTTTCTGTGGCCCGGGTGATCAGCTCCAATGCCTTGGCCGGGTAGTCCGTGGTCTCTGGAAGGGGCTGTACAGTCTCCTTTCCCTGGTACAAAATCGGCCTTGCATAGGGAGGTGTAGTGACCTGCATATGATAGGGCGGAATGGCCGCTCTCAGCCGCCGACCACGAATGTCCACCTCCACAATATCGTCCTCCAGAGTGTCACTGGCAAGATAGGCAAGCCCGATCGCGCGCTTGCCGCTCTCCTCCAAAATCACTGTCTGCAAGCCCTCGCCCTCGTGACAGTAATAGGGGACCATGGTGCCGCTGGTAATCCAGCCGATCTGCTTCTCTCCCCGGTAGACCGACATGCCCGCGCGCATCACGCCCCGGTCCAACAAGGTGATGGGAAAAATCCGCTTCGGGAGTGCGGAGAGGTCTCGAAAATCCCGGTTCATGATGCGCTGGAATGCCTCATACTGTGTTCGGAGTGCCTCCCGGCCTACAAAGCTGCCTTTGCGCTCTGAAAAGCTTACCGCAAAGCGGGCCAGAGACACAGCGAAAACCGGTATCTCCTCGCCCGTCGGGTCCAATCCCATCTCATGCCCGTAGAGTGGCAGTCCCGCCTCCAAGCGCAAGGTATCCCGGGCGCCCAGGCCGGCCGGCCTTGCCCCCAGTTCCAGCATTCGATTCCAAAACCACACCCCATCTGCACTTTTCAGATAGACCTCATATCCCAGTGGCTCTCCTGTGTATCCGGTTTTTGCGATATAGGCCTGACGCCCTTCCAGCAGGTGTGTACCCAGGGCGTTTTTCACCGGCTCCGTAATCTCCGCCCCGCCAGTGAGGGTCAGCAGCATCTCCCGGGACTTAGGACCCTGCACGGCGACCGCCACATAGTCCGTCGTCACATTGGTGATGGTGCAGTCATAGTCTCCCAGATAGCGGCTCAGATGCTCCAAGTCCTTTTCCGTGTTGGCGGCGTTGACCACCAGAAGAAAGCGGTCCTCAAAAAAACGGTAGAGATAGGCATCGTCCACGGCGCCGCCGCTCTCCGTCGGGATGATACAGTACTGAGCCTGGTCGAGGTCCAGCGCCAGAACATTGCTGCTCAGGACATGCTGTAAAAAGGCCACCCGGTCCGGTCCCTCCACTAACAGCCGTCCCATGTGGGAGACGTCAAAGAGGCTGCAGCAGCTGCGGGTGTATAGGTGCTCCGCCACAATGCCGCCGGGATACTGGATCGGCATCTCCCAGCCCCCAAAATCCACCATCGTGGCACCGGCGGCCACATGGGTCTTGTAATACTGAGTACGTTTTAGCTCGCTCATCGGGCTTTTCTCCTTCATTTCAGTGTTCGGCGCCAGAGAGTTTCCCCAGCACCGCCTCCAATGCGTCCTGTACGCCCTCTTCAAAGGTAGGGTGCGGACGCATGACGCGCAGCATCTGCTCTACAGTCAGGCCGTTGACAATGGCAGCCGTCATCTCGGAGATCATGTCTGTCGCATGCTCGCACATAAATTGTGCGCCAAGGATGGCATGGCTTTCGGCGTTCGCGACAATTTTTAAAAACGCCCGTCCTCCGTCCTGGATCACGGTTCTTCCGTTCGCATACATCACATATTTGCCGACCGCCACGGCACGTCCCTCCGCCTTGGCCTCCTCCGCCGTCATGCCGACGCAGGCAATCTCCGGCGCGCAGTAAATGCAACTGGGAACGGCAGTGAGATCAATCCGTCCAGCTCCTCCCATCATGCGCTCCACAGCGTCTATTCCCTGGGCAGCGGCCATGTGTGCCAATTGGATGTTTCCAGATACATCCCCAATGGCATAGATTCCCGGGAGGGACGTCTCATAGTTTTCATTCACGGCAATAAACCTACCGTTCATTGCAACGGCAACGTCCGGGGCAAAGAGCCCCTCCGTGTTGGGCCGCCTGCCAATGGCGCAGAGGACAGCCTCCCCGGCGGCGGACTCCTCCCCGCCCTTTCCGTGGAAGCAGACCCGCACGCCTCCCTCCGTTTTCTCCAGGCGGGTGACATCCGCTCCGGTGTGCACAGCAATTCCCCGCTTTTTAAAAATCATGCCGAGGTTTTGTCCCAGCTCCCGATCCAGCGCCGGCAGCAAGCGGTCCATCCCCTCAATCACTGTCACCTGACAGCCGAGGTCCGCGTAAAACGTGGCAAACTCCACCCCGATCACACCTCCGCCGATCACGATCAGAGACTGGTAAAGCCGCCCGTTCTCCAGCAGGTCATCGGAGGTCATGACCTCCGGCAGGTCCAGCCCTGGAATAGGCGGGCGAGCGGGCACCGCCCCTGTTGCCAACAGGATGTGTCGGGCAGTTAGCACCTGCTCGTTCTCTCCAGTAAGCCGCACCTGGGACGGGCCCAAAACCGTGGCGTTTCCCTGAAGAAGTTCCACCTTCTCCGCACGCAGCATGGTCTCAATTCCGCCGGAGAGCTGTGCGCTCACCTGGCGCTTGCGGGTGAGCATGGCTGCCATATCCAGCCGTACCTGCTGCGCCTCTATACCAAATCTGCCTCCGCGGATTCCTGCGGCAATTTCAGAGGCGTGCAGCAGCGTTTTGGTCGGAATACAGCCCCGGTTGAGACAGGTTCCTCCCACCTCCCGCCGCTCGATCACCGCTGTCTTCCAGCCGCGCTTTGCTGCCCGCAACGCCGCCGTATAGCCGCCGGGGCCAGCTCCTATCACAATCAGATCATAGTGAAACATGGCAATCTCCCTCATCTAAATCTCTTCTTCCGTCACCCACGCGCACAGCTCCTCCACCACCGTGTGTTCCAGCGGCAGTCTGCGAATGCAGCCACAAAGCTCCTCCGGGACAAACCGGCAGCCCCGCAGCGCATCGGACAATATGGTTCCCAGCGCGGCGTCCATGGCGTCTGTGTAAGCCCTGCTCTCCAAGAGGACTCCATCCCGCACCAGGCACTCCAGCGTCACCTCGCCCCAAGAAAAACGCTTGGTAAAGGAGGCTGTAAAAGCGAGTCTCTTCCCATAAATCCACTCCCAGCGCGCAAAGTCCGTCCTAAGCTGCTCCAGGGTCTTTTGATTCCACCGCTCCGCTGAAAAGGTCTCAGACGGGAGCTGATAGATGCTCTCCAGCGCCTTGGTCATTGCCCTGCACATGTGCTCCACCGTCAGTCCTGGATGAAGCTCTGCCAAATTCACCACCCGGGAACGGACGGAGTCCACCCCCTTCCCTTCCAGCTTCATCCGGGAGGGGCTGAGGTATTTGCCAAGGCATTCCAAATCAGCATCCACCAGCAGCGTCCCATTGTGGAAGGCATACCCGTTGTGGTTGTAAAAGGAATTCCCGGAAAACTTTCGCCCCTCCGCCAGAAGGTCGTTCCTCCCGGACAGCTCCGCCCCGATGCCAAGCAAATGACATGCCTCTAAAATCACACTCTGCTGCCGGCGCAGGTCGTAGTCCATCCCCTGCACGCAGAAAGTAAAATTTAAATTTCCCAAGTCGTGATAGACCGCTCCCCCGCCAGAGAGCCTACGGGCAAGGCTTCCGCCATCTCTTTGCAGTTCTGTCAGGCGGCACTCCCGCCAGGGATTCTGATTTCGTCCGATTACCACTGTACGGCGGTTTTGCCAGAGGTAGAGGATCAATTCTCCCTCCTCCACAGCTTCCATTAAAAAGCGCTCTACAGCGAGGTTTTCATAGGGTTCTGTCCCCGTCCCAAGATAGCACGTAATCCTCTGAATCATAAGAACGCATGGCGCAAAACCATGTTGCGGGCCGCGGCAACCTCGTCCAACCGTCCCACCGGCGTGCGGGAGGGTGCGCTATGCAGCGCCTGCGGGTCCTCATAGCCCAGACGGTGGAGCTGGAGATAGATTTCACACGCCTCGTCTATCGCATCTTTGCTCTCCGTCTCACAGGGCTCCACCATCAGCGCCTCATGCACGATCAGCGGGAAGTACATGGTGGGCGGATGCATGCCGCAGTCCAGCATTCCCTTGGCCAGATCCAGCGCTGTGCATCCGGTCTCCTGATGGAATGCGGCAAGACTCATCACAAATTCGTGCATACAGAGCCCAGGATAGGCCATGTCATAAGTCCCGCTGAGTCTTGCCTTCATGTAGTTGGCATTAAGAACTGCATGCTTTGCGGCCTCTGAGATTCCCTGTCTGCCAAGCGTCAGGATGTAGGTCAGCGCCTTGATGGCCACCGTGAAGTTTCCATAGAAGCTCTTGACCCGCCCGACGGATTTCTCCGGGATGTCAAAGTCAAACTGGCCGTCCCGCTCCACAGCCAGCGGCCCAGGCATATACGGGCGCAGAAAGCTTTTGCAGCCCACTGCTCCGGCGCCAGGGCCGCCGCCACCGTGAGGCGTTGCAAAGGTCTTGTGCAGGTTGGAGTGAACGCAGTCAAAGCCCATGTCACCGGGGCGTACAATCCCCATAATGGCGTTTAAATTCGCCCCGTCATAGTAGCACAGGCCGCCGGCATCGTGGACGATTTTGGTGATCTCCAGAATGTTTCTATCAAATATTCCCACGGTATTGGGGTTTGTCAGCATCAGTCCGGCTGTATCCGGCCCCACTGCCATCCGCAGGGCGTCCAGATCCACACAGCCATCCTCTCCAGAGGGAAGATTCACCACCTCAAAGCCGCACATCGCCGCCGTGGCCGGATTGGTTCCATGGGCGGAGTCCGGCACAAGAATTTTTCGCCGCGCCGTATCTCCCCGGTCCAGGTGATAGGCCTTGACCAGCATCACACCGGTAAGCTCACCGTGGGCGCCAGCGGCAGGCTGGAACGTCACCTCGTCCATGCCAAGAATCTCTCTTAGCTCCCTGCCCAGCAGGTGCAGCGCCTCCAATGCGCCCTGAACCGTCTCCACTGGCTGCAAGGGATGAAGCTGCGTGAAGCCCGGCAGGGCGGCCATCTCCTCGTCGATTTTGGGGTTATACTTCATCGTGCAGGAGCCTAGGGGATAAAATCCGTCGTTGACACCATAGACCTGCTTGCAAAGCGCGGTGTAATGCCGGAGCAGCTCATTCTCAGAAACCTGGGGCAGGTGCAGCGGTATTTCACGCGCCTCTGGCAGACATGCCTCCGGCACATCGCAGGCAGGCAACAGGCTGAGACCGCGCCCCTCAGCGCCCCGCTCAAAAATCAACTTCATATCAAAGCGCCTCCTTTACAATCGCCGCGGCGCGGTCCAGCTCCTCCCTGCCGACCACCTCCGTCACGCACCAGAGAAGGCCGCCCTCCACCATCTGGCCGCCCAGGATTCCCTCCCGGGCCAGGGCATCCAAGATTCTCTCGCCGCTCTCGGGATCTGGCAGCTTGGTGACAAACTCATGGAAAAATTCTCCCTGGTACAGAAGATCCAGGCCGATCTTTTGCAGCTCTTGAGCAAAATAGTGCGCCTTTGAAGCACAGAGGCGGGCACACTGTTTCATTCCTCTTTCCCCCATGGCCGCCATGTAAACACCAGCGGCGAACGCACACAGTGCTTGGTTGGAACAGATATTGGAAGACGCCTTTTCACGGCGGATATGCTGTTCCCTGGCAGAGAGGGTCAGGACATAGCCTACGTTTCCGTCCCCGTCATGGGTCTGACCCACGATCCGCCCTGGCAGTTTTCTCGTCATGGCAGAGGATGCCGCCATAAAGCCAAGATAAGGTCCTCCAAAGGCCAAGTCCAGTCCCAGCGGCTGCCCATCGCCCACGGCGATGTCCGCTCCGCACTCACGAGGTGTTTTGATCAGCGCACAGGCAATGGGGTTCACACCCATGACAAACTTTGCGCCCTTTTCATGAACCAGGGCGCCGATGGCGCTGGCATCTTCCAGCATTCCATAATAGTTGGGCTGCTGCAGATAGAAGCACGCCGCGTCAGCACCCAGCACCCCTCTCAGCGCCCCTATATCCGTCCTGCCATCTCTGGCCGGAATCACGTGCAATTCCGTTCCGGAGGCAAAGCAGTAAGTCCGCATGGTCTCAATCACCTGGGGGTTCACGGCGGCACTGACATAGGCCTTGTTCCGCCTGCGGTCCCTGCACATAGGGATCGTTTCCGCCGCAGCCGTCGCTGCGTCATAGTGGGAAGCGTTGGACACATCCATGCCGGTGAGCTCGCAGATCATGGTCTGAAACTCAAAAATTCCCTGCAGCACCCCTTGGCTGATCTCCGCCTGGTAGGGGGTATAGCAGGTCACAAGTTCCTCCCGAGACATCACCGCCTTGACAACGGAGGGAATCATATGGCGGTAGGCGCCCGCTCCCCGGAGGACGGTTTGGAATACCCGGTTTTTCTGCGCATAGGAACTGACCTTGGTCCGCACCTCCAGTTCGCTCATGCCTTCCGGCAGGTCCAGGCCAGCGCTGAGCAGCATCTCCTGCGGAACTGACCGATAGAGTTCCTCTATGGTATGAACGCCAATGGCCTCCAGCATCTCTCCGCGCTCCTCCTCGGTATGGGGAAGATAAGAACCCATTGTCATCACTCTCCTTTCTCCCGGAATCCCCCGGGCTGTCCTCACACCCCGCGGTAAGTCCGGTATTCCGCCGCGTTCATCAGCGCCTCCTGGTCGCTGATGTTTTCAACCTTTGCGATCCATGCGCCATAGGGGTCCTCGTTGAGCTTTTCAGGAGTGTCCTCCAGCCTCTCGTTCACCTCGGCAATCTCTCCAGTGACCGGGCTGATGACATCGGAGACAGCTTTGACTGACTCAATATCGCACAGTGCCTCCCCCTTCGTTACCGTGTCCCCGGCCACCGGGAGATTGATAAAGACCAATCCCCCCATCTCATTTTGGGCATAGTCCGTGATTCCCACCAGGGCCGTGGTCGCGTCCAACATCTTCACCCATTCGTCGTTCCTGGAATACTTCAGCTCTTCCGGAAATGTCATGTGATGTTCCTCCTTTAAAAATAACGTTTTCTTGTTTTTATAAAAAGCAACGAGACACAAAGGCCTCACGGCCTTTGTGTCTCTGTCCTTTTACCTGAGAGATTCCCGCCGCTTGGCGGCGGTTGCCCCGACGGTGCATGAACCAGGTCTCATGCTCTCTAGAGTTTCGTCCGGAACCAGTCAGCGTTCTCCCGCCTTCTAACCCCATCATCCGAGTCCGTATGCACTTTTCAGCCTTTTCCATCGGTTAAGCGTATGCTTTGATCAGCTCTTTGATGACCTCTTTCATATCCGCTGCCACGCCGTAATCCACGTAGCCAAAGATCCCCGCCTCCGGGTCCTTGTTGACGGCGATGGTGAGCTTTGCACCCCGGACGCCCTCCGTGTGCTGAATCGCGCCGGAGACGCCGAGATACAGGCAGACCTTTGGATGCACTGTACAGCCGGTCTGCCCAATCTGCCGTTCAAAGGGGAGCACTCCGTCATCCACCAGCGGCCGCGTTCCTCCGATCATGGCCCCCAGCTTCTGGGCAAGTTCATTTGCTGCGGCGTAGTTTTCCCCCACGCCGCGGCCCAGAGAGAGAATCCGCTCCGCACCGGTAATGGATTCCTCGCCGTCTTCCACCATTTCCAGGATTTCTATCTCAGAGGTCGGCTGCGGAACCTTCAGGCTTACATAGGCGCCGTCCCCTCCATCTGGTACGCTGGGCGCATGAACACCCACCTGCACGCTCACCAGCTTTGGCGTGCCAACCTCCGCAGTCACGCACATGGCGTTCTCTCCGAAGGCACTCTTCCTCTGCAAAAATTCACCGCTCTCGTTTAAAAACAGCTCAGAGCAGTCCGCCGTCAGCCCCACATCCATTCGGGCCGCCACCCGGGAGAAGAGTGCGCGGCAAGTGCGATTTGCCGGAATCAATACACTGGAGGGGGCAAGCTGCCTCAGAGCCTCCGCCACACAAATGCTCAATGCGTCATCCTGCAGCGCGGAGATTTCCGTCTTCACGGCTGCCACCTGTACGTCCTGGAAGGAAAGCTGCCGTGACAGCGCATCCGGGTCCTGGCCTAAAACCAGCGCCATGATATGCTCTCCGCTTTGAGCCGAGAGCGCGCGGGCAGCTGTGATCAGTTCAAAAGCGCTCTCCTCAATCCGGTTTTCATACTGCTCCGCATAGATGCAGATCCCACTCATTTGCTCACCTCCTCCACCAGGGTTTTGATCTGTGCTGCAATTTCCGCAGCGGAACCGGTCAGCATCTTGGCATGATGCTGGCTGCACTCCCTGGCATAGGTATCCGTTACCAGAGACTTTGCACCCCGCTTTCCGATTTCTTCCGGGTTTAGTCTCAGCTCTGCATTGGTCAATACGGGAATTTCCCGCCGGTTGGCCTTCATCTGAGAACGGATGGTCGGCAGGATGACCTGGTTGCTGCCAAGCCCCACCGTCACCATACAGGGCAGGCCGATCCGCACCCGGACTTTTTGATTCTTCCACGGGCGCACCACGGTCAATGTGTTTCCATCCATCTCGATTCTGCGGGAATCCGCCGCGCAGGGGATTCCCAGCAGCTCCGCCGCCATATGGCCCACCTGCCCGGTGGCGCCGTCGGAGGAAAGATCGCCTGCCATCACCAGGTCGTATTTCCCGGTATGGTTCAAGGCCGCCACCAGCACCTTGGCTGTGCCCAGAGTATCGCCGCCGCCAAAACAGCGGTCCGATACCAGATATGCCTCATCCGCCCCCATGGCCAGCGCCGTATGCAGCGCCTTTCCCGCCTCTTGTGGCCCCATGGAAAAGACGCTCACCGTTCCTCCGCACTGACGGCTCAGCTCAATGGCCGCGGTCAATGCATGGAGGTCCGACGGATTCACAGCCATCTCTGTGTTTTCCCGAATCAGGCAGTGAGTCACCGGATCAATGGCCACGTCGTTGGAGGCAGGAACTTGTTTGATCAATACTGCAATCTTCATCTTATTGTTTCAGCAGACGCTTGAACGCCCACTCCTCCAGCAACGGGGTGCTCTCGCCCCGCATGATCAGCTTTGCCAGGTCCCGGCTGACAGCGGGAGCCTCAATCACGCCGTTTCCTCCGTAGCCTGTAGCCAGTAGATAGTTTTTGACAGGCGTCTCCCCAATGATCGGCAGAAAATCCCGGGGTTCCGCGCGGTAGGAAAGCCAGGAGGATACCAAGCCGCTGTCCGCAAGCCCAGGCACATAGGTGTCCATCTGGTCAAAGAGGAATTCAATGAAGTAATCGTCTGTGCCGCCCGTCTGGGGCAACTTGTCGGGGTCCCACTGTCCTGCATGCATGGGGTCGTCCAGATTCATGGAGAGGTGGGATTTGCAGATAAACACATTCTCGCCGGCCCGCAAGGCGTAGAACGCAGGGTATTTCAGCACAGGGAACACATATCCCGGCCGTTTCACAGGCGGGCAGAGGAAAAATGCCTCGGCCTTGGTGTGCCAGATAGGGACATCCAAGCCCACCAGTTCACCGGTAAACCGGCTCCAGGGTCCAGTACAGTCCACAATGGTGTCAAAATCGTAGCGGGTTCCGTCCGCCGTTTTCAGTCCAACCGCAGCATCTCCCTTCCGGATGATTTCCGTGACCTCCATGTCGGTCTTCACAATGCCGCCGTTGGTCTGCATCTTCTTCACAAATGTATTGGAGATCATGGTCCCGTCAAAATAGCCGTCATCCCTGGTGTAGCCGGCGCCGAGAACATTCTCTGTGTTGATGCCTGGCAAAATCTCCTCAATGCGGGACTTATCTGTGATATACTCCCCTGAGTATCCGGCGGCTTTAGCCAAGGCAATGCCCGCCTTGATCCGCAGCTCCTCCTGCTCCGAGAGGGCCACCACCAATGTGCCCGTCTGATCAAAGCCAGCAGAGCCCTTCTCCTCCCTTTCGAAGCGGCAATAGGTCTCAAACCCATACAGGCGGACATCCCAGTAGCGGTTGCTCAGGGAGTCGTCAAAGAGGCACACCGTGCCCGCAGACTTTGCGGTGGTTCCGCAGCCAATGCGGTTTTTCTCAAAAATGGTAATGTCCGCCTCCTCGTAGAGGCTCAGATAGTACCCCAGTGCCGCGCCGGAAATGCCGCCGCCAATAATACCAATCCGTTTCTTTTCCATGTCTCTCATCTCCTTGTATTCTTTGTCCTCAAAAAGCACGCGCCTTCATTTCAGTTTGACGGAGAGGGGGGATATCTTGCATCCCGCATTCTGGGAGTGGGCCTTTCTCCCTTTGGCCTGACCTATTCGCCCAATATCACCCTGATCCTGCTCAATAAGAGCGCCGTGATTTTCGGCGGGAATATCGCTGTGACCTGCTATGCGCCGATCAGCTATATTTCTGCTGTGGTCATGCTGCTGATGCAGGGCGTCAGCGACGGGAGTCAGCCGCTCATCAGCCTGGCCTATGGGGAGGGCAAGCATGATACCACAAAAGCGGTGCGCGATCTGGCGTATCGCTTCGCCTTTGGAGTAGCGGTTGTCTGCTCGGTCGTCCTTTTCCTGCTGCGGGGCAGCGCGGCCCATCTGTTCGGCGCCTCCGAGCAGGTGACGATGCTTGTGGCACAGATCCTGCCGATCTTCATTATCGGCTTTGTCTTTGTCAGCGTGTCCAGAGTGACCACCGCCTATTTCTATGCGACTGGGAAAAATCTCTGGGCCTATATTCTGATCTATGGGGAGCCGTTGACGCTCTGCATCCTGCTCCTGATCCTCCCAAATGCCATGGGGAGTGTGAATGGAACCTGGGTTTCTGTCCCTTTGTCCCAAATCATTGCCATGCTGCTCAGTTTACTTCTAATCCATAAAAACAGAACGCTGGAACATCAGCTTCCCTCTCATGAGTAAAGTATCACTTGACAATTCTGATAGGTGGATGCTATCATAAAAAACGCTTGACATCGTGGTTGTATGATAACAATTCCAAGGGCTATATATTTTCCTGTTTCTGATTACAAACAGGAAAATATATAGCCTTTTAATTTTAATATGAGGAGGCTGTTTTGCATTGACTAACGCCAAAAATCTAATGGGGACAAAACCGATTTTGCCACTGCTGGTGAGCATGTCGGTGCCGTCTATTCTGTCCATGCTCATCCAATCTCTATACAATGTAGTAGACAGCATATTTGTGGCCTGGCTCAGCAATGATGCACTTACCGCGGTTTCTTTGGCTTATCCCCTGCAAAATCTTGTGTTGGCAGTCGCTGTTGGCTTTGGCGTAGGAATCAACGCCTATATCGCTCGCAACCTGGGGGAAGGGAACCAGCACAGGGTGGATCAAGCCGCTTCCATGGGGGTCATCTTTACCACTATCCATGCTGTTATTTTCATATTGGTTGGGCTTTTCGGCAGTGAGCCATTTTTACATATGTTTACCAATGATCCAGAGATCCTGCAGATGAGTGTCAACTACACCCGCATTGTGATCTGTCTGTCCTTTGGCAGCCTGTATCATATATTTATCGAAAAACTGTTCCAAGCGGTTGGGAACATGGTCGTACCGATGATTTTGCAAGGCGTAGGGGCGATTGTAAACATCATCCTCGACCCGATTCTGATCTTCGGCATGTTCGGACTGCCCGCTATGGGAGTTACCGGCGCTGCTGTTGCTACGGTAACTGGACAGATGACAGCCTGTGGTTTGGCGGTGTTCTGCTTTCTTCGGACCAGAACGGGAATTCGTATTACCCGAAAAGATATGAAGATCGATGCCGGAATCGCCAAAAGAATTTACGCAGTGGGAGTCCCCTCCGGGTTGATGACCGCGATGCCCAGTCTGCTGGTGAGTATCCTGAACGCACTGCTGGTGGGTCTCCACACATTGGCCGTGGCAGCATTTGGATTGTACTTCAAGCTGCAAACCTTTGTGTATATGCCTGGTAATGGTCTGATTCAGGGCATGAGGCCCATTGTGAGTTATAACTACGGAGCGGGCCAAGGAAGGAGACTTCATCTTGTCATCCGATGGAGTCTCGCTTTGACCGCCATCATTATGGCATTGGGCACCCTGATCGCTTGGGGTGTCCCACGGCAGATTATGGGCCTTTTCGATGCGGATGAAGCCATGATAGCTGTCGGGGTGCCTATGCTGCGTATTACAAGCCTGGGATTTTTGGTATCCACCCTGGGGACGGTAATGGCCGGCTGTTTTGAGGCTCTTGGGAAAGGACTGTATTCCTTGAGCATTTCTCTGCTTCGTCAGCTCCTTGTGATCCCACCTCTGGCTATGGTATTTTCTTTGTCCTGGGGGCTGAATGGTGTGTGGGCGGCGTTTCCCGTAGCGGAGGCGCTGGCGGCTCTGGTTGCAGTTTTGTTATACCGTAAAGTCATGCGGCAGACAGATCGGCAACTGCAAAATAGTGAGGTTGATTGTGCTGGGGGGAAATACCCAGGCAGCCGCAATCCCTGACAGTATCATACTGGTACTTGCTGTTCAAAATAAGTTGTTAAAGCCGGCCTGCGGACGGTCGTTTTCACAGGCAGCCATGGCTACTACACAAAAAGTACCGAACTCCGCCTGATGATCAGGGTGGATTCGGTACTTTATAGCGTCATGGCAATATCCGAAATAAATTTGCGGATCACTTCAAGCTGATACTCATTGCACTGTCCCAAAAGTCCGTCAATGTCCTCCCGTACTCGGCCGTTGTCCTGTATTTGATAGTCCAGTACCACGACGCTCTCAATAGGGATCTGGTAAACCTCGCATACCTGGAGCAGTTTGGGCAGGCTGATTGGCTGCTCACCTCGCTCGATCAGCCCCCAGTAATCGCTGTTCTCACCCAAGGGCTCACAGAATTTTTCGCGGGTCAGCCCCTTCAGCTCTCTGATTTTGCGCAGCTTGCGGGCAATCCGCTTTGCCCGTTCATCCACTCTGTATTCCAAGGCGTCAAATCCTTCCCGCGTGTATTTGTTTTATTTTATCGAAAATGTCGGCCTTCATACAGTGTGATAAATATAGTATTACCATTGACTTTTATATATGTTTGTGATTATACTTTCTTTGCAAGAAGTATTTTCCATGTGCGGCGGAATACAAAGGAGTGGAATCATGAGGCGGCTGAATGTCACCCACCCGCAAATCAGCCTGGAGGATTTCATCTATTACTATCACATTGCGCACAAGCGGAAAAATATCCGTGCGCTTAATCAGCTCTGCCATCTGTATCCTGAGCTATCCGTTATGGCGTTTCAAAACGATTCCCTGTCAAAGCGGTATGACCCATCAGAATACGATTACTACCGCTGGCACCCGATTACATTGGGAAGCGCCTATATGACAGAGCGGCGCATCATGGATATGGTGGCTTATCTGTTTTCTCGGGATAGAGCGCCCAAGGGATATAAACACAGACTCCGCACGGCTGCCTTGTCCTACCGGCTGATGTTCAATTATTCCTTGGACCGCTATCAGAAGGACTATGACAGGCAAGAACTGTGGTCGAATTTTTTCTTGCGACTGCCAGATCTCCGACACAAAATTGAGAGGTATCGCATCCACAGTTTGATGGAATTGGAATATCGGGCAGCGGAGTATTTTATGGATACCGATTGAGCCCAAAATAAGAAATAGAAAATCCCCGCAGATTCGGCAAATCTGCAGGGATTTTTCATTTTATTATTGAGAGGTTCTCAAACCTATAGACGCTGTCAGGGACAGTGCGGACGGGGTTGTTTGGTTCTATCTTCTGGCGGAGCTGGATGATAATATTGATCATCGTCAGGAGTGCGTTTTACCTGTGCTTGGGTACCGTCTTCCCACTCCTTGCATCCCTTACCGCCTTTCAAGATTCAGCCACAGTATAATCTCGGTCTCCGACTCATCCTATCTCTGTATCCCCTTGAATGGTCGGATAGATTATCTGCCACGCCGGGAGAAAGTCCAATTGGACCAGTGCGTTGCGGAAGGCTCTTGATAAGGGGTCCACAAATTCCCTTCGGCTGTGAAGCAGCTCCACGATATAAAGCTCCCATGTGTAGTGGGGTCCCCGCTGCTCCTTCCATAATGGATAATACGCCCTCTCTGCCCGGAACATCAGAAACTCCACGATTGAGATGCAGTTCTCGAAGGAATAGAGCTTTGCCATATGGAGCATCCCGGCGCTGTCATAACGCGTTACGGGAAAGTCCACTTCCGCTTCTTCCAATGTAAAGTCAAATGCGGAGACAGGGAACGCCATCACGGTGCTGAGCAGCACCCTTTGGGCCGCCAAAAGCAATGTTTTTTCCCGCTGCAAAAAGGCAATATATTCCTCCCATGTGAGGTCGGCCCAAAAACCGTCCGCATCGCTTTCCTTTTTCCAGGTGAACAGCGTGTCCTCCACCCGGTAGGTTAAATAGGTCAGGTACCCGTATGTTGTTTCTTTATCATACAGATTTGCGTACATGCCGGTGCGAAGGATTTGCTTCGCCAGTTCTTCATTTTGTTCCAAGTTCATTGTCTCACCTGATCTGGCCATTGTCGGCCCAATTAAAAATTCAGGAAATCAAGCCCGGCGGCTTTTGACATTGCAATTACCTTGCTCGGGTCGTTCTGCAATTCCATCTCCGCCCCCAGTGCGTTCATCAGCAGGCCGAAGGTATCGTGCATCCCCATCTGATTCTGTATATTGTATGTGGCGGCGTACTCCGGGAAATAGGTCCAGATATAGTTCATCAATGCGGGGTAGTTGATTAGACCGCCGGCCCTTAACTCCTCGTACTGCCCCCATAGTTCAAACAAGGCGAGGCTGCTGGCCCACTTGGAAAAGAACAGATACCCCAAGGTGCTGTCAATTCCTTCCCGCACATCCTCTTCGGTCTGCTCCGATTGCTTTAATACGGTTTCTGAGAAGTCGCAGTTCCAAATAGGATAGCAGACAGCGAGGACTTCCTCTCCTGTGCCTGTTTCGATCCAGAAGACGCCGTTCATCAGCGGCTTGTAGCGTGCGGTACGGCCCCGCGGCGTGGCAAGGGGCGCTGGATAAGTTCCAAAGTATTCCGGATGATACTCCATATTGTAAAAAGCAATATCACGAAGCGAGGTCTGTCCGTCTGCATATATTCCGTGCCTGACCTGATACCGATAGATCTCATACTCAATGATTTTATATCCCCGCCGCTCTTCCGCAAACGAATAGAGCAGCACACGGGAGTCCTCTTCAGGCATCCTCCCATATACCATGGCCTCTTTTGATATGGCTGGCGAGGATTTTTCCACCACATAGTATTCATCTGCCAAAAACTTGCCGTCCTGTTTCCTGGCTGCGATATAGTAGACGCCGGGGCACTCCTGGCTTGCCCTTACGATTTCACCAACTGTGTCGTCCAAGCAGAACGGCAGTCTCTCCGGAGGCGATTCTTTCTCTCTATCCATATGTCTCTCTCTTTTCCTGTGTGGTATTTTATCAAATTATCACGCTATAAAAGTGATATTGTATAAAAGAAACACACCACTCCCACCCTAATATCACACCATGAAAGTGTATTATGGGGAAAATGGTGGTGGAGGAATCATATGGAGATGGAATTTATCAGAAACCGTATCACAGAATTGCGGTTAAAAAAGGGAGTTTCAGAATACCAATTAAGTTATGATTTAGGGCATAGCAAGAACTATATTCATAACATTGTCACCGGGTATTCCCAGCCATCTGTGAAAGAATTGCTCTATTTGATTGACACGCTCGGTATCACGCCCCGTTTGTTTTTCGATGAGGAAGCGGAATACCGAAATCCAATTTTGGTTCAGGAGATCATAAATGGCATCAAGTCGATGAACGATCAGGATTTGGAAGCTGTTTTGTTGATGGTCAGGCGCTTGAATGAGAAGAATTAACAAGTATAAAATCGTGTAATTAAGATATTATACCCGATATACCGGGAATATTCAAGAGGCAGCATGTCAAATATAATAGAAATCACAAAGGGGTGGTTTCTATTATTACTTACGACCCGCTCTGGGACACCATGCGTCGAAAGGGAATTACAACTTATTCTCTAATAAAGGACTATTCCTTCAGCAAGGGAACATTGGATTCTTTGAAGCAAAACCGGAATATTTCAACCGCAACGCTGAATGACCTTTGCAACATTCTTTCTTGCAGGGTAGAAGATGTTCTTCGTCACATCCCAGATAAAGCATAAACGGCACTTTGAGGGCATTACAGCTCACACCAAAGCGCCGTTTTTATTTTGTATCTGCCTGCATAAAAAACGCAGTTACCCGTCAAGGATACCTGCGTTTTTTGCGAAAAAGGCTTATCAGGTTACAGGAGTCAGTTCGAACTTATAACTGCTGTAGGGGGCAGTGCGGATGGGGTTTCCCGGTTCCATCTTCCGGCAGAACTGACTGATGATATTGACTACGTTCGCGCCGCAGCCCTTCGGAAACTCGTGCCATACAGCCTCGTAGATCTGTTCCTGCGTGAAGAGCCAGCCAGGGTGCTGGGCCACATCCACGGACCTTACCATGCCTTTTTCCTTTTTGGAGTACCAGCACGGCCTCCAGATAATCCTCGCCCGACGCATGGAGTTTTTTCATAGGCGCGACCTCTTCTCTATACAGTTCTATACAGTGATCTTCTGTTCTGCGTTCCACATGGCCGCATATTTTCCGTTCTCGGCCAGCAGCTCCTCGTGGGTGCCAGACTCCTTGATTGTTCCGTCCGCCACTACCAGGATCTGATCCGCGTTCTTGACGATGGAAAGGGTATGGGCGATCATCACCACGGTCTTTTTCTCCTTGAGCAGATTGGCAATGGCCTGTTTGACCGCCAGCTCGTTCTCGATGTCCAGGGATGCGGTGGCCTCGTCCAGCAATAGGATGGGACTGTTTTTCAGAATGGCCCGGGCGATAGAAAGCCGCTGCCGCTCTCCTCCGGAGAGCAGGCTGCCGTTTTCTCCAATCCCGGTGTCATAGCTCTTTTCCAGTTTCTCCACAAAGCCGTCACATCCGGCGTCCCTGCAGGCTGCCTCCACCTCCCGGTCAGTGGCCGTGGGCCGGGCGTGGCGGATGTTCTCCCGCACGGTATCGTCAAAGAGGAACACCTGCTGGTCCACCATAGAGAGCTGTGCCAGCACCCGCTCTGCGGAGACAGTCTGGATGGATTGACCGCCGATGGCGATGGTCCCGCTCTGCGGCTCATAGAATTTGGCGATCAGATTCAAAATCGTGGATTTGCCCGAGCCGGAGTCCCCCACGATGGCGGTGAGTTTCCCGTCCGGGACGGTGAAGGACACCCTCTTCAGGACCGGCTCTCCCGGCATATAGGAGAACGACACATCCCGGAAGGTGATGTCGTGCCGCTCCGGGGCAAAGGGCGCGCCCTCCCCGGCCTCCTCCGGCTCCTGAATCAGATTCTCAATGTTCCTTTTGGAGACCATCAGGTGCTTCCATTCAAAGAGATCAATGGCAATACTGGCGGTGAGCTTGGTCAGCAAAATGGGCAGCATGGAGAGCATCAGATAGTCCACGCCGCTCAGTGTCCCCGCCGCCCATGGCCCGGCGGCCAGCACCATGATAAGCGGCACGCTGCCCCAGCTGATGATATTGTAGCCGAATCCGATGGGGATGCCCTTGGCTTCGTACTGGTAGCACACCCGGCTGAACTCCTCCATGGCCTGGGTGACGGTCCTGTTTTTTACGCCGCCCATGTTGTACGCCCGGAACATCTGAATGCCGTCAATGTACTCCACAATGCCACTCACCGTCTCGGCGCTGACCTTGTTTTTCGCCACGCCGTACACCTTTACCACCCGGAAGGACAGCCACAGGTCGGGAATCAGCAACGCGACAACCGCCAGCAGGATCAGCCCCGCCGGTAGCCAGACGGTGCATACAAAGCCAACCAGCACCGCGGAGAGCGCGGCGTTTTTGATAATGTTCCCACTGGAATGGGTCAGAATTTTCTCATAGCTGCCCACATCGCTGGTCATGGTGTTCACATACTGCCCAACCTGCCCCTGGGTGAAGCGGGCCAGGGGGATCTTCTTGAGCTTATCCCCCAGAAGCAGCCGCAGGCGCTTGGACACCGCCGCCCCGCCGATCTGGACCTGGGTGTACCCGGTGCTGTAAATGACCAGCCGCAGCAGGAAAATGACAGCGAGCCCCGCGGTGACCGCTCCCACCATTCCGGCGGTAATCGTTCCTGAAGCCAGAGCGGTGAGGACGATGTAGACAGACAGATAACTGCACCCGGAGAGGATGCCCTCCAATACGGTCAGCACTACACCAATATAAAAAGCCCTGTTTTTGCGGAACGGAGATTCATTTGTCATCGTCTTGCCCTCCTTTCACGGAATAGGTGATGGACCTGGCCGCCCGGTAGTCGGCCCAGGCTTTGCGGTAATAAGAATTCTGTTCCAGCACCTCCGCATGAGTTCCGCAGCAGGTGATGGTGTGGTCCTCCACCACCGCCACTTTGTCGCACATCTTTACCGCGCCCAGCCGGTGAGCCACGATGAGTACGGTCTTGCCACGGCAGAGGTTTTCAATGGCCCGGTCAATCTCCACCTGATTCTCCGGGTCGGCGGCGGAGGTCGCCTCGTCCAGAATGAGGATGGGGGCGTCCTTCAAAATAGCGCGGGCAATGGCGATGCGCTGGCGCTCCCCACCGGAGAAGCGTGAGCCCATAGCCCCAACCTTGGTGTCGTATCCCTGGGGCAGCGACAGGATGAAGTCGTCGATCTGTGCCAGACGGGCGGCCTCCCGCACCTGTTCCAGCGTGGCCTGCGTGCCCATACGGATGTTCTCCAGCACGCTGTCCCGGGTGAGGAAGGTCTTTTGAAACACGATGGAGATGTGAGCGAGCAGGTCCTCGTAGCGGATGTCCCTGACATTCCGGCCGCCGATGCGGACCTCGCCCTTTGTTGTATCGTAAAACCGGGAGATCAGCTGGATGATAGTGCTTTTGCCCGCGCCGGACACCCCCACCAGGGCCACCTTTTCCCCCTGCTTTACCGACAGAGAGCAATCCCGCAGCACATCCGTCTTCCCGTCATAGGAGAAGGTCACATGGTCCAGTTCAATGCCGTGGTCCTCCGGGAATGGCCCGCCTCCTTCAAAGACCGGAAGCTCCAGGATCTCCCGCACCTTTCCCACACCGCTGAGAGCCTGGGCAAAGGTAGTGGACATCTTCTGGAGCGGCAGGATCTCCGTCAAATACATGCCGCCCACATAGGCAAAGAGCAGAAACACGCTGGCGCTCACCGAGCCCCGGAGGAACATAAGCCCCCCGGCTGGGATCATCAGGAGCATACCGCACTCCACCAGCAGCAGGAAAGCCGCATAGGGCGGCGCGGTTTTATGGGTCACCAGATTCCAGATCCGGTTTTCCTCCGAAATGGCGTGGGAAAACTTCTGAAACGACCGGCTCCCCATGTTGTACGCCTTGATGAGCCGCATCCCGGAGACATACTCGATCATTACCGAGTTGAAGCTCACCAGGGAGCGGTTGGCGTCCTCCAGAATTCCCTTCATGCGGCCAAAGATCACCCCCATCACAATTCCCGCCAGCGGCAGGGGGAGCAGCGAGACCAGCGCCAATGGGACATTCACCGACAGCAGATAGAGGAAGATCACCACCGGGCCGGTGAGATAGGCCACGAACTCCGGCAGGTTATGGGCCAGAAACAGCTCCAGCTTCTCAATGTCCTCGTTGAGCACGGTCTTGACCGCTCCCGTGCTCCGCTCGTCCAACGCGCCCAGGGGCACCTTCGCCAGATGCTCCGTGACCATGCACCGCACCCGGAACAGGGCGCCGTAGGCCCCCTTGTGGGACAGCACCCCGGAGGCCCCCAGCAGCACCATCCGCCCCACGGTGCCCGCCATCACGAACACGGCGCAGTCCGCGATCACCGCCGGGGTGCAGGCGCCGGACAGCACCGCGTCCATCAGCCGGTACAGCCCCAGGTAGGCGGTGATCGCCAGCAGCCCGCTCCCAAAGGCGCACAGCACCGACCCGATCAGCCATTTCTTCTCCGGCCCTGCCCACCGGAGCAACAGCCTGACCGGGCTTATCTCTTTCTGTTTCATATTGCACTCCTCCTTTACCAGCCTTGACGGAACAGGCCGGATATGATATTTTAGTTAGCAGATACTAACCAAATAACAGCATACTCCCTGTCTGTCACAGATACAAGGCGTGCCACGCTCATGCGGCTGATCGGGGTATGGATTCGGCCGATTGAGGTGGAGGAGGCGTGTCAGAATGTATAGCTGCAATGTATTGGATGAGCAATATGCCGGGGCCATGGCGGAGCATGGCTTTGTGCCGGAGCCGGACAACCGGAGGTATGGAAGCATGGGCCTGTGCTGGCGTCAGGCCGGCCCCGGTGGAAGCGGCTATTTCTGGACCTATGGGCAGCAGGACCTCTATATGCTCAAAATCCACGATTTCTATTTTCATGAGGATCAGCTTCTGGAGTTTTGCTGGCCGGAGAGCCTGAGCGTCACCTGGTACGAGTCCATCTCCGGGGAGGAGTTCTCTCCCTGCCGCCGGCTGGTGTCCGGCTGTGTCAAGAGCTTCATCGGCGGGCGGGAGCCCTACCGGGCGCTCATCCACCGCCGGGTCCCCATCGTATCCATCGGCATTGAGATCACTCCGGCTTACTATCAGGACTACCTCCGCCGCCAGTTTTCGGAGGAGTTTCAAAGCCTGTTGGAATCCTTTCAATCTCTGGACCAGACCGACCACTTCCCGGAGATGGTCCGCCTGCTGAAAGAGGTCCGTGACTACCGGGGCGAGGGGCTGGCCGCCAAACTCTTTTACGACGGCAAGGTGGCGGAAGCCGTGGCGCTGGTGGTGGAACGGCACCGGGCCCACCCAGCTCCCAGGCGAACACTGACGCAGGAGGATGAGCGGATGCTGGCGGATGTGGCGGCCTACATCACCGCCCACTGCGCGGACCGGCTGCCTCTGGAGCGCCTGGCCCGCATCGGCTGCATGGGCGTCTCCAAGCTGAAGGATGCCTTTCACGCCCGATACGGCTGCACCATCACTCAGTATATTCAGGGGCAGCGGATGGAGCGTGCGGAGCAGCTGCTGGCAAATACCGACCTGCCCGTGGGCCAGATCGCTCAAATTGTGGGCTATCAGAATCCCAGCCGTTTCGCGCAGCTCTTCCGCCGCAGCACCGGGCAGAGCCCGGCAGCGTTCCGGGCGTTCTCCCACCCACGGGAAGCAGAGTGAGAGAACACGCCGGACCGAAAAAGCCAGGAGGCAGGAAGAAAGACAGCCGCCAGCTCTCGGCTTGCTCCTAAGCCTGAAGGAACCGGTGAATGATTTGCAATCTCATCGCGCCCGATATCTATGGTAATAGAAAAATCTATATGAGGACGCTACAATAGTATCAAGGAGATTATGAATTTGAGCCATCCTTCATCTTGGTACGAATCGTCTGCTGCGCTCCCAGCATGGAACATACCGCTCTTGTTGCTTGATCGAGAGTAAGGGCAATCCATGCTCCGTATAATCCCAGGCCAAGTTCATAAACCAGAAAGAAGGTAAGGATCGGCCGCACCACCGCGATACTGATGAGAGAATAGAGGGCCACAAAACTGGTATGCCCCAAGCCACGGAGCAGCCCCGCATGGACCATAGCCCATGCCTCCGGAATGTTGACAGCAGCCACAAAGATCATGATCTCACAGCCCAGAGCCAGGTCATTGCCCTCCAAGTGGTAGAACCGAAGCAAGGGCGACCGGAGCAGCAAATAGATCAGCGTGGCCGCACCCCCAGTCCACAGCGCCGCCCGGCGGGACACCGCCCCGATCCGTTTCAGATTGCACGTCCGTCCAGAGCCCAACGCCTGGCCTGCCTGAACCAAGCTGGCCTTCCCAAGCCCCTGGGAGAAGCTATAGTAAATGTCGCACAGGCTCCCGCAGATGTTGTGGACGCTTAGCGCCACTGTGCCCAGATCCGCCACCAGGCGGGAGAATGTGAACATCCCGAACCGTTCCGCCGCCTGCTCCAGGAACGTGCCCGCGGCAAGGGGAGCCAGGGAGCGGAGGTATTCCCGTCCCGGCAGCCAGTCCCCTCTGCCCCGCAGAGTGGCCGGATGCCGCCGCCGTAAGAAAAGCGCCAGCGTATAGGCCAGCGTAGCGCCAGCACCGATAGCGGTTCCAAGTCCGGCGCCAAAAACTCCCAATTTGGGGAATGGACCAAGGCCGTAGATCAGCAGCGCATTGAAGACGACATTGACTCCGTTGCCCAGCACATTGGACACAAGCACGCTTTTGGTATCGCCAAGCCCCGCCAAGATGCCGTGAAGGACAATAGCCGGCCCGGAGAATGCCAGACTCACCAGGGCGGGAAAGGCATACCGCAACGCCAAGCTGATATAGTCATCCTGTGCACCGGCCAGTTGTAGAAGCGGGCCGGCTCCAATCCAGGTCCCGACCAGGAGCAGTATCGAGAGACCGCACCCCAGCATGAGCGAAGCGCGGGAACAGGCGGTCAGGGACTCATCCGGATCCTCGCCGCGCCGGCGGGCAACATAGGCGCTCAGTGCAACAGAGTAGGAGCGGGTTACGCAGAGGATCACCATACGGGGTTGGGAAAAAATACTGACCGCCGCCACCGCTGTGTTTCCCAGAGAGGAAACCATCAGCAGGTCGGCGGCGGTGAGCAGCATCAGCAACAGTCCCTCTGCCGCGGCGGGCCAGGCCAGCCGCCAGAATTCCTTACGGATGGCCATATGCGATCAGCGGATCTCCCGCCCGGACGCCCAGGGCGATTGTGTAGTAAAGGACAATGCCGTCAAACTCGGCCCGAACCTCTTGTAAGCGGTGGCCGGACAGCGTCTCCAGATGTCCGAGCAGTTCTCCCCTTCGGACCTGTTGGTCTAAACCTACTGCCGGGTACCAAAATCCCTCCGACTCAGCTTCCGCATAGAAGGTTTCTGTGATTTCCAGCTGATCCCGCGGCGGGTTCCCTCCGGGCATAATCTCCAGATGTCGCAGCAGGGAGCGGACATCCTCACAGCAGGCGTCCACCTCCTGTTCAGACCACAGCCCCTGACCGCCCCGCTCAATCAGCAGGGCGGGAACGCCCCTCTGCACCGCCCAGCTGTAAAGTCCGTTCTTCGCAGTGGAACGTACCCGGTAGGGTACAGTCAGGACCTTGGCGGCGGCCAGGGAGACTTGGTTGACCATTTCCTCCCCCGCTGTGGGGAAGAACACCAATGGATGAAGCGCCTCGTTGCAGTCTCCGCTGTGGAGATCAGCCAGCAAATCGGCTTCCGGGTACAAAGCCGTTTCCAGAGCAAAGGCCAATCGAGCGGAAAGGCTGCCCGCAGAATCGCCGGGAAAGGCTCGGTTCAAATTGACGCCGTCCTCTGGCACCACCTGTTTGGCTCCGGCATAGAAGGCGCTGGGATTTGCCAGCGGCAGGAGGATGACGTTCCCCGACAGTCTCGCCGGGTCCAGTTCTCCAGCCAGGCGGCGCAGTGCCTGGGGCCCCACATATTCGCACCCATGGACCCCGCCTGTGACAACCAGTGTTCTGCCCCGTGCGGCGCCGCACAGGCAGATTGCATTCAGAGGCGGAGCATCCGGTACCGGGAGCGGTACGTTTTTCCGCTCACCCGGCAAAAGTGTTGTCCCACAAAAAATCATACGGCCACCTCCGAAGTCTCGGTGTCAAATACCACAATGGACTCCAGCAGCCGCCGGGCGTACTCATCCTTGGTCTCGCTGATGCGGCTGACGGGCAGATATTCAGTTACACGGCCCTGATAAAGGAACAGCACATCGTCACAGAGATAAGTGATAGAGGTCAGGTCGTGGGTGATAAATACATAGGTCAGTCCCAGTTTTTCCTTCAGGTCCTGCAGCAGATCCATCACCTGGACCTGGGTATGCGCATCCAAGGAGGAGATCGCCTCATCAAAGAGGATGACCTCTGGCTTACAGGCCACCGCCCTGGCGATGCACACCCGCTGAAGCTGGCCACCGGAGAGTTCGTGGGGAAATCTGTCCGCAAAATCAGCAGGAAGTCCCACCAGCTCCAGAAGGGCGGCTGTTTCTTTGTTTCGCTCCAGCCGTCCCCTCTCCCGGCGTTCCCGAACGGTCAGGCCCTCGCCAATGATGTCTTTGACACGGAAGCGGGGATTAGCAGAGGTTGTGTAGTCTTGAAACACCACACTGAGCTTGTTTTGCAGGTTCCTCCGGCCCGCCCGGGAGGCGTAGACCGACACACCGTCCAGAATCGCCTCCCCGCTGTCTGGCTTCAGGAGCCCACACAGCACCCGGCCCATAGTGGATTTTCCGCTGCCGGACTCTCCCAAAATACCGAGGCAAGTCCCTCTTTTTACGTTCAGGGACACATCAAAGAGCACCTGCTGACGGGTATGTCCGAACACCTTGTCCTGACGCTCACTTCGGAAACTGACGCAGATATTTTTCAGTTCAAGCATAGGCGCACTCCTTTCCTCCCAGTACCTGGCTGTACCGGCGCATCACATCCGTCCGCTTCTCCACCAGCAGCTTGGTATAGGAATCGGTCGCGTGATGGAGAATATGATGGAAATCCCCTTGATCCACCACAAGCCCCTGATTGAGGACTACGATCCGGTCTGCCACCCGGGAAATAGCGTTCAAGTCATGAGAGATAAAGACCATTGCCGTCTGGTGTTCCTGCTTGATCCGCAGCAATTCGTCCAGAATCTCAAATTGAGTGATGGCGTCAATGGCTGTGGTGGGTTCGTCCGCGATCAGGAGGGACGGCTCCATAGCGGTTGCGATACCAATCATGATCCGTTGAAGCATTCCGCCGGAGAGCTGATGCGGGTACTTCTCCAACACCTCTTCCGGATTACGAATCCGCATTTTCCCCAGCATCTCCAGAGATCGCTGGAGGATATCCTCCTTGCTCCAGTTATTGTGGGCCGCAAAGGTTTCGGCAATCTGGGCTCCGATCCGGTAGAGGGGGTCAAAACAGGTCATCGGGTTTTGGAGAATGATGCCTACCTGGCCGCCCCTCAGACGGCGCAGCTCTTCATCACTTTTCCCCAGCAGTTCTTCTCCCTGGAATTTGGCGCTTCCAAGCACGTGGAATCCATGATCCAAAAGGCCCATCGCCGCTTTCATAGACATGGATTTTCCACTTCCGGACTCCCCAAGGATTCCAAGACACTCTCCAGGATATACCGAGAAGGAAACTCCCTTCACCAACTCCACCCCCTGATGCCGACGTGCGCAGAGCAGGACATGGAGATCTTGTAATTCCAGAACCGGGGTCATTTCTCCACCTCCTTGGGGTCCAGCACGTCCCGCAGGGCGTCACCCATCAGATTAAAGCAGCACACCAGAACCACGATAGCAATACCAGGCGCGATCATCTGGGTGGGATTACTGGTGAGTACATCCTTCGCCTCGTTGAGCATGGCTCCCCATTCCGGGGTGGGGGCCTGCACGCCGAGTCCCAGGAAGGACAGGGTAGAGATATTGATAATGGCCCAGCCCACATCCAGAGAAGCCAGCACCGCAAGATCAGAGGTGATGGATGGCAAAAGGTGGCGGAACAGGATGAACCGCTCCGGCATCCCCACGCACCGGGAGAACTGGACAAAGTTCCGGTCCCGGTACTGCATAACGCCGGTTCGGATCATACGGGCATACCAGGCCCATTTGATGAACACATTGGCAATGATGACATTTTGGACATTGATCCCCAGAAGGCCCACCACGGCGAACACCATGATCTGACTGGGGAAGGAGAGCATCACGTCCACCACCCGCATGATGATTTCTTCCACCACGCCCCGGAAGTAGCCGGCCATAACGCCCAGCAGCGCGCCCAGCGCGATGGTCCCCAGCATGGTCAGAAGGGCAAGTCCCAGTGTTGGACGGATACCATAAATCAGGCGGGAGAGCACACACCGCCCCAGGTGATCAGTCCCCAGCGGATATTCCAGGCTGTACGGCGCGAATTTGTCGAGGATGTCCGTAACATAGGGATCGTGCGGCGCCAGGAGCGGGGCAAGAATGCCGATCAGCGCGATCAGGAGGACAAAAGCCACCGTTACCACAGCGGCACGGTTGTGCAGAAAGCGTTTTCCCATAGCTCAGCTCTCCTTTCTCAGCCTGGGATCGGATACAGTCTGAAGGATGTCGAACACTAGATTAAATACCACGAACAATACACCGATGAACAGCACATAAGTCTGGATGACCGGCAAATCACGATTAAAGATAGAACTGATGCACAGCGTTCCCAGCCCCGGCCAGGAAAACACGTTTTCCACCACGATGGTGCCGGCAATCATCTGAGGGATGCTCATGCCCATGGCGACAATGCAGGTGTGCATGGAATTTTTCAGGATATGCTTGACCAGGATAGACCGCTGAGGCAATCCCCGGACATTGGCATAGAGTACATAATCCTGCTTCATATTCTCCAGCATATTGTTGCGGATGAGCCGGATATAGGTAGAGATGTAGCTGAGCGCCACGGTAAAGGCGGGCAGTATCATATGTTGCCAAGTACCGTTTCCGTTGGTCGGTAGAAGCCCCATTTTGACACTGATCCCCCACATCAGGAGTAACCCGACCCAATAGGCAGGCATGGCGGTGGAGATGAAGACCAAACCCCGCATAATCTTATCGAACCAGCCGTCCTTATACACAGCGCAGAGGAAGCCGATAGGGATGCTCAGCACCAGCACGATCACAAACGAGGCCGCCGCCAACTGCAGTGTGGCTGGCAGGCAGCGGGCCAGTTCTCCGGCTACTGTGCGGGCGGGATTGACATAACTGATACCGAAATCTCCCTGAAGACAGCCCAGGACCCAGTCAAAATACCGCACCAGAAACGGTTTGTTCAGGCCCAGCGCCTCCTCCATCTCCGCAATCGCCTCCTCTGTGATAATGGGCGTCTGCTGAATTCGGAGGACGACCTCCGCCGGATTTGAGGGGATCATATTGATGAATACAAAACAGACAAAGGAAATCGCCAGCAGCAGGGGGATTGCCATCAGCAGCCGGCGGATCACATAGCGCTTCATAGATGCCCCTTTCTTTTTTACATATTTGCAAAATTGTGATTTTCTTCTGTGGAAGCCTCGCAAACGTGTTTCTTGTGTGCTTCACGCCTGGGGAAAGCGTGAGCAAATCCCGCGAGCGAAAGCAATTCAGCATAAGGGCCGCTTCAAAAGAAGCGGCCCCGATGCCATCGACGATTACTCGAAGTACATGCTTGCGAAATCCACATCATACTGGTCGGTGCCGAAGTGGACCCCCTTCAGTTCCGAGGTATAAAGGGCCTTGTTGGTTTCATAGGTCAAGGGGATGTAGACGGCGTCCTCATGGAGCCGGGTCAGAACAAAGTCATATAGTTCCTGACGCTCTGTCTCATCGGTGGAGGTGAGGATATCCGTGATGGCCTGATCGATCTCCGCCTTGTCCTCCAGTCCCTGCTGTGCAGCGTAGTCGCCATACACCGGGGCCCGCATAGCAGCCAGAGAGGACTGGGGATCATAAGGCATACCCCAGCAGATGTTGAACACCATATCGAAATTACCGGCTTTCATGTTATCACGATAAGACTGTTCTTCCTCGCCGTGGATGTTCAGGGAGATGCCCAATTTCAGATACTCGCTCTGAAGATACTCGGAAATGGTCTTCTCAGTAACGCTGTCGCTGTTGTAGAGGAGGTCCAGTTCCAGTTTCTGTCCATTCTTGGCGCGGACCCCGTCGCTTCCCATAACCCAGCCGGCCTCGTCCAGAAGGCGGGCCGCCTCATCGGTGTCGTAAGCATAAGGCTCCAAATCCACGTCACAGTAGGGGACGGTTGGGGAATAAAGGGTATCCGCTGCCGGCTCCAGGCCGTAGAAAATGCCCTCGGAGATGGCCTGCCGGTTTGTGGCGTGCTGGAGCGCCTTTCGCACCGCCACGTCTCCCAAAATATCGTGGGTGGTGTTCAGCACAATATGCCGGGTGGAGGTGGGGTCAGACAGGCTTACGGTGAACCGGTCACTGTCCACATACTGGCTGATGGCATCAGCGTCCAGCATGTTCTTGCCGAAAATCAGGTCGATCTCCTCATTCTCCAGGGCCATAATGCGTGTCTGGTTGTCGGGGATGACCTTGACAGTGATCTTCTGAATTGCGGGCGCCTCACCCCAATAATTCTCATTGCGCTCAAAAACAGCATACTCATCGGTAACAAAGTCTGTGAGCACATAAGGACCTGTCCCGATATAGCCGTTGACGCCGTTCATCGTGCTGCCGTCGATCATGCAGTTAGGGGAAATCATTGCGAACGGGCGGATGCAAGCCAGCTCGGTGAGCATGGGGTAGTACGGCTCGCTCATCTCAATGACAAAAGTATCGCTGTCCGGCGCCGAAACGCTCACCAGCAGGTTCATCATCTCCAGCCAGGTGTGCCGCTCCCGGTTTTCCAGAATCGCGTTGAAGTTGGCCAGAATGGCGTTGGCGTCGCAGGGTGTTCCGTCGGAGAAGGTTACGCCGTCCCGGATATTGAAGGTATAGATCCGGCCATCATCGCTGATGGTCCAGTCCTCTGCCAGACAACCCACATAACCATCTTCCGTATTGCTCACCAGTGTATCGTAAAGGATACTCTGGGCGTACATCTCACCGGCGTACAGGTGGGGGTTCAGGTCCCGGATATCCCGATAGTTGACAAATATCAGCTCGTCCCGCGTAGCGGTTTCACTCTCTGCGTCGGACGGGCTTCCGCTTGGATCTGCTTCGCCCCCTTGCCCGCAGCCGGCGAGCGCCGTCAGCAACAGAGCGCTGCTCAACAGCACAGAAAAAATTCTTCTTTTCATAAATGCCTCCAGTCTTAAATATTGTAGTCTTGTACTACGGTCTGTAATTTTACAGCAGTTAGTCAAGACTTACCAGAGGCCAGTTTTTCATGGAATTCCATAACTATTTGTTATGCCCTTACAGCATTTCCCTGAACCGCTCTATCAGCCAGGAGGCCTGCGGCGAGAGCGGGCGCTCTGGGTCCAGCACATAGCCGATTTGGAGAAACGGCTCGCATCCGTTGATGGACAACGGTTTGATATCATATTGTTCATAGGGGCGGTGCATAAAATTCAGGCCTAGACTGCAAACATCCGTGTGGAGCAGAAAATTGATGATCGAGTGGTCACTGTCGCTGTATATCACGTGCTTCATAACGCTTTGGTCAATGACTCCCATGCTCACCGTTTCAAGATGATGTTCCATGGAAAAGAAATCCCGTACTCCCCGCATGAATTTCAGATTTGGCAGTTCTGAAAAGTCCACACTCTCCGCATGATACAGTGGGTGCTGAGGTCCTACATAGACGCAGATGCTCTTTTCACTCTGAGGAACAAATTCCAATTTCTTGTGGAAAAGAATGTGTTGGAATGTAGGAGTCTGCTTTTGCGCCACATATACGATCCCGACTTCGGAGATCCCCTGGTGGACATGGTTGGTGATCTCCTCCACGGTGCCCTCATGGTGCTCAATATGGATTCGAGGTCCCCAGGTTTTGTAGAAGTCTACCAACAGGCGTGACACCATGTTGCTAGGATATGTGGACAGCCGCAGACCGTCCTGCTCATCCGGCACGGCTAAAGAGGAGATCGTAGCCGTTGCCCTCAGAATCAGCTTCGCATACTCCAGTACGGTCTTCCCATAAACCGTAGGCTGTACGCCCTTCCCGCTCCGGACCAGAAGGGGCCGTCCCAGTTCATGCTCCAATGTACGGATGGTTTTGCTGACGTTTGGCTGCGTGGTATACATGCAAGCCGCAGCTTGTGAAATGCTTCCGCGTTCGCAGGCGGTCACAAAGCTCTCCAGTTGTTTCATTTCCATTGCGCGTTCCTCCATGCCATCAGTTTGCGTATGCTAACCACAATATACTATATCAGGCGCTTACGGACAAGTAATATATTCTCATTCAGGATGATATAAACTTGAAAATAGCCGAAATATCAGGTACAGTTTATTTTGGTGAATTATAGGCTGGGTTCCTCCTGAATGGCTGATTGTCAATATGTCCAAGCAGCAGACCTGGCAGGTGGTAAGCGGCCAGAGGCCGCCGGCATCATGCCGGCGGCCTCTGGCCTTTCTGCAACCTTCCAGAACGACGCCTAAAAAACCGGTTATTCCAGCCGCCAGCCCTCGGCCTGCTCCCGGACCTGAACAAACCGGCGGTAGAGGCCGTCCTGAGCCATCAGCGCATCGTGAGTCCCCTGCTGAACGATCCGTCCCTGGTCCACCACCACGATCTGATCCGCGTCCCGGACGGTGGAGAGCCGGTGGGCGATGGAAATGAGCGTTTTGCCCGCCGTCAGCTCCCGGATGGCGGCCAAAAGCAGATGCTCGTTCTCCGGGTCCACACTGGAAGTCGCCTCATCCAGAATCACGATGGGGGCGTCCTTCAGAATGGCGCGGGCAATGGAGACCCGCTGCTTCTCGCCGCCGGAGAGGGTGGAGCCGCCCTCTCCCACCATCGTATGATAGCCGTCGGGCAGCGCCATGATGAAGTCGTGGCATTGGGCGCGCCTGGCCGCCTCCACCACCTGCTCGTGAGTGGCGTTGGGATTGCCGAATTTGATGTTGTTCTCAATGGAGTCGTGGAAGAGATACACATTTTGGAAGACCATGGAGAGGTTTTTCAGCAGGCTGTCGGCGGTGCAGTCCTTCACATCCGTGCCGCCCACGCAGACACTTCCCTCCTGCACATCCCAAAAACGGGCGATCAGGCTGCATAAGGTGGTCTTTCCAGAGCCGGACGGTCCCACCACGGCGCAGGTAGTCCCCTGGGGGATTTTGAGAGAAACATGGTCGATGACCTTCCGGCCTCCTCCATAGGAGAAGGATACATCCTTCAGCTCGATGTCGAAGCGGCCGGGAGCGAGGGCCTTGTCCGTCCGGTCCAGGGAGGGGATGTTGGTCACCGCCTCCAGCCGGTCCAGCTCGGTGGCGATCTTCTTGTCCAGGAAGGAGCCGTCCCCCATGACCTCCATCTCGGAGTAGAGGATAAAGGACGCCACCAGGAACAAAAAGCAGTAGGTCAGGGAGATGGCCCCCTGCAGGTAGAGGAAGGTGGACAGGAACATGAGGGCGCAGCCGGTGAGCTTGAACACCAGAATATAGAGCCGCAGGGCGGGCAGGGCTGCCTTCTCCTGATCCAGCGCCGCCTTCTGCCGCCGGTGGAAGGACTGGTACACCGCGCCGTCCTGCCCCACCGTCTGGGAGAAGGAGCGCAGCACCGCGATGCCCCGGATGTACTCCAGCGACTGGGTGACCAGCTCCTCCTGCGCCTCCTGCACCTTTGGGGTGTGCTCCGCCGCGGCTTTCTGCACCATTCCCAGCACATAGAGGCCCACCAGCAGGCCCGCCAGGGACAGCAGGGAGAACCAGGGGCTGAAAAACATCATCATTACAATGATGATGACCGACATGGACACGCCGCCGGTGATGTCCGTGATAAACAGCATGGAATACTGCTCCAGCTCCACCACCGTGGAGGTAAGGGTGGTCTGGATGGTGCCCAGGCGCTGGTCGGAGAAGTAACCCATAGGGGCGCTTTTCATCTTCTCGCCGATAGCCAGCCGGTAGTCCCGGAAGATGTCGAAGCCCTTGGCGCTCATGGAGATGTCCTCCAGCCACTGGAACAGGAAGCGGCCGAACACGCTGGCGATCAGGATGCCGAGGCCCTGTCCGATCACCTCGGCGGTGAGGCTGTCCAGATGGGAGATCACCACATAGACCGCCATGAGCATCATGGCCATGGAAAAGGTTTTCAGGATGTTGCAGACAATGCCCGCATAGATGTATTTTTTCTGGTCTCCGGCAATATCCAGAATCCGTTTGATGGTATGGAACATTCAGTTGGCCTCCTTTCCGGCAAAAGCTGCCGTGCTTTGATACTGCTCCCACATGGTCCGGTACAGGGGGCAGGTGTTAAGCAGCTCCTCCTGCCGGCCGCAGGCGGCAAGCCGCCCCTGGTCGATCACCAGAATTTGATCCGCGTTCTGGATGGTGTTCAGCCGGTGGGCCACCACGATCAGGGTCTTGCCCCGCACCAGGCGGGAGATGGCCTGTTGGATCTGCGCCTCGCTCTCGGGGTCAGCGAAGGCGGTTGCCTCGTCCAGGATGATGACGGACGCCTTTTTGAGCATGGCCCGGGCGATGGTAATGCGCTGGCGCTCTCCGCCGGAGAGCCGGTCCCCGGCGTCTCCGGCCAGGGTATCGTACCCCTGCTCCAGATTCATGATAAAGTCATGGCAGTTGGCGGCCCTGGCCGCAGCTTCCACCTCCGCGTCGGTGGCACTGGGATCACCCATGCGGATATTCTCCCGGATGGACCTGTCAAAGAGGAAGTTGTCCTGGGCCACATAGCTGATCTCCCCCATGAGCTGGTCAAAGGGAATATTTTGGATGTCCTGCCCGCCGAAGGAGACCGTCCCGCCTGTGGCGTCCCAGAAGCCGGCCATCAGCTTGGCAATGGTGGATTTTCCGGAGCCGGAGGGCCCCACAATGGCGGTGATCTGCCCGGTGCGGGCGGTAAAGTTCACATCGTGGAGGACCTCCTTCTTCCCATCATAGGAGAAGCACACCCGGTCAAAACGGAAGGAACGCTCTCCCAGCTTCACCGGCTTTTCAGGCCGGCGCTGCTCCGGCGTGGCGAGAAAGTCCTGAATGGGGTCCAGGTTGGGAGCCATGTAGGAAAGCTGCCCCAGGGCAAAGCCGAATTTGATGAGCCCGGCCATAAAGCCGAAGGGGATGATGATGCAGGCCAGGAACAGGGGCAGCTCCAGCGTGCCCTGCATATAGAGCCACGCTCCCACGGGCAGCGTGCCCAGTAAAGTGGAGGGGAGCACCGCCTTGAAGCCCGCCATCCAGAACCAGCTCTGCCGCCACCAGGCCAGGGTGCTGTCGTGGAAAAAGTTTACCGACCGGGAGAACTCCCCGAAGCTCTTGCTCCCCTGCCCGAACGCCTTGATGACCTGGATGCCGCCCACATACTCCACCAGGGCGGCATTCATCTCGTTGCCCGAGCGCAGGTAGACGGCCATCTTCTCCTTGTACCCCCGCATCATGCACACGGCGAACACCAGGCTCAGGGGGACGGTAATGAAGGCGGCCAGCCCCATCCGCCAGTCCAGAACGAACACCAGGATGATGCTGAAAACCGGCCCGGCCAGGTTGGAGGGCAGCTCCGGCACCATGTGGGCGATGATGTCCTCCAGCCGCCCCACATTGTCCACCATCAAAGTCTTGAAGGTGCCGGAGGGGGTCTCCAGCATGACGCCCATGGGGACCTTCGCCATTTTATCCGCCAGAGCGCACCGGATGTTCTTCAGGATGGTGAAGGAAACTGTATGGCTGCGCATGGAGGACAGGCCGGTAAGCCACGCCCGCAGGCACATGCACACCGCCGCCGTCACCGCCATGACCGCCGCCCGTTCCACCGTGGCAGTGCCCTCATACAGCTCCTTCGCCAGCAGGGTCACCACAAAATAGGGGGCCATGCCGAACATCTCTCCGATAAAGGCCAGGATCACCGAGCCAGTCATTTTTCCCCTGGCCTCTCCAGAGAAGGAAAAGAGGACTTTCAGGGGATTTTCCCGTTTTGTTTTCATTCTGCACTTCCTTTCCGCCGTATTCCGATACGGCTCATGCTTTTCTGATATGGATTCGGGCCTGACCGCGTTTCCAAAGCGGGCTCCCAAGCCATGCGCCGATGGCGGCTCCCACGATGATGGCCGCCAGCATCAGGACCAGCATCCCCGGCGTGGCAAGCCCCTCCACCGCCGCGGCATAGGCTGGGGACATCTCTTCCGCGGCGCTGGCTGCCGTCCGGGCCGGGTCGATCCAAATGTAGAGTGGACTCCCGCTGGAGCTGAAGGCCAGCGGGAGAAAGCTCCAGCGGGCGGCCCGCAGGCTCTCATACCCGCCCAGCCGCCGCACCAGCTCCGCCAGCACCGCTCCGGCCGCCAGCGTCACCGCCATCCAGCCGGACAGCTCACCCGCCGCCAGGAACAGCAGAAGCACCACTAAGTTCATGAGTACCGGTACCCCAAACCGGGGCGTTCGGGCCGCCAGATACAGATACAGCCACCCCGATGCGGCGGCGGTGATGGCCGGGAGAAAGACCCAGAACAAGGGGGAAAATGACCCACACATCATCACCAGCACCGTGATCAGGAAATAGAGCAGGGACCCGCCGAGCACGGCAGCAAGGCTCCTGGCCGTCCATACACGCTTCATTTACATACGCACCTCCTGTTGTGGATTTTAGTTAGTTTTCGCTAACTCAAATGTAGAAAAAAGGGGCTGTTCAAAGCCCCAGGATGGCCCGCCAGCCGGGAATGAAGAACTGGTGCATCGTATCCAGGTAGTGCAGGGCCTCCTCCTTGGTGAAGTCATGGACTACCACTTCAAAGAGGGCGTTGGTATAGGCGGTCATAAGCAGATGGAGTTCTTTGGGGTCCACTTCTTTTACCGGGACGCCATGCTTCTTCGCTTCCTCCATGTAGGCCAGCGTCTCCTGCTGCTCCATAACCACAATATCGTGGAGAAACCAGGCGTACTTGGTCCCGGCAGAACAGCAAAGCAGCAGCTTGAACTCGTTGAAATGGGAATAGATCTGTTCCACCACCAGGCCCAAATCATTGCCTGAATCCCACATGGCATCCAGGTCGCCCTGCTCCAGAAAGTCATAGTCCACCTGCCGCGTCCGCTCACACCACTTCTGAAGTTCAGAGAGTACCGGCTCCACCAGGGCGGCGAACATGGCCTCCTTGTCTACAAAGTGGCGGTACAGTCCGGCGGCGGTGATGCCCGCCTCCTCCGCGATCTCCCGCATGGTGGCCTTTTCAAAGCCTTTTTCCAGAAAGATCTTCATGGCGGCCGGTATGATCCGTTCGTGGGTTTCCGTCTTGTCCTTCGGCATACTTGCCTCCTTTCTTTGTTATCGTTGTTCGCTAACGATGTTTACAATATAGCACGCAGTGTTCAGCCTGTCAAGCGTCTTGTTCTCATCGCCATACACAGACAGATAGACCCGATGAAAAAAACCGCAGGCACCCATTTAGGGCAACTGCGGTTTTTAAGAAGAAATACTATTACAGCAATCCATCATCAATCAGAAGGACCTGTTTCCACATCAAATTTCCCCCTCGTCCTCTATTGACCTTGCATTTGAAGGTCTCCTCTGATACAGGTTGGCCAATTTCTGAAAACTGTCCTCGCTGATCACATGCTCTATTCGGCAAGCTTCCTGTTCCGCTATTTCTGGCTCCACGCCAGCCTCCATCAGCAGATGGGTGAAGAAGCAGTGCTTTTCATAGGTCTGCTCTGCTACCTCTCGGCCTATATCGGTCAAGCGGAGAAAGAGGTCCTCATCCATAGTGAGAAAACCGCCCTTTTTCAAGGTAACTACCGCATGGCATACGCTGGGTTTGGAGACTCCCATATGCCGGGCCACATCCACAGAGCGCACCATACCTTTTTCTTTTTGGAGCACCAATACAGCCTCCAAATAGTCCTCTCCAGACGCTGTGGCAGATCTTTTTTTCTCCATGTAGTCCTCCTTGAAAATGCTATGCAAGCGTAACGACATCATCGCAGCAACGGTGCATCAGTTCCCTGTCATGGGTAATCACAAGAATTGTTTTTCCGGCTTCCGCTTCTGTACGGAACACATCTGCGACAATCCCCATATTGCCGCCATCAAGCCCGCTGGTTGGCTCATCGAAGATAAGAATACCACGATCCGACAAAATGCCGCAGGCGATGGAGAGCCGCTGTTTCTGCCCGCCGGAAAGAGCGGCTGGGTGTGTGTCCTTGTACGCATACAAGCCCAGCTTTTTCAGCAATGTTCTGGCCCGCTCCAGCCGTTCCGGAGCGTAGTCTGAATAAAGCAGCAGTTCTTCCGTGACGCTGTTTGTAAAAAATTGCGTGCCCGTATCGTTGGAGTTGTACCATACGGCTCTGCGGCGCTTTCCTGCCGCAAGGCGTTTCCCCTCGATTTGGATTTCTCCAGAGCTCTGTTTCCAAAGTCCCGTCAGCACCATGGCCAAGCTGGTCTTCCCTGCGCCATTTTTCCCATTCAAAGCAGTGATTTGTCCGCTGTACAGTGAAAAATTCAGCTCTGAAAAAATCCAGTTTTTCTTCCGCCTGCAGGACAGGCGGAGCGCCGAGAGCATAGGATTCTGCTCCGGTTTTACAGGTACAGGCGGTGTCCACTTTCCTTCGGTGATCTCCCGCAACCCATAGGTTTGGCGTTCTTCCCAGGTAAGCGCCTGCATCTGCGCCGCAGTCTTTTCCCACTGGATCGCACCATCGGAAATGTAGATATATCGGTCGGTAATCCCCTGAAGCCAAGCCAGACGATGTTCAGCAATCACGAGCGTATTGCCCTCCGTCTTCAACTTCCTCAGGATTTCCGCAAGCTGTGTAGTCCCCTCATTGTCTAAATTCGCCGTGGGCTCGTCGCAGACATAAACGCGAGGCCGCAAGGCGTAAACAGACGCAATCGCCGTCCGCTGCTTCTCCCCGCTGGACAGAACGTCCAGTGGCCGCTCCCGCAGCCGTTCCAGTCCAAGCGCAACAATGGCTTCATCGGTGCGCCGCCGTATTTCTTCCGTGGACATACCGCAGTTCTCGCAGGCAAAGGCAACCTCTCCCGCCAGTTCTGAGGAGAAAAACTGGCTTTTCGGGTCCTGAAACACGCTTCCTATTTCCTGCCCTATGCGCCAGCTTGGCATTGTGGTGAGCTCTGTTTCATCAAGCCGGAGGCTTCCGGTCAGCTTCCCCGGATAATAGGCGGGAGCAAGGCCGTTGATCAGTCTGGTCAGCGTTGTCTTTCCTCCACCGGAGGGACCGGTCAATACAACACATTCCCCGTCGCGGATGGTGAGGTCTATATTCCTTACCCCCTCCTCGCAGCCCGCATATTGAAAGGTCACATTCCCCAGACTTATCATATGCGAACACCCCCTACAGCGAGAAACACGGTGGTTGCGGCCGTCCAAACGCCAGACCAAATATAGTCGGGCGCTCCGAGTCTTTTCCCATAATAACTGCCCCGCTTGCCCGGATACTCCGCGCCCCTGGCCACGGCAGAAACCGCCAACTGGTCGGCAATCTGCAGGCATCGCAAAAGTAGGGGGACAAGCACATACTCACAGGATACCGCCGGATGGCGTACAAGCTGCGCCGGAGCCGTCAGCCCACGGTTGCGCATGGAGCGCCCCACGCTTTTTACTTCACTCCTCATGGTAGGAAAAAAACGGAATACGACTAAGAGTCCAAGGATCACAGGCGTGGGCATATGAATGCGGGAGAAAAACGCCGCGAGCTCACCGGGGGGCGTGGTAATGAGATCCCAGGCCGCAAGGAAAACCGGAGACAGGTTCCAGAGCATCAGCACATAGAATTCCGAGAAGATCGCCATATGGAATCCGTGGAAACGAATTAGATACAAGAGAACTGCCAACAGGAGATAAAACACCCCAAAAGAACGCAGAAGCCGCCAATTTCGCTGAAACCCCAGGTATGTAAAACCGAGCAGGGTCAAGGTACAGGTCAGTACAGCGTTGGAGGTCAGAGATACTCCAACAGTCACACAGAGTAGCGCCCATAATTTCGTCAGGACGGCAAGGTGGCTGCGCCGCATCAGAGTACGCCCGCCTTTTTGAAGTGCTTCTGAATCAATTTGCCGCCAATCATACTGCCGAGGAAGCCGCAGATAACCGTGAAGAGAATGATCGCCGCAAGCCATCCCGCTGAGGTGTAATAGCGGACAAAGGAATCAATGTAACTTTGCTCCATGCCGCTGGAGAGGGCGAAGGCTTCATAAGTGTCCCAGAAGAACCAGATGGGCAGAAGATTGACTCCATTGTACAGAAGGCTTGAGATCGTCCATGCAGCCGTCATTTTCCCCTTCGACTCCCAGCCGTTTTTCCAAAGGATCGCCTCGCAGATGAGGCCGACGACGATGTAATAGGGCAGCAGATACCAGTTGCCCATGATTAGGAATACGCAGCCTAGGATCGTCATGTAGATCAAGGAAACAAAACGCTTATGGATCCGGCTGACCATCAGGAAATAAACCGGTGCGCAGAGCAGCATTGTGAAGCCCACCGACAGTACCATGCTGACGAAATCATTTACCATGCAGACCATGTTGACGACCATCTGGATGACAATGAGCAGTACGGTCAGCAGCACCGTTGTGATTACATCCTTGACCGTCCATTTATTTGCCTGTTTCATTTTGAAGGCCCTCCTTTTTCTCGTTATAAAAGCAGAAATTGCATACCTTATCTCCTCCGCCGATGGTCTGGTCCCTGCCCCATCGAACACCGGGGATGTTCCCATACATTACATCATCACTTTCGCAGAAAATGGGTGCCAGCTCCGGCACACTGTATCGGCGAAACACATCGACATACAGGCAGGAGCGGCAGTCCCATTCGATTGCATACGCATCATTCCGTTTCCACTCAAATACCCATCCTTTCGGGCCAAAGCTGTGTTTCGTGGAAATAGAGCACATGATACGGAAAATTGAGAAAAAGAAAGGCAGTCTTCCCATCCCCTGAAAAATATTTGCCATGGGTTTGGCAGTTTTCAATACCGCAGCACGAATTGCCATGAGGGAGGCAGATTGGGTATATCCATATTCTTGCAGACAGCGGTGGAATGCAACGGCCGGAAGAATGGAAGTCCTGAGATGCCCGGCCAGCATTGGATCAGACAGATCGTTTTCTCCTAACAGCCTCCCATACTCTATAGCAATCGCCCTCCTCAGTTCTGGAGAAGGAAGCATCGCATACGCTGAGGCCAGTTTGCTTTTCTTCAGCAACTTTTCTATACTTTTGTCATCCATACAGTTTCCTCCATCCGCCAGCCAAATGCCTAATCCGTATTTTTTGTATGCTCTGCTGGTCGCTTTGTCCCTGCATCAGAACTGTGATTGGGTTCGTATTTCGGCTGCGGGAGATAATATGGGTATTCATAACAACTCCTCTTCAGAGGTTAGTTATCGCTAACTTTTCTGTAAAAAGTTAAGGCTCATTTGAGCCTTAACAGGCCGCTCCAGCCACAGTTAAAAAAGACTGCCAGTTCATTGACATACCCTATTGCCTGTTCCCGGCTCATGTCGTGGACGACTGTTTCAAAAACAGCCGTAAAATAGGCACTGGTAATCATGTGATGCAGATCGTGATTGACTACGCCTTCTACCTTGCCGAGCTGCCGGAGCTGCTGATAATACTTTTCCGTCTGGGAAACTTCAAGTTCCACAAGTTCATGTACATAGTTGCTGTATCGAGTCCCTTCAGAACAGCATATCACCAGTTTGAATGCATCGAAATTGTCATAAATGTAATTGATAAAATAATTCAGATAATCGGTCGACAGTTCCTGGCTCTGCGCTGTTTTTTCCTCTGTAATCAGATCATAATGCGCCCGCTGGGCCGCCTTGAACTGTTCCATCAGCGTATCTGCGGCCTCGGACACCAACGCATCAAAGAGAGCCGCCTTGTCTGGATAGTAGCCGTAAAATGCACCTTGGGTAAAACCGGCCGCCTTGACAATTCCACGAAGAGAGGCATCTTTGAAGCCTTTCGCTAAAAATTCTTCTTTTCCTACTTCAAGGATTTTGCGTTGTGTTTCTGTGTACTTAGTCATATTGAAACCAACTCTTTTCAATATATCGCCGCTATATATCATTGATATATTATCATAAAGTATGTAGTTTGTCAATGCGGCTCTGTAGATGCTTTTGGCTATGGCGGCTCGTCTTACCAAGTAAAGCCATATGTCCTTCACTTAATAAAATTGCCCTGCCTTGGCAGGACAATTTTATTTCTACAGATATTTTTATTCTTATAGCCGCCAGATGCCAGCCCGGCTCTGTTCCGCCCAGAGATTCGCATAAATGCCGCCCCGGGCCAGAAGCTGTTCATGAGTTCCCGACTCGGCCACCCAGCCGTCCTCCAGCACAATGATGTTGTCCGCGCTCATAATGGACTGAAGCCGGTGGGCAATGACGATGACCGTCTTTTCCGCTACCAGAGCGGAGATCGCCTGCTGGATCAATACCTCATTCTCAGGGTCGAGGGATGCGGTTGCCTCGTCCAGCAGGACGATGGGCGCATCCTTCAAAAGCGCCCTTGCAATCGAAATGCGTTGCTTCTCACCGCCGGAGAGTGTAGAGCCGCCCTCTCCCACGATGGTTTGGTAGCCATCGGGCAAAGCCATGATGAAGTCGTGGCAGGCCGCCGCTTTCGCCGCTTCCATGATCTCCTCCATGGTGGCATCCGGCTTTCCCATACGGATGTTGGCCTCTATTGAATCGTGAAAGAGGTAGACATCCTGAAAGACCACGCTGATCCGTCCCAGTATCTCGTCCGTTCTCATATCCCGCACATCCACGCCGCCCAGCCGCACAGCGCCCCCGGTCACATCCCAGAATCGGGCGGCCAGCCGGGTGACAGTGGACTTGCCGGAGCCGGAGGGCCCCACCAGGGCAGTAACGCTCCGGGCCGGGAACTGGAGGGAAATGTCATGGAGCACTTCTTTTTCCCCGTAGGCAAATGAGACATGCTCGAAGGTAATATCCGTCCCCTGTGGGGTCTGGCTGACCTCCGGCTCCGGCAGAGGCCTCTCCTGGAACAGCGCCTGGATGCGCTCCCCGCTGCGGCGGGTGCGGGAGAAGTCCGCAATAAAGGTAAACAGGGTCAGCACCGGCTCGTAGATAGTGAGTGTCAGGATCAAAAACGCCAGATAATAGAAGGGCTCCAACTCCCCGCGGGTCAGCAGAAACGCCCCCGTCAGCATCACGAGGCCGATACCGCAACTGAGGACAAACCGACCCAGCATACTCACCGGAGCCGCCGCCCCTGTCTCCATGTGGATGGCTGCGCTGCGCTCCCGCTCAAAGGAACGCTTCAGGCTCTGGAACTGGGCGCCCGCCATATGGAAGGCCCGCAGGGTCTGGATGCCGCTGACATATTCCAGGATTCCGGACGCCACTTCCCGCTGGGCATTTTGCAGATCCGCGCTGATTCGTCCCATCCGGCGCAGGCTCAGGAACGCGAACGGGAGCGCCAGCGGGATGACCAGAAAGACGGCCAGCGTCATCCGCCAGTCAAACGCCGCCAACAGCACAGCGGCCAGAACGAAGCGGATCAGGATGACCGCCACCTGGGGGAGCATCTGCTGGGACAGGTCTCCCACCGTCTGATAGTCCCGCAGCAGGACAGTGGACAGGTCTCCTGCGTCACGGGCGGAGTAAAAGCCCATGGAGAGCTGCCGCAGGTGTTCGCCCAGGGTGATCTGAGAGTCCTTGATGATGCCGGCATAGCCGGTGCTGGCGTCGATGTAGGTTTTCAGCCGGATAAAGAAGTAGGCGATCAACTGGGCCAGGAAACCTCCCACCAAAAGCCAGAGGGCGGTTGTCGGAAGAGCCGTCCCCGGCTGGGCCAGGGGGGCCAGCAGATAGTAGACCGCCCCCAGCATCAGGCCGTAGGGAATGGACATCACAATACTGTCAAACAGACACCAGAGCATGAGCCGCAGATATTTATACGGCTGGCCCAGGGTCATCATCTGAAACCATTCTTTGATTTTCATGCCCGTACCACTCCTTTCCCGATACTCCAGCGGTCCCGCCGCTGATTGGCCTCCACCAGCTTTTGATAGGTCGCACAGGAATCCAACAGTTTTTCGTGGGTGCCGGCGCCCACCAGCCGCCCCCGCTCCATGACCAGGAGCTGATCCGCCCGCTCCACGGTTTTCAGCCGGTGTGCAATCATCAGTACGGTCTTGTTCCGCGCCAACTTTGCAAAGGCGGCCTGGATCTTGGCCTCGTTCTCAGCGTCGGCGTAGGCGGTTGCCTCGTCCAGAATGACAATGGGCGCGTCCTTCAGAAAGACCCGGGCGATGGCAAGGCGCTGCTTCTCTCCGCCGGAGAGGTAGGCGTTGTCCCGGCCCACCACAGTCTGATAGCCTTTGGGAAGCGCCTGGATCACCTCGTGGATGCCTGCGTTCTTTGCCGCCTGTTCTACCTCCGCCATGGTGGCTGCGGTGTTGCCCATACGGATATTGTTCTCAATGGTGTCGGTGAACAGCACGGAGTCCTGAAACACATAGGCCACCAGGTCGGCCAGCCGGTCCGGTGGGATGTCCCGGATGTCCACCCCTCCGATTCGGATGCTTCCCGCCTGGGGCTCATAAAAGCGCAGAAGAAGCTGGGCGAGAGTGGACTTCCCGCCGCCGGAGGGGCCGACCAACCCTGTCACCGTTCCTTGGGGGAGACGGAAAGAGACATGATCCACCACCGGGATGCCTTTGGTATAGGCAAACTCCACATTGGAAAATTCCACATCGAAGGCAGTTGGATTTCCGGTTCCCTCCTGATCCGGCTCCGGCTGACGGAGGATGTTGTCCATGCGGCGGACGCCCTCCAGGATGCGGCTGGAGAGGATCACCATCTGCATCATGTTTTCCAGCGGCTCCTTCAATCCGCCGCCCACCAGAAAGAACAGCAGAATGACGGGCAGGAAATCCAGATAGCTGTCTGCCGTGGGGATGAGCAGCAGGGCCGCCGGAAGCAGGAACAAAAGCTGCGCCCCGAAAAAGGCATAATAGGCGCCCATGGGCCTGGCGTTGGCCCGTGCCGTCCGCTCCACCACATCGGTGAAGTGATTCAGGTCGCCCTCGTACCGGCGGAAGGCGCTGAGGGTCCGGTTGAACACCTTCACCACACTCATGCCGTGGATGTACTCTACCACGGTGCCCTGCATCCGCTCCTGGGCATCGTGAAGTTCTGCTTGAAGGGCCGCCTTGTCCGGCTGTCTGAGACAGGAGGACAGCATCCAGAGGGAGATGCAGATGGGCAGCAGCGTCACCAGCGCCAGCCTCCAATCCATGAAAAACAGGTACAGCAGGGTGAACACCGGCGTGGCTATCGCCGCAGCGATTTCGCACAGATGGTGGGCCAGGAACGCTTCAATCTGGTCGGAGTCATCGGAGACAATCTTTTTGATGGCCCCCTGGGTGGTGCCGGTAAAGTAGCCGGAGGAGATACGGGAGAGCTTTTCCATCAGCTGGAGGCGCAGTTCATAAATGATCTCATAGGCCGCCGTATGGGAAATTGCTGAGGAAGCGTAAGCGCAGACGCCATAGACCAGCGCCGCGCCGAAGGTAATGGCACAGAGGGCAAGAATTTTCCCCTGGTCTGCCTCCGCCGGAGCCGTGTAATGGGCCAGCAGCTCCACCACCACGCCGTAGATGGTGAAAAACGGCACAATCCGCGCCGCGGAGGAGAGGACAGACAAAAGGCAGGCCAGCGTCAGCTTGTTTTTCCGCGCACCGGCCAGCTCAAACAGGCGGGCATGGCCCTGTTTTTCTTTTTTCGTTTTTTCTTTCATATGGGTCGCTCCTCGATTAGCAATAACTAACTTCCGCTGAAAAAGAAAGACGCGCTCAGGCGTCCTCCTTGAAAATCAAAGAAAACAACAGTTCGTAGATCCGCTCCAGCGTGCGGTCCAGGGCGTCGGTGTGCAGGGACTCCCGGTTGACCTTAGCCATAGCCATGATTTTGATGAGATTGGCTGCTACATGGAGGTCCACATCCTGCCGCACTCCCTCCATGTGATCCAGCAGGCCGTGCAGGATTTGGGCCTCCCGCTGGTCATAGTCGGCATCATCCGGGGTCACGCATTCCGGTGAGGATGCACGGCGGAGTTTTTCCATATCCTCCACAGTTAGGTACTGGTAGATACTGTTTTGGCTGAACACAATCAGTTTCAGATACTCTTTTCCCTCGGCGGCGGTCATCTTCTCCCGGCCGTTCAGAAGGGTTTCAAAATGCTGCTTCACCCGGTCCCGTTGGTACTCCATGATGCCGGTGACAAATTCCTCCTTGGAGGAAAAGAAGTTGTAAAAGGTGCTCTTGCCCAGCCCGGCGGCTTGGGTGATCTTCTCCACCGAGGCGTGGGTCATGCCATACTGCTTGATAAGCTCGAAGCCCGCGTCCAGCATTTTGACACGCAGCTCCTCCCTATCGGTGATACTGAAAATTTTAGGTGACATTGTGCCCCTCCTTTGCGACTGTTATTTTATATTTGGTCGCAAAACAAGAATAGCAGACATGGATGCAGTTGTCAACAGAATAAAGAATTTTTTTCTGAAAATGGTCTTTATTTTATAAACCTCATGCCTGATATACATAAAAAACCGCAGCCATCTGAGACAGCCGCGGTTTTATAAATCAGCCGTTATTGTAACAACCGGTTATTCCAATTCAGGATCAGGTCTAGGATATATTGAGGATTTCCCATATTGCAGTGGGCTTGGCCGTGGATGGCTGCGCCGGGCACTGCGAACTCCAGTGTGCGAGCGCTTTTCAGCAGGTCAATTTCTTCTTTATAGAGATCAAAGCCAACCATCAGATCTTCTCTGGCGCTAATGAGCAATACATCCTGTGTAATCTGGTCGGCCACAGGCTCAATGGTAAATGCCTTAGCCCTTTGCAAATACTCGTAGACATCCGCCGTCCCGTAGGCATAGTTCGCGTGCTGGATAGACCAGCGGAAGAGTGGATTTTGCTCGGAGAGCCCTGTATAAAGGGCAAGGACCTTCTCACGCTGTTTTTCAGACAGCAACTGTTCCAGTGTTGTACGGATTTCTGCCGGCTTGTCCGCCATCAGCGCTCCATAGATGCTGGGCAGGACGCACCAGGCAACAACTCTCCGGATACGCGGTTCCATAGCAGCCGCCCGCATGGCGAGTTCGCCGCCTAGGGAGACGCCCACAATGGTGACATCCTCCGCACCGTAAAAGTCCAATACCGCGCCCACCGGCTTCTCCCACTCCGGCGTAAAAGTCAAACCGGACTTCCGCAGTGCAGCCCCCTGTCCGGGGCCCTCAAAGGCCAGAATTTCATAGCCACCCCGGGCCAGATAGAGCAGGAGGTCTGTGAATTCCTCCAGAAGCGAGTCGTTGCCGCCGTGGAACAGGATGGTCCCCCGCTTGTCTCCGGAGGGCGTGATCCGCCAGCATGGGAGTGTGCCGCTTTCATAGGGAACCTCATCCCGGTGAATGGGGCCGCCCTGGGGGCTGAAAAGGTGGGCAAAATTGGCATAGAACAGTTCCTGGGCCCGGTCATAGACATCTCGGCTCTCCGGCGTGTCCGGCACCATAAAAAACTCTGCCATACGGAGGTAACCCGCCGCCGCGGCCCAGTCCTTCCGCCGTTCTGCCTGATAGGATAACTCCTTTAACACTCGCTCCCAGGATGCAAAATCTGTGATCTCCTTTCCCCTGGCCGCCACCTCTGCCGGATCTCCGTGGTTCCACAGGACAACCCGATTGAGTTGAAAGTTATAGAGCGGACTGTTATTGAACTGATAACTGCCGCTGAGGAATTCGTTTGACATGAAAATACCCCTTTCTTGGATCAGATGGGGGCATTGTATCACAGCAGGTCCGCAGGGTACTTCTGTCTATCTGCTGTTTTGTGGTCCAGGGTATCGTAGGAGCCCGAAACAATCTCCTTTACATAGGACATGGAGAGCCCCAGCAGATTTTGACTGGTATCTGCCATGTGGGAAGGTGTGGCAAAGCCCGCGGCCATGCAGGCTTCTGTGAGGGTCATCCCCTCCTGCATCCGGTAAAAAGCCCGTTCCAGTTTCAGGTTTGCCAGATAGAGTCGCGGGGAGATCCCGGTCTCCTGGTGAAACAGATGAGTCAGACGGCTGGGTGACAGATGAACAGCTTGAGCCACCTCCTGGATAGTTACCGCCTCCAGTGCCTGAGCCCGTTTCATATAGGCGGCGGCAGCCAGCACTCGGCTGTCCTCCTCTGGCGGCACCAGTTTCTCCAGACCCAGCAGATTCCCGGTACCCTTCGCCGCCCGTACAGCCTCCTCCTCTGTGCGGACATTCTGCCATAAACCGCTGACTGCAGCCGCAGTTTCCTTTCCCAAGGAACGGCAAGACATTCCCTGCAGGAGCACGTACTTGACGAATCGGGCCATGGGGGTCAGTTCATCGATGAAAATCACAAGGAGGTCGGCGTCTGTACGGACTGTATGGACGACATTGGAGGCAATGGCAATGCCTGTGGCCTGCATGTGTTTTCCGTCTATCTCGGTGATGAAAGGCCCATCCAGCCCGATCAAAACATGGGCGGCGAAGTGCCGGTGCGGACGGGGATTTTGATAGGCGGCCCGAATATAATAGCAGTCCTGTATGCAAAAAACAAATGGAGGCATGGTGTCCCTTCTCAGCGCAATAGCCCTATAATTTCTTCGCGGGCCTGACGCCCCTCTGGAAACCACTCCACCATTGCATAGCAGTGGCACATTCCCGGGGCGATGGTCATGGTGTAGGGGACATTCGCCGCTTTGCAGGCATCGGCAAAAGACTCCGCCACTACAGAGAGAACTTCATCCCCACCATAGTAGAAGTGAACCGGCGGCAAGCCGGTAAAATCCCCCTTGGGACCAGAGAGCATATAGACAGGTACCGGCTGTCCCTTTGTCATAATCTTCCGATCCGTCTCCATAAAGGCGGCATCCACCATCACGTCGCGGCTGTTCAACGCCTGCATCTCCGCCCGCTCCTTTTGAGAACTGGGAATACTGCCGGGCGACACCGCGATAACCTGTCGGGGCATCCCCGTCGGCCTGTTCAGCGCATTGAGGTGAAGCGGAAGCCCGACAGCCAGTGCGCCGCCGGAGGAAAAGCCCACCAGCGAGATGTGCTCCGCCCCGTAGCACTCTGCCATCTCCCGGTAGCATTGAAGCACCATCTCATAGGTTTCTGTGATACAGTGGTCTGTACAGAGCGGATAGTATGGGAACCAGCAGTCGGAGCCGCTGCGGACAGCAAAATCCCGCGCTGTCTTAATATCGCCCTGGTCAGGACCGACGATCATCCCACCTCCGAACAAGTACAGGATCGCCTTTTTTGTCCTCTTTTGTCCCAATTGAATGGTAAGGCAGTGATATTGCCCCAGGATCAATCGATCACCGTAGACTGCTTTATGATCTTTTGGCATCTGGAACTGCCGTCTGCGGTTCATCCCGCGCACTTTCTCCAGCAGTTCTTCCTCCGGCAGCGCGAACAGCTTTTTCGTCCCGGCGGCCCGGAGCGCTGCAGAAGCCAGTTTGTATCGAATGCTCATATCAACTTTCTCTCCTTTTATACATTGTCCGACTGGAGCAATTCCGCCATCAATCTGTCCGTGATTGCGGGAGATGCGTGTTCTTCCCCCTCCAGTTTGATGATGCGGGCATGGGGAAGCCTTTTGACGGTCTCCACCATGGCGCCATAAGGCACCTCGGAATCAGCTGTCCCGTGTAGTAATACTACCGGACATCGCACCTCAGATAACTCAAATCCCCAAGGTGCTTCCTGTAGTTTAGCTTCCTGACCGATATTCCGGAGATCGCCGCCCATAGAGTCCCGGAAGTCTCGCCCTTGCAAGGCCGCCTCGGGAAAGAGGGGAAGATAACTGTCATATAAAGCCTGCCCCACCTCTTGCCGTGACATGCCGCGGAACGCATGATAGAGCGCCGCCTCCTGAGCCGGATATTGCGCCAGAATATTTGGGAAGCAGACCGCAGGTATGCCGCTGTTGATATAGACAGTACCGATTCGATCAGGGTAGAGGGCCGCCAGACTATACGCATAAGGTGCGCCGGCGGAGATGCCCACGATGTCAAAGCTCTGGAGACCCAGGTGATCCCAAAATTCAGTCAGCAGCCGGCCCCAGTCGGCTACGCAGTCCATATCGAAGTAGTCGGAGTCTCCATAACCAGGGCGGGCAAGAGCGATTACCCTCATGGGCAGTCCGCAAAGAGACCCCTCCATTCCCTCTGAACATATGCTTCCCACCAAGCCGTGAAGCAAGAGTACCGGCTTGCCCGTTGATGTCCCATATTCCGCATAGGACAGACTTGCATCATTGGGAAGCTGAAAAGAGCCTAAACGCATATCGTTCCTCCATTTCCCTGATTGTAAATTAGCGCTTCTATGTAGTTTGCTATGGCTAACCGAAGTATAACACGCAAACTGTGGAGCGTCAATCACATACCTTTCCTTTTTATCTGCTGTAAATCTCTGCCCGCTCAAAAACGCAATTACCCATCAAAGATAACTGCGTTTTTTGCGGAAGGGTTTCTTGGGTGCATGAGGCAACTCGAACTTACCATATTTTGAGGAAATTTGATTGACAAAGGATCTTTGCCGCATTATCATAAACATATCTTCTGATCACGAAAGGATGTACCTCTTATGGCTGCTCGTACTGTAGAAGAACGCATCGCAATCATCGATGAAAAAATCTCCAAAAAGAAAGCTGATATTAAAGTTCTGGAGGCCCAAAAGCAAAAGTTGCTCCATCCTGTTACCATGAAAACTGTAATGGAAAAAGCAAAAGCCTCCGGCCTCTCTCCAGAGGAGATCGCAGAAAAACTCGGTCTTGAAATGTGATCCGAAAATATTGAACGGCTGACGCCTTCTCCGCGTCAGCCGTTTATGTATATGTAGGTGCCAGATATGTGTCCATATTAGTGTCAAGCCGGTGGATATAAAAATCCAGCAGGGGCTTCCCCTTGCTGGATCTCTTGTTTCAGTCAATGGCTCAGTCCGCTTCGCAGACGGTGTCCCGCTCCCTCTCTTTTGATGGAAAAATAATCACAGCTACTCACAGAGCATTAAAAAGTCCTCTGCGACCATAGCTTGTACAATCTCGTGGAAACGCTGATCCCCCCATTCGTTGGAGAGAACCGGCCGGCCGAGCTTCTCTTGGACATATGCTTCTATCAAATCCATGTCACACATCCGGATGCCGGTATATGCGGAAACGATTACGCGCTCTTTTGTTGTCATAAACGGCTCTCACTCCCCGCTCAGTCACAAATCTCTAATCATTTTTGGGAACTAGTAGCCCCGGATGCTCACTTTGATATTCCAGCACCTGCTCCGTGTAGTCGGCCAGTACCAGCTTCAAATAGTCCTCGTCTGTTTCCCAGGAGTCGTTATTCAAAATGACTTCCAAAGCACCCTTTTCCGCTGCCTCCCGCTCCTCAGCGGTGCAGGATTCCAACGTCTGGCCTTCCAGCCGATCCAACAGCTCTTGTTCATAGGTCTTTCGACAGCCGATCAGAACGTCGTTTACAAAGTGCAGATCAAGCTGGACGCCCCCATACACAAAACTGAGCTGCCGGTCCGTGATCCCGGCGCTGGTCGCGGTGATCCCGTCCACATATCCGGTCTCCGAATTGTATTTGACCACATGGAGCTCTAAATTATCGGGATTGGAGCCGCCCTGCTGTTCTTCCGATTTCGCATCAATCATGGCCTGCTCAATGAGGTCGATATATACGCCGTCGTAAGTCAGGTCTGCGTTCACCACTGTAAATGGTTCGGCTGGATCCGGAGTCAGGTCCGCCACAGCCCTCCAATACACAAATGTTCCGCCAGCCACTACGATAAGCAGAAAAAGCGCCACGGCAAGCAGAAAAAGCGCCACGGCCAACAAGATTTTTTCTTTTTTCATAAAGGTCTCCTTATCCACTTGAAAATTCTAATAGATGGATTATAGCATCGCTGTGCAAAATACGTCCAATAAATTTCCTTCATAAAAGATTCCATTTATGCCATGGGTTCACACCGCCTCTTGACAGGTGTCCGGGAGCCTCTTACATGCACGAGATGCAAGAAAAAATTGCGGTGGACACGTTGAGCAGGAAGAAATCTTGATTTTCTGCCGGTCTTTCTATATAATCGCATCGGTGATTGTCATGTACAGGATGAGCCTGAAATGCTGCCCGAAGTGCAAGAAGGTTTTTATTGCGGAGCCTTATCAGAAGATCTGTGGGGAGTGCAAGGAGCAAAGACGAATAAAGCAATATCTCAGGACGCATAAGCAGCTGGCTCCATTTGAAGATTATACAAAGCCGCTGCTCAAAATCCAATGTATCATCTGCGAAACAGAAACGCCGCTCCGTAAGTCGCGCTGCAGGTTGTACTGCAGGAAATGCGGAGCGCTCATCTATGATCCCGCTATCGATAAGGTTCCGGTTTAGATGTTTCCAGTTTTGTTTTCAGGATGCCAGGGTGAAAGATTGATGGGAGGAGTGCAGGTGTCTGATGGACGGGTTTTTCTCAGAGCAGCCGTGCTACCGTATTGAAATATTGGAATGGATCAATGAAGAGGATATTACCGACGAATGGCGTTATATCTGGAAGCATGACCCGCCTGAGCCGGTCTATGAAGTTATGATGGGCGGCTTTGTTGAGTCCCTAAATCTCGCCTTTGTGTACGAATCAATATATACCAGATCCGAGTATGAACAGATCCGGCAAAGCGGTTTCGATTACCAACCGCTGTTGTGGAGAACCCATATTCTCACGGACTGCCCAGACGATGATGCTAACTATGAAAAGGACGAGAACGCGGGAACTGGAGTTGCGGCCAAGCGGCTATCTAAATTTACGCTTTTTCCACGGTTGTGGAGGTAGCAGTCGGGGCGCTCATGCAGACGGAACCATAACCCAACTCCTGCCAGAGATAGGTACAAAATGAGCCCGAATAAACTGTTGTCCGGGTAAATTGGTTATGAAAAAAGCAGGCATGGAAGATCTCCCCCGTAGTATTTTCCGTGCCTGCCTTTATCATTTATATTTACATTCACATCTGACTCGCCATTTTCAAATATATAGGCTAAGAATCGGTTTCCCGGTCAATAGTAGCGTGTCCCGGGGCTGCCAGCAGAGCGGCAAGTCATCATCAATCAGCAGGATCTGTTTTCGCATGAAACTGCCTCCCATCCCCGGTTGGATCTGTATTTGGGTGGGCCTTCTGGTACAATTCGGCCAACTTCTGAAAACTTTCTGGGCTGATCACATGCTCCATGCGGCAGGCGTCCTGTTCCGCTGTTTTGGGATCGACACCTGCCTCTACCAGTAGGCGTGTGAAGAAGCAGTGCTTCTCATAGGTCTGCTCGGCTACCTCCCGGCCCACATCGGTCAGGCGGAGAAAGAAGTCTCCGTCCATGGTGAGAAATCCGCCCTCTTTCAAGGTAGATACCGCGTGACACACGCTTGGTTTAGATACCCCCATGTGCCGGGCCACATCCACAGAGCGCACCATGCCTTTTTCCTTTTGGAGTACCAGCACGGCCTCCAGATAATCCTCGCCCGACGCATGGAGTTTCATTTTACCGCCTACTTCCTATTCCATATCGTTCAGAAAAAATTCCGGCAGATGTTCTCTACCCTCCGGCTTACAGAGGGAGTAACTTTCCTGAATCTCGCCGTGCTCCATGTGGATAACAAAGTTACAGCACCGCAAAATAAATTCCGGGTCGTGCGTCACCACAACTACTGTTCTCCCATGCTCCGCAACTCTGTTCACCACCTCCGCCACCTGCCTCATATGAAACAGGTCCAGCCCGCTGGTTGGCTCATCAAATACGATCAGCGGCCGTTCCGATGCAATCGCGGAGGCGACGGCCACCCGCTGCTTTTGTCCCCCGGACAGCCCCATGGGATGGCGCTCCCGATATGGGAGCAGGTCCATCTCAGCCAGTACGGCCTCCGCCTTTGCCTGATCTTCTGTACTCATACTCAGGAATAGTTCATCCAGCACGCTTTCTGTGAAAAGCTGGTGGTTTACATCCTGCATCACCATATAACAGAGCTTCAGCCGTTCTCTTCTGGAATAGATCTTATCCTGATTCCGCACAATGCCGCCACACCGCTTTTCCAGCCCGCACAGGCAGCGGGACAGGGTGGATTTTCCCGCTCCGTTATGCCCAATGATTGCGGTTGCACCGCCAAAGGGGAATACAGCCTCGTCAATGTGCAGGGTTTCCGGCTGATGCTTGTATGCAAAGAAAAACTGACGGATGTTCCATTCGGAGTCCCCGCCCCTGTCACAAGGCGCCGCTATGTTCCTTAAAGAGTTTAACTCCAGCGGCCGCAGCCCCATCTGATCCCGCTGCTCTGCGGGCAGGCTTTGGAATTCCTCGGCGGTGTAGTCGCCCCGGATCTCTCCATTTTTCATATAGAGGACACGGTCGGCCAGGTCGCGTAAATAATAGAGCCGGTGTTCTGATATGACAATGGTTTTCCCCTGGGCCTTTAAGAGCATGAGCAGTTTTCGGAAATCCGCAATCGCGTAAGTGTCCAGATTGGAGGACGGTTCATCCAGGACATAAATATCCGGCTCGATTGCTGCCGCTGACCCGCAGGCGATTTTCTGCTTCTCCCCGCCGGAGAGGGAGAAGATGCTTCGCTCAAGCAGAGATTCCAACTTCAGCTGCTCCGCCACCCGGCGGACCCGCTCGCGGACGGCCTTCTCGGGCAATCCGTGATTTTCCGGGCCAAAGGCCAGTTCGCTGGTCGTGTCCACATTGAAAAACTGGGAGCGTGGATTTTGGAATACAGAGCCTACTTTTTGAGAAATCTCAAAGAGCGACAGTTCGCGGGTATCTTTCCCATCCAGATAGACCGAGCCTGTAAAAGTCCCCTCGTGGTAATGGGGGATCAGGCCGTTCAGCAGACGGGTCAAGGTTGTCTTGCCGCAGCCGGAGGCCCCGCAGAGAAGAACAAAGGAGCCGTCCTCAATCGTACAGGTGATATGCTTCAGTGCCCCTTCCGTCAGGCATTTCCCATCCACAGGGCCGCTTGCCGGATAGGAAAACGACACATCTCTGCACTCAATCATGGCATTCACCCCCTTGCAGCCCACACATAGACTTGCGCGGCAAATGCCCCAAGGCAGATCAGGAGCAACACAATATCCTGTGCGCGAAACCCGATTTTACAGATGTTGGTCCGCTTGACCGGTCCGCCCAGGCCGCGGGTCAGTGCCGCCGCACTCAACTCTTCTCCAATCTTGACGGAGCAGATCATCATGGGAACCATGCGGTATTCCAGAATAGAGCCGGCCTTTCCACCGCCAAAGCGGACGCCGCGCATCCGCATGGCGTCCCCAATGGCGCTCCATTCTTCCGCCACCGTCGGGAAAAAGCGGAAGATGACCGACATGGGGATCGTGATCTGCTGCGGCAGGTGAAGCCGCTCCATGGCGGCCACGAATTCGCTGACGGTTGTGGTCGTGACTACGAAGTACCCCATGACAATTCCCGGCGTAAACCGGAGGAACAGCCCCACAATGGCAACCGCGATAAAATTTGCAACCCCGGTCAGATAGGATAGTCCAAACAGTTCCAAGCAGAGGCTTCCCCCAAAAATCAGGAGATAGAGAACAGCGCCTTTCCATTTTCCTGCCAAGAGCAGAAGCAGCAGGGGGATCGCCGCCAGCACAATGATGTAATACTGCATGACGCCTTCATACGAGCCGCCCAAAATGAAAACGGCTATGGTGGTCAGCACCGCCAATTTTGTGCGGGGATCTAAAACAATCCCACTGTGGTTTTTCTGACTGGCAAGAAGCTCGCGGCTCATTATACAATTCCCGCCCGTTCAAAGTGCTTTTTGAAAATTTTGCGTCCAATCAGGCCGCCCACCAGCCCGCTGACAAAGGCCGCCACCAGAAGCATCGGCAAAATCCAGTCCGGCATATAGGCCATGAGCGTGTCTGCATATTCCTGTCCATAGCCGGGAAGGAGATTTTGATAGTAAGCGTCCCGTGTCACAACAATAGGGATGAACGCGCCGATCACCCACATGGAGAAAACGCCGTGGATCAAGACTTCGCGCTTGGCGTTTTTGTAGCCGCAGCCCTTCATCATGAAATCAGAGATCAATCCAAAAATCAGGCCGGTTGGGATGCACCAGTAGCCCATTCCGGTAAGCAGCATAATAATACCGAGCAGCAGGCCGCAGATAGTCAGCATGCCAAACTTTTTAATTTTGGAGAAAAACAGCATCATGGGGATGCCGCCGACCAGCGGAACGATCACACTGATGAGCGGGATGAAAATAGGGATAAAGCCAATAGATGCCGCGGCAAAGATCACGATAAAGTAGATCGCCGTAAAAATACCGATGTTGATTAAGTCTTTCCCTTGAAGCCTGTTCATTGAGAATCCTCCTACACATGATTGATTTTCGGATTAGACAACGCTAACCGTCGTAATAGTAGCACAGATCAAATCACGCTTCTATGCACATACCGACAGTTTAGGCCCGAATAGCAAGGAGTTTTCTCTTTCCCGTTGTTTGATGATTGACCCCTAAAAGGGGACGGCCTATAATAAACTCAATCATTTTGCCGCGAAAGGGGGAAAATTTGTTGCGCGACATGATGGAAAGCATCCTGAAAAACAGTGATACCGTTTTGGGCGTAGAGTGGAAAAGCGGCCCAAATAGCAGCGAACTTCTTTTGGAGCAGGAGGACGGCCGCGGAAGGATGGTCTTCCACCCGCTCTTTCCCGGTGTGACCCTGGCGTTTATTCAGGTAAACGCGTCAAACTGGCCGGAGTCCGAGGCCAATGCCGAGCTGCGGCCCCTGCTGATCAATTACTGCGTTGCAGGAAGAAGTGAGCTTCTTCTGGATGACGGAGCCTACATATACCTGAAGGAAAATGATTTTGCCGTCAGTGAGCAGACGGCCCAGGACGGCTATATTTTCCCAACAAGGCTTTATCAGGGCATTAAAATCTATTTTGATATAGAACAGCTCTCTCATCACGCCCAGGAACTGATGTCCGCTTTTGAGCTGGATTTTACTCTGCTGCGTGAGAACTATTGCCGCAGACAAAAGACCTATATCAACGAGGCGGACAGCACACTTACCGCCATTTTCCACAAACTCTGGGCACTGTCGGAGCAGCCGTCTCTCTTTTATCTGCGCATCTATACGCTGGAACTGATTTACGAACTGCTCCATACAGAGCCGCGCCCTTCAAAAACCTGCGGCTTTTATACGGAACTTCAGGTGGGGATCGCCAAAAAAGCAGAACAAATCCTCACCGCAGATCTCCGGAAACATATCCCCGTGCGTCTGCTGGCGGAAAAATTCTCCGTTGGAGAAACCAGCTTGAAAAACTACTTCCGTGGGGTGTACGGCCAGAACATCTCCACCTATCTGCGGGAGGCCCGTATGAAAGCCGCCGCTGAATTTTTAGAGGACACCAGCCGCCCCATTGCGGAAATCGCGGAGCAGATTGGCTATTCCAATCAGGGAAAGTTTGCAGCGGTATTCAAGAAGCAATTCGGCATGTCCCCGTTGGAGTACCGGCGCGCACAGAAGCTGTCCACACTTTAGGCGCCGCTTCCCATAAAATAAGCGCAGACCCTTGAAAGGCCGCCCGCATCCATAGGATATTGGCCGGCAATGTTTCCCTGGGCGAAATGGATGATGTCCGTGCAGCAGTCCAGCAGCAGTTCCAGATCGTGTGTGATCACATAAACAGTGACGCCTTCCGTGCTGAGCTGCCGCAAAACAGCGGCGACCTCTTTCATGTGCCGGTAATCAAGGCCGCTGGTGGGTTCGTCAAAAAAGAGAATAGACCGCTTTGACGCAATGGCGGATGCGATGGCCACCCTCTGTTTCTGCCCGCCGGAAAGCGACATGGGGTGCCTGTCTCTGAACGGGAGGAGATCCAGCCGGGACAGGATTTCCTCTGCCTGTTTTGTATCCGGCTCCTCCATGCTGATCAACACTTCGTCCAGGACTGTTTCTGTAAAGAGCTGATGGTTTACCTCTTGCATGACCATATAGCAGGTGTTCAGCCGATCTTTCGGACGGTATCGCTTGCCGTTCCAGATTACCTCGCCGCATTGCTTCTCCAGCCCGCAGAAGCACCGGGAAAAGGTGGACTTGCCAGCCCCGTTATTACCAATGATGCCTACAATGCGGCCGGCCGGAATAGTGCAATCCTGTATGTGCAGGATTGCCGATCCATGGGGATACGCAAAGCGGAACTGCTTCAGCTCCAGTTCCGTCCCTGTGCATTGCGGTGTTTGCGGCGGTTGTAATTGTTCCAGGGCGAAAGTGCGTAGCCCCATTTCCGTCCGGGCTTGCTCCGACAGGCCTTTAAATTCCTCCGAAGTATATTCCCGTGTGATTTTGCCGCCCTTCATATAAATAAAACGATCCGCCAGACCACGGAGATAATAGAGCCTGTGTTCCGATACGACGATGGTTTTCCCTTGGCCTTTCCAGAAAGCCAGGGTTTTCCGCAGGTCGGAAATGGATGCCGCATCCAGATTGGAGGATGGCTCATCCAGTACCAGTACCTCCGGCTCCATGATCGAAACGCCGGCGCAGGCAACTTTTTGTTTCTCTCCTCCGGAGAGGTGGAAGATATTCCGGTCCATCAGCTTTTCCAATCGGAAATCACGGACCGTCCTCTCCAGCCGCGCCCGGATTGTTTCTGCCGGCTGGCCCAGATTTTCACAGCCAAAGGTGATCTCGCTGGTTGTATCTACATTAAAAAACTGGGAACGCGGGTTTTGGAACACGCTGCCCACGATTTTCGCCGTATCATAGAGCGGTTGTTTTGACACTTCAGCCCCGTTGACCCACACGCCGCCGCTCATCTTCCCTTCGTAATAATGGGGGATCAGGCCGTTGATCAAGCGTGTGATCGTGGTTTTTCCGCAGCCGCTCTCGCCGCAGAGCACGGCAAACTCGCCGCGCTTGATCTGAAGCTCAATGTCCCGAACACCACCGGTATGCTCCGTTTCTTCTCCATAAGAGAAGGTCACATGGTCAATCTGAATCATCCTCTGACACCTCCCCAAAAAGCGATCTGCGGCTGGAGCAGAAACAGAGCGAAGCAGGCGACGCAGAACAGCGCCGCCATAAGATCCTGTACATGAAACCCAATCCGGCACAAGTTGGTACGCCTTCCTGGAGCCCCAAGACCCCGCGTTAAGGCGGCAGCGGAAAGTTCATCCCCGATTTTGACCACGGATACAATAAGCGGTACCAGCCGGTACTCGACCATTAGGAACGGATTCTTTCCTCCGAAGCGTATCCCGCGCATCTTCATAGCGTCCCGGATGGCCTGATACTCCTCGCTGACGGTGGGAAAGAAGCGGAAAATCACCGACAGCGGGATCACGATCTTCTCCGTCAGGTGCATCCGCTCCATGGCTCCAATGAATTCGCTCACCGATGTGGACGCAATCAGATAGGCGCCCATCATGATACCGGGTGCAAAGCGGGTCATGATGGATGTGACCGCCAGCAGGACAAAGGAGAAAAGCCCGCTCGCCCAGATCAGGGCCACACGCTCCAGCGCAAAACAGGCCGCATACAAAATCAGGTACTTTGCCGCCGTCTGAAAGCGTCGCTCGGAGAGGATCAGGATAAATGGGACGAGGCTCAAAAGTGGCTTTATCAAATTCATGATCCCCTCGTTGCTGGTACTGAACATCAGGGTGGTGATGGTCAGCAGAAGAAGCAGCTTGGTGCGCGGGTCCAGTTGGATGCTTTTCTTGCTTGCTGTTACTGTGGGGTATGATGCGCTGCTCATTACGCAATGCCCGCCTTGGCAAAGTGCTTTTTCAAGAGAGCCTTGCCCAGCAGTCCACCGAAAATGGCGAACACAAAGATTCCTGCAATTACCAGGATTATACTCCACATCGGCATGACAGCCATTACCTGATCCGCATATTCCGCTCCGAAGCTGGCCGCAAAACTCGCCCAGGAGTCTTCCACCATAAAATACATGGGGATATAGGTACCCACCATCCAGAGGCTGAACACCGCATACCCCAGCAGGCTCTTCTTGGCGCTCTTATAGCCGCCGGATTTCAAAATCAAATCACCCAGCAGTCCAAAAACAGCCCCCAGGGGGACGCCCCAGAAGCCCATGCCGGTCAACCCCATCAGCAGGCCGCTCAAAATGCCCATAATGGTGACCATCCCGAACTTTTTCACCCTTGTCAGGAACAGCATGAATGGGATGCCGGTGATCAGCGCCCATAGCGCCCCCAGGACGGGAAGGAAAATTGGCACAAACCCGATGGGGATTGCGACACAGCAGCCGATGACAAAATACAGGACCGTAAACAGTCCAAGGCTGATCAAGTCTTTTGCCTGAAGTTTGTTACTCATAAGTACACCTCCGCACTTTTTGGTTAGCGTATTCTAACCTCGTTATAGAATACCACACCCAGATTGGTGTTTCTACAACCGAACAACTTTTTAGCTCCAATCAACATCGAGTTTTTAGGTTGACGAATGAGAAATTTCAAGCCTATAATGGATAAAAAGCATTCCGTTTCTTGAGTATCCAAGAGGAAAGTGTGTACCTATGAACATTGATGAAATCATCCGAAAATGCGTTGAAGTTCCCGGAATATCTATCGAACGGGGAGAATACAGCGCGGGACTTTTTCTAAATGGGAAGGATGGAAAAGGCTCTGTGACATTTTTCCCGCTTTTCTCGGGATTGACGCTGGCCTATATCTCAGTAAACGCTCCGCTCTGGACAGCACCGGATCTGTGCGGAGAGGGCTCCGAGGAAAAAGGGCCGCTGCTTCTGAACTACTGCGTTACTGGGCGCTGTGAGATCATTCTGAACAACGGAAATTTTGTGTATGTGACGGATGGGGATCTATCCCTGACAGAGCATTTTGCTCAAAGGCAGTATGTCTATCCACGCCGCATCTACGAGGGGCTGGAGTTCTTTATAGAGCTTGATACGCTTGCAGCGCAGAGCGCATGGCTTCTGGAGGAATTCGGACTTGACTTTCACTGCGTTGTGGAGCGGTACTGCCGGAATGGAAGCACCTACATCTCCAAGGCTGTCCCCGACGCGGAAGAATTGTTGAAAAAACTATGGTCACTGTATCATGAGCCTATGCCCTTTGCTGTAATGCAGATGAAGATCTATTCCCTGGCGCTGTTTTCGCTGTTGATGGCGCAGAAGGAAATCCCTCCGTCCCAAGTCTGCGCCTATTTTACAGAAACGCAGGTGAGCATTGCAAAACAGGTGGAACAGATCATCACAGCCGACCTGCGGCAGTATCATCCGGCATGGGAACTGGCCGCGAGGTTTTCTATCAGCGAAACCAGTATGAAGAATTATTTTCGCGGCGTCTTCGGGCAAAACATATCGGCGTATCTCCGGGAGGTCAGAATGAGAAAATCCGCGGAATTGTTGACGGGCAGCCGACTTTCGGTATCTGAGGTGGCGGAACGGGTCGGATACATCAACCAGAGCAAATTTGCATCCGTTTTCAAAAAGCAATTCGGCATGTCCCCGCTGGAGTACCGGCGCATGAAACATTTAGAGCGTCTCCGCCTTGATACGCCTTAGCCGCTGTTCAGAGTAACGGCATCTTGTGAATTTTGCGGTTACTGTGTATAATATTTTCAAAGCAGTAAACGGAGGTGTATGTCCGGGTGGCAGTTGACACAAAGGAACTGATTGCAGAGGCCGTGAAGCGGCTTCTGATGCAAAAGAAGGTCAAAAAACTGACGGTGAAAGACATCGTGGATGAATGCAGCATCACCCGGCAGACCTTTTACTATCATTTTGAAGATATTCCAGACCTGTTGAAATGGGTCCTGGAGCGCGGCACGGATAAGATGGTCGAGGAAACGCTTACCCAAGGGAACGCAGAAAAGGGGCTGCGCTGCCTGTTCCTGCTGGCACTGAACGCCCGCCCCTATGTGGAGCACGGCCTTCAAACCAACTACCGGGATGAGATTGAGCGGATGGTGGAGGAACAACTTTTCACATTTTTCCTGCGGGTGGTGGAAAAACGCGGCCTGTACGCTCAATGCAGCCATGCGGACTTGAAACTTGTGATGCGCTACCACAGTCAGGCGGTCCTCGGCCTCCTCAAAAACTGGACCGAGGCTGACAGCGGCGATTTAGACCACATCGTTCATATTGTCCATCAGCTTGTTGCGGGGGAGATCTCCCCCAGACAATAACCCTCTCTTTTTATAGAAATGCCGGAGTGTAAAAAAGTTTTACACTCCGGCATTTCTGTCAATACACACTTCATTTTCTGGCTATTGTTCCAGCCCCCCGCCCTGATTAAAATAAAAGCATGAAAAGGGAAAAGAGGTGCGGATCATGTCACATGAAATTCTGTCCGCGAAACTGTATGAACTGGACCGGGAGTTCGGGCTGCTCCACGGGAGCATCCAGCTCAGCGAAACGGCAAGCCGCGAACAACTCGGCCAGGAGTTGGCCCGCCTGCGGCAGAAAAATGAAGCGGACCGTCTGGCGTTCCAGACAAAGTTGAAGTTCAGCCGCTCTCCCATGGTCGGGAAACTGGCGTCCTCCTATGAGACGATAGAGGCGTTCATCGACCGGGAGCGTGCGGAGCAGGACGGCCCGTTCTCCGAAGTCTGGCGCCGGGGGCTGTCCGCAGAGGAGGCCCTACTGCTGGCGGAATACTCACTGGATTTCGCGGCGCAGGCCGCCAATCACGCCCTGCTTCTCTCCCTGGAAGCAGTCAGCGCGCAGGATATACCGCGGGGAAAGGAAACGGAGGTTGAGCAAAATGAGGTGTCGCTCTAAATTTGGATGGATGGAACTGATGATCGGCATTCTGCTGATCGTGCTGGGCATCTTCACTTTTCTGAGGCCGGGCAGCGTGCTGACCGGCGCCGTGCTGGTCTACGGCGTGTTCGCCCTTATCACAGGGATTGCGGATATTGTGTTCTATGTGAAGATGGAGCGTCATACCGGCTTCGGGCCGGTAGTAGCTCTGGTCAGCGGCATTTTGAGCGTGATCGCGGGTTTGCTGGTGATGGTCTATCCCGGCGCCGCGGCCTGGGCGCTGACGATCTTCTTCCCCCTATGGTTCATCATGCACTGCATCTCCCGCCTGACCCACTTGGGGATCATCCGGTATGTGGCCGGCAGCGGGTACTACTATTTCAGCCTGATCCTGAACATCATCGGGCTGGTGCTCGGCTTCCTCATGCTGCTCCAGCCGGCCCTCGCGTTCCTGTCCATGGGCTTTGTCATCGGGGCCTATCTGATCCTGCTGGGGATCGACAGCCTTGTGCTGGCGTTCAGCGATGTGGGCTATAAATGGTAAAACGCCCTGACGGTAAAACAGGGCGGTCCATCAAGACTCAAAAATTGGAAGGTTTCTTTTATGTGTACTGCAATCAATTTCTTAAATCAGCAGCATGAAAATGTGTTTGGCCGGACAATGGATTTCCACTACATTCTGGACCCGCGCCTTGCGGTCTTTCCCGCCGGCTCCACCTGGGAAAACACGCTGGGCAGGCAGCTCACTGACCGGTACGCGGTCGCGGGGATCAGCCGCCACTTCAAAAATCTCTATGTCCTGTTTGATGGCGTCAATGAAAAGGGGCTTGCGGGCGGCGCGCTGTACTTTAAGGGATATGCCGACTTCCCGCCGTTCTCCCAACAGAGCGGCAAGGCGCAGGTCCCAGCCCTGGACTTTTTGCACTATGTCCTCGGCCTCTGCGCCTCTCTGGACGACCTCCGGGAGCTTCTGGCCGACATCACCCTGGTGGGGCTTCAGGACAAACTGACCGGGACCGTCGCGCCGCTGCACTGGATCTTCACCGACCTGTCCGGCAAAAGCCTCGTGGTGGAGCAGATCAAACAGGGGCTGAACGCCTATGAAAACCCGGTGGGCGTTCTGACCAACAGCCCGGATTTCCCCTGGCAGATGACGAATTTACGCAGCTACATTGGAGCCGCGCCGGAGCAGACGGAGCAGGCGGATTGGGGTGGTTTCCGGATGGAGCCTTTTGGGCAGGCCGCCGGAACGAGCGTCCTGCCCGGGGGCTACACACCACCCGCCCGTTTCGTCAGGACCGCGTTCCAGAAGCTCCATATGGTGCAGCCGGAGACCATGCAGGAAGCCGTTATTGCAGGCTTTCACATCCTGGAGGGCGTCACCCTGCCCAACGGCGTGGTAAAGACGGCCAACGGGACCTTTGACTACACCCAGTACACTTCCATGATCGACCTTCCGAACAAGGTCTACTATTTCAAGACCTATGAAAATCCCCAAATCATCCGGGTGGACCTGAAGCCGGTCTGGGCGTCCGGGGAACAGACGGTGCGGGATCTGGGCAGCATCCATGTGCCGATCCGCTACGGAACGATGGAGTGAATAAAAGCCCTCCGCTCTGTTAAAGCTGATTTCTCCACACACTTTATTTATGATAGCAAGGGAATGGCGATGGAATTACGGATACCTACATCGGAACAACTCAAGTCTGTTTATGAGGGGCAGCTGAAACAGGCGTTTCCCGCCTCAGAGCTGAAGCCCCTGCAATCCATAGAGGAACTGTGGCGGGATGGGCTCTACCGCCCCTGGTGCCTGTTTGACGGCGATGAGATTGTTGGTGCCTGTTTTCTGTGGCTGGGGCGGCCGGGCTGGGCCCTGCTGGATTACCTGTGCGTCTCCGCGGATCATCGAAACAGGGGGATCGGGGCGCTGCTCCTGTCCATGCTGCTGGAACAGGAGCCGGATCTGACTATTTTCGGGGAAAGCGAGCTTCCCTCCCACGCTCCCGATCCCGTAATGGCGGAGCATCGCCTGGGCTTCTATGCCCGTAATGGCGCAAAAACCGCCGGGTATGAGACCGCTTTATTCGGGGTGCCCTACAAGACGCTCTACTGGTCCAAAAAGCCGGTGGACGACAGCGTGCTGATGGAACAGCACCGGCACATTTATGAAAGCCGCTTCTCTCCGGAAAAGCTCGACCGCTTTATCCGAATTCCCTATGACCCAGCGGAGCCGTTAGTGGCAACACCCTGGGAGGAGTAAGGAACAGCCGTACTTTGTAGTGAATGCAGAGAAGGCTGGATTTATCTGGTGACTGCTATCACAAACTGATTTTCATCCGCTATGTGAGCAACAGAGTTTAACAACAAGAAGGGACTGCCACACAGATCATTTAGTGCGGCAGTCCCTTTCAAATTTTATAACTCCTCAAATTTTGATTTGCCATTCTGTACTTATCATTCTACCACAATTCCGAAAGTGTAGAAACAGGGAGTTTTCCAGGAGGATTTCCTGCCTTCCGGATATACCATAGAGAAACAGCAAGGGGAAATTGGTGATTTTCCCTTGCTGTTTCTTTACTCTTTTTCACTATCAAATCGGTACCCGATTCCGCGAACGGTCTGAATATAACTGCCTCTTGTTCTGGTCAGTTTCTTTCGCAGACTCTTGATTTGAAACCGTACTGCTTCATCTACGCCGAACTCTGTGTCAGCATTCCAGATATGGCTGTAGAGCTGCTCTCGTGAAAATACTTGTCCAGGACGGCTGGCCAGCAGGTACAGCAGATCAAACTCTCTCCGAGTAAGCTGTATCGCCCTTTCTTTCAAATGTACCTGACGATGCAAAGGGTTAATAACCAATTCTGTCCCAAAGGTCAAGGTATAATATTGCTTCTCTGTATGTTCCGACTCCATATAGAGGCGGATGAGTGCATGAGCCTGAGCAGTGCAGCGGCGCAGGTCAATCGGCTTTGAGTTACAGACTGTTGCTCCTAATGAAAGAAGTTCAATTTCATCTTCCAATGATAGTATACCGGTGAGCACCAGAATCGGGACCACCTTGGCCTGACGCATGGTCCGAAGCAGTTCCCGGCCATCCATATCTTCCAGCGCCGGGTCTATGATAACCAGACAATACCGGTGCCGCATAAAACTGTCCAGGGCCTCCGCTGTGTCAATGAAATACCGGACCTCTGTGGTATCGTCCTGCAGAGCCTCCCGGAGTTTCCGGCAAAGGGGCAGGTCATCATCAATCAGCAGGATCTGTTTTCGCATCAAACCGCCTCCCATTCTCGGTCGGCTCTGTACTTGGATGGCTTTTCTGGTACAACTCCGTCAGTTTCTGAAAACTGGCTGGGCTGATCACATGCTCCATGCGGCAGGCGTCTCGTTCAGCAGCCTTGGGCTCGACACCAGCCTCCACTAACAGGCGTGTGAAAAAGCAATGTTTTTCATAGGTCTGCTCGGCTACCTCCCTGCCCACATCGGTCAGGCGGAGGAAGAAGTCCCCGTCCATGGTGAGGAAGCCTCCTTCTTTTAGGGTAGCTACCGCGTGGCACACGCTGGGCTTGGAGACTCCCATGTGCCGGGCAACATCCACAGAGCGTACCATGCCCTTTTCCTTTTGGAGCACCAGCACGGCCTCCAGATAGTCTTCGCCGGAGGCATGAAGTGATGTGCCGTGTTGTCGTTTCACTCTTTTCTTCACGCCAATCTCCAGCCCTCGGCCTGTTCCCGAATCTCAATAAACCGCCGGTACAAGCCGCCCTGGGCCATCAGTTCCGCATGAGTACCCCGCTGGGCGATACGGCCATCCTCCACCACCAGGATCTGATCCGCGTGCTGGATGGTAGCCAGCCGGTGGGCGATGGTGAGGATGGTTTTCCCCTTTGTCAAAGCGGACAGAGCCTGTTGGATCAGGTGTTCATTCTCCGGGTCTACGCTGGCAGTTGCTTCATCAAGGATGACGATAGGAGCGTCCTTCAAAATGGCCCGGGCGATGGAGATGCGCTGCTTCTCTCCTCCAGAGAGGGTGGAGCCGCCCTCTCCAATCACGGTGTCATAGCCGTTCGGCAGGGCCGAGATGAAGTCATGGCAGCACGCAGCTTTGGCGGCAGCCACCACCTGCTCATGGGTGGCATCCGGGCAACCGAATTTGATATTGTTCTCCACACTGTCCTGGAAGAGATACACATTCTGAAAGACCATGGAGATATTTCGCAGCAGGCTTTCACAGGTGAATTCTTTCACATCGTGGCCGCCCACCGACACGGAGCCGCGGTCCGCGTCATAGAAGCGGGCCACCAGATTGCATATCGTGCTCTTGCCGGAGCCGGACGGCCCCACAATGGCGGTAGTGGTCCCCTGGGGCGCGGTAAAAGTCACATCGTGGAGCACCTCGCGGCTCCCATACCCGAAGGATACATGGGAGAGGGACACATCGAACTGCTCTGGGGTTATCTCCCTGCCGTCCTTGTCGATGAAGTCGGTGCGCTCCAGTTCCTCCAGCCGGTCCAGCACCGAATCTGTCACCGACAGGATGTGGGCCGCGTCATTGATGGCCTCCACACTGCCGAAAATGGTGAAGGAAAACAGGGCAATCATCAGGAAATACGGGAGCGGTAAAGTTCCCACCAAAGCCTGCTGGCCCGCGGTGAGCACCAGCCCCACGGATGCCGCCCGCAGAGCGAACAGATGCAGGCAGTTCCAGGGGACGAACCCAAACTCGTTTTTAATGCGGATGGCCTTATTATCCCGGCAGGCATCCCGGAATCGCTGAACAGAAACCCCGTCCTGCCCAAAGGACTTCACTACCGGCAGGCCGTGGATGTATTCGACGGCCGCGCCGGACAATGCCTCCTGAGCCCGGTGGCCCACAGGAGCGGTGCGGGCGCTCTGACGGCCAATGCCCCGCAGGGCAAAGGCGGACACCAGCACACCGATCAGCGCCACCAGCGCGGCAGGCGGGCAGAAAATCGCCACGCACAGCAGGATCACGGCTACCTGAATATAACCGTTTACCACCGCGTCCACCATCTTCATGCTCTGGAGTTCCAGCGTGCTCAGTTCCGTGGTGAGCGCCGCCAAAATGTCCCCCAGATTGTTTTTGGCAAAGTACCCAAGGGACACCCGTTTCAGCACATCTCCCAGTTCCATCCGCTGCTCTGCCGCCCGTTCCGTTCCGATGCTCTCCTGAAGCCGGTTTTTCCAATAGGTGAAGAAAAACCGCAGCAGGATGAGAACGACGATGCCAGATAAGCACAGCCATGGGAGAGAGCCGGAAAGCTCATTCTCCCCCCAGGCGTTCCCGATCATCCGCCCCAGGGCCCAGGCCGCCAGCATCACCGGCCCTGCGGTACACCATGTTGCGAAAAACGAGCACACAAAACCCAGAATCATTCGCTTTCGATAGTTCTTTGCCCATCCCATAATGCGTCCTACGCTGTGAAACATCTCAATTCCCCTCCTTTTTGCCGGATGTGACCGCCCAGTTTCGTGCCCCCACATGGGCCGCCCAAAGGGTCTGATACAGCGGGCAGCGGCCCAACAGTTCTTCCTGTGTGCCACAGTCTGCAACGCTCCCTTTCTCCAGCACCACGATCTGATCCGCGTTCTGGATGGTGGAGAGCCGGTGGGCGATAACCAGCAGCGTTTTCCCCCTGGAAAGCGCCATAATGGAGCGTTGGATCTTGTCCTCATTCTCGGGATCAGTGAAGGCGGTCGCCTCGTCCAAAATCACAATGGGGGCGTCCTTCAAAATGGCGCGGGCGATGGCGATGCGCTGACGCTCCCCGCCGGAGAGCTGCTTGCCCGCGTCTCCGGCCGTCGTATCCCAGCCATGCTCCAGCCGGCCGATGAATTCTTCGCACTGGGCCGCCTGAGCAGCCGCCAGCACTTCCTCGTCCGAGGCCCCCGGACGCCCCAGCCGGATGTTCTCTTTCAGGGGACAGTCAAAGAGGAAGTTGTCCTGCGTGACGAAACTGATGGACTGGGAGAGCTGCTTCAGCGGGAGCTTGCGGATGTCCTGTCCGCCCAGGGTGATGGAGCCTCCCGTCACATCCCAAAACCGGGCGGTCAGCCGGGCGATGGTAGACTTGCCGCCGCCTGATGGTCCCACCAGGGCGGTGAATTTTCCCTGTGGGATGGTCAAGTTCAGATGGCGAAGCACCTCCTTGCCCTCCGTCCCGCCATAGGAAAAAGATACATCCCGCATCTGGATGCTGCTGCCTTCCAGATGGACATTCTGCTCCGCTTGCGTGAGCTGGGGCAAATTCAGCAGTTCACGGGTGTCCTTCACTGCAAACTGCATACTTTTCATGGAGTTGATGAAGGCGGTGGCGCTCATCAGGGGGGACACAATTCCCAGGGCCAGCATCAGGCAGAGCGTCACCTGGGCCGGGTCCAGTATCCCCGCCTGATAGAGCGCGACGCCCGCCGGCAGGGTCCCCAGCAGGGTGGTCGGCAGAATGGACAGGCACAGATTCATGGAAGCCCAGGTGCAGCGGAACCATCCCATGGTGAAGTCCCGGAAGGAGGCCACCGCTTGGGCGAATTTCTGATAGGACCGCTCCCCCTGGCTGAACGCCTTCACCACCTGAATGCCCTCTACATATTCCACGATCACGCTGTTCACATGGGCGTTGGCCTCCATGTAGGCGGCGTAATTCTTGTTATAGGTCCGCATCCCGAAGGTCATGGGGATGAGCGCCACTGGGATGGTCACCAGCAGGGCAAGGCCCATCCGCCAGTCGATGGCGAACATGGCGATGACCACGACCAAAGGCAGCAGAAGATTGGAACTGAGTTCCGGGATCATGTGAGCCAGAGGCGGCTCCACATCTTCAATACGGTCCACGATGGTGCTTTTCATGGAGCCAATGGGCCGGCTTTCCACCTCGCCCAGCGGCGCCCCCATCAGCCGGTCCGCCACCTGAAGGCGCAGGCCCTCCAAAATTGTGTAGGCGGATACATGGGCCAGCATGGTGGACAGGGCATATCCCGCCACCTTGACGGCATAGCCGGCCAGACACACGCCGCACCAAAATACAATGCCCTCCCAGTCCGCCTGACGCTCCAGAAAGAGCCGGATGATCTGATAAACGCCGAGATACGGTACGAAGCCCCCGGCCACACTGAGAATAGCCAGTACCACAGACCCGGCCATCTTCCCCCGGCAGGGTGCGGCGAAGGAGAGCAGGATACCGAGCCAAGTTCGTTCCTTCATGTGCAATACTCCTCTCAAAGAAAAATCGTTGTAGTTTGCTTGCGCTAACTACAACGATTATAAGAAATTCTTCTTCCTCTGTCCGCTCCGTCCTGCCGGTCTGGTCCCGTTTGGACGGAAAAATTTATTGGCTTTCCCGCCGGTACTCCAGAGGCGTCTTGCCCTTGACTTCCTTGAATGCGGCGGCAAATTTGCTGGAGCTGTCATAACCTACCCGGCCGGCGATCTCTGCCACTCCCATTTGAGGCTCCTGCTGGAGCAGAAGCGCGGCCTGGTCCAGGCGGAAATTACGCATATAGGTGTTGATGGGCTGCCCATAAATCGACTTGAAGCACTCCTTCAGCGCCGTAGCCGGGACAGAAAACCGTTCGGACAATTCCGCAATCGTATAGTGGCGTTCCAGCTCCCCCGTCAATAACCGATGGATAGCCTTCACTTTTTCCACCTGGGATTTATAGAAGTAAGGCTTTTCCGCATCCTTTGGCAGCTCCAGCGCGTCCAGATACAGGAGCAATTCCAGCACCTTGATGCGGAAATAAGGGAGCTTGATCTGCTCTGGCACCGCGTAGAGCTCCTGAAAAATGTGATCAATAGAGGGCGCCCCATGGAGCACCTTGGGATGGCGGCTGGAGCAGAATTTATTCTGGAGCCGGGCCAGATCCACCGGAAATTCCCGTATCCACTCCTTCAGCGATTGGGCGGCCTGGGGGAGCGCAAAGCCAACGGTGATCCCGTGATAGTGGGCAAGAGGGAAGGTAAAATGGCCCTGGTGCTCCAGCCGCCGGTCCAGCTTCAGGTCGCCCGCCTCCACATAGGAGTACGCATCCGGGCCGGCAGGGTACTCCATGCGCCCCTGGCGGCAGTAATCAATGCACAGCAGATCCTCCGTTGTACGGAACGCGGAATCATAGCTCTCCATATGGAAATCGTTGTACATCAGGGATACGCCGGGGAACAGGTCGCATTGTGTCATGATCCCCTCTCCGGTACCACTGTGAAACTGAAAGACCCGGCAGTCTCCGCCCTCCACCAGTGGGACAGGGAATCCGTTGTCTGCCATTACTTGCTCCAGCATGAAATTTCTCCTTTTACAATCGCAGCACCCGGTCACAGGCTCTCTGCATGAATTCCTGGTCATGGGTGACCACCAGAACGATCCGCTCATGCCTTGCCAGACTGCGGATCACCCCGGACACCTCCACCATGCGGGCATAGTCCAAACCGCTGGTGGGCTCGTCAAAAATCAGCACCGGTTTCTCCGACAGCAGCGCCGTGGCCACTGCCAGCCTCTGCTTCTGCCCCCCGGAGAGAGACATCGGATGCCGCTCCCGAAAGGACAGCAGGTGGAGGCTGTCCAGCACCTCCGAAATCTGATCGTCAGATGCCTCCGGCGCGGACATCTGGCACTCTCCCCACACGCTGTCGGAGAACAGTTGATGGTTTACATCCTGCATGACACAGAAAGCCGACCGCTGGCGGCCTTTTCGATCCAGAGGCTTTCCATTCAGCAGAATTTGTCCCGCTTGTTCTTTCAACAGCCCGCAAAGGCAGCGGGAAAGGGTGGTCTTGCCCACGCCGTTGGGTCCGGTGATCGCCACCACCTCGCCGGGGCGGGCGGAAAAGGACAGGTCTCGGAATACAGGTGCTTCCTTGCGGAAAGCACAGGCCAGCCCCTCAATAGATAAACCTTCTTTGGTGCCAGCCGGTTCCACAGAGGGGAGCGTGCATACCGCCGGGGTCAGAGTACGCAGCCCCAGGGCCTCCCGCTCCGGGTCTGGCAGGCTGCGAAACTGCTCCCCGGTGAAGGTGCGCTCCAGCACCCCGCTCCGAAGATAAAACGCCCGGTCGATGAGATCGGTGAGAAAGTACAGGCGATGCTCCGCCACCACGATTGTGCAGCCCTGCCGCTTCAAAGCGGAGATCTGGTCGTGAAGGCGGGCAATGGCCTCCTGATCCAGATTGGCCGTCGGCTCGTCCAGCACATAGAGTTCGGGGCCCATGGCATAGACGGAGCCAAAGGCAAGAAGCTGCTTTTGCCCACCGGACAGAGAAAAGATGTTTTTTCCCCGCAGGTCCTGGAGATGCAGCGTTTCCGCGACCTGCTCCACACGGCGGCGGATCTCTTCCGGCGGACGGCCCTCATTTTCCAACCCAAAGGCCAGTTCGCTGTCGGTGTCCAGATTAAAAAACTGGGACTTTGGATTTTGAAACACAGAGCCTACCCGCCGGGCCAGTTCATGCATGGGTGTTTCCCGCGGCGCAAGCCCGTTTACCATCACCCGTCCCTCCAGACGGCATCCGGGAGTAAAAGCCGGGATCAGGCCGTTGATCAGCTTCGTCACTGTGGTCTTTCCGCAGCCGGAGGCCCCGCACAGCAGGACGCACTCTCCGCGGGCAACAGTGGCGCTGACCTGGGAAAGCGTTTCCTGTTTTTCTCCATAGCCAAAGGAAACCTGTTCCAAACCTATCATCGTCACTCCCCCTTATTGTACCACAAATGAGCCTATCAGCAAGGCCAGGACCAACAGCATCCCCGTCAGGTCTGCTGGCATTAGACGCAGGGACACGGCGCTGGTCTTCCGGGCTGGATTTTCGATTCCTCGGGTCACGGCCGCCGCGGAGAGCTCCTCTGCCGTCTCCGTAGCGGACACCATGAGGGGCATCACCGTACACTCCAAGCGGCTGAGCCCCCGGATATTCCGCAGCTTCATCGCGTCCCGGATGTGGCCGATCTCCTCCCGGATAGCGGGGAAGTACCGCAGTGTCACGGAAATAGCCACGATCAGCTTCTGGGGAATATGTAACTGCCGCAGCCCTACGATCAGGTAGCGCAGAGGGGTGCATTTCAACATCAGCGATCCGGTCATCAGGCAGGGGAACATCCGGCGGGTATAGGTGGCAAAGATAGTGAAGCTGGTGGCGATGATCATAGGCGACGCCGGCAGGATCACCTGTTGAAAGACCAGCAGGGCACAATACCCAACAGCCCATTTGACTGCCATTGTAAATCTTCTGTGGACGATCATCAACGCCAGCAGCAGAGCGATCAGTGCCAGTTCCACCCACAGAGTATGGTCGCTGAACGCGATGATATTGGCGGCGATCAGTATCCACAGTCCGGCTCTCGGGTCAAAGATCGATTTCTTTCCGTTCCCCATCTTACACCAGGCCAGCCTTTTCAAAGTGCTTGCGGAACATGGCGCGGGCAAGGATGCCGCCAATGATTGCGCCCACAACAGGGGCCAGGAACAGAACAATCAGCATCCCATTGGAGGAAAGGGCCGCCAGAGTATTCACATAGTCCGCCGGCATCCCCTGTTCTGTGATCTGCCGCAGGAAGTCTTCCCGCATCAGCCAGATCGGGAGCGGAGAGCCCACCATGCCCACAGAGAACAGCACAAAGGATACCAGGTTGCCGGCCATGCTCCGGTAGTGGGTGATGACACGGGTAATTTCAGCCAAGCCGCAGGCCAGAACGAAGGATACCAGGATCACGACGGTGAATTGCCCGGTGACATAGTAAATGAGGCCCGTGATGAGCCCCATCAACAGGACGGAGCCCACCTTCTGCACCTTGGCGCACATCATGAGATATGGAATGCCGGTAAACAGAGCGATAAAGCCCGGCATCAAGATCCAAAGCAGCGGGTGCAGCCCGCCCAGAAGCATAAAGGCAAAGTTGATGACAAAGTAAATGGCGGAGAAAATCCCCACGGTAATGACATCTTTGCCGCTCATCCCGCGGCTCTTGACTGGTTCAGACATAATGTTCTCTCCTTTTTGGTTAGATTATGCTAACTTCGTTCGTGAAAAATAGGACGCCGGGCGTCCATCTCACATGATGTATTTTACCGAGGACTTCCCTGCCTGTCTATTCCGTTTAGACGACTTTATTCCGTTTGGTTGGAGTTATTGATGTTTTCCTATCCGCACAAATCGAAAACGGCCCTTGCTATAAACAAAGGCCGTTTTCTTGTTCCCTTACTTTTCAAAGCGATAACCATATCCGTGTACAGTTTGAATCACATTGGAGCCGTTGACAAAGTAGTCTCAGAAAAACAGCAATAGGAAATTGAGCAGAAAAAAGACGCCCTGTGGCGTCATTTCATGGCCCATATCATCCGTTTCAGGTTCAAAGCGGTCGCTGAAAGGAGGCAATGATCCTCCGCTGCCTCTAAACCTCGCCGCAATATCTGCGTTAAATTGTGACCTCTCTTTTGAGCGGCAAAGGTGCCCTCACACCAGATCTGCCGCTTCTTGAGGGCTTCCCGGTAGATCGGATCGCTCAGGCGCGATAAATTCCGCTTCCGCTGCGCCGTAAAATAACTGTGCTCCAACTTCCGCGCGCCCCGCTTGTCCTGCTGGCTCAGGCATTTTTTGCGCAGAGGACAGCGTTGGCAATCCTGTTTGTCCGCCAGATACAGCCAGTACAGCCCGCTGGCACTGCGGTGGAGCGTATTCAGGCGCAGCAACTTGCCGTTGGGACAGACATAGGCATCCAAACTCTCATCATATTGAAATGCCTCCCGTTTCAGTTCCACATTGGTGCGGTCGTGAACTGCCTGTGGACGGACGAAAAATTGGATCTCCAACTCCTTCAGCGCCTGATGGGCCAGCGGGAAGTCATAGGCGGCATCCGCCGTCGCGGCCTGGATAGGCAGGATACTCCTGTGGATCCGCTCAATTTGCTCCAGGTAGGGCACAGAGTCATAGACATCGCCGGGTGTTACCGTTACATCCAAGATCACGCCGCAGTCCGTATCTACCGTCTGATGAGCGAGGTAATGTTGCCCGCGTGGCTTCCCCGGACGTTTCATATGTCCGGATTCCGGGTCTGTCCGACTGACCCACTTCCTGGTCTGACGCCGATCTTTTTTTGATCTGTTTGACCCGCTTCTTTCGCCGTTTTCCTGTCCGGCGTTCCAATTCCTCCAGACCCTCTTCCTCATAGGTGTCCAACCGTTCCCAGTATACTCCGGGACTCTCCGGCAACTCCACCAGTTCCTCTGATGCCCAGGATGCGTTGGCCTTCACATGGGTGGAATCTGTTCCGACCAGCCGTCCACTAGCCAGACCCTTGGCGACGCACTGCCCCACCACCTCCTCAAACAGCCGCCGGAAGATCTTCCGAAAACTCGGCTTTCGCCGCCGCAGTTGGGAGATGGTGCTGTGATCCGGCACCCGGTCAAACAGATCCAGGCCCAGATACCAGCGCAGGGCTACATCCGTCTGGATCCGCTGCTCGATCTGACGCTCCGAGGGGATGCCGTACAGAAAGCCCACCAGGAGGTATTTCACCAGCACCACCGGGTCGATGGGCGGACGCCCATACCGCCGGCTGTACAGGTGAGCGGTTTCCACGCGCACGAAAGAGAGATCCAAAGCGGCCTCCAGCCGCCGCAGGAAGTGATCCTGAGGCATGAGATCCTCGATGGTCACTGTGTGGAATTTGAGTTGCATTCCGCCACCGCCTTTCCCTCTTATTGTAGCATAATTTGGGGGAAAAGGGATTTTGTCAACAGCTCCACATTGATATTTAGTTTTTCCGTATCTTGTAGATCCTGTTGGTAACACTTTCAAGGCCGGAAGCAAAATCATCGGACATTGCATACTGGTAAAGCTGCTCCCGGGTAAAAGTCCAGCCGGGGGTGCAAAGCCAGATAATATAGAATATTGAACTCCATCGTGGTCAACTTCACAGCTCGCCCGCTCACAAAGACCCTACGCTGGTTTGGGTCAATACACAGATTATCATATTGTAGAACAGCCTGCCCAGTCAATGCTTCTCCCCCAAAGTTATACTGTCCAGCCAAGGCTTTCCTGCTGAATATGGAACAGCTTGTGGTACAATCCGTTCTTTTTCATCAGCGCATCGTGTGTCCCATGTTCTACCAGTCGGCCATTGTCAAGAACGAGGATCTGATCCGAGTCTACAACTGTACGGAGGCGGTGGGCGATCATAATAACCGTCTTGCCTTCCACCAGTTTGGCAATCGCCTTTTGAACCAGAATTTCATTCTCCGGGTCAAGGGATGCTGTTGCTTCGTCAAGCAGAATAATGGGCGCATTTTTCAGCAAGGCGCGGGCGATGGAAATACGCTGGCGCTCACCACCGGAAAGCGTACTGCCATTTTCACCGAGGACCGTCTGATACCCGTCCGGCATCTCCCGGACAAATTCATCACAATAGGCGGCTTTGGCAGCAGCAATTACCTGATCGTCTGTTGCGTTTGGATTGCCAAGACGGATATTATTCATAACCGTATCATTGAACAGGGTCACATCCTGGAACACGAATGACATATAAGACATGAGGCTTTCCGGCTCCATACTCTTGATGTCTTTTCCTCCCACGGTGATCTTGCCCTGCTGGACATCCCAAAACCGGGCAATCAGTTTGGAAATCGTGCTTTTACCGGAACCGGACGGGCCAACGAGGGCAGTCACGCTCCCCTGGGGGATTTTGCAGGAAACATCTTTAATGACATCTTCCCGATTGTAGGCAAAGGTCACATGGGATAGCTCAATGTCGCAGTTCGGGACCGTTTTCTCGTTGCCGTTCATTGCGGGAGTAGTGAACAGGGTACGCATACGGCTTGTGACCACATTCAAATTCAGTAATGAGGAAAGATTTGCCAAGATTGACAAGATTGGGCCGTAAATCCGTGTTACCATCAGAAGGAACATAAGCAGCGGAAGAAGCTCAATCTGCCCATTCGTCAAAAGGATAGCGCCGACAAAGATTGTGATACCAATGCCTGCCTGCAAAATCATACTGGCACTGGACATGAACACGCCGACAGCCATTTCTACCTTGATGGCGATTTTTTTCATCGCCACTAGAGCTTTATCCAACGCGCTGAAATGAGAGCCGGACAGCCCGCAGGACTTGATGATCTTCATGCCTTCCAGGTATTCCTGTACCTGGTCAGAAGCAGCCAGCTTTGCGTCAACCTGCTTTTCAAACAGTTTCTTTTGCTGGTTCCGGCTGAGCCAGATAATGAGGAAGGCAATCGGAACCGTGATGAATACGCACAGAGCAAGCCGCCAATCAAAGAAGGCCAGCAGGATGCAGGTTAGGGTCACCGTAATACCGTTTGCAATCAGCGGAGGAATCGTGCTACTGAGCAGGGACTCCATGCTGCTGCAATCTGCCATCATATTCGTGGTCAGTTCGGAAAGGTCCTTGGTGTTAAAGAAATTCATAGGGAGTTTCCGAAGATGCTCCGCAATCCGCAGCCGTGTCGTGTTTGACTCCTTATACGAGGCAATATAGGTTTTGCGGTAATCGTTTTTGGCGGCCAGAAATACCAGGATGGCCGAAATAATACCCGCGCCCCACAGCATCCAGATATGGTTCCACTGGATGGAGCCACCACTGACAAAGGGCGTCAGGATTTCACTGAAGATCATAACAGTTACACAGAACGGCAGAAGCATAGCGAGGTTCGTCAATGTGCAGGCGAAGATTGCTTTTTTCAGATCTGTGTAACCCTTGTCTGACAAAAAGAGAGCTTTTTGTAATCTGCTCATAGTTACACCACCTTTCCGCTGATTTTCCAGCCAATCGCTTCTGTATAGTGGTTCCACATCTGTGCATAGCGCCCGCCTGTAGCCACCAGCTCGTCATGATTTCCTTCTTCAATGAGATGGCCTTTTTCCACGACGATAATCTTATCCGCATTGCGGATCGTGGAGAGGCGGTGTGCGATGATAATAACTGTCTTATCCTGCATCAGCTTTTCAAATGCTTTCTGGATTAGGTATTCATTCTCCGGGTCGCTGAAGGCCGTTGCCTCATCCAACACGATAATGGGAGCATCTTTGATGATAGCCCGCGCAATCGCAATCCGCTGACGCTCACCGCCAGAGAGATGGATACCTTTGGAGCCAACCACTGTATGATACCCATCCGGCAGTTTGGAGATAAACTCGTGGCATTGCGCCGCTTTCGCCGCTGCGATTACTTGTTCCTCACTGGCCGAAGGGTTGCCCATACGGATATTATCCAAGACGCTCTGCTTGAACAGGAAAATATCCTGAAACACAAAGCTGACTTGGCGCATCAGATCGTCTTCTGCCACATCACGCACATCTACACCGCCAATGGTAATGCTGCCAGAGGACACATCCCAAAAGCGGGAAATCAGATTGGCAATCGTACTCTTGCCGCCGCCGGACGGGCCGACAATGGCTGTGATCTGTCCCTGCTTTGCTGAAAAAGATACATTTTCCAGTGCTTTCTCGGAATTATCCCCAGTGTAGGAAAAGCTGACATCATGGAAAACAACATCGTCTCCGACAGGTTTCTTAGGATGAGCCGTTTCCGGCATTTCTGGAATGTTCAATATCTCGTCCATCCTGGCCACATTCCCGTTGATCTGCATGAACGACTCTGAAATATACATGATTTTGTTCAGCACACCGGAAATTGCTGGTATAAAAAGCAGATAAAAGATAAAGGTCATCGCAAATCCGGCAAAATCATCTGTTCTGGTGCCAATCAGGATGCCCACAGGGACAAGGATCAGGTAAACATTATTGATGATTGTGGTAAAGGCAGGCATACAATTCTGCCAGCCCAGGGAAAACTTGAGAACCCATTCCGTATAGCCGGTGATTGCCTCTTTGAGTTTTTTGAACGAAGATGCCGTCTGGTTGAACGCCTTTACAACCGACATTCCCCGGACATACTCCACAGAAGCGTTGTTCATTTCCTCCAGGGCTTTTTGATACTTGCCCATGTTCTCTTTCATCTCGCGGCTACCAAAGCCAATGAACTCCGCAATAAACGCCAGAATGATACCGACCAGAGATGCAAGACCGAACCGCCAGTCAACAGCCAGCAGGATGATAACCATGACAATAGGGGCGGTAATAGAAGCAACAAAGTCAGGAAACTGGTGAGCAATAAAACCCTCCACGCTTTCAATATTTTCATCCATGATCTTGCGTAGGCGGCCGCTACCAATTGTCAAGTGATACCCAAGTGGGATTTTGGTAATATGGTCTGCAAAGAGAACTTTCAGCTCGTACAGTGTTCCAAATGCCGCCATGTGAGAGCTGAAAATAGCCAGAAAATACAACAGGATATTCGCCACGATTCCGGTAAGCGCCAACCAGCCATAATTCATGACCATTCCCATATCCAACTGGTCAAGATTCGGGAAAACACCGATAATTGAGCGGATCATGAAATAAATCGCTATGTACGGGATGAACGAAGCAATGGCCGCCAGTGACGAAAGAACCGCAGCTAAAAATACAAGGCTCTTTCTGTCAGAAGCCAATTCCATACATCGTGCCAAACCCGTCTTTGGCTTTGCCTGTTTCGACTTTGCATTTGACATAGCATGAACCCTCCTTAAATTGAAAAACGGCGAGGTTAGTAAATGCTAACCTCGCCGTTCATTCTACCAATCCTTGAAAGTATCTGCTACTCCATATCTCCGCGTTTAGACTTAAAATAGCCCAAAGATACCTACAAGTTCATGGATGCTACTTTGTCTTAAACAATGTCTGCCTTTGACTAGCTGTTTTTTCGATAGTCCTTTGGCAATATTCCATATACTGATTGGAACGCTTTCGCAAATTTACTTGCATTGCTATATCCCAGTTCCAAAGCAATATCACCGATTTTCATCTTATTTTCCGAAAGCCACTGGGCCGCTAAATTCATTTTATATTTTTTGAGGTATGCGTATGGAGTGTCCCCATATATATGGGAAAATATCAAGTGGAAAACCGATAGGTTCAAGTGTACCTCTTTCGCCAACTGCTCCAGAGAAACTTTTTCATCCAGATGGGAAATGAGATATTCCCGGATCACTTTTGTCGCTTGTATCTGCTTCTTATCAAAATACTTTGAGTCGCACCCGTTAACCCGGGTAAGCTGTTCCATGTGGTACAGCAGTTCCAGGGCCTTAATTTTAAAATAGCCGGTTGTCTCCGCTTCGACGGCTGTATATAATTCTAAAAACAAGTGTTGCAATTGTGGTGGAGTATCGCTGACATACCATCGTGTTTCAAGTCCAAGTGTTGCGCCTATTTTATCAAGGTTGATGGGAATTGTCTGCATGATCCGGCGTGTTTCCTCCGAAAGCGCCTGACGGTCTATGACAAGACTGACGCCATAATACTTCCCCAAGGGAAAAGAAAATGAAGCCGGTAAATACGCTGTTGCTGCAATGCTAAAATAGCCCTTCGGTAAATATGCCACAGTATGATTGGTAAATTCACATTCGTACCGTCCGGTCTGGCAGTGAGTAACCTGGATAATATCTGGGTTGAACTTCTGGGCTTTCATAGATTCATCTGTTTCAAAATCGAGAAAGCAAAGTTGTATGCCATCAAACAATTTATAACTTTTAACGATACCACGACCATTACAGCCATAATCTACAACCATCTGATCTTCATTGCTCGTCAGCACTTTCGCCTGTGCGCCGTACCATTCTGGATTAAAATCGGTCCTCCCCATTATCATCACTCCGCAAAGTTAGTTTTGTCTTGCCCCGTATTATGGTAACATAAACTACCATATTCTTCAATAAAACCATCTCTTTTCTATTTATGATACAGCAAAATCTGCGGTATGTCCCCTTATTAGGAATATACCACAGATTTCTATTAGCGACAATTTCTTCGACCGATAATATGAACAATTTCCCTATTATATCACCCTCAATGGTCTCGAAGGATAGGCCGCCTTTTACTTGTTCTGTAACCCCGCCTTCATTTTCTGAAAACTGTTGTCGCTGATAGCGTGCTCCATGCGGCAAGCGTCCTGCTCGGCGGTCTTGGGCTCTACGCCTGCGTCTATCAGCAGGTGGGTGAAAAAGCAGTGCTTCTCATAGGTCTTTTCAGCAACATCTCGCCCCACATCTGTCAAGTGGAGAAAGCGATCCTCGTCCATCACGAGGAAGCCTCCATCTTTCAGGCTATTGACTGCATGGCACACGCTTGGTTTAGATACCCCCATGTGCCGGGCCACATCCACGGAGCGCACCATTTCTTTTTCCTTTTGAAGCAGTAATATGGCCTCCAGGTAGTCCTCGCCGGACTGGTGCAACGCCAAACAAATCCGCCCCTTTCCTTTGGAAACATTTCCTTTGACAAGGAGCCGGTCTTAGCAGGCCGGCTCCTTGTTGTATATTCTGTTGCCTTATAATAGATGCTGTGATTCGTTACTCCGCAGGTTGAATCAGCCGCACATCAAAGAACATGGGCGTGCTGGAAAAATCATAGCCTGCGATTTTGTCCGTATTGTAAACAATCATATCCTTGACGAACAGCAGGGGCAGATCCAGCACATTGTCGTTGTCGAAGTTTAGCAGTTCATCGAAAATCTCCTGGACCCTGGCGCTGTCATCCGTAGTCTGGAACTCCTCAATCAGAGCCAGGAACTCGTCGCTGCCTTCCACAGCGGGGAGGCTGGGCACATGGGGAGAACGGGACAGCATGGGAATGAAGTAGTTGTGGGGGCTGGTATAGGGCTGCTCGGTGTTCCACATGATGAGGTCGTAGTTGCCGGCAACACCCTCCTGCCACCAAGTCATCATCTCCTGGCCTTCCGTCTCCACATTGATACCTACCGCCGCCAGTTGGCTCTTGACTGCTGTGGCCAGAGACTTGTTCAGAGCGTCCCCGGAGTCATAGGTGTATTTCAGGGACAGCGCCTGCCCATCCTTTTCCCGGATGCCGGTGGACTCATTCAGTACCCACCCGGCTTCATCCAGAAGCGCGTTGGCTTTTTCAGGGTCATAGGTACGGACCACATTCAGCTCCACATCCGTATAGGGGATGCCGTCGGGGAACAAGTGGTCGGCGGGAGTTTCCTCGCCGTAGGTCAGCCCTTCGGAGAGGGTCTCCTTGTCGATGGCGTAGGCCACGGCCTCGCGCACCTTCAAGTCGGACAGAACACCAGAGGCATTGAGTACCAGATTGCGGGTCTTTGAGTCGCTCTCCGCCACCGCGCCAGCGATATTGGGGAGGGAGGTAGCCTGCTGGTAGTCGTCCCAGGTCAGAAGCGCGCTGCCGTAGATCAGGTCGATCTCACCGCTCTGGAGCGCCTGAAGCCGTGCGGAGGCGTCGGGAATGTACTTGACAATGACCTCATCATAGTAGGGCTGTTCTCCCCAGTAGTTCTCGTTGCGGACAAAGCGGACATAGTCGCCGTCCACGATTTCTTCATACACATAGGGGCCGGTGCCTACCACGCCATTCATGGACTGGTAGTTCCCCTCCTCCAGCACGGCGGGAGATACCAGAACCATGGTTTCCGGATAGCAGAAGTCCATCAGGTAGGCGAAGTAGGCATTGGGATAACGGAATGTCACCGTGTACTCGTCCACGACCTCAATGCTCTCCAACTTGGCCGCGGCGGAGATATTGCTGAAATTGGGATTGGGATGTGCAAACTCAAAGTCTGTCTTGACCGCCTCCGCATTGAACGGCGTTCCATCGTGGAAGGTGACCCCTTCCTTCAGATGAAAAGTCAAAGCCTTTCCGTCATCGGAAAACTCCCAGCTTTCCGCCAGGCAGGGGACGATCTCCCCATTCTCATAGTTAACAAGGCCTTCATAGCAGAGTTTTGTGCCGATGTTGTTCTGCACATCCATGTTGAGGGGGTAGAGGGTGTTCAGCTCCGCGCTGACCGCAGTGGTCAGGATCTTGGGCTCCTCCGCCGTCTGGCTGGGGGATGATTCCTGCGAGGTGGAGGGCGTCTCATTTCCACCGCAGCCTGCCAGTGCGCCGCAGAGCAGTGCGCCACAAAGGGCAAGAGATAGAAGTCTCTTTTTCATGGGTTTCTTCCTTTCGTTACTGTTTTATGCCAACACGGACAATCTGCCCGGCTTGCATCGTGAGAATGGTGTCGGACAGGCGGTAGGCGCTGTCCATATCGTGAGTGATAAGCAGAAAAGCACAGTCAAACTCCCGGTGATATTGTTCCAGAACACGCATGACGGCATCGGCGGAAATCAGATCCAAGCCACTGAGCACTTCATCCAGAACGAGGTACTTGGGGCGGATGGACATGGCCCGCACCAGGGAGAGCCGCCGCTGTTCCCCTCCGGATAGCTGCCGGGCGGGAACTTCCAAAAGCCGTTCCTCCATGTGGGTCAGCTCCATGAGCTTACCAATGCGCTCCCGGCGCTGCCGCTTTGAGAGGGAGGTAAGGTTGACCATCGCCTCCTCCACATTGCTGCGGACGGAACGCATGGGATTCAGCGTCCCACTGGCATCCTGAAAGACCGCCTGGAGTTTTGTACGCCGTTTTCGCCAGTCCTCAGTGCTCCAGCCGGAGGTATCCTCTCCATCCAGAGAGATCGTCCCCTGATCTGGGGGCTCCAGGCCGACCAACAGGCGGGCCAGGGTGCTTTTCCCGGAGCCGGACTCCCCCACCAGGGAGGTAAAGGAGCCGGGCTCCAGATGAATGGACACATCCCGGAGCGCGGCAAAAGAGAGCCCATGTGCGCCAGCGTAAGTTTTGCTAATATGTTCGGCAATCAGTCCGTCCATGTCCATCCCTCCCTGCTCGCCGGGCGGTTTGCTTCGGCATATTCCTTGGTCCACGCCTGTTTTGGGTGTTCCAGAAGCTCCTGCATTGTTCCCTGTTCGGTCAGCATTCCATGCTCCATCACATAGACCGTCCCGCAGAGGGCGCGGAGTGCGGCAACATCGTGGGAGATAAACAGGATGCCGGCGGTTTCCCGCTGCTTCTCCAGAAGCTCCAGCAAAAGCGTTCGATTTTCCGCGTCCAGCGCAGAGGTGGGCTCATCGGCTAAAATGTACTTGGGATGCAGGGCCATCAGCAAAGCGGCCGCAGCCCGCTGGAGCATCCCGCCGGAGAGCTGGGCGGGATAACTGTCCAGCACCCGCCGGGGCTGGGACAGGCCCAGTTCCGCCAGAAGCGCCTCCGCCTGCTCCACCGCCTCTTTTCCGGAAACGCCTGTTCTCAGCCGCAGGGTTTCCTCCATTTGCCGCCCCAGTTTGAGTCTGGGGTCAAAGGCAGTCATTGGATTTTGCGGGATAAAGCCCAGGGTCGTTCCGCACAGTTCCCGGCGCTTCCGAGGGGACAAGGCCCACAGAGATTGTCCATCCACCTGGATCGTGCCGCCGCTGACCTGACAGCCGCCGCTTAAAATGCCAAGCAGGGCTTTGAGCAGCGTGGTCTTGCCCGCTCCGCTCTGCCCGGTCAGGCCCACAGCCTCTCCGATCTCGATTTGAAAAGAGATCTGCTTCAAAAGCTGGGTGCCGTTCCGGGCTGTCACAGATAAGTTTTGTACCTCAAGCATGAGCGGACACCCTCCTTTCAATCCAGCGTCCCAGCGTATGGAATGCCATGGTACACACCACAATCATCAAAACCGGGTACAGCGTAAGGCCGGGATAAGAGAGCAGATAGTGGTGCGTCTCCGATACCATGCTGCCCCAGTCTACTACATTGTCGCCCATGCCCAGGCCGATGAAGGAAAAGCTGACGATGGACAGCGTCATATCCGCGCAGGAAAGGCAGATAAAGTGGAGGACATCCCAGACCAGATTGGGGAGGATATGGACAAACAGGATGCGGCGCGGCCTCGCACCGGAGGCCACCGCGCACATCACATAGGCTTTCCCTTGTTCGATCTCAGTCCGTGTCTGAACCAGCTTGATGACCCGCAGAAGCAGGGAGGCCGACACCGCCACTACCATAGTGAACACGCTGTTGCCCCAGGCAGCAATGAAGATAATCAGGTAGGCGATAGGCGGAATTGCGGTGACCGCATTCAGCACTCCCTCCAAAATCAGATTTTTGCCGTTCTTTCCGCCGCCCATGAGCAGGCCGATCAGCGTTCCCAGCACGGAGACTGTGACAGAGCCCACCAGGACGATCCCCAGTGTGGTCCGTCCGCCATAGAGCAGGCGGGACAGCACACAGCGCCCCAGGTTGTCCGTGCCAAGAGGGAACTGCGAACAAGGGGATAGAAATTTCTTGGTCAAATCCACCAGATCGGGATCATTGGGGGCGAGCAGGAATCCAAAAGCACAAACGCAGAGCACCAGAAGCGGCAGAATCAGCCCAGCCTTTGCTACAAAAGAATGTTTTCTCATGCCCGGCCTCCCACGGCCCGCATATCGCTTCTCAGGCCATATTGTAAAAGCTCCGCCGCTGTGTCCAAAAGTACCAGTGTCAGCGCCAACACCAGAACTGCGGCGTGGATCACCGGCGAGTCCCGCTTCACCACCGCGTCAATAATCAGGTAGCCCAGCCCAGACAGGGAGAACACCCGCTCCACAATGGCCGCATTGGCAAGGCACAGCCCCAGCATCTGGGCGAAGCTGGGTAAGAGGTCCACCACGGCGTGGGGAAAGGCATGGAACAGAAGGATGCGACCCTCCCGCAACCCGCGGCACCGCAAGTACATGGCATAGTCCTGCTCCATTTCTCGTTCCAAAGAGGCCGCCAGCATCTGCCCATAGAAGCAGATCCCCAGGACCGACAGGCAGAGCGCCACCGGAAAGTAGCGGGTAAAGCCGCTGTTCCCCGAGACACTGATCCAGCCCAGCCGCACCGCAAACAGGTCAATAAAGGCGGTGCCCAGGTAGAAACCGGGCACGGAAATGCCGATCATGGTCAGGAATGAGAGAATCATGCCTCCGGCCTTCTGCCGCCAGAGATACCCCAGCATCCCCACCCCCAGGACCCCAAGGGACATGATTACGGCGGAATACGCCACCACCGTTAGGGTAACCGGCACCGTTTTCGCCAATTCCTCTGTCACCGGGTTTCCCGTCCCCAGAGAAATCCCGAAGTCCATGTGGAGCGCGTCCACCACCCAATCGAAATACTGCACCGGCAGCGGCTTGTCCAGGCCCAGCATGACGCGGGCCTCGTCGATCTGCTCCTGGGTCACAATGGCGGAGTTGCGCTTCACATACGCTGTGGCCGGATCAATGGGAGAGAGGCGCATCAGCAGGAAAGAAAGAAGCGTGACCACAAACAAAGTCAGCAGGACAACAACAACCCTCCGAATGAGATAGCGCCTGGTCCGTTGTACCATAGTATCACCTCCGAAAAGTTAGTTATTGCTAATCATCCGTCAAGGAAAAAGCGCACCGAACTCGATGCGCTTTCTGGCAGATGCCCCCGCGTACAAGGATATCATAGCCGATTTTCAGTTGTTTCACCACTCCCGCAGGACGCTGTCTGCTCCTATAAGACAAAAAGTTTTTCGGTATTCCGTTGGGGTGTGTCCTGTGTGCTGTCGGAACACCTCGGAAAACTTGCTGGCGTTCTGGTATCCCACCCGGCCGGCAATCTCCGTCACATCCAGTTTCGTCTCCCGCAGAAGCCCCGCGGCTGTGTGCATACGGTAGGCTTGCAGATAAGCATTGATGGTGGTTCCGTACACCTCCTTGAAGCACTTTTTCATAGAGGTCAATGGAAAGGAAAAGGTCTGGGAGAGCATCTGCAGGGTAATGCGGCGATCCAGGTGCTCTACCAGATACTGCCGGACTGATTTGATTTGTTCTACCTGGGCCCGGTCTACATACGGGCGTTCTTCTCCGTGTGCCGTGATCTCCGGGGAGCCGAGGAAGAGGAATAACTCCATCACCTTGAGTTTGAAATAACCTGCCCGCAGATCCTCCGGCGCGTGGTAAAGCTCGGAGAAGATGTGCTGGATGGACTCAGTGGCCCGCATGATGAAGCAGGAGTCACAGGCACACAGACGGTCCCGCATAGCAAAGAGGTCACAGTACAGCCCTTCTCCCAGCGCCTCCGATACCTGACGCAGCACCCTGTCCGCCACCGGAATATCCACCGCGATGGTGATGCCGTGGTAGTGGGACAGGGGAAACCAGGTCTCACGGGTCCGGTTGGTCATGACATTGACGGCCAGATCACCCTCTCCCAGATAGACCGCGCTCCCGTCTGAAAATTCGCACTCAAACCGACCAAGCCGGCAGTGATTGATCTCCAGCAGGTCGGCCCGGGGGTCCTCCCGGTGCGCCACCCCGCAGGACATATGAATATCGTCATAGAGCAGTTCAATCCCAGGGAACACCGGGTATCGGGTGATGACGCCCTCTCCGGTCTCGTTTTCCATCTTGTAGACAGAACAATTCTTCCCCTGAATGATAGTCTGAGCCGCCTCCCCCTGCAGGACCTGGGTTTTAATCAGCTCCTCGTCCGCAAAGCGGACATGACTCAAGCTGTCTTGTTTCTCTTGGCTGTTGTACTCAATCAACCACACCACCTCCTCTAACGCGCTGCGAAAATATGCCTCGGTGCTCCTGGGTTAAGTTCGCTTGGGGTTTTGGGGAAACCATCCCCGCTCTACCCGCCGCGCCTGTTCTTTCAGCTCCCGGATGCTCCAGAGAAAGGCCACGCCCACAAGTCCCAAAAGGATAGAGAGCAGTCCCTGCACAAACAGCGCCAAGCCCAGGCAGATCAGCCCGCACAGGAGAAACAGCGGCCAAATCTTTTGAGAAAAGTGGTATTCACACCAGATTACCAGCGGATGAAAGGCCCCAATCACCAGCAGAGAGGCCCCTCCAACTGCAATCCCTTCCAAATTCAATTCCATAGAAGTCCCTCCCCAGCCCATGATACAACGGAGTCCGGCAGGCGGACAAGCCGCTGTATCAAGCCTCCAGCTTCCAGCTGTTGGCCTGGGCCCGGACATGAACGAAGTCAGCATACAGGCCCGGCTGGGCAATCAGTTCCTCATGAGTGCCCCGCTGGACAATGTGCCCGCCGTTCAGGACCAGGATCTGGTCGGCATTGCGCACCGTTTTCAGCCGGTGGGCAATCAGGATCAGAGTTTTTCCCTTTGTCAGAGAGGAAATCGCGGCCTGGAGTTCCGCCTCGTTTTCCGGGTCCACGCTGGCCGTTGCCTCGTCCAAAATCACGATGGGCGCGTCTTTGAGCATGGCCCGGGCGATGGAGAGGCGCTGCTTCTCGCCCCCGGAGAGGGAGCCGCCGCCCTCTCCCAAAACCGTGTCGTAGCCGTCCGGCAGGGCTGTAATGAAATCGTGACAGCAGGCGGCTTTGGCGGCAGCCACCACCTGCTCATGGGTGGCGTCCGGGCGGCCGAACTTGATGTTGTTCTCCACCGTGTCGTTGAAGAGATACACCGACTGGAACACCATGGAGATGTTCTTCATCAGGCTGTCCAGCTTATACTCCCGCACATCATGGCCGCCCACGGTGATCCTGCCGCCCTGAACATCCCAGAAGCGGGCGATGAGATTGCACAGAGTGGTCTTTCCGCCGCCGGAGGGCCCCACCACGGCGGTGGTGCTGCCGGCGGGGACGGTAAGGCTCACATGCTCCAGAATGGTCCGCTCCCCATAGGCGAAAGAGACATCCTCAAACCGGACAGAGGCATCCTCCGGTTGAAGTTCCGCTCCGTCAATATCCATCACCGGCGTATCGTCGATGGAGTTGGCCTTATCCATGGAGGCGCCCAACATCTGGAGATTGTCCGCCATATTGCCGGCGCTCTCCAGTTCCGCATAGAGCATAAAAGAGGCAACGAGCATCAGCAGGCACCGGGTCAGGGGCAGGCTCCCACCGGAATAGAGCGCCAGAGCGCACACGGCCAGCGCCACGGCGAACAGCCGCACCGTAATCTGCCGCAGACCCATCCAGGGGGCTACGGAGTGCTCCAGCCCCAGGGCCTTTTCACAGCTTTCATCCACAGTTTTCTGCACGGCCTGGCCGCTGTCCTTGTCCAGTCCATAGGCCTTGACCACGCTCATACCCTGGATGTACTCCAGCACTGCCTCCACCAGCTTCATCTGGGCGTGCTGGCGGGCAGGGCCGGTCTTGAGCAGGGACCGCTGGCTCAACTCCGTAACCAGCAGATAGGCCAGGATGCCCGCGATAGCCAGCAGACCGAGCCTCCAGTCCACAAGCAGGATCGCCAGACACATAGCCAGGGTGTTGAGGAAACCGCCGATGACGCTGACCAGGCAGCGGGCGGCGTTGTTCTCCACATCCCCCAGTGTGGTGGTAACTACGGCGGTAATGTTGCCCAAGGAGTTGTCGTTGAAGTAGCCCATGGGGATGTAGCGCAGCCGGTCCCCGATATGGACCCGCTTTTCCGCCACCATGAAATAGCCCGTCTCCGTCTCCGCGTTGGTGGACCAGTACGAGCAGGCGGTCCGCCCCGCCACGGAAACCAGCATGATGCCGATCACGGGCCATATGCTCAAGTTCGCGCCGCCCACCAGAATCTCCAGGGTCAGCATCAGGGCCCAAAACTGGAATGCGGTGAACACAGCCCCCAGGAACGCCACGAGCATGGATTTTTTCAAAAGGCCCCTGCGGCTGCCTGCAAAGGCAGAAATTTTCCGAAGCACACTGAACATCTCTTATTCCTCCTCTCCGTCCCGAACGCCCAGATAGGACTGCCACATCTGCCGGTACAGCGGGCAGGAGGCCAGAAGCTCCTCCTGCTTCCCCTGGGCGGCGATCCGGCCGCCTTCCACTACAGCGATGTTGTCCGCGCCGGCTACCGTGCCCAGCCGGTGGGCAATGACGATCAGGGTCTTGCCCTTCGTCAGACGGGAGATGGCCTGCTGGATGACCGCTTCATTCTCCGGGTCGATGCTTGCGGTAGCCTCGTCGAGAATGACGATGGGCGCATCCTTCAGCATGGCGCGGGCGATGGAGATACGCTGCTTTTCACCTCCGGACAGGTGGCCGCCGCCCCCGCCGCAGATGGTGTCGTAGCCCTGATCCAGCTGACGGATGAAATCATCGCACCCGGCAGCCCTGGCTACCGCCTCGACTTCCGCATCGGTGGCGTTCAGACGGCCCATGCGGATGTTGTCCCGCACCGTGCGGTCAAAGAGGTAGTTGTCCTGAGATACATAGGCGATCTGGCGGTTGAGCTGTTCCAGCGGGATTTTCCGCAGGTCCACACCGCCCAAGGCGACAGAGCCGCCCGTCACATCCCAGAAGCCGGCGATGAGCTTGGCAATGGTACTCTTACCGGAGCCGGAGGGACCTACAAGAGCGGTCACTGTCCCCGGCCGGATGTCCAGGTTTACATCGTGGAGCACTTCACCGTCCTCCTGCTTGTAGGCAAAGGACACATGATCCAGCCGGATACCCAGCCCATTCAGCTTCGTCTCTGCCGTGGGACGCTTCAACTCTGGGGCGTCCAGAATGGCAGAAATCTCGCCCACATTGGTGCCCACCACCGCCAGTTCATCCACAAAGGTCATAGCCGATACCAGCGGTCCGGTAAGCCCCAGGGACAGCACGACGATGGTGAGGAATACAGCTGTGCTCAGGCTTCCGCCGCCCCACAGCAGCAGACCCACCGGCAGGACGGGCAGCAGCACCGAGGGGATGACCGCCTGCATGACCGCCATATACTTCTGGTTATCCGCCATCCAGTCCACATAGTATTGGGCGTTTTCCGTCACGGCATCGGAGTACCGCTTGTAGGACCCGGCGGACTGGCTGAACGCCTTGACCACCTGGATGCCTCCCACATACTCCACGATGGCATTTGCCATGCGGCGGCCCACCTCCACGGCGCCCTGCCAGCGGACGGCGTAAGTCTTGCTGCTCTGGGAAGCCACCACGATCCCAATCACCGTGGTCACCAGGGAGGCGAGCCCCATTCGCCAATCCAGGACGAAGATATAGACCGCGATGCTCACCGGCACCAGCAGATTGGAGGTCATCTCCGGCAGCAGATGAGCCAGGGTGGGCTCCATCCCTTCCACCCGGTCCACAATGGTGGTTTTGTACTGGCCGGAGGGCGTGTCCAGGATCGTCCCCATGGGCACCCGGCTCAGTTTGGAGAGCAGATTTTGCCGCACCCGGCGCAGCGTGTGATAGGTGGCCGTGTGGGACAGGCTGGTAGACCATGTGGAAAACAGCGCCTTTCCCCCATAGCCCGCCAGAGCAAGGCCGCACCAGGGCAGACAATCCGCAAGGCCACCCCCTTCCAGCAGCAGCCCAATCATAGCGGCTACGCAGAAGTAGGGCACCATACCGCAGGCCACCCCCAGCACCGCCAGGGCTACCGAAGCATAAAATCCACCGTGCTCACCACTTGCCCAGCCCCACAGCACAGCAAAGGGTGAGGGCGCTTTCTTGTGATCCATAACCTAAAACCCCTTTCTTTTGGTTAGTAAATGCTAACTTAGAATCAAAAGGAAAACCCTTTATTCAAAGGGAATTCCAAGGAGACGGAACCAGCCCGCGGAGTAAAAATTCCGCAGATCATCCATATAAACCATCGCTTTTTCCCGCGGCATATCATGGCGGATCGTCTCAAACATCCCATTGAAAAGCGCGGTGGACATGATGTGGATCAGCTCATCATCCAGACGCCGGATGGGATAGCCGGCGTCCACCATTCGATCCACCAACAGCCGTCCGGAGTGGTCCTCGATTTCCGCCAGGGTATCCAGATAATGCTCGTATTTTGTCCCGGAGGAACAGCAGGCGATGAGCTTGAATGCGTCAAAGTGGTCGTAAAGAAAGTCCATCATCCAGGATGCTTCCTTGTCCGGCACCTCCGGGAGCTTTTGAAGTTGCTCCTCCAAGTTTCTTCCAGCAAAGGTCTGTTGAAGGGTCCGATACCGCTCTACCAGCTCATGGGCAGGCTCTCTCACCAGTCCGTCAAACAATGCCTCCTTGTCCGTATAGTAGCGGTAAATCGCCCCAGTCGTTACTCCAAGAGAAGCCGCGATGCTTTTTAAGGATGCTCCCCGGAAGCCGTTTTCCATAAATTCCCGCTTCCCAGCCTCCAGCAGATCCGCCCGCAGCTTTTCGTTTACAGGGCGCATATTGTTCACCTCTTTCGATAACTATATTATTTAATAACGATATTATCTTAAAACGAGCGTCTGTATTTGTCAAGCCCCTATCATAAAATCATGACAATATACGGATGGATTTGTTCATCAGATAATAAATCCGCAACTATCTTGGATGGCAGTTACGGTTCATTTAACTGAAGATGTGTAACTGTGTCAATAAAAATCTTTGAAAGCAAGGGGCAGGCTATACTAGTCCTTAAAGATCCCTTCTTCCCTTCTCCGGAAGTTTATGTTATTGAGTTTGGAATACTGTGTGTGAAATTATAATTTGAGGGCATAGTTATCAGCGTGATGTTCCTTGTGATGATTGAGGCATCTTGCCCCTTAGTGATCTGGTTTGAGTACCACTTCACATAGGGAGGGTGGCTGGTATTTTTGATTGCCGGTCTACTCTACCTGTTCACCGCACTTTTCGGTCAGGGCTCTTTCTCTATTCTTCCGAGACCGTTGGGCGTTACCTGCATATGGCGAATCTGGGAGTTGAAAGAGCAAACCCGCAGGGTGGAACGGGGTTGGTTTCCCAAAAAACAAAGCGAAAATAGAAACTGGGGGAGTTTTTATCCCTGTCTCAACCTGTCCTCTTGACAGAGTACGTGTAGTTTTATATAATTATTCTGCGGTTAGTTATGGCTAACCACAAGATGCATCCTGTTATGTTCGCAAAAACCGCAACTAGAAAAGAGGGCAATTATGTTCAATTACCTGGAAATCCTTGGATCACAGAACCTCCCCATTAAAGCTGATCTTTCCCATTTATCCCCCACAGCCCTAGACGGTGGATGCCATTTGCAGAAAAGGCAGTGGCAGACACTGGTGTGGGCGGTACAGCCACGTTTAAAAACAAACGTAGATTTAAGGCCGTTCTGATCCTATGGAAACACTGGTTATCTATGGCCTGCTGATTCCCTTTGTGGGCACCTCGCTAGGGTCTGCCTGCGTCTTTTTCCTGAAGAAAGGTTTGGGGGATCGGGTGCAACGGGGGTTGACCGGCTTTGCTTCTGGTGTCATGGTTGCTGCGTCTATCTGGAGCCTGCTGATTCCTGCTATGGATCAATCCTCCGGGGCGGGTTCTTTGGCCTTTCTGCCAGCGGTCATTGGCTTTTGGGCTGGCATCCTCTTTCTGCTGGGGTTAGATCATCTGATTCCACACCTCCATCAAAAGAGTCACCACGCAGAAGGGCCTCATACGCGGTTGCGGCGCTCTACCATGATGGTGCTGGCTGTCACCCTTCATAACATTCCGGAGGGAATGGCTGTAGGCGTGGTCTATGCAGGCTACCTAGCCGGAGACGGTCAAATCACCATGATGGGCGCTCTGGCCTTGTCTTTGGGCATCGCCATCCAGAACTTCCCCGAGGGAGCTATTATCTCCATGCCCCTGCGAGCGGAGGGAATGAGTAAACCCCGAGCCTTTGCGGGAGGCGTACTCTCCGGTGCAGTAGAACCCCTGGGCGCTCTATTGACGATTCTGGCTGCTGGACTGGTGGTCCCGGCTCTTCCTTACCTGCTGAGTTTTGCTGCTGGTGCTATGATTTATGTGGTAGTGGAAGAACTGATCCCAGAAATGTCCCAGGGAAAGCACTCAGATATTGGTGCGCTGTCCTTCGCTGTGGGGTTCACTCTGATGATGGCACTTGATGTGGCGCTGGGATAGAGGAACCTGAATATTTTGCGGCGAATTCAGGAATAGCTCTCACAGACAACACAGGTATATTTAGCGTCAATCGGGAACGCTGCAAATGCAATAAGCTTCTGGCCCCCAAAAAGCCGGGGAGTAAAAAAGAACGCTAGGATATCTTTACTGTCTAAGAAAAATATTTCTGCCCGATGCAATAAAACACTTTGTCTGCGCGTTATATAGATGAACAGCAAAAAAACAGCCCCCCCGAAATTGCTGGAACAACAACTTTAGGAGGACTTTATGATGAAAAAGAATTTTCCTAAGATCCTGGCAGGCTGCACCGCTATGGTGCTCATGACCGGAGCACTGCTCGTTCCCTCAATGGCGGTGAACGCCTCCGCCCATCAGGCGGTTCCCCATCTCCAACAGGCGTCCTATATCGGCGAGGCCAAAGCGAAGGAGATTGCCCTGAATCACGCTGGGGTGGATGCTTCCAAGGTGTCCTGGATCTTCGCCAAGCAGGACTATGACCACGGCCGGATGGAATACGATGTGGAATTTCTGTTTGGGAACAAGGAGTACGACTACAAAATCGACGCATCTACCGGCACTATTCTCGGCTTCGATTATGATATTGAATGGCACATGACCGGTTCCGACACGGTGTCTCAGTCCAGTACCGATATTGGTGCGGAGAAGGCCAAATCCATCGCTTTGAAGCACGCAGGCTTGGCCGCCTCGGATACTGCGTTTATCTATGCCAACCTGGACTATGAGAACGGCCTCCGGGTGTATGATGTGGAGTTTTTCTCCGGCAATAAGGAGTATGACTACAAGATCAATGCCGCCACCGGGGATATCGTGAGCTTCGATCAGGATATTGAATGGTATGCGGCGGGCGGTTACCAGGCCCAGGCCAATACCGATATTGGCGCGGAGAAGGCCAAGTCCATCGCCCTGGAACACGCGGGCGTGGCTGCGGCGGACACGGTATTCATCAATGTCGAGCTGGACTATGACGACGGCATGAGAGTGTACGACGTGGAATTCTTCTCTGGGAACAAGGAATATGACTACAAAATCGACGCCGCCAGCGGCGCGATCCTGGGCTTTGACTTTGATGTGGAGTGGTACACGGTTTCCAGCAAGGCCAGCGACTACATTGGCGAGGCGAAAGCGAAGCAGATCGTGGAGCAGGCCGCCGGTACCACGGGAGTTTACACCGAGTTCAAGCTGGAGGTGGATGACGGCCGTGTGCTTTACGAGGGCGAGATGCGCAGCGGCTGGATGGAATATGAGTTTGAAATCGATGCCGTGACCGGCGCGATCCTGGATTGGGACGCCGACTGGGATTGACCGCCACCTTCCAGATCAGATTCACTAACTTCTTGCAATCTGTCAAATGAGATGGCAAAATAAAACCAAGCGAGCGGTGCCCTGCACGTAACTAGTCTTACGTGCAGGGCACTATTTTTCTTTACATAGGAGTTGTATTTGCTATGCCAAGGACAGAATTTCAAAATTTCCAGTGCCCCCTGCACATTCAAAATGAGAAAAATTTGTAATCGCGTTAATAGGGCGAATTCAAAATCATTTAATGATGCATAAGAAGATTATCATGCCTTTCATTGGTCTGCTGCTATTCAGTCCGAGAAGCGAGTTAGTGATTTCAGAGCCAAAAAACTTTCGGCACTGATCGCATGTTCCATCTTGCATGCATCGCTGGAAGCAATGTTTTCGTCAACACCAAGACTAACCAGCAGATTGAACAGGACGTTGTGTTTTTCCATCATCTCTTTGGCGATTTTTAACCCTTTTCTGGTCAGGTGGATTTCTTTCCTATCGTCCACGCAGACAAATCCCTCTTCGACAAGTGACCTGACAGTAGTGGATACGGTAGGGCGCGAAACAGATAAATAATCAGCCAGCTGATAAGGACGGACCTCCCCCCAGCGCGACAAGCTATAAATCGCTTTTACGTAGTTTTCCATTGTCTCTTTCAAGACCATAGAGCAGCGTCGTCCTTCCTAGCGTTTTACAAGGCAACGGGAATCATAGCATACGTGTAGAAAAAGGTTGCGGCTTTCCAACAGAAAAGCCGCAACCTTCTCTTTCACATATCAGTTGTGACCCTTACCGCAGCTGCAGTGGGAACTATCTTTCTTGGAACCACAGGAGCAGCCGTCCGGGCATCCAATGCACTTTTTACCGCTCTTTTTCGCTTTGTAGACATAGAAAGCGGCAGCCGCAACAATGACCACAAGAACTGCAACTACAATGAAATCAATCATCAGGACTTCGCCCCACTTAACGCATACTCACTCTTGAGATCCTTCTGGGTTCTCATGCACAGGTAGACAAGGATCGCCGCAAAGACAACCACCGCGATGAGGCCGGGGGCAAAGCCCGCGCCCAGAGAGCCGGTGGTGATCAGCGTGCCGATCTGGTAAACCAGGTAGCCCACCGTGTAGCCGGTGCCCAGCTGCAGGCCGATGCCGGCCCACAGCCACTTCCCGCTCTTCATCTCAGAGTTCATAGCGCCAATAGCGGCAAAGCAGGGCGGCGTGTACAGGTTGAACATCAGGTAGGCCAGAGCAGCTACCTTGGTGATGGCGATGACACCCGCCACCTCGGCGCCTGCGCCTTCCATCATCTCCAGCGCATCGGTATCGATCAGGTTCTCCAGGCCCACGAAGCAGACGGCCAGGGTACCCACCACGTTCTCCTTGGCAATAAAGCCGGTAACAGCGGCGGCGGCCAGCTGCCAACTGAGCACACCCACGATGGGGACCAGCAGGTACGCAAAGGGTCCAGCGATGGAGGCAAGGATGGAGCTGTCGGCAGTCTCGGCCACCTGGAAGCTCCACGTGAAGGTCTGCATGATCTGCACGGCGGTGTTGCACAGCAGGATGATCGTGGCAGCCTTCACGATGTAGGCCCAGCCCCGGGCGCACATGGCCTTGAAGGCAAACACCAGGGAAGGCACTTTGTATTCGGGCAGCTCGATGATGAAGAAGGATTTCCGGTTCTTGTATCCGGCGATCTTGTTTACCAGCAGAGCGCCCAGGAAAATAAGTATGATACCGGTGAAATACATGAGGAAGCTCACCCAGCCCGCGTCGTCAAAGAAGGCGCCGGCAAACAGGGCGATGACGGGGATCTTGGCGCCGCACGGCATGAACGGGGTCAACATGGCGGTCGCCCGGCGTTCGCGCTCGTTGCGGATGGTGCGGCTGGCCATAACACCGGGGATGGCGCAGCCAGTGCCGATGACAAAGGGGATCACGGATTTGCCGGAAAGACCCACTTTCTTGAAAATGGGGTCCAGCACCACGGAGACACGGGACATATAGCCGCAGTCTTCCAGTAGGGCGATGAGGAAGTACATGATCATGACCAGAGGCAGGAAGCCAACCACAGCGCCCACGCCGCCGATAATACCATCAGCCAGCAGAGCGGTCAGCAGGGGGTTGGCGTCGGCCAGAAGCTCGGTCACATATCCCTGGAACGTCTCGATCCACGCTACCAGCGTGTCCGCAATCAGGGGGCCGACCCAGACCTGAGAGATCTGGAACACCAGGAACATTACCACCGCAAAGATGGGAATACCCAGGAGCTTGTTGGTGAGGATATTGTCAATGGTGTCCCCGGTGCCCTTCTCACGGGTGAGGACCTTCCGCTTCTCCACCTTGGACACGATCTGGTTGACAAAGGCAAAACGCTTGCGGTCGGCCTCTTCCACGACCTTTTTATCGGTCAGGTCGATATCGCCCTGGGTGTAAGGGGCTTTCTGCCCCTTGCCGTTCAAGGCGACTGCCGCATCCACCACCGCTTTCAGACCCTCGGAGGAGATAGATACCGTCTCCACAACGGGACAGCCCAGCTTGGCGGAAAGAGCGGCAACATCAATGGTGGTCTGCTTTTTTGCATTGATGTCGCTCTTGTTCAGGGCGACCACAACAGGAATGCCCAGTTCCAACAGTTGCGTGGTGAAAAACAGGCTGCGGCTGAGGTTTGTGGCGTCCACAATGTTGATGATGGCGTCAGGGTGCTCATGCCGCACATAAGAACTGGTGATGCTCTCCTCTGACGTAAAAGGCGACATGGAATAAGCACCGGGCAGATCTACGGCGATGAGTTCTTCTGTCCCACTGTAGTAGGCCTTCTTGATGGGGTGTTCTTTCTTTTCCACCGTCACGCCGGCCCAGTTGCCCACCTTTTCATTCCGTCCAGTAAGAGCGTTGTACATGGTGGTTTTGCCGGAGTTCGGGTTGCCTGTTAAGGCAATGCGCATGGGTATCTTCCTCCTCTTTCTGATGTTCTCTATATTACAACACACATCGGTTGCTATTCGCTAACCGTTATGTATAGTAAACCCCTATTTCGTGCCGCTGATCCCCCCCTTTGTCGGCATCAGCGGCACAGATCAGATCCATCAAATCAAAATTGCATCTGCCAACTGGTTATCAATGTTATACCGGCCGTCCTTGATGGAAACGACACAACTGTCCTTCAAATGAGAAACCACTGTAATGGGTTCCCCCTCATAACACCCAAGAGAAAATAGAAAGGTTTTCAACTCCTCGTCATCGGTGTCAATTTGCCGGACAATGTATTCCTTTTCTTCTACGGCATCTTTCAAAGTCATTTCGTTCACCTATTCTCTCATTTTATATTTCAGTCAGCAAAAGCTGGCGGCGACTCACGAAATAAGTTAGCATTTTCTAACCGGCTACATAATATATCGCAAACCATCGTTTTTGTCAAGAGTCATATTTACAGATTGTTCACTTTTGAATGGCAACTCTTATCCATCTCGAAAATCAAAATGATTGTAAAACTGCTACGATTTATGATATAATTGAAAAAACTGAACTAATGGAGGTCACTATGTCGATTTATGAATCCGGCCAGATGTATCTGGAGACGATCTATATACTCTCTCAGAAAAAGAGCCACGTGCGTGCAATCGACGTAGGCGAGCAGATGGGATACTCCAAGCCCAGTGTCAGCCGCGCTCTGTCAATTTTGAAACGGGATGACTATGTTTCTGTGGATGACACCGGTGGAATCTCTTTGACAGCGAAGGGTATGGAAGTTGCCAAAACAATGTACACTCGTCACACTGTTCTATCTCAACTACTCATGAGGTTGGGAGTGGATGAAAAGACCGCTACAGAAGATGCCTGTAAAATTGAACATGTTATTAGCGAAAAATCTTTTGCGGCAATACAAAAATACTGGATGTAAATTTCTAATCACTTTGGGGCAAAATTTCATCCATGTGATATCAAGCATCACGCAAAAACAATTCTTCCTCTTTGGGATGAGCCATCGGACGATTTTCTTCTCTCTATATTGAGGAATCACCAGAGTATTTGCGCTATACTGGTACTGGAAAGTAAGTCGAAAGAAAGTCGTGTCTACAGCACGAGTGAAAGGACCTATATCTGCTGTGATCTGAAAAGTCTTTATATTAGTATGGGTGTATTGCGTACAGTCTGGGCCCCATTGGCCACCAATCTCACAGTCGCGTATCTGAGCCGCACAGAAAAGGCCATCGTCCTAACAGTCATTTCTTTCCGCATAAATCTAATTGAACAATAATCAAATTTTTACACCCCTACACTATAAGGAGAGATGAAAATCATGAAAACCATTCGCCTGCTCTATCCAGATCACTTGAGCGGCGGTCTGGATACCTATTACTTTGGTGCCAACCTGCTGGCCCATATCCTGCCCGCCAACGAGAATCAGCCTCTATTGCGGGTCGAAATCGCACCGCCCGATGGAAAAGAGAGGACGGTGAAGGACGGTATCCGCGCCCGGGAGGAAGTGACCGAAGGCATCCGCCGGGCGGCACAGGTGATCGAGGCGGCCCAGCCGGACAAGATTATCACCATTGGCGGAAACTGCATCGTGTCTCAAGCTCCCTTTGACTATCTGCACGGGCGCTACAGCAATGTGGGCATCATCTGGATCGACGCCCATCCGGATGTTTCCACGCCGGCGGACGGATACCCCAATGCTCACGCTATGGTGCTGGGGTCCCTAATGGGGCACGGTGACAAAGAACTCTCCACGCTGATGAAGCACCCCAAGTTCCGGGCCGATGAGATCTTATATGTCGGACTCCAGGGCCTCCACGATTATCAGGAGCGTTTTCTGAACGAGAGCGGAGTCACCTATAAGGTGCAGACAGAGGACTTTATTTCAGATGAGGAGATTCAATCCTTCCTGCGGCGTTTCGACCATATCCTGGTCCACCTGGACATTGACGTACTGGATCCCTGGCTGTTCCACTCCACCTATTTTGCCAATCCGTCTCTGACTGGGGATGGCAGCAGTGGAGGCCAGATGACAATGGAGCAACTCTCCCATATGCTGCACACTATCACCAGCCAGTCTGATGTGGTGGGCCTGACCATCGCGGAATATCTCCCCTTTGACGAAGAGAAATTACACAATGTTTTTTCGGATCTCCCTCTGTTTAGGGAATAACACGTGATGCCGAAGCACAAAAAACACCCGCAGATTTTTTAAATCTGCGGGTGTTTCTGTTTCTTTTGTGGTATGCATTAAATCGAAGAAATCACATAGATAAAAGCACAATCGCTTGACGTGTGACAAGCAACTGAAGCCTTTATGAGATTCCGTCTGAAAAATCCCACTCGACGTTATACTTTAGATCTTCACATAAAATTGTGTCCAAGAATTCATCAATGTATTCCTCCGCATCGCGGTCCTCCGGGATGGGAATAATCATCTCAATTTCTGGAGTAAAACAACTGGGCTTCACCCAAATCGTTCTTTTTTCCATTACTGCCTCCAACTTCTACGCAATTCTGCCTTTAGACTGGCATTGATTGTTTCTTCAACTACCAAGTCAAGCAACTGTATCCATCTTTCACTATCCCTGATATAGCGAATTGCCTTGTCTACCACCTGTGCTTCAAAATCTTTGTGCGCCACTTCATCTTCCACCATATCCCGTAAATCAGGGACTTCCATATTTCCTCCTAGAAAACTGATTTCTTTGTAGATGGACGGCTAACATAAAAACTATTTGATCAGCACCAGGCGGTCATGGATGCAATATGCAGATCTATATTCCCTGACCGCGTTTTGGAATTCGCTATCTGGTACAACAATAGCGGTTTCGAAGAATTTCTCATCTACTGTACAGCCACCGGCCCCCTCTCCGATATAAATCATCATGGCCGTGGGGTTTATCTCTCGCATTGACATCAGAGAATGGTAGCAGGCGTCGTCAGTGTATGGCCAGCTGCAGAGAACCAACTCGACCTCTTTCCCATATTTTTGGATGGCTTCAACTGCACCGATCTGTTCAACGCTGGTCCAAGGGTGTTCATACCACCATTTATGTTGTTCCGACCAACTAAAATCATCTGTACAGCGGATATCCACACCGAAATTTTGCAGCCCCTTGGAAAGTGCTCCAGATCCGCCCATAATTTCCAGGCACTTACGGGTACCGATCCAAGACGCGAGAGGCCGCAACCAGTTGTTAGATAAAAAGCAATAGCCCGCAAAATGTATGACATCGTCCCGAGCCAGCATAGACCCTTCATCCAGGCATGCATCTTCCCATGAGTATGAATCCTCCATCTTTGGTGGCCACGCTTCCGGAATGTTATGCTGCTTCAGCAGTCCTATCGCATTTGAGTACTTTGCTGCCTTCTCTTTAAAATTAAAATAATAATCCATTGTTATTTATCACTCTTTCTAAGTGAATTTATCATTCTTCCTTTGCAGAATATAGTACCACATATCCATCTGCCTTTGAACCGAGGATGCTGATCTCGGCAGCCTTCCACTTCCTTGCCGGCTGGTAAAACAGTGTAATATGCTCCCCTAAGAATTCCTCCAGCTGTGGCGCGTCTGCAGATGTCAGTACAAGTTGCACCAAGCCCTCATCAATAGAGTAAGCGCGAATGCATGGCATGTCATTCAACGCACTTTTGTAAAGTTCGCATTCCAGTGTCACGGACCCTACGGCATATGCCGCATGTAAGCGAAGTAATTCTGCGTAAGATGGACAGACAGGATAAAAGCCCTCGATTGCGCTTTTGTCGTATACCAAGCCCCTGCGGCCGGAATAAATCTCAGCAATATCCCCTTGCGTTAAATGGAGCGCGCTGAAGATGTAGTCATCAGCATCTTTCCAATCCCTGTTCCTGAAATCGGAGGAGGTGCGCACCTCTTTACGTAGAAGTTCCAATACTTCGTAAAATAAATCTTTTTCGCGCTGCGTCATGTACTCCCTCCTCCACATGAGACCTGAGATACTTTCTTTTCCGGCAATTGACGGGGTTCATAGCGGCGTTCTTTGCGGGCGTTGGGTCCAATTTTTTGGAACAAGCGTGCTGTCGCCAACATGGGCGTGTCTTCACAAATATCAAACTGCCATTGATTCTGCTGCACATCCCAAATGCCCCATTTCTTGCCGCAGAGTCCCTGATAATAAACACTTTGTTTCATATCAGCAAAACCTTTCTTTGTAATTGAAATCTATGATTGTTCTGCAATACCTGCGGTGGCTGCTTTCTGCCTTTTTAGCGTTATACTCGATCCACGCAATGTATCTGCGATGATGTTCGTCTTCTCCGCTCTTAGGGTATCATGATGATGTCTTCTGCCCGGATCAGCCTTGCCATCAAGTCACTGCTTGGATATTGCTGATAAATCCGATCCACTATCATATTGTAGGTGGAGGGGTTCATCGGCCGCTTTTGATCCAGTTCTCTACAGTGTTGATGCAGATGTTCAGACTGTAGGTGGCCGAGTGAGATTACCCGCATCTCTTTTAGTTCCCCACTTGCAGTATCCACCGCGCAGATGAGCATGGGCGCACCTTTCCCCTCCGGGATGTTTGTCTGGTAATCCAACTGGTTCATTTTAAACCGCGGTTCATAAGGTGCGTCAAACCAGGGATTGTTTCCGGCTTTGAGGAGAAAGAACAAACTGTCATTTATCCTGACAAAACCAAGCCGCAGCGGGCCACGGGTAATATCAGAAATTTCCTGCTCCGTTATGCCCGGATACCCCACCACGATCTGCCACCATGGGTCCAAGTAATCCGCTTGAACATACTCCTGGCCTGTCCTCCACTCGGAACGGAAATCTCCCGCTTTATAATGTAAGAACTCCAAAACGAATCCATCCTTTCCTTGTTGTCTGCTCCATGTTTCTGTATCAGCTATCCGATAACACTGTTTTGCAAGAGGGAATCACTTCGGCGTAACCCGCGCAATCAGATATGCCTCTGGATTTGCCTTGATACATGCCGCGGTATGCTCATCCACTATTGTCCTGAAAAATGGGTACCCAAACTCATTCTCCACATATACCGCATGGTCGGCAAAATCATACCACATGTCATCCAGTTCACGAGTTGCGCACACAAGTTGGTATGTCATGTCGGTATCCATCGGCAGTTCATCTTCTGGCGGAAGATGTCCCGCTCCTATACCGGGACACATGTTTTTGATCGCCCGCAAAAATTCGACTCTGATTTCGCGGTTCCATGCATCCAAACGCTCCAAAACTTTCTCTGGTTCATACAATCCAAAAATAATGTTTTCTGGCGCAACCGTCTCGTACAAATATGCATCAGGATCAGAAGCCGTATTGCAGTAAGCATCCTGAAGCGCCTTGAGGACAGATTGGAAGTCCCCCTGTCTGAGCTGCGAAGCCTCTTTTGGCAAATTGCCAGGCTCCAAATTCAATGCGGTGAAAGAAGTAATAATTTCCATAACCGTTCTCCCTTATATCTGTTTTCTGGCCGCAAGAGTTTCCGGACATTGATAGTCGCAAGATTCTTATCGGGAAAAGAGTCCATACCCCACTTTACCGATGTGTCGGCCCTTATCATCAGCACCGCAAAATTGCAAATTGGGAATGTCATCATCTTTTATTTCCAGTTTCAATGATGGATCGGCCTTCTGCAAAAGAAAAATCCACAGTCGGGCCATCTCTGGCACATTGACAATGCCTTCTCCCATCCCGGAACTGTTTTCAAACTGGAACCCCATATCTTTTAGAACTTGGACTGTTTCTGCGTCAATTTCATCTTCTCCGTATTCCGAGCAGATGCTTTCAATATCAACCTCTGTAACTTCTGGGATCTTATAATGTGCTTCGCGCACTGTTTCCACAGGCGCATTAGACGCTACGGTGAAATCTTCGGATCGGCCATGACCATCACCGCTCCAGTCCCCAATGGATAAGTGAAACTGATACATATTTTGTCAACTCCTATTGAATTTGATTGTTTGTTTCCATCTTTTCAGGTAGCAAGTTGAGCGTGCGATATTGCTTCCGCTATACAGCAGGCCCTGCCATATTTGGCGTATCAAGCATGGCAGTCCAGCGATAACAACAGCGTATCGTCCGGGAGCGCATCAATGAAGCGATCAACTTTCTTGCGCCAGTTTTCCTCATCTGAAACTTCGGTGTCACTGTCGGACCAATCATCGCTGTAGTTGATCCAACCATTTTCATCTACGCAGGCATGGGGCTCCATTTGGCACAGGTAATGCATATCAGAGCCGAACTGCTCCAGCGTTTCGCACCCTTGGAAGCATCCCCTGCCCCACTTTTTGATTGGGCCCTCATCCATTTGTACAAGCCGGCATTCCGCTGGGCCTCCTCCCTGCGCGCACCATGCCCCATATTGATGAAACTGCTCAACTGGCACTTTCTCACGGTACTTTTTTAGAGCATCCCAGGCGATATTCCTCTTTTTTGCTCCGGCTACCCAACGATATCCTTCTGGTGTGTAGGTCTGCTCATCGTGCTGATACTCAAAAACACCATAAGAGCCTGTGACCGCAAATGGGCAATCGACGGGGACCAGGAATTGATTTCGATATCGCCCTCCGACCACAAATGAATTCCAGTAGCCCTGTGGATTGTAAAAGTAACCGCTCCGCCAATTAAGGAATTCGTTTCCGACGTATTGCAGGACATAGTCCACGAATGCGGGATAGACTTTCTTGAAAGGACAGTCGAGAAGCAACTGCATCTTCTTGGCCTTTTTCGTTCGCTTTTCCCGCTGCAGCGGGCCAAACCTCCGTTTGCAGATTAGCCCGTCTTTCACGACATAGTCTTTAGAGAATCCATAATCGTATATAGGCACAATCCGGCCATTCAACAGCCGCACAAAGTCATCCCTTTTCGTCTCATATTCGCGTATGGCCGCCTCCGTTTCATCCTCAAACTCTTTCGGAGTTTGTTCGTTCGGAATCATACTATATGGGGCCATGATCTGATCGGATAGGGCCTCGGCCAAGCCCTCATAGCGATGTTGATCCGTGATAACAATATTTTCTAGGTCGAGATGTTGGTTCTGTACTTGCGAATAGTAGAGGCAGTGTTCCATAACCATTCCTTGCTTGATCACCTCATCCGGGATAGACCTAGCGGCCTCTTCAAGGTTCTCAGGTAATGCGATGGCTGCGATGACAGAAATGTGACTCATATTATCAATATCCTCCCTTTTGATCTTCATCGTTTTGCGTTCAATTTGCACGGTTCCTCCCGTCTTCAATGGACGCTGGAACAATGGTATGATCTGCTGTAACCCAGAGGGGCTCATAGCAGGTGCTCAAATTCCAGTGCCAAGAAATCAGGCATGTGGTTGCCATCCAGTGCTGCCATTGTGGTTCTGAATTACATATTGTTCGCACCTCATTTCTGTTTAGGATAGAAAAGATATATAAAAAGCACATGGATACGGCTTGAATCGATCCATGTGCTCTGTGGCCCGGTTATTATGTTTTTGATCTTTATAAAAAGAAACAGCGTCCAAGGGCTCTCTGGCCTTCGGACGCTGTGCAACACTGAAACTATGCTACCACATGTTTGGTAAGCAGCAGATACTATGTGAGTTTATTATATATATTTTCCCGATGCATTGCAAGAGAAAATCCAAGGAATGGTTCACTTCATCAATTCTATTAAGAAATTGGTTGCTCCCCTCTTTACACTATAGTATTGTTGCTTTGATCGAATAGATGGGATTTTAGAGAGGTTAAATATCGACTGGTCCGAGAGTCGCTGCAAGACACCTCTGTTATGGTTTTTCTATTTGCTCAGATAGTAGAGGAAAGAATTGAGCCTGGACCATGCGTTCTCATCCCAGTCGTAATCCATGGCCAGATGGAAGTGCGGTACACTGTCCAGCACACCGGTCATCTCCAGGATCGTGGCGGTATTTTCATACCTGGGTGCCATGGTCAGCACCCCGGCGCACCGTCCGCCCAGCTCCAGCCCCTTGACCAGCCGGTACCGGCCATTGGCTCCGGCAAATCCGGGCAGAAGGCGGTCTGCGGAGGAGCGCAGAGACTCCAGTTCAGGGGAAAAACTGCTGCGGGGGCCCAGCAGACGGCCGAGTGCTTCTATGCGGCCCGCCCACTCCCGGCAAGTCTGGCTTCCCGCATCCCGCCAGAGAAGCCACAGATATTCGCTCAGCGGCGCCCGGAGCAGCCGCCAGCCCTCCTGTTCCAGCGTATCGGGGACGCCGTCATGAAGGTTGAAGAGGGTGAACGGCTCGCCCACGATCCCCAGCGGCCGTCCCTCCGCCGGAATGGCGCCGATGTGCGCCGCGAGGGCTTCCAGCTCCGCCCAACTCGGCACACCCGCCGGAGCCAGTGCGTCCCGCTGTTCCGGCGGAGCGCATAGCAGGAAATCGCCGGCGAGGATCGCCCGGACCAGCAGATCCGGCTCCGGGCAGCGCTCCGGAATCGTCTCCAGCTCCGGCGCGATGACCTTCACACGGCAAAGCCCCCGGCGTTCCAGTACCGACTCCACGCCCCATGGGTATTGCCCGTCTGCCTCCGCGCCCTGGGTGGAGGGGAGAAGCACCTGAAACGGGCCGCTCTCCACTTCCGCCGCCGTCAGGATGCCGCCCAGCAGGGCCGGGAACGGCAGATACTCCTTGGAGCTGGTTTCCGCCCTCCCCAGCGGCAGGGTGGTACTGTCGAGCCGCAGGGTGCGCGTCTCTGTTTTCCAGGCCGCCTCACAATATGCGCGGAGATAAGCGGTAAACGGCGGAAGGTCAGGCACGAGCAGCGGCCCTCCGGTTCTCTCCGGCACGGCAGCCACCGCAGTAGGGCGGCGCACTACCGCGGCGAGGGAAAAGCCCGCCGGAAGCGGCTGGGCAGGGCGGCCCTCCAGGCTCTGGAGGAACGCCTCGATCCGTGTGATCACGCCCACGGGAGAGAAATGCTCGTCCACTTCGATCTGCAGATAGGGCTTGTCCCCCATCTCCTTCCGAAACAGATAGGAGAGCATGGTGTCCGGGCCGCAGCCGTGATTGGTCAGGTAGACGGCATACAGGTTTGGATGGTGGGCCACGAGCTTGGCCCCGGACAGGATGTGCTGGCCAAAGGGCCAGTACAGATTGGGGTAGTCCTCCGACAGATCCAGGTCGTGGGCGGGCAGGTGGGACAGGGTGATGACCTTATGCCCGCGCTCCAGCAGCAGCCGTGGAATTCCCATGTTGAGCACCGGGTCGGAAAGGCCATAGTTCCGGGTAATGAGCACCAGCACCTTGTCGTCCGGCCTGAGGGATGCCAGCAGTTCCCGCCCCTGCTTCTCCACTGCCGCGGTATGCCGCCGCACCGCCTTGGCCCCGGACAGCAGGGCGGGCAGGCAGCGCGGCTTTGGTATTCCCAGCTGCTTCCCAACGCCCAGCATGGCGGAGGCCATGGCCTCCTGCCCGAAGTCCAGGTCAAACACCGGGTTGAGCAGGGCGATCCCCCGCCGCTCCAGATCCAGGGCATTGGCCGCCAGCCGGGGCGCAGTCTGCATATAGACGCAGCCATAATTGTGCTCCACATGGGAGGACTCGTGCCTCATGGTGTGAACAGAGGGCATGAAGATATAGTCCACGCCCTGTTCCGCCAGCCATGCCATGTGGCCGTGGAGTAGCTTCGCCGGGTAACAGGTTTCCGCCTGGGCAGTCTGCTGGGCCAGCCGGATGATCTCCTCATTCGTGGGCGGGGAGAGCAGGACATTGAATCCCAAGTTCCGGAAAAACGCATTTGCCATGGGGAAGAATTTGTGGATCACCAGCGCATAGGGGACACCCACCGTCTTTTTCCCTGGGACCCGGATGGGGTCATACCCCTCCAGCAGCAGCGCCCCCGCCCGCTGGTAGAAGGCGATGTTCTCCGCCACCCCTGGGCCGGCGGCGTGTTCCGCCCCGGTCGCTGTGTCAAATCCGTGGAAGCAGGACGGGCCGCGGACCGACTCCAGCGCCAGCAGGGCCGCTCCATAGGCGCCGCTGATGGGGAAACAGGGCGAAACCGTGAGCCGCTCCCCCAACTCCTGCTGAAACGCAGCCACAATCCCGGGATTGTAGGCGACGCCGCCCTGAAGCACCACGCGGCTCCCGACGGGCTTGGCCCCAACGACCTTGTGGAGGTAGTTGCGGACAATGGACCGACACAGGCCGGCCGCCACCTCCGCCTGGGAGGCGCCACGAGAGAGCGCAGACTGGATGGCTGTCTCGATAAATACCGTACACCGCTCTCCCAGCTCCACCGCGCTGGGCGCGCTGAGGGCCAGGGGACCGAACTCCGCCAATGGGATGCCCATGCGCGCTGCCTGCTCTTCTACAAAGGAGCCGGTCCCGGCGGCGCAGATCCTGTTCATCTGAAAGTCGGCCACCTGTCCGCCCCGTAGGGAGATATACTTGGAGTCCTGCCCTCCAATCTCAAAGACCGTATCTACATCCGGCGACCAATGGACAGCCGCCCGGGCCTGGGCGGTGATCTCATCCCGCACGGCGTCCGCCCCGATAAGACGGCCGATGCGCTCCCGGCCGGAGCCAGTGACGCCCACTGCCAGGAAGGACACCGGCCCAAAGCGTTCATGGATGGCGTCCAGGCCCCGGCGCACCGCCCCCTCCGGGTCCCCGGCTGTGCGGAGATACTGGTAGTCGATCAGCGTGCCGTCCCGGCCGGTGAGCACCAGATCCGTGCTGGTGGAGCCCACATCAATCCCCAGGACGCACCCATCCGGCGGGATGGTACCGGTGGCCGCGGGGACAGACGGAAGTGTACCGGGAAGCACACGCAGCGCCGGCTGACGGCACATCTGGTTCCCACCTTCCAGCGCCCCGCCGCATAAACTGGCCAGCAGTTCCCCCATAGAGCAGGTGGCGGTCTCCATGGCTGCCTCCGCGGCTCCAACGGCGCCGGCGTAAGGGAATTTCTCCGGCAAGATCAGCTCTGCTTCTGACAATCCGAAGACCTCCCGCACAGCCTGGATCACACCCTGATTATGCCCGATGCCGCCGCACAGGGCCACAGGCTTTTCCACGGGAAGCCCCCGGACGATCACCGCCTTGTAGTTGCGCACCATGGCGTAGCAAAGGCCCAGGAGGATGTCCGGTGTGGGCACCCCCTCCTGCTGCCGGTGGATGATGTCCGTTTTGGCGAAGACCGCGCAGCGGCCGGAGAGCCTGGGGATGGAGCGGGCCTGCCCCACCAGGCGGGAGTAGTCCTCCAGTTTTAGTCCCAGCCGGGACATCTGATCCTCAAAAAAGGAGCCGGTACCTCCGGCGCAGTGTTCATTTACCGCAAACCGGGGCGGGGTGTTCTGATCCAAGCCGGTGAGGAAGCGGGCGCTCTGGCTGCCGATCTCAATGGCGGAGCGGGCTTCCGGGGCCAACAGCCGAACGCCGAGGTGGATGGCTGGGATCTCCCCCAGCACGGCCAGGGCATTGCACCCCGCTTTCAGCCGGTCGCCCGCGTTTCCGGTGATGACCACCGGGCAGCCGCAGGCCCCCGGGTCCGCGGCTAAAAGCTCCCCCAGCAGACGGCGGGCGCTCTGAACCACCGCTCCATAGTGGGAAGCCGTTTTTTCCCAAAGGAACGTTCCCTCTGGAGAAAGCAGGACGAGTTTCAATGTGGCGTTTCCACAATCCAATCCGATTCCGTTCATCGTCATCCTCCCATTCCGCGCTCGTTGACATTTGCCAGACAAAGCGCTATAATGCGGTTAGCATTTACTAACCATAGCAGTTTACAGCGCAGTTGTCGATTGCCACGGCAACATGGAGGTATCTCATGGACCCGATTACTACGGTGATGCGTCAGTGCCGCCTGTTTGACGGCATCCCGGAAGAGAAATATCAAAATGTACTGGCCTGCCTTCGGGGAGAAACCAAATCGTTTCGTAAGGATGCCATCCTCCTCCAGATCGGCGAGTGCCAGAAGCGGCCCGGCGTTGTGATGGATGGGACGCTGCGGATCTCCCTGTATAGTGAGGACGGCAATTTGGTCACCATCGAACGGCTGGGGCGGGGGCAGGTATTTGGGGAGACTCTGGTGTGCTCCATGGCGGAGGACAGTCCCATCCAGATCGACGCGCTGACTGATGTGCAGGTGCTCTATCTGGATTTTGACCCGCTGCTTCTTCAGCAGGAATGCGCCTGTCCGCACAAAGCCCAGGTCACCGCCAACCTGCTCCGTGAAATGGGGCGGGGCGCCCTTTTTCTCAATCAGAAAATGCGGATCTTGGCCCAGAACCGGCTCCGAAACCGGATCAAGCTCTATCTCCAGATGCTCCCCGCCAAGCCCGGCGGCGAACTCCATCTGGACATGGGGCGGGGTGAACTGGCCGACTATCTGTGTGTAGACCGCAGCGCCCTCTCCCGGGAACTGGGGCGTATGCAGAAAGAGGGAATTCTCGCCTTTCAGGGCCAACAGGTGCGTATTCTGGATCAGAGCTTTCTCAGCGTATAAATTTTGCCTGCCCGTTGCCATGGCAACGGACAGGCTTTTTTGCGGGTGCTATCATATCGCTGCAACAGGTTAGTTACTGCTAACCAAAAATTCTTGAAAGGAGAGTCGCACATGAAACGCGCTCTTGCATCCCTGGCAGCATCCGCGATGCTGTTGTTTGCCCTGGCTGGCTGCTCCAACGGAAATGGTCCGGCCGAAAATCCCTCCGCATCCCCCACATCCCCGCCGGCCAGTTCCACGCAGGCCGCCGAGCCGGTGACCATCTCAGTGGGTGTACCTACCGCGCCCCCGGCACTTCCCGTCCTGCACATGATGGAGGCTGGACTGCTGGGAGAGAATGTGACTATCGACCTGAATGTGTGGAACTCCCCCGAGGAGCTGCTGGCCATGGTCCAGGGCGGGGAGCACGACCTGTACGCTTTCCCACTCACTGTGGTTTCCACACTCTACAACAAGGGCCTGGATGTGCGCCTGATGAATGTGAATACCTGGGGCGTCACCTATTTCATGACCACGGACCCTGCGTTTGAAACCTGGGCCGATCTGGCCGGCAAGACCGTCTATATCCCCCTCCAGTCCTCTCCTCCGGACGCTCTGACCCAGTATTTCCTGAATGAAGCCGGGCTGACGGTGGGTGAGGATGTGGAAATCGTCTACGCCAGCACCGCCGAGGTGGCCGCCCTGCTGGCCTCCGGCGAGGCGGAATATGCCACCCTGATCGAGCCACAGGTCACATCCGCGATGAACCAGAACAGCGAAGTACGCCGGGCGCTCAGCTTTGAAGAGGAGTGGCAGCGGGTCACCGGCACCGACACCATGATCCCCAACGCCGGCTTCGGCACCACCCAGAGTTTCATCGACGAAAATCCGGAGCTGACAGAGCAATTCCAGGCCGCCTACGCTGAGAGCGTCCAGTGGGTGCTGGACCACCCCGCCGAGGCCGCCGCTCTGGCCGAGGAGCACCTGGGCATGAAGGCCGCTGTGGTAGAGGCCGCGATCCCCAATATGGGCCTGACCTTCAAGAGCGCCCAGGACGCCCGGGGAGAACTGGATACATTCTATAATCTGCTCAACGACTTTGACCCCTCGATGATCGGCGGAAAACTCCCCGACGACGGGTTATACTATGCGGGGTAAGGCGGCCCTCTGGCTCCGCCGCGCCCTGGGCGTGGGCCTGCTGCTGGGTATCTGGCAGCTGGCCTCGCTCTGTTTCTCCCCTCTGGTGCTCCCTTCTGTCCCACAGGTGACGGGTACGCTGGCAGGACTGTTCCGGGAGCCGGATTTCTGGCCCACCATCGGCACTACTCTGCTGCGTCTGGCGCTTGGCCTGGGAATCGGGGTTGCGGTGGGCACGGTGCTGGGACTGCTGTTCGGGCTGTGCCCCAAACTGGAAGATGTGGGGATGCCGTTCATCCATGTGCTCCAGTCGGTACCTCCGGTATGCTGGGTCGTGCTGGCCCTGGTATGGTTTGGGTTCAATGGCTGGCCCTGTGTATTCATTGTGGCGACATCCACCATTCCAACGGTGGTGATCAACCTGAGCCATGGCGTGCGGAGTGTAGACCCGGAGCTTCTGGAGATGGCGAGGCTCTACCGCTTTTCCCGCAGGAAGATCCTGCTCCATGTGACGCTGCCCTCCATCCGCCCTTATTTCTTCTCCGCACTGGAGATCGTCGTGGGCGGCGGGTGGAAACTGGCGGTGATGGGAGAGGTCCTCACCACGAACAGTGGGATCGGCGGCGCCATCACCACCGCGAGGCTGAATATCCAGCCCGACGCGATCATCGCGTGGGCATTCCTGCTGGTGGCAGGATGCTTTATTACGCAGAAGCTGGTGTGCCTGCTTCTGTCCAGGAGAGGGGGAGCCCCATGCTGAGACTGAGCGGGCTCTGCAAGCGCTTTGAGGATCTGCCCGTACTCTCAAACCTGTCCCTCACCCTGTCCCGGGGCGAGATTGTCGCCTTGATCGGCCCCTCCGGCTGCGGGAAAACCACGCTGCTGAACATCATTTCCGGCCTGACGGCGCCGGATGCCGGTACGGTGGAGGGTGCGGATGGCAGGCTGAGCTATATGTTTCAGAGCGCCCGGCTGCTGCCCTGGCGCACGGTGGAGGAAAACATCCGGCTGGTGCGGGAGGACGCGCCCGCCGAGGAAGTGCGCTCCCTCATCACTGCTGTGGGGCTGGAGGGGTTTGAACGCTATTATCCCGGCCAACTCTCCGGCGGCATGGCCCGCCGGTGCGCCCTGGCCCGGGCATTCCACTTCGGCGGTGAGATTTTCCTGATGGACGAGCCATTTCAGGGGCTGGACTACGGAATCCGCATGGAGATGCTGTCCATGCTGTTATCCATCTGGCAGCGGGAGCGGCCCGGGGTGCTTTTTGTTACACATGAGATCGACGAAGCGCTCACTGTGGCGACCCGCATCGCCGTGCTCGCTCCGCGCCCCACTGCAATCTGCCAGTGGTTTGACCTCCCCGGCCCGGAGGGGCGGGACGCCTCCGCCCCTGAACTGGCCCGACTGCGCCAAGAGATCATCCGGCGAATCACTGGTTATAACCAGTCTGGTTGCCACGGCAATGGCGGCCCACAAGAAAAGGTGATATACTAACTTTTAGAACACGGAAGGAGGCTCGGAAATGGACATTCTCCGCAATCTGCCGGTTCAGCAGCCGGCGGCTCTGAGCGAACTCATCTCCATCCAGCCGGGGCGCGTGGTGAGCATGGCTCTTTCCCGTAGCGAGCACTGCCAAATGACGCTGTTGGCTTTTGGGGACGGAGAGAGTATCAGTGAGGAGCGCTACTTCGGCGACACGGTCTATTATGTGCTGGAGGGTGATATGCCTCTGCGCCTGGAGGGGCACGAGGTTTGTCTGGGCGCAGGGGATTGTCTGGCTGTGCCAGCGCAGACCACCCACGCCATTGGCGGGAACGGCCCCTTCAAACTGCTGCAAATTACCATCCAATCAAACTGAGGAGGATCTGTATGGAACCGTTGATCAAAAACCTGCCCCATGCCCAGCCCTTTCCCCTGAAGGATCAGGTCGGGTACGAGCCCGGTAAAGTTGTCAGCCTGACCCTGGCCCAGCGGCCTGGTGTGGGGATGACGCTGTTCGCCTTTGATGCGGGCGAGGCCATCAGTACCCACGCCGCCCCCGGGGACGCCATGGCCACCATCCTGGAGGGCACCGCTCAGATTACCATTGACGGTGTCCCACACACGCTGAACGCCGGGGAGGCTGTCATCATGCCGGCCGGCATCCCCCACGCGGTCCAGGCCGTGACCCCATTCAAAATGTACCTGGTGGTTGCGAAGGAGTGACCCTTTCCCATCCAATGCTCTGTGGACAGACCCAGGTGGGGACATGACAAATCACAGCATAAAACACAGCCCCGTCTGACCGTATGAACAAGGTCAGATGGGGCTGTGTTCATGCTTTTGCTGGCGGCAACAGATTGGTCATGCTGCGCAGGCTGATGCCCAGAGTGGACAGGTTGTGGAGCGTGGCAGAGGTGGCTGGCGCTAGGATGCCCAGGGCTCCCAAGGCGATGAGTCCGCCATTGAAGCCGATGACAAAGCGGTAGTTAGACTGGATGCGGTTCATCAGGGCCACGGACAGCCGCCGCAGCTGCACCAGTTCGAACAGGTCGTTTGCCGCGATGGTGATGTCCGCGATCTCCCGGGCGATGGCGGCGCCATCGCTGATTGCGATGCCCACATTGGCAGCGGACAGAGCCGGGGAGTCGTTGATTCCATCGCCGATCATGACCACCGTGCGGCCCTGTGCGCGCTCGGCCTGCACAAAACGGGCCTTGTCCTCCGGCAGCACCTCAGCCCGGTACTCGTCCACTCCCACCTGGGCGGCGATGGCTGCCGCAGTGCGCTCACTGTCGCCAGTGAGCATGACGATCTTGCCCACCCCCAGGTCATGGAGGGCAGCTACCGCATCCACCGCCTCGACGCGCAAGGGGTCAGAGATACAGATAACTGCGGCCAGTACGCCGCCGACCGCCAGATACAGGTGGCTGTACTGCTTAGGCAGGGCGTCGAAGGCGTCCTGCTCTCCCGGCGGGACAGTGCAGCCCTCATCCTCAAAGACGAAGTGGGCACTGCCAATGATGACCCGCCTGCCGTCTACCGTGCTGGCGATGCCGTGGGCCACCAGGTACTCCACCTGGGAGTGCATCTCCTCGTGGGCAAGCCCCCGCTCCCGGGCGGCCTGGACCACGGCGTTGGCCATGGAGTGCGGGAAGTGTTCCTCCAGGCACGCGGCCAGACGGAGCATTTCCGGCTCCTTGTTCCCACCAAAGGGGATCACCTGGGCCACCACGGGGCTGGCATGGGTCAAGGTGCCAGTCTTGTCAAAGACGATGGTGTCCGCCTGGGCCACGGCCTCCAGGTACTTTCCGCCCTTCACGGTCACATGGAAGCGGCTGGCCTCGCTCATGGCGGAGAGAACCGCCAGAGGCATGGACAGTTTCAAAGCGCAGGAGAAGTCCACCATCAGCACAGACAGAGCACGGGTGACATTGCGGGTGAGCAGATAGACCAGTGCGCTCCCTGCCAGCGTGTAAGGCACCAACTGGTCGGCCAGATGTGCCGCGTGATTCTCCGCCGCGGACTTGAGCTGCTCCGACTCCTCGATCATGGCTACGATCTTGTCATAGCGGCCCTCGCCGGACTGCTGGGTGACCGTGAGGACGCATTCGCCCTCCTCCACCACCGTGCCGGCATAGACGCTACTCCCGGGCCGTTTGGGGACAGGAATGGATTCTCCGGTGAGGGACGCCTGATTGACCATGACCTCGCCCTCCACGATGGTGCCGTCTAGTGGGATCATGCCGCCCATGCGGACAACTACCTGATCCCCGGCCTGCACCTGATGGAGCGGGAGCAGTTCCTCTCCTTTTTCGGTTTTCATCCAGACCCGGTCGATGTTCAGAGACATACTCCGAGCTAGGTTTTCCACAGACTTTTTGTGGGTCCACTCCTCCAGCAACTCGCCAAGCCGTAGCAGGAACATCACAGAACTGGCTGTGTCGAAGTCCCGCCGCGCCATGGACAAGCAGATAGAAATCCCGTCCAGCAATTCTACATGGAGCTGTCTTCGCAACAGACACCGGAGTGCTCGGAACAGGTATGGAACAGCTTTCACAACAGCGTAGGCTGTCCGCAGCGGTGCCGGAAAAAACAGGGAGCGGACTGCCTTAAACGCGACCATACCCACCAGCTTTTCCTCATAGGCACGATTGAGCGCCCGGCTGCTGTGGAGCGGGACCAATTCCGCCAGCGCATGATTCTGATAAGAAAAACCGGCGAGGGCCCTTAGTAAATCCTGCCGATCTCCCTGATACTCAATCACCGCGCAGCGGGTCCGCTCATGGACAGACGCCCGCTCCACCTGCGGCAGAGTCAGCAGCCATGCCTCCAGCATGTCGGCCTGTTCCAGCGTCATGCGCTGCTGCATGGCCTGAACGCGGATTCGTCCGCGGCATTCGTGTTTAATTTGAAATTTCATGATTGCCTCCATAGAACGAGAGGGACCGCCTCCCGGCGGCCCCTCCCTCGTTTCTTACGCATTACGCTTCAGAACACTCTACGCTGGCAGCCTCCTCCGCCTTCGCACGCTGCTCATTGATTTCCTTGGCGGAGGCCAAGATATCAGCGGCATTTTCCTGGACAGAGGTGACCGTCTCCATCACGGACTCCTTTACCCGCAGAGCCGCGGCAGTGGCGTGTGTATAGGCTTTCTTCGCGTCCTTGCTGGACAGCAGCTTGAAGCCAGCAGAGCCGAACAGCACGCCGCTGGCGAACAGACCTACTCCCTTATAGATATTCATATTGCTCACCTCGCATTCAGCGGTGCCGGTATCCGGTAATGATGGCCATGACCATGCAGACGACAGCGCCCCAAGCCCAGAAACGGTGGTGTTTCATTGGATAGTCCCTCCCTCGCCAGACATGGCACCTTATTTGAGCACACATAATAACATACGAATCTTAGACTTTTCTATCCGTTTCGGACGAAAACCGTTGCAAATGGATTTTTATTTGCATTCCGTCGAAATTGGGAGGGAGGCATATGGTAGCGCTGCTTGAACGCGATGCCGAACTGGCTGACGCTGGAATATCCTACTGCTGTAGAGATCTGGAGCACGCTCTGGGTCGTAGTAGCGAGGAGTTCCGCGGCCTGGGCCATGCGCTGTTCCAGGAGATACTGGTGAATCGGGACTCCATACACCTGACGGAAACAGGACTTCAACGCTGTGCCGGAGATTCGAAACTGTTGGGACAGTATCTGAATCGTCAGTCGCTCATCCAGGTGCCCCACCAAGTATTTCTGAATCTCGCGTATGGTTTCAATCTGACTATGTGTATGGTAATCACACTGCGGAGGTAAGGCCAGCCCCTCTCGCTGTGCATGGAGCAGGAACAAAACCTCCAGCGCCTTGATGACATAGTAATCTCCGATATGTCCCGGCTGCATATAGTCCAGGGCAGAAAACAGAGCTTCGCTCCAGAGTGCTGCCTTCAGCATACAAGGATCATTCCAGGCACGGGAGATGGACTCTCCCAAGTCGGAGTGCATAGCACGCAGGGCCGACCACGCGGCTTTCGCTTCCATCCGAATAAGGGCACCATAGAATGACTCCGAAGCAAACTGGCCCCGATACGCTTCTGTACGGACTGGGAGAAACAATACCTGATCGGCGCTAAGGCTAAGACGCCGGTGGCCGGCCCATTCCAAAATAAGCCCGCCTTTGCGGCAAAATAGGATCTCCAGAGCCTCCGACTCCTGGATAAACGGGAACTCTTCCGAGGGGGGTGCTCCCTCCAGTCGGAAGATAGCCGCCTGCTCCGCGGGCAACTGGGTGACGGTCCAGCCGTCCCAGGATAAAAGTGCATCCAGCATGGCGCTTACTTTCGGAAGGAGAAGAGGCCCTTCTTCTCATAGGGGGCCGACTGGATGGAAAGGACCTGATAGCCTGTGGCGGAGATCGCACTGCGCAGGGCGTCCTCATCTAATCTGTTCTCACACAGGATCTGCGTCTGCCCTTTGCTGTGGGACGAAGTGACCTTTTTAATGGGAAATGCCTTGCGGACTGCGTCGTTGACATGAGCTTCGCACATGGAACAGGCCATTCCTTCCACTGCGATGGTGTATTGGAGCATTACAGTTTCCCTCTCATCTTGTTAGTTTTTGCTAACTATTCAGTACAAATAAAATACCAGAACCGCAGTTTGCCAGATACTTTTGCTTATCTGCACTCCTACCCCTGGCATTCAATAGTTAGCATTTACTAACTAATAATACCACAAATTTTAATGCCCTGCAAGTCCCTTGAAAAAAAGAGTATTGTGTCACGTAGAAAATATCCATACGGTACGATATTTTTGTCAAGGAGTCCGCCTGTCACAGTCGATGGATATTCTCTTTTCACATGATACCGCTCCCACGGCTCCGAAAAGAGGTTGAGGGCACAGATGCTTGGGGCTTCCGTGCAATCCACTTGGTGGCGATCACCAATTAAGAGAAATCTAATTCTCTTTATCAAATAACCCCTCATAGCCTTGGCGGGCCTATATGTGGGTTCACTCATTCTGCTTCTATGGTCTTCTGAATGGTCGGGTATATCATCTGACATTCAAAAAGAAAATCCAACTAGATCAATGCGTCGTGGAAAACTCTTGACAGTGGGATCTATCATTTGCCACCAAAAGTGCAACTTTATCCGATCTTCACAGCCCGGTTTGCAGTTGCCGTGACCTCAAAAACATGATATGATGCTTGAAAAGGGGGAATTGACTTGGCACAGAAAGGACTCAGCCATGATGTTATGGAGGCGGCCGCACCATTCACGGATCTGCAGAACTGTCTGGCGAGGAAAACTATCCCCCAATTGCGCCGCCTCGCGGCAAATCTCCATTTAAATGGTACCTCTAAATTGCGAAAAAATGAATTGATCGGCGTAATCCGCAACGACTTACTGCGGCCCGAGCGGTTAGAAGCGGTCCTGTACGGCTTAGAAGAACCAGAGTGGATACTTTTTCAAAAATGCGCGGCAGCCGATGCCTACCCACTAAAAACGGCTGCACAGGGGATGGAAGGCATTCTACCCTTCCTAGGATATCTTCAGGCCTTTCAGCATGAGAATCGTCAATTTTACGTTGTACCGAAGGATGTGCGTGCAATCTACCAGGAATTGGCTACCGCCAGTTTCCTGGCACGCAAGAAACGCGACAACCTGATCCATTCCTACGCCATGGCGGCGGTTAATCTGTATGGCGTGATCCGCCAGGATGACCTGATCACCATTTTCAACAGCCAGAACAGTAAGAAACTCGCGGAGGCGGAACTTTTCCCCACCCTGCTCCGGCACATCGCCTCAATGTGCGGTTATGTGCTATGGGAGGAATACTTAGTCCATCACGGCTTCGAGGAAAATGAATTCCGTGATGTTGCGGACCTTTTGACCAGGATTGGAAGCAAGCCGCGATACATTCCCCCGAAGCCCGAGTTCCTCAAGTATGCAGATATCGACTACTATGAGGAAACCGCCGCCACACTGCTGATGGAGCAATACCTCCGACGTGATATGGGATTGAGCCACGAGGATGTGAATGCGGTCATGTCGGAACTCCACTTCGCCATGCTTCTGGAGGTACGCCCTGTTGAGTATCTGAATATTCTCCGTGACTGCAAGATATTTATTTCCCGGAAAGACCTGCAAATCGTTCTGGATATTCTGTCGGAAATGGCGAACAGCACACGGCTCTGGTCAAACAACGGGAGAACTCCGAACGAAATTTTTGAGTTGTACGAGCAGCCACGCCTCAATAAACTGCCATCCAAAACAGTAAAGGTCGGGCGTAACGATCTCTGCCCCTGTGGGAGTGGAAAGAAATATAAAAAGTGCTGCGGCAGATAGTCTATTGCAGCATGAAACGAGGAATCCCCGCAGCAGATGTCATCATAGACTATATGATCCTGCAGGTATGCTGGCCCTCGTTGTCAAAGAAAGAGCGCATCGTCTTTGCAAAGAGTAGCCGGGCTCTAATTCCATACAGTTCCCTGTGGCTGCCCGCGGAAGAAGGCAATTCAGACGCCCCAGCTGGCTAGACAGATAAACTCAATCATTCGTACCAGACAAGCAAAAACGGGCCCGCGGAAGCATTGCTCCCGCGGGCCCGTTTTTTCATGCTCGCAGCACGTTCATCAACTGATGCATAGACAGCCGAAAGCAGGACATGCTTCAGCCATTGTCTACCGGAACAGAGTCTAAAACAGCGTGCCATCCCTTTGGTGCAAATCAGGAAAGCGCCCCCGAATACTCATAGTCTCTCTGCCGTTTTAGGACCTTCCTCGCCTTAGCAACCCACGCTGTAACATAGTTGGCCGGTACGCCAAACAGTTCTCCAATCTCACGGTTGCTGTATCCTTCAGCGAGCAGCCGGATGGCCTGCATCCCTTTTGCAGCCACTCCGGTGGCGTCTGCCTCGGCTCGATCCAAAAAGTGAAGGAGACTGAGGCTTGCCTCCCGCTGTTCTGTGGTCTCATCGTCCAGTACCGAACACGGCATCTCATCTGGATCGGTGGCCACTTCCCTGCCCCGGCGTGTTGCGTACTCCAACTGTGTATAGATCTCATTGCGGATCAGGCGGTAGGCATAGGTCGAAAAGGCCACGTTATACCCTGGCTGGTCCGTCTGGGCGGCTTTACATAGGCCAATGCATCCAATCTGGAACAGGTCGTCATAGTCATAGATGCAGCCCGTGCCCAATGTATGCACACAGTCCTGGATCACCTTCCCCACCAAGCCCATATTCTCCTCCACCTTGATTTGCTGTTCATTCGTCAACGGCTTCAACATTTCATTCACCTCCAGATACCTTTCCTAACCGCTCCTTCTCTCCCATCCGTTCCTGATACAGTTTCCTGCTCTCCCGGATGACCACCTGACAGTAATACTCTCCCAGATGCCCAATATGGGCGTGAGCCATCGGTGCCTGCACAATCATGCCCAGCCACTGATAAGCATCACGCTTACTCATGATCCCTGACTGGTACAGACGGTTGAATTCCTTATGCGCGTTATAGCGTAGCCGCCTCAGTTCCGGTCCCGCCAAACTGCCCATCGGCTTCAATGTCTTTGCATGTGCCATCACAAAGGAATCACAATCCGGATATCTGGAACAGACATAGGCCATCGCTCCCTCCTGGTGTACCCTGCATAAACCCTCCGCGCTGCGCAGAACCGCAGGGCTGCCGCAGTGGCAATGTAGGCGCCCACTACCCGGCAGTACACTATCCTTGCTGCGGTTTGATTTTCTCTTCATGCTAAAATCCTCCTCTCGAAGTAATGACATATGACAGACTCGCATCAGCCTGAGCGGAACCGGGAAAAACGAAAAAGACCGGAAGACCGCTGAAAAAAGACAATGCAGAGCCAAGCGCTGGAATAGTGGTGTCGCATCCAGCCATTGACTCTGCACTGTATTTCAGCGGCCTTCCGGCCACATTCTTTTCAGACAAGACCTGCGCGTTGTGGGGCCGCGGGACAGCGGCTCCGTAACGATTCCCCGCACCATTTCAGCAGGTCTGACGCCATGGCGCCCCGGCGTATCGAAAGCCTCTACGCAGTATCTTGCTATATTGGAATTATAGCAGAATCCATCCAAAAAGTCAATAAAAATCACAAAAAACACAGTGATTTTCGCAAAAATCCCACTCATTTCAGTCTGGGAGTATCCATCTCAGTCTGGGACAATTTCAGGGCTCAGTATTCGTCATCGTCCCCATCCTCCCAGTTATCACAAACCGACTGCTGGCGCCGTTTGGCAATGTAGAGCGCGGCCAGACCCGCCCCAGCGAGGGCCAAGCCGGTCAGGAACAGGATCAGCGTGCCGACTGGGATGCCGCCTGAGTTTGCATCAGGTTCTTCCTGCTGCGCCACATCCGCAGCGGCGTCTTGTGACGGCTCAGCCGGCTCCTGTACAGCCTGGCCTTGCCCCGTGAGCGGATCTGGGATAGGTACCGTGGAATTGAGGCAGCTGAGGGTATAGGTCTTGCTGCCGCCCAAATCCATGGTCAGTACTCCGCTGCTGTCTACAACAATGGGGGCCGGGAATACTCCGGCGTCAGTGCGTAGTTCAAACTCTACACCCGCCCAGCGCGTTCCAAGCTGCAGAATCAGTTGATCTGGCTGCTGTGTCAGTTGTGGTTCTGTGCCATCGGTATCGGCCAAAGCCGCTGGACACAACACTGACATCAACATTACAATCACCAACAGAGACAGGCAGGCCCGTCCCGTTTTCTTTCTCGTTCTATTCATCTTAGTTCATCTCCTCTTCGCAGAAAATGAATCAGGGTGAACGCACCTCATGCGTTCACCCTGATTCCAAGTGCTATCCAAATTCTACTGTGTTTCACCATCCAGCAGGAAATCCAGCGCATTCACGATCTTAATCCCGTTGATGTCGGTATCCAGCGGCTGATCCATCGTAATGACGACTTTCTCGTAGTTGTCCTGTACCGCCATCAGAGGCGCCAGTTCCCGTTTCCGTGTTTCAGAATCACTCATGGTTTCGGTCACTTGGATATATCTTTTGGGGCCGTTGCTGGTTGCGATAAAATCGATCTCCTTATCGTCCAGTTTCCCAATCGCCACATCGTATCCACGCCGGAACAGTTCCAAATATATGATATTCTCCAGCAGATGGCCGGTGTCACCGCCCCGGTCACCCAGCAGGTAATTGCGAAGGCCAGTATCCACGATATAATACTTGCCCAGTGTCCGCAGATAATCCTTTCCCTTGATGTCAAACCGCTTGACCTCATAGAAGATATAGGACTCCAGCAGGGCGTCTATATAGGCCGAGATGGTCTGCACGGCTGGCTTGCTCTTACGGTTCCCCTCCTCCAGGAGGCCCTCCGTCACAAGCGTGTTGCCGATGGAGCGGATCGAGGTGTTGTTCCCAATGTTGTCGGACAGAAAGAGGATGATCTTCCGCAAAAGCAGTGCGTCTGTAATGGCCCGCTGTTCCTTCCGGCGGCCGCGCTCCAGGATGTCCCGCACTACCACAGCAGAGTAAATGCCATCCAGCAGCATATGGACCTTTTTTTGATCAAGCCCGGTTTCCGAAATGGCTGGCATCCCGCCGAAGCGGATGTATGCCTGAAACAGTTCCCGCAAATCCATCATTTGTCCCTGTTTGTCAATGGCCCGCTTCCGTTGGCCGCCTGCGGGAGATTGATATGACTCCACTGTGTACCCTTGAAAATCAAGGAATTCCGCAAAGGAGAGGGGCAGCATCTTCACTTCCACATATCGGCCGGACAGGTAGGTGGACAACTCGGATGAGAGCAAAAAAGCATTGGAGCCGGTTACATAGATGTCGCAGTCTAGGTCGATCCGAAAGGAGTTGACCGCATTCTGCCACTGGGGGACCTTTTGAACCTCATCAAAAAAGAGGTAAAGCCTCTTCCCCGCCAGTTTCCGCTCCATTACCGCTTGGTAGAGAGCCTTGCTATCCATATCGGCGTACTGCATAGACTCAAAATTCATAGAGACGATCTGCTCCGCTGCCACACCGTTTTCCCTAAGGTGCTCTTCCATCAGTTCCAGCAGGCTGGACTTCCCACAACGCCGAATACCGGTGACCACTTTTATGAGGTCTGTGTCCTGGAACGAAATCAATTGCTTTAAATACCGAGTACGGTTCCTGAGTTCCATGAACTCACCTCCCAGTCATCATCTTATCACATCCCTTCTAAATTGTAAAGTTGATAATATCAATGTGACAAATTTCGATTTTTATTTTTTTTGTCACATCAAAAGCATTATCGAGTTGTAGACATATGTGTGATCACACCCCAGATCCGGTTGTTCTCGTGGTTGATACCGAGGATGCGCACAGTCGCCCTGGCGCCCCGTGGCGGCCGGCCGCGCTTGGGATAGGTACATAGGCAGTCGACGCCTCCGTCCAGGGATACGAACACGCCGTTGAGGTCCACCATGCTGACGGTGCCCACGTAGCGGTTGCCCACCACATATTTCTTCAAGGCCTTTTCGTAGGGGTTTTCCATCGCCTGCTTTACCGATGCGGACACCCGAGGGTGGCTGCGGTCGCTGCGGTCCACCTCTAGGACCTTGACCAGCACGCGCTGGCCAGGCTGATAGTGCTGTGCGGCATCCACCCACCGCTGATAGGAAAGTTCCCGCAGCGGGATGTAGCACTCCGCGCCGAACAGGTCAATAAAGATGCCGGCCCGGATAACGGAGATAACCCGGGCCTCTGCACGGATTCCTTCATAGATCTGATAGTTGCCGTCCCGGTCGGTACGGAAATAATACTCCCGCCGCTTGAGTGCCATAGCCTCCAGACGGCTGGCAGCCACTACATTGTTTTCCTGGTCGACGCCCTTGACAATGTAGTCCACCTCCGCACCCAGTCTCTTATTGAGCAGATAGTGGAGTACATCACCCCGAGGCTGCCCGCGATAATCCTCCGGCTCCTCAATAGCCTCCAACACCGGAATGATCACTTTGAAGTCACCATGGTAGATGACCGCATAGGACATCTCCGGGTTGTCTGCCAGCCGCTCCACACCCTGGATTGTGCCGGTGAGTATCTTCTTACTTTTAAGGGATTCCACCAGATCCAGCAGATCGCTGCGCAGCCGGTCTGTATCTGTCTGCACGGTACGCTCGGCGTCAATGGAGACGACCCTCTGGCGGCGCCGGCCAGGCATCCGGAGTTTTTGGGACTGCCCTGTATTGGTTTCCTCCTCATCGGAGGCCTCAGCGTCAGAAGCATCGGATTTTGGTTCCGCCTCAGATACCTTCTTGCGGGTGCTCCTGCGGCGCCTTGCGGGCGGCGCGCCGGCCTCCGCATCCTGAACTGATTCCGAGTCAGTCTGGGGCGTATCGTCATTTTCACCAGGCTGAAGCCGCTCATCGCAATCTCCTCCCGAATCAGACTCGGTCTGGGAATCGGAGGCACCTTCGCCAGGTTCGGTACCTGGTTGCCCGCCAGGCTGAGGCAGCTCATCCTGAAAATTATACTCAGTCTGGGGAACGTCATCAGGTTCCAAACTGGATTCTGTTTCAGTCTGGGAACCAGAGTCGCCTTCACCAGGTTCAGCACCAGGCTGAAGCGATTCATCTTGGGATGCATCCCCATCATTCTCAGTCTGGGGATGCGGTGCCTGGCCATCCGCAGCTTCGCCCAAATTCTCGTCAGTCTGGGAGGCATCCGGGTCCAATGTAGTCGCACTTGCCAGTTCCAGATCGATCATGCCCGCAGGCGGGCTCCCATCTGGGTACAATTCCGAATCGGTCAGGCCGGCAGTAATGCCATCCTGCTTTTCTTCAGAGTTCTGTTCCTGAATCTCTTTCTTGGTTTTTGCCATGGTATTGAGTCCTCCTTTGTTTTTTCATCGTGCTTTAATTACTCAAAAATCCGTCGGCGGCCTAGCGCTCTCATAGAGGGTCTTGGGCCGTTTGGCGGGTTTTGACGGTTGTTCTGGCGGCGCAGCAGCCGGGGGCGCGCTAGTTTGAGCTGGAGCAGCAGGCTTCTCGCCCTGTTTTGCTGCAGACGCTCCGCGACCTGCTGTTTTCTCTTTTGCCGTCTTCTTTTTTTCCGGTGGTGGAGTTTCCTCCGCTTGTGGGTGGACCATCACCGGAGCGGGCTTCTCCTCAGGATGTGCAGGCTTGTAGTCCCGGATATGGGCCTTCACGCATTCTTTGGCATACGGGTGTTCCGTAAAGTCAAACTTCTTGGCCCGCAGAACCTTCTGTCCGCGGATGATGATGAGCAGTTCATCGTTGGGCAGGCGCAGCACCTCATCTGGAGTCAGTACGCGGCGGCGGCCGATTCCCTCTGTGTAGCGGTATTGAGGAATAACCTGCGCAAGGGCGATACTTTGTCGTGTGGTCATAGTGGAGTTGACTTCCACTGTCATGTCTCCGCTGCGGGCACTGAAGTATTGCGCCGACACATCATCAGTGGCTCCCAACATAACCTGCGTATCCGCGTTGCCTAATAGTTCCGCCCACAGATTATCGGGATACCGGTTCTGAAGCTGAGGCAGGCTCTGGCAGACCATCAAAATCTGCAGGGCCCTTGAGCGTACTGTGCTGAGTCGCCGGCCAAAGTCAGGGATCACGCCAATGTTGTTCATCTCATCCAATATGATATTGACCGGCACCTTGCATCGCTGCTCCGGCATACTGTCCGCATAGCGCACCAACTTAATGAACAAAAATACAAAGAAAAGAGACGACAAAAACTCAAGAGATGAGTTTTGGTCGTCCAAGATGATAAAGTATGCGCATTTTTGTTTGCCCGGCAGTGACAAATCAATATCCGAGCGACGGGTAATCTGACGCACGGCTTCGCTTTGCAACACCTGAAGCCTGGTTCCAAGGCCAAGCACAATGCCAGCCCGTACTGCATCACTGCCTTGACTGAACAGGCTGTATGGAGCCTTAGCCGGATGGTCCAGCGGCAGCCGATCAAAAATCATAGTCAGTTCTTTTTCTGTGTTCTGGGTGATCATTTGATAGACGGCCGGCAGGTTTTTCTCCTCCGGTTTGCGGGTAGAGTCCATATCCACATAAAGGATCAGGCTTTTGAGCAGATTTGCCTCGCCATTATCCCAGAAATGATCACTCTCACCATCTCCCTTCGTGTTGGCGATGATGACATCGGTAAGCACCTGTGCCATGAGGGTGTCCCCGCCCAGGTCGAACATACAGTTCCAGGAGTCGCCAAGTTCCGGCTGTAACAGATTGTAGACCCGAACTAGATAGCCGTGCTTGCGAAACAGTTCTGCCGTGTCCGCATACATTTCGGATTTTGGATCTGAAATCACCACGGATTCCCCGCGCCGGATACTCTGGAACAGCGCCGGGCGGATGATTCCGCGGGATTTCATTGTTCCGCTTGCGCCGAAGACGGCAATGTGCTTATTGAGCCGGGTATCCTCCGGCAGACAAATGACGGCTCCTTTCTCCGTCTTGCCTAAGATAATCCCCTTCGCATGGCCGGGGCTGCTGATCTCCAGGATGGCACGCATCTCCTTGTCGCTCATCCACCCCGCTGTGCCATAGGTCCCCCGCTTACTGCGGGAGAAATTGCGAGGATCATAGTCGCCATTGCCAAATCGATCTTGGAAATGGATGAAAAGATATACACCACTGCCGATGACTGCCACAAGGGCAACGCATTTCAGACCGCTTGCGGTCATGGCGCTCCGCCAGCAGCACACCGGCGAAAAACAGATCGCGTCCATTGTGGCTTTGCCAGTGATCCCGCCCTCTGCAAGCCACTTCTGATAATTGAGGTTGAATTGGTTGACCAACCCACCTATGTAAAAAATCGCCGCCATACTCAGTATGACGGCGAGTACAATTCCTATTGTGCGAATATACTTCGACTGCATGGCAGTCCCCCCTTCCAGTCAGATCTCATCTGCCTGAGGTCCGATCCCCAGCGCCGCCTCCAAGTCAGTCATGCTGATTTCACGCAGCTGTGCCCGAGGGCCGATATACCCGTGCAGGAATGGGCATTGCCAGGGGAAACACATGATCTCATATGGGACCTTGCTGTGCTCCAGCGCCTGCCGCACCCGCACAAGCCGTGCGATGTCGCCGTCCAAGTGGGAGAGAATCAGGGTATTCCCGTTTTGAGCGTCATACTCCATCACGCCCGGTCCCACTGTACGCATCTGCTCCGGAAAGACAACTGACAGGACCCGCTCTTTCCAGTCTGGGAGCGTTAGGAGCCTCAGCAGTCGGATTCCCTGCTCTGTCATTGGGATAAAATGTACGTGTGGATAGATACGGTCAAAACGCAGTTCTATGCGGCCGCTTTTATCCGACTCCAGCAAGGTCTGCAGGGCCAAATCCATATTCTCTCCCAACAGAAGTGCATGGTCTGCCCGGGCGGGGCCTGCATTCATACGGGATAATTCTTCCAAATGCCGTGCTGTCTTGAACTCGCCCATACCGCTCCACTTCATCACTGCATTGCGCGTGTTATAGACAGCATAACAGTAACCAGGGCTGAAGAGCGCGCCCGTGAGCCGTGTGAAAATCGTCTTGTTCATTTCCGCATGGTCCAGCCGCTTCACGGATTTTGCCGTGTAAAAACTCGCCCCATCCAGTACAACCTGCTGAATTGCCCGCCTTTGGAGAACAGGCAGTAGAAAAGGACGTGTCTCCACGTCCGCAACCAAGCACATCGCCACCGTCTCTGCGACTCGGTGGTTGCGCTCGATATGTTCCGCACTCCCAGAAAAACGATGATTTCGAGTGATGTCTAAATAGTGTGCGAGGGCTGCCGGATGGAGGGTCTGCAGGAGGGGGAGCGCACTCTTATACAGCCGGATTGTCCGCCGCTCGCCCCTCCCACTTGTGGTAATCATTTTACAGGAGCCAAGGTCTGCCCCAGTGGAGGTGCGGAAGTCCTGCACATGCTCCAGCCGGTGGACAAGGTCCTCCAGCGTCCGGCTGCTGCCTAACAGATGCAGAGAGCGCATGGGGTATTCCCCAGCAATGGCCAGTAAAAGCAGCAGGCGGTAAACATGACTGCCCGGTCGCAGTGTGATCATTGGGACTGCCCGGTCGTGTCTGATTTTAAGGCATGGCTTTTCCTCTCTTTGCCGCAAAACGCCTCCCTGTCACCTTGGGAAACCCTTGATTTTTCAGGTATTTTCCTGCGTTTCGGATTTACGTGGAAAAATGGGGTGAAACTGGGCCTCAAATCCCGTACTTTTTTAGTCCCAAATTTCGCTCGTTTCATACAGTCTTTCCTCCTCCAAATCATTCGCCTGTTCTGCCGCCAGCCATGTGGGGAACCGGCTGGTTGGGATTACATAGACCTCCGTCTGATCCTCTGCCCCGGCGGCGCTGCAATAGTAGTGGGCGCATCGCCGCGGCGCATCATCCGGAAGCAGGTACAGCGTGATGATGTCTGTCACCATGTTGACCTCAATGTTATCGTGGTCCCGATAGGCACGCTCCGGACGTTCCCGACAGTACACATGGCGGTAGGCCAGCACGCAATTTTGATAGAGAGCCGGCGGCTTTCCAGCAAAATAGCGCCGCAGCGCCGGGTAGAGATACTGCTGGATGTAGATGGGGGAGCCGGACTCCTTCTTCGGCAGCAGTGCAGGGATCTGCAAACGAAACCACCCACGCTTTGCATATCCCATCTCCACGGGGATCGTGTCCATCAGCATCTGCTCCTTCAGTTCCGCTGCCTTGGGATGTCCGGTATAGGCTGGCAGGACACGCGCAAGAAGCGCGAGTTTCTCTACCTCCGCGGAAAATGCGAATGCCGCCCCGAACGCACCGGCCATGTCCTCCCGCTCCAGCAAACGGCGAGTACGGGCTAATTCCACCGCCGCTCTTCCCGCCCGATGCTCCGCTGCTCCAAGCGCCCGCTCAAACTCAGACCGCGGCATAGGTGTCCCCCTCGCTTTCCGTAAAGAACCGTACATCCGGCGTCTCCTGTCCGTTGTAATCCACAGTCGCAAACAGGTGAGGCGCAGATGGCAAGACCAGCTCCTGCGCCATGTTGATATGTGGCAGGACAAGGATATACCGCAGATCCTCCTGAGGCTGAAGCAGTCTGGTCAGATGCTGTTCGCCATCGTAGAGGACAACAATCTCATATCCAATATCTTCTTTGAGGAAGAAAATCTGGGACGGATAAGTAGCGGGATAGTGAGCCATAGGGTCCACCCTGTCAATGAACTGCAGCAACACCCATACGGCAAGGATCATGCGCTGATCCGGCTGGCACATGGGGTCCACCCCCAGATAGTACCCGCCGGAGATTTCGTGGAGCATGACCTCGTTCTTGAGCGCACGAATAATCTTTTCTGCCGTCTTAGGCGGTTTGTCCTTCAGCATTCGGACAATTTGCGCTTTAGGCAGCGGCCCATACTCTGTCAGCCAATGGATGATATACTGTTCTTCCTGTAACAGCATAGTTTTGTTTCCCTCCTTCCTCTATGTGTATAAATGGGAGAAATACGTATTTTGCAGGTTATACGTGTACTGTCCCGATATAGGGCCAATACCTGTGGAAGATTGTCCAGCAGCAGTCTGACAATGGCACCATCCAATTTCACGCCAGCGCACGATTTTAGGTAATCGCTGACTCGACGGATATCCCACGGACGCTTATAAGGGCGAGGCGAGATCAGGGCATCGAAAACGTCTGCCACTGCTACTATTTTTGCATGAGGGTGAATTTCAGCATCTTGCAGCCCCAAATAGCCGCTGCCGTCCAGCCGTTCATGGTGCTGCAAGGCCACAACAGAAGATGTCCCCAGCATCGTTCCGGTTTGTAGCAGCAGAAAATGTCCAATTGACGTATGTTTCCGCATTGATGACCGTTCTACTTCTGATAAACTGCCCGATTTACAACGGATGCGCACCGGGATCATTGTTTTCCCAATATCGTGAAGCAATGCCGCCTGATACACTTCGTGTACTTCAGCCGAGTCATAATCCGCATGTTCAGCCAGTATTCTGCTGATCTCCGCAGTCCGCTTGCTGTGTGCGATCTCCTCCGCTGTCAACGAGGTGAAAATATCCATTTCTGCAACTCCTCTCTTCTAAATTCTTTTTTGAATTTGATGCATTCCAAACCATACCCATCGCATCCAGTTTTGCGATCTGTTCCTGGGTGATAAACCCACTAGACGCAGTGCCCGCACGAATTGCTCTCATTCGCTGAATGAATTTCCCAAGTTTGCATCCATTCTCCGGCACAATATAGTTCCCAGGCACCCTAATATGCCCCTCCCTCCGATAGTATCGGAGCAGCTCCTCATAGTAAGTATCAAATGGCAATGGAGATGCCTGGACTTGCCAAACCATCCCTAAGTCATTGAGCATCTCAATTTGCCGGTCTGTCAGAACAATATCATGGCCCGTTCCCCTCTTTGCCTGCCTTACACAATTGATAAAGTTGCCCAAATGGCAACCAGTATCAGGATCAATAAACCTTGTGGGAACTTTGATGTGCCCTTCTCGGCGGTAAAACTTTATCAGTTGCTGGTAATAATAATCGAAGTCCCGATATGGGTGCTCTCTTTTCACCCACTTCATGCCAAGAGCATTCAGTCTATTGATCTGGTCCTGCGATAAATGTCCCCTATCGGTCTTTTTTCTAATGTTGCGTAAACGTGTCAGATAAAGGCCCAGTTTACATCCTGTCGATGGATTTATGTATGATTGTGGAATATCAATGTGCCCTTCTCTCTCAAAGTAAACGAGCAATTCTTTATAGTAGTCATCGAATGTACGTCTGGTTGGTTGTCGTTCAATCAGAAAAGTCGACCAGCCAGGTAGCATCTCCAGCCTTTCCTTTCGGGCTACTGATAGACTGTTGTGCTGGATATATAGGATTTGTTCCGATAGCCACCTCCCTATTTTGATGCCTCGGTAACATGTGCGGCTATGCGGATATTGGCCGTATTCGTGGTAAAATTCCTGGAGGATGGAGTAGCAAAAATCCCATCGTCCCGCCCGCGTAAATAGATGATCGAACTTCTCAAGGATGGCTTCGAATTGTGTGGGGACCCCAGACATGTAAAAGGGTATAGGCGTGTTCTTCCCTTTCCCACTGCTGGGATGGTGGGAAAACTCAATATTGAATACACGCTGACCAGACTCTTCAACACGTGCAGACTCATAGTTGTTGACCAAATCAAAAATTACCGGGGATGTACTACCATCCGAACTGCAGGCGAGACAGCGTCCAATCTGCTGTAAATAGACAATCGGGCTTATCGTAGGGCGTAACATGACAACCCCATCCACATCCTTGATGTGGATACCCTCATTCAGCATATCCACGCAGTAGAGCAACCGTATTGCATTCCTTTCATTATCCCCAGCAAAGGCGTTGAGTTCAATATCAGCGGCCTTTTCATCTGAACGGCAGACATACTCCCTGATTTTCTTACCTGGTCCCAGCCAACGGTGCATGTCTTCCCGACATTGCGCAATATGTTCAAGATTCCGGCAGAATACGATCAACTTTGCAAATCTATTGGGCATATGGCACTTAAATATTTCGTCAATTCCTTGCGCTTCTGCCATATTTCTTTTAAGGCTTTCTAACAATGAATAACCAGCAGTACGAGCCCTCCCATAAGAGGCAACCTGCGTTAATGCGGTTTCCAGAGAAGAGACCCTTTCGTTCATCAGGATATCTCCCAATACATAGTGCGGCACCGGCAGGACCTTATCATTGATTGCATCTTGAAGGGTATAATAACTTGCAATACTTCCGTGAAAAAGTTCCTCAGACATATCGCGTGTGCCGGCCTTATCCAGATACCGGACTGGGGTAGCTGTAAATCCAATTAAGAAGCATTCAACATACAAAGCGAGAAGATGGTCAACCGCACTTCCCCAGTCATCCGCCCCACAGCGGTGAAATTCATCAAGGATAATGTAGTCCGGCTCCAGTTTCCCAAGTTCGTCCTCGTGAAGCAGGCAAAGTTTCTGATATGTCATCATGGTTGTATGGAGAAGCACATCTGTATGCCCAGCATGATGTTTCAGTTGATTGAAGATATGCGTAGATGGTGCGAGATACAAAAACGAGTTATTCGGCCGGCGTTCTATAAAAGCCAGCGCAACAAAACTCTTCCCAGTTCCAGTAGGCTGGATAACCGCAGCACGGCGTGTATACTTGAGGGCCTCCTCCAAATGGTTGAGTGCAGCTTGGTTATGTGGGTAAAGTTCAATCTTCGGCATCTTTTCCCTCCATTCCACCAGTCAAACCCGCAGAAGAACCATTGCTTCCGCTTTCCGCAATATCGGCTACCGCCTTTAATTCGTTGAGCATAGCCTCCAGTTCAGCCCGGTCGGTAGTGATCATCTGCTGCTCCTCCCGGGATGCCTTGATAATGACCGGCACTTTGTTGCTGTTGCTGGAGATCAGCGCCTCACCGCGCTCAAACTGTGTGATGCTGCGGATCTCAGTTCGAGTTAATTTCAAGACATCTTTCACATATTCTGCCTCGTCCGGCTCCAAGTTGAGGATGATTTTCGTCTTGGAATTATTCAGAATTGCTCTGCCATAACGGCCGTCCTCTAAGCCAAAAAAATCGGAGAGGTCCTGCGTTGCCGCAAGGGCGCCTCCTCCGTAGCCTCGAATAATTTTGAATATTTCCAGACAAAACTCCGCAGCCTGTTTGTTGGCCGCGCCGCCAATCAGTTTCCAGATCTCGTCGATAAACACCATTTTGCGTCTGGTACGGTCTGCCTTCACCTGGTCCCACACATAGTCCAACGCAATCATCATACCTACCGGCAACAGTTTGCCCTTGAGTTCCGAGATGTCCAGCACAACATACTTATTGTCTAGGTTTACATTGGTCTGGCGGTTAAAACTCTGGGCGCTGCCTGTAACAAAGCGGCTGACTATGGTGGCCAGCCGGGTAGTCAGTGGATTTTCCTTGAGTATCTCATAGAGATCTCCCAGGATTGGCATAGTCTTGATCTCTCCCCTGCTCTGGTCAACATAGATAGAATTGTTATCGTGGGTAATCCCGAACTTGGCGTAGGTCTTGACCAGGGCCTCGTCCAGCATCTGCTCCTCTTCATTATTCATATCGGGGATCAGAAGGGAGAAGAAAATCATCAACTGCTGGATCTTTTTTGCCAGCATGGAGTCGATGTCGTTGTAATCCAATTCGTCGATCAGTTCCATTTCCGGTGTGAGTGTAGGACGAATCTCCATGACGTTGATGCAGGCGCTGGAACCCGGGGCCAGTTTGATATAGGTACCGCCAATTTTGTGGCAGGCACGCTTGAACTCATGGCCTTTGAGCGGAGCAATAATATAGCACTGGACGCCGCGCATCCGAAGCCTGAGCGCCATCACCTGCATGGTAAAGGTCTTACCGGCGCCAGATGTCCCGCAGATAGTAAAATTGGCATTCTTATTGACTTTTGTATTAAATGGATCGACAATACACAGCGAATTGTTATGCCGGTTAAGACCCAAGAGAATGCCATTGTCATCAGACAGTTCAAAACTGGTGAACATATAGGTCGAGGCCGCGCCTGAAGTAAGCACATTTCGTTTGGACTTGCGCTCCAGACCAGGATCGAGGTAGAGAAATGGCATGGTGGATCGCAGTGCCGCCTCCTGTTGAAACAGGCAGTCACCTACTTGGATGTCCATGGACTTCATCAAGTCACTCATCTGCTGCTTACGCCACTGCAGTTCTTCGTAGGTAGGGGCAGATATCGTAATGAGCACCGACATATAGAACAGGTCCTCATTCCGGCTGGAGAGTCCCTGCTTGATGTAGTAACCGGCCTGGATAGAGCCAGCCAGTTCCTCATAGTCAGTGGAGGTGTCCTGCAGTTCTCGCAGTTTGGTGCGGTTGAGCCGGATGCGCTGGGCCACTCGATCAATGGTCTTACCACGGATCTCGCGGTGCAGATGCAGATCCACATCTACGCCCTCGCCTGCATTGATGAGTGAAGACATCCAACCTCCCCGCACCTGCTGAGGAAATCCGTTTTTGCGAATATATAAGTAGGTATAGTAGGTCCCATCCATAATAATGTAGCCAGCATGACTCAAGTCAAGGCCGCGAGGGGCCACAAAGTTGGATGTCCGGATCTTCGGGACTGGATCGATGCCGACAACTCGCCTTTTTGCCGCCATCGCATCCACCACCACGCGGTTGAGCCGACTCTGGAAAGGGTCCTCCACGCAGGAACGGCGATTGAAGTACATATACAGGATTTCAGCTACAAATGCGTCTTCATCTTTTGGCTGTACAATACTGTTGCCGCATTGGGCGAAATAGGTCTTGGCATTCTGCGTCACCGTCTGCAACGCTGCGTAGACCTCACCATAATCGTTATCGGACTGGCGGCGCACCGCCTCGTATTGAAAAATCAGGAAAAACCGGCGGGACAATGCCTCACGGCTACCTTCCTCCCGGATGAACTGGATAGTACCACGCCCCAATTCCCGGCAGGCCGTTACGTCCTCGCTCTCAATGTCCGCCTCCAGTCCCGCCACATACTTGTCAGAATCCGCTTTGCGGGTTACGGACTTAAACTGCAGGCGCATGGGCGAAATTTTAAGCCAGCTGGCAAACGTAGAGATAATGCCCCACTGCTCCTCATTGGAGCGAAGCAGAAAGTTGATGGGTTCAATTTCCAGGATTTTGAGGTACCGGCCATCTGTAGTTTCAACGATCCCGTTTCTGATCTCTTTGAGGGGAATGTAGTCCTGTACGAACTCCAGACGGGCGGCTGCTTTTTTCCGACGGCCTGGGCTTTTGTGCCGACGGGCGTTTCCTGTGTGTGACTGTCGTGCCATAGTGGTATCCTATCCTCCTGTAATGCAATCGGCGGCGCCGTACCCAAAACAGAACCATATTGGTGACAAACCGGAGCAGAGAGTCCCCGCCAATGCCCATCAGGGCGAAGACGCCCAGTGGCAACAGCGTCACGGTCATCACAACAACTTTTGCAGTAGCTGGAAGATGCATCCACATCAATTCCGGATAGCCCACAAGCAAAAGCAGAATGCATGCCTCTACTGTATTTCGTGTCTCCAGTAGACCGCCCAGCAATTTTCCAGAATCAGTGTAGTTTGGCGGGATAGTATAGACATTGCTGAACTCTCGATCATCCGCCATATCCAATCTCCTCCGTGATGTCTGCCAAGGGCAGATCTCCTTCTAAATCAATATCATTCCTGCGTCGGTATTGGGTCACATAGTCTGGGGAGTTCAGCACCACGCCAGTGCCGCTGGCACAGTGGACCCATAGTTTGGTTCCGTCGGCATCCTCTCCCGCGTAGAGCAGTACATGGTTGACTGGGACTGTACCGGGCACCGCCATGAAGCCGAGGTCGCCGGGCAGCAGTTCGTCTTCTGAAATGGCATGCGTGGCATCCCACTGGTTCCAGGACCCATCATACAGTGTCACGCCTAACGCTGTCTGATAGACCCATTCCGTGAATCCGGAACAATCGAGTCCATAGGGGCGGATCGTTCCTGTGCTGCTGGACCCCGCCGCAGTGACCAGTTTGGGGGTGTTCCACTCCTCATTCCAACCTGGCGCGCTCTTCCCGCCCCAGAAATATGGGACGCGGCCCACCAGTGAGAGGGCACAGCGCATCAGTTCCTTGCGTTTCCCGCTGCAGTCCAGGCTGGCCAGAAACAAGTTCAGTTCCGCGTCGCTGATAGGCGGCACGCTCCCGTTACTGGCGGTCCCATACATAGTCATCTTCAGCGCATTAGACATATTGAGGATCGCATCCCCATAGGAGATCTGGAACTGATCGTATGTAGCATCCACGTCCACGTCAAAGGCCTTCAGGATAATCGACTGGTCAAATGGGTGGATCGTACAGGCCACATACTGCACCGTTTCCTGCGTCTCCCCATCGCCCCCTTCATTCTCTACCGGGACTTGGGTACTCTTCACCTCATAAGTGACAGTATACATTTGGTCGGTGACGGCGTTGAGTTTACTCTGCAGATCTGCCTTAGTCGTTCCGCGCTGGCCCATGGAGGCAGAGTAGGCAGCCAGGATATAGCAGGTATCGTAGTCCATAGATACTAAGGCATTATTGACCAATGCCTCCATGGACAGGTCATAGTCATAGCCCCCATCGGCTATAATCTCATCTACCTCCGCCAAGGCGGCATCATACCCAGCCTGAATACAATCGGCCACAGTAGCGGAGAGGTCATCGAAGATGGCTGTCATCTCAGTTGGGCCATTTGGATCAACGGTAGTCGGGTCAGTGTGGAAGATATTATTGAATACGATGGACGGCAGGGACACTACGGTAATGATAATGAACAGCAGGAACAAGCAGAGAAACACCAAGACCTTAAAGAGCGTGTGGCGGAGAGACCACGCCGCTGAGAGTACGGCACCCCACGGCCCGCCAGCAGCCGTTCCGACGGCGATCTCTGACGCCGCTTTGCCAGTCTCCATACCGGCTTGCACTGTAGCTGCGGCCGCGTTGGCCGTCGCTTCACCAGCCGCCGTGCCAACTGAACCGGCGGCGGAACCGGCTTGTTTAGCCGCCTCTGCCGCACTGCGTATCCCCTGCAGGTAGTTGTCCTGGCCTTCGCCAAACTGTCGGTCGTCAGACATAGAGATCACCTCGCTTGTACCGAAATATGAAGGCAGGCATACCCGTTCCCAGGTATGCCTGCCCGATGGTCAATGTTTTTTTCTGTTTGGCGGCTTACGCTCTGTGACTGGTCTCTTTTTCGGCTCGGAGTACCGGGCAGGAGTAGACTTGTAGCGTACCGTCTCCACTGTAAATGTTTGAAGTTTGTCATTTTCATAGAGCGGTTTCCCGTCCTCATAGACGGGCCGACGCTCCACGGCAGGAGTGCCATGAATGGCATACCACTGGCTGCCACCGCTGTCTTCGTACACATGGTAGTCGCCGCGTGGAGCCTGATAAACAGCGCGGTCATAGAATGCGGTACCACTTCCGTCCTCATGCCGCACCTCCAGAATACCATCCCCAGCTCTGGAACTATCCACAGACACCACTGGCTGGTCAAAACCAGGCATAAACTGGCCAAAGAGCGCCTGGTTGTACCGCTCCGCCGCTCCGCTTCCACCATCTGGTACCGGCTCAAATTGCGGCACAGATGCTGCAGGAGTCATCGCATACCAACTCAAACCGTCGGCGCCCTGGATTGTTTCATGGGGCGCATCCGGCTCCTGGAAATAGGCGCTGTTGTACCAGAGACTATTGCCGCCATCCGGGTAAATGGCCTCCAGCGTACTCTCATCAACCTGCCGCAGCAGAGTGCCGTCCGGTGCGCTTGGGAACGCTTCAGACACCTGCGCCGCCTCGGATACATTTCCGGTGAATGCGGGGGTGGCATAGAACGCACCCATTCCCTCCCCAGAGGCCACCTGATACCATTGGCTCCCATCTGCAGCAGTAACAACGGTGTGGGGGGTGGTGGGCACATCATGCTGGGCCGTGTTGTAAAAGTCCACCTTGGCCTGCCGCCCATCCGGTCCTACTGCATTGGTGCTGATGTGGCCGCCAGTAATCTCTGTATCAGCGTAGGTCATCCCGGCGGCTTTGCCGCTTGTCAGGTGCGGCATATAACTGTTGAGGCTACGATTGGCAATGTCCCCTGCAATTGTTCCGGATACGTTGGGCATCCGTGTTGCCACTGATGACACCGACTCCGGGGTCAATGTTGCACCATTTCGGGCTGCCATTCCTCCGAATACCCGGCCAACAAAGCCGACACCGCCACCAACTCCCATGCGTTTTCCGCCGTCCACAACGGCATCACGCACAAAACTGTTGGGCTTCACGTGGCTCATAAAGCCGGACAAAATACCGCCTGTGGTGACACCGCCAGCCGCACCGGCGGCAGCCCCGGCCCCGCTCTTCGCCGCGCCTCCAAACACGGAGGCAGCGCTGCTGCCGCCTTTGGAGAAACCAGTCAGCGCCCGGGCAGCCATCAGCATCTCTATTCCCATGCTGCTACCCGTCTGTGCCACAGATAGGCCCATAGCCGCCAGATAACTGTCGCATCTCTGGGCGATTTTCAGAAGTGCCAGTGCGCAGAAAAGCCACAAGAAGACGCTGCCTTGACCACTGCTCAAAGCACCACCATTCGCAATGAATTGGCCAACGGACGAGTCAAATGCCCGTAGGAACCACACATTCAGAACCAGCAGTAGAAGTTGGGAGCCAACCATTCGGCACCAACTTTGAAAGACCCGGGAAGTCGCCTTAGAAGCCCCCATCGAATATGCCAGCGGAGATGTATAGCAAAGGACGCCTACCAGGACATATCGCTCCACGGTTTCCAACAGCAGTTTAAAGTAGTTCCATGCCAAAGCGATCATGAAAATGATCAACAAAATCAGTCCTACCACCGTGGCTACAGATACGATGGTAGCCAACCCATTGGTAAGAGTCTGCTGGATTCCCGCAAATGTAAAGTCGCCCGGGTCCATAGTCTCTTCCATGAGCGCTGTATAAGGCGCTCGTGCAATGTCCAGAACGAGACTGAAAATGGGCTTTGCATATCCAATCAGGATCGCAAAGATTGCACCTCGGGCCAGCAGAGCGAGCGGCTCCTCTGTTTCGGACAGGGGACCGCTGAACGCACGGAATAACTGCCATACCACCACCAGAAAAAGCACTGCCCACGCTGTGTATTGGATAACCGTATAAGCACTGACGGCAAACGGGAAGTACTCTTCCATTGCGGTCATATCGGTGCCAAGCGCGTCAAGAAACACCCCGGATATAGCATCCATGATCTGTGTCATCACGCTGGCCACCCAGTTCGCTATCCCCTCAAAAATCCAATCTAACATGCTTTTGTAACCTCAAAAGGGGTGGGGGCGACCCATCGGCCGCCCCCATCAAAGTCGGATACCATCAATAGCCTGTCCTGGGCAGAGTGGGGACAGGACCGCCGCGGTAGATGATAGTCACCCAGCGGTCGGTCGCCTGCACCCACTGGTTTTGCCACATGCCGCCCACATCGCATTTGTTGGCAAACCGGTATTCGTGAGATAGATTGGACAGGACATCGCAGTAAATATAGGGCGTCTCCACCTGTTTGAAGCCGCCCGGGACACGCCCGAACAGGAAGGTGACCTGAGTCACATACTCATTGGAGGCAAGTCCTAGAGCCGCAGGAGAGGCGTCCAGCGTATAGTTCTTTTGTGTGTTCAGGTTGTCGGCCAGTACGCGCTGCGTATCGTTCAAATTGGTTTGGAACACGACTTTGTAGTTCAGCCGGGCCGAGTAGGTGCCAGTGATGATCTTATCCAACCGGACGGCGTCTGTGGGCAGCGTATCACGCCAATAAAAGCTGTCCAGCGGGACTGTGGAGTTGTTCCCGATATCCTTGAAGGTATAGCGGATCTCCTGGCCAGGTACGACCTGTGTGTAGCCGCTCTTGCTGATAGACACATTGGTATAAACGCTCTCATTCAGGTACTCAACCTGCACGATTTGGCCTTCATGCTCCAGATAGACCGTCACCTCTTCATCGCTGACCGAGTAGAACTGGGGGCTGGAAATCTCTTTCACGGTATAGCGGCCCAAAGGCAGCGGCTTTGAAACCGCCAGGCCCCGGCTGTCGCTCTCAACGGTGTCTACAAGGGCATTGGCCTTGTTATAGATTCCAAATACCGCACCCTCCAACGGAGTACCGGCAGGGAAACCGTTGATCGGATTATCGTCAGCAGACTTCTTCCAAATCTGGATCTGTCCAGTGATCGCCGTATTGACCCACTCGATTTCCGCCGTGCGGCCTGGGCGCACATAGACGGTCTTATACTCCTCGTCTAAGATGTAGCCCTCCGCAGCCTCCAGTTCACGCAGATAAAACCGGCCACTGGTGTTGGCACCATCCGGCAGGTCGTCGGCTGTGATATAGACCCACCCCTCGTCATCAGAGGTAAATTCCCCAATGGGATTACGGTCTTCGTCGTAGAGCAGGAACTTGACGCCATAGATTCCCTCGCCGGAGGTGTCCACCTTATGGATCAAAATACCGGAATTGGCCTCATTTTTGATTCGCAGGGTGGTCACTTCCCCGTTTTTGACCTCGAAGTAATGAGGGGTATCATCCAATACGAAGTCCGGATTGGCCTCGACTTCAAGCGCGTAATAGGAGCCGTCCTCCAGGGAGAGATAGGCCCTGCCGTTCCGGTCTGTGGTGATGGTATCCACCAGAGCGTCATCCATGCGGCGGATCTCAAAGGTGGTATCGGGAATTCTTTCGGATGTCTTGCTTGCGTTGACCTTGATAATTTCAATGCCGCCTATAGGGTTGTTGTAAAAATACAACTCCTGTGTATCATTGGGATTGATCACCACGGTTTGGGACTGCGTATTGGGGTCAATCGTATAGCCCGGGATGCTTTCCACTTCCGTTACCACCACTGTGCCCGTGAGGCCGGAAAGAATAATCTGACCTGCCGAGTTGCTCCAATACAGGCCGTTGCTGGAAAGCTGCCCGCTGTCGGCATCCACATAACTTCCGTCGGAGTATGTGATTTTGAACTGTACCCCTTCAAGCGGCGTTTTCCTGTCATCACCAGAGAGCTTGTGGATAATGAGCTGTCCTGTGGGTTGATTCCGGAATTCGAGGGTAACAGTTTGGCCGGCCTTAATTTGGGCAGTCTGGGGTGTGTCGTCCAGAAGGAACCCATCTTTCGCCCGGGTTTCTTTGACCACGAGTGTGGTGCCGGGGTCGATACCCTCAATGAGGATGGTCCCCGCGGAATCGGTAGTGAAATAGCCGTTGCTGTCACCCACCACCGTTCCGTCGCTTTCGGTCACAAAGAACTGAACATCAGAAATCGGAGAGTTGTCGGCACTGGACACCTTTTTGATCAGCAGCGAGCCCTTGGGACTGTTGCCAAAATAGACCTGAACAACCTCCTGATCTTCGCCGGAGAGGTACACCGTCTGAGGCGGGGTGTCGATCACATGAGAGCCATCACTGGAGAGCTCTTCGATGATGTAAGTGCCGGCCTTGCAGCCCGTGACGGTGAAAGAGCCGTTTACCGAAGTGCGGTAGGTACCGATGACCGTTCCGCCGGTGCCGGAGGTGTTGCCGGAGAGATACCGGACCTGGAACACAGCCCCCTCAATAGCGGCCCCGGTCTCACTGTCATATTTCCATACGGAAATGGCCGAGAGAGGCCGGTTGCTAAAGCGGAATGTGTGCCCCTCGCCTGCGGCGATAAACGCCTCCTGCGTGTCCGGGTCCGCCAGAGCAAATCCCGGCGCCGGCTCCAGCTCCTTTACCCGAAACCAACCATCACGGAGGGAGAGGTCCGGGTCGGAGAGCACGATACGACCCTCTTCATCGGTGTAGAAAACGCCCAGGTCGTTGTACTCTCCGGTAGCAGTGTTGTTGGAGGCATACCAGACCTGGAACGGCACATTTTCGATTCGATCATGTGTGATTGAATTTTCCTTGATGATCTCGATGGTGGGGCGCTTATAATTTTGGAAATAGACATCCCGATCCCGGTTGGGGAACAGTGTCACCATCTGAGAATCCTCGGCCAGCAGGTAGGGCTCCGGGACTGACTTTTCGATGACCTCCACGACGCCGGGCAGCAAGTTCTCCACCACAGCGACGCCGTTTTCGTCCGTCTCCACTTCCGCAATGGAGTGGCCGTCTGCACCTTTCACCAGATAGACCGTGTGCTCAATAGGCTCCCCGGTGTCGGCGTCGGTTTTATGGATATAGAGGTTGGGGCGCTTGTCGTTAGTCAGAGTGATCGTGCTGGTCTGGCCGGGAAACAGCTCTACATGGTGCTCGGTATCGTCCGGGATGTGGTCCTGCACAGAGGACAATTCACGCACAGAATAAACGCCAGGCTCCAAATCGGATACCAGGATCTCACCTGTGGAACTGGTGGTGCGGTCCAGGTAGTGGCTGCCATCCTCGATCTTGGCGATGCGGAACGTGACACCGGCCAGCCGGGAGCCATCGCTGCTCAGCTTGATGAGCTGCAAAGAGGGCTTGATATGATTGGTGAAAACGAACTGGGCGTCTTCATTGGGCTTCAGCTCGATGATACGCTGGGCCTCGTCGATCACATAGCCATCGCAGGATTTTTCAGTCACTACATAGGAGCCAGGGGGGAGCATGGAAAGGTCGATCTCTCCATTTTCGTCCGTCCGGAACTCCTGGGGGCCATAGGTCCCCTCCACCGATTTGATCTCGAATACAGCGTTTGGGATGACCTTGGAGGGGTCATCTGAATCCACCTTCACCAGCCGCAATCCGGGCTTGACATCGTTGAAGAACAACAGCTCCTTAATGCCGTCCCCAGCATGGAGTTCCACCTCCTGGGGGGTGGTGTCCAGAATGTGCCCTTCATCGCCGGTATCTACCTCAAACGCCCGGTAAGTCCCCGGCTCTGCATCGGCAATCAAGATTTCACCAAATTGATCTGTCTTGAAATTGCCTAAAAATTCGCCGTCCCGATAGACGGCGAAGGTGACATTGGGCATGGCGACCATATTTTTTCGATCATACTTGATGATCCGCAATCCCGGTAACTCCTCGTTAATGATAGGGATTGTAGTGGTCTCGCCAGCAACCACCGTGGCGGTGTAGACGGTATCATCCAACTGCCAGCCCACCGGGGCAGTCTTCTCCTGAATCCGGTATGCACCCAAGGGAATCTCATCGAAAATAGCAACGCCTGCACTTGATGTCGTAGCGGTAAAGGTCTGTCCCGACTCAATATGCTCGACGGTGATGACTGCCCCCGGCAGGTTCATGCCGGTGTTGGATTTTTTCTCAATACGCAGAGTACCGTAGGGGTCATTAAAAAATGTCACCTCGGCTACTTCATCGTAGACGACGGTGACATTCTGGGCAGGCTCCTCGCTGATCATATAATGCTGTGGAGCTTCCCGTTCAATTACGGTATAATTCCCGCTTTTGCTAAGGGGGATCTCGATGCGGCCGTCCCCATTGGTCACAAAAGTACCGACGGAATCGCCGTCAGGACCAACGACTTCGAAACGAGCACCACTAATCGGGATTTCCGTCCCCGTTTCATACTTGATGATCCGCAACCCGGTATCGTATTCCTCTACCGGCTGGTCGGCGTAGTTGCTGAAAGTGGAGAGGTCCATTTCCGTGGTCGGGTCCGTATCGACTACATAATTTTGGAGTTCACCGTATTCATCCTTCTCTTGGCAAATTGCATAAAATACGGCGTATTTATAGACATCTGTACGGAAAGAGAGTTGGACGCTGCCGGTTTCTCCTTCAACGCTCTCTAGCGGATACAGGACCTTGAATTTGCCCGCATAGCCATCACCAGTACCCTCAGTGGTAATTGTGGTGATGTCCCGGTTGTTCATATCCACGATACGGGTGCCCCGGGGAACAGAACCGGGGTCAGTAAAGGAAACCTCAACTGCATAATCACACACCCAGGTTTTTGACCAGAATGTAAAAACCTGCTGTTTGTACTGCTTGCCGTCGATAGTGACCTCGTAGGCAGTATCCCGATCCGGCGTACAGGTCACTTCAGGGGACAGGACTTCATTCCATGCTGTGCCGCGGGCATAGATGTCCTTTGCCGCAGCGAGCATCTTCTGTGCGCGCTGCAGTTCCACGCCACTGAGCGCCGAATTGACCTTGAGGTTGTTGATGTCCCAATTACTGAGGAGATAACACCACAACGCCATTTTAGTCGCGTAATAGCCTTGGTATTTATTCTCAAGGCCCAGTTCTTCCAGCGAACGAGTCGGATATCCATTGGCCACAATGCCAAGCACTTTCGGATCCGACGTTTTCTCCTCAGCCAAGTATTCGATGCTCTCCCCAACGTCAACCGTTTGCGGCACACCGGTAGTATTGGGATTGACGCAGTAGGCCGGAATCTCTTTAATTTCTCCTTTGGCGTTGACGTAGTTATAGTAGGTATAGATCAGGGTTCGGACGCGGCCATTGATCATCAGGTAGGAAAGTTCCTGCCCGCCGTTATAGATATCGATCTCTCCGAGGGCTTCCTCAACCGAACCCGCCGCCAGCGATGCCGTCGGCAAAATTGAAAAAGCCATGACCATGGCCAACAGAATACTTAGAAATCGTTTTTTCATGTTGTTCCTCCAAAAATGGGCAGAAAAAAACCGCGCCCCCGGCTCAATGGCATTCGGGTTCACGGCATTCTTCTTTGATTTATTTTGGAAATTAAAAAAGCGGTATACTCACGTATACCGCTTGTCCGCTGTAATCTTGGTTACAGCGGCCTATCTTACATGGATGTTGTACTCCGTCCGCTGGAAGATGCCGTCCTTGTAGACATCCCACGCCTCCATGCGGTATGTTCCCGGCGGACAGGAGTTGAACAGGTCAATGATTTGATTTGCGCGCCATGGCCAGAACACTCGCGGGTTCAGTCCATCGTCAATACTCAGATAGATTTGTACCTTTGGGGCCCCACTTGGGTGGGACACGGGCGCACCGTTCTGCCATGTCTCTGGATTATCCCCAATGGCGTTATAAAGCGTGTAAAGCATTCGTCGGGTCTCATAGAGATTTCGCACGAAAAGGTACTCATGATCATTGATGGAATAATGCCGGGCCTCTGGTGCCGGTAACTCAACCTGGGGCATCAAAGACCAATCACAGGTCGGCTCAGGCAACTCGCCCACTGGTCCGGAAGCAAACATATTTTTGTCCCACCGGCTTACATCGGTGATGGTGTAATTGGTACCATCGTCGCAGCGGATCACATCGCCTTCCTGAGGCACATATTGAGAGCCGTCTGCTGGCAAATTGATGGAGCCATCTGTGTTCCTGCTGATTGTTCCCTCCGGTTCTTCCGTAACGGTACTACCTTCAAAATCGGTATTGCCCAGCGCCCGATAGAGCATGATTGCCAAATCGCCGCGGGTAATCTCAGTTTTAGCCACAGCCTCCGCTGTGGTCAGCCCTTGGTCAAGAGCCGTCTGGCAGGCGGTGTTGTAATCCCATTGAATATCTGGAAGATCCATGTACCGTAGAACAACCGTACAAGCCGCAGCAGGGGTCACGCCGTCATCAGCGCCAAAGGCCCCAGTATCGTAGCCGACCATCAGGCTGTTGAAATAGCAATAGCCTACATAGAGTCTGGCCCATGCCGGGACATCCGGGAACTTGCACTGGCTGATGTAAAATTCCTGTTCCGCCTGCACATGTTCCTGATTCCCATTTAGTCGCGTCAGAACTGCGGCCAACTGCGCCCGGGTCAGACCGGACGCGAGGTTCATGTCTCCGTTTTGGTCTCCTTCCAGAATCCCCTGTTCTTTCAGATATTCCGCTGCAATTTCCTCTTCTGAGGACGTTGCCAGGGCCGGACAGGCGAGTACCACGGCCAAGGTGATGCTTAGAGCCACCAAACATAGTTTTTTCATACTGACTGCCTCCTCTCATGTATCTTTGCTTATATTCTACCGGACAGAGAGGAATTTTACAACAAAAGTTTGGTAGTCAGGTGATTTCCCGGGCCTGGACACACCAGCGCATCTCCGGCACATTCCGAACGCAAGTAATCAGTGTGATCATATTTTCGCTTGTCCGACCGAGTCTTGAAAAGTCTGTTTCCTCGATCTGCCCCACAAAAAATACCTCGTAGGTCCTGGTGCCCAGTTTGGTGGTATAGGTGATTTTGTCACCGTTCTCCAAAGTATGGATCTTTCCGAAATGGTTTGCCACACCGCGATTATGACCAGCAAGCCCCACATTTCCATCCCAGCAGGAAGTAGACTTAAAGTGGCCGGCCCCTTTGGCGAGGTTCTCAAGACTCTCATTCTCATAAACTTTGACGGACAACCCCAAAACAGGGATTTTTAGCCGACCAATGCTCCCATCTGTATAGTAGAGCCCATCAGGAAGCGTAAATTTGGTGCTGCTCAGGCTCGTGTCCTCTGTGGGAGTACCATCCACATAAGATGCAGGGGGAAGGTAGACTGTATCACTGCCACCCGTGTTCCCTGTTGCCGTGGATGCCTGTGGGATCAGAACCGTACCAGCTCCGGGCTGGTAGGATTCCGGGCTGCCAAAAGGCGGCGCGATGATAGCAGTGTTCTTGCTGCGGTCAATATTGCTGCTCTCAGTCACCCCTCCACCGACCACGATCACTTGGTCAACTGAGGTGGGAGGTGCGTACATGCCGCCGTCCGGTGCATCAAACTCATAATCCGCCGCTAGTGCCGGCGTCATCATCATCGCCGTGATGCCCAGCAACAGCGCCATTGTTCTCACCCAGTTCTTCATACATTTTTCGCTCCTTCCGCTTCATAAAGAAATATGCTCCGCCTGCGCCAATGCCGAGAGCACCCAGTGCCGGCAGTAACACCATCAGCCAACTTGTTATTTCCCCAGCATCCTGCGTTTCTTCTGATAAAACCGGCTCAATCGGAGTACCTGTGAAAATAACCGTATAACGGATTACCGTGACGCCAGTGCGGTAAACCTCGCCCGTATAGTCAGCCGTTGTGGTATAGCCGGTCACATAGCTGACTGTTTTGCTGCCGCCATAGGTACAAACCGCAGTAAAGCGGTCGCCGATCTCATAGTCGTCGGCGTTATAGGTGTTATCCGTTTGCCATTGGACATCTTGCAGATTGAGCGTTCTGCCCCCCTCCGTAATGCTCTTTGGCAGGTGGTTGATATCTTGGCTTGCCAAGTTTGGATAGGTGCGCGTAGCGGTCACCGGCTTGGTAGAACTTCCATAGCCGGCTGGCTCAGTTTTGATACTGTCCAAATCCAGGTGCAGAGTCCCGGAAAAGTCCTCTTCTGTGGTAACTTCCTTTTCCTGTGGCAGAAGCGATAAAATCGTCTCCATATCTTTCTTGTCGCTTTCCACCGTTTCCGTCTGCGTAATCACCTGCGTTTCGCTGCCGATGATGACCTCACGCAACACATCTGTGCATTCATAGAGGAGGCCATCCCTTTCAAACTGCTGCATAGGCAATGTGGACGGATCGGTATTGGGGGAGAGATCGTACACTTTCCTGATTTCCCGATTATCTTGGTCAAGGATGATATCAACCGGGAGCATAGCGTCCGGATCTGTAACATCTACATTGGTTGCGTCAGCAGGGATGACCAACATAGTCAAAAGCAGGAGTGATGCAGAGATGGAAAAGATTTTTTTCTTCATTGACAGGTCCTCCTCAATCATTTTGATGTAGCACTACTTGAGATCACGGTTTGGTGTTCAGTGACAAAAAATAGGTACACTGATTGCCTCAAATATGCAGGCTTTATTACAAAATTTATATACACTGCGCCTGTTTCTGAGGCTTGGTAAAGATGGGTGCTTCTTCTGTCCGTGTGGTAAACTTACAAAATTACTGTACACTGAGTTTCTATGATAAATCATAAAAATTCCCCTTTCCATAAAAAAGCAACCGATGCACTGTCGATTGCTTTTCACAAAATATCTCGTCAATGACCAGCAAGCCGAGTCCATGATTCCACGCGATTTGTGCCATTCGCAGCATCATGGAATCCACGGTGGTTCGTGCAGCTTGGAATTTTGAGGAGCATAATTTTGTCTATTGTACAGTAATTTTGTCACTTATCATTTGGGGGGTGTGTACTTGCCGCCTTCGATGAGCGGCTGCAGGTAAGCAACAATGAATCCCAGGGTGTTCAGCACGATCCATGTCACTACAATCCGTTTTAACCAACTCGTCGCCTCCGCTACAGCTCGCTCATTGCGGGAAATCATGCGTACTAACAAGGCTACCGCAGCTGCCGTGACGGCAACAATTGTGGAGATTCCCAGCAGTTCGCCGTAAACATTCGCTATAATCTCTGAAAACCGCGTCCACATATCATCGTCTGCCGCGGCAGCAGGCTGTACGAACAGCACAGCCATATAGCAGGCGATCATCGCCATATGGAGCCAATCCCCCAAACGCCGGTGGACCCCACTCCGTAGGTCTTGCTTCTTCTCGTCGTTCGCCATTTGCGTACCTCCTCATTTTTTGTTTTGACAGCAAAACAGCCGCCTCAAAGCGACCAGTAAAATCGCTTCAAGGCGGCTTCTTGCCGTCAGGTCCAGTTTTGGACGATATCAGGATAGCACATTTGTACTCCTCCTGTCAGCCGCACCGACCTTGCCATTTTTCCGCCACTTTTCTGCCATCGTTCCTGCCATCAGCCCTCCAAGAGTGTCAGGATCTCAAGCCAGGCGTCTAGGCACCCCTGTGGAGCTGTCCACAGGCGTATGGAGAGGATATTCACTGCCTGCTGACGCAGGCGGTAGTAGTGACGTTCAGAGATATCCAATCGATACAGAATTTCCGAGTGACTAGGCTTGTCCGGCGTTATAAAGGTCTGGAAAATGATATTGTACAGCATTTCTCCGTTTCCAGGCTTATGGCGTAGCACCGTCAGCGCTTCGTTGATTCGGTCCAGAAGCAGCCGTGACTTACGGATGCTGAGCAGGCGGTGCTCCAGTTTTGCATTTCCCATAGCAATCTGAGCGTCTACCGCACTGAGAAGCGCATCCACATCCTTCAAAGGCTGTTCCAGTTCCTGGGCAGTCTCACCGGGAAAGCATTCCAGCGCCCAAACGATATCACGATAGTTTTTAAGCATAACCTGCGTGTTGTGGTACATATTCCGGCGCAGTTCCTTTTCAGCTACCCGCGCTTTCTCATTTCTGATGCTGGAGTCTTCTATAAGCCCTCTGCGTTCCAAAAGGTCGCGCAGCAGTTTTTGAGAAGGGCCTTGTCCCTGATCTGACATTTCACCACAAGGGGATGCCTTCAAATCTGTCATGTTCAATACCTCCGTTATCCTGATCCACAGGTCCGGCCCGAGGCAAAACACTGTGGAAAAATTCAAATCGCGCCATGCATGAAGTGACACCTTGGCAGTCCTCCCATACATACTCTAAAATCTTACACGGAGAAAAATACGCACGCGTATTATTACAGTCCGAATGTGCAACACGGCCCTCCACCGCTGATGCTTGGCCAGTTTTTGTCTGCTCCTGCTGCAAAATGGTACGGCTATACCACGCAACCAGTTTGCAGAGTTGGGCATGGTCGCTTGATGTTTTGTTGCGCGCATTTCTGCCCAAAATACGTATTTCACTCAAAATACGTTCTATTTGATCCATGGCGGGCTGCGGTATTCTTTCACCGGTGGGATAAGCGGCATTGAAGACCAGACATCCAAAGGAACCTGGCAGCTTATACAGCGGGAAGGCATCCGCGTGTTTTCTGAAAAAGCGCCAGACCTTCGTCTTTTCCCATCTCCAACGCCTGCCAAGGAACTCCAAGGTCAAAACCGCACCGTACTGCCCAAATTGGACTGACGGCGCCATATGAGAGAACACATTGCTCGGCTCCTGCCATACCGTGTGGCACCAAAGGTCCAGCCATGCGTCTGACTCATCAAATGAATAGCCTTGCTCTACAAGGCGCTGTGTGACGTTTCTGGGCAGGCATAGGAAACCATACCCCTCTGTCACGTAAACGGCCTCATGGCCCGTACAGGGCTCTCCAGAGCACCTTACAACCCAATCTGTGATCTTGTATGTAAGTTTCTTCGATTTTGGATCCAGTGTGTACCCAATATAGGAAAGATCTGCGAGACGGTCCATCATCTCCAAAGCCTGCTGCCGCCGCTTCATCCCCATGATGCTTTTAAGGCCTACAATACCGCCAGCCCAGGTTCCAACCGTCACTTCGTTGATATAGCCGCAGTAGGTTGCCTTCCCACTTCGGAAGGCGGCCCTGGAAGCCAGGCGAGCCCATATGCCCATGATGCCCTTTCCGGGCGGTAGTTGATTACGGGGGAGTTTGATCCACTGATATTTGAGCAAGCATTTCATCGCACCGGCCTCCTTCCTGTCTAAATTGAAAAAAGCCTCGCTCCGTGCTATACTTTAGTCACGAAAGCGAGGCTTGATATGGATGATTTATGCGTGTGATAATTGCCATTATCTCTTTTCTGAAACAAATGTGGTGGCCTGTCCTGATTGCGGGAAGACTATGGTCCGTCCAGCAACACCGGCAGAACAAGAAGATTTCGAAAACCGCTCAAACGAGAATCTATGGATGGACGAAACATAGGCGCAGTTTTAATATCCGCGATGTCGCTCATGTTGAATACTTATACGCAATTCCTAAAAAAATGCCCATGACTCAATCGTCATGGGCATTTCTCATGTGGCATTCTCTTCAATTAGTTTGGGGGTAAATTCTGGGGGTAAAACCGCCCCCTCTTTTCAGTCAATGGGGGTAAAACGGGGGTAAAACCGGCCTTCCTTGTGTTGAAAAAGCCTGCAACCCCTTGCGCTGCAAGGGTTTCTCAATCGAGGGGCTTCATCGTGGGGAACAAAATGACTTCCCGAATGCTGTCAGAGCCTGTCAGCATCATCACGCACCGATCAATGCCGATGCCAAGCCCGCCGGTAGGGGGCATACCGTACTCCAGAGCGGTAATGAAGTCGTCATCCATCATGCCGGCCTCGTCGTCGCCTCGGTCCCGCAGCTCTACCTGCTTTTGGAAGCGAGCCCTCTGGTCGATGGGGTCGTTGAGTTCTGAGAAGGCATTGCCCATCTCGCTGTGGCAGATGAAGAGCTCGAACCGCTCCGTCAGCCGGGGGTCCTTGGGAGAGCGCTTAGCCAGGGGAGACACGTCCACCGGGTGCATGGTAATAAAGGTGGGCTGGATCAGCTTTTCCTCCACCTTCTGGTCGAAGCATTCATAGAGGGCGTTGCCCCAGGTCTTCTCCGCTGTCTCCAGCAGCTCCACACCGATGGCTTTGGCGGCGGCCACCGCCTCGTCGTCACTGTCAATGGTCATGAAGTCGATGCCGCAATACTGCTTTACCGCTTCATGCATGGGAAGACGGGGCCAGCCGGGGGTCAGGTCGATCTTCTCCCCCTGCCATTCTACCTGATAGGTGCCCAAGAGCTTTTGCGCCGCAGAGGACAATAACTCCTCAAAAAGGTCCATCATGCCGTTGAAATCTGTGTAGGCCTGATAGAGCTCCACGGTGGTGAACTCCGGGTTGTGCTTGGGGTCCATACCCTCGTTGCGGAAGATACGGCCGATCTCATATACCCGGTCCAGTCCGCCGACAATGAGCCGCTTCAAGGGCAGCTCCGTGGCGATGCGCATATACATGTCGATATCCAGCGTGTTGTGATGGGTGATAAAGGGACGGGCCGTGGCGCCGCCGGAAATGGTATTCAAAACAGGGGTCTCCACCTCCATATAGCCGCGGCTGTCCAGGAACTCCCGTACATGCCGGATGAACTGGGAGCGAAGCACGAAATTCCGCTTGACCTCTGGGTTCACCATGAGATCCACATACCGCTGGCGGTAGCGCAGCTCTGTGTTGGTCAGGCCGTGGAACTTCTCCGGCAAAGGCAGGAGCGACTTGGAGAGCAGGGTAATCGTCCTGGCCCGGACGCTCATCTCTCCCCGCTGGGTGCGGAATACCTCGCCGTCCACACCTACAATGTCACCGATATCATATTTTTTGAACTCCTGATAGGCGGCCTCATCCATCTCGTCCTGACGGGCATAAAGCTGGATGCGGCCGTCCCGGTCCTGGAGATCGCAGAAACTGACTTTGCCCATGCCCCGCTTGCTCATGAGCCGGCCAGCTACCTTCACACTCCGCCCCTCCATGGCATCAAAGTTCTCCTTAATCTGCCCGGAAGTGGTGTCCCAGTCAAAGCGGGTGGTCTGGAAAGGGTCTTTCCCCTGGTTTTGGAGCACAGCCAGCTTTTCCCGCCGGATCTTCGTCTGTTGACCCAGATCCTGCTCGGCCTGGGGGTTGTTCTTTTGTTCAGCCATCTTGGTACCTCTCAGCGCTCAATCTTCTTTAGCGTGTAGACCACGGCACCCCGGGGGGCCTCCACGGTCACGGAGTCGCCCACCTTCGCGCCCAAAAACGCCTTGCCGAAGGGGGAATCCTCGGAGATCACGCCGTGCATGGGGTCTGCCTCCTGAGAACCTACGATCCAGTAGGGGGGCAGCTCCTTGCCGCTGGCATCCTCCACCGTCACCTTGCAGCCAATGGCCACCACATCCGTGCCCATGCTGCTCTCATCCACGATGACCAGGTGTTGCACGATCTCCTCCAGCTCAGCAATGCGGGAGTACAGCTTGCCCTGCTCGTTCTTCGCCTCGTCATATTCACTGTTTTCGCTCAGATCGCCAAAGCCGCGGGCCACCTTGATCTGCTCCGCCACCTCGTCACTGCGGGTTGTTTTCAGATAGTTCAGCTCTTCCTGTAATTCCTGAGCCCGTGCCGCACTCATTTTGTATTCTTTTTCCATGTTGTTAATCCTTTCCACGGCATTTTGCAGGAAGAAAATGACGTTTTTCCCTACGGATGCCTATTTTATTATATGATGACAGTGTAGTATTATAGTGTCTGAATTTCAGAATGTCAAGGGTCGTTCCCGGAAGACCGCCACCTCTCCCTGCATCCGTCTCTTCCCCGTCTGTATGATCCCATCATCATTTTGATCTCATTCCAGCGGAAGCTTCCCTATGAAAATGTCAAAAACCCTCTGGATGCCATCAGGATATATGGTACGCCCCTCCTGCCGCAGCTGCATAGCAGATTTCTTCTAGGTCTTTGCCTACTCTTGCATAGAAAATGATATTCCAGAGAGTCCAACACGCAACTCTCACAGAAAAACAAACGGAACCTGCTGCTGACCGAGACTGTCGAACCTCCGTCAAGAACGATATCACCGTCATGTGCCTCCCTCACCACAGGGACGAGACAATATGTTGGTATGAAAAAAGCGGGCCAAAGGCCCGCCTTACGATCCGACAGAGATCTGTCGAATACTTCCCGCCTCCCGCAGGACTGATAAGAGCTGTCCCCGATTGACGCCGTCGGGCAGCTTTTCCTCCAGAGCCGGCGGCAGTCCCAGAGGCGGCAGCGGCTCTTTTTCATCGTACAGCAAGATCCGTCCGGAGCCGCGGCAGTCTGTCCGCGGGTCAAAGAGCACCGCGGCCTCTGCGCCCTCCAGCTGTTCCTGCGATGGCCCCAGCAGCAGGGAGACTCCATACTCCCGCCGCAGCTGCCGGCAAAGATCCTCCCCGCCGTAGGGCAGGTCCAGCAACACATACCGGTGCCGTAGCACTAGCTCCGTCACCGTCCGCACCACCTCCCCCGTCAGTGATGCGGCACACACCGCCACCCTGGCCCCCGCTGTTGGAATCCCCCGTTCCAGCAGGGACCAGCGGACCCAGTCCGCCGCAATTGCCCGCCGCAGTGGGAGCGTGGACACCGGCCTCAGGCCACCCTTTGTCAGTTGATCCAGGTAGGGAAAATCCTCCGGCAGCACCACCTGCGTGATATTCTGTCTGCGCAGGCGCTTCACGGCGGACGCCACCCTCCGCCGCAAGGCAACCTCGGGCGTCTTGGGGCCCCTGGTGATTTCCGCGCAGAAAAACCGCGTGTGCAGAATGCTCCGCTCCCGAACCTGAACCGCTTTTTCCCGTTTTCCCGGGGGCTTCCAAAGCAACATACCAATCATGAGCAAAACCTCCCGTCCCATGATATGGGACGGGAGGCTCGATTATGATTCTTTAAGCTGATGCAGAGAGGGTATACCCGGTGAGGTAACCCATACGGGGCTCCGCACCATGGCCGCTCAGAGGATTCACCCGGACGCCGTTCTCCGTGACCTCAAAATGGAGATGAGGACCTGTGGAGTTGCCGGTGGAGCCGGTGATGCCAATCACATCCCCCTGATTTACATACGCCCCCACAGATGTTTTGATGCTGCTCATGTGGGCGTAAAGCGTGGTGTTGCCACTGCCGTGGGAGATAACCACATAGTTGCCGTAGGACTTGGAGTAGGTCGCCACAATCACCGTGCCGGCCTTGGAGGCGTATACCGAGGAGGTGTAGCCCACCCGGCCGATGTCGGTGCCCTTATGGTTGGTGGAGCCGATACCGCCCGGAGAAGTTCGTCCGCCCACCGTGGAGGTGATATAACGGCTGCTTACCGGCCAGATATATCCGCCGGGGTTACTCTCCACTGGCTGACCGTTGGCCGCCTGCTGCGCCGCCAGCTCCCGGCTCAGGCGTTGAATCTCAGCCTGAATGGCCTCCTCTTCCGCCTCCATTTCGCTGAGGACAGCCTCTGTCTCGTTCTCCGTGGCTGTAAGCTCCTGGATCACTTTGTTAGCGGCGGTACGCTGCGCATCCAGCTCTTTTTTCTTGCTCACAAGGTCCGCCTTGGCAGCTTCCTCCTCCGCCTTGTTGTCCTCCAAAGAGGCTTTTGTCTCCTCAATTTGCTCCTGCAGGGCTTTCAAATCGTCGATCACCCGCTGGTCAGAGGCCATGATCTCATTGATGAAATCCACCCTGGAGAGCAGGTCCGTAAAGCTCTCCGCGTTGAAGAGAACAGACCAATAGGACACGGTGCCCCGCTTCTCCATTGCCCGCACCCGCTGACAAAACAGCTCGTACTGGGCGGCCTCCTGCTCCTCCGCCTCCGCCAGCTCCTGCTCTTTTTCGCTGATCAGCGAGGCATATTTGGAAATCTGCGCCTCCACATTGCTGATCTGTGCAGAGGTATTGGCAATCTGCTGATCCAGCAGGTTCTTGCGCTCCATGGCGCTGCTCTTATCATCAGCCAGTGCATCCAGCTTCTTCTCGAGTTCCTTACGCTGTGCGCTCAGATCGCCGGCGTCGTCCTTGAGGGCATCAATGTCCGCCTGGGTCACTGCCAAAACCGGCGACAGATTCACACTCAGGCTGCAAACCGCCAGCAGCAGAGCCACCAGCACGCGGCCCGTTCGTCTCCATCTCTTTTTCATAGTACCTCCCAATCCGCTTTGACAAGGCGGCTCATACCTGTAAAAACTTACGAATTGCCGAGAGGCTGCCGCCCACGCCAATGAGAATCCCGGCACCAGCAAAGGTCCCAGCCACCACTGGCCACAGCTCCCGGAAAGGGATAATCCGGATTAGCTGCAACGTGTCATTGGTGTCCACACCCTGGGCTACCGCCTCGTACAGCCCCCACTGCAGCAAAAAGGCAATCACCGCGCTGAGAAGCCCCAGCATAAAGCCCTCGTAGACAAACGGCCAGCGGATAAAGCCATTCGTTGCGCCTACCATACGCATGATGGCGATCTCATCCCGTCGGTCAAAGGTCGTGAGCTTGATGGTGTTGGAGATGATGAATACTGACACCACAAATAAAATGGCAATCAGCGCCACACATACCACCGTGGCCACATTCCGCACGGTGATAAAGCCGCCTGCGATTTCCTCGTGAGCGTTGACATCGGAGATGCCCTCCACCGCCTTCACCAGCTCCACCGTCTGGTTCTGCTTGGTCAGATCCTTCACCTTGATGGCATAACGGTCCTCAAAAATCTCTGGGTCTAAGTCCTGCAGCACCGCCTCATCCTCATACTGCTCCTCGAAACTGGCGGTAGCTTCTTCCTTGCTGATAAATGTAACAGAGGCAACATTGTCCAGCGCCTCCAATTCGCTTTGCAGCGCCCTGGCCTGCGCTCTGGTATAGCTGTCGTCCACGTAGGCCAAAATTTCATTTTCCTGCTCCAGGTCTGCCAGCAGCTCATTGGCATTCACAGCCACCAGAGTAAATGTTCCCATAATCAGCAGGCACGCCACCGTAATGCCAATCGCCGCAAAGGACATGAAGCCATGGCTGAACATGTTGGAAAGGCCCTCATGGAAGAAGTATTTGAAATCGTGCTTACCCATGAATCCGTCCTCCCACATAGCCGCCAATACTGTCGTTGACCACCCGGCCAGCCTCAATCGTAACCACCCGCTTGCCAAACCGGTCCACCAGGTCCTTCTCATGGGTCACTACCACCACTGTGGTACCCAGCTGATTAATTTTCACCAACAGGCTCATCAATTCCAAGGACCGCTCTGGGTCCAGGTTTCCAGTGGGCTCGTCAGCGATGATGGTGTTGGGGTTGTTCACCAGTGCCCGGGCAATAGCAACCCGCTGCTGTTCGCCGCCGGAGAGTTCGGTCGGGTGGCTTTTGCTCTTTTGCTCCAGCCCCACCAAATTCAGCACGTAGGGAATCCGTTTTTTTATCTCCTTGGGGCTGGCACCCACCGCCCGCATAACAAATTCCAAATTTTCATACACAGTCTTTTTCTCAATCAGGCGGAAATCCTGAAAAATAACCCCCAGCGTCCGCCGCATCAGTGGAATCTGCCGGCCGGAAATGTTGCTCACAGAGAAACCGTTGATCATAATCCGTCCGGCACTGGGTTCCACCTCACTGGTGAGCAGCTTAATAATTGTCGACTTTCCGGAACCGGAGGGGCCGACCAGAAAGACGAACTCCCCATCCTCAATGGTCAGACTGATCCCCTGGATCGCCCGTGTCCCATTATCATACTCCATCTCCACATCTTTCAACCGAATCATGCCCACACCTCGCATGCTGTCCCGGCTGGGGATTTTCCATCCTCCCGGCCAGTCGACATAATGTAATGACATTTTACATTATATCTGGTTTTTTGCCACAATGCAACTATAGATTCTCTTTTTCCAGAGATCGTGGATCATGGGGGTTCATCTCTCCCTTGATCGCCCGAGACACTGGATTCCAGTGTCGAAAAAGCAGTGTTTCAACCGCCCTATCCAAGTCTCGTCGCCTATCTTCAATCTGTGACGGGATAATTTCACTGTCGCTTTGCCACCAAACGCCGCCGGCCAGCTGGAAATATCCGTATCAATCTGATATACTGAATGAAAATACGGGACATGCGGAGGTTGACTATGGATTTGAAAGAAGCGATGGAGCAGCGGCACACGGTTCGGTCTTATATCGATCGTCCGCTTCCGTCAGAGGTCATACGGCTCTTGGCAGAGCGCATCCAGAAAAATAACGAAGCCTACCGTCTGCACATGCAGTTGATAACAGAGAATATCGAAGCCTTTGGCCCTCTGCTCAGGCTGATTCTGGCTAAAGGAGTTCGCAATTATATCATTTTGTCCGCCCCCGCTGGTCCCACGGTGGAGGAGCGTCTGGGGTACTGCGGTGCAGACGTGATGTTGTATGCGCAGACACTGGGCTTGAACTCCTGGTGGGTTGGCGGCACCTTTAACAAGAAGGGCGTTCAAAAAAACGCCGATTCTGCCGGAACGGAAAAAATCATTGGTCTAATTGCCATCGGCTATGGAGCTACTCAAGGCGTCCCCCACAAGTCCAAACGTCCGGAGGACATCAGCCATTACCATGGAAAAGCCCCGGACTGGTTTATAGAGGGTGTGCGTGCCGTGCTCCTGGCGCCAACCGCACTGAATCGGCAGGCCTTTCAGATTGAGGGTGACGGCGAAAGAGTCTCCATGTCTTACGGCAGAGGTGCGTTTGCCGACGTGGACCTTGGAATTGGAAAGTATCATTTTGAGATCGGTGCCGAAAGGGAGCATTTCATCTGGGCCGAACATTCCTGAGCCAAAATATGCCGGGCTGCGCGAAACGCACACTCTCACAGCGGCTCTGGTCTCATGGCGCAATATGCATGCAAAAAGGCGGCGGACTTTTGTCCGCCGCCTTTTTCAGGATTCAATTCCTCTGGAAGTCAAATACTTCTTGACCATCAGCGCCACCTTAAAGGTGATCGCGTCGTCGAACTCCCGCAGGTCTAGACCTGTCAGCTTCTTAATCTTTTCCAGCCGGTACACCAGCGTATTCCGATGTACAAAGAGCTTTCTTGCGGTCTCGGATACATTCAGGTTATTTTCAAAGAATTTATGAATGGTAAACAGGGTCTCCCGGTCCAGCGCGTCAATGGGATTCTTCTTGAAAACCTCCTGAAGGAACATCTCGCACAACGTCGTCGGAAGCTGATAGATCAGTCGGCCAATGCCCAGGTTCTCATAGTTGATGACGTACTTCTCCGTGTCAAACACCTTGCCCACCTCGATGGCAATCTGGGCCTCCTTATAGCTCTTGGCCAGATCCCGCAGATGGATGGCAATGGTTCCGATGCCCACCACTACCGTGCTCTCGCCTTCCACCCGGAGCGCCTCCTCAATGGAGACGGCAATCTTGTTCAGTTCCTTCACATTGGAGCCCTCGGGCATCTGGCGGATCAGCGCCACATCTCCGTCCCCAACACTCAGGACAAAATCACTCTGCCGGTCAGGGAACAGTGCCTGCACCGTATCCGTGGGAACAGACTCCCCCTTTTTCAGCGAGCGCACCACAAAAACACCCCGTGGAATATCTGCGCCGACCCGCAGCTCCTTGGCCCGCATGTAAATGTCGCCCAGCATGATATTGTCGGAAATGATATCCTTGATGAACGTTCCCCGGTCATGCTTTTCCTCATAATAGGCCTTGGCCGCGTTTAACGATACCGTGGCCAGCGCACACACAGTCTTGCTCACCTCATTGTCGCCAAAGGCAAACACCGCGTAATCGAATTGGTTTCCCCACCCAGCCAAGGCCTTGAACGTCTTCCCGTCAGAAGAAATCATACTGCCGGCAGCGCTGTTGACAACAGGCACATACTCCGCCCAGCGCTGACCAATCATGGACAGCTCGCTGCAAGCGATGACAATACCCTCGCCGTCAATCACACCAACAGTGCGGTCCGTATTTTCCTTTAACTGCAGCACCACGTTTTGAAAAATTCTCCCAGACATGACCGCCCTCCATTCAATCTCATCACTTATTCTCTTTGTGCAACTTGTCAACGCCTATATTATACCGGGACTTTTGACAAAACGCAAGACTTTTCTTCTCTTTTCAACAAAAAAATTGTGGAATTTTTGTTGAAGTTTTATGTTTCCCTAGAAGGCGTTACAATTCCCTCAGCCGCTCTACTTCATAATCTGTCAAAAAGCGAAAGCTCCCCCGTGAAAGTGACGGGTCCAGGCACAGATTGCCCATTCGAATCCTCTCCAGATATACCACCGGGGTCCCCCGGGCAGCCAGCATTCGCTTTACCTGGTGGAACTTGCCCTCCCGCAGAGTCACACAGGCTTCGCTGCCGTTCCCTGCCGTCAAAATTTTCAACTCCGCCGGCTGGCAGACCAGCCCATCCTGCAAAACCATCCCGGCTGAAAAAGCCCGGCAGTCCTCTTCTGTCAAGCGCCCAGCCACCCGCACAAAATATTCCTTGTCCACATGGTGACGTGGAGAGAGCAGATGGTGCGCCAGAGCGCCCTCATTGGTCAGAAGCAGCAGTCCCTCCGTATCCTTATCCAGGCGTCCCACGGGAAAGAGGTTCTGACGCCGCAGCTCCGGTGGCAGCAAATCCAGCACCGTGGTCCCCCGTCCGTCCTCCGTGGCGGAGAGATACCCAGCAGGCTTGTTCAGCATCACCCAGGTAAACCGGCGGTAGAGCATAGGCTCTCCGTTTATCGTAATCGCCACTGTCTCTGGGTCTACCTGATCCTGGGCGGAACAGGCGGGCGCTCCGTCTACCCAAACCCGCCCATGGCGAATCAGGTCCTTGACCTCCCGCCTGGAAAACCGGCCTGTCGAGGCGATGATCTTGTCCAGCCGCTGCTTCTCCATGACTCTGTCCCCCTTTTGTATTGTATTCTATCATATTCTTTCTCAGAATTGAATATGGAACTGACAGGAGGGATGCAAGATGCTGATTTTCACCACACGGTTTTCCAAGAAAAAAGCTGTGTTGACTGTCATTGTCATTGGAGCAGTCATCGCAGCACTGGTCATTTTGGCCGGACATTTTCAAAAAGGCGGCAATGCCGATCTGCCCCAGCTCACTGACAATCCCCAACGGGTAGCCTATCTGCAGTCCTTAGGCTGGGAGATCGAAACCGAGCCGTTGGAGACTCTGCAGTTCCTGCTGCCGGCAACATTGACGGAACCTTACCTTTCATACAATCAGCTGCAAAAAGAGCAGGGCTTTGACCTATCCGAGAGCTGTGGCAAACAGGTAGCGCGGTATACCTATGCTGTAACCAACTATCCCGGCCGGTCCACCGGCGTACAAATCAATCTGTATGTCTGCGAGGATCTTCCCGTGGCGGGAGATGTCTGCTGTCCCGGGTCTGACGGGTTCCAAGATATTCTGGCCTATCCGGAATCGGATACCTAATGGTGGCATTTTGCAAAAGTCCCCGGCTCATGGCACCCATGGACCGGGGCATCCGCTGCCGGAAAAGCACAGCTTGTCCGCACAGCGGTCCTGATTCTCTGCGTTCATCCTGGGTCCGGGGAGAAGTCCTACACAGCCAGTTCTCTGTGATAGACCAGCGCATAAAACGCCAGCGTGCTCGCAATCAGGGCGAAGATATAAAGAGCTTCCTGTTCCTGGTCCTTCGATAAAACAAGGCTCCGAAGGCCAGCATACCCACGCCGTCCATCAGGAGCTGGAACAAGAATTTCTGATGACTTGAGAGGTAGATGGCAAGGGCAGCCGCCTCCGCGGCCAAAGCCCCCACCGGCAGTGCGTACAGAATGGAGCTGAGTTCTCGGTCCCTGTTCCAGTCGTAGAGAAAAAACGCCGCCATACCGCAGGGAATGGAGAGAAGGGAAAGCATCACGAACAGCGAAAACCGAAATCCCCCGGAAAGCAGAGGGATAAAAGTTCCAAGAACTGCCTGCAGCCCATAAAAGCTCAGTGTCATTCCAAACATATACAGAAATGAACTCTCTCCGGCGCAAAGATGCGAGGTGCTGAACAGCACAATCAAGGTATTGGTAATCACCCAGAAGCCCAACAGTGTCTGGATAGAGGAAAGGCTCCACAGAGTGTCTCCGGGGAAGTAATCGGCCAGCCGGCATATCCCGCCAATAAGCATGCCAATCAAAAAAATCTTGCCATAAGACCCTACAGTATGTTCCAGTCTTCGTGCCATATCAGTTCCCGCCTTGACTCCTGTTTTTATGGCCTCATCATAACACACGGTCTCTTAGATTGTCCATCAGCGCAGGTAGAAAAAAAGACTGCTGCACAAGCAGCAGTCTTTTTCAATTTGTGGGGAAAAATTACTTCTCCTCGACCTCGGTCACAGCACCGGAACCGACGGTACGGCCACCCTCGCGGATAGCGAAGCGCAGTCCCTTCTCAATGGCGATGGGGGTGATCAGCTCAACGCTCATCTCCACGTTATCGCCGGGCATGCACATCTCAGTGCCCTCAGGCAGGGTGATGACACCGGTCACGTCCGTGGTACGGAAATAGAACTGAGGACGATAGTTGTTGAAGAACGGAGTGTGACGGCCACCCTCATCCTTGGACAGGACGTACACCTGGCCCTTGAACTTGGTGTGGGGATGGATGGAGCCGGGCTTGGCCAGAACCTGGCCGCGCTCGATGCCGTTACGATCCACACCACGCAGCAGCGCGCCGATGTTGTCGCCGGCCTCAGCGTAATCCAGCAGCTTGTGGAACATCTCGATACCAGTAACAACGGTCTTCTTCTTCTCGTCCATCAGGCCGACGATCTCCACTTCCTCGGAGAGCTTCAGCTGGCCACGCTCCACACGGCCGGTGGCGACAGTGCCGCGGCCGGAGATGGTGAACACGTCCTCAACGGGCATCAGGAAGGGCAGAGAATCGTCACGGGGAGGAGTGGGGATATAGCTGTCAACAGCGTCCATCAGCTCCTTGATGCAGGCATACTCGGGAGCATTGGGGTCCGTGGACTCAGAAACCAGCGCGTTCAGCGCGGAGCCCTTGATCACGGGGATGTCATCACCGGGGAACTCATAGTTGGACAGGGTCTCACGGACCTCCATCTCCACCAGCTCCAGCAGCTCCTCGTCGTCCACCTGATCGCACTTGTTCAGGAACACCACGATGGCGGGCACGCCCACCTGACGGGCCAGCAGGATGTGCTCCTTCGTCTGAGCCATGGGGCCGTCGGTAGCGGCAATGACCAGGATGGCGCCATCCATCTGAGCAGCGCCGGTGATCATGTTCTTGATATAGTCGGCGTGGCCCGGGCAGTCCACGTGGGCATAGTGACGGGCCTCCGTCTCATACTCCACGTGAGCGGTGTTGATGGTAATGCCGCGCTCCTTCTCCTCGGGAGCCTTATCAATGCTGTCATAGGCCTCGAACTGAGCCTTGCCCTGCAGAGACAGCCACTTGGTGATAGCGGCGGTCAGGGTGGTCTTGCCATGGTCCACGTGACCGATGGTGCCAATGTTTACATGGGGCTTAGTTCTTTCAAATTTCTGCTTCGCCATTTGAAAATCCTCCTGTCAGTTTTCAAAATACATTTGTAGCAATGCAATTATCAGCACTGCCTATTTTACCGTATATCGCAGAGAAAATCAACAACGAAATATCCACATTTCGCCATGCCCGCTCAGCCCTGGGGCTTGGTGCGGGTCTCCACGATCTTATCCCGGATATTCTTGGGAATCTCCACGTAGTGACTGGGCTCCATCGTATACTGGCCGCGGCCCTGCGTACGGGAGCGGAGGTCGGTAGCATAGCCAAACATCTCGGCCAGAGGCACATTGGCGTCGATCTGCTGGGCGCCACTGCGGGCCTCCAGCTTCACGATCTGTCCGCGGCGGGCATTCAGATCGCCAATCACATCGCCCATATACTCGTCGGGCACGATGACACTGACCTTCATGATCGGCTCCTGCAGTGTGGGGTCGGCCTTCCGGCAGGCCTCTTTGAAAGCCATGGAACCGGCAATCTTAAAGGCCATTTCAGAGGAGTCCACCTCATGATAGGAACCATCATACAGCGTAACCTTCACATCCACCACCGGGAAGCCGGCCAGCACGCCGGCGTTCATGGCACCCTGGATACCAGCGTCCACCGCGGGAATATACTCCTTGGGGATGGCGCCGCCCACGATGGCGTTGACAAACTCGTATCCCTTTCCGGACTCGTTGGGCTCCACGTGAATCTTGACATGACCATACTGGCCCTTGCCGCCGGACTGGCGGGCATACTTGGTGTCCTGATCAACAGCCTTCTTGATGGTCTCCTTGTAGGCAACCTGCGGGGCACCCACGTTGGCCTCCACCTTAAACTCGCGGAGCAGACGGTCCACGATGATCTCCAGGTGCAGCTCGCCCATACCGGCGATGATGGTCTGCCCCGTCTCCTCGTCCGTGTAGGTCTTGAAGGTGGGGTCCTCCTCAGCCAGCTTCACAAGGCCCATAGTCATCTTCTCCTGGCCGGCCTTGGTTTTGGGTTCAATCGCCACACGGATCACGGGCTCGGGGAACTCCATGGACTCCAGAATGATGGGAGCCTTCTCATCACAGAGCGTGTCGCCGGTGGTGGTGTTCTTCAGACCCACGGCGGCACCGATGTCGCCGGAATAGACCTCCTCCAGATCCTCCCGGTGGTTGGCGTGCATTTGCAGGATGCGGCCAATGCGCTCCTTAACGTTCTTGGTGCTGTTGAGCACCGCGGAACCAGTGGCCAAATGACCGGAGTACACCCGGAAGAAGCTCAGACGGCCCACATAGGGGTCGGTCATAATCTTGAAAGCCAAAGCGGAGAAGGGTGCGTTGTCGTCGGAGTGGCGTTCTTCCTCCTCGTCCGTCTTGGGGTTGACACCCTTGATGGCGGGGATGTCCACTGGGGAAGGCATATAATCCACAATGGCGTCCAGCAGCTTCTGCACGCCCTTATTCTTGTAAGAGGTGCCGCAGACCACGGGAACCATCTCGTTATCGATGGTGGCCTTCCGGATGGCCGCACGGATCTTGGGCAGAGGCACTTCCTCACCGCCCAGATACGCCTCCATGATCTCATCGTCAAACATGGACACGGCGTCCATCAACTTCTCATGATACTCGTTGGCCAGGTCCATCATGTCGGCGGGGATGTCCTCCACACGCATGTCCTTGCCCAGATCGTCATAGTAGACATCCGCTTTCATCTCAATGAGATCGATGATGCCCCGGAAAGTATCCTCAGCGCCGATGGGCAGCTGGATGGGCACTGCGTTGCACTTAAGGCGGTCGCCCACCATCCGCAGCACATTGTAGAAGTCCGCACCCATGATGTCCATCTTGTTGACATAGATCATGCGGGGAACCTTGTAGTTATCGGCCTGGCGCCACACCGTCTCAGACTGGGGCTCTACACCGCCCTTGGCGCACAGGACGGTCACAGAGCCGTCCAGCACACGCAAAGAGCGCTCCACCTCCACGGTGAAGTCCACGTGGCCCGGGGTGTCAATGATGTTGATCCGGGTGGAGGGGTACTGGTTGCTGGAACCAGACCAGAAACACGTGGTGGCGGCGGAGGTGATGGTGATACCGCGCTCCTGCTCCTGAGCCATCCAGTCCATGGTGGCGGTGCCGTCGTGGGTCTCACCGATCTTATAGTTCACGCCGGTGTAGAACAAAATACGCTCGGTTGTCGTTGTTTTGCCTGCGTCGATGTGAGCCATAATGCCGATATTTCTGGTGTTTTCAAGGGTTGTTTTTCTCGGCATACTGTATCTCCTAACTTACCAGCGGAAGTGTGCGAAAGCCTTGTTGGCCTCGGCGGCCTTGTGGACTTCCTCGCGCTTTTTCACAGCGGCGCCGGTATTATTGGCGGCGTCCATCAGCTCACCAGCCAGACGCTCCGCCATGGTGCGCTCGCTGCGGGCGCGGGAATACGTGGTCAGCCAGCGCAGACCCAGGGTCTGACGGCGGACAGGCCGTACCTCCATGGGCACCTGATAGTTGGCGCCGCCCACACGGCGGGCCTTGACTTCCAGGCTGGGCATCACATTTTCCATTGCCTGGGTAAACACTTCAACGGGGTCCTTCTCGGTCTTCTCCTTGATCTGGTCAAAGGCCGCGTAGACCACCTTCTGCGCCACGCCCTTCTTGCCGTCCAGCATGATGCTGTTGATCAGCTTTGTCACCAGAACGGAACCGTAGATAGGATCGGGCAGAACTTCTCTCTTGGGAACATTACCTCTTCTGGGCACTATGCTTCCCTCCTTCATAATCATTCTATGATCTCATAGGTACTCAAAAGGCGTATTCCAGCCTTCCGTGTATGCCTGCCAAAGAGGTTTCCCTATACAAAAATATATATAAACCTATTCGGCAAAGCTTTCAGAGTTTCGCAGAACTTACTTCTGCTTGGGGCGCTTGGCACCGTACTTGGAACGGCCCTGCATGCGGCCCTGAACACCCTGGGTGTCCAGCGTACCGCGGATGATGTGGTACCGGACGCCGGGGAGGTCCTTCACACGACCACCACGGATCATGACCACAGAGTGCTCCTGCAGGGAGTGGCCCACGCCGGGAATATAGGCGGTGACCTCATAGCCGTTGGTCAGGCGCACACGGGCGATCTTACGCAGAGCGGAGTTGGGCTTCTTAGGAGTCGCGGTTCTCACGGCGGTGCACACGCCTCTCTTCTGGGGAGAAGGAAGGTCGGTGGTCTTGGTCTTGAGGGTATTCAGACCAAACTGCAGAGCGGGAGAAGTGGACTTGTAGGTAGCCTGTTCTCTTCCTTTACGGACCAGCTGGTTAAAAGTAGGCATTTACGTTCTCCTTTCTTCGTGAATTGGGCGGCCACACTAGGCAGCCTTTATTTTTTGCGGAAAACCTGATAGTTATTCCGAAAAAAACCAAATTATAGAACAGCGACCACAGCAGCGCCCACGGTGATACGGCAGGCCTGGCCCAGCTGGGCCATGGTGTGACTCTGCTCCACAGGAATGCCGGCCATCGCACAGCTTTCAGCCACTGGATCAACGATGGCCGGGTCAGCGTCACAGGCAAGATACACCTGTTTCGCCCGCCCCTCCCGGATGGCTTTGCGGGACTGTTTCACGCCGATGACCTTCTCTTGGGAACTCAGCTCCGTGATCACGGCTTCCTCCTGAATCGCATGGCAAAATTCGCGGAATCTATCCACACGGATTAAGATTATACCATGACTTCCAACATTCGTCAATATCATTTTTTGAGAACACGGTCTCTGAAAATCTGAGGAAACATTTGTAAATTGGGGGAGTGCCGTCTCCCTCGAAACTTCCTGTTCAAGTACTCCGTCTATTAAATGCACCATATAAAAGGAGGTCTACATGATGAAACGTATTCTCATAACCAGATTCCCTTATCTTGCTGTGCTGTTCTCCCTGCTCCTCGTCCTGACAGCCTGCAGCTCCTCCGCGGATTCCGGGCCGTCTTCTGCCGCAGAAAGCCCTGCCCCTGCGGAGACTCCTGCTGATCCAGCCGTCAACCTAGACACGCCCACGGAAGAAAATGCTACCCTGGAGTCCCTCTGCGGGGCGGATTACCAGTCCTATCTGGTGGAGACCATTACCATGCAGATGGAAAACCGGATGGAAAAGACACCGGAGGTAGTCTACTTTCCTATTGAGGATGATAAGCCTCTGACGGATTATGCTGCCATCGACGAGACCACTTCCTTCACAGTGGACGAAGAGGGCAATATCGTGATTCACTTCCCCGCCGGAACTGTGACGGACGAAAGTCACGGTGAGCAGACTTTTATCATGCCGAAGCCATAGCATGCTCTTCTTAATTCAAAGAGGGCCGCGGGATTTCCGCGGCCCTCTTTCCCCATTCACGCAAATACCTCAGCCTTCAAGAACAGGCTCCGCTTCTTCCATAGCCGGAATTTCAGCGGGCGCATCCGCAAAACTGTTGTATGCCTGCAAGCCCGTGCCGGCCGGGATCAGCTTGCCGATAATCACGTTCTCCTTCAGGCCCAGCAAGTGATCGGCCTTGCCCTTGATGGCGGCCTCCGTCAAAACCTTTGTAGTCTCCTGGAAGGAGGCTGCCGAGAGGAAGGAATCCGTAGCGAGAGATGCCTTAGTGATGCCCATGAGGAGTTGGGTGCCCACAGCCTTGCGTAGGGGTTCCCCGGCCTCGTTGGTCTCGCCGGCAGCGTTGCGGCGCTCGATCTCCTCGTTGGCGTCGTCCAGCTCCAAAACATCCACCATGGAGCCGTCCAGCAGCTTGGTGTCGCCCGCGTCCTCCAGACGGACCTTGCGCATCATCTGACGGACAATGACCTCAATGTGCTTATCATTGATGTCCACGCCCTGCTGGCGGTACACCCGCAGGACCTCCTGAATCAGGTAATTATACACCGCGTCGGCGCCGCGGATGCGCAGCACGTCGTGGGGGTTCAGCGCGCCGTAAGTCAGCTGGGTGCCGGCCTCAATCACGTCGCCGTCCTTCACCTGCAGTCCCGTGTGGGGCACTGCGTAGGTACGGGTATCGCCATCGTCCGCAGTAATGATGATGTTCAGGAGGCTTCCCTTGCTGGCCTCTTCAAACTTCACCTTACCGCCGATCTCCGCCAGTGTCGCCATTCTCTTAGGTCTGCGGGCCTCGAACAGCTCCTCCACGCGGGGAAGACCCTGGGTGATGTCGCCGCCGGCCAGTCCGCCGGTGTGGAACGTCCGCATGGTCAGCTGGGTGCCTGGCTCACCGATGGACTGTGCAGCAATGATGCCGACAGCCTCTCCAGGGCCCACGGGATTCTGCGTAGCCAGGTTCATGCCGTAGCACTTGGCGCACACGCCGCTGTGAGCCTTGCAGGTGAGCACTGTCCGGATCATGACGGTGGGGTGCTCGTCAACCGCGGGATCGAAGGCACATGCGTCCTCGGCCCGGGGGTTCTTCTGGACCCACTTGCGGCTCTCCAGAATCTTGGCGTCAGCGGAGGTCATCATCTGCGAGTTGGAGATTAGAACCTCGCCGGTCTCGGCGTCCACCACATCTCCCACTAGGAAGCGTCCATGGAGCCGGTCGGAGAACTTCTCGATGACCTGCCCGTTCTCGCTGATCTCGGAGACCTTAATGCCATGGGTCACACCGCAGTCCTCCTCACGGATGATGACGTCCTGAGAGACATCCACCATGCGGCGGGTCAGGTAGCCAGAGTCCGCGGTCCGAAGGGCGGTATCGGCCAGGCCCTTCCGGGCGCCGCGGCTGGAGATGAAGTACTCCAGAGCGGTCAGGCCCTCGCGGTAGTTGGCCTTGATGGGAATCTCGATGGTCTTGCCGGCGGTGTTGGCGATCAATCCGCGCATACCGGCCAGCTGGCGGATCTGCTTCATGGAGCCACGGGCGCCGGAGTCCGCCATCATGAAGATGGGGTTGTAGCGGTCCAAGTTCTCCTGCAGGGCCTTGGAGACGTCCTCGGTGGTCTTCTCCCAGACCTGTACCACCTGCTTATACCGCTCGTGCTCGGTCATGAAGCCCATCTTGTACTGGTTCTCGATGTCCAGCACCGCCTGCTCGGAGGCGGCCACCATCTCATACTTCTTGGGCGGGATGGTCATATCCGCGATAGACACCGTGATAGCTGCACGGGTGGAGTACTTGTAGCCGGTGGCCTTAATGGCGTCCAGCACCTCTGCGGCAACAGTGAAGCCGTGCTTGTTGATGGTCTTGTCGACAATCTTGCCCAGCTGCTTCTTTCCGCAGGTCTCGGTGATCTCGTAGTCGCACACATGGTTCATGTCGGTCCGGTCTACAAAGCCCAGGTCCTGGGGAATGTTCTGGTTGAAGATGATCCGGCCCGGAGTAATCTCCACCACCCGGGTATAGGTCTCACCATCCACCGTCAGGGTGCGGCGCACCAGAATGGGGCAGTGGGGGCCGATGGCGCCCTCGTTATAGGCCATGAGAGCCTCGTTTTCATTGGCGTAGACGTGCAGCGGCCGATAGGTGGCCTTCCGCTGGTCCTTTCCAAGCGCCGCGTTGGCAGCGAGGAACTCATCCGCATCCACCACGCTCTGACTGCTCAGGCCGGTGTCGCCGGCGTCCTCGCACCAGACGGTCTCGGCGCCTGTTTCCGCCTTGCCCATGCGGTCCATGGTCAGGTAGTAGCTGCCCAGCACCATGTCCTGGGTGGGCACGGTGACGGGACCGCCGTCCTGGGGACGGAGCAGGTTGTTGGCGGAGAGCATCAGGATGCGGGCCTCCGCCTGGGCCTCGGCGGAGAGAGGCACGTGAATGGCCATCTGGTCGCCGTCAAAGTCCGCGTTGAAGGCGGTACAGTTGAGGGGGTGGAGCTTCAGCGCACGGCCGTCCACCAGCACCGGCTCAAAGGCCTGGATGCCCAGGCGGTGCAGGGTCGGGGCGCGGTTGAGCATGACAGGGTGGTCCTTGATGATGACATCCAGTGCGTCCCACACCTCGGTCACGCCCTTGTCCACCATCTTCTTGGCGGACTTGATGTTTGTGGCGGGGCCGTCGGCCACCAGCTTCTTCATGATAAAGGGCCGGAACAGCTCCACGGCCATCTCCTTGGGCACGCCGCACTGGTAGATCTTCAGTTCCGGGCCGACAACGATGACGCTTCGGCCGGAGTAGTCCACCCGCTTGCCCAGCAGGTTCTGACGGAAGCGGCCCTGCTTGCCCTTGAGAAGGTCGCTCAGGGACTTGAGGGCCCGGTTGTTGGCGCCGGTGACGGCCCGCCCACGGCGGCCGTTGTCGATCAGGGCGTCCACAGCCTCCTGCAGCATCCGCTTTTCGTTGCGGACGATGATATCCGGCGCATTGAGCTGGATGAGGCGCTTGAGACGGTTGTTGCGATTGATGACCCGGCGGTAGAGGTCGTTGAGGTCGGACGTGGCAAACCGGCCGCCGTCCAGCTGGACCATGGGCCGCAGCTCGGGGGGGATGACAGGCAGAACATCAATCACCATCCACTCCGGCTTGTTGCCGGAGAGCAGGAAGGCATCCACTACCTCCAGCCGCTTGACGATCCGCGCCTTCTTCTGGCCGCTGGAATCCTTCAGCTCCGTGTGGAGCTGCTTGGAGAGAGCCTCAAGGTCCACATCCTGCAGAAGTTTTTTCACAGCCTCTGCGCCCATGCCTGCCTGGAAGTCGTCCTCGTATTTCTCCCGGTAGTCCCGGTACTCCTTCTCCGTAAGAATCTGATTTCTGCTCAGCGGCGTCTCGCCGGGGTCCGTGACGATATAGTTGGCGAAATACAGCACCTTCTCCAGGATGCGAGGGCTAATGTCCAGCAGCAGCCCCATCCGGGAGGGAATGCCCTTGAAGTACCAGATATGGCTGACGGGAGTTGCCAGCTCGATGTGGCCCATCCGCTCCCGGCGGACCTTGGCACGAGTGACCTCCACGCCGCAGCGGTCGCAGATTTTTCCCTTGTAGCGGATCTTCTTATACTTGCCGCAGTGGCACTCCCAGTCCTTGGTGGGGCCAAAAATCCGCTCACAAAAGAGGCCATCCCGCTCGGGCTTGAGGGTCCGGTAGTTGATAGTTTCCGGCTTCTTCACCTCGCCGTAGGACCAGGCCATGATCTGCTCCGGGGATGCCATGCCGATTTTGATGGCGTCAAACGTGATGTTGTTGCCGGTATTGTGATCGATCATGTTTCGATTTCCTCCTTCAATGATCCAGAATGTTGACGAATGGATGCTTCCGGATCATTCGTCGTCGAAGTCGTCAAAGTCGGCGCCGATATCCATGCCGGCGTCTTCGGGAGCGTCCTCAATATCAAAGCCGGACTCCTGGAGCTCATTATCCTCGGCAATGCTGTGGTGGCGGTCCTCATCGGCGTCCATTCGGGCCAGGTTGAAGGTATCCATGGCGTCTTCGTCCTCTTTCAGCTCAACGACGTTGCCGTCCTTATCCAGCACCTGGATGTCCAGGCACAGGGACTGGAGTTCCTTAACCAAGACCTTAAAGGACTCCGGCACGCCGGGCTGGGGTACGTTGTGGCCCTTGACGATAGCCTCGTAGGTCCGGACGCGGCCTGTCACGTCGTCGGACTTGACCGTCAGGATCTCCTGGAGGGTATAGGCCGCGCCGTAGGCCTCCAGAGCCCACACTTCCATTTCACCGAAGCGCTGGCCGCCAAACTGGGCCTTGCCGCCCAGAGGCTGCTGTGTGACCAGGGAGTAAGGACCAGTGGAACGAGCGTGAATCTTGTCGTCCACCAGGTGATGGAGCTTGAGGAAGTAGACATAGCCCACGGTGACCTTGTTGTCAAAGGGCTCGCCGGTACGGCCGTCATAGAGGACGCTCTTGCCCTCCGGGTCGAGCCCCGCCTCCTGGAGCATCTCTTGAATATCGCCGTAAGTGGCGCCGTCGAAAATGGGGGTAGCCACCTTACAACCCAGGGCCTGGGCCGCGTAGCCCAGATGGACCTCCAGCACCTGGCCGATGTTCATACGGCTGGGTACGCCCAGGGGGTTGAGCACCACGTCCAGCGGCGTGCCGTCCGGCAGGAAGGGCATATCCTCCTGGGGCAGGACCCGGGAGACGACGCCCTTGTTTCCGTGGCGGCCGGCCATCTTGTCGCCCACCTGAATCTTGCGGCGCTGGGCGATATACACCCGCACCACCATGTTCACGCCGGGAGAGAGCTCATCTCCGGCCTCTCGGGTGAAAACCTTGGTGTCCAGCACGATGCCGCTCTCACCATGGGGGACCTTTAGCGAGGTATCCCGGACTTCCCGGGCCTTCTCGCCGAAAATGGCCCGCAGCAGCCGCTCCTCGGCGGTCAGGTCCGTCTCGCCCTTGGGCGTGACCTTGCCCACCAGGATATCTCCGGACTTGACCTCCGCACCCACGCGGATGATGCCGTTTTCGTCCAGGTCCTTCAGCGCGTCCTCGCCCACGTTGGGGATGTCCCGGGTGATCTCCTCGGGGCCCAGCTTGGTATCCCGGGCGTCGATTTCAAACTCCTCAATATGAATGGAGGTATACAGGTCCTCCCGAACCAGACGCTCGTTGAGCAAAACGGCGTCCTCGTAGTTGTAGCCCTCCCAGGTCATGAAGCCGACCAGGATGTTCTGGCCCAGGGCGATCTCGCCGGCTTCAGTGGCCGGGCCGTCCGCCAGGACAGAGGGGTCCTCTCCGCCATGCACCCGCTCGCCCACCTGCACAATGGGACGCTGGTTGATACAGGTGCCATGGTTAGAACGGAGGAACTTGACAAGCTTATACTCCTTGGTCCTGCCGTTATCGTACTTAACCGACACGTGGTTGGCGTCCACAGCAGTGACCACGCCATCGCCCTCCGCCAGCACCACAATTTCAGAGTCGATACAGACCTTGTGCTCCATACCGGTGCCCACGATGGGGGCATGGGGCCGGAGCAGAGGCACAGCCTGACGCTGCATGTTGGCGCCCATCAGAGCGCGGTTGGCGTCGTCGTTGGGCAGGAAGGGGATCATGGCCGTCGCAATGGAGACCATCATTCGGGGGGAGACGTCGATATAGTCCACCCGCTCCCGGTCCACCTCCACAATCTCGTCCCGGTGGCGGGCAGTAATACGGGCATTGATCAGGCAGCCGTTCTCGTCCAGCGGCTCCACCGCCTGAGCGACGATATAATTGTCCTCCTCATCGGCAGTCATATAAGTGATCTGCTCCGTAACCCTGCCGGTTTCCTTCTCCACGGCGCGGTAGGGGGCCTCAATGAAGCCATACTCATTGACTCGGGCGTAGGTGGCAAGGTAGGAGATCAAACCGATGTTGGGACCTTCCGGAGTCTCGATGGGGCACATACGGCCGTAGTGGCTGTAATGAACGTCTCGAACCTCCATGTTGGCCCGTTCCCGGGAAAGACCGCCAGGACCCAGGGCACTCAGACGCCGTTTGTGGGTCAGCTCCGCCAGGGGGTTCGTCTGGTCCATGAACTGGCTCAGGGGACTGGAACCGAAGAACTCCTTGATTGCGGCGGTGACGGGCCGGATGTTAATCAGGCTCTGGGGGGTGACAATGTCCAGGTCCTGGATCGTCATCCGCTCCCGGATCACCCGCTCCATCCGGGAAAAGCCGATACGGAACTGGTTTTGCAGCAGCTCACCCACGCACCGCAGCCGGCGGTTGCCCAGGTGGTCAATGTCGTCCTTTACGCTGACGCCCCGGGCAAGGCCGTTCATATAGTTAATAGAAGTGAGAATATCGTCGATAATGATGTGCTTGGGCACCAGGTCGTCCTTGTGGAGGCGGATCTGATCTTTCAGTTCCTCTCCGTCGTACTGGTTCAGCAGTTCCAGGAGTACGTCCAGGCGCACCCGCTCTTTGATGCCGCACTCGGCCAGGGGATCAAAGTCCACATAATGCTGCAGATCGCACATCTTGTTGGACATGACCCGCAGGGGCTGCCCCTCCACATCGATGGTAACATCGCCAACCCCCACCGTGTCCAGCGTCCGGGCGTCCTCCTTGCTCAGAAGGTGTCCCTCGTCAAAAAGGATCTCGCCGGTGGAGGGGGCCGCCACCGGGTAGACCAGCTTATAGCCCGTCACCCGCTGCCAGAGAGAAAGCTTCTTATTGAACTTGTACCGGCCCACGGTGGACAGATCGTAGCGCCGGGGGTCAAAGAAGAGGTTGTTCATCAGGGTTTCGGCGGCCTCCACCGTGGGGGGCTCGCCGGGACGGAGCTTGCGGTAAATCTCCAGCATCGCGTCCTCGTAGTTCTTGCAGGGGTCCTTTTCCAGCGTGGCTGCAATACGCGGATCGTCACCGAAGGTGTCTAAAATCTCCTGGTCGGTTTTCAGACCCAGGGCCCGGATCAAACAGGTGATGGGGATCTTCCGGTTCTTGTCAATTCGGACCCAGAACACCTCGTTGGAGTCCGTCTCATACTCCAGCCATGCACCCCGGTAGGGAATCACGGTGGCGGTTAGGATGGGAAGGTCGGTTTTGATATCGATCTCCTTGCCGTAGTATACGCCGGGAGAGCGGACGATCTGAGAGACCACCACGCGCTCGGCGCCGTTGATGACAAAGGTGCCGGAGTGGGTCATCAGGGGGAAGTCGCCCATGAAGATCTCCTGCTCCTTGATCTCCTCGGTCTCCTTATTGCGCAGGCGGACCTTTACCTTCAGCGGCGCGGCATAGGTGGCGTCCCGGGCCTTGCACTCCTCCACGTCGTACTTAGGGTCCTCGTCCATCTTATAGTCGATGAACGTCAGCTCCAGGTTGCCCTGATAGTCCGTAATCGCACCTACGTCGGCAAATACCTCCCGCAGGCCGGTGTCCAAAAACTCCTGGTAAGACGTCTTCTGGATCTCCAGAAGGTTCGGCATGGGGACGACTTCCTCATACCGGGCGAAATTCTTACGAAGGGTCTTGCCGTAATACTTGTCTTTGGCCATCTCTCATTCACCTTTCTTCCGCCTCCCCCGCCCTGTCCGGCGCGGGGGGCGAATTGTCTGACGCAGAATGTGATACGCAAGGCTACGTTGTTAAAATTCTTTTCCCACACTCTTGCATCGCCATGGGAAATGTGCTATCCTATCACTAGAGTTCAGGATGGGGGAATTTCCCTTTCTCGTTATATAAGCGGCTTATTTTACCATAGAGTTTTATTTTTGTCAAGGGTTTTTCCGGGCGGCGGCCCGGTTTTTTTGTTGTCCTGGCGATGCTACGCATCCTGCCTGCGCCGTTTTTTACGGGGCATCTATACTGAACGAGGGGCAGCCCCGCAGCATCCTAAAATCAGACAAAGTCTAGGTAAAAAGGTTGGTGTCACACAGAACCAGGCCGGACAGCTTTCTATCCCGCCGCCAAATCCGTGCCGGCAGTCTAGCGAAGGCCGCGTAAGCCAGCCCCGGGAATTATGTATAGAGAGGCAGTTCGTCCGGCGCAGTGGACTCTAAGCCTCCTGGAGCTGGCCGCCTCTTCCTCCGCGCGCTTTGTCCAAAATGTTTTTAAGGAAGTCATAAAATCCAAGGATTCTGCGGGCTCTGTATGAAACGTGAAACTCCGGCCCATGGGCCGGAGTTTCCATTCCTAATCATAGAGCTCTTCGTCGTTATAGTCGTCGTATTCGGAGCTGAATTTCTGACGCAGGCGCTTTTTCATGCCGCAGCACCCCACGGTCAGATCGTGCCAGCCGCCGATCAGCAGGCAGACAAACGCGGCAAAGGCCAGACTGGCGCCGACAATTTTCATCACCATCCGGGCGGTCTTGCTCATGGTACACTCCTCCTAAGTTGATATGGATAGGGATATCATACACCATTCCGCGAGATTTTACAACTATTTTTCTTGGACTCCATAGGGGGTGAACTCCACCCGCTCCAGCCCCTGACTCTCCACCACCCCGGGTTCCTGGGAATTTTTCATCAGGTAGCGAATTTCAAACACATTCCGCTCCGCATTGTAGACAACAGCAGTGGAGGTTACGCCCCGGTCATCGTGATTCGGCAGGTTTTTCGTACTGAGACGTCCCATCCAGATGCCGTCCGGGCGCCGCTGGAAGATATGCACATCCTGATGTCCATCGCCGCCGTAGGTGACATTATTCACCAGCTCCATACCGCCGTCCTCATCTAAATCCACAGAGTAGTCCTGTGGCGGACCCCATCCAAAGCTCTCGGCAATCTGCAGCACCGAGCCGTCCTCCACGGCATAGTACGTCCGCAGGCTCCAGTCCTGGGCTGGGTCCTGGACGGCCAGCCCCTGCCGCTCTGTCAGCCGAAAGCCGGAATAGCCCAGGATGTCGGTAAATGCCTCAGCGCTGATCCGTTCTGCTGGGACCGCCAGCGTCTTGAGGATGGTCTCCTCTCCATCCACCGTCACTACAATCTCCACCGCCTTTTCTGTATTCCCGCTGTCCCGCAGGGTCACTTCGCAGTCTCCGCAGCTCTCCGTCCAATAGCTTTTCCCGCAGCCGGTCAGCAGCACTACCGCGCACAGACAGGCTGTCAATCCACGTCTCATCCGATCCCCTCCCTGCATAGTTGCTTCATTCTATTCAGAAAGGCGGGAAAAATAGGCCTGCTGCGGCCAGCTTTTTTCACTGGGACCTCCAGGATGCATCAGGCCATGTGCCGGCGTCCTCCATTTTGCCGCCCGCAAATACGCCGGCAGAAAGAGTGGGTTCTATCCGATTAAATGTGAGTCCTGCAAATGGGCCACCCGGGCCTGCAGTTCGTCCAGCGTGCCAATACCGCCGTCCTCCCGCCGCAGGGCTGTCTGCACCGCAGGCGGAAGCGTTTGAAAATATTCATAGGCCGACAGGTCCTGGTCCAGCAGGTCTGTCAAACAAAGATAGTGCTCCATGCGTTCACCTCCGGCCATAGTCTGCCCGGAAGAATCCTGATAGTGAGGCGTATTTTATGGAAATCCGGCATATTTTCGACGAAAAACACACATTTCTTCCTCTGCTGCTTCTTGGCGACGAACAGGAGGACATGATCGCGCGGTACCTGGGCCGCAGCGACCTATTCGCCCTGTACGACGGCGGTATTCTCCGCACAGTCTGCGCCGTAATGGACGAAGGCTGCCACACCTTTGAAATCAAAAATTTGGCTACATCCCCAGCGAGCCAGAGGCGCGGCTACGGCTCCGCGATGGTAGCCTTTGTCGCCCGGCGCTGTCAGGAATTAGGTGGGCAGCGTCTGCTGGTCGGCACCGGGGACAGCCCCCTAACGCTTCCCTTTTACCGTGCCTGTGGTTTTCGTGAAAGCCACCGGGTTCCAGATTTCTTCCTGAAGCACTACGACCACCCCATCTTCGAAGCCGGGCAACAGCTGACGGACATGGTGTATCTCTCCATGCAGCTCTGATCCTCTTCCCACCTCTTTTCAAATATGCTATAATGTTTTCCTAACATCGCTGTCCGCCGCCTCCCGTGGGGCAGCAGGATCAGGGGGGAAAGTGATTCCATGTATTTTTATCGTACCGGCGGCGTTCTGGCCGCCTCGTTTCTGCCCAAGCTGCTGCCGGAACCAGCGGTGCCGGGTAGTCCCAGCCTCTTTCTATTCCAGCGTGACCCACAGGAAAGTCCCGCCGCCCTCCGGGTGACGGACACCCGTCAGCTCTCCCAAGGGGGCGTGGATGTCTCCTGGCTGGACCCGGCCCGTCGTGGAGCTGCGCCTGATTTGACACCGGAGGTGACCGCCGCCATCCACGCAGGCACATTGACGGCGGTGAATTTCTCTCACCCCCGTTGGCGGGATGCGTTGTCTTTCTATAAGCCACGAAAAGGGAAAAAGCGGGTGCACTTGCTGGCGGTGGGGGACGTGGGCGGCACGCTGCTCACCGCCCTGAAGCTGCTGGGCGGCAGCGTAATCTCCTCCATCGGCATCTGCGACCTGAATGAAAGGGCCGTGGCCCGCTGGAATGCGGAGCTGGGACAAATTTCCTGGCCCTGGGACTATGAGTCCCTGCCGGAGGTAGAGCCGGTGGAGCCGAACCACCTCTTTGACTGCGACGTATTTCTCTTTGCCGCCACCAGATCCATCCCACCGGTAGATAGTGGCATCCAGGACGTGCGGATGGCCCAGTTGGAGGCCAATCGCCCCCTGGTGGAACAGTTTGCCAGGCAAGCCCGGGCAGCGGGCTTCCGCGGCCTCTTCATCGTCCTCTCCGACCCAGTAGATCCCCTCTGCCAGTCAGTATTCTCGGCCTCCAATCGGGGGCCGGACGGCCGCTGGGACAGCCTTGGGCTCCTGCCGGAGCAGGTGCAGGGTTTTGGTCTGGGTGTCATGAACGCCCGGGCGGCATTCTTCGCCAGACAGGACTCCCGTTTCGCCACTTTTCTCACTGACGGACGCGCTTTCGGTCCTCACGGCCGAGGGCTGGTGATCGCCAATTCCCTGTCCCACTATGACAACGCGCTCTCCCAAGAGCTGACGGAACTAACAGAGAGCGCCAATCTCCGCATCCGGGAGCTGGGTTACAAGCCCTATGTAGCTCCCGCTGTGTCCTCCGGCGCCATGCAGTTGCTGCTGACCCTCCGAGGAGAGTGGCACTGCGGGTCTGTGTGCTTGGGCGGGATCTGGTTCGGTGTGAAAAACCGCTTCACCCCCCACGGGCTGGAGACGGAGGCCTTGCCAATGCCGGATGCTCTCTTTGCCCGCCTGCGGGAGACGGAGGCCCAGCTCCGCGCCCTGGTCAGAGAGGAGCTGAGGGAATGCTAAGTGTTGTCCGCCCCGGCGGGCGCGCCTCGGAGCGCTTTGAAGAAACGTTGGCATACGCTCTGGAAAAGCACTGCTTCAGTGTCACCACATGTCTGCCGGCTCCTATAGAAAACCGCCAGCTCCTCTTTGCCGTTCCGCTGAACGAAAGCGGCATCAATTCTGCGTATTACCAGCTGCTGGCTTTTCTCCGCACCCATCCCGGCTCCCTGAAAGGCTGTGTGGGCGGGGTGCTGGTGGACGGCCCCGGAGACCTGTATACCAAGTCCCTGGGCCGGGAGCTGGCGCTGGCGGCCAGCCTCGCGGGCTGTACCTTTCCGGGCCGGCCGCTGGTGGAAGCCACCGGCGACCTGAGGAACTTCACTGTCCAGGCCAAAAACGCCGGCTGCTCTCTGGAGAAGGCCTACCGCCTGGCAGCGGCAGACCTTGTGGACCGGGTGTGCACCTTTGCCCCGCCCCGGCATAAGCGCCCACGGCTGCTGGTACTCCACGCCTCCAGCCGCGCCACCTCCAACACCTTAGCCCTGTGGGGCCAGGTGCGCGCCCATCTGTGGGATGCCTGTGAGATCCAGGAGATCGGCCTGCGCAACGGCACGCTAGAGGACTGCGCCGGCTGTCCTTACACCATGTGTCTGCACTACGGAGAGCAGGGAGAGTGCTTTTACGGCGGCGTCATGGTCCAAGAGGTCTATCCCGCCATCCGGGAGGCGGACGCGGTGGTGCTGCTTTGCCCCAACTATAACGACGCCCTCTCCGCCAATCTCACCGCCGCCATCAACCGCCTGACCGCCCTCTATCGCTCCGCCCCTTTCACCGACACGGCGGTGTTTGCCATCGTGGTGTCCGGCTACTCCGGCGGGGATCTCGTGGCTAGTCAGGTGGTGGGAGCCATGAACATGAATAAGGGCTTCTGGCTGCCCTCGCAATTCTGTATGCTGGAGACTGCCAACGACGCAGGCACGGCCTTGACCCTGCCTGGAATTGGTGAGAGATTAGATCATTTTGCAGAAAGCATCTTGCATCAGCTGATTGGATAAACCAATATTCATTTGATGCCATCAATCAGCAGACCCGCACAAAAGTGTGCGGGTCTGCTGATTGTTACGGCTACCATCCATATTCAGGTTGTTCTCGGCGGAATCATAAACTCCCCCTCAGCCAAAGTAAGAGTGCGTTCCCGTCTCAATCTCAAACTCCGTCACCACATTTCCGGTGCTGTCATAGCCGGTCGCCCAGGCATGGCGGCTGGAGTCATAGGGCCAGGCAGCGATGGTATGGGAGAGCAGAAAGTGGCGATGGCCTTTCCATTCCAGGAAGTCCTCCGGCCCCGCCGGCAGGCAGGCCGCCTCCTCCCACTCCTCGGTCCCATCCTCATGGTAATAGACACCCCGAACGCTGACTTCTACCCGCTCGATGGCAGGGTCGTCTACCCGGCCATAGTAGTAGCAGACGGTCTCCTCCCTCTCGTCCCGGCTCATGGTCATCTCCCCGGCGTAGAGAGGTTCGCCGGTGGTGCAGTCCAATGTCCATCCAAAGCCTCCCATCCAGCCGTAGAGCGATAGGTAAGTATCTGCCAGAGTCACGGCGTCCTCGGCGGCAGTGAGATAGACCAGATGGGTCCTGTGAATCTCCGGGGCCCAGTCCCGCGCCAGTACTCTGCCATGGGGCGCTCCTTGGCGCTCCTCTACCTGCCGGATGCCCTGGATGGGCAGGAGAAAGCCGATCTGCATGAAGTGGTTCACCGCCAGCAGGACGAGCAGAAAGACAGCGAACCGCCGCAAAACCCACCGCCGCCGGACGTACAGCTTCTCCCGTTTGGGTGTTTCCTGCTTACTCATGGCTCCACCTCCGGCAGCGGGATCTCCACAGTGATGCTCTCGCCAAATCGCTCGTAGCGCAGTGTGATCTGGGAGTCTCCCGGCTCCACCGGTAAGTAGCGCAGCGTATAGTCCGCCCCAAAATTGCTCTTGCCGCCGCCTCCCATGTTATGCTCCGGAGCCTCTCCCCGCTGGTCCTCTAGAACCACGTTGTTCAAAAGCTGCCCAGATACTACACCGCCCGGAATCCGGTCATAGGCCGCCATCGCCACCTCCACCGCCCGCACACCGTCCCGGATTCCCACGGAGACCCGGTAGACCCGCAGGACATCGTTACCCACTGGAATCCGAATGTCCGGCCGCTCCGTAGCCAGAGCTTCGTAGCTGCTGAAAGTCTCATCCGGTACCGTTCTGGCTTGTATACTCCATAAAAGATTTGATAAAATGCCCAATCCCAGCAGCGCCTGGATGCACAGCACAACGGTCAGTGCCACCGCCGCCCGGCTCAAAAGTACGAACCCCCAGCCGGTGTACTGCTTGTTCAGTTCCCGCCCTACCTCTTTCGGGTCTCCCATCAGGGCCACCGTCCGCTCCTCTGCCAGTGGCTCGTCATATCCAAGGTCCAGCAAGGCACAGATATGATCCTCCATATGGGCGTCGATCTCCGCGCGGATCGCCCGCCGCTCATCCTCTGTCACACGGCGCAGAGCGGAGAGCACCGTGTCCGTGTACTCCCGCCGGGTCATGGGGCCGGATTCAGGCCCAGACTGGACCGCAGCACCGCGTTGATGGCGCTGGAATAGGTCTGCCAGGACTTCGCCTCGCTTTTCAGAAAGGCGGCTCCCCGCCGGGTCAGATGATAGTACTTCCGTATCCTTCCCGTGGGAGCCTCCTGCTGATACGCCTCCACCAGCCCTTCCCGCTCCAAACCGTGGAGCACCGGGTAGAGTGTGCCCTCCTTCATCTCAAAGGTGTGGTCCGAGCGGCGGGCCAGCTCCATGATCATCTGGTAGCCATACATATCCTCTCCCGCCAGCAGGGAGAGCACCAGCAGGTGTGTGTGGTCTATCGTCCTTTTTTTCATGGCTCCTCCTTGTCTTTCAGCGCCTGTTCCAGCGCGGCAACCCGTTTCTCCAGTTCTTCCACCCGGTCCGCCTGTCCCTCGAACAGCTGTGCCAGTACGGTCACTACCAGGGCGCAGAGTACCAGTGCTCCCCAAGTGTTCTGCAACAGCATCCCGCCGCCAAACAGCAAAAAGCCCCAGATCAGCACCAAACTGGCTGCAAACGTCCCTAAAACACGCTTCAACAGAACTCCCCCCTCCGGCAAATACATCGAGATTCTATGCATTTCTTAACAAAGAGTATACATAGAAACGCAAGGTATGTCAAGCAAAAAATAACAGCCTTTCAGAAGGCTGCTACTCTTCAAAGTACTCGCCGCATACCACGCTGAAAACCATGCGGGCAGGTGAGGAAAACGCTTACCCGCCCGCACAAACAGGACTGGAATTACGGGCTCTCAAGCTCCAGGATTTCCCGGGCATGGGAACTGAGATGCGGTTCCATCCACCTGTAAGAGAAACGGAAGGTCTGAGGGCCCAACGCATAAGCCGCCAATTCATAAGGAGAAAAAGTCACCACCATCCCCTCCTGATCAAAAGAGACCGCGGCTGTACTCCAGTTAGCGGCAATCTCCCGATAATCCTCCCAGTATGCCTCTGCCGGAATGGTACCGTCCTGCGCCGGCTCGCCCGCCTGCCGGATGATCTCCTCCGTCACCGCTGCCTGCAGGTCCTGTCCCTCCCCCAGAAGCTGCGGTTCAAAAAATGTCCCCTCTTCCAGGTCAAAGTTCCAGGCCATCATCCAGGTATTGGGATGGGCCGCGCCATCTATATGGCTATAGTAAACACCAAAAACACTGATTAGATGCTCTGTTTGATAAACGCTGCAGTCCAGCTCCAGCACATACCCGCTTGTCCACTCCATCTGCTCCGCCCTGCGCCAATCCAAATCCGCCTGTGCTTCCTGCGTCAGGCCTTCAAAGTCCTCAGCAGTTACCCAGGTAGAAAAGCGGTCGTTAAAGGCCGCCGCCATCGCCAGAGCCTGTTCCTCTGCCGGTGTCTCCGCATGCTCAATCACAGTACCGTCCTCACGCGCCGCCCGCAGTGTTGGCAGTGTATAGCTGTAAGAGACCAAGGGTGTGCCATCCTCAGCAAAGGAGGCATCCTCCCAAGTTTCTAGCTCCGCCGTATAGCAGATGGCCTCCTCCGCCGTGGATTCCAGCATCGCTGTCGGCGGCAGCGGCGAATTTTGAACATTTTTGACCGCTGCGGCGGAGGAACAGGCTGTCAGCAGAATCGACATCATCAAAACAAGCAGTGTTGGCATAAGGACTCCTTTCCAAGGGGAAATTCACAGGATCACAGGCCCCTCCCTCCAGGCACTGCCGCCCTTTGCAGCAGCCAGGTCAGGATAAGCCAGTGTATACAGGTCCGCCGCGCGAACCTCCAGATGAAAGAGCGCCTGGGCGTGCCCGCTCAGGCATCGCACATCGGCGGGCTTCGTCAAAACAGGCACCGCCGCCGTCCTGCGCATCCGGGCCAGCAGCCCCCGGCCGGCCGCATTGGCAGCCAGAACCCGCAGGTACGGAACCCGTTCTGGAACATCAGAGGGAGTCAATCCCAGATAGGCCCACAGCACAAGCCTCCGCAGGCGGGCATAGGCGTATCGCTTGGTTTTTGCCGCTTCCAGAAGCTCCAAGAGGGTGGCGGCGCTTCGGCTGGCGCGGTACAGGCGGTTTCCAAGGCCCTCCCGTCCGCTGTCCAGGGCGGCAAAATCCGTCTCCTCCATGGACCTCAGGCGGGCCAGAACCGCCCGCTCACAGACCTCAGAAAATATGGGGGCCCGGCCAGCTGCCTCTTCCTCCCGATACGCCCGGGCCATGGCCGGTGTCATCAGATCAAGCGCACGCGCACTCTCTCCCGCCCGCAAAAGTGCTCGGATGGCAGAGGCCGAGGGATGCTCCCCCTGTGGGGTCTCACAGTCGTGGGCATCCCCTGTCCGAAGAACCGCCAGCGGCCGGATTCCGGACCGGCGGGCCAGCAGAGCCTTGCAGTATTCCACGCCCAGATTGTTATTAGGGCTCTTCAGCAAGGCAGCCCGCTGTGCGCCCAGAATTGTTTCCGCCGCCATCTGGCGGCACACGGCAAAGGGCAGTCCCTGATCTAAAAAGCGGCGCAAATGGCCGCGGTAGCACTCCGAGCGCAGGCACGCCGCCGTCTCCATCAGTGCCGGTATGTCCGCGCACTCGCTGCCAAAGGCCAAATATGTCACAAGGCCCGTGGACTCCAGAATCTCCACAGCGCCATCAGCAAATCCCTCTGCCGAGGAGATTGCCCAGGGCAGGGGAAGCTCCAACACCAGGTCCAGGCCGCTTTCCACCGCAGCCCGCGCCCGGGCCTGCCGGCCAAGCAGGGCAAAATCTCCCCGCTGGACAAAGTTCCCGCTCATGACGCCGATCACTGCGGTATCTGCTCCCAAGGCAGCCCGCGTCTGCCGCAGCAGGTGCAAATGGCCGGTATGCATGGGATTGTATTCTATAATCATACCCGCAGTTTCCACAAAATTCACCCCAATTTGATAACAAAAAAATGACATTTCGGTAAAAATAGTGGTTGTCACCGAAAAAAACTCTGCTATAATGTGGTATAGTGGCCTGATTTTGGAGGCCTTGTGGCAGTATTTTATATGATTTCGGGAGCGGCCGCAAGCCCTCCCAAAAAAGAGGAGAGGTAATCCATGAACATTCTTGTTATCAATGCCGGCAGTTCTTCCCTCAAGTATCAGCTTCTCAATCCTGACAGCGGCGTGCTCTTGGCCAAGGGCCTGTGTGAGCGCATTGGGATTGACGGCAAATTTACCTATAAGCCTCAGGCGGAGGGTAAAGAGGTTTTGAAGGCCGTGGACGTTGCCATGCCCACACACTCCGAGGCAATCCAGGCCGTGCTGAACGCTCTGGTGGACCCCAAGAACGGCGTGGTCGGCTCCATGAAGGAGATTGATGCCGTCGGCCACCGGGTGGTGCATGGCGGCGAGGCCTTTGCCGGCTCCGTTCTCATCACCGACGAGGTGATGAAGGCCCTGGAGGACTGCATCCCTCTGGCGCCCCTTCACAACCCCGCCAACATCACCGGCATCAACGCCTGCACTGCCGTCATGGGCAAAGAAGTTCCTCAGGTGGCCGTGTTTGACACCGCTTTCCACCAGACGATGCCCCCTAAAGCGTATATGTATGCCCTGCCCCACGCCTATTACGAAAAGGACAAGGTCCGCCGCTACGGATTCCATGGTACCTCGCACAAGTACGTCTCCACTCGCGCCGCGGCCATGCTGGGCAAAAAGCCTGAGGAGGTCAAGCTGATCTCCTGCCACCTGGGCAATGGCTCCTCCGTTGCTGCCGTGGACGGCGGCAAAAGCGTGGACACCTCCATGGGCTTCACCCCCCTGGCGGGCGTACCGATGGGAACCCGGTCCGGCGATGTGGATGCGGGCATTTTGCAGTACCTGATGAACAAGTACGGCATGGATATTGACCAGATGCTGGACGTGCTGAACAAGAAATCCGGCGTGGAGGGGCTCTCCGGTGTCTCCTCTGACTTCCGGGACCTGGAAAATGCCGCAGAGGAGGGCAATGAGCTGGCAATTCTGGCCCGGGACAAATTCGCCTATGAGGTGAAGAAGTATGTGGGCGCCTATGCGGCGGCTATGGGCGGCGTGGACGCCATTATCTTCACCGCCGGTGTGGGTGAGAATGACGGCGGCATTCGAACTGCCATCTGTCAGGGACTGGAGTTTATGGGGGTGAAAATGGACCCCGCCACTGCCGGCATTCGCGGTGAAGAAGCTGTGCTCTCCGCGCCCGATTCCAGTGTCAAGGTCCTTCTAATCCCCACCAATGAGGAATTGATGATCGCCATGGACACTGCCGCTATCGCATCCGGCAAATAATTTGCCGGGAGACAGGAGATGTTCCATCTCCTGTCTCCCGGGTATCGGCTAGGGGGGGCTCATGAATATTCAGTTTGCCTCTGTCGGTGACAGCGCCGATCTTTTGGAGATTTATCGAAAATACATCGATACTCCCATTACGTTTGAATATACGCTTCCCACTCTGGAAGACTTCTCCCGCCGGATTGAAGAGGCCCTCCAGTTCTACCCGTGTCTCATCTGCCGGGAGGAGAACCAAGTCCTGGGGTATGCATACGCCCACCGGCAGGCGGAGCGTGCCGCTTATCAGTGGAATGCGGAGCTATCTATCTACCTGGACCCCGCCTGTACTTCTCGCGGTCTTGGCCGGAGGATGTATGCGATATTGCTGGAGCTTTTGCGGCTTCAGGGCATCCGTACCGCCTATGGCTGTGTCACCTTGTCCAATGAAAAGAGCAATCGTCTCCATCTGGGAATGGGGTTTTCCCTGGTAGGTGTCTACCACAATGCCGGCTATAAGTGCGGCCGCTGGTGGGATGTAGCCTGGTACGAAAAATCTCTCGCTTCCTATGGAGAGGCACCGGCACCTCCTCATTCCGTTCATACGCTCTCTCCCACAGAACTCTCCGCAGCTTTGGGCCTCGCCAGAGGAGAAGGAGCCGCAGTCTAAAAAGTCTTTTTCAGGTTAAGGAAGTTCTCACATCTTCGCAGCGCTCAAACGACTTCTGATACAGCCTCCCTTTGGATATCTCCCGCAGTTCTTTATCCTCGCCAATCAACACCGGAAGGTGTCCCCGCAGCCTGAAACAGCCGCCGTCGGCTGTTTTTTTCATTGCCCTCCGCTTGATTCTGTGTTACACTAGATGATCATATCTTTAGGGAAGGAGTCCGCTTATGAAAAGCATCAAACCTGGCCGGGGTCCATCGGCCATGGGAGCTATGGGCTCGATTATTGCGGTTATTTTTGGAATTTTCTGGACCATTGCTGCTGCCTCCATGGGCGCGCCCTTCTTTTTTCCCCTGTTCGGTGTGCTGTTTATCATCATGGGCATTGTGCAGGCGGTGTACAACTTCAAAAATGCCACCGGGGAGCACCGCTTCTCGGAATTTGACATTGTAGACGGCGCGGAGGAGCCAGATCCGCTGGAGCGGCGGTTCCACAGCGAAGGACCAGAGTCTTCCGCTTACCGTTTCTGCCCATACTGCGGCGCCAGACTGGGTGCAGAATTTGAATTTTGCGGCAAGTGCGGCAGGCGCCTGCCGGATGATCAGTGAGGTGTCTCCATGAGAATCGGACTGCAATTCGCCATGCCATCAGAGCTTCGTGCCCTACCGGAAATCTGCGAGCCTTTTGAAACGCTTTCCGGCGTACCTTTTTTTGAAATTGAGCCGGATATCATTGCTTGTGCCGGAGGTGTCGGGAAGGTCAATGCCGCCATGAGCGCGGAAATCCTCTGTCTGAAATACGGCGTAGACCTGCTTGTAAACGCCGGCGTGGCCGGCTGTACCGGAGACTTGCCCACCGGAAGTCTGGTTGTGCCCTCCGCTTTTTTGCAGCACGACGTGGACACCACCGCTGTGGGAGACCCCATCGGCTTGGTTTCCACGGTGAACCAAGTGGAGTTTCCCACCTGGAGACCAGAGCACTGTGTGGCGCTTCTACGCTCGCTGGGCGTGGACGCTGCCACCGGGCGAACCGCCACCGGCGACTGGTTTGCCGTGAAGAGCAGCCGGGCGGCCTGGGTGCGTGATACCTTCTCCCCCCTGCTGGTGGAGATGGAGGGCTGTGCCATCGCTCAGGTCTGCCTGCGAAATCAGGTCCCCTTTACGGCTTTGAAATCTGTATCTGACCACCTCTTCTCCGACCGTCAATCGGAGGAGTATTTTGATTTTTCACAGGCCTTGGAACATTTGGGGAGAATTCTCCTTCCTTTTGCCAGACTTCTGCAGAGGGAATCTCTCTCATAACAGCAGGTACCGTCTTGATTCCGGGCCAGCTAACACAGCGGAGCTGTGGCACTGCATGGTACGGTATCTGAGCCGGTCGTTGTTCTGCTGACTCTTCCTATGTGGGAAAACAATTTCGTTGGGAGGAAAAGCCGGTATGACGAAAGCACGGGCTGTCCGGGTCCTCTTTTATCTGCTGGGTCTGCTGACGTTGGCCTTTGGCCTCACACTAAATACCAAAACCGGCTTTGGCGTGTCGCCGATTGTCTCTGTCGCCTATACGGTCTCCTCTATTTGGGAGCTGAACTTTGGTAATGTGATGTTGGCTGAGTATGTGGTGTTTGCAGCACTGGAAATTGTGCTTCACATCCTGATGTGGCGCCAGAACAGGATGTCTGTTTCACGCTTTCGGTCCATCCTGATAATGGACCTGCTGCAACTTCCGCTGACCCTCCTGTTCACCCGCTTTATGAATCTTTTCTCCACCGTCCTGCCGGATCTCACGGCGGATTGCTCTTTCTTGGGCAGCGTGGCCGGGAGACTTCTTGCTCTCCTGACCGCCGTCGTTTGCACCGGCGTCGGCGCTGTACTCATCCTAGACATGCGGCTGATTGCCAATCCGGGAGATGGTATCGTCCAGGTTCTGGCCGACTTTTTCAACGCGGAGGTGGGCCTGACAAAAAACTGCTTTGACGCTGGAAATCTCTTGGTGTCTATCTCCCTGGGCCTGTTTTTGTCCGGCCGGCTTACCGGCGTCGGCCTGGGTACGGCGGTGTCCATGGTGTGCGTGGGCCGGGTGATGGCGCTGTTCAACCGGTTCTTTTTGGAGAAGCTGCATCAAGCTGCGGGCATGGCGCTCCCTGCCTTAGAAACTCCTGTATGATCCCGCCTCTGATGTTTCCGCCTCCACGGTAAACACCTCTTCAATGGAAACGCCGAATACCGCCGCGATGTTCCACGCCAGCACCAGAGAGGGATTATAGCGCCCCTTTTCCAGGTTGCCAATGGTCTCCCGCCGGACACCCACCATCCGGGCCAAATCCTCCTGTTTGAGCCCCAGCCGGGCCCGATGCTCCTTCATCCGGTTACGTATCACGGCCCAGCCCCCAGCTCTCCCGCAGTTCTCCCCAGGCGCACAGCAGAGAGAATACCACCACGGACAGTGCCCAGCCGGCGGTGCAGCCAGCGGTCAGGGCCCGGTCCGGAGAGGCCGCCCCCAGTGTCAGCATCCCCAGCGTGACGGCGGCCATGCTCAGCATCCCCACAACGAAGGCTCTAGCCCCCGCCCGGGCCATCCGCGCCTCCGTCATCTCGTCGGCGGGCAGAAAAAAATACTGGAAATCCACGGCGAAGGCGAAGAATGCCAGGAAGCTTCTGGTCTCCGTAAAGACACCCACCAATCCCAGCAGGGAGAGAACTCCCAGCATTCCATACAGTTTCTGTTTTTTCATCAATCGCACTCCTTCTTTGTGTCGATTCAATGTGGTATATTTCGCTTATAATGTTATAAATATAACACCTTTTATAGAAATGTCAAGTCCATGCTCTAGTTTTCATTCCACTGCACTTTTTCTGCAAAAAAGGGGCTTTTTCCCTGAAAAGCCATTGACAAGGTACTCTTTGGCTGATATACTTGTTAAGCCGCTTTGAATGGGTATGCAAGCGTCCCAGGAGGACCGCCCCCGACAGCGAGCCCGTAAATGAAGGAGTTGAAACAAGCATGAACGCAATTATCGTAACCGGCGGCAAGCAGTACAAGGTGGCCGAGGGCGACGTGGTCTACATTGAGAAGCTGGACCAGGAAGCCGGCGACACCGTGAAGTTTGACCAGGTTCTGGCCGTCATCGATGGTGAGAAGGCCACCTTCGGCACCCCCGTGGTAGAGGGCGCCAGCGTGGAGGCCACCATTGTCAAGAACGGCAAGGGTAAGAAGATCCGCATCTTCAAGTACAATCCCAAGAAGGGCTACCGCAAGCGTCAGGGCCATCGTCAGCCCTACACCAAGGTCGAGATTCAGAAGATCTCTGTCTGAGTATGACCACAGTTCAATTTCGCATGGAGGGTGGCCGGATTACCGGCTTTGATGCCGTCGGACACAGCGGCTACGCCGAGGAAGGCACCGATATTGTCTGCGCCGCCGTCACCAGCGCGGTCCGCCTGGTGGAGGCTACGGTCAACGATGTGCTGGGCCTTGCGGCTTCCGTCAAGGTGCGGGAGAAAGACGCGGCGATTCTCTTTCGTCTTCCCGGGGGACTGGACCCTATGACAGAGAATACCTGCCAATCCCTGCTCACCGGCCTGATGGTCTATTTCACCCAGCTCCATGACGAGTATCCCGACAATGTGGAAGTTTTGGAGGAAGACGAGCCTTCCTCTCCATTCTAGAAATCTATCAGAAAGGATGGTCCTATCATGATTCGTATTGGTCTTCAGTTCTTCGCTCACAAAAAGGGCGGCGGCTCCACCAAGAACGGCCGTGACTCCGAGTCCAAGCGGCTTGGCCCCAAGCGGGCGGATGGTCAGTTCGTCAAAGCCGGTAATATCCTGGTTCGTCAGCGTGGTACCCGCATCCATCCCGGCATGAACGTGGGCATCGGCACGGACGATACCCTGTTCGCCAAGGTGGATGGTGTGCTCCGCTTTGAGCGTCTGGGCAAGGATCGCAAGCAGGCTTGCGTGTACGAAGCTGAATAAGTGAGAAAAAGCGAGGGTCTTCTGACCCTCGCTTTTTTCACGTCCGGCGCACCTGTGGAACCCAAAAAATGGATCAGGTATCTGAAATCCCCAGCAGCTGTACCGGTGACACCCCCAGTGCCTTTGCCAACAGCAACAGCTCGTAGTCCGCGATCACCCGATCCCCCGTCTCCATCCTGCTGATGGCCTTCTGGCCAATACCGTAGCCCATGAGTTGGAGCTTCGCCGCCAACTGCTCTTGAGACAGGTCTCTTTTCGTTCTCCAAGCCCGCACCTGGGGGCCTGCCACGTTCAGCGTCTTGCCATATGGATTGATCTTCATGGCTCTCCTCAGTCATCTTTAGAATACTTTTTCTTGACAGTATCATGCTTGGTCTGCTAAAATTATTCTAAAAATGACTAAATTGGAGGAAATTGTCAGTATGGCAACAAAATACGCTCCCAGACACCGCCACCGGCGCGTCCTACCCCTGCGCTTCCTGCCCGCTATCTGCGCGCTGTGCCTTCTGCTGGGCTTTTTGCTGGGGCGAGGCGTCCAGGCCCTTTCCGTCGGTGATCCCCTCTCGGCGGAGACGATGGGCGCGGATGCAAAGGACTGGGTGCGTCCAGAGGGCGCCTGTCTCACCAGCGGTACGCTGATTCTGGTCAGCAATGAAGTGCCCTTCTCCTTTCCGGAGGAGCAGGCACTCTGCACCGTTCTGGAGGAGAAGAACGACTGCTACCTGGTGCGGGACAGCACGGTACAGCTGGCGCCGGAGGCGATGGAGGCTTTGAACCAGTGGATGGAGGACTTTCTCGCCCAAGGCGGGAGCAAGACTGTGAACGTGGTGGCGGGGCACCGGACGGAGGCGTTTCAGCAGCACCTCTTTGATCAGTCCGCTGATCGGAACGGACTGGAGCACGCCCAGCACTACGTGGCCCTCCCCGGCCGCAGCGAGCACCATACTGGCTACGCCCTGGACCTCTCCCTCTATTTCTCCGACGGCACCAGCGCTGACTTTGACGGCACCGGCTCCTATGCCTGGCTTGCCCAGCACGCGGCAGACTATGGCTTTGTCCTCCGCTACCCCGCGGACAAGGAGTCCGTCACTGGCATCTCCTATGAGTCCTGGCACTACCGCTATGTGGGGCGGCCCCACGCGCGGGTAATGGCAGACAGGGGCCTCTGCCTGGAGGAATACCTGGACCTCCTGCGGCAGTATTCCAAGGACGCTCCTCTCTCCGTCACGGACGATGGCCGCGCCTATCAGGTCTATTTCTGTCCGGAAAACGACCCGCTGGTCCCCGCTGGCAACGCTTATACGCTCTCCGGCAACAATGTGGATGGTTTTCTTGTCACACTTCTCTCATAGTAGCCTTTTTCTTCTTGACGTACCGCACTCTTTTCGCTAGAATAGTTGAGATTGGACAAACTGATTTAAGGAATAGCGAGGTGCAACATGGCCACATCCTTCATTGACAAAGCCCGGATCACCGTGAAAGCCGGCAACGGCGGCAACGGCGTTGTCTCCTTTCACCGGGAAAAATATGTGGCCGCCGGCGGGCCGGATGGCGGCGACGGCGGCCGAGGCGGCTCTATCATCTTGCAGGTGGATGATCATATGTCCACCTTGATGGACTTTCGTTACAAGCGGAAATACACCGCCCCCAACGGTGCAGACGGCCAGGGAGGACGCCGCAGCGGGAAGGACGGCGCCGATCTTATCATCCGTGTTCCCCGGGGCACTCTGGTGCGGGACGCGGAAAGTGGTGAGATCATGCAGGACATGTCCACCTCCGAGCCCTTCACCCTCTGCCGGGGAGGGCGAGGAGGCTGGGGCAACAGCCATTTCGCAACCCCCACCCGCCAGGTCCCCCGCTTTGCCAAGGCAGGTCTTCCCGGCGAAAGCCACGACGTGGTGCTGGAGCTCAAGCTTCTGGCGGATGTGGGGCTGGTGGGCTTTCCCAACGTGGGCAAGTCCACACTTTTGAGCGTGGTATCCAAGGCACAGCCTAAAATTGCCAACTACCATTTTACCACCCTCTTCCCCAATCTAGGGGTCGTGTGGGTAGAGGATGGCGTCAGTTTCGTTATGGCAGATATCCCCGGCATCATTGAGGGTGCCAGCGAGGGCGCAGGCCTGGGCCACGACTTCCTGCGGCATGTGGACCGCTGCCGCCTGCTGATCCACGTGGTGGACGTGTCCGGCAGTGAGGGAAGAGACCCGGTGGAGGATTTTGAGGCCATCAACGCTGAGCTCCGGCAGTACAGCCCGGATTTGGCCAGCCGCCCCCAGATTGTGGCCGCCAACAAGGTGGACATCCTAGACGACCCGGAGAAGCTGGAGAAGCTCCGCACTCATGTGGAGGCCCAGGGCTACACGCTGCTGGAGATCTCCGCAGCGGCTCACCAGGGCACCCGGCAGCTGGTGCAAAAGGCAGCGGAAATGCTCTCCGTGCTGCCCCCCGTCACAGTATATGAAGCAGAATATGTGCCCAAGCCCCCGGTGGTGGACGCCTCCGCCCCATTGGATATTCAGCATGAGGACGGCGTGTGGTTCGTAGAAGGTCCCTGGCTACAACGGCTCATGGGCAATGTCAACTTTGCAGACTACGAAAGCCGCATGTGGTTTGATAAGACCCTGCGGGAGTCTGGCCTCTTCCAGCAGCTGGAAAGCCTGGGGATTCAGGATGGCGATACGGTTTCCATGTACGATTTTGAGTTTGAATATCAGCGGTGAAACATGAAGCGGCGGAGGTCCACAGACCTTCCGCCGCTTCGTTATCTGACCTTTCCCGGCAGCCCCCGCAGTAGCCATAGCCGCAGGCCGCTGGCCATCTCCCGCATAGCGCAGAGCTTATCCGCACAGCAGACCACCGCACTTTCCCAATAGCAGGGCGGTATTGGAGTCAGCGGAAACATATGCCGCCGGATAATATCCGCCTCCACCGGGTTGAGTCCAAAATCCCGCTCCGCATTCTCCATCGCCAGCCGGCCATGACAAAAACCGTGCAGCCGGTGCGCCGGATCAGGCACCCGCCAGTTATAGAGAAAATAGTCGTGAAGCAGGGCCCCGCGGACCAGGCTTCGCATATCTATATGCAGCCCCAGCCGCGCAGCAATCCAAACGCTCAGGAGCGCCACTGCCACAGAGTGGTCAAAGCAGTTTACATAGCCATGCTGCGGGATACTCCGCTCTCTTTCCATCCCCGGGGAGGTCAGAATGTCTCTTCCATGCTTCCATAACAGCTCCTCCATCTCCGTTCCGCCTCCTTTGCTGATATCTCATGATACCCAGTCACCCGCCTCTTGTCCAGAGAAAAGATGCCTAGAGATAGCCACAATATTTTTTATATATTTGTGCAAAATCAGCTGTATATTTCTTTCTAATTTGGAAAATCCATGGAATTTATTTTTTTCTCTTGACACAGAGTACTATTTGGGCGTAAACTCTGCCCAAGCAAACCGATGACGCAGACGAGTACACGGATGTCCTTTTTCCAAGAGAGCCGCCGGTGGTGGGATGGCGGTAAAGAGGACCCCGCCGAATGGACTGCAGAGGGCGGACTGAACGGGATTCCCAGTAAGTACCGACGGGCTTTTCCCCCGTTACCAAGGAAAGACGTGTGTTGGCACGTCGCTGAGTGGGCGAGCTTTCGCCAATTTGGGTGGCACCGCAGAAGTTTCAGACTTTTGTCCCAAAGAGACCTGCCAGGGCTCTTTTGATGGGATGAAGGTCTTTTTTTGATGTCTCCCATTGGAATGGGCCGATTTTGAAAGGAGTCAGCACCATGGAAAACAAGAACATCCCCTACAAGATCTATCTCTCCGAGGACGAGATGCCGAAGACCTGGTACAATGTGCGGGCTGACATGAGTCATAAGCCCGCTCCCCTGGTGAATCCAGGCACCGGAGCACCCATGGGCTTTGAAGACCTGCGCCCTGTGTTCTGCGACGAGTTGATCCGCCAGGAGCTGGACAACGACACCCGGGAAATTCCCATTCCCCAGGAAATCCGGAACTTCTACAAGATGTATCGCCCCTCACCCCTGGTCCGGGCCTACTGCCTGGAGGAAAAGCTGCAGACCCCTGCGAAAATCTACTATAAGTTCGAGGGCAACAACACCTCTGGCTCCCACAAGCTGAACTCTGCTATCGCCCAGGCATATTATGCCAAGGCACAGGGTCTCAAGGGCGTCACCACGGAGACTGGCGCCGGACAGTGGGGCACGGCTCTCTCCATGGCCTGTGCGTATCTGAATCTGGACTGCCAGGTATACATGGTCAAGGTCAGCTATGAGCAAAAACCCTTCCGCCGGGAAGTTATGCGGACCTATGGCGCCTCCGTGACCCCCTCTCCCTCCGAGCTCACCAGCGTTGGCCGCGCCATCTTAAAAGAGCATCCCGGTACCACCGGCTCCCTAGGCTGTGCCATCTCCGAGGCAGTGGAGGCCGCCGCCAGCCAAGACGGTTATCGTTATGTACTGGGGAGCGTGCTCAACCAAGTCCTGCTGCACCAGTCCGTCATTGGTCTGGAGGCCAAGGTCGCGCTGGATAAGTACGGCGTAGTGCCAGATATCATTATCGGCTGCGCCGGCGGCGGCAGCAACTTGGGCGGTCTGATCTCCCCTTTCATGGGCCAGCAGCTCCGGGGAGAGCGGAACTACCGCTTCATCGCGGTGGAACCCGCCTCCTGCCCCAGCTTTACCCGGGGAAAGTTCGCCTACGACTTCTGCGACACCGGCAAGGTCTGCCCTCTGGCCAAGATGTACACCCTGGGCAGCGGTTTCATTCCCTCTGCCAACCATGCCGGAGGCCTGCGTTATCATGGCATGAGCCCGGTTCTCTCCCAGCTCTACCACGATGGGTACCTGGAGGCCCGTGCTGTGGAGCAGACCAAGGTCTTTGAGGCGGCTGAGCAGTTTGCCCGGGTAGAGGGCATCCTTCCCGCCCCTGAGTCCAGCCATGCCATCCGGGTGGCCATCGACGAGGCCCTGAAATGCAAGGAGACCGGCGAGGAGAAAACCATTCTCTTCGGTCTGACCGGCACCGGCTATTTTGATATGGTGGCATATGAGAAGTTCCACAATGGCGAGATGACCGACTACATTCCCAGCGACGAGGAACTAGCAGCCAGTTTCGCGCAGCTGCCCCAGCTGTAAAAATACACCCCCTGCTTTTGCCAACCATAGAGGGCCAACAGCTGCCGGGAGCGCCTATATAGGCGCTCCCGGCAGCTGTTTTTGGAGACAGGCAGTTTCGCCTCATGGGCCCCTTTGGGGAAAGGAAAGCACTTGCATTTCCTCGGATACATAATATCCGAAAATCTCTTGACTGCCCGCAGTCTAGGTAGCCGCGCTCTCTGCTTGCCTGTGCTTGCTCCGCAAAAAAACAAGTATGCACAGCGTAATCTGAACGGCAGTGGAGGCCGGCGTGGAGAGGCCCAGGTGAAACAGCGATTCCGGAAATGCCCGACTCATCAAAAATGCCATCGGCAGACGGACGCCCAAAGCGCCGATCATCCCCTGCGCCATCACAAACAGTGTCCGCCCATGGCCATTGAAATAGCCGATGAAGCAAAAGAGGAAGCTGGTCAGCAGGCAGTCGATGGCATAGGCCTTCAGGTATTCCGCCGCCGCCGCGATCACCTCCGTGTCCTTGGCAAAGATTCCCGTCAAAACATCGCCGTGGAAAAAGGTGCCCCAACACATCACAAGCCCCGCCGCCAGCGAGGAGAGCACTCCATACAGCAGAACCCTCCGCGCCCGGTCTTCCCGGCTGGCACCCACATTCTGTGCAACAAAAGCCGTCATGGACTGCCCGTAGGCAGAGGGCACCATCATCACAAAGCCGCACAGCTTTTCCGCCACGCCAACGCCCGCAGAAGGGATAGTCCCCATGTGATTCGCAATGGCAATAATGACCAGAAAGGAGATGTTCACCAGCAGATCTTGCAGTGCTACTGGACTTCCCAGTTTCACGATTCTGCCAATCACCGTCTTGTCAAACCGGATGTCTTCTCGCTTCATAATAAAAGGCAACGATCTGCGGCGGATGATCAGCAGTGACAGCACCACACTCACCGCCTGGGCTAACACTGTGGCAATGGCCGCGCCCGCCACCCCCAGTCCAAAGCCGCCCACCAACAGCAAATCGCCGGCAATGTTGCACACACAGGCAATCGTTACCGTGATCAGGGGCATCCTGGAGTCTCCCAGCCCCCGAAAAATGCTGCCCAGCAGATTATAGGCCACGATGAACAGCGCGCCGGAGGAGCAGATACGAAGATAGGTCACTGTACCAGAAAACGCATCTGTGGGAGCGTGCATCAGCACAGCAAGCTGCGGTGCGGTCGCAAGCAGGATGGCGGTCATCAGCAGTGCCACTACTGAAAAAAGGCAAATGCCTCCTCCTACCGCTTTTCCGGCCTCCTCCGGTCTTCCCTCTCCGATTCTCTGTCCCAGCAGCACAGTAACGCCCATGGAAAGCCCTGTAACCACAATGGTCACTGTCTGCATCAGTTGGCTACCTGTAGACACGGCGGAGATATCTGCGGCTGTGCCGAACATCCCTACCACCTGCAGGTCCACCGCGCCGTACATGGTCTGGAGCAGCAGCGCCAGCAGTACCGGAATTGCAAATTTCAGCAGGGCCGGCAGGATGGGGCCCTGTGTAAAATCATGCTTTTTCTCCATAGCTACCTCCCAAAGAAGGGCAAAGAAAAAGCCGGACAAGATATCCAGGCGCCACCTGGCATCTTATCCAGCTCTGCGGCTGCGGCCGCAAGCCCTCCGATGAACGGTTTTCATCTTAACATCATCCAAATGCTTTGTCAAGCCCTGTCGCCATGACTTCCTGCCCGGGCTTCCCCTCTAGTTTCTTTGAGCAAATCCCTCCATATGTCAAAATCTCTTCCGCAGCGGCAGTGCTGGATGTTCCATTTGTGTCCGCGTTCGATGAGGTTCGGCATCTGATCCAGGAGGGGCCCCTACTCCCCCTCATGATATGGTTCCAGACGTCGGCCTCTTTCAGACGTTTCCCTTTCCCCATCAGCAAAACAGGATGACCAGAGAAGCCATGCAGAATTCGTTGAGCAGTGAGCCAGATTCAGCAGCATCTTCCACTGTCTCCTGTGTGCGGAGGCCTGCCACCTCTCCACCGCTTTTTTCATTCCTCGCAGGCCATCCCCATGTATGACGGCTTTCCGCGGGGAGTCTGGCCGTTATGATTCCTCTTTCTTTTTCAGCGACCATCTTTTCAGCAAAGGCTTTTTCTCCTCCTGAATGCCCTCCAAAACCATGCGCAGATTGCTTTTAAACAGGATTCCCAGAAACCGCAGCAGGCCGTCCCGTGTCTCCTTATCCAGTTCTGCCATGGCCTTGGCCATGGCGCCGGTGGCTTTGAGACTGTCGGTTTTGAGGTCTGTCAGCGTCACCGCGCCAGTGGCGCCTAGAACACTGAAAAGCGCATCCACAAATTTTGCCCGCTGTTCTACCGGCATCTCATGGACCCATTTGCGCAGTTCTTGGTCACTCAGATGTGCCTGCCGGCTCACTTGATGCAACGTCACAAAGTGGTCGCCCATCACCTGCCAGGAAAAGCCATCATGCTGCAAAAAACCCAACTGATCGCTGTCCACCACCGTGTAATCCTCTTCGTGCTCCAACAGCATTCCCACCACAGAGGACTTGGGTACAATAGAATAGATGCGCTCCGCAATACGGCGGTGCTGAGGCAGGTCCAGCAGGTCCGTGTGGAAGCCAGGGCCATCATTGGACCAGACGGCGGCAATGCGCCTCTGCACGGCTGCCGGACAGAACACCCCGGCGTACACTGCCAGATTTCCTCCTTTAGAATGTCCCCCCAGCCGGAGCTTTTTCCTGGGAAACTGCCGGGCTACCTCCTCCACATATTGAAGCGCTTTTTTCTGAGCCGGAACCTCTGGCATACAGGCCAGCTCAAAATCCTCCCGCCAGCCAGCCAGCGTGTCATCCGTTCCTCGGAACGAGAGATATAAGCGCCCGTCCCCTGTCTCAATCGTCAAGGCAGCGAACTGCTCCCCCTTGCCCACATCCAGCCAGTCCACAAAGCAGTTCAGCCGCATCTCTCCAAACCGGCGGGAGTCCGCCATGCGCCGCAGCATATTGGGAATTTCATCGGGCACCAGCACGCCCATGTCGATCTTCTCTCCCTCCTGAAAGCGGGAAAAAAAGCTCTCTGCCGCATACCGCAGCTCCACGCTCTTTCCGCTCCCTGGGGACGGCACAATCTCCTGAAAATCCACAAAGGACAGCTCTGATAAAATCAGGTTATCCACTTCGTTGAAGGGGGACTGTTCCAGGGTCAAATCCCCCCTCCAATCCAAATAGTCCATCAGATTTGCCATTTGTGTACCTCCTTCGCATTTGACAGATAGCTTCAGTATACCCCATCTTTTCCATCCGCCACAAGGGCCGCTATAAATTTTCCCTCTTCTGGTCTATCTCTCTTCCCTGCCTCATAGGATATTCCATCACAACCGAGAGGTGGGCAACATGACAACACCAAGCCAAAATGAAGTGCTGCTGGAGGGAACCCCTCTGGCGTCGCCGGAGTGGTCCCACGAAAATCACGGCACACACTTTTACCGCTTTTTTCTGCAGGTCCCTCGTCTCTCCGGCACGCCGGACATCCTGCCAGTATTATTGGCGGAACCCCAAGCAAGCCTGATCGAGGCGGGCATCCCCGTCCGCATTCAGGGCCAGATGCGCTCGTTCAACAATCGCTCCGGCGTTGGGAATCGCCTGGTCCTGACAGTCTATGGGCAGACCATTCAGCCGGGATCAGGTGAGTCCTGCAATCACATTGTTCTCTCCGGCTCTTTATGCAAGCCTCCCATTTTCCGCCGTACCCCTCTGGGCCGCAGCATCTGTGATCTGATGCTGGCGGTTCCCCGTCGGTATGGCCGGGCTGATTATCTGCCGGTGATTGCCTGGGGACAGCTGGCAGTCCAGGCCAATGAACTGCAGGTAGGCGACGCCATTTCCCTGGAGGGCCGGGTACAGAGCCGTACATATCACAAGATCACCGATGCCGGCGCAGAGGAGCGGGTTGCCTACGAGGTGTCTATGATGCACCTTTTAGCCCCTTCCTCCATCACTCCTTAGCGGGGAGGAGCTGGTTTCACAAAAAGGAAGCGCAAGACCATACTTGTCAGGGGCGGGCCGCACCACTTGATTGTGTGGACATGAGCCCTGCCAATCGCCTTTTGTGCTTCAATTCCTATTTTTAAAAGCCGGAGAAGGAACTTGCCTTCTCCGGCTTTTTTCATCTATTTCATGAGCTCATACATCACCGCTTTAATCGTGTGCATCCGATTCTCCGCCTCGTCAAAGACAATGGACTGATCCGATTCAAACACTTCATCAGTCACCTCCATGGCATCCCGTCCAAAACGCTCGCCCATCTCACGCCCCACTTCCGTCTTGTGGTCGTGATAGGCTGGCAGGCAGTGCATGAAACGGCATTGCGGTCCGGCGTTGTCCATCAGGGCCTTTGTCACCTGATAGGGTCCCAGCGCTGCGATCCGCTCTTCCCAGACCTCCACCGGCTCTCCCATGGAAACCCACACGTCCGTATAAAGTACATCCGCACCGCGGGTAGCCATCATGGGGTCCTCCAGAAATTCTAGCACTGCGCCGGTCTCCCGGGCGATGGCCTTGCAGGTCTCAATCAGGCTCTGTTCCGGCATAAATGCCTTAGGTGCGCAGGCCACAAAGTGCATCCCCATCTTGGCACAGCCCACCATGAGGCTGTTGCCCATATTATAGCGGGCATCGCCTAAATAGACCAGCTTCATGCCTTGCAGGCGTCCAAAATGCTCCTGAATGGTCAAAAAATCCGCCAGAATCTGGGTGGGATGAAACTCATTGGTCAATCCGTTAAATACTGGCACACCGGCATACTCCGCCAGTTCTTCCACGACTGTCTGTCCAAAGCCACGGTACTCAATGCCGTCGTACATCCGGCCCAGAACCCGGGCAGTGTCCGCGATGGACTCCTTCACGCCGATCTGGCTGCCGGTGGGGCCCAGATAGGTGCTGCCCATCCCTAAATCCTGGGCCGCCACCTCAAAGGCACAGCGGGTGCGGGTGGAGGTCTTCTCAAAGATCAGCGCCACATTCTTTCCCTCCAGATAGCGGTGGGGAATACCAGCCTTTTTCTTGGCCTTCAAATCGGCAGCGGTCGCCAGGAATTGTTGAATCTCAGCGGGAGTAAAATCCAACAGCTTCAAAAAATGGGTGTGATGTTCCATATTCTTCCTTTCCATGAGCGCCCACGCTGGCTGATTGGCACTGGCGGCGCTTCATTCTTAAAAATCAGCCCAGGGTTTCCCTCATGATGGCCAGGCCTCGGTCCATTTCCTCCTTGGTGATCACCAGCGGCGGCAGCAGGCGCATGCCGGGACCGGCGGTCAGCACCAGCAGCCCATGCTCAATGAGCCTGGCGGCGATCTCCTTATTGGTATATCCGTCCCGGACCTCGATGCCGATCATCAGTCCCATGCCCCGGGTCTTCCCAAAGCAGGGCAGTCCCATGGACTCAATCTGGTTTTGCAAATATGTGCCCTTGGCCTGGACATCCTCTAAAAAGGCATCTGTCAGCGTGTTTTGTACCACGAGACCCGCTGCGGCACACACAGGATTTCCGCCGAAGGTGGTGGCGTGCATCCCGGGGCCTAATACGTCCCGGCACTTTTCGTTTGCCAGGATGCCGCTCATGGGCAGTCCCCCGGCAATGCCCTTGGCAAAGGACACCACATCTGGTGTTACACCATACTGTTGGAAGGCAAACAGCGTTCCTGTCCGGCCGACGCCGGTCTGCACTTCGTCCACCAGCAGCAGCCAGTCCCGCTCCCGGCAAAGCCTTGCAACTGCCTGCACGTAGTCCTGGTCCAAGGGCAGCACGCCGCCCTCCCCCTGGACAAGCTCCACCATCACCGCGCACACATCTTCCCCGGCCTCGGCTTTCAAAGACTCCAGGCTGTTGGCGTCGGCATAGCGGAATCCCTCTGTAAAAGGAAAGAAATAGTTGTGAAAGACCTCCTGGCCCGTGGCCACCAGGGTGGTGATGGTGCGGCCGTGAAAGGAGTTGTTCAGGGTGATGATGGTGGCACGGCCTTTGCCATACTTGTCAAAACTGTACTTTCTTGCCAGCTTGATCATACCCTCGTTGGCCTCTCCGCCGCCGTTTGCAAAAAACGCACAGCTCATACCAGTACGCTGGCACAGAGTCTGCGCCAGCTTGGCCGGAGGTTCTGTGTAGAATAAATTAGAGATATGGCCTAATTTATTGGACTGTTTTGCAATTGCGTCTACCCAGGGCTGATAGCCATATCCCATATCTGAGACGCCAATCCCGCTGGTGAAGTCGATGTACTCCCGGCCCTCCGGGTCGTAGAGCCGCGCACCCTCCCCGTGGTCAATGGCCACCGGAAAGCGGCCGTAGGTATGCATCATATACTGATCTGTCAAAGTTCTGATTTCCTGACTGGTCATGCGCTGTGCGCCTCCTTTTTCAGCATGGTGCCGATTCCCTCATCGCTGAGCAGCTCAATCAAAATAGAGTGGGGAATCCGCCCGTCCAAAATATGCACCCGCTCCACACCGCCGGCAATCGCATCCACGCAGCACTCCATCTTGGGAATCATGCCGCCTGAGATCACACCGGAGGCTACCAGACCCGGGACCTCGTAGGTATGGACCACGTGGATCAGCGTTTCTTCGTCCTGGGGGTCCCGCAGCAAGCCCCGCACATCCGTCAGCAAAATCAGCTTCTCCGCATGAAGGGCTTCTGCCAGCTTGGCCGCGGCGGTATCGGCGTTGATATTATAGGCGGTGTCGGCATCCATTCCCTGGGCCACGGTGGACACCACCGGAATATAGCCAGTGGAGAGGGCGTTGATCACCGGGTCCGGGTTCACCTCCATAATCCGGCCCACCAGCCCGTACTTCTCATTCAGACATTCCGCCTGGAACAGCTCTCCATCCATGCCGCAAAGTCCCACGGCCCGACCACCCAGCCGGTTCAGCTGGGCAACCAGATTTTTGTTGACCTTGCCGCACAGCACGGACTGCACAATATCCATGGTAGTCTCGTCTGTATAGCGCAGCCCGTCCACAAAATGAGTCTCATGCCCCACCCTTTTGAGCATCTCACTGATCTCAGGACCACCGCCGTGAACCACCACTACCCGGATTCCCACCAAGCTCAGCAGGATGATGTCACACATGACGGCCCGCCGCAACTCCTCAGAGATCATGGCATTGCCGCCATATTTGACAACAATGGTCTTTCCAGTAAACTTCTGAATATAGGGCAGAGCCTCCACCAAAGTCTTGGCCTGCTGCGCATGAGAGGACATGTTGATCAAACCTTTCCGCTTGAATTTCAACGGACTGCCGGACTTAAGTCCGGTAATCTCCATTGATCTTGATATAATCATAGGTGATGTCGCAGCCCCAGCAGGTGCATGCACCGTTTCCCTCACCCATGGCGACGGCAATCGTCACATCGTGTTCCGTCAGGATTCGCTTGGCGGCCTCTTCGTCAAAGTCCAGCCCCCGTCCCTGGGCACAGACGGCAACGCTGCCCGCCGCACTGATAAAGGATACGTCCACCTTGTCCGGATCAAAGGCCTCTCCGGAATAGCCCATTGCACAGAGGACCCGGCCCCAATTGGCGTCGGCGCCAAAAATGGCGGCCTTGGTCAGGGTGGAGGAGATCACCGACTTTGCAATCCGCTCCGCCTGCGCCTCGTCAGTTGCGCCCTCCACGGTGCAGGTGATCATATGCTTGGCACCCTCGCCGTCGGCGGCGATCCGGCGGGCCATTTCCACGCACAAGGCCCGAAGCGCCTCCAGGAAGGCATCGTAATCCGCTCCCTGACTGGTGATGGAGGGGTTTCCGGCAAGGCCGTTGGCCAGCACCAGGCAGGTGTCGTTGGTGGAGGTGTCCCCGTCCACGCTGATGCGGTTGAAGCTGACTCGAGTGACCTCCAACAGTGCTTCCCGAATCATCTCTGAAGAAATGTCGCAATCAGTGGTCAAAAAGCACAACATTGTACCCATATTAGGATGAATCATGCCGCTCCCCTTGGCAATGCCGCCGATACGGACAATCTTTCCACCGATGCTAGTTTCCACCGCCGCCTCCTTTTTCACCGTGTCGGTGGTCATGATGGCGTGGGCTGCCGCATCGCTCCCCTCTGCAGAGTGAACCAGAGTCCTGCAGAGCTCCGGTATGCCGTTTTCAATCACCTGGACGTTCAGCGTCTGACCGATAACGCCAGTGGAAGACACTAGCACGTCCTCCGGCGCGCAGCCGATGGCGGCCGCCGCCGCCGCGCACATCCGCTCCGCGTTTTCCTCGCCATTGGGAGCACAAGCGTTGGCATTCCCGCTGTTGGCAATCACCGCCCGGGCTCTGCCATCCGCAAGATGCCGCCGATCCACATGGATAGGCGCCGCCTTGACGACATTCTTTGTGAACACCGCGGCTGCGGCACACTCCACGTCGGAGACAATGAGGGCCACGTCCTTCTTCCACGCGGCGCGGGTCTTGACCCCCACATGGATGCCTCCCGCCCGGAAGCCCTGGGCGGCGCACACGCCCCCGTCAATGAATTTCATAGGTATTCCTCCTTCTTGGGAATCATGCATTTACAGGTTCAGTCCCGTGGTCTCCGGGAAACCCAGCATCAAATTCATGTTCTGCACCGCCGCGCCGCTGGCCCCCTTGCCCAAGTTGTCAAAGAGGGCGGTGACGGTCGTGTGGGTCTCGTTCCCGCACACCACCAGCGTCAGCGTGTCCCGGCCTGCCAAGGTGTTGGCGGCCAGCATGGGGGTCTCTCCGCCCAAGGGCGCCACATGGATGAAAGCCTGGTCTCGGTAGTAATCCGCCAACGTCTCCCAAACCGCCTTCGCACTCTTGCCGCAGGAGAGCAGGTCGTTGTGGAGGGAGATCGTGGTGGCCATGCCCTTGTAGTAGTCGTCTACAACCGGGCTAAACACCGGCGGGCGGGTCAGGCCGCAGCGAAGCTGCATCTCCGGCAGGTGCTTGTGGCGGAGGTTCAGCCCATAGATCCGGGGGCTGTACAGCGCCCCGCCCTTCTCGCCCTCATATTCCGCGATCATCTTCTTGCCGCCGCCGGAGTAACCGGTGAGGGAGAAGCAGGTCAGGGGGTAGTCCTTTGGGAGCACCCCCATGGCCGACAAGGGGTAGACGCTGGAGATGAAGCCGGTGGCGTGACAGCCGGGGTTGCTGACCCGCTTGCTCTTGCAGATCAGCGCGCGGTGGAGCTGGGACAGCTCCGGAAAGCCGTAGGCCCAGTCCTGCGCGGTGCGGTGGGCAGTGGAGGCGTCGATGATGCGGGTCGCCGGATTCTCCACCATGCTTACCGCCTCCCGGGCAGCGTCGTCCGGCAGGCACAAAAACACCAGGTCCGCTTCGTTGAGGAATTTCTTCCGCTCCGCCGGGTCCTTGCGCTTATCCTCGTCGATGAGCAGCAGCTCAATGTCCGCCCGGGCCGCCAGACGGTCGTAAATCTGGAGGCCGGTGGTGCCCTCCTTGCCGTCAATATATACCTTGGGTTTCATGGGGCCTCTCTCCTTATTTGGAACGGGCCTTGATGAAGGCCGTGATTTCCTCAATCTGCCGCTTTGTCTCGCTGACAGCGGGTCCGCCGTAGCTCCCTCGCAGGGCCATGCAGTTCTCCAGATTCAGTGCGTCATAGACATCCGATTCAAAGAGGTCCGACACCTCCCGCAGCTCCTCCAACGTCAGCTCCTCCAGGGTCTTGCCTTTTTGCCCGCAGGCGGCCACCAGCTGCCCCACCACTGTGTAGGCATCCCGGAAGGGCATACCCTTTTTCGTGAGATAGTCGGCGCAGTCGGTAGCGTTGATAAAGCCCTTTCCCGCCGCTGCGCGCATGTTGTCGGTGTGGACGGTCATGGTGTCCAGCATGGCGGCGAACACCGGCAGGCACATCTCCACTGTGTCCACGGCGTCAAATACCGGCTCCTTGTCCTCCTGCATGTCCTTGTTATAGGCCAGGGGCAGGCCCTTCATCACCGTCAGCAGGCTCATGAGATCGCCGTACACCCGGCCTGTCTTGCCCCGGACCAGCTCCGCCACGTCCGGGTTCTTCTTCTGGGGCATGATGGAGCTACCGGTGGCGTAAGCGTCGTCCAGCTCGATGAACTTGAATTCCCAGCTGCACCAGAGGATGATCTCCTCGGAAAAACGGGACAGGTGCATCATCAAAATGGAGAGGGCCGAGAGCAGCTCCAGCGCGTAGTCCCGGTCGGAGACGCCGTCCAGGGAGTTGCCCATGGGGGCTTCAAAGCCCAGCGCCTTCGCGGTCTGATGGCGGTCGATGGGATAGGTGGTCCCTGCCAGAGCGCCGCTTCCCAGAGGGCACTCGTTCAGTCGCTCCGCACAGTCCTCCAGCCGGGTGACGTCCCGTCGGAACATAGCGGCGTAGGCCAAGAGGTGCTGGGCAAAGGAGATGGGCTGTGCCCGCTGCAAATGGGTGTACCCCGGCATGACGGCGGTCTGGTACTTCCCGGCCTGCCGGCACAGCACCTCCATCAGGCCTAGAATTTCCCCCGTAATCACGGGAATCTGCTCCCGCACATACATCCGAAAGTCCAGCGCCACCTGATCGTTTCGAGACCGGGCGGTGTGGAGCCGCTTGCCGGCCTCACCGATGCGGGCGGTGAGCAGGGCCTCCACGTTCATATGAATATCCTCATTGTCAGCGGTGAAGGCGATTTTCCCCGCCTCTGCGTCGGCCAGGATGCCTCGCAGCCCCTGGATAATGGCGTCGGTGTCCTCCCGGGAGATGATTCCCCGGTCCGCCAGCATGGCGGCATGGGCCATGGAACCGGTGATATCCTCCTTGTACAGCCGCTGGTCAAAGGAGATCGATGCGTTCAGTTCATTTACAAGGGCGTCGGTGTCCTTGCCGAAGCGCCCAGACCAGAGTTTCATCGTGCTCGTTCCTTTCATCCAAGAGACGGGACGAAGATGCTTCCCCGTCCCGCTCCCGTATTTTCTATCGTCATGTTGAAACGTTCCCGCCATTTTTTGATCATGTTCTGCGGGACATATTCCTGTTGAACATCCCCCAGTCTCGGCAAGCCCAGATGGGCGATTGCCTGGAACGCCGCCCGTGAAGATCGCTCACTGGCATGGAGGCCCCTCGGGAGATCAGAGCTTTCCCTGCTCCCGCAGCGCCAGCACCGTGTCGGGCAGGCCCCAGAGGTTGATGAAGCCCGTGGCGTTGGTCTGATCGTAGGAACTCTCGTTGAATGTCACCAGCTCCTCGGAATACAGGGAATCCGGAGAGGTGATGGAGGAGGTGATGATATTGCCCTTGTAGAGCTTGAGCTTCACCGTGCCGGTGACGTGCTCCTGAGTCTTGTCGGCAAAGGCGCTCAGAGCCTCCCGCAGGGGGGTAAACCACTTGCCGTTGTAGATGAGATCCGCAAAGTCCACCGCCAGCTTGCTCTTCATGTGGGCAGTGTCCTTGTCGATGGTGATCATCTCCAGGCACTGATGGGCCTTGTAGAGGATCGTGCCGCCGGGAGTCTCATATACGCCACGGTCCTTCATGCCCACCAGCCGGTTCTCCACAATATCCAGCAGGCCGATGCCGTTCTCGCCGCCCAAGCGGTTGAGCTTGCGGATGATGTCGCTGGCCTTCATCTTTTCTCCGTCGATGGCCACCGGCACACCTTTTTCAAAGTCCAGCGTCACATATGTAGCCTGGTCAGGGGCCATGGCAGGACTCACGCCCATCTCCAGGAAGCCGGGCTTATCGTACTGAGGCTCGTTGGCGGGGTCCTCCAGGTCCAGCCCCTCGTGGCTCAGGTGCCAGAGGTTCTTATCTTTAGAGTAGTTGGTCTCCCGGGAGATCTTCAGCGGCACATTATGGGCCTCAGCGTAATCGATCTCCTCGTCCCGGCCCTTGATGTCCCACTCCCGCCAGGGGGCGATGATGGTCATGTCGGGGGCAAAGCGCTTGATGGTCAGCTCAAAGCGGACCTGGTCGTTGCCCTTGCCGGTGCAGCCATGGGCGATGGCGTCCGCGCCCTCGGCCTTGGCGATCTCCACCAGCTTTTTAGCAATGATGGGCCGGGCAAACGCGGTGCCCAGCAAGTACTGCTCATAGCTAGCACCCATTTTCATGGAAGGAATGATGACATCGTCCACCATCTCATCCACCAGGTCCGCCACGTACAGCTTGCTGGCGCCAGTCTTAAGCGCTTTCTCCTCTAGGCCCTCCAACTCGTCGTTCTGGCCCACGTCGCCAGCCACGGCGATGATCTCAGGGTTGTTGTAGTTCTCCTTCAGCCAAGGGATGATGATAGAAGTATCCAGACCTCCGGAATAGGCCAGCACAATTTTTTTAATCTCTTTCTGTTTCATGGCGGAAATCCTCCGTTCGTCTTGTTTGATGATGAATGCATTATACTCCCATTATGAATAATTATTCAAGCGTCATCTTGCACAACATTTCTGTAGACATTTGGTTAATTTTGCATACTATTACTATTCTATAATTTGTTTTTTCAAGGCTATCCCTTTGTGCCCCGCTCTGCCTTTTGCTTATTACGCCCACGGCAGGCAATTTTGTTTTTGCATATTCTTTCGGATATATTCATTTTTTATGCATTTTGCCATTCCATTGCACCAATATCCAAACTCTTGGAGGATTCTGTTACAAATTTGTGCACAAATTAGTTTCAAAAAACGACAAAGCAATTGCAAACAGATGCTTGATATGATAGAGTATAAAAATGGATAATTGCTTTTGCAATTAACGCAGGAGAGGGAATGGTATCGTGAGAAATACGACAAGAATTGTTAACCGGGATCTTGTATACAATGACATCCTGGATAAAATTCAATACTGCGAATGGACGCCGGGCATGCCAATCAGCGAGGCCATGCTCTCCGAGCTGTTTCAGGTCAGCCGGACGCCAGTTCGGGAGGCGCTCTTTTTGCTCTCACAAAATGGTTTTGTGGACATTCAGCCCCAAGTCGGCAGCTTTGTCTCCAAAATCGACATTAAGCGGATTCGGGAGATCCAGTATCTCCGCTACTATGTGGAAACCCCCATTCTGACGGAGCTTGCTGTGAAAAAAACACCAATTCCAGAGAGTCTGGAGAAGCTCTTGCTGTTAGAGGAGTTTTCGGCCAAAAAAGAGAAGTGGGCGGACTGTGTGCAACTGGACTATTCCATTCACGAGGAGCTGTTTACTCTGGCCAATCACCAGGAGATCTGGAATCTGATTCGTCCAGAGCTACCTCATTATACCAGAATCCGCTTTTTTGAGTCTAACCACACGGAGTTCAAGGGCGATCCGCCCCGAACTCTGGTCGAGCATCAACACATCATTTCCTGTATCGCCAACGGGGATGTCAACGGTCTTCACGAGGCGTTGGATTCTCACTATCATCATATTGTAAAGCCCAACGACAAGTACAAAACTGTGAATATCCAAAGCTACCAGTATGAGCGCATCTTGCAGTATCCGGATTATTTTATCAATTTGGATATGTTGAACAGCACCTGAAAAACGCATCGGCCCCGCAGAAGATTTCTGCGGGGCCGATGTGTTTCTTTGACCCTTTGTTTAAACCATGGTTTCCGGTCGTACAATCTCGTCGAATTCTTGGGCCGTCAGCAACCCCAACGCCAGCACAGCATCTTTCAGGGTAGTACCATCCGCCAGGGCTTTTTTCGCACACATGGCCGCTGCCTCATACCCGATGCGCGGCGTCAGGCAGGTGACAAGCATCAGAGAATGGTTTAGGTTTTCCCGCATCCGCTCCGCGTTGGGAATAATCCCGTCTACACAGTGCCTCCGGAAGGAGTCCATCGCGTCCGCCAGCAGCTGAGTGGAGAGCAGGAAGTTATAGGCCGACACCGGCAAAAACACATTCAGCTGGAAATTTCCTTGGCTTGCGGCCATGCCGATGGCAGTGTCATTGGCTATCACCTGTACGGCAACCATGGTGACGGCTTCGCACTGGGTGGGATTCACCTTTCCAGGCATGATGGAGGAACCCGGCTCGTTCTCCGGGATGGACAGCTCGCCCATGCCGCAGCGGGGACCGCTGGCCTCCCAGCGGATGTCATTGGCAATTTTCATCAGGTTTGCCGCTAACGCCTTCAGCGCCCCGTGCGCGAATACCAGTGCGTCCTTACTGGTGAGGGCGTGGAACTTGTTCTCATCCGGCAGGAAATCCAGACCAGTCAGCCGCCGCAACTCTCCGCAGACCGCGTAATCGTAGCCCGCCGGCGCATTGAGACCAGTACCCACGGCGGTTCCGCCGATCGCCAACCGCTCTAGTTCCGGCAGGGCCAGCCGCAGCATTCGGCAGGGCGCCGCCACCAGCTCCCGCCAGCCGGAGACCTCCTGGGAAAACTTCAAGGGCGTGGCATCCTGCAAATGGGTGCGCCCGATACGAATCAGCTCCGGGTATGCTTCCTCCAGCCGCCGAAAAGCCGCCTCCAGCCGCTCCGCCGCGGGCAGCACCTGCTCCGTGACACTCAGGGCCGCCGCAATATGCAGCGCGGAAGGGAATGTGTCGTTACTGGACTGAGACGCATTCACGTGGTCGTTTGGATGCAGCGGGACGCCCCGCTCCGCTGTCAGATGCGCAATCACCTCATTGACGTTCATATTGGTCTGGGTGCCGCTGCCAGTCTGCCAGACCACCAGTGGGAACTCCGCCTCCCACCGTCCTGCCCGAATTTCCCGGCAGACAGCGGCAATGGCATCCGCCTGAGGGCCAGTCAGCTTGCCCGCAGCTGCGTTAGCCATAGCGCAGGCCTCTTTGAGATAGGCAAAGGCTTTGATGATCTCTTTGGGCTGATGCTGGCCGCCGATCTGAAAATGTTCAATACTGCGCTGTGTCTGCGCTCCCCAGTGGTGCTCTGCCGGCACAGCGATCTGGCCCATGGTGTCGTGTTCCATCCGGGTATTCATACAATCCCCCATTTATCCATTTTTACCATTTATTATAGTGAGAACACCCCATAAACGCAAGAGCAACCATCTTGTTTTAGATTTTTTAGGAAGTTCTTTCATGGCCCTGGTAAGGGATGAAAAATCTATAGGGATTGCGATTGGTCATTGTGCTCTTGGCAGCTTCCATCAGGAAGATGCGATCATAGTTACCTTCCCGCAAAAGACCCGGTTCTCTGTCAGCCCTTGTCCCCTTAAACATATGGGTACACAGCCTCCTGCTCCCTAAAACATAGACCGCAAAATGCCCGGAGCTTTGCAAAGCTCCGGGCATTTGTCACGCTTTCTTTCCGTTCCAGGTGTTTGGGCTATCGTAGGGCCGGTAAGCAGATGTGAGCACCTTTTCAAAAATCGGCGCATCCGGATTCTCTATCCGGCTGAGAATCTGCTCTCCGGCGGCGCGGCCCAGCTCCTCCACCGGCTGTACGATACAGTCCATCTGGCTGGAATAAAGTTCGTAGAAGTTGGAATCATAATCTACGAAGCTCACCAGGTCGATATCCCTGGCCAGCTGCAGGCCCTTTTGATGAAGGTAAATAATCGTCTCCGAGGCCATCAGCCCCTGGCAGACTACAATGGCGTCACATTTTTGCGCCAACAGGTCGTCCAGACAGCTCTGCACGCTGTTTTCCATGGAATCACCGTAGAGTACCAAGCTCTCCTCCTGGGGCAGACCGCAGTCCTCCACCGCCTCCTGATAGGCAGAAATCCGCTCCTTTGTAGAGGAGAGGCGGGGCAGACCGCCTACAATGCCGATCCGCTGCGCGCCTTTCCCAGAGAGCCGGCATACACTGCGATAGATGGGCTGAAAATTGGAGACACACACCGAAGAATATTTCTTTGCCTCAAAGGTCCGGTCCACCAGTACCACCGGAAATCCGGCCGGGATCGTAGCGTCAAAACGGTTGAAATCCTCCATGGTGCTGGCTACCAAAATGCCGTCCACAAGGCCCGCTGTCAGCAGGCGGAGGCTCGTCTCCTCCCGGTCGGCATCTTCTTTGGTATTGGCGATAATCAGATGATATCCATGCTCCGAGAGGTAGTTTTCCACTGCCTCAATCATGGTACCGAAAAATTTGTTGGAGATATCCGGCACAATAAAGCCAACCGTCTGCTTTTTCCCCGTCCGGAAACTGCGGGCGGAGGCATCTGGTGTATAGCCAAGCTCCCGAATCGCCTGATAAACCCGCTCCTTGGTCTCATCGGAGACATAACGGGTATTATTAATCGTGTGAGATACCGTGGCAGTGGAAACGCCGGCAAGCCTGGCCACATCGCTGATTGTTACTTTCATACCTGTTCACCTTTTTGCGTAACCGCACATTTTCTTGCGCAATCAATTAGTTTGACCTTAGTATAGGCCACACGTCTGCATCCGTCAAGCCTTTTTCCCTCTCTTTTGACAAAAGATTTGTGTTTTTTTCTCGTTTTTGATCAAAGTTTACAACTTACACCCCGGATTGTTATTTGAAATGACGATTGTCAAAATTTCCCCGTTGTGATAATATAATTCTCGATTTCAGTAGTCAAAAACGTTTACGCAATCGTTTATAGATTCTTTTTATAGAGTGTTCGAAAGGAGTTTTTTCGATGAAAACCAAAATTGGTATCAATGGATTTGGCCGGATCGGCCGTCTGGTCTTCCGCGCCGCCCTGACCCACGACGATGTGGAAGTCGTGGCTGTGAACGACCCGTTCATGACACCCGACTACATGGCCTATATGCTGCGCTATGACTCTGTCCATGGCAAATTCCCCGGCGAGGTCTCTTATGAGGACAACGCTCTGGTGGTGGATGGGCACAAGGTCACTGTGTTCACCGAAAAAGAAGTGGGCGATATTCCCTGGTCCACTGTGGGTGCCGAGTATATCTGCGAGTGCACTGGCCAGCACCTGACCAAAGAGAAGTGCCAGGGCCATATTGACGCCGGCGCTAAGCACGTAATCATGGGCGCCCCCTCCAAGGATGACACTCCGATGTTTGTTATGGGGGTCAATAACAAGAAGTACACCTCTGACATGACCTTTGTCTCCAACGCCTCCTGCACCACCAACTGCTTGGCTCCTATTGCCAAGGTTTTGAATGACAAGTTCGGCATTGTTGAGGGGCTTATGACCACGGTCCACTCTGTCACTCCCACCCAGAAGCTGCTGGACGGTGCCTCTTTGAAGGATTGGCGCGGCGGCCGCGCGGCCACTGGCAATATCATTCCCTCCTCCACTGGCGCCGCTAAAGCCGTGGGCAAGGTCATCCCCGAGCTCAACGGCAAGCTCACTGGCATGAGCATGCGGGTTCCCACTCTGGATGTCTCCGTCGTGGACTTAACTGCTAAACTGGCGAAGCCTGCTACCTATGAGGAGATTTGCAAGGCTATGAAAGAGGCCTCCGAGGGCGAGCTGAAGGGCGTGCTGGGCTACACCGATGAGCCTGTCGTCTCTTCGGACTTCCTGGGTGATTCCCGGACCTCCATCTTTGATGCTGATGCTGGCATCGCCTTAACTGACACCTTTGTGAAGGTCGTTTCCTGGTACGACAATGAATGCGGCTACTCCAACAAAATGGTGGAGCTGATCAGCTATATGTCCTCTGTGGACCATCAGTAAGTTTTCCCTCTCCCAACAGGAGCGCCCAAGTCTTGTACTTGGGCGCTCCGAATTTATGTCTTCTCATAAAAAAGCACAACCCCCCATTCGTCCTTTGCGAATGGGGGGCTACCGATTGCTTACTTCGTACAATAGATGATACCTCGTGCTTTCTTTGGTACCGCTCGGATGCTGGGATCTCTTCAGATGACGTTTGCCTCAGAATTTGCCAATCCATAAAATCGCGGGACACGCAGACGTCTGCCAGGGACTGCTCTCGTGTAGCTCATCATAGTGAGATGCGTTTCGTATTTGGGAAATTTGCTGAGATGGCGCTTTCCTTCAAAGCTCTCGACTCCGAACGATGCAAGAATTTGGTTCTGTGTTTCCCTGAGCTAACTAGCCCATTGGACTCACTCCCTTCCTGTGTCTATAACATACAACATTTCCTCCTATTTGTCAATGGTATTTGTCTATTTTTTATATTTTAAACAAAAAATCCAAGGTTGGAAGAGCAATTCGCACAACAGCGCTTCGGACACAGCCCCCTGTCCTGTCGGAATAGATAATACTCTGAGCTGTGTTTTATTTTGTTGGCATTCCAACATACTTTCCATTGCAATTTTGTCATACTGGGTGCAGTCAAAGAGACCACTCTATGAAAAACCGCAAAAAAACGATTGAAAATCGAAAAAGGAGATACACTATGGTACGGAGAATCATTGAAATTGATCAGGAGAAGTGCAATGGCTGTGGTGCCTGTGCCGCAGCCTGTCATGAGGGTGCCATCGGCATGATAAACGGCAAGGCAGCCTTGCTGCGGGACGATTACTGCGACGGCCTGGGTGACTGCCTGCCCACCTGTCCCACTGGCGCCATTTCTTTTGTTGAACGGGAGGCCGCCGCTTATGATGAGGCAGCTGTGCTGGCCAACAAATCCTCTGCTGCCGGCAAACAGGCTGCCGGCTGTCCTGGCAGCGCGGCCATGCGCTTTGCCTCCGCCTCTCCGGCAGCTCCTGCCGCGCCAGCCGGAGTACCGGTTTCCCGCCTGGGCCAATGGCCCATCCAGATCAAACTGCTGCCGGTGGAGGCCCCCTTCTACGCCGGCGCCAAGGTGCTGATCGCGGCAGACTGCACGGCCTTCTCCCGGGCGGATTTCCATGATCGTTTCATGCGGGGACGGATCACGATGATCGGCTGTCCTAAGCTGGACGAGGGCGACTACGCTGAAAAACTCACGGAGATCCTGCGCCGGAACGATATCAAGGAGGTTACTATTGTCCGTATGGAGGTTCCCTGCTGCGGCGGACTTCAGCGAGCAGCGGAAACCGCTCTGCGGCAAAGCGGCAAGTTCATCCCCTGGCAGGTGGTGACACTGGGCCGGGATGGAAATATATTGGACTAAACATGGGAGGAATCCACAATGACTGCAACAGTGAACGAAAACTGCATCAGCTGCGGCCTGTGCGCCGGTACCTGTCCGGAGGTCTTTCATATGGGTGAGGACGGCTTTGCCCATGGCAGCGAATTTGGCAGCGAGCTACTGGATGTAGCGCAGCAGGCCCGAGATGGCTGTCCCGTCAGTGCCATCAGTATTGAGGAATAAGCGGCCCGGATATCCATCCGCCCTTTTTCCTCAATCTCGGCAAAAAGAGGCCGGAGCGAATCTCGCTCCGGCCTCTTTTTCATGTGTTGTCCCGGCCGATCGGCTCCCGGGCAATCAACCTCCATAGAGCCTTGCCGTTGAACGGGATCAGAGGATAGAGATATCCCTTCCCCACCAGCGGTTTTGTGGTAGCCAACAGCACCAGGATACCAAGGCATCCAAGTACAAATCCCCAGACATCAAACAGCGCTGTAATCAGCAGCAGCACTACCCGCAGCAACTTAAAGGCATAGCCCATCTCATAGCTTGGCTGCGCGAAGCTGGCAACAGACACAAACGCCATATACACCAGTACTTCCGGCCCCAGCCATCCGGCCTGAACAGCAAAATCTCCCAAGATCAGCGCGCCCAGCATGGAGAAGGAGTTTGAGAGCGAATCCGGCGTATTCAAAGACGCCAGCTTCAGCACATCAATCAAGAATTCCACCACCAGCAGCTGCCACAAAAGCCCCAGAGATGCCGGTTCCGGTGAAGAGAGGAAGTCCAGCCACTCTGGGAGCCGTCCCGGCTCGCTGACCATCAGATACCAGGCCGGCGTGATGAACATGGAGATCAAAAATACGATGATCCGCAGAATACGAAGGTACGTTCCAACCAGCGGCGGAAAGTAAAATTCATTGGCCTCCTGAGTAAAGTCAAAAAAGGTCGTGGGCAAAATCATTACCGAGGGGGAGTTGTCCACCATCAGGACAATATTTCCCTCCAAAATGCTGGCGGCGGCACTGTCCGGCCGCTCGGTGTAGCGAACCTTGGGGAAGGGATTGTACCACTGCTTGGGGCGAATCGCCTCTGCCACACTCTCCTGGGCCATGGTCAGGGAATTCACATCAATCCGCTTGAGTTTCTCCCGCAGCTCTGCCAGCAGCTTTTGATCCACCTTGTCGTCCAGATAACACAGCACCGCATCGGTGTGGGATCGGCTGCCCAGCTGGTGTCCCTCCATCGTCAGGTGGGGGTCCCGGATGCGGCGGCGCAGCAAAGCCATATTGGGCACCACCGCTTCCACAAATCCGTCATGAGAACCACGAAGCACCTTGCCGTCCGGGGGTTCTCCTACACTTCGCGCCGGGTACTCCTTGGCATCCATCAGCGCGCCACCGGCCAAGCCCTCCATCAGCAGCAGAGATTTTCCCAGCAGAACGGAGGTTACAATCTCACTCGCGTCAAAGCTGACGTTGGTTTCGGAGAAGGTGATGAAGCGGTCTGCAAACTCCTGCATCTGCGTTAAATCCTTCACCTGTTCCGGCATCAGCTGCAGCCAGAAAGCCCCCATTCTCTCCAGCGTTCCATCCATACCATAGCCGTCAATGACCCATAGGCGAGCCCGGCGGTTCCCGATGATATAGTCTCTGCTGACAATATCACTGCTGCGGCCCACCCCTAGCGTCTCGTTAAACCAGTCTACATTTTCTTTGTAGCTGTTTGTGAGTTGTTCCATATGCCACCTCCGATAATCGGAGGTAGTATGTGCCAGAAAGAGGGGCCTTTATACGCCGATTCCCTTCCCACTTTTGAAAGCGAACCGGAAGGTCCACGGGGTTTTCAGATTATTGATAATAGACTCCCAGCACACGCTCATGGGGCTCAGTGAATTCTCCCAATTGAATATCCACGCCGATCTCAAAGGCCCGGTCCCAGGGGAAGCGGTAGTTTTTCAGGGCAATGCCGCCCCAGCCCCGCTCGGCATAGTTAGGGGGCAGATCCGAGATGAAGTTGCTTCGCTCCAGATTCCGGATCACCGGTGCTGTGGCCGCCGCCATGCCGCTCTCCAGCCGGCCCAGGATGGCCTCTCGGTCGATGTTCGGCAGCCAGAAGTTATTGGGGTCCCCGCCCAGGTCGTTTCGGATGTAGGCCAGCAGATCCTCACGAACGATATGCTTGTAGCAAAAGTCCTTGAGAATGCTGTCCGCCACCGTCCGCAGGAAGGCCCGCTCCGTGGCCTCTGTCTGCTCTCCGCTCCGCAAAAAGGCATACCGGGCCACGCCGTGGCTCAATGCCGTGCCGGTGACAATGGCCATATCCAGGAAGCCGGCGTAGCTGACGAGCCAGCCCAGCTGGACCTCCTTGGTCAGCATTTCATGGAACATGGTCCCGTAACTGCCGTTGCTGGCATCGATTAGAATGGTGGGAATCCCACTCTCCTGCTTGTTTTTGAGAAACTCCACCAACTCCCGGCAATAGGTCTCCGCCTGTTCCGGGTCCGCCGGCTGGGTCAGCACGAGTACCAGCAAATCGGCATACAAGATCACATCCTCTTCCTTCAGTCCAAAGAAAGCAAGGTGCTCCTCCATAATAGTCTCCAGGGACTGGTAGTCGTAGTCACAGGCGGGCCGGTCCTCCGTACCGCCGAAATAGGAGACAGACACGTTAGCCCCCTCCCAGCCGCTTTCCTCCAGATAGAGCTTGGCCACCGCCTTGAAGGCCAGGTCATCCACGCCGGAGAGGAGAGCGTCCCCTTCCCGCAGCAAAGAGCGCAGGTAAGCGATCTCGTTTTTCTGGATGCTGTTCTCCTCAGAGGAGTCGTCAATGCCGATCAACACATGGATGTTCTCCGCCTTCAGTCCTGTCACCATCTCCATCATCGTATGGGAGAGCTCCAGCTTCCGCCCTCTGGCGGCCAAGTACTCCCCTGCCTCCGCCTCCGTCAGGCCATAGACAGCCAGATCCAGTGTCTCTCCGTCCGCGCCCAGGCGGTAGCTCTCCTCCACGGTACCCAGGACCAACGCCTCTCCGGCCAGCTCCGGCCGGGGCTGGGCGCCGTAGGAACGCAGGGCGTTGTAGTCCTCCAGCGTACCGCCCTGGTAGCCTACCGTGGGAGCCAGGCGCATGACGCTCTCCAACAGCCAAACCTGATTATCCGCATCCTCGGCCAATGTGGAAAGCAAAAGACCCATCAGCTCGTACTCCGAGTATGTCTCGGCCATCTCGCCCCCCTCGGCTCCCGGCAGGGAGATGTCCTCGTGGTTGTACATCGCCCGGGAGTTCACCAGCCCCCCCGAAAGGAGCTGGTCCATGGAGAGCACATAGCGGTCACACCCCGCCGCCTCCCGGTCCAGCACCCACCGGAAGAGTTCCCCCCGATCCCCAGACTGAGTGCCGTTTTCATTACAGGGCTGACCGTCCAGCGCCGTCCGGTAGTCATCTCTCTCCGGCATACTCAGGGTATAACCCAGGGACTCCGCCAGATATACTACCCGCTCCACATTGTCTGGTCGGTCGTCCAGGGGCACATAGGCGATCTCCGTCCCGTCCGTCTGGGCCACCTCGTTGTCCCAGGGCTCCGTCCGCACCGGGCCGCAGCCGCTCAGCATCAGGCAGGCCATGGCCAATGCCAACACTCGTCTCATCATGTGCGTTCTCCTCATTTTCAAAAGAGCGGAGCCCATGGCCCCGCTCCCTTTCTCTTTTTCACTGCAAGCGCATGATTCCATTCGAAAGAGCAGCCCAGATCACACAGTTCTCTGGTTTGTGCCCATCAGGGTTCCCACCCATCCCGCCTCAAGTGCGTCCACCGTTCTGCGGGCCGGGGAGAGCCAGGGAATCTGCGCTCTCCTTCATATCAGAGGCCAAATGCCCCCAGGTTCAGTCCGCCCGTGACGCTGTTCATGCTCTGATCCATAGCCTCGCCGGCCTGCCGCAGCGCCTCGTTAACAGCGGACACCACCAGATCCTGCAGCATCTCCACGTCCTCGGGGTCCACGGCCTCCGGCTTGATCGTCACAGCCAGAACTTCCTTCTTGCCGTTTACCCGGGCCTCTACCACGCCGCCGCCCACACTGGCAGTAAACTCCGTGGCCTCAACCGCCTCCTGGGCGGCGTTCATCTGCTCCTGAACCTCAGCAATTTTCTGCTGCAGCTCCGCCTGGCGCTGAGCACCAGACACCTTGCCGTTGGTAAATCCCCGGCGTGCACTGTAACCCATGTTGATAAGCTCCTTTACTTAATTTCAATGTTGTCAAATTGACTGCCAAACTTCAGCAGGTTCTGTAGATTCTCCTGAGGAGATGCCTGAGGCGGTGGACCGATATGGAACACCAGCCGCACCGCTGTCCCAGCGGCAGTGGCAGCCTCCTCCAACAAGACGTTTTTCACCCGGTCATTGTCCAGGCGGCCCTTGGTGATCTCATCAGGGGCATAAAGTGTCAGCTGGTCGCCCTCCAGCACGCCGGTACACATGTCCAGAAATACCCGGTACATGGGCGGCAGCCGGCCCTTGCAGCTCTCCGCCAAGGCCCGCCACCAGCCGCTGCCCACGACAGTATTGGTGGCTGACGGTTCCTTTGGCTGTTCCGGTACGCTCAGCACTTGCTCTTCCGGCTCCTCTGGCCGCGACATATCCGCTTGTGTCAGCGCATCCGGCTGTGGGGCAGGTGTTTCCTCCCAAGGAGGTGCGTCTTTTGCTGTCAACCGAGTCGGTTCCTCTGTTCCGGGAGCTCGTCCCTTTGCCAGCACCTGTCCCCGCTCCACCGCGGCTTCCAGCCGCTGAATCCGGCTGACAAGCGCGGTCACGTCACCCGAGAGACTCTCGTCACACAGCCGCAGCAGACACAGCTCTGCATCCGTGCGGCGATTTGTGCTGTAATAGAGGTCTGCCGTCGCTTTTTGCAGTGTCGTCGCCAGATAGAGAAGACGGCCCGTGGGAATCTCTCCGCCCAGCCGGTCCAATGTGGCCGAGTCATACCCACCGGACAAAAGTGCGGCCCCACCTTCCGGGGCTGTTCTGCGCAGCAACATATCCCGCACCAGCACAGATAACTCTCCCAGAACCGCGCCCACGTCCTTGCCGCTCTGGTAGAGTCGGTCCAGCAATAGCAGCGCCGCCTGAGCGTCCCGCCGCAGGATATTCTCCAGGAGCTGCGCAGTCTGCAGATTTCCCGCAAGACCCAGCACCTCCATCACGGCGGCACTGTCCACCAGGCCCCCGGATGCGGCGCACTGGTCCAGAAGGCTCAGTGCATCCCGCAGCGCACCGTCCGCCAGCCGCGCCAACATCTCTGCGCCGTCCGCCGTCAGTTCAATGTTCTCCTGTTCCGCAACATAGTTCAGGCGCTCTGCAATCGCCTCCGGTGTAATGCGCTTAAAGGAGTAGCGCTGGCACCTGGATAAAATGGTGGCAGGTACCTTATGCAGCTCTGTCGTGGCCAGGATAAACATGAGGTGCTCTGGCGGCTCTTCCAGAATCTTCAGCAAAGCGTTAAACGCCGCCGTGGAGAGCATGTGGACCTCGTCTACAATATAAACCCGCTTTTTTACATGGGCCGGAGAGTAAATTGCCTCGTCCCGCAACGCCCGAACCTGGTCCACGCCGTTGTTAGAGGCGGCGTCCAGCTCCAGCACATCCAAAAAGCTCCCGCTCTCAATCCCGACGCAGGAAGGACATACGCCGCAGGGGTCTCCGTCCATCGGATGCTCACAGTTGACTGCCTTCGCCAGAATTTTGGCACAGGTAGTTTTACCGGTTCCCCGGGTACCCGTAAAGAGATAGGCGTGGGAGGTCCGATCCTCGGCCACTTGGCGACGCAGGGTCTCCGTAATATGGGATTGTCCGACCACATCGGCAAAAACCTTGGGCCTCCATTTCCGATAAAGCGCCTGATACATGGAGTTCCCTCCCCCGAAACAAAATAAATCCTCTGCATGAAGCTGCGGAGCCGGCACCCTCGCGGCACATGGAACGTCCCGCTTAATGCTGCTCGGTTCCCCGCCTGACATGATTCGCGGGCATCCATTGCGCGAGACCGGCTCCGCAGCTTCATGCAGAGGAGCTGTACTTTTGTATTTTACTATATCTCTCCCGACTTGGCAACTGAAATTTTTTATTTTTAAAAAATCACACTTTACAATCCCAAAAAATATGGTATAATATCACTTGTTCGCCAGCAGGATCTTCATTCTAGCTGTCATCCCAATCAGCAAAATCAATGATATCCGTCAATATGGGCTCGTAGCTCAGCTGGGAGAGCGCTGCGTTCGCATCGCAGAGGTCGAGGGTTCGATCCCCTTCGAGTCCACCAAAATGAATGAACCCCGCTTTTCGAGCATTTTTATCGAAAAGCGGGGTTCTCCGTTGTAAAAAGCCTTGACATATCAAGGCTTTCGTTTTTATATAGATTTCTGATATGAATCAAAACTTGTCAAATGCAAATACAAAACTTTTACGGTTCACTGTCAGTTGAACATGACTTTTTGAGATAAGACAAGTAATAAGCCTCCTCAAAGGCTTGCGGTGTCTGGTATCTCAGCGTTAGGTGGGGACGCACCTCATTGTAGAACGTAATGTATTCTGCAACACATCTGCAAAAATGCTTTTCTGATGTGTATTCTCGGCGATAGGCTTCTTCACGCTTAAAGGAAGAAAAGAACGCTTCAGCCACCGCATTATCCAATGGCCGCCCGCTGGCCGAAAAGGACTGCTTGGCTCCGCACCGCTGTAAAAGTTCAGAAAATGTCTTAGATATGTATTGTGAGCCTCTATCACTATGGAAGGTCAGGTTGTCAGGCCGGCCTCGCTCCTCAAATGTTTGCCGAAATGTTAATGTAGCCAGCCGTGTGCTCATGTGGCAAGATACCTTATACCCAATCACCTTGCGGGAATAAAGGTCCAGGATCACACACAGATATACCCAATAGCTTTTGACTTTAAAATATGTAAGGTCACTTACCCAGGTTTGATTTGGTCGACTTGCTGTGAACACCCGTTCCAGCAAGTTTTGTTTTTGCCGTTGCTGCTTTGCTTTATATAATTTCTTAGCATCGGTGCGGACACTGTGCAGATCCAGTTCCTGCATAATGGCAGAGACTCGCTTAGCACTGACACGGATTCCGCTTTCTGCCAATATCATACGAATTTTTGATGCACCGAATCTTTGATCATTATCATCAAATACCTGCTTCACTTTTAATTCGAGCTGCTTCTGTTCCTCCTGATATTTACTTCGGTCTGCACGACGGAAAATGTGGTTATAGAAGGTTCCCCTTGCAACGCCCAGAGCGTCGCATAGCTCATGTACACTAAAAGGGTTGTCCGGTTGATTATAGAGATGCTCCAGTGTAGCAAGCCGTTTTTGAAGCGGCACGGCTGGGATAAAGCCGGACAACCGAATCACATCCATCATATGTTCCAGCCTTTGAAGCTGATGTGAAATAGCATCAAATTCTTTAGGAGTGTATGATCTCTGCGGAGTCATGATGGAGCAAAACTGCTTTCGCCAGTGGTACAGTGTGCTTTGAGCGATATGTAACTCTTGGCACAGAGATTGGATGGACTCACCTTTTTCATAGCGGCGGATAGCTTTGATTTTGAACTCCAGCGGGTAGGTGTACGGCATAGGTTCGACCTCCTTTGTATATGAACCTATTATAGCAATTGCGAAAAATAGTTCTAAGAGATATAATATAAACAAGTATTTTTTTAACACCTTTGACCCTTTAATGGAGGGATTTGTCTGTTCACAAAAAAAGTCTTAGCTGTATTGGAGGAGCTACGAGATATAAGCCATGACAATAAATAAAATATGTGTCTGAGAGTAGAAACTTAGATGAAGCTATTTGCCTTCAGTTTGCGTATGGCCTCGTCAAAAATGCAGAGTCAGTATCTCTTGATGATCTTTCCTTTTTAACAGAAGAGAATGCAGCAATACCCAACGGAAGAAATGAGATCATAAAATTCGGACTTTATTTGGGGTTGAGCGGAAAACTTTATGCGACAATGCATATTTTGCTTCCGCAAATGGAACATATTATCCGCAATCTGGTTACATTGTGTGGCGATACCGTTTCGTTTATAAAAGATAGTTGTGAGGAATATAATACCCTTTCAAAATTATTTAAGTCAGATAAATTGCATGAATGCTATGATGAAGATATAATTTTTACTTTTCAGTCCATTATGGACGAACGTGCTGGTGCAAATCTTCGAAATATAAATGCACATAGGCTTATGGGGCCAAGCATTGGTAATGGTGGTGCTGCCTTGTGCTTCTTGAGCCTTATAATAAAATTTCTCTCACTGTATTCAGTTGAGGCTAACAGAATAATGAAAAAACTTAGCAGTAAGCGAAAAGAAATAGAAACTCAAGAGCAATAAAACCCTTGATTCTTCTCATTCTTTATTCCGCTCTTTAGAGTTTGAATGCTCAGGATTGGCAGGGCTGTCCATGTGTAACCTTTCGCCGCAACACAGCAGGAAAAATCATGGCGCATAAGTGACACCAACCAGCAAGTCAGTTGTATGTGGTCACGGAAAAGCTAAAATGCTTGAAAGGTTCGGAATTGTTACCCCCTGCCAAGTTAAAGCTACATTTTGGTCTTGAGATCAAGGCTGAAATGTAGCTTTTTCTACATTAAATCTCCATGATATACTGCTGGTCAGTGATATCATGGAGGTTTTGCTATGTCTGGATATGTGATCAAGATTTCACATGAGAAAGAGAACCGTACTATTTTTGAGTCGGCAATTAAGAGTCGCCGCTTATTGACGGGTCAACACTTCCTACGTGGAACAACAGCAAAGTCTGGAAAAGCAGATCGAGTACTTTACACAATACATCAAGAGAAATCCCTTTTGGAGGTTTGTTGCCGTGTATGCGGACAATGCCTCTGGACTCCATGTGAAAAACCGGCCCGGGTACCAGAAGATGCTGAGAGACTGCAGGAAGGTATAATCGACCTAATCCTTGTGAAATCTCTGAGCCGCTTTAGACGAGATGCAAAAGAAACGATAACTACAATCAGGAAGGAGATTAAAACAAATGAATATTGGTGTGCATGTGAAACTTGGCGAGATCAATAGGCTGACAGACCCAGACAGTGTTGTTGATTTATATGCCGCCTTTGATTAAGCAGAAAACCAGAACAAAAGCGACAATATCAAGTTCGGGTTGTAGCGACGGATGAAAAGTGGAAAAACAATGTTGAACCATTCTCAATTTCTTGGTTACACAAAAAGACCGGTCGGTGTGCTACAGGTTGTCCCGGAGGAGGCGGAGATCGTACGGAAGATATTTGATCTCTATGTGCAGGGGAACGGTGTGTGGAAGATTAAGCGCTACTTGGAAGAGCATGGGATCAAGACAGTGACAGGAAAGAGGGAGTGGAGCACCTCCGCCATCGACCGAATGTTGAATAACGAGAAATATGTGGGGCAGGTACTGATGTAGAAAACTTATACGCCGGATTTCCTGACCGGGACACAAATCAAAAACGATGAACAGTTGGATATGTGCTTGGTGGAGGATGGCGTATAAACCCGATTATTGCCAGGGAGACATTTGACAAAGTGCAGGAGATGAAGGGGCGTATCAAACGAGGACTACAAATAGTGGGAATACTGTGATATGACCACTTCGCTTAATTAAAAGTGGGATATTCCTCCGTACAGAAGCGCAGAGGGATATCCAATTAGATTGCTTTCGGTATATTTTTAATGTACACCTTACAACCGCAAGTACGCAGTTTCCTGAAAGCATAACGAAGCACAATTTTGCTGAAGAATGGAAGGGGAGGCCTCGGCTCACTATGTTCAGATAGAATTGCCAAAATAACACTGGGATGGCAACCTACCAGGATTTGGAAACCTTTTGAACCGCCTACATCCCTTATCTCCGCATTTGCTTTCTCACGAAATTCTTGATCACTCATCACAAGTTCCGCCGATACAACAGCTTGGTTAAATAGATGGCTCAATATGGCGGAACCCGAATATGGCTTGATATGAATAAAGGTTTTATCCTCAGTTAAAATATCACATAATTCAATCTTGCTCCGACCACCACCATGACTGACCAATTTTGCATCCATGTATAGGAGATGATCCGGGGAGGGCGTTACAAAGGCTTGAGTGTAGTCGTTTTCCCTTGTGTACTCTACACTGTGCGGTAAAAATTCCATCTCAGAAACTGGTATTCTTTCATATTCTTCGTTCACCATATGCACAAAATCCTGATCCACACTAAACCAGCGTCCATTATTGATGCAATACGAAACGCCATTATGGTCGACCTCGCTATACAAACATTTATACGCTTGCCAGCTTGTATATTGTTCTCCGCTATCTGCTTTGATAGCTACAATATTTTTATTTTTGAGTTGATCGATACGAGTAAGCGGCTCTCTGAAAGTGGAGCAAACAAGTTTCAACTCAATATAGTTATGGAGGTCACGTCCCGCATATTTGAAGCCCGCAATATTTTCCCATTCGATTACTTCCGGAACAGCCATCCATACTTTAGGAGAACCTTCATTAATCAAGCCAATCACTTTGCTGTCCAGTTCGTCAATGATTGATTTACTCTTAAACCGTCGAATATGATTAATCCATCCAAATGGATCTTTGTAACAACTGGCGGTATAACGTGCGTACGCATTTTTGGGAAATTTAGAAAGATTTTGTACGTCTACGGTAACAGTTAAATTTAGTTGGTCGCTACCGGTCATAATACCGTGTGCAAAGTTGTCATCATTCGATTGGCCAGTGATCGTACCAACCAAATCCCGGTCTATGTCAAAGCCAAAACCGTCAATGTCGGATTCGAGCGGGAGTTGCTCATTGCTGATTTTTTGATTTCCTCCGACATTAATCTTGTTGATTCTACGTAAACTCGAAGGTGATATTGTATTCAAAACGACTTTACGCCCAAAATCTTCTCCAACCACATCATTTGCTAAAGTACTTTTCCCATAATCCATTGTAACCGCAAAAGTCCTGGATTTTACATCAGATACAGCGACTCGTGCCCAAGACAATAAGTTGATTACGCCATAAACGACCGCAGTTGATCTGATTCTTGTTCATGCACAACAGTCTGAAAATAATATTTTTATATATTGATTTAAAATGATAAATATGATAAAGTTAAATGCCGCTCAAACAAAACAGAAAAGGAGATGTCTATGCATCATCAAGATTCACTTAAGGCATGGTGTGAACAAAACGGAAAGGAGCAAATCCTGCAACAATGGGACTATGAAAACAATAAATGTGGGCCAGCAGATGTCTATTATCGCACCAAGCAAAAGTATCACTGGCTCTGTGAGAAAGAGCCAGAGCACAGGTGGACTGCGGCACCAGCGAGAAGAACGAGACATAAGTCTACGCAATGCCCATTTTGCTCTGGGCGGTTTCTGGTTCCAGCGGTGAATAGTCTTGCCGCATGCGCCCCAAAGTTAGCCGACCAATTTGACAGTGAACGAAATGGCATTACCCCCGACCAAATATTCTCGCAGGACAACAGGCCGTTTTGGTGGCGTTGTGAAAAAGGCCACCAATGGAAGGTATCTCCCAACAGTCGTGCTGGTCAGACCGGGGATTGCCCATACTGTACGCATCGGCGTGCCAGCCCGGAATATAACTTGAAAACGCAATTTCCATGGATCGCAGAGGAATGGGTAGAGGAAAAGAACGGCGGAAAACCAACAGACTACTTACCTTTTAGTGAAAAAGAAGCATGGTGGAGGTGTCATTTCCACCATGATACCATATGGAAATCAAAGATATGTTATCGTACCATGGGCCGCACAAGCAACTGCCCTCTGTGCAAAAAGGAACAGAATATCTCATTCCCAGAGCAGGCCGTCTATTACTATTTACAGATTTTATTTCCGGATGCGAAAAACCGTCTGAAAATTGAAGGATGGGAAGTAGATATTTTTCTTCCCACACTTAATTTGGCCATCGAATACGATGGCTACTACTACCACAAAGGACTGATATCCACAGAAACCGAGGAGAAAAAGGAACAAGCCATGAGGGAGGCTCGTATCGAGATTCTGCGGATCAAAGAGCATACTCAAAAGCAGCCTACGCCGGCGGTCGATAATGTTTTGTGGCAACTGGTACCAAAGAACTACAAAAAGTATCTTTTCGTAGAAGATCTGATGAAAAGGCTGATTGCTTGGCTGAATGAGCGGTACCATTTGTGCCTTGTCACACGCCCAGATATCCAGAGAGACAGCCAGAACATCATGTCAGGATACATTTCCCGGCGCAAAGAAAACAATCTGACCCAGGAGGCACCTGAATTGGTCAACGAATGGCATCCAACCCGAAACGGCACGATTACACCGGATCTGGTCTCGGTGACTGCAAATAAAAAATACTGGTGGATGTGTTCCAAAGGTCATGAGTGGCAGAGCAGTGTCTACAACCGCATGAGAGGGAACAATTGTCCGTATTGCTCAGGGAAACGGGTCAGCCGAGAGACATCGTTAGCCGCGCAGAACAGAGATTTGGCCAAATTGTGGCACCCTACTAAAAACGGGGAATTGACACCCTGGCACGTTACACCAGGTTCCGGAAAGGAGGTGTGGTGGCAGTGCAAAAGGGGGCACGAGTGGCAAATGTCTGTCAGTGATGGAAGTAGGGGAAATCGTTGCCCGTATTGCTCGCACCATCGTGTCAGTGAGGAAAATGCTCTGTCTATCCTTCGGCCTGCCCTGGCTTTTGAATGGAACTATGACAAAAATCCTACAGAATGGAATCCCAATACCGTATCTTATTCCTCCTCCAAAAAAGTGTGGTGGAAATGCAAAGCGGGCCATGAGTGGCAGGAGAAGGTCAGCAACCGCACCTATTTGGGATTAAAATGTCCCTACTGTTCCGGGCGCCGGGTCACCCCAGAAGGAAATCTGGCGGCTCTGCATCCGAGGCTGGCAGCGGAATGGCATCCGGCCAAGAACGGCGCATTTTTACCGGAACAGTTTCGACCGAAGTCCAATCGAAAGGTGTGGTGGCGGTGTTCTTACGGTCATGAATGGGAAGCCCAAATTTCAGCCCGAACTGGTGGTACAGACTGTCCATACTGTGCTGGAAAGCGAGTCTGGGAGAAGAATTCCCTTGCATATATCTATCCACATATCGCCCGACAATGGCACCCGAATAAAAATGCACCGTTGACGCCTCATGATGTGGCTGCAAATTCGGACCGTGAGGTCTGGTGGCAGTGTCAACAGGGTCATGAGTGGAAAAGAAAAATTGCTTATGAAATCAAAAATAATGGCTGTCCTTATTGTAACGGACGGCTTCCCACAAAAGAAACATCCCTGGCAGGTGCACGTCCCGATCTGGCTTTAGAGTGGCATCCAAACAAAAATTTGCCCCTCTCTGCCCACGATGTGACATTGAAGAGCCGACAGAGGGTCTGGTGGAAATGCCCAAAAGGTCATGAATGGCAGATGAACATCAATACCCGCGTCAGCGGCATTGGGAACTGCCCATATTGTATGGGAAAACGAGTTTGTAAGGAAAACTCATTAGCTACACTGAGTCCGCATATTGCGGTGCAATGGCATCCTGAGAAAAATGAGGCACTGACCCCTGATCAAGTGACAAACCATTCCAGCAATAAAGCATGGTGGCTCTGTGAAAAAGGCCATGAGTGGCAGGCGGTGATCCGCACAAGGACGCTCTTGGGGGCTGGTTGTCCGGTATGTGCGGGCAAAGTAGCCGCTCCGGACTATAATCTTGTCACAGAATTTCCGGCTATTGCTGAAGAATGGGATTTTTTCAAAAACAAATGTGCCCCAGAGGCGTTTAGACCATATTCCAACAAAATCGTATGGTGGCGATGCAGAAGATGTGGTGAAGGATGGCAGGCAAAGATTATCGATCGGACCCGTGAGGGTCGCGCTTGCCGAAACTGTACAAACAAAAGTCCTAAGAAACCATAAACTATTGGTTGGACTTGATATCTTCAGTTTTTTGCTGTCGAGTTGGCGCCGGACATGAGAAATGGCAAAACGGTCTGAAAAATCAAGTCGCTGATTTGACATTGTTTCAATTTTTGAAAAGAGCATTGTGCGGGGAATTATCGATTTTAACCTCCCCTTCCAAAAGAAAATGTGACTTGTTTCAACAGGTGGCATTTTCTTTTGGGTTTCGCTTCTGTTGGTCGCTCCACCCTTCGGTATCTCGATGCTCGGGGTCAGCAAAGCCGCCGGCCAGAAGGCCGGTTGGGTGCTTCTCAAGTAAAATCGCAAACGACCTGAGAGAATTCGGATTGTTACCCCTTGCCATTTCAAGAAAAATCACCGCCAAATTGGCGGTGATTTTTCGTTTGACCATGATGAAGCTCCAGACAACAATAAAGGCACTTGCTTGGATCGGAAATCAAAATGTCCCTTATCAAAATCTTCATGGTTTTACAACAAACCAGGCCCTTCTTTTATTACACCGAATCACCCTTGAGTTATGATATGCAATATGATATGCAACTCCGCGAACAGCAACCGCCAAGGTTCGTATTACAGTCTAAATATATATCCGCCTTAGTCGCAATGAATCGCATCCCTGTCCTGTACATTGGACGAGAGGTGGAGATTGCAAGATACCAGGAATGAGAGAGGGCATCCGGTCCCGCCCTATTTTCCGGAAGAAGATGCTGCATTTGCAAGCCTCAAGGAAACTACTGCCGTCCACGGAGCGGCGGCGTGGTTTTCTTCCGGCCTTTGGCTCCGAATTCCAATGCAGCCATGGTGGGAAGCCATCCTTCTGCATCATAGCGCCAGCAGAAGACTGTCCCCTCATCCCCTGTAACCGTACTTCTTCTGTGAATTCATAGTCTTCTTCCACGTCGCAGTGATACAGCAATCCAGCAGTTCCGGCACGTCCGCACCGGGGATGGCAGCGACAGGTGAGAAGTGACTGCTTCGCCTGCCCACTTTAGTATCGCTCATACCTGTCTACATCCAGGACAAACAACACGACACCGCCGCAACGAACAGGGATCGGAACCGTCGCCGCCAGAGGCTGCGGCGTTCCCCCGGTGAAAAGCACCTGCTGCTGCATCACGGTACGCTTTCCATGACTTTTCAGAATTTTCAAAGCCTTCTCCAGATCCTCATGATTCAATCCGATCATAATCGTAACACTCTGTTTTTTCAGAAATCCACCACTGGAATGAAGGATCGTAGCATAAAAACCACTTTCATTCAGCTCTGAAATGACATCCTGATAGCTGTCGTCCTGGATGATTGCCAGGATCATTTTATCGCACGCTTTCATGTCCATGATCATTTTCCTCCGTTTGGGCCAGTATTTTAACCGCCATCTCATAAATACTTTTGTTATACAGGACCAGAAAAATTTCCATTCCGGGATGCGTCTTCTCAAATGCCCGGATCACATCTCCAGCGATGCGGATTGCCTTGGGACGAGGCAGGTGAAAATCCCCGGAGAACATAAGCGGCACCGCCACGCTTTTGCAATGATACAAAAAAGCTGCCTGCAGCGCGTGGCGGTAGCAATCCGCAAATAACAGGTCTGCTTGCCGTCCATCTGCGTACCATCCCGCGCCTACCGCATGAACAATGTATTTACAAGCTAGTCCACAGGAGGGTGTAATAACCGCTTCACCGATCCTCCCGCGGCCTATTTTCCCACAGGCCTCCATCAGTTTTTTGGTATCCGCCGCACGAAAAATCGCACGACAAATCCCGTCACAGGGCTTCAAGTCAGAGGCCGCGGCATTCACGATGGCATCCGTGTCCATTTTGGTGATATCGCCCAGAACAAAATGCATTGATCTCACCCTTCACATCATAAAGCCAAATCCCAGATAGCATACCGCACTGCAGCCTGCTGCCAGCATGGCGTAGGGAAGCTGGGACAGCGCATGGTCCATATTCTGCATTTTGCAGCAGCTGGATGTCAGAACTGTGGCATCGGAGTAGAAGCAGGCGTGGCTGCCCAAGACCGCGCCAGAGATGATGGCGCCCATCGTCAGCAGCGGATTAGCGCCAATGGAGAAACACAATGGCAGGATAATGGGCGTCACGATTGCAGGAATGCCCCAGACACTTCCGGTGCTGAAGTTCAAAACAGCCACCAGTAAAAAGGTCATCATAGGAAATACCGGTGCGCTCATCATGGGCTCCACCAAGTTGATGACATAGCCGGCAATGCCGATGTCAGTCATGGCCTCCTGCATCACAAAGGCAAAGAAAATGATAGCGATTGTAGGGATCATATTACAAAAGCCATGCATAACTAGGTCGAAAAACTTTGCCAAGGATAATTTCTTCCGCGGAATATAGAGAACCATACAGGTGAGGATGGCTCCGAGCACCGCCAGGAATAACTCCCCGTTCCAGATCGCCAGCACAATAAGCACGCCAATGGGCAGTGCAAAATCCAGTACATTTCCGCTGATCCGGGCAGCAGGCCCATCTTCCGCATCCTCCAGATTCAAATCCTGACTTTCAGCGGAATAGGGCTGTCCCGTTGTCCATACCCGGTCATATGCCTTTCGCATTTGGCCCATTTTCGGCAGCCACCCAAGGCTGAACAACGGCACAAGGATGACTGCAAAAATTGCATAGAACACAAATGGAATCATATGGTAAAACGTCTCAATAGGGCTGCCATACCCCAGCGCCGGGATGCCATCCTCGGCATAGAACAGCCCCGAAAAGAAGATAGCCCAGGTGGAAAACGGCAACAAGGCACAGACCGGAGCACCGGTGGAGTCAATCACATAGGACAGTGCTTCTCTGGGAATCTTCTGCTGGTCCGTCAGCTTTCGCATACTGGTGCTCAGTGTCATGATATTCAGGTAATCATCCACAAAAATCAAGATTCCCATGATCCAGGTCACAAGAAGAGTCGTTTTAGGCCCCCGGCACAGTCTTCCAAGAAATTTGGAAAAGCCAAGCGTACCATGGGCTGCCCCCAACAGAGCGATCAGACTTCCGAACAGCGCACACACCATAAACACCCATTGATGATCACGGTTGGAAGCGACCTCAAAGAAAGCGCCCATCCAGGCAGTGGGAAAGCTCCAGCCGCTGATGATGATATAGGCAACGACAGTGCCTGCGATTAACGGTTCCAATGTCCGTTTTGTCAGCAGTGCCAAAATAATAACAACAACGATTGGCATCAGCGTCAGGATTCCATAGTCCATCTCTTCACCCTATCTGTTCCGTTAAGAACTGCTATCCAGTTTTAAGATATGGATTTCATGATAGCATGAAGGCAGTTAATATCCACATAAAGATTCCATCTATAAATTAAGGTTTCATAAAGATAACATGTGCAGCAATAAGGTCAAATCAAAAGACCCCCGGATGCCTTCCGGTAGGAACGATAGTCCGTTTCCAGCATCCGCAGGCATAGGGGCCCCCACTTCTTGGTTTTGCAAAGAACGAATCGGACGGACATGCTGTCCGAGTCCCCAAAGGGGATTGTCCAAGATCGGGATGTACGTACCCACGCTCTGGTTGCTGAGGCTATCTCAGATCCCATGCCAATGCCGCAGGGCAGTCTGTTCATCATGCCGGTAGCAGCATCGCAGGGTCCATGTCAAAGCCTTGGAACCTGCGGTTTATGGAGTATATTGGTTTCTCAGTCAAAAGCGATTCCATTCTGTTACCGCTTTTCAGATCTTCTCCGACGCCCACCAGGAAACCGACGCGCCAGATAAGTCAATGCTGCATCGTTTGCCTTGGAACAAGTGAGCCCCCGCTATGGATGGATATACTGGGAACATGTACGGAACCGCCCCCCTGTGCTATGGCTTTATGCAGGCATCTCCCTGTATGTTCACCCTGGTCCATCACGTCGCTCAGCACCATAAGGGTTCAGGAGATGCACGTCTTGAAAGTGAGTGCGATCTGTCTAGGGATGGGATCGCTCACCTGCGGTGATTTTTATGTCCCTTTTCGTGTCCATCCCTATCCGTACATGCCACAACCGCCCGTCGCCGCAGAAAGGCCCTCGGCGTTGGACGTGCGGCGATGTGCCGGTCATCAAGGTAAGCGGAAGCCACTCTTCTGAGGCGGCTTCCGCTTGCCACTGTTTCGTGGGCCCTGGTACAGGGCCATTATTCGATACCCCATTGCCAGGGACTGTCACCGCAGTCCCAGAAACCGCACCAGGGAGCCGGCACACAGCAGCACATCCCCTGCAGTGTGTTCAGCTTGTCGGACAGTACCCTCTCCAAAAAGGTGGCATACCAGAGGGTCTCCTGCACGGAGGCATTCACCTCGAGCAGCTCACTGATGGAGGTGGATATCTCCGTACTCTTTTGCAGCTTCTCGCCCTCCGCATTTAAAATGTGGGCGATGGCCGCCTCCTGCAACGCAATGGATTCCAGAACATCGTCACAGGCGCTTTGGCGGCAGGGGCGGCATGGTGTTCGGTGCATACATCGCAGCTCCTGGCTGCATGGGCGGAGCTTGCTGCAAATCTGCTCCTCCAGAGTCGCTTTCAGCAGATATGGATAGCACCCGTGTTTGTCAGTCAGCAGAAACAACCCGCACGAATTCGGCCTGCATGGGTCCTGCAGGATAGCGTCCACAGCTCCGACAGACGGAATCTGCTCCTCTGCAAGCAGGGCCCCGGTATGGGTAAGCAGGACAATATACGGCTTACAGCCCCGCAGCACACAAAACATGATATAGGGCGGGAGGCATATGGCCGAGAGAATCAGCGCGTGTTTCCCCTCCTCCCGCAGCAGACATACCGTGTCCCTCTCCGGATCAACCTCCACAAGACTGTTGCCTGCCGCAACCAGCAGCCTTCCTGTATCGCAGCAGAATGAAACGCCGGTAAACAAGCTGTGGTTTTCCAGACATACCGCAAGCCGGTCAATCTCCCGCAGGCAGTGGTCGAGCTTAAACAGCGTGGATCGGCACGCATCTGAAGCAGCCCAAAAGCAGTCTCGCTTGGGATCATAGCAGATTGCAGTGTAGATTCTGCGTGTTTTTACGAGTTCTATCAAGCGAAAATCACAATCCAGCACAGCGATTTTGCACGCGCACCGGAATGTCAGGTAATATTGACACCCGTCAAAGGCGATTCCTCGATACCAGCAAAAACCTGGCAAGGGGATTTCAGAACAGATTGTAAACATGGGACTCCTCTCTCTTGCAGTGATGATTGGGAGTACTCTCAATATATGCATGCGGAGGCCGCTGCGCATCAGACAGCTTCCGTGTTCGCAGAAACCACTTTCATCCCGCCGGCATATACTGCTATTGAGCGCAAAACAGGCTCCATCCGTTATCCGAAGCGCTCATATTCATGGAGGCACATCGCGATCAACGCTTGGATGCGGAGTCTGTACATATCCGGGGGCACTGCCTCGGATATGGAATCTATCATTTGGAGATGATGCTATGCCAGTTACCATCACCGGTATGGTATTTGACGATCGCAATCATAATGGTGTCTGGGATTCCGGCGAACCCGGAATTTCCAATGTATATCTGACCTTATTCAATGCGGCGTCCGGCGCCTGCGTTCAAACATTCACAGACGCCTCCGGCGTATACAGCTTTTCCGTCGCCGCTGCTGGAACCTATCGAATCTATGAGACCGTGTCTGCTGCATCGGACTGTCCGCCCACTGTATTGACGCAGCCTGCCGGTTTTTCACTTTCCAATGGTCCCCGTGTACGGAACCTCTCTGTTACAGCGGCACAGATCACTGCCGGCGCCACCATCAGCGGGCAAAACTTCAGCCACGATACTGTAGACGCTCCTCTGAAGTGCACCACAGCCATGGTACAGTTTGTCAACACCCCCACGGAGTGGTTTGATATGGACATTGTAACAGGCGCCGCGACACTTCGGGGTTTTTTGAACCCAGCCAATTCTGTCAACGCCATCGGCTATAACAGCCTGGACCACTATATCTATGGCTATGATCAAAGCACCGGGCACCTTGTCCGTGCAGACGAAAACCGGCTCCTGATGCAGCTGGCGCCAAATCCCACCGGGCTTCCATCCATCAGTTACAACGTAGGGGCCTTTGACCTAGACGGCCACCTGTTCCTCATGGTCAATGATACCGCCAGGTTCTATACAGTGGACCTGGCTCCCAATTCCGCCACGTTTATGAAGCTCGTGGACCCTTCCAATGACTTTGCAGAACAGACCAGCAGCTTCGGCACGGCGCTGAACACTGCCGTAAACATCAGTGACTGGGCTTTCCGCCCAACAGATGGCTTTTTATACGGCATCCGGTCTGTTGGAACGACCGCGCAGGTGATGCGGGTCCATCCTGCTACCGGCGTCGTCACGGGATTGACCACCACCCTGCTTGGATTCCCTGGTCTGAATCCCGCCGGACGCTCCTGGGGCGCAGTGGCCATGGATGCCTCTGGTGCTCTGTTTGCCATTTATAACGGAGACGGCAGCGTATTCCGCTTTACGATTGTCGGCAATACCGCCGTCGGAATCCAAATTTCCACCACATTCACCACCAGCTTCAACGATGCCACCATGTGCCCCGAAGCACTGGTTGGCCCGATCGCGGACGCACAGGCGGTGAAAGCCGTGGAGCCCATCCCTGCTGTTCCGGGCGATCAAATCCTGTACACGGTTCTGGTCTCTAACAGTGGGCCGGACACGGCAGACAACATGACGCTGACAGATGCGGTTCCTCCGGAGGTTCTGGCCCCAGAGTATAGTCTGGATCAGGGCGCCACCTTCCTGCCCTGGGCGGGGAGTTTAAATCTGGGAACCTTCCCCAGCGGCAAGTTCCAGCCTGTGTTGATCCGGGGAACGCTGTCTCCCTCCGCCTCCGGCATCATTTTTAACACAGCGGTTGTAAGCAGCGATGCCTCCGACCCTGATCCCAATAACAACATCTCCACCGTTGATGTGGATGCGGCTATGTCGGCCGATGTGTCGGTGACGAAAACCGCCGCGCCAGACCCTGTCACCGCCGGCGAACCCATCCTCTTTACCGTCACTGTCTCCAACCTCGGTCCATCAGATGCACAAAGCGTGGCGCTGAGCGATACGGTTCCCTCCTCAATCCTGGGAGCAGTATACTCCGCCGATGGCGGCGCCACTTTCCTGCCCTGGAGTGGTACTCTGGAGCTTGGTACCCTTGCCGCGGGCGCATCTGAAATCATCCTGCTCCGCGGAAACGTCGGCTCTGACGTGTCTGACAGCATCGCCAACACTGCATCGGTATCTTCCGCCACACCGGACCCTGATCCAGGCAACAATACGTCTACCGTCATAATTCCGGTCACTGAGTCAGCGGATATAGCTGTCAGCAAAACCGCACCGCCCACCCCAGTCACACCGGGTCAGCAAATCACCTACCGTCTTCTGGTTTCCAATCTTGGCCCCTCGGACGCTAGAAATGTGGTTCTGGCAGACGTAGCTCCGTCCGAGCTCCTCGCTCCTGAATACAGCTTGGACAATGGCACGACCTTTTTGCCCTGGTCCAGCCCTCTCAATCTGGAAACCATAGAGGCTGACACATCCGCAGTGATTCTCATTCGGGGCACCGTGAGCGATTCTGCTGCCGGCTCCATTGTGAATACGGCAGTCCTGTCCTCCGACACGCTGGACCCTAATCCCGACAACAACTCCTCTTCTGTCACGGTTCCAGTCTCTGCGGCCTCTGCCGATCTATCTATCATGAAAACCGCCAGCTCCGAGACGGTTTCCCCCGCCGAAACGCTCACCTATACCATCCGTGTCTCCAATCTGGGGCCTGACTCCGCAGATGCTGTCATGCTGACCGATACCATTCCGGCTCTGCTCATCGATCCGGTATATTCCCTCGACGGCGGCGCCACCTTTCTGCCCTGGGCCGGTGCCCTCTCTCTGGGGATTCTGGCTCCCAACGCGGCGGAAACTGTTCTGATTCGAGGCATGGTCAGTCCGCAGGCCTCCGGTAGTATCACAAATACTGCTTTTGTGTCCTCCACTACGCTGGACCCCAACCCCGACAACAATTCCTCTTCTGTCACGGTTCCAGTCTCTGCGGCCTCTGCCGATTTATCTATCATGAAAACCGCCAGCTCCGAGACGGTTTCCCCCGGCGGAACCATCACCTATACCATCCGTGTCTCCAATCTGGGGCCTGACTCCGCAGATGCTGTCATGCTGACCGATACCATTCCGGCTCTGCTCATCGATCCGGTATATTCCCTCGACGGCGGCGCCACCTTTCTGCCCTGGGCCGGTGCCCTCTCTCTGGGTACTCTGGTGGCCAGCGCGGCAAAAACCATCCTGATCCGGGGGGCCGTCAGCTCTGCGGCCTCTGGCAGTATCACAAATACAGCGGCCATATCCTCCACCACGCCAGACCCCAATCCTGACAACAACTCCTCTAGCGTCGAAATTGATATTCGGGATACCAGGTATCAGGCCATCACGGACCTGATTGAATCCGTGGCGCTGGAAGAGGCCGCCCTTGCACACATTTTGAACGCAGAAGGCGAAAAGCTCCAGAGGATCATTGCTGTCCCAGACGTGGAGCCATCTGTGCTCCTGCGGGCAAACCAATCTGTTCAGTCTATGGCGGATGCTGTGGCGCTCTTGGAAAACACCCTGTCCGGCAAGCTCAGTCTCTTCCGCGACTGCCTCTGTGAGGGTACGGAAGCGGCACAATAAGGCGCCCACATTTACCTGCGAATAGGAATCTGCAATTCACAATCTAATATGAGAAAGGTTGATTTTTCATGGGAATGCCGGTCATCTCCCCCAGCCAGACCACCCGCTGTCAGGCTATCACCGATATAATTGAATCTGTGGCCTTGGAACAAGCCGCCCTCAGTCATATCCTCAACGCGGAGGGAGAAAAGCTTCAAAGGGTTGTCAGTCTGGAGACCGTAGAGCCCTCCCAGCTTTTAGAGTTCAACGAGAGTGTGGAGGAAATGATCCGCACCATCACACAGCTAGAAACTGCCCTTCAAGCCAAACTGGAGCTGTTTGGCGATTGCCTTTGCTCCTGCTCCTCAGCGCTCGGGGAAGGATAAGGGCTCAATAGCTGGCTGCCGGCAAAATGCCGGCAGCCAGCTATTTCTAGATTGATGCCTTAGTTCCATGCAGATCGCTGTCAGGCCCTTTGAGCGTATCATTGGTCCGCAGGAGTCAAGCCCGAGAGCGGGGACATACGCAAAGTTTCTCCAAAAAACGATATCGTCCAAAAATGCCCCCAAAGCCATCCAGAGGATGGACTTTGGGGGCGGCACTCATGACTTTAAAAATTTTCCAGATCACAAAAAACAGATTCCTCACAGGAGCGCATTGCCAGTATGGTCTTTTCCATGAGTTCCTCCAAGGTCCACCCAAGGCGCTCTGCACCGGTAGTAATCACATCCCGAGAGCAGCCCGCAGCAAACTTCTTGTCCTTAAATTTTTTCTTCAGGGAGCTGACCTCCATATCCTGGCAGCTTTTACTGGGCCGCATCCTAGCGGCGGCGCCGATGAGCCCTGTCAGCTCATCGGCCGCAAAGAGCACCTTCTCCATCTCATGAACAGGCTCCACATCGCAGCAAAGCCCGTAGCCATGGCTGCATACTGCGTGGATCAGCTCATCGCTGCCACCGATTTCCGCCAGCAGCTCTGGAGCCTTTTGGCAGTGCTCCTCCGGCCACTTCTCAAAGTCCACATCGTGCAGAAGGCCCACGGCAGCCCAAAAGTCTGCGTCCTCGCCGTAACCCAACTCCTGGGCATACCAGCGCATCACGCCCTCCACCGTCAGTGCGTGCTGAATATGGAAGGGCTCGCTATTATACTTTTTCAACAGGGCCAGCGCAGCCTCCCGATTTGGGCAAGCTTTCATTGGTATCTCTCCTTTTTGTCACGGCGTCTCCCGGGGGTCCGGGTCACCGTCCAGTGTTACAAAATAATCGTAGTAGGGCAATAGAAACGCATATCCACTCCGCAGCCGCCCTACAATCTCCCGGCTGAACAGCTCGTCCGTCAGCTTCTCCTGATGGGAGATGGTAAAGGATTTCACCTGGTACCACGGCTCCAGCAGCTTCGAGGGTGCGGCAGATTTTGGACGCCGGTAGTTCTCCGCATCCAGGGTAAATTCTCTCTGCCGTCCCAGCGCACGGGTAAGTCTCTCCATCGTCCTGGGGTCCCGGTCAATACGAGCCCGCAGCTTGGCCATGGTAACGGGCTTTGGCATCCAATAGCCCATTCCATAACTCCATCCCTCCGGCATCAGCTCAAACCAGAACGCGGGACGGCTGGTCCACTGCTCCGCTGGCTGTTCTACCGTGAACCACAGGCTCTCCTTATAGGGTCCCCGGCCGTGGAGCCGGCGGGCATCCCGATAGATGCGTGTCACCTTGCGGATCAGCCCCGCGTCCGGCCGCTCTTGCCGCAAAAACTCATACACCTCATCCGCCAAATCGCACATAGGACGATAGAAGTGCGTAAGATAGACCTGTTTATGGGCCTCAAACCAGGATCGCTCATTGTTGAAGCGGATACCCCACATGAAGTCCACGGTCTCATCCGTAAAGCCAGTAAACATCGCTCCAATCCGCCGTCACTGCATGCCGCGGGCGGCGGAGATAATCATCTGTGCGCACAACTCGTCGCCCAGAACGCCACTGTCCAGCGTCAGATGATAGTTATGGCTGTCGCCCCACTGTCGGTTTGTATAGTGATTATAGTAATTGCGGCGGAGGCTGTCCTTCTTTGCCATCATTCGCTGCAGCTCCGTTGGGTCCGCCACGCCAGTCATCTGCCGCAGCCGCTCCGCCCGATGGATGTCTCCGGCATGGATAAAAACATTCAGGCAGGGAATCCCGCTGGAGCGGAGAATCTCATCAGCGCAGCGGCCCAAAATGACACAGGGGCCTGTGTGCGCATAGCGCAGAATTACCGCTTTTTGGATGTCGTGAATGGCATCCTGCATATTGGGATAATATACACTGTTGGACAGAATGCTCTTGAGGAACGAGCTGGTCTTGGAAACCTCCTCCTCTTCCTGCTGGACCGTCTCAGTGTCATAGCCGCTGGCTCGCACCGTCTCCCGAACGATATCTTTGTCGTAAAGCTCAATTCCCAGCTCCTGGGCCACCCGCTTTCCAATGGTATGTCCTCCGGCACCATATTCCCGGCTGATGGTAATAACTTTGTTCATGTCTGTCCTCCTGTCTCCGCGACTCCGGCGAAGGGCTTTTTTCTGCGTTCACAGCCACTGCCCCGCCACGTTCTCACCTTTCCTCGCTACACCCAGCACCGAGAGAGCGATGTGGTACAACGGCCGTTCTGCGACCGTTGTACCACATATCTGGATGATCGTTGTAGATTTACCAAATCCATGCCCAACAGCAGCTTTGCGGCTCTATGATACCACAGGTGCAAAGCACCGTTGTGGCGCATCTTTTCAGTCCATGTACAATGGCTGTTTTGCTGTTATTGTATCACAATTCAAAGCCTGGTGCAACGGAAATCTCCCCCGGCCTAAAACCGGGGGAGTCTCTCACCCGCGAAGGCTTCTCTCCAGCATGGCCAGCAGGGCGTTAGCCTGGCGGTATTCTCCATCGCTCAGCTCCTCTAGCAGGCTGGCCAGGCAGGGGTCCGTGGTTCCCTCTGCCGCTCGCGCGTAGTTCAGGCCGTTGCAAGCTGCGGCATGATAGCGCTCCCGCAGCGCAGCGCACCAGCGGCCCACTGTGATGCGCTCGCTGCTGATGCTGGGCCGATAGCACTCGCCAGTGATCAGATAGTAGATCGCCATCAGCCTTCTGGCCCGCTCTCCCTCTTCCGCCGCCATGTCCCGCAGGCGCTGGCGGGCCCAGGATGGCGATTGGCGCACCATTGCCTGCAGATGTCTTTGGTCTCCCAGTTCCTCCTCAATAAACCCCTCCAGTACGCTCAGCATCTCCGCTGCGGCGCTTCCCATGCAGCAGGGGTCCGGTGCCGCGCCTGGAAGCTGACTGTCCTGCTGTGCCGGTGTCAATGCGGATGTAGAATTGGTCTGGGCTGCCGCTGGTACTGCCGCCTCTGTCTCATCAAAGGCGGGCGTCTGAGGATTTCCCCTTGCAGACGCGTCCTGCCCAGGCGCTGGATAAGGCTCCAGCCCAGGGGCCACACGCTGCCAGAGATGATCATATCTTCGGAAGTCATATACCTCCGGTGTATGTAAATTCTGTTCCATAGTGAGTCCCTCCTTTTTCATAGTTTATGCGAAAAGGTACTGCGATGTGCCCGCCCGTGGCGCTGCGGCATGAACATCGCAGCCATCTACCCAGCCAATTTTCCCCTGCCACAGCCCTGGGAAATCCGGCAATACTAGCATTGCTTTTTCCCTGTGTATCTGCTAAAATAAATGCGTTAAATGTATTTTTCCACCAAAGGAGGTTCCAAATACCATGCTGGAACTGAAATCCATCAGCTACTCCGTTCAAGAGAGCACCGGAGAATTGGGGATTCTCAAGGACATTTCCCTCACCATTGACGATCACCGTCTGGTCGTGTTCACCGGCCCTAATGGCGGCGGCAAAACCACGCTAGCTAAAATCATCATGGGACTGGCGACCCCAACCTCCGGTCAGATTTTCTGGAACGGTCAGGATATTACGAGCCTGGACATCACCTCCCGCGCAAAACTTGGGATCAGCTATGGTTTCCAGCAGCCGCCCCGTTTCAAAGGGCTGACGGTCCGCAATCTGCTGACTCTGGCTTCCGGCGATAAGGCGCTTTCCAAGGATCAGTGCTGCCAGTATCTGACCAAGGTGGGCCTGTGCGCCAACGATTACTTGGACCGAGAAGTGGATGTGAGTCTCTCCGGCGGCGAGGTCAAGCGGATTGAGATCGCCTCCATCCTGGCACGGAACAGCCAGCTCATGATTTTTGACGAGCCAGAGGCGGGCATCGACCTGTGGAGTTTTTCCCGCTTGACAGAGACCTTCGAGCAGATTCATGCAACAGGCGGCGCCACCATGATCATCATCTCCCACCAGGAGCGAATCATCTCCCTGGCAGATGAGGTAGTGGTTGTCGGGGATGGTACCATTCGTCATCGTGGCAGCGCGGAGGATATTTTGCCAAAGATTCTGGCGGACACGCTGAGCGGTTGTCCGGTACTGAGCAAGGAGGTGCAGGCGCGATGATGGACACTGAGATCGACCGCGAGCTGTTGGAGAAAATTGCGGACCTGCTGGGAAAACCTGTCGGTGCATTCAATATCCGCAAGGATTGCGGGTGTGACGGTCGGGAGTCCACAGAGCATATCAAGATTGACAATCGTGCCGATGGGAAAAGCGGCATTGATATCCGAATTCTGGACGGTACTGTGGGCGAGACCTGCCACATCCCCGTGATTATTACAAAGCCCGGCATTGAGGAGACTGTATATAATGACTTTTATATCGGTGAAAACTGTGACGTCACCATTGTGGCGGGCTGCGGTATCCACAACTGTGGCGATCAGGAATCCCGGCATGACGGTATCCATACCTTCCATGTAGGCCGGAACTCCCATGTGCATTACAGCGAAAAGCACTATGCCGAGGGCGATGGGACGGGTGCGAAGGTCTTTAACCCCCAGACCATTGTATACCTGGATGAAGGTGCTTCCATCCAAATGGACACCGTTCAGATTCGGGGCGTAGATTCCACCAAGCGCTATACCAAAATTGTCTGCGGCAAAGATGCCGAGGCGGTGATCACGGAGCGGTTGTTAACTCATGGCACCCAGTCGGCCCACAGCGACATGGAAATCGTCCTGGACGGGGAAGGTTCCAAGGGGCGTGTGATCTCCCGGTCCGTTGCCCAGGACCAATCCAGCCAGGTGTTTTATCCCCGAATGGTGGGCAACGCCGCCTGCTTTGGCCATGTACAGTGCGACTCCATCATCATGGGAGAGGCCAAAATCAAATCCATTCCCGCCATTACCGCCAACTGTACGGAGGCGCAGTTAGTCCACGAGGCCGCCATCGGGAAAATCGCCGGAGACCAGCTTTTGAAGCTGGAAACCCTGGGCTTGACGCCGGAGGAGGCGGAAGAGCGGATTCTGGAGGGCTTCCTGGCCTGAAGTGTTTTCGTTCCAAACTATTTGGACGCACATGATACAAAAAGCCGCCGCTGTCTTTTAGACAGCGGCGGCTTCTTTCTCTGGTTTACAATCCGAGCTCGGCTTTCAGTTTCGCCAGCTCTTCGTCTACTGCCGCATCCCCTGCGGCGGAGGCATATTTGGCCTCTAAAGCGGCAGCCTCGTCCACTGGCGCAGTGTTCAGCTCCGCCATGGCATTGGCTTGGTCCAGCATCTGATCCGCTTTGCGCTCCATGCGCTCAAAGGCGCTCATGGCACCAGCCGCCTTATCTGCGCTGGCCCCCACCTTGTTGACCTTTTCCTGGGTTTTCGCCACAGCCATCTTTGCTTTGACCATTTCCCTGCGGCCATGAAGGGTCTCAATATCCCCAACCAGCTTGTCATGCATCTGACGCATCTTCTCCGCATTGGCATGGGCCGCGTCGTAGGTAGCCTGCAGGCTGGCAGCCTTGTCCGCAAGCTGCTGCTTCTTGCCTAGGAACACGCGGGCATCCCCCTCATTGCCGGCAGTCAGGGCCTTTTTTGCCAGCTCCTCATACCGTTTGACCTCAGCGGTGTTCTCCTCCAGCATCCGCCGGGTCCGGGTCTCCTCTGCCATCACAGCGGCAGTCTCCTTCTTCACCTCTGCCAGATCTTCAGTTAAGTCCCGCAGGTACTGGTCAATCATCTTTGCCGGGTCCTCGCATTTGTCCAGCAGGTCATTGATGTTGGCCTTGATAATATCTGCAAAACGCTCCAGAATTGCCATATCTTTGATCTCCTCTCAAATAAAATATTTATGATAGGTCTTGGTTTTCATATTTATCTGCCAAATCCTCAATTTCCTGGTCGCCAAACTTCTCCAGAGGCGTCTTTAAAATCTCTTCTGCCCGCTTCTGTTCCCGCTCCCGCTGCTCGCGCCGCTTTTTCAGCGTGATAAAAATCAGAACTGCCACCACAACCACCGCTACGCACACAGCGATCACTGGCAGGGGAGATTTAGTCACGGTCATAATCCTCTCTCCTGTGTCGGCAAAGGCCTTTGAAAAGATCTCCTCCTCGCTGATAGAATAGTCATTATAGTAGCGATCCAAATAATCCGCCAGAATGGCAATCGCCTCGTCATCCATCACCGTTTTTGCCTGGCTCCCCACAGTATAGCCGCAGTTGTAGGACCCGGCGCCGTTATCGCAAAACACCAGAAGAAAATGTCCCTCGTCTGTGAAAAGCTGCGGATACAGCTCTTCTGCCATGGCGGTCAACTCTGTGGTGGAGGTGACAGAGCCATTGGGCAGCAGATACAAGTAGGGCTGCACCCCGGTCTCCTGATAAAATTGGCGCATGCCGCTTTCCAGCTGGCTGCGATTGGAAAACCATCCGCCCTCGTCGGTATAGTACCCGGTTTCTGTGACCGCAGAGGCGGGCAGTCTCTCCCTCTCATATGTAGAACTCTGGATACCGCTGCCGGAGCCACTCCCCATCACTGCGAAAAACACTACCGCCAGCACCAATACCACCACGATGGTACCCAGTATCGTTCCGCCACCGCCTCGTCCATGGCGGTTCGGAGAACCGTAGGCCCCGCTTCCATAGCGAGGGCTGTTGATAATGATCGGACCTGTGCGAATTCCGCCGGGCCGGTATCCCCCTGGAGATCGGCTGCCTCCAAAGGACCGCCCGCCGCCGGAAAAGCCGCCAGACCTGCGTCCGCCGCCGGAAAAGCCGCCTCCCCGGAAGCCGCCGCTTCTGCCTCCGCCAGATCTTCCCATAGATGTGTCTCCTCCCTCGCAAGACTTCTTTCCTTTGCATGATGTTTTTATTGTACGGTTTTTTCCCTGTCCCGTCAATCATTTCACGCAACGTTTACGGATTGTTTGCATTCGGTGACATTTCTCCCTCAAAGCAACCAAGCGCCTCCGAAACAATTCCGGAGGCGCTTGATCCTGTTCAACTTATTTTGCGTATTCCACAACCTTGGTCTCCCGCAGAACATGGACCTTGATCTGGCCGGGATATTCCATCTCTTCCTCAATTTTCTTGGCCAGTTCTCGGGCAAGAATCACCATCCTGTCCTCACTGACCTGCTCCGGCTTCACCATCACACGGACCTCGCGGCCGGCCTGGATGGCGTAGGCCTTGTCCACGCCGGGATAGCTGCCGGTGATCGTCTCAAGCTGTTCAAGGCGCTTGATGTAATTCTCCAAGTTTTCGCGGCGGGCGCCAGGGCGGGCTGCGGAAATCGCGTCCGCCGCCTGCACCAAGCAGGCAACAATCGTCCGGGGCTCTACATCATTGTGATGGGCTTCAATGGCGTGAATAATGTCCTCTTTTTCCTTATATTTTCTGGCAAACTCCACGCCTAGGGCCACATGGGTTCCCTCCATCTCGTGGTCCACGGCCTTGCCCAGATCATGGAGCAGGCCGGCCCGCTTGGCAGCCTGCACATCCGCCCCCAGCTCCGCAGCCATCATGCCGGCGATATGGCTGACCTCCACAGAGTGCAGCAGCACGTTCTGTCCATAGCTGGTGCGGTAATGGAGCCGTCCCAGCATTTTTACAAGCTCCGGATGGAGATTCCGGATGCCGCATTCAAACACCACGCGCTCACCCTCTGCCTTGATGGTAGATTCCACCTCCCGGCGGGCCTTTTCCACCATTTCTTCGATGTGGGTGGGATGAATCCGGCCGTCGGCAATCAGCTTTTCCAGCGCCAGTCGGGCAATCTCCCGCCGTACCGGTTCAAAGCAGCTGACGGTGATCGCCTCCGGCGTGTCGTCAATAATCAGATCCACGCCCGTCAGCGTTTCAATGGCGCGGATATTGCGGCCCTCGCGGCCGATGATTCTTCCCTTCATGTCGTCATTGGGCAGGGGAACCACACTGACGGTCATTTCAGCCACGGAATCAGCGGCGCACCGCTGGATGGCCTGGGCCACCACTTCCCGGGCGCGGGCCTCGCACTCCTCCTTCATCCGGGACTCCACCTCTTTGATCTTGAGGGCAGTCTCGTGAGTCACCTCAGACTCCACCTGATCAATCAGATATTGTTTCGCTTCCTCAGCGGTAAAGCCGGAGATTCGCTCCAGCATCTCCGTCTGGCTGCGCTTGATCACCTTGATCTCTTCATTTTCTTTGTCCATGGCTGCATGCTTTTGCGCCAGGGACTCCTCTTTCTTTTCAATGGCCTCCGTCTTGCGGTCCAGGTTTTCCTCCTTTTGCTGCAGACGGTTTTCCTGTCGCTGTAGGTCCGCTCTGCGAGATTTTTCTTCCTTCTCGTATTCGCTGCGGTTTTTCAAAATCTCCTCTTTGGCTTCCAAAAGGGCTTCTTTTTTCTTGGTCTCGGCGCTCTTGATGGCCTCGTTGATAATGCGCTTTCCCTCTTCCTCAGCGCTGGAGATCTCCTTTTCAGACACGTTTTTCCGATAGCGAATACCCAGTGGGAAGAATATCACGCCGCCGACCACCAGCCCCAGAATGGCGCTGATGACAGATTGTATCATGATAGACTCCTTCACTTCTATATTCGTACCGTCAGTTGCCGGGGACACATGCGCCCTCCGACGGGGCCTCTCGTAATTCGCAGGACCCGGGCACACTGCAGCCAATCTCTCAGACATCATACAGGCTCAAGGCCTGCGCCGAAAAACAAAACGGAACGATCATCCCGATCAGACATGACAGCCCAGCCAACTGGCGGTATAGGAAATGATCAAATGGCACCCCTCTGCCCTTCGATAATTATCCTTATTTAGTTTAATCATTTGCCGGTGCCGTGTCAAGGAAAAACATCTGATTCTATGCGAAAAGTGGGAAATTTCTTGTGAACACGCCCCCGCGCGGTGTGCAGCAGTTCTGTACGGCAGGGCCGTTTCCCCTTCTAAGGCGGTAAAAAAGCAAAGGCCGGGCGGACAAGTGTCCACCCGGCGGACCACGGTCTCAGGTATCAATGTACGCTGCCGCGGCATACCCAACGTAATTTCTATAATGCACCACATACCAGCCCTGCCACTCTCCATAAACCGTGACAGAGGCCCCATTCGGGATGCTTGCAATCACGGTGCCAGTGGAGGATGGGTAGCTCCGCAGGTTCAGCGTCCCATAGCTGAGAGAAACCGTCCCCGTCACCGGGTCCATGGGATAGATAAAAGGCAGGCCGAAAAAGCGGGTCAACGCCCTTGCCAGCTGCTGGGCAATGGCATCCCAGTGGCCTTCCAGCCAGACGGCATCCGCATAGTTATCGTGGTAGCCAATCTCCACTAATACCGCCGGGGCATTTGGCAGCCGCACCTCTCCCAATGTGGTCGTAGAACGAGTTGTAACTTGATTGGGCAGGGGATAAATGTCCCGCAGCTCTTCTACAATCAGCTCCGCGGCCCGCTGCCCCTGGGTGCTACCGGGATAATAAAAGGCGATAATTCCTCGGTTCTCGCCGTAACGTCCCTCTGGGGATGCGTTGGAATGAAGCGCCAAATACAAGTCATAGTATCCGGTGTTGGCGTCTCGAACGGAGCTGCCGGCAGTCATATCCGGCTGGTTGCGTTTATATTGAATGCCATTGGACAGCAGATAGGGAACCAGAGCGTCCGCCAGCAGATTCATATTATACTCCTCGGAGCCGCTGCCGGTGACATACATGTTCCACTCCTGTGTAGTTGCAGTAATATTATGTAATATAATCCCCGCCCTCATGAGAGAGCGGGGACTATCATCAGTGCTTCACGACAAACTCATAGTACCGAGCAAGCTTGTCGGGAGCGGCGTCCTGGTCATCCAGAAACGCTTTCGCAATTTCGGCATAGAAATCGATGTTGCTGACATTGAGCTTCTTAGCAACCTTGCTGTAATCCGAATAGACCATGTTCATAGCTACCCACCATTGATAAGGGTCGCAGTTGATGCCGCGCTGCGTCATGATCTGGTTGGTTTGTTCCAACGTCCAGTGAGGACCGGTAGTGCCGTCTACATTCTGCATTGCGCTGGTCCACTCTTTCGCCTCTTCCTGTGTGAACGGTTTAGCTAAATTGGAATAGGAAGGTTTTCTGTTTTCCCATTGGCAGATAGCGTTGTAAGCGCCGCTGTAAGCGCTTAAACGTTCTGCCGTCCGTTCGCTCATTGGTTCAACCATGCATTCCGCAATTTTTAAAAGGAGCCATTCTCGGGAGCCTTCCCGCGCTTCGTTGGTGCCATTCATGGCGGCACCCCCTTACTCACGGTCCAGCTGTTCCATGCAGCGGCGGATAGCCTCACGCTCCCGCTCATTTGACACAGAGCCCATCATATCCTCCAACTGGGCCATCATCTGCTCTTTTGCATCATGACGGCTGTAACCGCTTTCACGACCGCGATTACTGTAACCATCTCGGGAGTAGTGACCCCGGACGTAGTGTTTTCCGCGATTGGCGTAGCTGGAACCGCGGTTATAAGCCCCGCGCCCTTCCCAGTCTCCGGCCTCGGAGTAACCACCATCTTCCTCCAGAGCACAGATTTTGTCAATGTTCTTGATGGTGTCGGTGAGCTTATGTGCCAGCTCCAAATCGCCAGCGCCCAGCTCTCCCTTCCGAGCTAGTTCCTCCAGCTCCATCTCAAACTTATCTTTCAGCTCATACAGTGCTTTCATTTTGCTCTCTCCTTTCAGCATACACGCTCAACGATCACGTTGGCATTTTCCAGCTCAATCGTCTCTGTGGAGGTGTTTTTGACAGCCACTGTCACACAGCAGCCCCGGGGAACCTCAATAAATGCGGCAGCAAATACATTGAAGAACTCATTAACTGCTGCAGGGGTGACAATAGCGGTCGCACTTCCAAGGGCCTCGCCCTCCACGGCGATAGCGACAGAGATGGGTCCAACTGTCCCGCCGGTCGGGATGGCAATATTCCCGCCAAATACCACCTTGTAACGGGCACGGCACTGATTGGTCATCCCTCGCAGAGTGATGATACCAGAACCTTCCCGATGAACGATACAATTGGAGCCGGAAACGGGCGTTTCGCTGAAAACTGCATTCCCATTAGCCGCGATCTGCTGAACAAATACTCCGGTAAATTCAGCCATAAAATCAATCCTTTCTCGTAAAAGAATACGGCGGAGCCATTGCCCCGCCGCGTTGTTGTAGTATCGGCACGGGGCCGAACATTCCGGTCATGCCGGAAAGCTGATGTATTTGGTTTTAGCAGCCACAACCGCAGGAGCTATAGCACCCACAACCGGCATAAGGGTTCGGAACCTGATAGGCCGGAACGGGACACGGACGGAGCTGGTTGACCAAGTAATTGTTCTGAGCCTGCTGAGAAGCCGCCAGCCGCAGAGCCTGATTCTCGTCCCGCAGGGCCTGAGCCTTATCCGCCGCAAGGTAATCAATGATGCGATCTCCCACGCGGTCAATGGCTTGCAGGGTGTTGCAATTCATCTGCTGGGCCTCGAAGCGCGTCTGCATGGTGGACTTCTCAATGTCACAGCAGCAATTTTGAATCTGGTTCTGGATGGCAGTGGTGTTCATCACACCCTGGGTAGTGTTCGCCTGGATCATCGCCTGTGTCGCATTTGCGTTTTGAAGCGCGTCATAGCGATTGGTGCAGCAACAGTCTGCAATCTGTGCCTGCAAAGCGTTGTTGCCCTGCATGATTGCCATCTGGGTTGCGTTGCCGTTGGTCAAAACAGCGGTGTTTAAACCGTTGATCTGCTGTGCGGTAGTGTAAAAACCGTCGCAAAGACCCTGCTGAACAGTGTCCAGCTTGCGCTCTACCTGGGCGAAGTCAGAGGCGAGGACATAGTTGTCGATAGCCCCGGAGCCGGAGGGGGTTGCACCGTTTCCATTGCCGCCCCAGTTGCCGCGATTCCAACCACCGGCGAAGATAAACAGGAACAGGATAATAATCCACCACGAGCCATCGTTACCCCAGCCCATGCCACCGCCGCCATTGCCGCTCGTAGAACCAGCTGGAACCACAGGCATGGTAAAGGGAGTTTCAGAATTAAGAGACATGTGATTTCTCCTTTCAAAATTTGTTTTCTATGCTAAATCGTGGCCACGATTCAAGCCTATTGATTGCTCATCATTTGCTGAAATGCTCTTGCCATTCCCTGCAATTCGTTGAATTGCGCCTGGGTCATCTGTCCGGAATTAAGAAGCTCCTGTACCTTTGCTTTTGGGTCACCCTGAAAAGTTTGGCGGAATTCCTTGAACTGTTGGAGCATTCCCATCATGTTTCCCATAGGGCCGGGGAGATTACCGCCGCCCATAGCGTTGAAAAACGGATTACTCATCGTTCGCGGCCTCCTTCTTCGCCTTTGCGATTTTTGGCGTACTCAGAGCGTCCACACGGGCCGCTAGAGCGTCCAACTGCTCCCGGGTGGCATATTCCACTGCCGGGGCCTGCGAGGGCTGTGCAGGGCTTGCAGGAGCATTTGAGGCGATTCTTTCCACCAGGTCGTAAATCTTGGTAGTGGGCTTTCCAGAGGCGTCAGCCTGTTTGAGGTAGATCACCGGCGCGGTGCTGTCCCACAGGGCAACGGCACTATTGGGAGCTACCGGGTACTCGAATGCCGCCTGCCCACCGGGAACCCACACAATCTGTGTGTTGTTCTGCTGGGGTGGTTGTTGCATATTTTGCAACGGTTGGGGCTGATACTGCCCAGCTCTCAGCTGTGCCATCTGGTCAGGCATAGGCGGCTGATAGGGTTGATAGGGATTGTAGTAAGACGGATAACCATAAGCCATGAATTAATCCTCCTTCATCCAGTAGTACAAAACGATCTCATTCCCGCTGTCCCAGGTGTCATATATAATAGAATCCTGAACGCAGACCACATGTCCGGACAGCGCCAGAATATAGGTCCCATGAGGGTTCTCTGTTGCGAAATCCGCTACAGACATATCATCTCTGACAATATCCCTCTCGAAGCCCTGCCTGCGCAGATACGCTCCCCACACGGCGTTGCTTGAAGGCATATCTTTGAGCAGGTTCCCTTCAATGCAGAGATTCCAATAGGTAGCGTCCCAACTTTGGCCCAGGGCTTTAGAAATCGCTCTGACTGTGCAATCTCCAACATTGCGTCCGGCTGGGTTTTCGTTGTAAAATTCAAACCGCATATTCACGCCGGTCATCGAACAACAATTCCTGCTGCCGGATGAACGCCTCCAATTCTGAAAATTTTCCCTCTGCCGCGTACTGAAAACAAGTGTCTGTGGCATTAGAGGCCGTCCATCCACAGGCTACCAGCCGCTTGACAAGCTCAGACCCATTCACAAGCAAAATAACACGTCCTTTCAAACAAAAAACGGAGTCCGTGAGGAGGGCGGCGACGTGTACCAACCCTTGAATCCTCACGTCCTCCATGTCTCTATTGTCGCATAAAAAATCCCCGCATGGGTGGCATCCATGCGGGAGTTATGTGGAAGTTATGATGAAATCCTTTTTCCTTATATTGTATTGGATATGCTGACATGGTATAATTTATTGTATAAAAGCGAGGTGATAGTATGGAAGGAAAAAGTTGTTTAACGTTTTCTTTTTGCGGAGACAATGAAGTAAGCGCCTTAGCTGTATCTGATGCTATAAAATCTCTGGTTGAATTGTCAACAGTTATTTACGAAAAAGAATATCCAGATGTTGAATTTCGGCTAACTGTTCGCGCCGTAAATCCCGGAAGTTTAGAGTTTGTATTTTCTGCCGCCGCGTTTGTAACAGGAACTTTACTATCTCCGGAAAATGTGAATTATGCAGCTGATTTAATTTCTGTAATGGGGGCCACATTTTCTATAAAGAAATTTCTGGCTGGAAAACCTCCGAAGAGCGTTAAAAGAGAAAACGGTAGAACTGTTGTTATAAATGCTAACGGGATTAAAGGAGAGTTCCCTGTTGGAGCTGGGGTATTTTTTGTAGATAACCGTGTAGACAATTCTGTTAGAAACATTATAAACTGTGCCTCGCTTTCAGATGGTGTTACTGGAATTTCAATAGATGCAAATGGAAAAATAGAGATTTCAAGAGAAGAGTTTGATGATTGTTTTCAAAAATTAGAATTAGATTTACTTGAAGATAAATCTGATGTAGAGCCAATTGTATCAATGAGCTACAAACAGGTTTTATTTATCAGGCAAGTCGATTTTTCTGGAGACTTAAAGTGGAGATTTACAGGAATCAACGATGAAAATATTACAGCCTCCATTCTTGACAAGGATTTTATGGAAAAGGTTCACTCCGGAGGTCAAAATATAAATGCTAATATGTACTTAATTGCAGATGTGCAATCTACAGTTCATATTTTGGAAAACGGAAGACCAGACAAGTCTAAATGTACTTACGAAATAATAAAAGTTCATTCCATCAAATCTCCTGGGGATGGGCAGATAACATTCGATGTATGAAAAGGAGCCGGGTTAATCCCCGGCTCCCTTGTTTGTATAGAGTTGTTTTGCTACTTCCTCAACCCTTTGGAATATGTACTTTTCATGGTCACTAACTGTGCTTCGGTACCATCCCAGTTCCGCCGCCACGTCCATCTGACCCCATTTATCAATGATTCGTCGTTTTGCGATCAATTCATCGTCTTGGTTTAGGGCAGACTCATAGATGGCTCTTTCCAGCTGAGAGCGCAAGAGTTTATCCAGCGGCGGCGGTAATTTCACTCTTGCGCTCATTGGTCCACGTCCTTTTACTTCAAATTGTGATACCTGTACAGCATCACAGCAAACTGTCTGCGGGTAACGGGCTGGTCCAGCATCATGTCGCCGTTCGTGTTGCCCAGCATAATGCCGTTCTCCCGCACCCACTGGACCGCCAGATCACTTTCAGAAGGCTTGTCCACAGTTTCCTCCTTCCAGGCAATTCCCAGATAGTTCAGGATGCCCTTTGCTTCCGCTTCCGCCAGTTTCTGCCGGTATGCGGAGTTTTTGAGGTTTGCGGCGTCTGCCTGGTTGGTGTGGAAGCCATGCTCAATCAGAACAGCCGGAGCCACGGTGCCTTTCAGGACATACAGCGACGGGTCCGCCACAATCGGTGTAGACCTGACAGTAATTCCGGCGTCTTTGACGGCCTCCAGGATATCCTTTGCTGCCTCATAGCCGCTCCCGCTGGTCTTGTAGACATATGCGCTCCATCCGGAGGCAGAGGACCAGCCTCCATCTCCAGCGGCGTTGCTGTGCAGGCTCACGAACAAATCCAGGTCTTTGATGGCGTTTGCAATCGCACACCGCTGCGCAAGGCTGACTTCCCCGCCGCCAGTTCTGGTCATGGTGACGGCAATGCTATGCCGCTCCAGGATGCTCTGAATGCGTTTCCCCATGTCCAGGGCAAACTCATGCTCATAATAGGTTCCGTCCGGGCTTTTGTTGGCGAGGTTTCCCGCGTCATGGCCCGGGTCCAGGACCACCTTCTTCTTTTCCACAGTTGTCTCCCCTTTCTTGAGATAGACCAGAATCAAATCATGCACGGCTCTGCTGCTCTGGATGACCGCGCCCTTGAAATAACACTGGCTGGAGCCGCCGCCATCCAGCATAACCGCGGAATCCCATCCTGCCGCCGCCAAATCGTCTCTGAGGGCTTTCGGCGTCCGGGTCATACTCCCTCCGTCCCTCGTACAGTAAAGGGCCAGAGAGCCGTCCTTGACGCCAATGGCAGAGCGCCCACGTTTGCCGCCCTGCCCCTCGTCATAGATCAATTTGGAGAGTGGCTTTCCGGAAACAATCAGCGGTGTGCAAGTGATATAATTGCGCTGAGAGGCGTCTGGCAGCGTGTCCATAGAAATGTCCGGCCCATCATTCCAGGAGTAGCCGGAGACTGTGTAATCCGGTTTGCAGAGTACCTTCCCATCTGCTTTCAAGTGGCAATTAGGTACAAACGTGCTCATGTTGTAGAGCGTGCCGTTGAGGATGTAATCCGCCCCGGTCTCCCTCTGAATTTGAGAGAGAGACCGGCGAGCGGTGTTGATGTAGAGCTGGATGCGCTGGATATCTTTCAGGGGGATTGTTACCGCCAGATGGTCAGGCATTTCCACCACTCCCCAGCTGCTTGAAAACCTGATTTGCACCGGTAGCCGCCAGGCCAGACACGATGCCGACAGCCGCAGCGGTGATGTAATCCGTGGCGGGGAATTCTGGCATAATGAACATGCCCGCAACACCCAGAACGCCGCCAAACACTCCGCAGACAATGGGAATCCACTTGTTGTCAAGCCCGGATGCCTTCACGCCTTGCCCGATCAGCAGGCAAATGACGGTGATCGCCGCCACGCCGGTGATGCCGAGAGAAGAAACATCCATAGATTAACCCCTCCCGTGGTCCTTGTCGTAGTCCGCCATAGACTTGGGCTGATACTTGCAGGACCCGTCCTCGGCATAGATGTACCGCAGAGCGCCCTTCACCACGTCCACACCATGATACTTGGGCCGGTTGTACACCATATCCTGTTCGGGGATGTACTTGTCGATCTCCTCCTGCCACGCGACAGCGCCGGTGAAGGTGTGCATGGAGGCCCACCAGGGAGTTTCAACGGGAGCGGGAATAAAGCCCTCCTCCATCTCTTCCTTCGTCCAGCCGCCTCCAGGGTTCTTGTTCGGGTCCAGAGAAAAGTTCGCGCCAGCCTCTTTCAGCTTCGCGTTGGCTTCCTCCACCGTGATCTTACCGGCCTTGTACCGCTCCATGATGTCGTTGATGGTCTTGTTCATAATATGTACTTCCTTTCTAAATTTCCGGCTGTGCCGGTTGATAACAAACTGTTGATTAGGGAACAATCAAGCTTAGAACCGCAAGCGCCGCTGCTGTCAAAATGGAGGAAAGCACCGCAACAACCACTTTGCTTTTAATATCGCTCCATTGTCTTCCAGGCTTTTGCTGTTCTGTCTCCTGCCACTCGATCAGCTTGTCCAGTTTTTTCATGATGTTGTTATACTGTTCGTTCCGGGCGGCTTCTACCTTTTCAAGCTCCCGAATGCGGTCAAACATCTCTTTATGAGTCCCTCGCGCGGATTCTCGGAGTTCCGTTATCTGCTTTTCCAGCATATCCGCTTTTTGCAGGCCCAAACAATCCCGCTGTGGGTCTATGATACATTTTTCATTACTCATGGGCAGCACCGCCTATCTGTGGTATAATCTTTTTGAGTCCAATGGTATGAAGTCAAGTGGGTGAGGAAGAAAAAAATTAAGCGAAACAGAGTAAAAAGCACTGTGTAGGTAGCAAAAAGGCAACACAAATCTAAACCCTGCCCCCTGAGTTTTTGAAACAGGGCGATTTCGTCAGAGCGGCAAGCGGTGTGCTCAGCCCTCCGGCGGGATATACAGGCGGTTGTCTTTCAGCAGCCGAAAGACCAACCGAACCAGTTTTCTGGCAGTTAAAGCGAGTGCTCGTTTGTGCTGGTACTTGTTGACCTCTTTTAATTTGAGGTTATAGTAGCGCCGAAACTCGGAGTCGCATCTTCTCACAGAGTTGGCTGCTTCCAGCAGGTAGTAACGGAGATAGCGGTTGCCGGATTTAATCATCCTGGAATGCTCCGCCTCGAAGTCACCAGACTGATTTCTGTTCCAGACAAGGCCAGCGTATTTGGCGACAGAGGCTTGGGATTCAAAGCGGTGGATATCGCCAATTTCAGCGATGATACCAGCGGAGTAGACCTTGCCAATACCGGGGATGGATGTCAGCGTGTTCGGGATGATTTCAAACTGGTGTTCAATGGCCTTGTCCAAAACCTTGACCTGCTTCTCTAAAGCCCGTATGGAAGCAATAGATACGGCCATGGCCTGGTTTACAGAGTTGTTCACGGTAACTGGCAGACGGTAAGAATCTCTGGCTGCACTGCGAATAGCCTTAGCTTTTGCTGCTGGGTCAGCGAAGTTCCTGCCCTTTTCATCAATGAAGACAGTCAGTTCATCCAGATTGGCGTTCGCCAGGTCATCCACAGTTTCAAACTGTTCCATGAGCGCAATAGTAGTGGCGCTGGTGTTCTGAATGTCTTTGTCCTGGGCCATGCCGGAGCATTTGAGGAATAAGTAGTTGGCGAACCGCTGCTTTTCACGGGTCAAATTCTGAATAACATCAAATCTGGCCCTGGTAAGGGTTTGCAGGGCTTTGTAGCGGTAATCGTCCATGTAGACCTCCCTGTTGATTCTGCCAAAACGGAGATGGTCGGCAATCACAAAGGCGTCCACCCAGTCGTTCTTTGGCAGGTCAGAATAGGCTTCCTTGAACTTCCGCACCTGCTTGGGATTCAGAACATGGATTTTCCTCTGAAACCGCCCCAGGCTGCCATCCTCACGAAGAGCGTAGACCAAGCTGTCCCCGTAGATGGAGGTGGCCTCCAGGCCAATCACCACATCGCTGAGCTGCATGGAACGAAGTGCCGACACGATTCTCTCTGACAACAGCTTAGCACCGCCAAGATTGTTTTGCACAGAGAAATTGGAGTGCTTGCTGCCGTCCGGCTTCATCAGGTAGGCCACATTGTTCTTGCTGCTCACATCAATGCCAACGAATAGTGGATTCACAATTTTCACCTCCCCATGTGGAGATTTCAGGCCAGCAGGCTTTGAGATACCCATGATAACCGGAGCATCCTCACCCTTGCTTATTAGAATCATTCCAGAGTTGGTCAATGCGATAGCCCTCACTGCCAACAGGGCGACCTTATCTCTGGCAAACAGCCAATGAGTTTGCAGCTAACTTCCGGCTCAGGGGAACAGACTCAAACTGAAGTAGCCTTTTGGCTCAACTGGAGATGATAGAACTTGACCCTGCTGTCCTACAGCTATTGTATCACGGGCATCTCAGAGCCTGCTGATACCTGAAATATTTGCTTTGAAACTTATTATACAAGGTGATAATATGGATATGGATTTGTATAAAGTTACCGTGATCTGCTCAAAGTGTGGGCGAATGGCCCCTTTCACTCCGCCAGATGGCTCCAATATATGGGGTTCTTGGGACTGGCATCATCCCTGTTCCTTTTGCGGGGAAACTTCATGGGTTGCCCACGAACCAGGCCGGGACTGGAAAACCGGGAAGCCAATGGACCTTTAAGGTTTGGCGCGCATACTTAATCTCGCTTTTTTAGAAAAAGCCTGTGTGATTTGCTTGTTGAAAATGTATGGACATTACGCCACAAAGATTTCATGTTACTTTGTATACTCTCACATCAGTGCCAGGAGCATTCATATCGGTAACATTTCCTGATAATTCCAGATATGAGCTATATCTCATATAAATGAAAGTGTTTTGTACTGCTTGTAATGTTCCAGATGATGCATTAGGGGTTACTATAAAAGCGTTCTGCATCACCAAACCTTGGCCACTCAAAGATGAGTAATATATCATAATATTACTTGATATACCTGAGTTCCTGTATGTAACTGATCTAAGGGACGCTTGGTTTACTAATGCTGTCCCCGTCATTTTTACACCATCCGCGCTCGTAAACGTCTTTCCGATCGCTACATCTGCCGCAGTAGCGGTTCCCAGGTTTGCAAGCATATCACAAACTTCTGCCGTGCCAGTGATTATTTCACCGCTGCTATCTATGGCCTGTTTTCCGGCAGCTAGATTCTCCGCTGTTGCTGGATTAGACAGCTCTGGAAGAGATGTACCAATGATCATCTGATTTGCAATCATGTGTCCTCCTTAGCTTTTAACATCAGTTATTACCACATACACCGTCAAATCCGCTTCCGGAACCGTCTGGCAAGTGAAGGTCAGATTATTGGCAGCTTGTCCGGTACAGAGGATTCCGGCAGCGAGGTAAGCGGCTTGCGAGGCAATAGCAGGCACAGGCTGAATCAGCTGCTTTGTCTCGTCGGCAAGTACTCCTGGAACAGTGATTGTCTGAGCATTTCCAGACCATGCAGACGCGAGAAGCGTCACACCATGGACCATCGGCTTTCCGCCCGCATTGGCGAGTACTTCCTGAAATTCTTCCTCCGTCCCCGTATATCCTCCATCAACCGCATACTGATAAGCTGATTTGCCGGGAAGTCCAATCCCGGCCACCTTTTTGCCGTTTACGTAGAGTGCCATGATTCACCCCCTCATGATTTCCAGGCGACATAGTTATAAGTGACGCCATTTATAAACACCATAGAACCGCCACCTGTAATTTTCCCGTTTTGAGCGTTGTATGTTAGATTTGTAGTGTTTAGATATGAATAGCGGACATCAGCAGAATTGTCTGATCTATACACATATGCCAGTAATTTTACTGAGTCTGTATAAAAAAGCGAAACTGTCAAAAATTCTCTGTTTGCAAGCTCTCTACTTTTCGCAGTGGTGATTGCAACAACATTGGAATAACCCGCCAAACTTGGAACTGTAATAGAATTACTCCCGTTTCCAACAAAAGTACCAGAAACGATCTCTGCCCCAGTCGATATCTGTTCAATCTTCTGCGCCATTGCCGTAAAGCTGTCCGTCGCCGCAGTTTCAACCCCCTTGTCAGTGACTGCGGCGGCAATCACGGACTTGCCCTCACTGACAGATTGAAAAAGCTCGTCGATGGCTTCTTGCGTATTGGTGGCCGCCATACCAGACTCCGTGTTGTTATAGGTGATCTCGGAGGCGCTTACATCATTCTCGCCATCTTCTGTGAAGGTGAGGGTAAACGGGGCGGCGCCAAAGGATTCATTCATGGACATTACGCCCCCGCCATCTACGGTGACTGAATTCGCAAGCGATGTATTAAATTCATCTTCTGTGCCGGTATAGCCGCCATCCTTGGCAGATTCATAGGCCGATTTACCAGCCCCTGCCACCAGCTTTCCATTTACTTTGATTGCCATTGTTCACCCACCTGCCTTAGTCAGCGTTTCGCTCAGGACGCTGTACTCCTCCGGGGTCAGCCTGTCCGCCGCCAGATACACGTCCATCTTCTCCTGCAGGCCTTCCGTCCGGCCCCGGTCAATCAACAGCTTGCAAAGATTGTATACTGTAGACATAGGGTTTCTCCTTTCTCATCATAGGGTGGTGAGTTCCAACATACACAGGCGTTCCTCGTGGTCCGCAAGCATATCCAGGGTAATGTCTTCCATAGAGAGAGCTGGTTCCAGATCTGTCTCCGGTTCTGGTTCCGGAATATCCATCATTTTTGCTTCTTTTGAACCATCTGATTTTAATACTGTAACAAGCTTTTTCATTTTTACACCTACTTTACAACCCTGTAAATTTTTAATGATTGTCCAATGTTTAAATCGATACTGAAAATTGCAGTTTTGTAATTATCGGAATTACCAGTACAGTTGAAAAATTGAAGTCCATTGATATCGTGTACAATTATTTGTACACCTACAGTATTATTTCCTGACACAGTACCAGAAAATCTAAAAACAAAAAATGATGGATGTTGTTGATCAATAACTATACTAGTTGTTGTTGAGTTAAATATGTAGTCTGAGCCAGCTTGTATCTTAGAGTATCTTCGTGAAGAAGAATGGGGAGAACTTAATTTTACAGAAGAAGCATTTCCACTGATACCAGAAATAGAAACAATAAAGGTTTCTCTTAAATCGTTTTCTGTAACTGCAAAAGCAAAAACATCAGAATCTTCCGTTGCTTCAAATTCATTGACTTTTTCCAAATAGGTGTTTTCGTCCATAAACGTTCCAATCTTTCCGAAAACATCATTTGGCATTGGATTCTCTGGTAGTCCAGGAAATAAAGCCGCCGTCTCAGCGCTCAACAGATCACTCTTGCTCATGATCGGCCCTACAACGTTATCCTCGACATAGCCAAGAATTTGCCCTGCGGAGCCGTCTGGGAGGCTTCCTCCCCCAGAACCAGCCTCCTCAGTAAACTCAATCGTGTACGGGCCGGAGCCGAGGGTTTCGGACATAGACGCCACACCACTGTTCTCCACAGTAATTGCCTGATTCGCTCTTGCGATTCCCGCGTCAATTTCCGGTCCCGTGTAGGCCCCGTTATATCCATCTGTTGTCGGCATATGATCACTCCCTCATGCAGAGATATGGCTCCCCATCGGCGGTAATGTAGGCTGTGCTGCCAACAGGAATATAATAGTAGTTGTCGTTCCAGCTTCCGTCTTCCCCCTGTGCAAAGAGGGAAATTCGATAGTTCCCGTCTCCATGAACAAGGTAATCGTCATACACCTCGAAACTCCGCTGTGTGTTCGCCGGGGTGGTGGAGAAGGACGCGATTAGCGCCCCCTTCCCCACGCCGTACTCCTCCCCAGCCTTCGTAGCGCGACACTCAAACGCCTGATAGGGAATATCTGACTGAAACGCCACAATGATATAATCAAAGCCAGACACGGCGGAGACCTTTTCTCCGGAAATAGAGAATGTCAGCTTTGGGGCCGCCATTATGCCACACTCCAAATTCCTGCGGCAGTCTTGACGAAGACCTTGACAATCTTCACGCCGTCTCCGGTAGACGCGCTCTCCAAATCGGTTCCGTTAATCGTAACCTGGATATTAGTGGTGGCGGGATAATTGCCCTCGTTTCCGCTGGTGTTGATGGAGCCGCCAGTGGTGGGGATTAGGGTACCCGCATCCTGCTCGCTGGAATTGGCAGGAACCACGCAAACCTTGTACTCGTCAAACTCCACATCGGAAGTAAAGTTGATAACAGACTGATTGAATCCCGCAATCTTGGAAATCTTGCTCTTGTCCGGGCCGGTGACTGTGACCACGGGAACCGTAGTGTTGAGAGTGATATCATCCGTCACCTCGGCGCTCTCGTTGCCCACATCGTCACGGACCTTGATATGTACAGTTTTCAGGCCATCCCCAGAAGTCAGGTTGACGCTCTTGCTGGTGGCAAAGGTCTCCCAGCTGGCGGATGCTTCCTCCGCAACACCATCAATTCCCCAGATTTTCATCTGGTAGCCGGTGGTCTGCTCGTCGCTGACTCCAATGGTCAGCTTTACCGCTGTACTGGTCGCATACAGTGCCCCATCATTGATTTGCAGTGTCAGGCCAGACGGTGCGGTGGTATCAAGAGTTAGGTTAAAATAGCTTGCCATTTACTGACTCTCCTTTGTGTCAAGTTGGATATATACATAGGCCCCTGGCCTTTCATAAACATTCTCGCTGCCAGCCATGATGGTTTTAATCCCCATCTCTCCCAGCATCAAGGTCTCTATGGTCTCTGTTCCTGCATAAATCATTTTGCTACCCCCGAATCAGATAGAGCGTGGTGGGGCTCTTTGTGGGAAGCTCCTCATATTCCTGCCTGTCCATCACACGGATCACTGATATCTCCGGAGATGATACATTGCCGGAACCGGAGCCTCCCAAAACCCACTCCGCAGCGCCGTCCAGAACACCCAGAAACTTTCCTTCGTCCTCTGGGGTAATTTCCGGCACTCCATCTCCGGGCGGTCCCTGTGGCCCCTCCGGGCCGGGTTCTCCATCAAACTTTCCGGCATCCGCGTCATCCCGTACACTCTGCGCAATCTTTTCCGCCTGTTCGGCGGCTTCTAAAATCTGACTGTACACATCTGGCGTGGGAGGCTGCGCGTTGCTGCCCAGCGACACGCCCTCCCGGATTTCTCCCAGCTGCGCCCAGATGGTGGGGAGAACGACTGTGCCGCCCTTTGTTCCATATACGCCAACCGACAGGTTTCGTCCCGGATTCTCCAATACCTCCCACGGGATTTGGCACTCGTTGGAGTCGTCCAACACCACGGAAATTTGATCGTCGCCCGCGTGGAATACCGCCGTCCTGTTCAGGCCATCCCAATCTGAGTTGAAGGAAAATCGAACCGTGTAGACATTAACGGAACCACTGGTCACGCCCTCTTTTGCGCAGACTTCCAAATATATTTTGTTGGCTTGTAGATGGAACATGATGCACCTCTTTCGGACGCTGAATTAGGAATAAATTACTGGAATAACTCCGCACAAAGGCAATTAAAATATGTCGAATTCAATGTTATACACACTGTAGCCAGGTTTTGCGATAAAGGCTCCGTAGGAAATTCTATATCCAGAAACGTCCTTAGTAGTGTCTACCCAGTATGTATTATCAAAGCCTTCAATAACTTTAGGGCGAAACTGATTGTTGTTTGAGTCCATAATGTTAACAAAAATAACAGTACCAGGAACATAAACCGATATGACATCATTAACAACTTGATTATATCTTTGTATAAGTCCTGCGGGTGATACAAACTCAACAATATCCGTCGCGCTTCTAACACGAAGGGTGCCTGTGAAAAACTGTGATAATTGTCCTGTACCACTCACCTTTACCCCCGCCTCGCTGGTAAAGGTCTTTCCTGCGGCTACGTCTGCGGCGGTGGCGTTGCCAAAGTTGCTAATTGGACACATCATATTAAGTATCGAATCTTTTCGCATGATTCTGTCCATTTCAAATGTGTAGTCCAGCTGAAGATTGGTACTGTTTAGTGTTGGGGTCGTATCTATCACCGTATAACCGGAACCTGCGGTACTTTCTCTTAATGTCCCCGTCACAATCTCGCCATTCTGGTCAATCAGCTGCTTCCCCTGTGCCATATCTGCCGCCGTGCCGGGATTTGTCAATGTTGGAAGCTGCGTCCCCGTCTCAATCGCCGCGATTCTCGCCGGGAAATCATTGGCAGCAATAGGGTCAGAGCTGCCTTCTTTCGCTCTAATAGCGTCCGCAATCGCTTTCAGCTTGTCCCCCTGAGTGCTCAATAGCTCGCCTCCCAACTGTCCAGGATCGCCGCCTGAATAGAGGTATCTGTGTAGCTCTTCGCGGAGTCCAGAATCCCGTCCGCGTAAGTAAAAATATCCGTGTTCTTATTCTTCGTGTCGTATACGCTTTTCAGCATATCGCCGGAGCCAATGCCGTCCGCGCCATTGTACACAGTAAATGTTCCAATCGCTTCATCGTCCGAATCGTACATCGTGTAGGTGTCTGTGGTTCCCGCCGCTCCGGTACCGCTGGTGCGCGTAATGCTCTTTACAGACGTTCCCTGCGGGCCGACAGGACCCTCCGCCTGAATGGTGGTATCTTCATAGGCCCCGGTTCCGCTGTTCCATACCTGCCAGAAGCCCGTCTCCTCGTTCACCTGGGGCGGGTGGGCTGTTACCTGCGCCGCCGCTTCTGCAGTCTCTGCGGCCTCCTGCGCTTTTTCCGCCGCATCTACAGCCGCTTGTACATTGGCGTTAGCTGCTTCCTTGGCAAATGACGCAACCTGCGCGCCCGTCACTTTGGAAGCCACTCCCTGCTGCTCCGCAACAAAGAGGGAGTCATTGTCGATGCTCTCCACTGCCGGGAGTGTGCTGATATTCTTATCGGCCATCGGGTTCCTCCTTGAGATTTGCGGATGCTTTCCGCAGCTTGCTCTTGGCTGCTGCCATCACTTCTACCGCGTCTCCATTCACAGAAAGCGTTGAAAGAATGGCAATCGCATCATCAATCAATTTCTTTGTCTCTTCCATATCAGCCCTCCAAAGCTTTCAATCGTTGTTCCAACTGATGAATTTTCGCCGTCAGTACCGCGACAAACTCTCCATAAGAAAGGCCATACCGCCCCTCGTCATCTACGGACAAGGCCGCGAAATCATCCAGTGGCATCCCGATTTCATTTAAAACATCCTCCACATCCTGTGCGATAAAGCCCAGGTGGCGCTTGGCTTCTTTCCCTTTATAGAGAAAGCTCACTGGGTTCAGCCGGTCAAACAGGGAGATATACTTTTCGGCAACATCATACCGAATGTCATCCTTTGCGTTTCGGTCAGAAGTCACATTCAGCTCCACATCTGATGTAAAGCGGTTTGCGTACACATTGACGGCATTTCGGGTGTCCAGTGTAATATTGGTTGCCACAACGACCTCGCCATTATCGGTGGTCATACGAACGCCGCCGCTGGTAGCAACTACCTGATTTTCACTGACAGCTTCAATCATACCCATCCCATAGGTGCGGGAGCCGTTGTAATCGTAGCTGGTCACATACCCGATATAGCCGCCCAGGTCAGCCCTGGAACTAAGGCTCTCATAGACTGCCATTTCTCCGCCCAGCCGGATATATTCTGCGGAGACCTCGCCAGTCAAAATGTTGTCTCCGGAAATCATGGTGGAGCCGTCGGTCAGGCTGGACTCAAACACCACATCCCCAGTAAATCGAATGACCTGCGAGGCAACCGTAACGCCGCCCACAGAGAGATCAATATACGAGCGGTCCGTGCCGTTCTGCACTGTGAGTGTGATGTTGTTCACCTTTTGCGAGATTGTGGAAACCTGTCCATTCAACCCCTGCACGGTGGATGTAATGCTGTCCAACTGAACGGAAATGCTGGACGACAGACCTTCAATTTCGTTTTCTACTTCCAAACGGATTTCTTCCGCCGTTTTTGTGATCGTGGAACGGGTCTCTGCGATCTTGCGGTCAAAGGTCCTGGTAGTCTCGCCTTCCGTTTTATATTCGTGCCGCGTTTCTGTGCTTCCAGGCGCGGAAACGTCCATGACCTCCCCTGTGCTAAACCGGATATTCTGATAAGCCAGCTGACTATATAACCCGCCAACTGTTATGCCGTCTCCAAGTTCAGCAAGTGGTGTCAGCTTCGCCCCATCCGCATCCACGGGTTGATACTCGTAATCTTTCAGCGCAGCCAGAAGCGTGTTCGCCATTTCTTGTGTAGCATAAGGGCATGGTTCTTCAATTACAGTTCCGGTGTCGTCTCCTGCTTCGTAATAATTGTTGTCATCTAGCAGGAGGATGATCTTACTGATCGGCGGAGCTGGCTCATACTTTGTAAGAGACAAGGCTTTCGCCCCTATGTAATGCTTTCCATTCATACTAAGATTCTGTCACCTCCAAAGGTGATAGCGTCCCCGTCTTCCGTCACCAAATGGTTTGTTTCTGGAGGCATGCTTCCGACCAGCGGCACAAGGAGTAGTTTATCCTCGCGAGTGATCGTCCAGTTTCCGCCATGCGCAACGGCAATAAACTTCAAAACATCCCGCAGCGTATAGTCATTTGCCGGATAATCAATCGTATAGGCCGGATTCAACACAGTCCTGCTATCAACCTGGATGCCCATAAGGTCGGCAATTACACCAACGGAATCCGGCATCGGCATGGGGAACTCCAAAGACTGATCTGGAACCCATATTTTGTCCGCTTTCAGCATAGAGTCATAGGCAACCACTGTCATGATTCCGGTCGGCTTTATTGACCGTTCATCCAGGTAAAATACGCCAAGCTGCTCCCATTGGTTATTGACCAGTGCATAAGGAATCATCTTTGCCATTCTTGGGATAACCGACTTTTGCTTGAACACGATTTTTAACATCGCCATGCAAGCATTTCCAATCCCGAGTTCATCAAAAAGTGGCCGCTCTATGTTCCCGGATTGAATGTCAACATCGGTGTACTCTGTTTTGTCAATAACAACTTTATATCGCATAGCTCACTTCTCAATCAACGGAAATGTAATCCCGCTCCACCACTCTGTCCCGTCCGGATGTTTGATAAGGTAGGATGCCGGGTTATTGTTTGCATACATGGTTTTTGTAACCGTACTCCCCATTTGCGGGTCGTAATATGTAACCGAAATCCATTCCGGCATAATAGAGGAAAGTACAATACTTGCCTCAGCCGCTTTGAGGGGGCGGCAGGTCACATCCAGCCGAATCTTTGTTGCCATGCGGTTCCGCTCCAAAGTTCCGTCCAGCATGCGGCCTGCGCCTTCCCCGTCCACATCTGATCTTTGCCACTTCAACCCTCCATACGCGATATAAGGAACAATGTCGGTTCCGTCAATTTTCAGTACCATCCATTTGCCTCCTTATACGCGTTGGAGCGTCTTTCCGTACATCCGATTCTTCCGGTTTTGCTGCGTAGTTCCGTCTCCATCAACAAAAACGTCAACACCATTTTCCTCAATGGCGGAAATGATCTGCTGTGTAACCGCATAAAGCGTGTTTACCAGATTTATGTTGTCCTCTTGCTGGCTTTCCCTTCCGTTTTTCAGCATCACCGTGTTTGCGAGTTCTTGGTTGATGCTGCTCGTTTGTTTAACAGAGAATGTCGTCGGCATTTGGTTAAACGCACCCGATGTAAACAAATTTTCCATTTCGCGATTGATGCTGGACATTTCAGAAAGGATGGCATATTTGCTATCTTCCAGTCCAACCGCTACGCCAAGTCCAATGTTTAAGCCAACCTCGTCTCTGAAGAGTCTTGAAGGAGAATGAATCTTTGCAGCGTTCTTGGCACGATAGTTTGCAGTACTAATCATTTTTTCAGCCGCTTTTGCTACCTTAGACGTGCTGATTTCAATTCCTGACGCAACACCATCACCTAATGCAACGCCAATTCCAACGCCCTTTGTTGCAATATCAACAGAGTTTGCTCCAGACACCAACTCATTTGATACATCAACACCCAAATCTTTCATGGTGTTTTTCAGCGCAGGTGTATTTGCATCTATAGCGCTTTGAAATTCCGTAATCGAACTTCCACCATAGTCTCGCATGCGTTCTGGCAAGTCTCCAAAAGACTCATCTACAATCGCACTGTATGCCTGAATATCAATGCCAGCATCTTGGAGCAGAGTCTTTTGCGTATCGGCCCAATCATAGGTGCTGTCTTTAAGGTCTCCCTGGCCTGTTTGAAGATTGACGAGTTGACCCAAGAATGTGTCAATGGTCCCGTCTAGTTCATTAAGTGTTGTTTTCGCGTCGTTGTAGGCATCTCTGGAAGCATTTACGGCCTCTGTTTCTTTATCTATTGCCGCTTTAATCTCAGCTCGCTTTGTCAGATCAAGTAAAGGTGTATTGTAGAGTTCTCTATTTGCATCATCAAGTGCTTGCGTTGCTGCGGTATAATCTCGTGTCGCCCTCTCTGCATCGACTATGGCTTGGTACTGATCTTTATAGCTTTGAACCAAAATATCGCGCATAGCTTCCATTTTGGCTTCCTGCTCAAGAGACTCGATGAGTTTTTTTACTTCCGCTCTGGATGTATTTGCGATTTTCCCGGTCTCATCTAGCGAAAGATTTAACCCATCAATATTCATGGAGTTTAGGGTGTCCACCATGACAGCCATCTTTTGCAATTCATACGGGGTTGCATTTGCTTTTTCGTTAATATCGAAAATTGCATCCGCAAGTGCATTTGCTGTAAGGAAATCAACAGATATACTATCAAGGTTTTCAACACCAGATTTAAGGTTGTCCATCGCGGCGTCAGCTCTTCCAGAAGCATCGGCACACCTATCCAGGATGTTTTCCATAACCTTAAAATCTTCTGTTGCTTCGTAAGCGGCCTTTCCCGCTTCCTTGATTCCGACGATTTCAAGAATGACACCAACGCCAAGCCCGAGAACAGCACCGGCAGCGCTTCCAATGACCGGAATAACGGACCCAATTCCAGCCCCTGCCAGGGCAGAGCCAAGAATGGTCATAAGTCCTCCGCTAAGGCTCGCTGCACCAGAGCTAATTTGCGCTGTGATTCCTTCAATTACAAGAGACACACCTAGGCCAATAATCAGTCCGAATGCCGCGCCAGGACCACCAGCCACTATTGCGCCAATTCCAAAACCTGCTAATGCTCCGCCAATGGCTCCCATAATACCGTTTCCAATGCTCAGTCCATTTTGGGCAATCGAAATTATTGAAGAAATCAGGAGAGACAAACCTACACCGGCAACCAATCCACCGATTAGACCACTTGCAGGATTGAGGCTTTTCTTGAAAGACAAGTAACGCCCAAGGATGGCTCCAGCCAATGCTCCGCCTACTGCTGAAATAAGGCCATTTTTGATACTAACTCCTTCTGCGACCTGCGCAGTGATACCGGCAATTAACAAAAACAGACCGACTCCAATAACGGCTCCAGTAAGCATTCCTTGCGCCCAGGTAAGTCCAAGTTTTTTTGCCAGCATGAATCCAAGACCACCGCCAACAGCAGCACCGCCAGCAGCACCGGTCAGGATGTTTTCCCATGTCAATTTCCCGCTAATAATGATATCTTGGATGCTGTCAATCAAAAGCGAAACTCCGACTGCAATTAAACCTGCTCCCAAAATACCTTGCAGAAGTCTCAGGTCTGGTATCAGGGTCTTTGCAATTCTCCAGGCTTCTAAACCGGCACCAATCGGAATGATATAATTTTCCAGCAGGTCTTTCATTCTGGTTTTCAGGTCATCTGTCTGTTCTTTTAAGCCTGCAAGGAAGTCATACTCCGGAAGTTCCAGCCCAAGATCACCGTTTCCAATTCCACCGGCACCGCCTGCTCCTCCTGTTTTGGTTGGTTCTAAAATGGTCAGTTCGTCGATTCCAAGAAGGGCCTTCTTCATCTCTTTTGCCGCACCGGTGGCTCCGGAAATAGCATCCTCCACATCGTTTGCACCTGACGCGATTCCGTCCATCCCAGAGTAGTCAATGGTTGGCAACTCAAAGCCGAAGAAAACTGCTAGTGCCTGAATAGCATCTGTGATAACCTCTACAAATGCTTGTACCCACGGGATAATTTTCTGGAGCAGCGGAATCAGAAGATTGCCAAGCGCACGAGATAGCTGAGTGATCTGCTGATTCAAGATGCGCAAAGCATTTGAAGGCGTCATGGAAGTACGAGCAAGGTCCTGCATAGCGTTCCCGCTCTGCTCCATGATCGCAATATAGCGGAGCTGAGACTTTTGGGCCTGGTTCATGGTATTAACGCTTTGCTGAATCCCGTGTTCATACGCAACCTGTTGAAGTGTCGCAACATCGATTGCATATCCCAAACGCCGAAGCGGTTCAATCTCTCCGGCTATACCAGATTGCAGCTTTTCCATAGCCTCTTCAATAGAGATGTTATAGAAAGAAGAAATATCATACCCAAGTTGTGTCAGGTTTTGTGACATGAGGTTTGCCTTTTCCTCCATCACGCCAAACCCACTTGTAATTTGCTTAAATACGCCCTGATTTCTAATCCACTCAGAGGGGTCAATGCCAACGGCATCTCTTACTGTTTCAGCGTACTCAAGGGCACTTTCAGCTGCGTCACCCATCGCTACCGTAAATAGATTCAAGTTTTCAACATAATCGTTGCTCTCTTTGACCCAACTGGACGCTATCTTTGCGATCTGTTGAAAAACTACTGAATAAATTCCGAACTTCGCCTGTACGCTGCTGATTCCGCTGCCAAGCACGCCAAAACTCTTTGCCGTTTTATTATTAGACGCAGCCAGTCCCGCATTACTTTGGATGATCTTCTGAATCCTTATCGGGAAAGCTGAAAAACCATTAGATACTTTCTGCATCTCTGTGGCAAGCGGTCGAACAGCAGAGGCAACTTGATTCATTTGGGTTGCAAACTCTCCAAGGTCCGCTTCTTTTAGAGAAGCGCTGACTTCCGGCAGCTTTTTGAGAGCATTGATAGTTGAATTTAATCCGCTAGATTTCTGAATAGAGGATAAACTATTTAGTGCTGGTGCTAGTTCTTTTAACTTGCCAATTCCTGTGTTGTTCAAACTGGCTGCGGCAGACGCAAGCACTTGAAGCTGCTTTGATACGGTCGTTAGTCCGGCTCCGCCTTTAGACGCTGCTTTCAAGTTGGTCAGAGCATCCGCCAAATCTTGCACTCGTTTCGCAGCTTCGCTTGATGTTGCCTCAATTTCAATTTGCAGGCTGTCGATATTAACGGCCATGTTGCCACCACCTTTCAATGTTTGGCACTCGGCACTGTGGCACTTGGCACTCAAAAAAATATCCCATCCGCTTCATATTGGAACGGATGGGAATTCGATTCTTATTATTTTCTTATCTATTTTCTATTTGTATGTTATGCCGGAAGCCATCTAAACCCATGACTGATGTGTGATTTTGACGACAACGCTCTATGTATTTTTTTGTAGCTCCCCTTTGGTAGCCCATTTTGTCTTTCTGCCTCTGCGCAGCTTTCAAATGATGCAATAAAATTATTGTCTAACGAATACTGTCTTACATGAATCCTTGATATTGGTTTTGCTTTTATCCCAATATAAGAGCATAAATCCTTTTCATAGCACCATACATATCCATCTGAAGTTTTATATCTTCCTAAAATACACGCAACAATTCCGCTATGTCTATGCCCATCTTTTTCTGCATCAACAATACCGTCATATCTTTTAATAAGATGTCCATCTTTATTTAGTTTACAAATCGGAACTTTCCTGTGGTTATCAAATTTATATGGTTCTATTTTCACTTCTGGGGTATCATCAAAATATCGAAACATCATCCCTTTACATGATCTATGGTTGTCGTTACAAACAACACTAATCGAAGTTGTTTCAAATATATTGTAGTATTTTGCACAATCTGAAACTGTATCAAATGCCATTAAAAAATGCCCAGAGAGAGAATATGATGCAACTTTTCTTACATTCCAGCAACTTCCACCATCTCCACCTGGAGTCATGTTGTAACCGTTGGCCCCATCCCATCTGAAATAAGACCTGTATTTTTTTATCCAAAATTTTTCTCTATCACTTGCTTCTTCTACGGTATTTATATCAGCTTCAATAATCTCCCATAGAAATGAATCTTCTCCATATTTATGTAATGCTCTAGAAAATAAATGATTAGTTTTGTGTGCTAAGTGTTCTTTTTTCCTACGTTCAAAATCTTTCGTTTTCCCAATATAAACTTTGTTGTTTATCTTATTTGTTACCTTGTAAATGCAGTACACCGCTACTAATCTTCTCCTTTCACCATAATGACTATTTGTTCCGGTTTTACGCCAAGATAAGTAGCGACTATCGTCTTTACCCAATGCTCATTGTTTGCCAACTGTGACAGCAGTTCTTTGATTGTGCTTTTCTCGTTCATGGAAACCTCCTGTTGATTAAAGGTTCCCTCTGTGATAGAATAGATTTATCCAGTGGGAAACCTCTGGTGATTGAAGTAGTCCGAAACTTTCCACGGTGGCGGGCTACTTCTATTTTTTGTCTAAATCCGCTTTGAGCAAATCAATTCCTGCCATTATTGCATCTGTTCGAGTTGAGTTCATTTTGTCAGCACATTCTTGAATTTTTTGTGCCTCTTGTTCTGAAACTCGAATTGTGATTTTCCCAGTTCTTGATTGCTCACCTTTCGGCGGTCGACCTGTCCTCGGGGACATTCAAATCACCTCACTTTTGGTCGTGCTTATATAATATATTATGCACTACCGAAAGTCAAGAGGTTTTCCAAAAAAATTTACCCTCCGTTCCGAGTGGAGCGGAGGGTGTTTATGTTATTACATTTCTACATATTTAATAAGTTCTCGAAATCTAATGCTATTATCTTTTACTGTTTCTACAGTTTTGTGCCCATCAGCATATTTTATGAGAAACTTTGTCATTCCTGATTTTTTTGCTGTCGATGCACCAACTATCGAACCAACCCCGCCTGCCAAGATATCCCCGACGATAGCGCGGCTGGCCGCACTGCCCGTTTTACTTTTGGAATCATTCCCGATAATAAACACTTTTTCTATTTTCATAGAAAGTTGCTCGTTTTCTTTTCTTTTTCTCCTGCCTTCTTCTAATTGTTCTTTTCTCCGCATATACTTTTCTTTTCGTTCAGGGGTTGATAAGTAATAGCATTTATTGAGATAAATAGAATACCATACACAAGGAATATACAGAACCACAAAAACAACCAAAGATAAAATATAGTCCACATAAACATATGGATTCACAAACAAGTACATGCTAGCCAACAATATTATCAGATAAAATGAGAAAACCGCAAAGAACCATTTCGAATTAAATTTCGCAAAAACTTTCCAAATAAATAAAAATATACAAACAATTGTACCTAAAGCACCAGACAATAAGCACCCAAAAAGTACTGTTCCCATCGCTTCATCCCTCCTTCCCCAAATATTACCACAATCCAGGGGAGGAGGCAATCAAAATCTCATCCGTTCCAATATGAAGTTTTCAAGGTTCAATTTCTTGACAGCTATCCGGTCATCCCGTATAATAGCTACCAAGAGGTGAGCGGGATGTTAGATGAACAGGACATTGAAATGCTTGCAAGATTGATGTCTCAGCAAAAGGAAGATATTATCAGCGAGGTCGGCGTTGTCGTGGATTCTAAAATCAAAGACTCCGAACAACGCATGATAACCACCATGGATTCTAAGGTTAGAGAATCCGAACGGCGCATGATGGTCATGATGGAATCTTACTTTGACCCCAAATTCCAAGCTCTTTCAGAACGCCTTGACGATATTGAAAAGAAGTTGATCCCGCAAGAAGCTATGGACATTATGGAAGATCGCGTGGATGATCTTGAAAAGACGGTGGCTATACATACCCGGCAAATTGAAGAATTGAAAAAAGCTCAGTAATGAATGCCTCAGACGGTGCCTGTTTCGGGTGCCGTCTTATTATTTCCGGACTTGGATGCTTGAAAGTGCTTCTTTGTTGCTCGCGCCCAGTTCCTGAAAAATAGTTGTGCTTTTAATCTTTCATTCTCGGCCTCTTGATCTTTCTCGGCTTGCGGCTTTGATTCATTTCCTATGTCGTATGGCCTTGTCCGATACGGAATTGGCTTTGTCCCCTTTTTCGCAAATGCTTGCAGCACAGGAGACACATCGCACAACGCTTCATAAATGTACATCCCAAGCAGATGTGCCTTTGAATTTTCGCGCTGCATCCAGAGTTTATTTGCCTTGCGGGCCGCCTCTACCATCCATACATCTCCATACCAATACTGTTCCCAGGTCATGCCAATGGACAGATAGTAGGGGCAATCCGCTTCAAAAAGTTCTGTGTACGACTGTGGGCCTTTTATAGCTCCACAGTCACCTCCGCGTTTTTTGCGGAGTCCTCGTCAGTAGAGATCAAGTGAGTAAGCGCAGCCTGATTATAAAGCTGCATCAACCGCTCCAGAAATGCGCTCGTCATGCCGCCCATACCATCCAGCAGGGCATCAGTCTGAGACCGAGCTACATTCTTGTGATTTTTTCGGAAAGCATAGTAGAACAGCTCCGGGATTCTAGTCACCGGGAACACTGTCAGCTCGTCTACCTTAAAGCCACGATTCTCAGCAAACTTAACACTCTCTCTGTTAAAATCAAGCTCATACGCCGTCCCAGTCTTATTGTCGATGACACGAACAGGCTGCACCCGGTCCTGAATATTGATGATGTTGTCGCTCATATGTTATAGCCTCCTATTAAACATCAAGACTCATGCTTTCCAGATCAGTAGGCTTGGCTGCCCACTGGGGAGCTCCGGTCGGGGTGATATAAAGAGTCGTCTCCAGAACAGCGGAGACCTCCATGGCCGGCATGCCCATCGGAGAGGGCTGCCCGGTAAAATATAGCGCCTTTGTTAGGCCGGGAATTACGATGCAAAACCAGGTAGCTTTATTGTCCGCTGCTGCTGTGTCGTAAGCATCCACAACACCCTCCCACTCAGTCATAGAAACTTCGGTCAGATTTGCGGTAAAGGAAAGCGCACCGCCGATGTCCTTCAAACCGGGGATATAGGTTTTCCACTCCGTCTCTTCCAGCGTGGTGGTCTCTAAGTTGTCGGGTTCCGGGTTCAGCTCCGGAATGCTCTTGATCTCGGAAATCTTTTCATATCCTGTTGTAGGGCGCGTTCCTGCCGCAGTCTCTGCAGCGTACCACAGAGTAACGCCCGCTGTGCTAAGTTGGATTCCTGCCATAAAATAGTACCTCCTAAAAGTTTTTAGGGAGGCACTTGGCACGAGGCACTTGGCACTGTCAGCCCTTTTAATTTGTGTAGATTCTAAAATCCTTGTCCGCTACGCCCTCATACCGGGCAACAATGCGGTAAATAGTGGCATCCTGCAAATTGGACACCGGATTACACATGGTACGAGTGAATCCCATCTTGGAAAACTCATTGTCTATGGTCTCCATGATGTCTTTCGCCTCGGATTTCTTATAGCCGACACTGTTGGTATAAACATTCACTTCGTACATCAGCGACACAGCGTTTTCCAAATTCGGCGCGATTGTCCTCATTTTTTGAAGCACGCTGTTGTCGCTCTCAATGATGGTGACGGTAGGGAAGCGGGCGGGTATATCTGCATACTCTCCGCTTACGAAAATTCCTGGGAAAGCATCTCTCAGTGTAGAAGCCACTGTTGAGAAAATGAGAGACTCAGCGTCTATGATATCGACCGCCTCCTCAAATCCCCTTCATAGAAAATGGTTTCGACATCTCGATACCCAAACACGTGGTATCTTTTCCATGCTCTTTTGAACGGGAAATTAAATATTCTGCACCACTCAGACAAACATTTTTCTTCCCCATTTATTTTGATTCTGATGTTTGTCGTTTTGTTTTGCGCTTGTAACGCATACGGAATAATAGTGCAGTTTTCAGGAGAATATCCCTTATTTACATCGATGCGTTCAATAGTCAATCCGGGTCTCCACCCGTTTTTTACTGCCCATCCGATAAACACCTGGGAGTCCATCCATTCTTCGCACAAGGTTATTCCTCGTTCTCCGTAAGAATAGAACCGTTGCGACTTTGGGTTTGAACACCTGTTCTTCATGTTCCACCAAGAGTTATAAATTTTCTTGTAATCTGTTTCGCTTAATCCAAACGGGTTCTTTCTCCACTGCACAAAATCCCAACCTTATCTCAAAACCGCTTTGGCAACTGTCAAGAGACTGTCTCTCATGGCCCTGTCCGCATTATAGAATGGCATATGCGGCTTATTGCCGTAGGAGTGTCCCCACCCCTGACCATTTTTGTCTCTTCTTATAACAAGCCTTGGATCATCTGTCGGGAACCACCAGCCATTAGGATCATCCCAATGCCCGTTCCCCGGATATGTTCCTGGGCCAAACCCAAAGTCATCATCCCATGGATGCCCACCACCATAGCGTACGCCAGCGCCAAACTCAAAGAACAATATTGCTTGCGATTCGGCGTATAGGACATACCGCCCTTCGCCTTTTTTCTCCAGTGTCAAGCTTTCAATCGTCTCACCAGAAAACACATGCCCCTGCATGACGCTGTAGGCGACAGAGTAGCCAATCTCGCTAAGCTGCTTTGCGATTTCCTCGCCAGCCCCCTCAACCTTCTTCTGGTACGCCTTAACTTCCTTCAACGCTTGGTTGATCGAGTCCATGTTCAGCTTCAGTTTGATTTTTGGCACTTCGCACCGCCGCCTCAATTTCTGCCTTTCTAGCAAACAGTTTTTGTTCCGCTTCGTACTCGGAGACCTTGACTCGTTTAATAGCATACTGGACGCTGTTCTTCCATGGAGCTTTCCGCTTCACAATGTAGTTATATGGGCCGCTGGTGTCAGCACCGTCTACCCACAAAACGGAATCTTCGTCAATTTGGCAGGTCGTGTCTGCAGTGGTTGCCGTCCGGTCATAATCTTCCAGAGAGCCAAACTGTTCCACTTCAGAGTTTCCTTTGTTAGGGGAGACACAGAGCATAGCGGATTTCAATGAGCTGTAAATAGGGATATAACTTCCGGTTGGATTCCCATATTCATCAATGATTTCCTCTTGTCCCTCATAGAGCTTGTAGAACACAGGCTGCTGGTTACGGAGGAGACTCCTCACAGGGCATCCACCTCCCGAAAGGCAGCCAGCAACTTCGGGAACTGCTTGGCAAACCAGTCCACCATTTCTTCTTCCTGCGCCCATGCGGAGTTTTCCGCAAGGCCGCTTTCGTAGAGAAATGCGTGAATAATCTCATGCCGAAAGTTCTTTTTCTCTTGTAGCTCAAGGACTTTCTTACTTCCCGGCTCACCACGCTTATACTGCTTCACCACCAGCGTTTTGATGGTTTCATCGCAGTAGCCGTCACATTCTTTCAGCCCTTCATCCTCTTCCTCTAGGATGAAATTCAGGGTGTAGTTTTCTCCAAGCACATTGACTGTCATCACGTCACCCTCCCGGCCAGCGGCGTCACTTCCTGCAAGAGCGATTCGGAAATCCAAGAGGACTCATATCCACGGTTTACGCCATTTTCGTTGTGGGAAATTTCTCCTTCTGCGCCGATTTTCGCGTAGATGTCCATCGCACACCTGAACTGCAAATCCAGATATCTACGCTCTAACTCATAGGGCCATTCTTGAAATGGATAGCGTCTTGCCATAATTGCCGCCTTCGCGCTTTCAAGGCAATCCCGTAAAATGGCCTCGTCTGGCTCATTCGTTCTGAGCTTCAGCCTCGCCAGATTGTCCATTGTCCGCCCTCCTCGGTCTTCCTGGCTTTTTCGGTACGGCGGGAGGTGGCGTCGGTTCATCCAACACCGTCCCGTGCCGTTTCATCATATCCGCGTCTTCGGCTTTGATAGAGAATGGATTTCCAGCTTCATAAAATCGTCCTCCATAGCACACGCGGTAATTTGGAATAAACTTCATGCTGCCTCCCGCTTTTCTTAACCTTCAAATGTAGCTCCAGAGAAGTTAAACGTCACAACGCTCTGGTTGTCTACCAAGACTTCAAAAGTATCGTTCTTGGTTACCCGGAAAATAATGTCCGGGTCAAATTCAATGTTCTGCTTGGTAGGAGAGCCGTTTTTCTTGAAGGTCATTTTGCTCCCAGTTTTAGTCAGGTGGAAGGAAAAGTAATAGCCTTCCTGTTCGTCCAGCTCGGAACTGAACTCGGTATATCCTGTCACATGATGAAATGTACCAGTAACGGAACCATCCGCCTTGACCATCAAATCATTGCCTACCAGTTCGGACACTTGTTTCCCCAATAGGGTCTGACTCGCGGGGAAAAGCGTTAAGGTGTCAGACCCGATTATTCCCCCAGGACGTTGAGCACAGCCACCTCGTCCATGCGCTCGAAGGAGGGCAGGACGATTTCAGACGCAAAGGTGTTGATGTTCACGGGATGCTCCTGAAGAATACGGGTAATCGCAACACCTGTATTCACGATGGAAACCTCTGCGCTGGAAGCTCCGCGCAGATCAGCCTCCTCGGGCGTAGTGCCATACCATGTGCCACCGAGCGCACCGTCAGGAATCAGACACACATAGCCATTGGGCACAAACGGATGTGCAACTTTACTCTCATCCCGATACTGCTTGTCGTAAATGGCAATACGCAGGCCGGAAGTAGACTCCACAACCGCCTTTACCTCAGAGTCAGTTAGATATCCCAGTGTAAGACCATTTGTACTCATATACCGCTTCATAATGGCGTCAGTTTTAGCCATCAGATTAAAGGTATAGGAGTTCATAATGGCAACCGTCAGTTCAGTGCCAGTCTTAGAACGGATAGCGTCTTTGACCGTCTTGAACGCTGCAAAGGGATCAGCCGTAGAGGGCTTGTCCCAAGTGGCTGTATCAGTCAGTGCGGTGTAGTTAGAGGTCTTCCAGGAACCGTCCGTATCATAATTGTAGGTGTAGTTCATCCCGTTTGCTTTAATCGCAATGCCCACATTGCCGCTCTCAGGGAAAAGCAGTTGCATGATCATCCGCTCAGGAACAACATTCGCACCGTCGATCAGATCACGGGTGTCATCGAACACGCGGGCGATTACCTCGGCGGCATAGGGGTCGCTGGACTCCTGCACGCGAAGCATCTCCTGCCGGTCCTTCTCCTTGATTTTGTAACCCTCCCGGAAAAACGGCATTTCGGTTTCCAACTTTTCAAACCCAATGCGGTCCCGGAAGGTTGCCTTTGCATCAAAAGCGGAGGGCATCAGGGACACAGGCAGACCACGGGAACCTTTTAGCCAGGATAAGTCGAGACCGGCCTTCTTGCGGGCAGGGAACAGGGTAGCACCCAGGTAAGGAATCTGATTGGAGGCAACTTCAGTCCAGTTGGCCGCAATCGCAGCAGGGGTAAAAACTTCTCTCAAATCCATTATGTACGCCTCCTTACTCGTTCACGCCAATGTTGTCACGCAGGATAATTCCTGGCACAGCAAAAGTATCGTCCAGCGTAATGCTTGCGTGAGACTCAACCTTCTTTTTGTCCACCACCCCTTGCACCAACAAAGCGCCATTGGGGTTCTTGGTCGGGTCCACATCATACAGCAGCATACCAACAGCGGTAGCATAAGAGGTGGTCGCTACTTTTTTGCCCGCAGCGGTCATGGGCATACCGGCAGGGACAGCAGCGGCTTCCGTGACACAAATGGGGATCGCCACAAAATCGTCAGCGGCCAGAATTTCAACGGTGCCACCAACAGAAGTCTTGGTAAACTTCATCTGTTTTTCTCCTTTTCAATCAAAAGTAGTGTTTCAACCCTTCGTTTGCATTTTTGAGGGCGTCGGCTCGCTGTTTGCCCAGCTTCTTGGCAAACTCCACGGCCTCGTCTTTCTCCTCGTTCCCACCACCAGCACCAGCAGGCTTTGGGTCTTGCTTTACCAGATCAGCCCGCAGCTTCTTCTCATATGCGGCGTTGGCCTTCTGCTGGTTGGCAAAGACCCGCTCCATATCGCCGTCAAACAACGCCTCTGCTGTCTCACGGGCCAACTTCTCGTCATAACCCGGCATGGCAATATAACGGGCGGTATGCTCGGCGATTGTGGACTTGCGCAGCAGTTCAGTGTACTTTTCCTCCAGCGCCTTGCGATCCGCGTCAGCCTGCGCCTTTGCAGCCTCGTCATCGGTCATCTTGGATTTGAGCTGCTTGGACAGGTTGGCCGCCTCGGTAGCCTTGGCATCGAAAACTTCTTTCTTCACATAGCCGTTCAAGTCTACTGGGTCAGGCACATCAAGCCCCAGCAGGGCAGTAACCTTGTCGGCATCGCTCATTTCAGCGAAACCCTGGATGCTGTCAGTGGAAATCTTCATGTAAATTCTCCTTTTGGGTTTTGTAAGTGTTCTCTCACTATGTTCTTGGGTTATTAAGCGTTCTCTCGCTGTTGGGAGATTTATACCGCCCCTTCTCTGGGGCCATATTCAAACGGAGTTTATTCCTTCACGATTTCAAAATCAGATGGAAGAACACCGCGAATTTCAATAATTTCTCCTGTCTCTTGCACAAATTTTAGGTCATAGGAAGAAACTACCGTCCATGGTTCTTGACAAAGGTAGTATTCTTTTGTGTTCGCCTCCAACAAAAGGATTTCCCCTTCAAAGTTTCTGCACTTAATTTTCACGGCTTCCTCCTATTTCTCTGTGGACATATTCAAACGGCTGGGCCGCTTAAACTTCACTTTCGCAAGTAGTCTTGCAATACGGCTCCCATACAGACGGAATACACGGCGTAGTCTGATAGGAATAGCGAACGGGACTATCGTCCGTTTCCTCCGTTTCGGTCACGGTTCGTTTGACCAACTTCCCGTTATCGTCGTATTCCTCAATGGTTTCCACGGTTTTTGTCTTTACCATGTAACTTCCTCCTATCTCACAGGTTCAAAGACACACCTACATCGCCTATGTGGCTTCGTTGGTATCGAATTGATGGAATAAATCTTCCCATTCCGCTCACGGCAAGTTGCGCACACCTTTTCGTCACCGGCAGTCACCCAGCGCACCTTTTTCACACCGGCGTCACGGTATGCTTTCAAGGTAGATTCATCGGTCACGATGTCCCCATAGGTCGCTGTCAGGTCAGCCCAATAATGCAACCCCCGTCGAAACTCCGTTACCTTGGCCGTGCTGGAATTGATGCCCTCAGCGGTGTACTGCCTCTTGCGGTCAACATCGTTGTCATAAATGACCTTCGTCACAGCGTTGTACGCCGCCAGCAGCGCCAGCAGCCATGCTAAATCAGGCGGTTCCTCTCCGTGCGGTTCGGCCTCCTGATACCGCTCCTGCGCCAGTTCAAGAAAGACATCTTGGTTGTCCTTACGCAACTGGTCATACATCGTCTGGGTGACTTCTAGCACATTGAGTTCATCAAATCCCATCTGCGCCGCTTTGTCTTTGGCGTCCTCAAACCGCTTGACCGCCCTCCCGTTCAAAAGGTCGATGGCTTTGTCGGTGATGTCATAGTAGCCGCTCATTGCGTTTCCCTTCTTGACGAAACAGGAATACATAGATACAAAATGCTTCCAACAATGTGCCCAGATAAGGTCATATTGACTCTTGCCAGCCTAATCAGTTTTAACCTCACAAAAAACCAATATATACGGCCCAATATTGGTTTTTCATACTCGATTTCAACCGGGACTTTCAAAATCTCAATCGTCCGAGTTTTCGCCATTTGTTCCACCCACACTCTCGCTGTGCCCAACCGCCAGTTCATCCCGCAGGCTCCGCTCCATCTTGCGTTGCTGTTCCTCGTACCAATCCATACTCATACGGTACGCAGACTCGGGGTCGCTGAATAGCCCGCTGTACTGGAACGCCAGCTTCGGATGAATCTTGCTGTTATTCAGCATTTCCGCCAGCACTTGCGTCTTGGACTGGATGTTGGATAGGTTCTTCCGGGTGAACTCCGGCTTAATGTCGGATAGCTGCAAGCCCAAATCTCCAGTTTCCCGGCAGATATACAGCACCAATCGCAGGAATTCCCGCTCTGACCGTTCCCATGTCTTTTCCGTGTCCTTGGCCCGACTCTCGGCAGCAGACCAGCCGTCCCGGTAAATGACTGCCTGCCCGGTGTCGCTGGTAGAAGAGCCTCCATTCCGGTTCGGCATACCGCAGATGGTCAGGTAAGCGTCCTCTAGGTCGTCCACAATGGTCTGTGTGTTGGTCTGGTTCAGCTCAGAGGCAATGCGGTAGACCTTGGCTTCCATGCCGGGCTGAACGCTCTTTATTGTGATTGCCATACCGCCCTTTGCCAGTTCCTTGTACTGCCCATCCTCTAACTCGCAGTTTTGGAACACATCAAAGGCGTTGACAAAATCCTGAATACTGTCCAACCTATTGGACTCAATCATATTGATAGCGTTCAGAATGGGAATAACAGGCTCAAACGCACCCATGCGGGCATCGTTGTTCACATACTCAACAATCGGAATATATGGAATTGTGCGGGCTTCCTGCTTTGTGATCTGGCCGTTCTGCACCTCGAAATACCATTCGTGAGTGTACACACAGAAGTAGGGCTGTCCCTCCTCGTCCACCTGTTCCAGCACCCCGGCGACCTTTTTCTGCCCCACACCACTATGATAGATGCAGAACGCCGCTCTTGGGTCAAGGGTATATATGGATGCCGGGGACCCGTCTTCCTCTCCGGCTTCGTCAGTGAGGACCATGCGGGCCGCAACACCGCAGATGTGCATCCAATCTGCCAGCTCTTTGTCGAGAGTGTCTTTGCTTTCGGCCCGCATATATTCATTCAATGTATTCACATTAGAAGAAATATCCTCTTCTCCACCGTTGGACACATAGCGGATTGGGCCATCCAGGAGGTAAGCAGACTTGAAGACCACGATTTCGTTCGCCCGGTTAATCATCACTTTGTTGTTGATCTCCGGGCGGACGATTTTATCTTTCAGTCGAATATCCTGTTTGCCTCTGTAATAGTCATACAAATAGGACATTTCCGCCCTGTTGATGCGATGCACGGCCAGTGCCTTGCCAAGCACCTCCACCACGTTTTCCGGGGTGACTCTCTTTTTCGCGGTGTAGATTTTACGCCGACCCGTCAAACCATTGACCGGCCACTCAGATATAGCCCGAACAGTATCGTTTTCCGTCACCTTGTCACCTCCAGACAAACAAAAAAGTGCCAAGAACAGACCCGTATAAGGTCTACTCTCGGCACTCGGCACGCTTCGTCCAGGCGTCGCCCGGAGGCACTTGGCACTAAACTATATATTTTCAGGCGCTTATATCGCCCTTCAACTCAATCTTGATGTTTTTCTTGCAAGCCTTGCAATATGGGTAAACTATGCCCGTTGTTTTGCTATCCACTTGCATCAAAAGCCGCCCTTTTCCATGATTGATACCAGCAGCGGCACAAACAGGACAGTAAATATCCATTTTCATTCAGTGGGCGACTCCTTTCACGATCTTTCCCCGCCCCCGTCTCGTGCAACTGCGGGGCGGCATATTTGAGCGGGTGAGGATTTGCACCTCACATGGCCGACATTCCTACAAGCGCCCTCCGGTTTTATGAGCCACTACGGCACCCCGGCAACTATTCGGCCTTATGATATAATCGTCTACTATTGCTGGCAATCGCACCAGCTTTACCACAATTAGTGTCTATTCCGCCACCGCTCAATAGTATGTAATCCGCTATGCGGTATCACACCGTCTATGCCTCAATGGTATGGATTCCATACTCTTTGGCGCAAAGATTCTTGATCTTGCAACCCCTTGCTTTGTTCCATCCAGGAGCGAAATAGGCTGCATCAGCAGTAGCCAGCAGTTTCAGGCTTTCGCCCAAATACCACAGCGGTTTTGCATCCGCCGGTGCGTTTTGGAAAAAGCTGTCGATTACCTCGATTTCATCATTGACAGAATCCTTCGCCGCCTGAATAGCGTTGCTCCGCTCGGCCAGAATTTCATCATCGGTCTTGCCTTTCATGGGCTGAGAAATAAACAGTTTTTTCATGATTCATATTTTCCCTTTGTTGTTATCTGGTGCCACCGCCCGCCTCCTGCGGCGAGGGGAGGCATATATGCGCTTCCCGCTTAATTGTCACACGCCGCATATCGGCCCCGATTGCGGAACTCTGGCGCAGTTTTCAGCGGGACAGCGCTTTGTGGTCCAGCTATCTAGAATACAGCGTCACAATGCCACTGAGCCGGTCCACTGGGGCGGATTCCGTCTCTACACGCTCCGCCGGGCGCAGCCGCTTTCTCCGTGTCGGCACACCGTGGCAGGTCATAGCTGCCACCGCTTCCGCCTCCATGACAGGCGGGCGTCATGTCCCTTCTCCGGGGCCATCAGACGCTATAGGCTCCCGGTATAGTGTCTTTCCACAGTCAGCTCCGTGGCCTTTGGAGCGGCTTATCTAGTTCCCCCAAAGGGTATAAATTTGCCCTTGACCGGACTCGAACCGGCGACGCTTCAATCACCCATATTCCTGGGCCGCTCTACCTACTGAGCTACAAGGGCATAGAGTTCCACACAGCAGGGGCAGTGGTTTTCGCCACCACCCCATATGTTGTGTGAAGGAGGTGAACAATGAGAGTGAATGGTGTAAACGCCCTATTCCATATATATTATACCACAATATATGGATAAATCAATATATTTGTATACAATATTTTGTATTTTTTAGAATGGACGGCGGAACACCTCCACCTTGTTCCCTTCTAGTTGCTGGACATACTCAGCAAACATTGCCCAAGCATCAGGAACATCGTCATGTTTATTTTTCCCAGCCATCGTATAGCCGCATAGGAAGTTTAGCATCCGGCGATACTCCTTATCTTTCTTTATGATAGAATTGTCCTTAAATAAAACCCGTTCTTTTACCCACGGGGAATTTACTATGATCTTTGTCTCTTTCCCCTGTGTTGTGTATTTTGTTGTGATTTTTGCGATTCCGCCAGCTTCCTTCACTTCTTTTTGAACTTTTTCTGCTACTTTACCACCAGCGCTGTTACTTTCAAACTGGCCCATCTGAGCCTTGTGCTGAAGGAGCTTTGACACCAGCCGTGCCTCTACAACCTCTGGATTGCTGTTGTCACATACTACGTCTTCACAATAAAAGTCATTCCCGTACTGATAACAAATCGGCATGACGCAGTAATCAGTGCCCTTGTCCTTCGTATCGCACACAAACAGAACTGCATCTGGTTTTCCGTCAGGAAGTTCAAAGTACCTGCGCAGCTCATCCTCATTGTAGAGCTGTCCTTCACGCTCGATTGGTTGATTCATGAATAACGCTCGCCAAGAAGCATCATCCATAACATCCCGTTGCTCATGGTAAAACGCTGTGGTAAATCCGGCATGGTTTCCATAGTCAAAATTGCTTTCATCGTTTTCGTCCAACGCCGGTACAACGATAAATTCTGCTCTATCATTCTCCCCATACATCTGCTCTAATCGTCCAATAACATCATGGACAGACCACCTCGTTGCAATATGGAGTTCTCTGGCATCTCCAATCTTTCGCTGTCTAAGATCGGTTGCGTACAGATTCCACAACTTGTCCATGCGTTCCTTGGAGAGAGCAGACTCCAGGCCGTCAACAAGGTCATCACAATAAAGCAAGTTCTCTGCTCGAACCTTACCAGCATTTCCAGATCCAATAGAGCTAAATTCCAGTGTCGCGAACCTCTTTCCTCGTTTCTTATCGGTTCCAAGGTCAATCATCATATCTTGTGCATTGGTTTTTACTACCTGTACCGTCGGGAACACATCATGCCACAAATATTCTCCCTGCGGATCAAGAATTCGCAGACATTCATCGTATACTCCCCGAAGAAATGCGTTAGAGTGTGAACCTCCAAGAATCGGTTTTTCCGGGCTTCGTCCAGCAAGCCAAGTCAAGAAAAACAGAGCTAATGTAGTTTTCCCAACTCCAGGAGGCAAACTGATAGCCAACAGATCCAGATCTCCGTCCGCCAGCTTTTGAAGAGATTTTGCTACACGAAGCAATTGCTTTCTTCTTGGAATATAAAACCTCTTATCGTTCGGCCTATTCCATTCTATGTACCTGCAATGAGCATCAAAATCATACGGCGCATCAAACAGCAGACTCCGCTTGTTCAACTCGAACATACGGAGGCTTTTTTGTTCTGCTGCGAATTTTGCGGACAGCCGCCGTACCTCCTTGTTCCGCTCGTGCGCCAGTGCAAAATCTTCCGGCTCCAACAACCTGATCGAATCAAACGCATCGGACAGCGCAGATGGGTCAGACAAGTCTCTCTGGAATGCCCTCACTACCAACTCCCGAATTTCCATGAAAAAAGTGCCTCCTATCCTGTAAGATAAAAGGCACTTGGCACTATTATTCCGCTATGCGGTGGCACTTGGCACTAACTAATTCGCATTTAATAGCAACATTTCATTCCGTTTTTAGGAATAATTGTGTATGTGATAATATATGTTTTGCAGGACGCATCTCCCCATCCGGATGCATGAACATCGCAAGTTTCAGATTGTAGATCCTTTGCAAACGCAATAAGTTCTTCTTGTGCTTTATTTGGACTGCAAAATTTGGGGAGTGAATACGATACGTCCAGTATCTTTAAATTTGAATAATCATCCCCAGTTACGCAAATCTTCACTGCTCTGAACTTTCCATTGTTCAATTCAATAGGGACTTCCATAATTAAACCCTCCCTCATAGTTCCCTTGGCACTGTTCGCTCCATCTGGAGAGGCACTTGGCACTACAATTATTCAATCTTCCGCCGGTTCCGGGTACGGCATCCAGTGAGTTACTTCATAATCCTTTCCAAGCCCTTCCCAGTAATCTCCAACAGCATCCGCAAGCTGTTCCCATTCTTTGTACTCTGGATTGTATCGGGCATCAACCCAGGTCTGCTTTCCTCCATCATTGACTCTTACCGTCACCATTACCGGCTCCATATCCGGCGGCATCCTATCAGTGCATTTGATCCAGTCCATCATATCCTCCTTTTTGTTTTGCGGCGGTTTTTAGGAGTCCTTAATTTATCCTAAAAGCCCACATTCCCTCCAAAAATCTTCAACCTTATATCCTTTGCTCCGTTTCCCTCTTGGAACCGGAGGGAATGTTAGTGCCTGCTCTATTGTAAGTCCATACTTTTTAATCCTGTTCATAACGACAGAGGAAGATGTATTGTACTCCGCACACCAATCTTTCGCCGGTTTTGTTTCTCCGAAAGCAGTCCAATAAATGCGCAGTGCATATCGTTCTTTTGAGTATGCCGGATTTTCTTCGTACCACTCTGGGTCACTCATACTGTTATAGCACCGGCCGGAATATGCCTTGATGAACTCCTTTTCGAGTGAGGTGATTTTTTCGGAGTTTCCGTTTTCGTCCGGCAGGAATAGCAAAATTTCTTTCTTGATGTTATCCCATCCGAACTCCTTAATTGCCTCGTAAACCTTCATACCGTAATAGTGAGCACCTTTCCCGGCCCACCGTTGCTTAATATCATAGGTGCAACCGATATAGACCATACCATTGGGGAATGTGAGTTTGTATAGGTATCGCTTGCTCCATCTATTCATGCCCTACCTTCTTTCCCTTTCTTGTTCCTACTCTCCAGAGGAGGCAAGCCGTGTTCCTCCCGATACTTCGCAACTGCCTTATAGTATGTGTTTGGACGCAACCCCAGTTTTTCCATTGCCCACTTGTTCGTCCTCCCATCAGACAAAACTTCTTTGTAAGCCGCATCAAAAGCCGCTTCATCTATCTCAATCGGCTTTCTTCCCTTGTATGCGCCTCTGTCCTTCGCAAGAGCAATCCCCTGAGCCTGCCGCTCATGCGTGTTGATTCTTTCCTTTTCAGCCACATACGAAAGAACCTTCAACACAATATCAGCAATCAGCGTTCCCGTCAGGTCGTTTGTTTTTCTGGTGTCCAGAATAGGCATATCCAAGACAACAATGTCTGCACCGATCTCCTTCGTGATATGTTCCCACTGTTTTCCAGTCTCAGTGTAATTTCTTCCGAGCCGGTCAAGGCTGCACACAAAAACCGTATCGCCCTTTCGGATTACAGTCATCATCGCGTTCCATTTATCCCGGTTGTAGTCCCGTCCGCTCTCTTTATCAATGAAGATATATCGCTCTGGCACACCAGCCTCTTTCAGCATCTTAATCTGCCGTTCCTCGTTTTGGTCTTTCGAGGACACTCGTGCATATCCAACGCAAATGCTCTCGGCCATCACATTTCGCCTCCCTTTATTTGCAAATTCATTGTAGCAAATATCTTTGTTGTTTGTCAACATCTTTTTTGCTTTTTTAATTTTTCGGTGGTGGTGGTACTCAGGTGGTGGGTGCCCGTTCCGGCCTATCCCCCGGAGGTGTCCGCCGCGCCATCCGCCTTGTAATTCCTTGATTATCTAGGGTATACTCCAAGCAAACCGCCCACACATATATAATAATAATTTGCCACAAATCAAACCCGCTACAAAAATAAATAAAAATATTTATAAAATAGATTGACAATATCAAACCAACATGCTATCATATAATCACAGCAAGGGAAACCGAGCTGAATCCACCGGGCAGGAGGTAAGACAATGGAGGAATACAGTATGACAGCAACTGAGGCCGCAAGGCTGATTGACTGGCTAACAGCACACGGCCACACCGCGGAGGATGCCACAGAGTGCATTAAGTACATCGCAACCGGAACCCAGCAAGACAAATAAAATAGGCTCCCCGCAGCCTACCACAGCACAGGGAGCCTAAAGCGAACAGGGGGCGGCGTAGAGCCTGCCATCTATCCGCCCCCACTATAACACAACCGGCAGGGGAAAGCAAGGCCACAGGCTGGGAGGGAAAAGCGCATGGAAATTAAAAGCATTTTGGGCAGCCTAACAGAAGATCTACAAAGCGGAACCATAACGCTATATCAAGCCGCAGAAGAACTGTATAATGCGGGATGGACAAATTACATTGACACTGATAAGGCGAGACGATTGTTACAGCTGTATAACAAAAGCCCCGGCCACCGCTTGCAACAGTGACCAGGGCAAAGAGAAGCCCCAGCAGAAACCACTCAAACCAGGGCACGCCCATTATACCACGGGCGGCCCTCCATGACAAGGAGAAAAAAACAATGGAAAAACTAAATAGAATGTGCGCCGACTGCCTGAAGCTGGGCAAAGAGTGCGAGGGCACCAACTGCCAGACCTGGACGGGCTGCGTGTATCGGGTTACAATCCTTGACGAGATGAAGCGCCAAGCCGCCGAGATCAACCGCCAAAAGGCCGAGGCCATCAAGACCGGCAAGAACCAGATCACCTATAACGACCACAAGGGACAGGCCCACACGCTGTATTATATCGGCGGGCGCTGGGTGGACAACGGCACCCGGCAGCGCATTAACCGGCAGTTTCCCCACGCCGTGGAGTATGGGAGGGCCGCACAATGAAAATGAATCAACTTTTTACGGCCTATTACATGGACAGAACGGCAGTTTATGAAAAAAGCCTTGATTATATCTATTCACATAACCCGGACAACTTAAGAGAAATTCGTCCCACAATTTGGCTGTGGAAAGGCGACATTTCCCCCGTTTTTTTCGTGGACTATGTGGGCGACGGCGTGGGCTGTACTCTTGCTACATTTGATAAGTTAGCAGACGCGCAGAAATACCGGGAACAAATCGGGGAAATGACCGAAGAAGAGTTTGAAAACTGGCTTATAAATGAGCGATGGGCGGCGCGGGCTTGACCCGCCCGCCGGAGAATGGAGGTGACCCCCGCTTGATTGTCCTGTTTGTCTTGCTACTCCCGATCATGATTATCTGGGAAACGGCGAAAAAATCTTGAATACCACCAGCGCCCGCCCTGGGCTTTCCTGGGGCGGGTTTTCTTTTGCCCATGTCCCCTAAGCTTCCCGCCGCTTGCGTGGCCTCCTATGGTCAGCAGGCGGCATTTTTGCGCCCGTGTCCAGCGGGGCAGGGGAGAGGCAAAAAAGCAAAACCTCCGTAAAGGCCATTTACAGGCCCGTAGAGCAGTTTTAATGCCTGTCAGTGTTCTTATATTCCCACGCTCTAAAACGTCCCACAGCGCCCCGCAGAGCGCCCGGCATGATATAAAGCACCCCGGCCCACTCCACCAGGAGCAAGCCGGGGCATTGTCATTTGTTGCGGGCAAGGGATAGGACGGCACAACGGGACTTGTCGGCGTCCCACCAGGCGCAGCGGGGGCCGTCACACTGCCCGCCGATATACTCCACGCGGGGCATCTCTCCATCGGCCCGATACTTAATCGCGCCAGCTTTCAGCGCTTTGGCCAGATCCGGCTCGGGGGCGCAGTTCCAAATGGTCAGCACCGGCGGCTCAGCAGCCTTCAGCGGGCACAACTTCCCACGCGTGAGGCTGTCATAGTCGCTGGCCTCTGCGCCATAGTCGCTACCATAGTCGATAGTCGTTGCCATAGTCGTTTACTCCTCCTCCACCACAGAGCCGGCGATCCGCTCTTCAAGCTGCTTTTGGTCAGCAATAGTCCCTAACGGGTTGTTGGGCGTGAGCACCACTTCGGACTTGTCCACAAGGCCGTCATAGTTCTTTTGCCACCAGACCAGAGTAACAGGGTTGAGCTTGCCATCAGCCCCTAACATTTCACGGTAAGAACCGCAAAAAATCTTCACTTTTTTAATGAGGGCGGAATGTTCTGGACTGCGTGAACGTCCATTTTCCCAGTCGTAAACATCATCGCGGGTGATACCCATAGCAAAGTAAGCTACCTGGTTTGTGACACGAACATCCCTTTCAAAGCAGAGTGAAACATAGTCCCAAAATCGCTTTTCCATAGCCTGAACATCGGACTTATCAACAGGGCCCCACTTTCCGACTTCCATAAGGAACCCGGCAATCTTGGAGTTGTCACCCGGTTTGGTATGTACGCCGTTATCTCCAATCACAGGAGAGTTCCCACCACGGGGTTTCATCTTCCGCTTAACGAGTTCCTTCCCCTGCTCCATAGTCGCATCATTCTTGTTCAGAGTTGTCACCTTCCTTCGCAAACCCAAACCTCTCTCTTGCTCTCTTTGCCATGTTTTCCCGCTGTTCTTCCGATAGTTCCTTTGGAGCGCGGACTTTAATCCACTTCTTGGGGAAAGTATATTCCCTCATTCCTTCACCACTTCTAAGTAAAGTAATTTCTTTGTGTTTTTCGGCAAGTACATCTAAGCGGCGGATCAGGGCACGGTCCATCGTGTAGCAGGAGGCAAGAGGATCTTCCTGATTGTAGTTGTAGATAGTTTCCATTTCATATTTTGTTAAGTCCAATGTTCGTTCCTCCATTCGAGAAAGAACTTCTTCTTGAAGATCATAGTCGCAACAATGTATCTGATAGTCCCTGAGTTGGTCAGAAAGTAGAGTTTTGATAGGATAGGAGAGATGTTTTTGAAGTAAGGCTCCCATGCAGGATTACTATATCTCATTTTTTCTTATATATCCCCTTTTATATCATACAATAGAACTTCCAACCTGTCAAGCCTCAAATGCTTTCTTTGTTATTTCCAATATCTGTTCTGCCGTATATTTGTTTGTTCCGTTGTCTGATTCAACTCCATTCATTGCAAAAATGCCCATTTTGTGATACATCGTCGCGCTGTTTGAGTTGATGACAAAATATGTGTCGTGTGGATAGTTTTCCTGAAGCCACTTAATCGTATTTTTTAGCAAAGGATAGATTTCATTGTACTGCATAATTCACCTCCTCAGCCTATCCGGGAACTCATTCAAGGGCTATCCCTCCCACAATTTTGGCGCCCGCTTCAGACTCTAAGACGGTATGTAAATCCTCGATGCTGCAATAGCCTTCCGCAATGCTGTCCGCCAAGTCTCCAACCTCTTTCCAGACCTTTTGCAGAGCTTCCAGATCAAAGCCCTCCTTATCGCGCAGGGCCATCAAAAATAGAGCGCTTGCGAATTTGATGCCATCATCCCGTCCACGAAGCTCAGCCCGTTTTACATCTGCCTTTGACGCCGGCTGTCTGCGGGGGTTGACTTTTTTACTCATGCTGCTGATTCTCCTTTGGTGGTTCGGGGAGGGGCATCCATGCAACAACCTCAATCCAAGGTCGGCCTGTATTGTCAAGTAAATACCAATGGTCCCCTGTGTAATGTGTCAATTCAAAATGTTCCGCTTTTTGAGATGTATTCCGCCAGTATACCAACACTTCTTGCCCCACTTCCGGCAACCGCTCCCTGACGCTAATCCACTCGCTCATGCTGTCCGCCACCTCTCTAACACATTGATTATCTCAACTGCCGTGTCATAGTCGATACGGAATCTATTATAATATAGTTCGGAAATCAGGTTCCGCGCCTTGTAGATGGTGTCTCGCCGCTTCTTCTCAGCAGCATCTTCCGCTTCTTGAAGTTCTGCCTCGATAAGCAATTCTGCCGTTGGCGGGCTAATCTCTCCAGGTGTTTTCCCATAGCCGCCTACTCTTCCAGACCAGCTCCATGAAGATTCTTTAAAACTGCCCCGATTGGTCCTGACAATACCAGATGGAGTGACTTTTTCTACTTTGGCAGTTTGAATCCTTCCCGCAACCCCAAACCCGCTGTATATCACGATATCTCCCGGCTTTAACGATTTCACCCATGCCAGTGATTCTTCTTTTGTCATTGCCCGCCCTCCCCGTCGTGGATGTTGCTGATGATCTCAATTCCGCTCGTTGAAAGGTGCTTGTTTGCGCCCATACTTTCAGCGCCATTCAGCCAAACGCAAAATCTATTCCATTCTGGGTCATAGCATACAGGAGCTTCTTTTTTGTTCACCTTTCCAGTTCGTCCAGCGGATAATATCCCCCCTCAAAAATCTTCTTCCTGTTCCTGTTGGTCAGGCCGGTGTACTCGCAGACCGTTGAGGGGTCAACCTCGTAAGCTTCACCATGTCGATTTCTGAGCATAATAAAGGGATTTAAGCTATCATGGAGTCGGTATAGATAACCTTCCACCCATGCACCATCACTCAGCCGTTTGGCTTTGAAAAGGATATCTCTCATTCTTTGCCCTCCATCTCAATCAAAAACGCCGCATTGCAGGCCAGATGCCATAGATGAGGCAGGCCGCTTTCCGGATCGCACTTCTCACCCTTAAGATAGGACAGCCAGTGCCGGTATAAAGCATCCTGATAGCGCTGCGGCTCCACCTGCCGCCAATTCTCCGGGTCGTGGTACTTTTCATTTCCGTACATGCGGACCGCCGTCACAGCCTCGATCAGAGACACAGGAACCAGAGTAGGGCGAGGCTTCCCTGCGTCGGCTTTGGCCTTCTGGTCATCTTCATGGACCCATTTGTTGGTAATCATAACTTCGTTCATTCCGCACCTCCGATGATCTCGTCAAGGGTGATGATTTCTCCCGGGCGGAGGGAGGGGAAACAATCTCTGCTCAAAACGATGGACACTGACCAATCGCTTTTGATTGCAACCAGTCCATTCCCGTATGCAGCACGGGTCACCGAATCAGCCTCAAGCAACCGTTTGACCGCTCTGGCATCCTCCACCTCCTGCTCCGTCCAGCGGGGTGGCTCGGTTAAGTCCCAGTATTTAGGGGCAGCTGCGTCTCCTTGCCTTCCGAAATATTGATCACAATACTTTTGCATTTTACATCCCGTACATCTCGCTGGGGTGTCTCGTTGTTCCTTACAGTGTTCTTTAACTTCTCCCAGCGTCCAATCGCTCAGGGGCTTCGGCTTGTCCATGTTGGTCTCCTCCTTAACCGGTGTCGAAACAAACGCCCATTCAAAGACATCTGTTGGATCGTTCAATTCCATAAAACATTGTTTCCCGTTGTAATATTCTCCGGGTTTATGATTGCAACTCCCGGTACTATCTCCGCAAATGGAACAGGTTCTTGTTGCTACTGAGCATCCAATGCTGACTTCTTTCTTTTTTCCGCTCTTGATTTCCTCAATGACCTTGAAATTTTCCGGGATATTCTTGATGGACGCATTGGCCTTGATAAACCACTCGCCGTCTTTCCCTTTAAGGACTACTGTGGAAAGAATTTTTGCAATACTGTCTTGGCCTACAAAACCGTTTTTACCGACAAACATTTTAGACAGTTTACGCAAACACGGAAGTGTAAACCTCTCAAAATCTCTATCGATCTTGGTATCACAAAGACGGATTTCAAACTTATAGTATTCCGGCTCATCCTCCACCACCTCATAGCCCATCAGGCGGGCGGCGGTAGTAATTATCTTTTTTGTCTCTCATACAAGACGAGCATTTTTCAAGTGCCCCCATTTCCGCCCATAGACACCCATCGCATATTAGCGCCTCGTTCGGCGGGGTGAGGGTGGCTTTCAGCTCCCTCAATTCTTCGAACGCTGAATCAAAATCACTTTCGAATCCGTCCAATCCAGAAGGTAAATCTGTTATAAAATCAAACATTTCGTCAAATGCGTTTTTCAAGTTTTCAATCGACTTTGCCATCTTTCAGCGCCTCCAATCTCCATGTACTATACGGAGCATGATACAATCGCCCATCATCTGTACACACCATAATCTGCATTGCTGAGGCGGTCGGGGTGTAAATTTTTGTTATCACGCCCCGGACACCGCTCACCATGCAAACGACCCTGTCACCTATCTCCATACAGCGCCTCCAATCTCTCCATCACCATCTCCGCGGCCTCGTCCGTCATGGGAGCACCGCACCATGCGCAGAAAGGTGTTTCTACATCAGGGGTTCTCCCGCATTTTGTACAGCGGCACTGTATATTTCCAGCTCCCAAAGGCGGCAAATAGTGTTTCCACACACCCCTCCAGACCTTCTCCACCTGCTCCCGGCTGACGGGGCGGAGGGCGGAAATAATCTCTAACGGGTCTAAGGCCGATATGACCGCTTCTGCGGCCTCTCTGCTGGGAGTATAATGGCAAAGGTTCCAATCCTCTAAAATTTCGTTCGCTTCTTCCCGCGTCATTTTCATGGCTGGGCCTCTTTTTCGCCTTTTCCTATCGGCCAGTCAACGGGGATAACCGTTTTTAAGATGCAACCATCATCTCCATCAAATCTGCAACCACTACATGAAAACTGTTTGGCGCAATATCCTTTCAGCCTTTTATAGGCCCTGTCTACTGGGTCAATACGCTTGAATAAGTTCATTCCATCCCCTCCACTCAATCTTATTTGATACGAACAGGAAGAACCATCTTAATGTCCTCCTTGTTGGTGCGGAGAAGAATAGGCTCTACATTGCTGCGGAATTCCAAAATTACCGGCTGCCTAAAGCTTTCTCCAGCAGATACCTTTGCTGCCTGTAAAGCTGCCAGGAGGTAATTTCCGTTGAAGCCAATCCGGTATTTTACCTCACTTGTTGGAATTGCTTTTTCCCATTCAAATCCGCTGTCCTGCGGCTGGGTATATCCGAACGAGAACCCACCGCACCGGATTACAGCCTCTTTCCCTTCTTCTGTCAGAGAGATGGTTGCATACTGCTTGTTTGGGAGTTTGGTATTGCTCTTGATGAATGCCACAAAGTCTTCGTCGCAATCACTGATAATTGAGTGCTCCACAGACATCCGATAGCCATCAACGGCCATAGCCGCGACTTGATTTTCTGCTGCATGGAACTCCAGCTTAATGTATTGATTGCAAGGACAGGTGGCGCTATCGCTCACAAAAGACTTGGTGGCCGCAATCAAGCGGTTCAAGTCGTTAGTGTAAATCTTTGCCGACTTCATGTGTTTTCCTCCAATCTTTGTAATTCCTCCGCGCTCAGAATTGGTGTACGAGTATTCCAGGCGAGGCGGGTTTTATAATAGTCATAGCTCCAAATGGAAAAGTTAATTCCGCACTCGCACTCAATGCTAACCGGATCGCCGCCACTATCAGGGTCATAGAAGGTCGGCTTCCAGTCCTCCGGGCCGTGTTCCTTTGGTGTTCTGCCACACATACACGGCACCAGCACCCCCGCATCCGTCAGCCGTTTCGCCGCCTCGTGGTCGCCCAAGAGGGCGCGTTTCATGTCTTGGTTCATGCTCTCTTCCATTGATTTACCTCTTGTAAATAATCCTTGTACACCCGCATGGGCATTCCAAAGATACCTCTGCATGGGGGCCATAATTGTCGCTATCATAGTCTCCCACAAACCACTTTTTAACATGAACATCTGCCCGTGTTTCTCCGCATTTTTGGCATTTTAGTTCAGTCAATTTTTCGTAGTCTACCTCTTTTCGGAACCAGTTAGGGTCATCAAAAATGCTTTTCCCAACCCTGAAAGACTGAATATGTCCCCCGCTTCTGTCTGGGATCACAATTTCGTAAAAATCATGGTTTTCACGGTCACTTGTACAATCCCAATGATGATCAATGCCTCTACACTTGAACACAGTTCCGGCAGGACTGTCAGGTAAATCTTTTAATTGGGTAAATTTATATTTCATGTGATCTTCCCTTCCAGCAAGCAGATATTCACCATACCAGCATCGCACCACAGTCCTCACAGAATCGCGGCCTTCTATCTGCGTGTTCCCGGTTAAAAAATCTCCTGCAGCACGGACAGTTCGCTCCATGTTCTGATAGGATCACATTTTGTTGCAGCTCGTTTTTTAAAATTCCATCAATGGTATTCACCAGCGCAAGGCAGTTTTCTGTTGTTGGTTCTTTCCGCGCCTTGATTCTGGCTTGCTCTGAAAGCCGCAGGATTTTCTCCCGCTCATAGGCGGTGTTGTCCCGGAAGTTGTCAGTTTGAATTTCATTCAATGCACGAGCTTTTAGTTTCTTCTTTCTGTCAATCGCCTGCTCTCTAGTGATGGTCCCCTTTTGGTACATTTCGTAAATCTCGGACAAACTCCGATAACCACCTTCATCAAACAAGGAAAGTCCATCTGGAACAGGTTCGTGGTTCTTGGCCTGCTCTTCATAATTAAAGAACATTGTTTCCTCCTTTTGTAACGGATAGTAACGAACTGTAACGAATCTATCGTTACACTGAAACGATTGTGCCGCAACGGCTTTACGGTTTTGTAACGATGTAACGAAGATTTATACCACTTCCAAAAAACAAATATTGCGTACACAATTTTTTTATTTTAGAGAAACATTAAAAAAGTTCGTTACATTCGTTACATCGTTACACCCGCTAAGGTAGTAAAGAGCCGTCAATATCGTCCAATTCATCATCGAAATCCGAAATTTTGAGCCAAACACAGCGGGAAACGCGTCCATTTATTCGTTTTGGCTTTGTTGGCTCTCCTTTTTTTGAACAATGAATGTAACCGCGATTTTTCGCCCAGCCAAGGAAAGCGGATGCGTTATAACCCTCGTCGGACAAAATTTGATCGAACTTTGACCGGATGATACAGGCGTATTCTCCGTCTAGCTCTCCCCATATTTCTCCCTGGTGGGTGTCTGCTTCCGGTGTGAATCTGGACTGATTGATGTTGATAAAATCATAGAGGTATTGCAGCGCCCGAGCGTTCTGGTTGACGGCCTCTTTGGAGACAAGGTATTTTGAGATGTCTTCCGGCTGAAGAAAAATTCCATCTTGAAAAATCCACTCCTCTGCAAGCCTGTCTGCAGCTAATATTAGCGCCGCAGAAGCTGTTTGCTTATCCATTGTGTCACCGGTCTTTAGTGTGTCCTGCATGGCCTCCTGTAGCTTCTGGACGCGCTCCTGAACGCCATCTTCCATCAAGTGTTTTACGAATTCCGGGCCAGCAAATCCGTAATTTGCATACAAACTGGTCGCGGTTTTCTTAGGATCGTCAAAGAGTTTGGTGTCGTGACAGTCCACTTCAATTGTTCGGTTGACTGCGCCCTCACCGCTGTTGGATGAAATGATGGGGAATTCGCCGGTTGTGATAATGCAGTTCCGCCAGGTGGGCGTTTTCTGCAATCCTCCCTGCTTCTGTCCCCTTGCCCGGCCAACGCCCTCAGAGAGCTGATAGATCATCTTGTCGAAGTCCTTGCGATTGTCCTTGACAAGCTGTAGCTCGTCGATGACGAGAGGGAGAGAATTGCAGAACGCTGCGCCCAGCTCTTTTCCCACTTCCGTGGCGTTGAAGGTTTGGATGTAAACACCAATCTCCGGATTTGCCCATACGCTGGCGGCCAAAACAAGGCTTAGGCTTTTTCCCGTCTCTGATCCGCCCCACAGGTGAACAAAAAAGGGGAGGCAACTGCAGGGCTTAACCAGAACAGATGCGAATGACGCTGCCAGGACAATCCGTGCAACAACATTTCCAGGTGTTTTTCCTGCTCTGACAGACCTCACGCAGTCTAACCACGCCTGACGGCTTCCTTTTTCCTGAATGCTTTCAAACCGCGTCCTGAAAGTTTCCTCTCCGTCAAAGACAAGGTCCTCCTCGTAAGGAGAAAATCCATATCCGTCAATCCACCCAAGACGGCCCACACTAGACACCTCTGGTATAGTATCGTAGTTGAGCTGTTCTACATCTGCTAAGTATCGGACTAAGGCTTTGCTAGTTTCGCTGTTGACCATGATCCCGTACTTGGAAAGGCCGATAATTGACCGGCTGTCAGAAATCATGTTTTTGTCCTCGATCACGGTTTCCCAACGTCTTCCTAAACGATAGGCCAACATGACCTTGTGTACTTTGGTGTCTACATTTACCAGCCGCTGCACCGGCATGATGGGATGGTAGCATGCCACTACTTCAAAGCCGAGCTTGTCTGTTCCGTAAATTCCGGTGTCAGATGCCGACCAGCTCCCGCAGTCCAGCTCCAGCTCCTGTCCGGTAAAATCTGTTCGGTTGAAACCTGGGGCTGAGGTCCCACTGACTGTTTCCATGTATGCTTTGAATAGGGCGGCCAAGTTCCTGATTCCTACAGTTTGAGCCTGTGCGGACATGACGCCCAAAAGCTGTTTTAGCTCGAACTTATTATCTTTGTGGGCATACAGGTATTCAAAAGGTTTCGTTGTTGTGAGGTAGTCGTCTCTTGTGTAAACGGGCACGTCCCCCAATGTTCTTTGCCTCCCTTCTCCACGAAGTCGTCAAGCCAGTATTCAATATACGGGAGGCGCTTGACGGCCTCGACATATAGTGGATGGTAAAACACAACGTCTCCTTGCCGGATTGGCTGGAAGGTGTTTCGTATTTCCTTCCAGTATTGAAATTCTCGAATCATAAACCGGAAGTTTGCCTCTGCCTGGGCGTTTTTCCGCTGTTCTTTCCGGCGGGCTTCCAGCGTGGCAGACTGGGCGGCTCGGTCCGGCTTACTTTCTGTCAGGCCCAGGCGAAAGTCCGCATTGATACGGAGTATCGCTTGGCGGAAATTTAAGTCGAACAGACGCATCACAAAATCAATGACACTTCCGTGAGCCCCACAAGCAAAACAATGAAACCCTCCTTGCCCATCGTATAGCTTCAGGCTGGCCGTATGGTCCCCTGAGTGCCACGGGCACTTCATGAATCCAGAACGATTCACCTGAAAACCATAAAATTCTACAACCTCTCTGACGGTAAGCCTCTGCCGGATTTCTTGCGCCATATCCATGCCATTACCCCCTCTTTAACCTGTCTCTCACCCAGTAATAAAGAGTGCTGTACATGATTTGTGCCGTTTCAGATGGCTTGCAGAAAATCACGGTCAGGTTGTATTCTGCTTGCCAGGACATAAGAGAGGCAAAAAGGCTTTTTGGCTCTAGGCGAGAGCGGTAGTTGTGGAGAAAAATGTCCGTCCAGGTAGCGTTCTCCACCACCAGAAACAGCTTCATTCCCCTTGCTTTGGCACGGATCATTTCACGCTCGAATCGCTCTCTGCCTGTAGTAAAATTCCCGGCAATCTCGTCCAGATTTGCCTTGCGTTCAAAAGCCACCTCGTCTTCAAACGTGGTATCTCCCAACATGGCGGAGTAGTCTCCCGTCTCCAAGGCCCGGCTTTTGTGTTGGATGTGGTTTTTGTCCAGCCAGGTAATCAGATGGTCATTGACCTGTTCCCGACTGTCAGCTATGACTACCAACTCCTTCAATTTCTGCTTGATCTCCGCGTCTGTATAGTGGGTCAGCATTCTCCCACCTCAGTTCCACGGGAGGTCTCCGTCATCCTCAAGCTCACTGATCTTTGTAAGCTCTTGCCGTTCCGGGAGCTTTCCTTCCCAGGGCGTGAGCTTCTCTGCGCGGTCCTTGTTGATGAAATAATGTACTTTCAGATATCCCTGGTCATCCTCTTTTAGGCGGGCAGCGCCCACAGCGCCGATCCAGGTGGGGAGTGCAAAGTCTCCGTCATCAATGTTGAAGGAGTCAAAGAAATCTGTCATGTTACGATTGAAGTATTCATTTTTCACAATATAGTGATAAATGATAATGTCGCTTCCGTTTGGCCGCACCCCGATTACCAGCATGGGATTTCCCTTTTTGCTCTCTTTTTCCTCAACACTGACAATCTCTACCCGATAATCTCCAGGTGTCAGGCGGGGGCGCTCTTCCCGCTGATAGCTATCCCAATTACCCATATTTCAAATCCTCCAAATCTTTTAATATTTGCTTCTCCAGTTTTGGCAGTAAAGGTCTACCAGATTTGTCTTGTCCATCCAGGTCATAAACCGCCGCACGGTTTTCTCGATGGGTTCTGTGTCCTCTGGCAGATATACTTCACGATATACATAGCTTCCGTCGCTGATGATGTACTCAAATCGCCGGACCTCCGGGCAGAGGTAGAAGTACATAGGATGCTGCGGACTATCAAGGTATTTCCCCACGCGATAAGTCCGGCTGAATTTTGTGTCGTAGATGACTCCTGCTTTTAGGAAATCCAGGATTCCAAAGCAGACAAACTCCACGTTGTCCATTACCAGAGGCCGGGATGCCTTGACTTGATACTGCCCCTGGGTGATGATCTCGCAGATTTCTACAATCGGTTTGTACCACTCCTGCTCTGGCCCGATGTCCACCCCTTCGCTGACAGCGTGGACCACGTTTTCAAACCGGATGCCGTCCAGCATGGCTCTTGACTGAGGCTTTTTCTCACGACGGAGAGTAGAGAGAAATTCATCCATTTCTCCACCTTTTAGGGCATACTGCCACGAAGACAAAAGGCTCTGCGTCAGCAGAAATTTATTCGGCCCGCTCATAAACTTTCGTCTCCTTGTTGTAGACGATGCCAAGTTCCTTAATCCGCTCCATCAGAGCCGTTTTCAGTTCCCGTTCGCTGGTCAGGGCGTGTGGCAAGCCCTTGATGGCCTTTGTAGCCTCTTGGACATCTTCTGGGGTTTCAATGGATTCAATAATTTTTCTACCATCCAGCACAGTCTTGTTGTACTGTTCCTGCCGGGGCTGAAGCGCAGCATGTTCGGCAACAATGTTGGCCTTGACCTGATCAAACAAACGCGTGAGAAAATCATTTGGCTCGCCGTCCTTTAGCTCTGGAACCTTAACAAGACCTTTGATGCCGTAGGCCGCTTTCGCGTTATAATTCATGGTAGGAGTAAAGCCAAGATAGCGCTCTCCATTAACGATGTGCAGATAGGCGCCCAGATCGGCAGGCTGCCATACCAGCGTTTTTGTGGAACCCTCACACACAATGTCATAAAAAACGTCATCTCCCTGCCGGTCCTTGGAAGCGTGGAACAGGAATACTACATTGAACTTCTTTCGCAGTTCAGCAGACAGACGAAGGAACTCAGTCTTGACAAAGCCGTAACCCTGTTGGGAAAAACCTCCGGATTTCTTACTGGCAGAGGGTTCATTTCTCATGGCCCAGTCTTTCATCAGATCAATCAAGGCCCCGCAGGTGTCAATCACTACTGTCTTGTAGTGCCCCTCAAAACTTTTGATGTCTGCAAGAAGCTCCTCATAGGTCTTAATCATGGAGCTGTCCTTTCGGTGCTCTGGTTTCACACGGCTCAATCCCTCGTCTGCATCGATCAGAACTACGTCTGGTGCAGACAGTGCCAAAGTGGTTTTCCCCACGCCGGGAAGTCCACTGATAATCACGATGATATTCTTGTTGGAAAAATCCATACTCTCGGGCTTGACGATCATTTATTTTTCCTCCTTAATTTCCACTAAGTCATATCCCTGGATGATGATTTGCGAAACAATGTGTTTAGCTGATAGTCCGGTCTCCCTCTGGAGCTGCTTTACCAGTTTTTCAGCCTGCTCGTTCAGCCGAACGACTCCGCACACGCCCTTTTCTGGGCGGTATACGTTTAAAACAATTTTGCTCATGTTTCCTCCGTGTTTTCAAAATATTGTTCTCCCATCCAACAGGAGGGGCACACAACCTTGATTTGTCGCTCCCGGTTTCCATCGCTATCCACAATTTCATTACGTATGACCAGAAGCGGATGATCGAATTCAAGCCCGCAGATCATGCAGCGGTACATGCCGGCCTCCTCTCATTCCTCGCACCACCAAATATCAGCCGTTTTCACGCCCAGGGATAAGGCCTCTTGGTGCCCCTGGACTGCCAAATCTATACGATTTCCCCGGATAGCAGGGCCGGTATCGTCCGCCCGCAGATACAACATTTCGCCATTGTGCTCGATCATGATGGTGCTGCCCAGCGGAATCACGGCAGGGTCTACAGCACAGCTCACATACGGAGTCACGCGCCGTCCGCTGGCGGTGATGCCGGAGCCTGTCCCGCAGATGTGGGGCCGTTCCTCGCAGCAGTAGAAGGTGATGGTCACGTCCTCCAGCTTGGTTGAGCGGGCCAGCAGTGCGGCCTCAATCAGCTCATTTTCAGCCGCCTCCAGCTCGTCCAATGTGATCTCCGGCATGGTGGCTTTTGTGTGTTCTGGGCGCGGAGGGTCCGCATCCACATTCAACGCCAGGAATCCAATTAACCAGATTGCCAGAAGCCCAACGAAGCAAAGATATGTAAGAATCCGCCGTCGCTTCATACCCGCCCCTCCAGCTTGTCCACCAAGCGGAACAGCCATCTTGTGGCTGTCCCTATCCCAATCAAAACGAAAACCAGTTCAATCGTTGTCATCTTTCTCAACCTTTGTAACAGTAATTTCCGCCGTAACGCCTAATTGCTCCAGGCGCTTTGTCTTTAAGTAAATCAATGCCTTCTGAAAGCAGTCCAGATTTTCTTCCATAGAAAACTAACCTCCTCAAGAACTTGGTAAATTTTATGTGATAGCGTCTTGTCCAATCCCTTCGGAAGTGATATAGTGTAAAAGGGATTGTCGTGTGGTGCCTCAATCCTTACCCTCGTCGTGCTGCGAACACGGCGGGGGATTTTTTAGGCATCCTCCGGGTATGCACTGGACACCAGCTCCTTCAGTTCCATCAAATGAATGCCAGGGTCCTGTGCCGCTCGATCAAGAATCAGTTCCTTCAACTTGGGGCCAGCTCCCTCTAGTGCCCTGCGATAATCTTCAAACGAATAATTCATATGTGCCTCCTCCCATGTCTGGCCCTTCCAATCGCGGCAGAGATTATCAAACTCGCGGTTCACGTACCGGGCCATACCTCTTAATTCCTGAATTGTTGTCGGTTCCTTTTTCATGTTAAAAATATCCTCCTATTCTTGCCAGAGGCCGGAGGATGTGTTATACTGTCTCCGATACCTCGTAGCTACGTTACGTGGTGTCATGGGCTGTCCTCTGTTGCTGTCAGAGGCAGCCCGCTTTTTATTTTTCGTCCACAATGATTGTCCCTGTGGTGTAATAAATCATGTGGCGGTTTCCATCTTCATCATCGAATAAAATGTAACTCTCCCGGTCTGTTTCAACGTCAAACTTTCCAGAATACTCCTTGATAAGCTGACCGTTTATGTCGTAGACAGATACTGTTCTCTCAATCCCACCAGACAAATTGCTCTGCTGGTCTTTCAAAGCCCTGCGTCCACTCTCAGAATTAAGCCGATACCAGATATAAGCGCCACAGATCAGCGTAGTAATTAAAACTGTTGCCGCTGTCGCGATTGAGAGTCCAACTTTCAAGCCCTTTTCGTATTGTTTGTCAGCCGCTATTGCTTCCCATAACAAAAATCCTGCAATAGATAGGCCGAAAGCTGCTGTGATAATAACGAATACCCATGCTCCGATTGTCATAGCTCTATAGACCTCACTTTTTCTTTTATTTTCCTAAAAATGGGGGTGCTGTTGTACTCACTTACTTGCTATGGTAGAATGTGGGCGAAAGGGGGTGAAATCGTGTTCACTTACATCGTCGAAAAAGGTGCAAATCTCAAAATTCATACACCGGGAATAAAGGACATGTCGCAAATCAAAACAAAAACTATCCAAAAACCAGATTGCATTTACATGCAATCAGATTATCCCAGTGGGTGGCACATTGAAGTGGAACAAAGATCAGATAAGATTGTCATTTATTCCAACTATCAGCTGACGCAAAATGAAGATGGTTCATTTAACGCACCGACAAAGTTATCTGATCTTTAGTAATCTCAACTTCTGTGTCACCAAATTCTGAGATGACCCGCTCCTGGTCTTGCCCACCAGGGGCGGTGTTTTTGCTTTCCATCCTTCTCACCCCCTCACCATCCATAAGAAACGAATGTCATGTAAAAAATGATAGCCCACCCAAGCCACCATAATGCCTCGTCATTCTCTTTCTCATATTTAAAATAGGCGGCGGATGCTGCACATAAAATATAGATTATAAACACAATCGTTTTAAAAACCGCCATTTCAATCTCCTGTTTGTTCTATGTCCTGATCGGAAAGAAGCTCGTCCACCGTAATGCCGTACAATTTCGCCAGTTTCTTTTGATACTTCCGGGAAATGGGGTTCCCTCCATTTTCCCACTTACTGACCGCCGTCTGGTTTACATTGAGTTTCTTGGCAACATCAACCTGACGCAGTCCGACCCTTTCGCGGTACTCCCGCAACTTCACGTTTGCGCCCCTCCTTTATGTTGTGGAATATGATTTGTAATTGACTGCGGTAGGAAAGTCTGCTATCCTGTCCTTAGCCCTCTGTGGCAACGTCAAGGAGGTGGCCGTTTGACCAAACTTTTGACCTTGCCAGTTCCAGACCGTGTGGAAGCGGCGTGATGCGATAGGGCAAGAGGCAGAACCCAAACTGCCAAAGTGAGCGGCGTGGCGACAGAAGCACAGCGGTATATGTGTCTTTTCTGGAATAAATGGGATGCACCACTCCCGTGCAGAGAAGCACGTTAAACCTCGCAGGTGCGCCACTGCTGAACGCTTGCAGAGAAGCAAGTAAAAAAACGCAGTGTCAGCAGTTCCAGAAAAGTGCAACGCGTTCTGGTAACCAAACTTGGGAGAAAACCGTCCGTGATACCGCACGGGCGGTTTTTCTTTCCCACCGCAGTCAGTCCCCGAAAACTCATAAATATGATTAGTCATGCTTGACACTTCCCGCAAAGCCATGCTACAATGAGCTTGCCAGAACATTGTAAAAAGCCGCTTTTATAGGGGCTGGTGTTTTTGTACGCTTTTTTCAAGGGACATTCATATGATACATCATATTTAAACCATTTGCAATATATAAATAGTTTATATATGATTGTTTGTATGGTTGCACAAATTTGTGGTGGTGATTATGGACATTACGCTGGAAAGGATATTATCGCTCATCCCAAAAAAAGAGGATGGTAAGTTCAAACACGGTGCCTTGTCTGCTTTTGCAAGGAAACTTGGCTTCAAAGATGGGCACATTGTTTCCGACTGGATTGCAGGAAACTCCACATCATATCTTAATTATCTGTATCAAATCTCTGTTCTTTACAATGTCTCCGTCGAATGGCTCAAGGGCGAAACAGACATAAAAAATCCCGACCTCCAAACGGAGGCCGGGTGGAAACAGCTTGCTATTGATTTGTTAAGTCAGCTTACACCTGAGGAGCTTGATCGTGAGATTGCTTATTTACAAAAGCGCGTAAATGAGAAAGATAACTAGCTCTTTCATTTTCTGGTAGTTTTCCAATAAGAGTAATTATCGTTTCTATCTTACTCTTATAGAGCAATTCACCGCAGGTCATATCTCGTTCATCCATATTCCAGTTGCCCCTCCTCGCTTGAGAACATTTGTTCTAGTGATTTGATAATATCATAGCACCGAGGAGAATATAAGGCAATCAGCAGATTTTCACAATTCTTTCCATTTATATTTTGTATTGACCTATATCTAGTGGTCTTTACTTTTATACCACAATTTTACTTTTTACGATAGGTTTTCATTCTAGTGAAAAGCCGCCGTCAGGAATCACCTGATAATTTAATCAAATAAACACTTACAAACACTAACCCACTCGAACAAGTTTGAATATACAGAAATAAACACGAATAAAAACTATTGACAAATTCAATTTGGGAGCATAATATATATCATACAGCAAAGAGCTGTATAAGCTATCATAACCTCTGGGCGAGGGCTCCCACCTTTCGGGATGATCTGACCCCAGAGGTTTTATTTTTATATATCGAGGGAGACTATGAATATAAGAGAGACTAGAAAAACCGCAATTCTTGTAGACGGAGGATATTATAGAAAGCGAGCCATCGCTTTATGGGGGAAAAACAAAACCGCTGCTGAACGCGCAGATGAATTATTCAGGTACTGCTTACTTCATATATCAGAGCCAGATGAACCTCGCGATTTATATAGAATATTTTATTATGACTGCCCCCCAATGACACGTGAGATTATTCATCCGCTCACAAAAGAAACCATATCGTATGCAGAAATGGCTGGAACACGCTGGACAAATGCATTTTTTGAGGCTCTATCCAAAAAAAGAAAATTTGCAATTCGGCGCGGAGAATTGGCTGAATCGCAAGCCACTTATATTTTAAAGCCGTCTGCGTTATCTGAAATTATATCAGAAAAGAAGTTAATTTCTGATTTAACCAAAGATGACTTTAAATTAGATGTTAAACAAAAGGGCGTCGATATGAGAATAGGTCTGGATGTAGCCTCTTTATCTTATGGAAAATATGTAAACCAAATCGTTTTAATTGCAGGAGATAGCGATTTCATTCCTGTAGCGAAGATGGCAAGAAAAAGCGGAATTGATTTTATACTGGACCCAATGAAACAACACATTAAGCCCAAACTATCCGAACATATTGATGGAATAGAAACATATACCGATAAAATGTACATTGTAAATGAAGAAAAATTAGAATATGAGATGGAAACCAACGATCAATAACATATAAATAAGCCGCCAGGAATTTCCTGGCGGCGTGATCTTAGGTGGTGGAGCTATGCAACGAGCTGCATTATATATAAGGGTTAGTACAGAAGAACAAGCCCGGCATGGCTTGTCTCTGGAAGACCAAAAAAATAGTCTGACCCAATTTTCAAAATCCCATGGAATGAAGATTGTCGGCATCTATGAAGATGCTGGCATCTCCGCCAGAAAACCATATAAGAAACGCCCTGCACTCCTAAAACTTCTGGATGATTGCAGGGTTGGAAAAATTGATCTGATATTGTTTATAAAACTGGACCGATGGTTTAGAAATGTGGGGAACTACTATGCTGTTCAGGAAATCCTAGATCAATATGGTGTATCTTGGCAGGCGACACAAGAGGATTATGAGACGACAACCGCATCCGGGCGGCTGAAAGTAAATATCATGTTGTCCGTTGCCCAAGATGAAGCAGACCGGACCAGTGAGCGTATCAAATTCGTTTTTGAGGGAAAGCGGGCGCGGTTGGAGCCTCTTACCGGGAATATACCTTTTGGTTATAAAATTGAAGGAAAATCATTCAAAAAAGACGAATCCAAAGAGGCTCTTGTTAACGATTTCTTTAAGAAGTATTTAGCCTCCGGTTCCATTTCTAAAACTTCCGAATTTATCAGAGAAAAATATGGAGTTTTAATGAGATACCATCTTATTGATAAGATGCTGCGCAGCACTACATATTATGGGAAATATTACAATATGGACGGAATGTGTCCTGCCTATATCACTAAAGAAGATCATGAACAAATTCAAGCTATGCGGAGGAAGGTTGTCCGAAAGGCAAAGAATAATCGTACCTATCTGTTTTCCGGATTAGTGGTTTGCCCGGAGTGCGGCAACAGGATGAGTGCTCGTATTAACACAAAGCAAACGTATGTATTCTACAATTGCAACGGACACTATACAAAGCAGAATGGATGCCAAAATCGTGTTAATCTTGGTGAAAGGAAAATTGAAGAGTATCTTCTTGCGACGGTAGATAACAAATTCCATGAGTACAAGGCCAATTTCTCTGCCCTTAAAAATGCAGAAATAAACAAGAGGGCACGCGCAGAAATCTCCGCCGCAAAATCAAAGTTAAATAAGTTGAAAGATTTGTATCTGAATGACATTATTACGCTCGAAGAATTAAAGGCTGACCGTGAATCACTTCTCGCAAAAATTAGTGATTTAGAGAAAGCTGCACTCCCTGAACAAAAGCAGGACTTTGAGAGCATTGATAGGGTGTTGATTGAAAACTGGAAGGAATCTTACGACGGACTCAACCGAGAAGAAAAACGAGAATTTTGGCGGATTATTATCAAAGAAATCAAAATTTACCCTGATAGGCACATAGAATATTCCTTAAATGTTTGAAAAATTTTTAATGAATTTTATTACTTAATATTTCTCCCTCTGTGGATGGGCTTAAATAGATGATAGGCATGATGCTCCTCCCTTCCTGCCTCATTCTATGGTATCCTCCGTGAAAATGTGATATACTCAGCCTGTCAGAATCGATCACGTGCCATTTTCCCACAGGGCATTTCTTACATGTTCTAAATCTCTGCCCTTCCGGCAAGACATATCTGCAAGTACCGGGGCGGCGTCTGCGCTTCTATCCGGGTTCACAGGTGTCCCTGCCTTCCCACTGCGGTCGGCCTTCGGTCTTCTGACATCCCCATACTGACATGAACATCAAGGAGACGAACGCTATGCGAGCAGAACGAGGTTATCCCCTTTGTACCATTACCCCCAAGGCGGAGGCGTCAATCCTGCGGGGCCATCCCTGGGTCTACGACGCGGAGATCCTGTCTCTGGACGGCGAGCCGGACAATGGCGCTGTGGTGGACGTGGTGAGTCGGAAGGGCCGGTATCTTGGTACGGGATTTTATTCCGAGCACTCTAAAATCCGAGTACGTCTTCTCTCCCGGAATACGAACGATCGCTTCGACGAGGCCTTCTGGCGCCGGAAGCTCCAATGGGCCTGGGAGTATCGAAAGAGCGTGATGTCTCCAGAGGACTTGGACGCCTGCCGCATCATCTTCGGGGAGGCAGACGCCTTCCCGGGGCTGACAGTGGACAAGTTCCACGATCTTTTGAGCGTGCAGGTCCTCTCCGTTGGCATGGAGCGTATCCAGAACCTGCTGCTCCCGGCGCTGGTGGAACTTCTCAGGTCCGATGGCCAGAACATCCGGGGCGTATATTTACGCAATGACGTCGCCCTGCGGGAAAAGGAAGGGCTGCCCCAGAGCAAGGGCTGGTTCCCTCTTCCCGGCGAAGCATCGCCGGACTCGGCTGTGACGGAGATCACGGAAAACGGCGTCCGCTATCTGGTGGACGTGGAGAACGGGCAGAAAACCGGCTTCTTCCTGGACCAGAAGTACAACCGGCTGGCGGTGGCGCGGCTGGCCCGGGGGCGGACGGTGCTGGACTGCTTCACCCACACCGGTTCCTTTGCCCTGAACGCCGCCAGGGGCGGGGCAAAGCGCGTCACCGCCGTGGACGTGTCCGAGTCCGCGGTGGAAATGGCCCGGGCGAACGCGGTACGCAACGGCCTGGACGCGGTGATGACCTGCACCGCCGTCAACGTCTTTGACCTGCTGCCTCAGCTGGAGCGGGAATCCTCTCCCTATGACTTGATCATTCTAGATCCGCCGGCCTTTACCAAGTCCCGTAAAACCGTGGACAACGCCATGGCAGGATACCGGGAGATCAACTACCGGGCCATGCGCCTGCTGCCCCGGGGCGGGCTGCTGGCAACCTGCTCCTGCTCTCACTTTGCAACCGAGGAGCGTTTCACCGCCATGCTGCGGGAGGCCGCGCGGGATGCCGGCGTCCAGCTGCGGCAGATTGAGGCCCGCCAGCAGAGCTGCGACCACCCCATTCTCTGGGGTGTACCGGAGACCAGCTATTTGAAATTCTATCTATTCCAGGTCGTGTGAGCGTTGTCCTGCGGGCAGAGCGGCCCCTTGACCAAGGAGACGCTCCCTCGCCTGTTCATTTTGGAAAGGAGGCCGGCGCCTTGAAATGCAGACCCATCCTGGTGGACGACACCCGCCGGGAGCTGACTCAGCATGGGACCCGGGACTTTCCCCTCTCCATGGATCGTCAGGAGGTGGCCAGTCCCAGCCACGGGAATGTCCGCCACTGGCACCCAGAGGTCCAGATTGCCCTGGTGACGGAGGGTGAAGTCTTGTTCCGCGCTGGCGGGGAGACGTTCCGCCTGGGAGCCGGAGAGGGCTTCTTTGTCAACGGCGGCGTCCTCCATGAGGCGGCCCCCACAGAACAGGCAGACGGCATCTATGTCTGCGTTAATTTTCTCCCGGATCTGGTTTACGGCCAGAACGACAGTGTGGTGCGCCGGGACTATGTGGACCCGCTGCTCTTTTGCGAAGAACTGCAAAGCTTTCCCCTGACGGACCAGCCCTGGCACCAGGAGGTCTGCGCGCTGCTAAGACAGATGGCGGAAGTAGAGGAAGCGGCGGAGTACGGTTATGAGCTTCAGCTCATTTCCCTTCTCTTAAAAATCTGGTGCCTGGTGGTGGTTCACCACCGGGAGCAGATTGAGCGGCGTTCCCAGGTTTCCTTCACAGACCGCCAGCGCATCCGGACGCTGCAGACCTACATCCACAAGCACTATATGGAGCACGTGTCCCTTGCGGACATCGCCGGGGCGGGCCATATCAGCCGGGGCGAGTGCTGCCGGGTATTCAAGCGGGTGCTGGGACTCACACCAGTCCAATATCTAACCCACTACCGCCTCAACCAGAGCGTGAAGCTGCTCAGCCGCACTGCTTTGAGTATCTCTGAAATCGCCCGGCAGGTAGGCTTTGGCACCAGCAGCTATTTTACAGAGCTGTTCCGGCGGGAGATGGGCTGCGCGCCGCTAGAATACCGCAAGCGGTATCGGCAGCAGGAAAAACTATCGGAATCTTAACCGCACTTTCCGGAAAATTCACAAGTTTTCCCCTGGCCATTGACTTGCCGCTTTTCCTTCCTCTATACTGGGCGTGAGTAGAGAAACCGCCGTTTTTACGACGGATTTTATCCCCTACCCCACTATCAAACTCGCAAAAAATGGAGGGTCAAGGAACATGGGCAAGAGAACCGAATTTTTGTATCTGTCCGAACCGGACTGCATCGCGGCAGGCGTTCTGGACGCAAAAAAATGCGTAGATAACGCCGAGGAGGTCTTCCGCCTTCTGGCCAAGGGCGACTATCTGATGGGCGGTGCCGGGCGCAATAGTCATGGGCTGCCTTTGGTGTTCCCGTCTGAGAGTCCCTTCCCCAGCATGCCGTTGGCCGGACCAGACCGCCGTTTTGTCGCAATGCCCGCGTACCTCGGCGGCCGCTTTGACGTGTGCGGCGTGAAGTGGTACGGTTCCAATGCGGCCAACAAGCGGCGGGGCCTGCCCCGCTCCGTGCTGACGGTAATGCTCAACGACAAGGAGACCGGCGAACCCCTGTGTCTGCTCAGCGCCAACCTCAGCTCCGCCGCCCGCACCGGCGCTGTGCCCGCGGTGGGTGCTAAGTACCTCGCGCGGCGGGACGCCGAGATTTTAACCTGTGTGGGCTGCGGCCCCATCGGCCGGGGCTGCCTGGACGCCATCGCCGCCGTGATGCCGGGGCTCAAAACCGTGGTGTGCTGTAACCGCTCCCCGGAGAATGCCAACAAGATGGCGGAGCACGTGCGCCGGGATCTGGGCCTCGCCGCCATGGTGGAGCCCGATCTGGAAACCGCAGTCCGGCAGGCAGATGTGCTCTCTGTGGCGGTTTCCCGCACCGCGCCGCTGCACTTCCAACGGGCTTGGATCAAGCCCGGCTGCACCCTGCTGGCCTCCGGTCCGTTCCAGTGTGACGAAGCGCTGTGGCGGGACATGCGGATTGTTCTGGATAACACAGCCCTTCATGAAACCTATGTGAAGGAGGGTAAGGAGAACCATGACCCCACCTATGGAAATCACATCGGCACCCCCATCTACCAGCTCATTGACGACCGCAAGCTGCCTCCACTGCCGGACTTTCCCACACTAGGCAGAATCATCCTGGATGAACAGAAAGGCCGCACCAGCGACGAGCAGATTCTCTGCTTCATCAACGACGGCATGGCTATCTTCGACATGGGCCTTTGTCACGACCTGTATCACACGGCGCTGGAGCAGGGACTTGGCCAGAAGCTGCTCCTCTGGGAGAGCGCCGCTCAATGCGAGGAGTAAGGTGGGGGAATCATGGAACAAAAAATCAAAAACCGGGATCTTTTACTCTCACATGGCGACTCAGCCAGTCGGAAAATCGTGCTGGACATTGCGGAGGCCACGCTCCAAAAGCTGGACGCCCGCACGCGCATCCACAGCATCGCCCATATGGAGGGCGATCTTCTCTGTATCGGGCAGCGCCGTTGGGACCTGAGCAAAAAACGCCATGTCTATCTCGTGGGTGCCGGCAAGGCCTGCAACCACATGGCTATGGCGGTGGAGGAAATCCTGGGGGAGCGCCTGACTGACGGCATTGCCATCGTTAAGCTCTCCGAGCCGACAGACGTCTTCCGGAAGACCCGCATCTTTGTGGGGGGACATCCCCTGCCCAACGAGGAGGGGTACCGCGCCTGTCAGGAAATTTTGAAGCTGGTGGATGGCGCCTGTGCCGATGATCTCTTCATCGCAGTGATCTCCGGCGGCAGCTCTGCCCTGATGAGCTGCCCCATTCCCGGCATCTCGCTGCAGGATGAGATTGACACAACAGACATCCTTCTCAAATCCGGCGCTAATATCTATGAGATCAACGCCATCCGCCGCCATATCAGCGAGATGAATGGCGGCATGCTGGCAAAGCGCATTGCGGCCCGGGGTGCAGAGCTGATCGGCTTTGGCATCTCCGACGCCGTGGGCACCCCGCCCACCGGCGACATCGGCCAGCCCTATACCGCCTACAAAAGCACGCCCATCGGCCCGGATCAGACCACTCTGGAGGACGCCCGCCGGGTAATCCGGGACTATGGCCTGGAGGAGCGGCTTCCCAAATCCGTGGTGAACTATCTCACCCACGCAGGCCCAGAGGGCGAGACCCCCAAAGCCTTCCCTCAGAACACCTACTTTCTCTTAAACTCCCTGCCGGATTCCTGCCTGTATGCCAGAGAGTCCGCCCATAAGCTGGGTTTGCCCGCCGTGATTCTCTCCTCCTTTCTGGAGGGAGAGGCCGCTGATGTGGGTACGGTGCTGGCCTCCATTGCCCGGGAAATCCAACACACCGGAAATCCCGTCAAGGCCCCCTGCGTTCTGCTCTCCTCCGGCGAGGCCACCACAAAAATTCCGGACAGTTCTGTTATCACCGGTCGAGGCGGCCCCGGTCAGGAGCTGACGGCCAGCTTTGCCCTTGCCGCTGAAAAGGCTCCCGGCTGCGCACTGCTATCCATCGACTCTGAGGGCACGGACGGTACCGCCCCCGCGGCCGGCGGCATCACGGATTCTCAAAGCCTGCACACTGCCCGGGGACAGGGTATAGACCTCCACGCCGCCTTGCGGGGCCACGCCTGCTATGAGGCTCTGGACGCCATAGGTGACGCGGTCTTCACCGGCAACACCGGCACGAACCTGTGTGATCTGAACATCCTGTATGTCCCTGCCTTGGCGGACACAGTTCCTCCCAGCCGGCGCATCAAGTCCGTTCACGCCCGACAGATCATCGACTGCAAATGCCGCCCCATGGTGGAGGTGGATGTAGTGACCGAGGGCGGTGTCATCGGCACCGGCGCGGCGCCCACTGGAAGCTCCGTGGGGATGTACGAGTCCTGCGTGCTGCGGGACGGCGACCCTGCCGAGTACGGCGGTCTCAGCGTCCACAGGGCTGTGGAGAACGTCAACCAGATCATTGCCCCCCGTCTTGTGGGCATGGACGTTGCAGACCAGACCGCCATTGACCGCTGCATGATCGAGCTGGACGGGACGCCGGATAAGCACGTTTTAGGCGGAAATGCCATCTACTCCGTGTCTGTGGCGGCCTACCGCGCTGCCGCTGCCAGCACTGGGCTCCCCCTGTATGACTACATCGCAGGACCCGGCGGCGTCCGGACCGTTCCCATTCCCTCTTTCAATGTCCTCAACGGCGGCAATAATAACGGCATCCGGCAGGCTTTCAATGAGTTCCTGGTCATGCCCTACCGGGCATCGGACATTGAGCAGGCGGTGGAGATCGCTGTAAAGGTCTTTCAGGAGCTCGGAAATGTGATCCGGGAGTATACCGGTGCCGCGCCTATGGTGGGCGGGTCTTACGGCTGGTGCGCCCCCTCCGAAGACCCGGAGGTCTGCCTGGACCTAATTGCCCGGGCCATTGCCAACTGCGGTTATACTGACCAATGCGCCTTTGCCCTAGACTGTGCCTCTAGCGAGATGTACGAGGCGGGAAAGGGCTACTACCTCAACGGCCGCCACCTCACCTCCGGCGAGCTGATTGCCTACGCCAAGGGTCTGACGGAGAAGTACCATTTCGTTTTTATTGAGGATCTGCTGGACGAAAACGACTGGGAAGGCTATGAAAAGGCCCATCGGGAGATCACCCGCACCTTGATCATCGCGGATGATCTCACTGTCTCCAACAAGGCCCGCATTGTCAAGGCCCATGAGAGCCACTCCATTGATGGCTTCATTCTTAAGCCCAATCAGGTGGGCACCATCACCGAGGCTATGGAGGCTCATCGCTACGCTCAGGACCACGGACTGTTCTCCATCACCTCGGGCCGCAGCGGCGGCGTGGTGGGAGATGTTGTCATGGATCTGGCCGTGGGGCTGCAAATCCCCTTCATCAAAAACGGCTGCCCCCGCTCCGGCGAACGAATTGACAAGCTAAACTTCCTCATGCGGGTGAAAGATACCCACTCCGGCTGCCATATGGCCAGTATCGACCAGTTCGTTCGGTTCTGAGGGCAGGCGGAAAAACCAAAAGCAGAGGGCTGCCTGCGCTGTGTGCAGGCAGCCCTCTGCTTTTCTCGATCACGCCTGTGCCGTCGGAAAATTCCGGCGATGCCTGTTCAGCGTCTACCTTTCAAGAGAGGGACCGCAGGCCCTCAATGTCACCTGTCACCCACAAAAAACGGGCTGAGAGCAGAGCATCCGCAGCAAAAAGAAGCAGGCAGAAAAACGTCGCCTCTGGGGGAATCCGACTGGCCAGCCTCTCCACCCAGGGCTGAATCCACCACACCGCAGCCGCGGTCAGGATGCCCCAGGCCAGCGTAAAGGGCAGGCACACGCGGCCCCGGAGATTCCCTGGCACATTGGCATAGTCCCAGAACCGGATACCAAGAGTGGTCTCATAGGCCCAGTGAACGGCATACTCCACCGCCGTGGCCGCAAGCCCTCCCGAAATCACCAGCCACCCGCCCTCCGTCCAGTCGGGCGGCAGGGCCAGCACCGCCAGCATTCCCAGCCCGTATACCGGACATAACGGCAGCAGCAAAAAGCACCTCCGGCCCTGATGCTCCGCATGTGTAACCGCTGCAAAGGCCCTTTCCAGCAGATAGCCAAGAAAACTGTAAATCCAAAAATACCAAAGCACCATGGTTGTCCTCCCTGTCTTTCCTAGTCTGTTCCGGGACAGGCCATGCCATTCACCGCTTGCACTGGCAGATTTTTCGTGTTATGATATAAAAATCGTTTTTCAGTTTGGAGGTATCAGCATGGCAGACAGCTGGGAGGCTTTAAAACAGTCCTGTATGGCCTGTCGGGCCTGTGGGCTGGCGGAAACCAGGACCCATGTGGTCTTTGGCGACGGCGCCCAGGACGCGGAGATTCTCCTCATTGGAGAGGGACCCGGCCAGCACGAGGATGAGCAGGGTGTCCCCTTTGTGGGACGGGGCGGTCAGCTCCTGAACGACATGCTGGAGATGATTGGGCTGGACCGCACGAATGTATATATTGCCAATGTTGTCAAATGCCGCCCTCCTCAGAATCGGGACCCGCTGCATGTGGAGCAGGAGGCCTGCATGGACTTCCTGCGTCGGCAGGCGGCGCTGTTGCAGCCCAAAATCATTGTGTGTCTTGGCCGGATTGCAGCCAAAGCCATCATCAAGGAGGACTTCAAAATTACCTCTGAGCATGGACAGTGGTTTGAGCGAGGCGGGGTCCAGATGACCGCTACCTTCCACCCGGCGGCGCTGCTGCGGGACGTGAGCAAGCGGCCGGACGCCTTTGAGGACTTAAAGTCCATTCAGGCCAAAATTCGAGAAATCTGCAAACACACGGAGGTTTAGTATGACAGCATCTCAAGCCCGCCTGCGGACACGGGACATGGCCTATATCGCACTTTTTGCCATTTTGATCGCCGTGTGCGCCTGGATTTCCATTCCCATGACCACCATCTCCTTCACGCTGCAAACCTTTGCTATCTTTGCGGCACTGCTGACTCTGGGCGGCCGGCGAGGTACCTATGCCGTCACTGTTTATCTGCTGCTGGGGGCTGTGGGGTTTCCAGTGTTCTCCGGCTTTCAGGGCGGCCTCGGCGCTCTGCTGGGCGCCACCGGCGGTTACATCATCGGCTTTTTGGGCTCTGCGTTGGTTTACTGGCTGCTGACAGCCCTGGTGAAGGACACGCTGCCGGTACGGATTACCGCCTGTCTTCTGGGGCTGATCGTGTGCTATGCCTTTGGTACCGCCTGGTTCATGGCGGTGTATACCGCCGGTCCCATGGACGTGGGCGCCGCCGTTGCTATGTGCGTGATTCCCTTTATCCTGCCGGACCTTGTGAAGATCGGGCTTGCAGTGACGCTGGCCCAGCGGGTCCGAAAGTATCTGAAATGAGGAAAAGCCGTCCGGCAGAGCCGGACGGCTTTTCATTATATACATGCAAAGGTCAGCCGCATATCGTACCACACCGCGCCGCCATGGACAGAGGCCGAGCGCCCTTCGTTCCGAAAGCCAAATCTTTCGTAATAGGGAACCAAAGCGTCCTTGCAGGTCAGGACGCATCCCTTGCGCCCCTGGGACTTGGCATCGGCAATCACCCGCCGCAGCAGTTCCCCGGCATAGCCCATCCCACGGTGCTGGGGCAGCGTATTTACGCCAAAGATCATCTGCCATGCCCCCTGTTCATGGTGCAAGGAAGCATCCGCATACATTTCGTCCCGGATGACCGGCTCGTCGCTCACCATGCCGTCCACAAAACTCAAGAGCGTTCCGTCGTCATCCTCCAATAGCCAGAAGTGGCCTGCATAGTGAGCAAGGCGCCCGGCGAAGTCCTCTGCCGTTGCTGCCTCAGCGGGTGGAAAGCAGGCAGCCTCTACCGCTGTAATCCTGTCCAAATCCTCTGGCAAACCGGTTCGAATCCGCATCACACAGCTCTCCTCACTTCAAATATTGGTAGATCAGCACCAGCCGTGCGGTGGCGTTGGTCATATTCTCAAAGCTGTAGGGCTGATCTGCGGCAAAGCGCAGCGCGCCCCGCTCAATGAGTTGAAAGGTCTGCCCCTGGGCCGTCATGCTCACTGTGCCGGAAACCACGGTGGCGTAGCAGATACAGCCTGGAATCGAGGGCTCCGGGATATAATGGGCGCTGATATAAAGGTCCAGAAAATAGCTCTCAATCCGGGTTACGTCGTCATAGGGGAAATTGCACCGCAGCACAGCCTTTCCTCCGTCCAGCCGCATAGGCTTGGTGTCCACATTCCGGTATTCCGTGAGGGCCTCAAAGTCATCGTTTTCCAACAGCACCTCCGCCGGCACCTTGAGCGCCAGTGCGAGTTTGCCCACAATACCTACCGAAGGGTTGGCCTCCCCCCGTTCAATCTGACCCAGCATACTGCGAGAGACGCCGGCCTCCGCCGCCAGCCGCTCCATACTGAGTTTTTTACTCTTTCGGATGCGCTTGATATTCTCACCAACGGCACGAGTCAACTCCATGTCGGGTCTCTCCTCCGGCAAAACAGCCATCATATTGAACATTTACCTTTCTATAGTAGTCGTCTTGTCGAATTTTGTCAAGGGGAAGCCAGCATGTCGCGTGTTTCCTGAAACAGTTTATGCCTGTACTATATGAGGGAGTCCCTACCCCTTACACCATACGGGCTTTGCCTTGCACAGCGTTTTTTATCCGCAAAATGGGGACCAATCTGACCGCAAGACTTCCCATGCAAAATTCTCTGATGACAACAAACTTCTCTTGCTATCACCTGTTTCCCGTGATATAATTTTACGAAAAAGACAGATTTTTCTCTTAAATGATAGTTCAAATCTGTTCGTATATGCTATTTCCAAGATGCGGACCGACATTGAAAAGAAATGAGCCAAACATGTCCGAAGAGGAGGCGCCATATGCTCACCTGGAGCGATAACTATATCATGGGCATCGATCAATTTGATCAAGAGCACCAGCAGCTATTCAGGCTGGCCGAGCAGGTGATTCAGCGGATGAGAGAACGCAGTGACGAGGCAAACATGCGCATGTTTGTCATCCGGGAGGCTGTGACCTACATCAACAGCTATTTTGACCGCCATGCTCAGGCCGAAGAAGCATATATGCGGAGGATCGGTTATGACGGCTATGGGATGCACAAGAAGCTGCACGACGATTTCCACAGCATCCAGATGGTAAAGTATCAAAAGATCATCGAGAACGGTCAATGCAACAAGGACGATGTGTGGGACTTCATCGGTTCCGGCATCGGCTGGCTTCTGGAGCATATTGCCACCGCGGATATGGCGATTGTTGGGAAGGGCATCCTGGTCCAGACAGACGCCATTAACGTCAATGAGGCTGCGCTGGAACAAGAGATCAACGTTCTGCTTACCTCCACTCTGAATATCGAGGCGAACGCAAAGATCGCTAATACCAATTATGCCGGAGAATACTTTGGAAAGGCCATCCATCAAAAGATCGTTTACCAGACTGACGCCGGGGAGACCTCCATTATTTCCGGCATTGAGCAGTCGTTTATGCTGGATGTGGCCAAACTGCTCTATGGCAGCGAGGTGAAGGACGAGGTAAGTCTCATCCTATCCACATTTCAGCTGTTCAGCGTACATTTCTGGCAGACCCTGGGTATGCGTTTTATGGGGAGCCGCAACGGTGTGGCCGTCAAGGAGAGCCATTTCATCATGGACAATCAGCTGGCCGTGGAATTGGAGAAGCTGAACCCCACGACCTCGGTCCTGTTCAACTCCGACAAGGGTAAATTTTATGTTGCCTGCGACTCTGCCTACCCCCTGAACCAGTGACCGGACCGACAAATCAAGAGCAGGGACTTCTTTGCAAGCCCCTGCTCTTGATTCTTTTTAATGCGCTTAGATCCGCTTCCAGCTGGCCCCGTCCTTCCGATCGGTGATCTCAATGCCTTGAGACTTCAGTTGGTCCCGAATCCGGTCCGCCTCGGCAAAGTTTTTGGCCTTCTTAGCCTCGTAGCGCTGCAGAACCAGCGCGTCGATAGCCGGGTCCCCCTCGCCGGTGACGGTATAGCCGCCAGCGGACTGGGCCGCCGCAGCCCTGGCCTGCTCCTGCCGGATTTTCTCCGCCTTTTCCAGCAGGTCCAGGGACAGCACCGTGTCAAAGTCCCCGATCAGCGCCAGCTTGGTGGCGTCGGAGGTCTTGGCCTTCAGCACGTCAAAGACCGCCGTGATCCCCATAGAGGTATTGAGGTCGTTGCCCATCTGCTGGAGAAACTTCGCCTTGTACTCGTCAAAGACCGCCTGATCCACGCCGCCGTCCTCCGGCTTCAAGGCCGCGATTCTGCCCAGGAGCTTTCCATAAGCCGCCACGGCATTGTCCAGGTTCTCCCAGGAAAATACCAGCGCCTTGCGGTAATGGCTCTGAAGGCAGAAATACCGGTAGGCCAGGGGGTCATACCCCTTCTCCTCCAAAAGAGACACCGTCAAAAATTCGCCCTTGGACTTGCTCATCTTGCCGCCGGTGGTGTTCAGATGATGGACATGGAACCAATGTTTGCACCAGGGGTGTCCCAGATAGCTCTCGGACTGGGCGATCTCGTTGGTGTGGTGGGGGAAGGCGTTATCCACGCCGCCGCAGTGGAGGTCCAGGTATTCCCCGTTGTATTTGAGGGAGATGCCGGAACACTCAATATGCCAGCCGGGATAGCCCACACCCCAGGGGGAGTCCCACTTGAGCGCCTGGTCCTCGAACTTGGACTTGGTGAACCAGAGCACGAAATCGTTTTTATTGCGCTTGTTGGTGTCTTCCTCCACGCCCTCCCGGACGCCCACGGCCAGATCCTCCTCGTCATGGTCGTTGAACACATAATAATGGTCCAGCTTGGAGGAGTCAAAATACACGTTGCCGCCGGCAACGTAGGCATAGCCCTTGTCCAGAAGGCCAGAGACGATCTTAATATACTCGTCAATGCAGCCTGTGGCGGGTTCCACTACATCCGGACGCTTGATATTGAGCTTTTGGCAGTCATCAAAGAAGGCGTCTGTATAATACTTTGCAATCTCCAAAACCGTCTTGTGCTCCCGGCGGGCGCCCTTGAGCATTTTGTCCTCACCCTCGTCGGCATCGGAGGTCAGGTGCCCTACGTCCGTGATGTTCATCACGCGGTTTACATCATACCCGGCATAGCGGAGGTATTTCTCCAGCACATCCTCCATAATATAGCTGCGCAGGTTCCCAATGTGGGCGAAGTGATAGACCGTGGGGCCGCAGGTGTACATCTCCACGTGGCCGGGGGTATGGGTTTTGAACTCCTCTTTTTTATGGGTGGCGGAATTATAGAGGTACATGAGGCTTTTCTCCTTTTACCTTTCTTGGCCGGCGGTCTCCTCCCGCTGGCTCTTGAGATACTGTTCATCCATGAGTTTTTCCAAAAACTCCAGCCGTGATAACGCAGCGTCCAGCTTTTCCTCCACAGGGTCCTGGACGTTAATCTGGTCCACCTCGTCGGCAAAGTGGGTGGACCTGCCGGCAATGCGGACCACCTGGGCGGGAATCCCAACGGCGGTGGCCTGCTCCGGCACCTCGCTGAGTACCACAGCGTTGGCCGCGATGCGGGCGTTGTCCCCCACCTTGAAGGGACCCAGCACCTTGGCGCCGCAGGAAATCAGCACATTGTTGCCGATGGTGGGATGGCGCTTGCCGTGGTCCTTGCCGGTGCCGCCCAGGGTGACTCCGTGGTAAATCAGGCAGTCGTCCCCGATCTCGGCGGTCTCTCCGATGACAATGCCCATGCCGTGATCCATCACCAGGCGGCGGCCGATTTTGGCGCCTGGGTGGATTTCAATTCCGGTCCAGAACCGGCTCCACTGGGAGACGCAGCGGGCCAGGAATTTCCAATTCCGGCAGTAAAGCCAGTGGGCCACACGATGGTAGAGAATCGCATGCACACCGGGATAGAGCAGAAATATTTCCAGCTTACTGCGGGCCGCGGGGTCCCGGCGCTGGTAGGCCTCCAACAGCCCGCCCTGACGACGGGTCTCGAAGTCCGTATCGCACATATCCATCGTATATCAACTCCTTGTGTCGGTCGGGGGTACGAAAAAACGCCCCCCGTACCAAAGTACGAGAGGCGACGAGTCGCGGTTCCACTCTCTTTTATCACTCAAGGGGCCCGTGACGCGGGCCGGACGGAGGGCTTCCACATCCCCCGCGCTCCCGGACGCACTTCACAGCTCCCGCCGCAGGCACGCTTCCAGCCGCTGGCGCGCCCTCTCTGCCCGTTGGGTGGACTGCTACTCTTTCCGTTCATCGCACTATTCCAATTGTGCTAGTATCTTATCAGGATTTTTCCCAGGTGTCAAGTGCCCTCCCCCTCGGCGGGCCAGAGAATATCCTTGGCCACTGGGGTATAGAACAGCCGCTCCACTTGCTGGCGGTCCCGGGTCTGCCCTAAGATCCACATAAGCTTCGCCACCACCGCTTCTGTAGTCATGTCATAGGCCTCCAGAACCCCCAGACGGTTTTTCAGTGCGTGGCCCACGTGGTATACCCCCAAGTCGCTGCCCTCGCTGGGCACCTGGGTTGTGAGCACAATCACCTTTCCCGCCTGCATCCAGCGGCGGATGCACTCGTAAAACCCGCCGGCCTCCGGCAGCCCGCCCACGCCAAAGCTCTCGATGATCAGCGCGTCATTCCGCTCCAGCAGGAAATCTGCCAGAGCGCGGTCCGCGCCTGGAGTCAGCTTCAAAAGTGCCACGTGGGTGTTGAGTGCGTCGTAAAAGACCGGCGCAGCGGCGCAATCCTGGCGGATATAACGCAGCAGCACCCCGTCCCGCAGCACACCCAGATCGGGGTAGTTGATGCTGGAAAAGGCCTGAAAGCTCTTGGTCCGGGTCTTTCTGGCCCGGGTGCCCAGGATGACCCGACTGTTGAAAACAATGGAGACTCCCGGCATGTCCTCCGACGCGCAGCGGAATGCGTCCGTAAGGTTGATCTTGGAGTCCGTGCCGTCAAAGCCGATAGGCTTCTGGGCGCCGGTGAGCACGATGGGCTTGGGGCTTTGCTGAATGAGATAGCTGAGTGCCGCCGCCGTATAGGCCATGGTATCTGTCCCGTGGGTGAGAACAAAGCCGTCGTACTCCCCGTAATGCTCTCGGATACAGCGGGCCATCAACAGCCAGTGCCGCGGGGTGATGTTGGTGCTGTCCAGGTTCAGAAGCTGTACGCATTCCACCACGCAGATGCCAGAAATGGCGGGGATGTGTGCCAGAAGGTCGCCGGTAGTCAGCTCCGGCGCCAGACCGCTCTCCGTCACCTCTGAGGCTATCGTGCCGCCGGTGCCGATCAATAGAATCCTTTTCATCCGCGCGCCTCCTCTACCCCAGATCCCGGTGGTCCAACGCCGCAAGGCCGAAGCGGACCGCGCGAGTAATCATGTCCCGCTCCGCCTCATCCCCAGCGGCGTCCCATCTGGCTCGCAGTTCCCGGAGGAACAGCCCCCGCAGGGAGTCCTCTCCGGCCCTGGCCCAGATATCCTCCGCCATGCGGGTGTGGTCCCGTACCTCCAGCGCGTAAAAACGTCCTGCCAAGGCCTCTGTCAGCGCGGCAGCGTCAACACCGCCCTCACTGGTCTCTCCGGTAAGAAGGATGCGGTACAGGTCCTGATCCGTCTCCGCCGGCAGCGCCGCCTCTACCGCCGCCCGGGGGTCCCTGCCAGTGACATCCACCTCCAAAATCTCATAGCGGCGGCGGGCAAAGGGGATAAAAGTCAAAGAAACCTGCCCACTTTCGCTCAGGGTTCCCTCATAAAAACCCTTCTCCCCCAGCTCATCAAAGCCCCGTCCCTCCGGGCAGCCGGGCCATGCACAGACTGTGGTGCCAAAGGTCTGGGACTCCGTTCGCCTGTGAATATGCCCCAGCGCTAAGTAAGTGAGTCCGCTGGCGGCGATCTCCTCTTTGCGGATGGGATTGTATCGCGCCTCCGAGGGCTCCACCTCCCCGTGGAGCACGCCCACGTGTATCCGGCCATCCGACGGCGCGACAAAGCCCGTCAGCATTCCCGCAGCCTGCTCCGGTCCGGTGAACGCCGCCCCGTGCACCGTCAGGTTCCACTCCGGCAAGTCCACAGCCGTCATCTGGCCTGTTGAAAATACATGGACATTGCCCGGCCACTGGACCGTGACCCAGGGACTGCCAGGGCCGTACCAGTCGTGGTTTCCCGGCGAGACAAACACCTTGGCTTGCATCCGCCTCAGAGCTGCCGCCAGCTGCTCTCCTGTCTCCCGAAAGGCGCCGGTGCTGTCAAAGAGATCCCCTGCCAGGAGCACCAGATCAATTTCGTGGCTGTTCACATACTCTGCCAGTCGGAAGCCCAGTTCCCGGCTCTCCCGCCGGCGGGACGCCGCCTGAGACGCAGACAATGCGCCGAAAGCGCTGTCCATGTGAAAATCCGCCGCATGAATAAATTTCAGCAAGGCAACTGCCCTCCTGCTACTTGTTCCTCCGGCCGCCACGCCTTGCACACATCCACCCAGCCGGCAAAGTTGGCAGCATACTGCTCTAGTTCAGCACAGCTGAGCTCAATGGCACTGTTGTCGCTGCCAGCAGCAGGAAACACCGTCTCAAATCTCTTTAAGGACACGTCCAGATAGACCTGCACATCCTCCGGCAGGGCAAAGGGGCACACGCCGCCCACGTCGTGGCCGATCCGCTCGTGGGCCTCCTGGTGGGTCAGCATTTTGGCCTTGGTGTGGAACTGAGCCTTGTAGCGGCTATTGTCCACCTTGGCGTCTCCTGCCACCACAATGATGATGGGCCGCTCCTCCACCTTGAAGCTCAGACTCTTGGCAATCCGGGCACCTTCCACCCCGACCGCTACCGCCGCCAGCTCCACCGTGGCGGAGGACACGTCAAACTCCAGGATGCGTTCCTCCGCGCCGAACTGTTTCAGATATGCTCTTACCATTTCAATTGACATGGTTCTCTCTCCTATGTGAAATATTTTTCTGCGGTCAAATGTCTATCGAATCTCAATCCGCTCCACCGCTGTACATAATCCGGTGGAACTATCCAGAGTAAAGATGGCTCCCTGCAGCTTGCAGGGGCCCTCTGCCGTCCGAAAGTGTCCCGGCACGCCGCCCAAGAAGTTCTCCACCGACTGCTCTGGCTCCACCCCCAGCACGGACTCCACCGGACCGGTCATGCCCACGTCGGTGAGGTAGCCTGTGCCCTTGGGATAGACTCGATCATCGGCTGTTGGGACATGCGTATGAGTTCCCCACAGGGCGGACACCCGGCCATCCAAGTAATAACCCATAGCCAGCTTCTCACTGGTGGCCTCCGCGTGGAAATCCACCAGGGTGAATTCCGCCTCCGCCTGTCCCAAAAGCTTATCCGCCGTGGTGAAGGGGTTCTCCGCTCCCCAGGCCAGGCCGCACCGGCCAATCAGGTTTATCACCCGAACCCGCACGGCCCCCAGGTCAAAGATCTCGCAGCCGTGGCCCGGCGCCCGCCCGGTATAGTTGGCCGGCCGGAGCAGCCAGGAGGTCTCCTCCAGGAAATCCTTGATTTGCAGCTTATTAAAGGTATGATTTCCCAGGGTCACGGCATCGGCCCCCGCGTCGTAAATCCGCTGGGCCTGCGCCGGCGTCAGGCCAACGCCGGCGGCATTCTCCCCGTTCACCACTACAAAGGCGATATCCCGCAGCCTCCGCAGGGGCCGCAGCTGCTTTTCCAAGTGCCGCAGCCCCGCCTCCCCTACAACATCGCCCACCGCTAACATCCGATACAGCATACGTTTTCCTCCGACACCTTTTTCATCACGATAGAAAATAGTATATCAAATTGGAACCGCTTTTGCAAAGGAGTCCTGAAAAAAGTAGGCAATCCACCCCCCTTTTTACTATGCAAACGCACAGCAATCAACAAGCATACGCACCTACATTCGCCTGTGTCCGTGGTGCGGTGAACTGCACATGAAATTTTATGTTTGTTGGAAAGGACTCGTTCTTTTCACGTTTGCCTCGGTCCACACACGGACCTGTCGCTCATCAGAAAAATCTTTCATAGAGCGGCAGCGCACTATACAGGTGACCCACAGCCTTCATTTTTATAACGGTCAGCACAGGGATTTCCAATTGTGAGGGCTTGCCTTCGGCTCTTTTTGCGCTTATAATGTCCCTATCCCCTCAGTGGACAAACACATTTCATGACGGAGGGATTCCCATGGCAGTCAAGCTGGAGCTCTATCGCGTGTTTAAGGAGGTGGCCGAATCCGGCAACATCTCTGTGGCCGCGAAAAACCTGTATATCTCTCAGTCTGCAGTCAGCCAGTCCATCAAGCAGCTGGAAACAGCGCTGCAGGCGCGGCTCTTCGCCCGCAGCCCCCGGGGCGTCACTCTCACCGGCGAGGGACAGATGCTCTATCAGTATGTCCGCAGCGCCCTGGGGCTGATCGCCACGGGAGAGGACAAACTCTCCCAGGCCCAACAGCTTCTGCTGGGCACACTGGTCATCGGCGCCAGCGATACGGTGACTGCCCAGTTTCTCACGCCGTATCTGGATACCTTTCACCGCCTGCACCCCGGCATTCGGCTGAAAATCGTCAGTGGCCGCAGCGCCAAGGTCGTCAGCATGCTGAAATCCGGTGCAGTAGACATCGCCTTCGCCTCCTCCCCTGTCGACAGCGCGCTGGAGTGCTGGCCCTGCTTCTCAACCCACTCCGCGTTTGTTGCCGGCAGCGGGTACCCCTGCGATTTCGATCATCCGCATACCCGGCAGGAAATCGCCGCGTTTCCACTGATCCTGCTGGAGCGCAAGGCCAGCAGCCGCATTTTTTTGGAGCAGGAGTTTCTGCGCAGCGGTGTCCCCCTGGCGCCGGAGATTGAGCTCAGCTCCCGGGGACTGCTGGTGTCTCTGGCCCGCATCGGACTGGGGGTAGCAGGTGTGACACTGGAATTTGTTCAGGACGCTCTGGACGCCGGGGATATCCGCCTTCTGAAAACGGACTTCACCATCCCGCCCCGCAGCGTGGACATGTGCACCCTGCGGGAGGTGACTCCCACCGCCGCGGCCACCGCTTTTATGGAGATGGTGCGGGCAGGAAATGGGGGCAGCTGATGGAGTCTGTCATTCTCCTTCTGGAGCTGGTGGGAACGCTGGCCTTTTCCATTTCCGGCGCCCTGACCGGGCTGCGGAAGAATATGGATATTTTTGGCGTGTGCATTCTGGGCCTTACCACCGCCGTGGGCGGCGGCGTTATCCGAGACCTGATCCTGGGCAGCACTCCGCCCGCCACCTTTCAAAACCCGATCTACGCCGCTGTGGCGGTGGCCGCAGCCCTGGTGTTGTTTCTGCCCCAGGTCCGGCACCTGCTGATGTGGGATCAGGCCCTTTTTGATCGGTCTCTTTTCTGGATGGACACGGCAGGGCTTGGCATTTTTACCGTCATGGGCATCCGTGCGGCGTTTGGCCAGCTGGTGCAGCCAGGGTTATTCCTGCTGGTGTTTGTAGGCGTGGTCACAGGTGCGGGAGGCGGCGTGCTGCGGGATGTTCTGGCGGGCGATACGCCCTATATCTTTGTCAAGCACGTATATGCCTCCGCATCCCTGGCCGGGGCGCTGGTGTGTGCGCTGATGTGGCGGACGGTGGGAGAGATCCCCGCCATGCTAACCGGCGTTGGCACGGTGGCCCTGATCCGCTGTCTCTCCGCCCACTATCACTGGAATCTTCCCCATGCCCACGACTAAAAATCGGGACCGCTGATGCGGCCCCGGTCAGCCTGTCGAAAAGGCGTTTTCGACAGGCTTCTGCAGTTTTTCAGAACGCTGAACGGTTCTGAAAAAGCTGATGATTTAAAACGAAAGACACCCTTCCTGGGTTTCTTTCGTAACTATCTTCCTTCCCATCGCTGTAACTTTCTTCATTTCTTGACAGTCTTACCGGGACCGCTGATGCGGCCCCGGCTTCTTATAGATCATCAATATTCATCTTGTCAATCTGGTCTTTGACCCGCAGTTTTTCCCGGGCCGCCCAGTAGATGGCCAGCAACACCAGCGTGGGAATGTTCCCTGTGATCAGTGCCGCCAGGATCGGCCCCCATGGAAATGTGCCGTCATAAGCTGCCACCCCCAACACCATCAACAGCGAGTATAAGAATGTCAGCAGCGGCAGCACCAGACCAGGCCACTTGCTCTTCCGTTTGGAGAGAAAAATCTGCAGCAAAATACCGCCCACAATCAAGATGAAAAGGATGATCAGTGTCAGCCAGACCATTCTTGTTGCCATCACCATCTCAAATTTCCTCCTTTGTTCTGCGGTATTCGGTGATTAACAGCTTGGCGGTATCAAAGTCCAGCTTGTCATCCACCGCCAACCGCTTTACCAAACACACATATGGGTCCGCTTCCGCTGTCTCCGTCAGTTGGATTTTCTGGATCAGCCGATCCAGGCGCAGCCGCACCGTGGGATAGCTGACGCCATACAATGCCGCCACCTCTTTCAGAGAGCCGGACGCCAAAATGAACTTTTTAATAAATGTCAAATCTTCATCCTCCAGCTCCGCCATCCATACCGGCATGGTTGCCATCGCCTCACACCCCTTTCATAAAATAAATATAAACTTTAATTTTATGAATGTCAAGATTAATTTTTATTTTAATAAAACAGAAGCAAGGTCTATAGAAGCCGTACTGCCCGCTTTGTTGTCCTCCGCGAGACTTTTGATCCCCCTGCATGCTTCATCGGTGAAGGACAAACGCTACGAGAGGAGCCCCCAAAGGGCTCCTCTCGTTTTTCATCAGATGGTTTTTAAGGCTTTTTAGGATGATAAAAGCCCCGCTACTTTCTTTCATCAGGATGGCAAGACCTCCGAAGGGATTTTTTTCTCACCCCATCCGCAGGGTATCCCGAATGTCGCTGTTGAAATAGGCCACGGGATTTTGCGCGTTGCCATCCTGTCGGACCTCAAAGTGAAGGTGGGGTCCGGTGGCCATGCCGGTAGCGCCCACAGCGGCGATCATCTCTCCCGCCAGGATGGTGGCGCCCTCCTCCACACTCACATCCCGACACTGACCGTAGAGAGTGGTCAGGCCGTCTCCGTGATCCAGAATCAGGTAGTTTCCTCGCTCGGCGTCAAATCCGGTCTCCGTCACGGTGCCGTCCGCCGCTGCCAGAATCACAGCTCCCTGATCTGCCGGGATATCCACGCCTCCGTGGAAGGTACCATTCTCCTGCTCACCGTAGGGATTGCTAAGGCTGATGGTCCGGCTGTCTTGCACCGGCCATTCCAGCCAGCGGCTCTCGTCCTCGTCCACTACGTAGACGCCGTAGACGAACGGCTCGTCGTCACCCGCCAGCTGGGGCAGAACGTCTCTCGTCCCGTCCGAGTTATAAACCACTTTCAACTGCCCTGTGGAGAGCGCATAGGTTCTGCTCTGCACACTATCATCTGCAAAGGTGACATCCACCGTTAGATGCGCTCCATCGAAGGTGTCGATGAGCGCCCAGGCAGACTGTTGCAGGTCTTCGTTCTCATCAAAGGAGGCGGCGCAGTCCTCTGGAGGTACCCAGAAACCATAGCGGGCGTCAGGGTCGTAATCCTCTGTGGCGGAGCTGCCTAGCAGCACAGCCTCTTCGGCGTACATGGGGCCGTCCTCGCTCTCGCCCCAGACACTCAACATTCTCTCTGGCTGAAGACCCTGCTCTTCCTTCTCAAAAAGCCGCGCCATTTCCTCCTTGGTGATCTCCCGGGTCTCGGTGCGGTACAGCCCTCCCCGGTCAATGGAAAGGGAAATCGTCTGAATGTTCTCTCCAGTCACCTGAAAGAGACAGCCAGTGTAGTCTCCCCCCTCCCCGCTCACCATTCCGTTGCCACTCGCCAGGGCAAGGCCGCCGTTGTCTCCAGGGCCGTAGCTCTCCCCTGTGTCGGCAGCATAGGCCGTCAAGCCGAAGGAGAACCCAGGCACCAAGATGCCTTCCTGTCGTCCTTCCTGCTGGGACGGGTAAAACCGAACCGTCCCCACCACCAACGCCAGGGCGCAGGCGGCGCACACCGCTGTCCGGAAAACTCGCCGCGGGCGGGCGGGCATCGTCTGCTGCCGCGAGACCCGCAGCACCCGGTCATTCAGCTCCGCCGGGACGTGGAGCTCTTGAAGCAGCTTCCGGTACTGGTTGTTCTGCATCTTCCATACCTCCTAATACGGATTTCAGTTTCTCTCTGGCCCGGCGAAGCCGGGTGCGAATCGTGGCCGCCGGAACACCCAGCATGGCAGCGATTTCCTCTGCCTGGTACCCCTCGGCATAGTACAGGTGCACAGCGGTCCGGAGTTTTTCCGGCAGGACGCCTACCGCCTCCCACAACTCTGCGGCCGCCTCATCCACCGGGCATGTCAAAGCCTCGTCCAGCGGCAGCACCGGCCGCCGCAGGCGGAAGCGGTGCAGGTCAGTACAGCGGTTCAGCGTGGTGCGGATCAGCCAGGCCTTCATCCGTCCGGCCTCCCACCCCTCCGCCTGCTGTCGCAGCAGGGCCAGGAATACATCCTGATAGACATCCTCAGCATCCGGGATGCTCTGAGTCCGGCATAACGCCAGCCGGTATACCGTGTCCCCGTACTCTGCCATCGCCGTCCGCAGGGTTTGTTCTGTCATAAACTCCCTCCTTGATCGGGAATCGAAAAACGTCTTTCACTTCTAACACGCCGGGGCGAGGCGAATTGTTTCCTCTCCGGGAAGATTTTTTCCGGAAACGCCAAAAATCAGGGCAGGCGCATATGCGCCTGCCCTGATATCAGGTCTCCCGGATTCCGTAAATCTCAAACCGTCCAATCAAATTCTGGACCGTCAGCTTCTGGGCCAGCAACTGCTGGTAGGTGACGCCCCGATTCTTGCCAGCAGCGCGAAGCCTCTCCATATTGGACAACACCTGCTCCCGCTCTCGGAGCAGGTCCGCGTACATGCGGTCATAGGCCGCCAGTCTCTCCAGATCCGTCATCTCACACATTGAAGCGGAAATAGATCATATCCCCGTCCTGCACCACGTATTCCTTGCCCTCACTGCGCAGCAGACCCTTCTCCTTGGCGGCGCTGACACTGCCGCACGCCATCATGTCTTGATAGGCGATGACCTCCGCCCGGATAAAACCACGCTCAATGTCGGAGTGAATCTTGCCGGCAGCCTGGGGGGCCTTGGTGCCCTTCTTGATGGTCCAGGCCCGGCACTCGTCCTTACCATAGGTCAGGAAGGAGATCAGCCCCAGCAAGGCGTAGGAACATTTGATCAGGCGGTCCAGGCCGGACTCCTCCACACCCAGCTCCTCCAGAAACATCAGCTTCTCCTCACCCTCCAGCTCAGCAATGTCCTGCTCCATCTTGGCGCAGATGGGCAGCACCTGGCTACCTTCGGCGGCGGCAATCTCGCACACCTGCTGATAGTAAGCGTTATGATCTAGGTCCGCAAAGCCCGCCTCGTCCGTGTTGGCGGCGTAGATCACGGGCTTGAGGGTCAAGAGATCGCTGGTCCGCAGCAGCGCCGCGTCGTCCTCGTCACATGCAAAGGTACGGGCCAGCTGGCCGCCGTCCAGGTGCTTCTGGAGCGCGGTGAAAAGGTCCACCTCATGCTGAAACTTCTTATCACCCTTCAGGGCCTTCGTGGCTTTTTCCACCCGGCGCTGCACCATCTCCAGGTCCGCCATCACCAGCTCTGTGTTGATGATGTCAATATCCCGCGCGGGGTCTGTGCTGCCCTCCACATGAATCACGTTCTCATCGTCAAAGCAGCGCACCACATGAACTAGGGCGTCCGTCTCCCGGACGTTGGCCAGAAACTTGTTGCCCAGCCCCTCGCCGCGGCTGGCCCCTTTTACCAAGCCTGCAATGTCCACAAACTCGATGACAGCCGGCGTCTTTTTGTCCGGCTCATACATCTCCGCCAGCTTGTCCAGCCGCTCGTCCGGAACGGCCACCATCCCCACATTGGGGTCGATCGTGCAGAATGGGTAGTTGGCACTCTCAGCACCGGCGTTGGTAATGGCGTTGAACAGGGTCGACTTGCCCACATTGGGCAGACCCAGGATTCCTAATTTCATAGCAATTCTCCCTTGCCGTTTTTTCAGGCTGTTATTGTATCATTCTCAAGGAAAAAGTGCAAGAGGTCCTCCGCCGTCTCCCTTTTTACATTTGGACCGACAGATCATGGCCTCGTTAATTTCACTCTGCCTTGATTGAAGCCGAACAATATGATACAGCAGAAAGAGGAGCATAAAGTGGAAATCTTGTTTTTGCGATTTTCTTTGGTGTTCTCATATATGCTGTTCTATGTTTTATGATTGCTGGCACAAGGACATTACTCCCCAAAGCCAGCACTAAGAAGCAAAATTTCCATAAAACATTTTTGGTCTGGTTCCTTAGAACATTTAATCCAGTTCGCTGGTTTTGGTAATCATTGTTTTGTTCGTAAAAAATAATTTTATTGATCGGGCAGGTGCTGCATGTTAATATCCTTCCTTTCGTTACTCCGACAAAAGGGGTGCTTCATAACCTCAATCTGCCCGGAAGTCAAAGGGGGGCCGCCGTCGGCAGCTGGCTCGCTGGAAAAGACTTTCTTTCACGAAATAAAAATTTTTTCACAAAAAAGCCTTGCATTTTTCCAAAAATTCATTTATATTAACTGTAAAGAATTCGTTAATTTTATATTTAGATTCGTTAAAATATCGATAATAGTAAGGAGGTGCTTGTTATGCAGATGGGTGGAGTCTTTCTGGTGGTCATCTTTGCCGCACTGATTATTGCCGGTATTGTCAGCGGCCGAAAGAAGAAAGAGCAAGACAATCAATCCGATACCTGAGCGCCAAGGCGATTCCCCGCGTCCATCCCCAGCCCAAAAAGCGCACCGTGAAGTTCACGGTGCGCTTTTCATATCTATCTATCACCATCCATGCCCGCCGCAAAGGCGGCTGTTTGCCCTGCCGCAGCGATTGCCGCGAAGCCGCCGTCAGGCACAGGAAAGGTTAACGGTTTCCGAAGAAGTAGTCGAAGAGATCATAGGGATTCACGGTCCCTGCGTTTCCAGAAGTCTCCTGCTGGGATTGTGTCTGCGTTGTAGTCTGCTGTTCGGCCGGCACTGCCCCCCAGGTAATTTCTAGAGTCATTGTCTCTCCCTGGCGGTAAATGGTCAGTGTGGAGGTATCGCCGGCAGCGCAGCCCTTCTTCGCTGCGGTCAAATCGTCCAGCGAGGCAATCTCTGTATCGTCAATCTTGGTGATCACATCACCCAGCTGCAGCCCGGCCTGGTCCGCGGGGCCGTTCTCCTCCACGGAGTAAACAAACGCTCCCTTGCTGATGTCATAGCTGTACTGCTGGGCCATGCTCTGAGTCAGAGTTCCCACGGTGGCGCCCAGATAGGCCTTGTTGGTCACATAGCCGTTGGTCATAATATCCTGAATCATGCTGATGACGTCGTTGATGGGAATCGCGAACCCCAGCCCCTCCACGCTGCTGCCGGAAGAAGTGCTCTCCAGCTTGGCAGAGACAATGCCAACCACCTCGCCAAAGCTGTTGAACAGGGGACCTCCGGAGTTGCCGTGGTTGATGGAGGCATCTGTCTGGATCATGTTGAAGGGGGTTCCGTCCACATTGATGGCCCGGTTCACACTGGATACCATGCCGCCGCTCATGGAAAAGGTCAGCTCGCCCAAGGGGTTGCCAATAGCCAGCACATGATCTCCCACATTCAGCCGTTCGCTGTCACCCAAGGTCACTGCCTGAAGGTCCGAGGCCTCCACCTTGATAACCGCGATATCATAGTCCTCGTCGCCGCCGACATATCTGGCATCATACTCGTCGCCGTTGTACATCGTGACCTTCACGGTCTCTGCATTTTCCACCACATGATAGTTGGTGACGATATAACCATCTGTTGTGAGGACAAATCCGGAGCCGGCCGAAGCGGTCTGTACTGGCTGGCCGAAAAAGTTATAACCGCTGGTACCAGTGACGTTAATAGACACCACGCTGTTGACATTGGCCGCGTAAACCTCGGCGTCCGTCATTTCAGTCTTTCCGTCTACAGTTTTCAGCGATACCTGGCTGACGGTTCGGTCGCTGACCTGGACCGTGGCCTCGCTGGTTGCCCGACTTACTCCCCACACAATGCCTCCGCCCAATGCGCCGCCCAATAGGGCACAGCACAGGGCCAGCGCTGTGACTTTTAATCCCATGCGGTTCTTTTTCACAGGCTTCATCTCCTGAATCGGTCTCTGCGGCTCAGACTGGACGGTGCCGACTGCTCCATCTCCCGCAGGTCCTGCGTTCTGCTGTCCACTCTCGCTGCCATCCTTGCGATATGTGTAATGGTACAAGTTCTGTTCGTCGTTATACATCTCTTGTTCCTCCTTTATATCTATGAAACATTTTGTTTTTTATAACATCATGCGGAGTGCCCCTGTGGAATTGCAAAGGGAACTTCTTGTCCGCTCACAAGGCTGCTCTCCTGGTTTCTGATTTGCATTATAGCGGCAATATCTTAAAGAAACCTGAAAGAACTTTGAAGGATTCATGAACATTTTCTATTTTCCCGACCACAAAAGATGTGGTACAATAGCCGCAAAGCCGGCCATCGCACCGGCTATCGCAGCTGGATTTCACAGATGTGCCTGGCAGCGCTCCGTGCCGGCGATACAATCCAGCTATCCATGATGCTGTAACATCGGCGTGCGTCCTGTCCTCAGAGTGCTCGACGCCGGCCGTCCATACACCCATCTCATCGCTTCATCGGGACGGGTAAAAGATAAGGAGGACCACTGTGCTCAAGATTGAAAATATAAAGCTGCCCCCTGGCACCAGTCAGGCGGCGCTGGCTGCCGAGGCCGCCCGCATCCTGAAAGTTCGAGAGAAAGATCTGCGGCACCTGCAGGTACTGCGGCGCAGTGTGGATGCTCGGGAGGGCGTCTTTATGGTGTACACCGTGGAGGTCTCCCTTCCGGAGGAGGCTGCGGTGCTCCGGCACACCCGGAACCGAAAGGTCAGCCTGTGTCCGCCCCGCCCGGATTATCATCCTCCCGCGCCGCAGAAGGCGCCTCAGCTGCCGCCGGTGGTGGTTGGAGCGGGCCCTGCGGGGCTCTTTGCCGCGCTGGTGCTGGCTCTTGCGGGGCTGCGGCCCATTCTGCTGGAGCGGGGACGCAGCGCGGAGCGGCGGCGGGAGGACGTGGAGCGGTTCTGGTCCTCCGGAGTGCTGGACCTCAGCAGCAATGTCCAATTCGGAGAAGGGGGTGCCGGGGCTTTTTCCGATGGAAAACTCAACACCGGCACCCGAGATATCCGCCATCGCTTTATTTTGGAACAGCTAGTCTCCTGCGGTGCCCCAGAGGAAATCTTGATCGACGCCAAACCTCATGTGGGGACGGATTTCCTCCACGTGGTCCTTCAGAACCTGCGGCAGGAGCTTCTGGAACTGGGAGCGGATATCCGGTTTGAAAGCCGGTTGGTCGACGTGGATCTCCGGAATGGCGGCCTGGCTGGCATCCGTGTGGAGGGCCCTGGCGGGGCCTATTTCCTGCCCTGCCGCCATCTGATTCTCTCCCCCGGCCATTCTGCCCGGGACACCTTCGAAATGCTCCACTACCGGGGCGTACCGATGGAGGCAAAGCCCTTTGCCGTGGGCGTCCGGATCGAACACCGGCAGGCAGACTGCGACGCAGCCCAGTACCGGCAGTATGCTGGCCATCCTGGGCTTCCAGCCTCCACCTACAAGCTCTCCTGCCATCTCCCCAACGGGCGCTCCGCCTTTTCCTTCTGTGTTTGTCCTGGCGGGGAAGTGGTGGCCGCCGCATCCGAAGCCGGGGGAGTCGTGACCAACGGTATGAGCGAATTTGCCCGGAACCGGGAAAATATCAACGGCGCACTCCTGGTGAACGTCACACCAGAGGATTTCGGTGACGGCCCGCTATCCGGCATTGCCTTTCAGCGCCGCCTGGAGGAGGCCGCCTACGCCGCCGGAGGAGGCGGCTATCTGGCCCCGGCCCAACGGGTGGAGGATTTCCTTCAAAAGCGCTCCTCCATAGGCCCCGGACGGGTCATCCCCAGCTATCGCCCCGGTGTCACCTGGGGCAATCTTTGGAGCTGTTTGCCGCCGTTTGTGGCCCAGGCTCTGGCGGAGGCTCTGCCCATCCTGGGCCAAAAGCTGCGAGGCTATGACGCGCCGGACGCCGTGTTGACCGCCGTGGAGAGCCGCAGCTCCTCTCCGGTGCGGATTCTTCGGGGCGAGGGGTGTCAGTCCTCCATCCGGGGACTGTACCCCTGCGGGGAGGGAGCCGGCTACGCCGGAGGCATCCTCTCCGCCGCCGCAGACGGAATGCGCTGCGCGGAGCAGCTATGCGCTGCGCTGGCCACCCCAACCAAGAACCCATTCTAACATATCAACAGGGAGGTTTGATCTTAAATGAACCGCAATCTCTGCATCTGTCTGGACTTTCTCACAAACGCCCACAAAGCACGCATTCAAACGGCCGCGGAGTCGGCCGGCTTTACACCCCACTTTTTCACCACGGACCAACTTGAGCAGGCTGCGGCATGCCTGCAGCACTGCGAAGTGCTCTACGCCAACTCCCCCAAGCTTCTGCGCCGGGCTCCGAACACCCTGCGGTGGTACTGCTGTTCCAATGCCGGCGTGGACCTCTACTGTGCAGACCCCACCCTCTTCGCCAACCCAGACTGCATGCTGACCAACTCCAACGCCTACGGCGTCACCATCTCCGAGCATGTGATTATGGTCACGCTGATGCTGCTGCGGAGAATGCCGGAATATGAGCAGTTTCTCCAACGGCGCAGCTGGCCCAGCCCGCTGCCCATCCGCTCGATTCGGGACGGCTCGTTCACCCTGTTGGGCACTGGCAACATTGGCTCCCATGTGGCGGAACGTCTGCGGGGCATGGGCGCGGCCCGGATTCTGGGCCTCAGTCGTTCCGGGCGGCCGGTCCCCGGCTTTGACGAGGTACTGCCCATCTCCCGGCTGGACGAGGCGCTGCCGGAGGCCCATGTGCTGATCCTGTCCCTGCCCAGCACACCGGAGACCGTGAATCTCCTGAGCCGGGACCGCATCGCCCTGCTCCCCAGGGATGCCTGCGTCATCAACGTGGGCCGGGGCACTGCCCTGGACCAGGACGCCCTGGCGGAGGCTCTAAATGAAGGACGCCTCGCAGGAGCAGCCCTGGATGTAATGGTCCCTGAACCTCTGCCGGAAGACCATCCCCTGTGGCAGACCCGGAACCTGATTCTCACCCCTCATATCTCCGGTAACATGTCTCTGGGCTATACCTGTGATCTCAACGTAGACCTCTTTTGCCAAGACCTTGCAAACTACGCCGCTGGCCGGCCTCTCCAAAGCCTGGTGGACCGGTCGAGAGGGTACTGAGGCGGATTTCTGCCTAGAGCGATCCCATGCAGTTTTGAAGGCGGTATGCATTCGCATACCGCCTCTCATCGAAACTCCCGGGGACTCATGTGGAACGTATTCTGAAAGGCCCGCAGAAAGGTAGAGTACTCCGCAAAGCCTGTCTGCTCCGCCGCCTTCATCACCGGCGTGCCGGCGCGGATCAGCTCTGCCGCCCACAGCAGCCGCTTTTGACTGATATACTGGTGGACCGTATAGCCAGTGACCGCTTTGAAGCGATGCATGAGGTAATAGCGGCTGATATAAAAACGCCGGGCCAGCCCCTCCACGGATAGCGGCTCCTCCAAATGGGCGGTGATATAGCGCAGAATCTCCTCGATCTTGGGGTCTACACGGTAACTATCCGTCTCCTCCCGAGTTGTGCGGTCTGCGAGAATATCCCGATTAACCGCGATCAGCAGCTGCTGGCACAACGTGTCCGCCAGGCGGTGCCCGCCAAACTCCCTGGAGCGCAGCGCCTCCTCCAGCCGCTGAATCGACTGCATATAGGAAAGCCTCTGCTCCCCGCCGCCGCGCAGCAGGTGGAACCCCCGTTCCCGGGCGATCTCAAAGCATTGATCCAACGGCTCCTCGGGATCGCTGCGTGCGTGCATCCACTCCCGCCCCAGCCACACCACCACCCGCTCATAGGGCTCGGTGGGGTCAATGATGGGCTTGTGAATCAAATTATGCTGCACCAGCAGAAGGTCCCAGGGCTGTAAGAAGTAAGTGACGCCCTCCACCACATATGTGACCTTTCCATGGAGCAGCAGAATCAGCTTATCAAACTCGTGATAGTGGTAATCTAGGCGCTGGGCCAGGCGGTCCTTAAGATGGAAGAGCCGAAACCCCTCATTCAGATATCCCCGCTTATCCGCCTCGCTTCTCTCCGGCATTCCGTTTCCCCCTTTTCCCGTTATCTTACCGTAGTTTTTTCTTTTTGACAACTCAAATTTCACAGAAAACCCCTGGCGCGAAGCGGTGAATTTTGGTAATTGGTGTGCTGCTGTGTCTATGTACTTTTCATCATAAATTTGTTATACTAATAAAAAATCCTTGGAGCAAAGCTAAGGCTGTTGATTCAGGCATTTGTTCTGCTTTCCCAAAAGGAAGCGCGCACCACGCCATCAAACAGGCTTTTCCTTGCTCCGCAGTTTATATGCATACGGGAGGGCCGTCTATGAGCCACGCCGATCAGTTGTTCCTTCAAAACTGCCGGGAAATTCTATCCCACGGCGTCTGGGATACGGACTTGCCGGTCCGTCCCCGCTGGGAGGACGGCACCCCTGCCCACACAATCAAGAAGTTCGGCATCATCAACCGCTATCAACTCCAGGAGGAATTCCCCATTCTGACACTTCGGAGAACCTACTGGAAGTCTGCAGTGGATGAACTCTTGTGGATCTGGCAGAAAAAGTCCAACAACATTCATGACCTCTCCTCACATATCTGGGATCAGTGGGCCGATGAGAGCGGCTCCATCGGCAAGGCCTACGGCTATCAGCTCTCGGTGAAGCACCACTACCCGGAGGGAGATATGGATCAGGTGGACCGGGTCCTCTACGACCTCAAGCACAATCCTGCTTCGCGCCGGATTCTGACCAGCCTTTATAATTTTGAAGACCTCCACGACATGCATCTTTACCCCTGTGCCTATTCCATGACATTCAATGTCTCCGGCAAGGTATTGAACGCCATTTTGAATCAGCGCAGTCAGGATATGTTGACAGCCAATAACTGGAATGTGGTGCAGTATGCCATTTTGGTCCACATGTTTGCACAGGTCAGCGGCCTGGTTCCCGGTGAGCTGGTCCATGTCATTGCAGACGCTCATATCTATGACCGGCATATTCCCATTGTGGAGCGCATGCTGGAGCGCGCTCCTGCACCGGCGCCGCGCCTCATCATAGATTCGTCTGTGACGGATTTTTATGCCTTTACGCCGGACAGCTTTCGGTTAGACGGATACACTCCGGCTGCCTTTGAGGAGAAAATCCCCATTGCCATTTAAGCTCGTCTCCTGTTACCGCGTATCTTGCTGCAAAAGCGCCGCTGCCAGTCATTTTTGTAAATGCCAATCCTTTCATGCAGCGGGCACCGCACTTTATGAATGTCGTATGAGGTGAATGAACATGAATGCCATCGTTGTCGTCGATCAGAACTGGGCCATTGGACGAGAAGGAGACCTTTTATTTTCCCTGCCCACGGATATGAAACGGTTTCGTTCCCTGACAATGGGGGGAACTGTAATTCTTGGCAGGAAAACTTTGGACTCTTTCCCAGGCGGCAGGCCCTTACCAGGCCGCAGGAACATCGTAATTACCAGAAATGTAGACTTTGATCGTGATGGCTGTGAGATTGCTGCCAGTCTTGGCGCAGCGCTGGACCTTGCAGCCGACACAGAGGACGACAAGCTGTGGATCATCGGCGGCGGCAGTGTGTATACCGCCATGCTGAGCCGCTGCAAGCGGGTATATCTAACCAAAGTAGACGCTGTTGCAGATGGTGCAGACACCTTCTTCCCCAACCTGGACAAGTTGCCTGCCTGGGAAGTGGAACATACAAGTGACCCCATTACAGAAAATGGTGTTACCTATCAATTTATTGATTATGTGAATACAAAGCTTTGAGCATACCCAAACGGCCGGCGGGGAAATTCCCCGCCGGCCGTTTTTGATGTGGTTTTCTGACACCTGAGCATGAAACCCAAACCGTCTTCTTTCCAAAAACGATGTCTTCCCGCTATATGGCCTTTGCTCTAAGCAATCTGTTTGAACGGCAGAGGCTCTAAACAGCCTCCCTTTGCCCCCTTCGGACGATTTAGGAAATCCACAGACCTCCTTCCACCGAGGTAACGAAAAGAGGTTTATGGCAGATGGCATCTGCTCAAGAAACCGGAAGTTGTTAATTTCTTTTCATATACAATAAGGGATAGGCATTTCCCTGCTCATCGAAGTCTGTCCTTTGATAAACTGCAAAGCCCATATGCTCATAGAACCCCTTCGCAAGAGGATTCTGTTCATTGACAGCCAACTTTTTTACTGAATACTTGTCCATTCCATGCTCCAACAGCTGTTTTCCGATTCCTTTTCCCCTTTCTTTGGCAGAAACAAACAGCATTTCGAGCATTTGATCCGCAACTCCCATAAATCCTACCGGCTCTCCCGTTTCATCTTCCGCAACGACTAAATGGGGAATCTCTTTCAAAGCCTGAGGAACATACTGTTTGATTGCTTCGATCTCACCACCTGATAAAAACGAATGAGTTGCTTTCACAGAAGTCTCCCATATATCTAACAGCTTTTCTATCCATGCGGAATTGCGCTCTGTTATTTCAATGATTTTCACGTCGTCTTACCCTCCAAATTTCATTTTGTCTTTTTGCCTATGTTATCATATTCTGCCGCTTCCATCAACACAGAGTGAAATTGGCAAAATATTCCTCGTCTCTTGAAATGTAAAAAGGGAGCATGCAGGACCATCCTTGTTTTTCGGCAGGAGGTATGATATGATATAAAAACATCTGTTTGTGAGAGGAGGGGAATGTTTCTTGGCGGAACTCTCTGCAAATGTACGCATGATCAAAGGCATCGGGGAACAGCGGGCCAAAGCCCTTGGGAAACTTGGCATTGTAACCCTGCGAGACTTGATTGGCTGGTTCCCCCGCCGCTACGAGGACCGGCGCTCTGTGAAGCGGATCATGGACCTCATCCCTGGTGAGAGCGCCTGTGTTGCGGCCATGATTGCCTCTCCTCCTCAGTTATCCCATGTCCGCAGGGGGATGGACCTGGTCAAGGTCCGGGCTGTGGATGAGAGCGGCGTGCTGGACGTCACGTTCTTCAATCAGACTTGGCTGAAAAACCAGCTTCAACAGGGGGAGACCTATCTCTTTTATGGCAAGGCCGAGGGCAGCCTCCTCCGCAAAACCATGGCCAGTCCTGTTGTGGAACCGGAGGGTCGGTGTGAGACCACCGGTCGTATTGTCCCTATTTATCCTCTAGCCGCCGGCGTCAGCCAGTTGATTCTCTCCCGCTCCATCCGTCAGGGCCTGGATGCCTGTGTGGATATTTTGCCGGATACCTTGCCGGATCAGATCCGTCAGGAACACCACCTGTGCCGCATCGGATATGCCTATGAAAACATCCATTTTCCAGAGGATGAAAAGGCACTGGAACTCAGCCGACGGCGGCTGGCCTTTGAAGAGCTGTTCTTTTTCACCATTGGTCTTGCCCATCTGCGGCGGCGCAGAGCGGTCATCCACGTCCCACCCTGCATAGCTGTGGACATGGCGCCATTTTATGCCGCCCTTCCCTTTTCCCTCACCGCCGCTCAGCGGCGCTGCGTGGAGGAGGCTCTGGCGGATATGTGCTCCGGCATCCCTATGAACCGTCTCGTCCAGGGTGACGTAGGTTCCGGCAAAACCATGGTAGCTGCCGCCTGTGTGTACTTTGTGGTAAAGAACGGCTCTCAGGCGGCGCTCATGGCGCCTACGGAAATTCTGGCCCAGCAGCACTACGCGGGTCTTGCTCCACTGCTGGGAAAACTGGGTGTGCGCTGCGCCCTGCTCACCGGCTCTACCCCTGCCAAGGAAAAGCACACCGTCACCACACAGCTTTCGGGGGGAGAGGTGGACTTCGCCATCGGCACCCACGCTCTCATCGCTGGGGAAGTGGAGTATGCAAACCTAGGTCTGGTGATCACAGATGAGCAACACCGCTTCGGAGTGATGCAGCGTGCAGCGCTATCCGGCAAGGGCGCTCATCCTCACACCCTGGTCATGTCGGCCACGCCGATTCCCCGGACCCTGGCTCTGATCCTATATGGGGACCTGGAGGTATCCGTTATCGACCAGCTTCCCCCCGGCCGCCGGAGCATCGCCACCTATGCCGTTCCCGGCAGCTACCGCCCCCGGGTGTACGCCTTCCTTCGCAAACTGGTGGCGGAGGGCCGACAGGTTTATATTGTCTGCCCCATGGTGGAGGAAAACGACGAACTGCCCGATGAGCGGAAGGCTGTGACGGCCTATGCCAGAATGCTCCGGGAGGAGGTCTTTCCAGATCTGCGGGTGGTGTCTGTCCACGGAAAGATGAAGCCCCGGGAAAAGGAGGCGGTGATGACCGCTTTCGCCGCCCATGATGCGGATATCCTGGTTGCCACCACAGTGATTGAGGTGGGGGTGGATGTGCCCAACGCCGCGGTGATCGTGGTGGAGAACGCGGAGCGGTTCGGACTGAGCCAGCTCCACCAGCTCCGGGGCCGGGTAGGCCGGGGTACTCATCAGTCCTATTGCATTTTGATCTCTGACACCCAAAATGATGAGACTCGTCAAAGGCTGAAGGTGATGACACAGACTACTGACGGTTTCCGAATTGCCGAGGAGGATCTGCGCCTCCGAGGGCCCGGAGACTTCTTCGGAGCCCGCCAGCACGGCCTGCCGGGGCTGAAAATCGCGGATATCGGCTGCGACACGCAGCTTTTGAAGGAAGCTCAACAGGCCGCGGAGGCACTGTTGGCGCAGGACCCGGAGCTACGCTCCTGCCCAGCTGCCGCCCAGCGGGTTGGCGAGCTGTTCACCCAGGCAGCGGACACTTTAAATTAATGATACAGAAAAGAAAGGATGTCTCCCATGGACCGTAAACTCAGTTTCAAGGAATATATCCTGCTGGCCTCCATGCTTTTCGGCCTGTTTTTTGGAGCCGGCAACTTGATTTTTCCCGCCTCCATGGGCCAGCAGGCCGGCGCCAATTTATGGCCGGCCATCGCGGGCTTTTGTTTAACCGGTGTGGGCCTCCCGTTGCTGGGCGTCGTTGCGATGGGTCTTTCCCAGAGTGAGGGCCTGTTTGATATGGCCTCCAAAGTGGGCCGGCGCTACAGCCTGTTTTTTACCTGCGTGCTGTATCTGACCATCGGCCCGCTCTTTGCCATTCCCAGAACCGCCACGTTCTCTTTCAGCGTGGGAATTTTGCCGTTGCTGCCGCCTGAGCATGAAAAACTGGCGCTCTGTGTATTCTCCGCGCTGTTCTTTCTGATCGTGCTGTACTTCTCCCTGCGGCCTTCCGGCATTTTGACCTGGGTCGGCAAAATCCTAAACCCTTTATTTCTGCTGTTTCTTGGGATTCTCACGGTCACAGCCCTGCTGCGGCCCATGGGAGATCCCGCCGCGCTGGAGCCCACCGGTGCCTATGTCCATATGAGCTTTTTCCAGGGAATCCTGGATGGCTACAACACGATGGATGCCCCGGCAGCGCTGGCCTTCGGTATTGTCCTCATCAGTGCCATCCGAAATCTGGGCGTCCAATCTCCCCGGGCGATCTCTGGCAACACAGTGAAGGCAGGCTGCCTGAGTACCCTGCTGATGGCCGCCATTTACTGCCTGCTGACGGTGGTGGGCGCTCAGTCGCGTGCTGTGTACGGCTTGTGCGCTGACGGCGGCGAAGTCCTTTATCGGATCGGCACCCATTACTTCGGCACGCTGGGCGGGGTTCTTCTGGGGATCACCGCCACTCTGGCCTGTCTGAAAACCGCCATCGGCCTCATCACCTCCTGTGCTGCCACCTTTGTGGAGCTGTTTCCAAAGTCTCTCAGCTACCGGGCCTATGCCATTTTGTTCTGCCTATTTTCCTTTGGCATTGCCAATTTTGGCTTGAACCGAATCATTGATTTCTCCCTTCCGGTGCTGATGTTCCTCTACCCTCTCACGATTACCCTGATCCTTCTTTGTCTTTGTGGCGGGTGGTTCCGCTATGACCGCCGTATCTTCGTGGCCGTCACCATTCCCACCGCTCTGGCCGCCTTCCTGGACTTCCTCAAGGCCCTGCCCGCAGGCGTTCAGGCCTTCCTCCACACGGAAGCGCTGCTGGAACCTGCCGCTGGAATCCTGCCGTTTTTTGAGCTCGGCATGGGCTGGGTCATCCCCGCGTGCATCGGGCTTGCAGTCGGACTGGCACTGTACGCCATGCGTCCCAAGACTCAGCTCTGAATATTCTAAAAAGCGCCCCCATCCTTCTGCCGCTAACGGCTCAGAATGGGGGCGCTTTGCAGTTCAGTCCAGAAGCCAACTCACCAGGAACGCCAGAATTCCCAAAAGGAGTATGCAAAGAGCGAAGGCAGACCTAGGTTTCCGGGGCAAGCGCCCATCTACCAGGACTTTTTGCGGAAGCGCCCCATTCGATAGGCATTATAAAGCCAGCCCAGGGGGAGTACTGCCGGGGCAATCACCATCACTAGGATGCCAAGGGTGCTGGGAGCGTTGCCGGCAGGATGTGCTGAAGCATCACGCCTTTCTTTCACCGCAGCTTTCCTGCGGATCTCCTGGCGATTTCAGCTGGTCCAGCGTCAGGGAAAAGCTGTCCATAAACGTATCCAGGAAATAGGCGACCTCCGGCAGGCCATAGCCCTCCACGATCTGCCGGGTCTGGGCCGCAGCCTCCCGAAACTCCAGGTTTCCGGCCTTGAGCTCCTCCACGCACTTGATATAGGCGGAGAGCTTGTCCGCCGCCTTGACCAGCCGTAAGATCTCCGGGTCCCTGGGCGTGAGAATCGGCTTGTACACTCCCCGGAGTTCCGGCGGCAACAGCTCCAGGAGCTTTCGCTCCGCCACCGCCTCCACCTCCTTGTAAGCGGACTGGATGGTGGGGTTATCGTACTTGATGGGGGTGGGCATGTCGCCGGTGAGAATCTCGCTGGCGTCGTGGTACAGTGCCGCAGCCGTCACGGCGCCGGGGTCCACACAGCCGCCGAACTTCTCGTTGTGGATCACCGCCAAGGCATGGGCCAGCACAGCCACTTGATGGCTATGCTCCTGGACATTCTCCGGGGCGGTGTTGCGCATCAGCGCCCAGCGCTGAATGAACCGCATCCGAGAGATATAGGCAAAAAAATGGCTTTTCATTCTGCATCCTCCAAAAGCTCTCCCAGCAGTGCCTCGCCGCCGGTGCCGGTGATCCGGACGCGCCGCACCACGTTGTGCAGGCCCTCCCCCTCCACCAGGACCTCCATGTAGTTGGGTGCGTGACCGGAAAATTTCCCGTCCCGGGGCTGCTCAAAGAGCACGGGATAGACCTGCCCCACACAGCCCTCCAGATAACTCCGGCGCATAGCGGCGGCAACAGAAGATACCTGTCTTGCCCGATCCTCCTTGACCTTCTTGGGAAGCTGGTGGAGCTTCTCCGCCGGTGTACCGGGGCGGATGGAATACGGGAAAATGTGCATCTGGGCGAAGCCGCACTTTTCGATGAAGGCCAGCGTCTTTGCAAACTCCTCCTCCGTCTCCTCTGGAAAGCCACAGATCAGGTCTGTTGTGATGGCAGGTCGGTCAAAATATTGGTTTAAAAGATTAACAGAATGAGCGAACCGCGCGGTATCATACTTGCGGTTCATCCGTCGGAGCGTTTCATCGCAACCACTTTGCAGCGACAGGTGAAACTGGGGACACAGCGCCGGCAGCGCGGCGGCGCGGCGGCAGAATGTCTCTGTCACCGTTCTCGGCTCCAGGCTCCCCAGCCGGAGGCGGACCCCCGGCGCGGCGGCGGAGACGGCCTCTACCAAATCAATAAGTGTCTGGCCGTTTTTTAAATCCCAGCCCCAGGAGGAGATCTCAATCCCTGTCAGCACGATCTCCCGGTAGCCATCTTTCATGAGGTTCGCCGCCTGCTCCGCCGCTGTCTCCAGCTGCAAAGAGCGGACCGGTCCCCGGGCGTAGGGGATGATGCAGTAGGAGCAGAAGTTCACGCAGCCATCCTCCACCTTCAGCATGGCCCGGGTACGCTGTCCAAGGCCGCCGGCAGGCAGCACCTCGAAGGTCCTCCGCTCAAAGGCACGGTCAATGGCCTCCATCCGGCGCTTTTCCTCCACCGCCTGCTCCAGCAGCTGCGGAAACTCCGCGCGGCTGCCAGTACCTGCAATCAGGTCCACATCCAGCTTCCGCACGTCTTCGGCGTGGGTCTGGGGGTAGCAGCCGCACAGCGCCGCCACCGCCTCTGGGTGCTCCCTCCGGATGCGGTGGAGCACCTGCCGGGACTTCTGATCACTCACCGCCGTGACGGAACAGCTATTGACCACATATGCGTCCGCTTCCTGGGTGAAAGGGACAATCTCATGTCCCCTCTGTCGCAGAAGCTGCTCCATGGCCTGGGTCTCATATTGGTTCATCTTGCACCCGAGGGTGTACATGGCAACTCTCATCGCAGATCCTTTCTATTTCTCTATGGAGAAAACTCCCTCCGTTACGCCGGTATCCCGTTGCTCCTACAGATATTTCGGAAGCGCCGCTTTTTTGACTTTTCTCCTTGCACTTTCCTGAAAATCCTTATATAATAATGGGGCGCGGCTCAGCCGCGTCTCTATTATACTCATTTTTTCTCCACTGGGCAAGTCCCGGTGCAGGGAGGATGCCATATGATTTATTTGGATTATGCCGCCACCACGCCTGTTGCGCGGGAGGTGGCTGATATCATGTATCAGGTCTTGACGGAGCAGTTCGGGAATCCCAGCTCCCAGTACCGTATTGGCCTGGAGATGAAAAAACAGATGGAGCTCTGGCGCAAGACCGTGGCAGACGCCTTGGATTGCGATCCGGGGCGGCTGTTTTTCACCTCCTGCGGCACGGAGGGGGACAACTGGGCCATCACCGCCGCCCTCTGGCACAACCGCCGCCTGGGGCGGCACATCGTCACCACCGCCGTGGAGCACAGTGCTGTGCTGGAACCCTGCCGCTGGCTGGAGCGCCAGGGATATGAGCTGACAGTGCTCTCCCCTGACAGTCAGGGCAACCTCACGGCGGAGCAAGTGCTGGAGGCTGTCCGACCCGATACCGCGCTGGTGTCCGTGATGCTGGTGAACAACGAGCTGGGGAACCTCTACCCCATCGCTGACATCGCCAGAGGCCTTGCGGCGAAGAACCCCCAGACCCTGCTCCACACAGACGCGGTTCAAGGCTTTTTAAAAGTCCCCTGCTCCGCTCGGAATCTGGGAGCGGACTTCATCACGCTCTCCGCCCATAAGATTGGCGGGCCCAAGGGCGTGGGGGCTCTCTATATCAGCCCCCGGGTCAAGCTCCCCAAGCCCTTATTGGCCGGCGGCGGACAGGAGGGCGGCCTGCGCTCCGGAACGGAGGCCACCGCTCAGATCGCGGGCTTTTCCAAGGCGGTGGAGCTGCGCCGTGACGGTCTTGCGGAGAAACTGCGCCATATGGAGTTGTTGAAGGCTTACGCCGTGGAGCGGCTCGCATCGATCCCCGATCTGAAAATTCTCTCCACCGGCGGTGCGCCGCATATTCTCCCGGTTTCCCTGGAGGGCTGGCCCAGCCAGAACATTGTCAACGACCTGGGAAGCCAGGATATTTTCATCTCCGCCGGCTCTGCCTGTCACCGGGGAAAATCCAGCCATGTGGTGGCGGCTCTTGGGCTGCCGAAAAAGGTGGCCGGCGGCGCCGTCCGCCTGAGCTTTGGCCCAGAGACCACCACTGCGGAAATTGATGCCTGTGCGGATGCGTTAAGAGTCCATCACGACACCAGAATGCCCATGCTGTAGAGGCGGCGACATGAAGGCCGCGATTGATGAAAGAGAAAAAGGAGCATATTGAATGGCAAAAAACTATCTCCGCCGGGAACCCGGATTTTATAAACGGCTGTTCCTGCTGGCTCTGCCGCTGATTCTGCAGAATCTGATTACCACCTCTTTAGGGTTTGTGGACACCTTCATGGTGGGACTGCTGGGACAGTCCGAGCTCTCCGCCGTCACCGCCGCCAACTCCCCGATTTTCCTGATTCAGGTCATCGTCTTTGGCTTTATCAGCGGTCTGACGGTCCTGACCAGCCAGTATTGGGGAAAGGGCGATGTGGAGGCCATCAACCGCTGCATGGGTGTGGCGCTCTATATCGGTGTGGCCGTCGCGGCCATCATGGCTCTGGTGCTCTTCTGCTTCCCCACCTTCGTGATGGGGCTTGTGACCAACAACACGCTTCTGATTGAAATGGGCGCGCCATATCTGCGTATTGTGGGCATCAGCTATATCTTCAACGCCGCCAGTGCGGTCTATGTGGGCATGCAGCGCAGCACCGAGAATCCTGTTCTGGGCATGGTGGTCTTTGCCGCCTCCATGCTGCTGAACACCTTTTTGAATTACATTCTGATCTTTGGTAAGTTTGGCGCTCCCGCCCTGGGCATCACCGGCGCGGCACTGGCCACACTAACCGCCCGAGTGGTGGAATTTCTGCTCACTTGGACCTACGCTCTGAGGGACCATCGGGTTCCCTTGCGTCTGAGGGCCATGCTGCGGCCGGGCCGGATGTATTTCAACGATTTTCTGCAGTATTCCGCCCCAGTGCTGATCAACGAAAGCATGTGGGGCCTTGGCACCACAGTGATGACAGCCATCATGGGCCACATGGTGATCTCTGAGGAGATTCTTGCGGCTTACGCCATCATGGGCAATATTGATAAGTTCTCCACCGTGACCTGCTTTGGCATTGCCGGGGCCTCCGCTGTGCTGGTTGGGAAACGCATTGGAGAGGGCGCCTCCAGGGAGGAGACATATGATCTGAGCTGGTGTCTGCTGCTGGTATCGCTGTTCATTGGCTTTACGGTGGCGGCGTGTCTTGCGATTTTGCTGCCCACTGTGTTCATCCCCTATCTCTATCCGCTTTTCCACCTGGAGGGGCTTTCGTTGAATATCGCCACCATCATGTGCACAGTCTATGTGGTCATGCTGCCATTGAAATCCTTTGATATCAATAATATCACTGGTATTCTCCGGGCTGGCGGCGACGCCCGGATGGCCTCCGTCATTGACCTGGCTCCCCTGTGGCTGGTGGCGGTTCCGCTAACCGCCCTAACCGGTCTGGTGCTGAATGCTCCGGTCTGGGTGGTGTGCCTGTGCATCCAGGTGGAGAATATCTGCAAAATGCCCCTTGGCGTTCGCCGCCTGCGCAGCCGCAAATGGATCAACAACATCACCCGGGAGAATCCCTCATGAGCCTATTTTGCTGCCCGGTCTGCGGCGGTCCTTTGCGGCGGGAGGAGCAGGTCCTTCGCTGTCCAAAGCGCCACAGTTACGATCTCTCCCGTGAGGGATATGTCTATCTGCTCCCACCGAACCAGAGGCACTCCTCCGCTCCCGGCGACGACAAAGGCATGGCGGCGGCGCGGCGGGATTTCCTGTCCAAAGAGTATTATTTATCACTATTAAATACGCTTTGTAGTTGGTTTTTGTCTGATAGCGGCGATTCCCCTGTGATTTTGGATGCAGGCTGCGGCGAGGGCTACTATACCGCAGGCATCTATCAGGCGCTGATGTCCCAAGGACGGCACCCCCGCATGGCGGGCACCGATATTTCCAAATTCAGCCTCCGGATTGCGGCCAAACGAGAGCACTCCATCGAATTTGCCGTGGCCTCCTCTTACCATCTGCCGCTGGCGGACCAAAGCGTGGATGCTTTGCTCAACTGCTTTTCCCCCCTGGCCCTGGAGGAATTTCACCGCCTTTTGCGTCCGGGCGGCAGCTTCTTGTATGTGGTCCCCGGGGCGAACCACCTGTGGGAGCTTAAGCAGGTTCTTTATGACCACCCTTATCCCAACGAGGAGCGGGAGACCCCCTACGATGGTTTTACCTATCAGACCATTTTGCCGGTGGACGGCGTGATTACCCTGGAACGGCAATCGGACATTCACGCCTTGTTCCAAATGACACCCTATTACTGGAAAACCCCGAAGGCCGGAGCGGAGCGCCTCGCCGCCTTGGAACATCTCACGACTCAGATTTCTTTCCGGATTCACATCTTTCAAAAGCGCTGATTGACGGGAGCCCATCATTTGACCAAGCGAACAGCAAAAAGGATGCGTATCCATTGCAGATACGCATCCTTTTTTGCCGCCTTTTAAAATTTAAGCACCAGAACTCCAGCGGTCTCCGGCCCAGGAGTCAACACGGGCCCGTTCCAGACATGGATCTCATCCGCAGGCCACAGGGCCAGAAATGGCTCCACCCCCGCCACATTAGGCAAGCCGTAGGGCGCGTGGCGGTAGTGCATCGGCACCACCCACCGGGGGCTGATCTCTTTGCAGACCTGTCTGGCCCCGGCAGCGTCTACCGTGTACACACCGCCTACCGGCACCAGGACTCCGTCCACCGTGCCGATGGCGGCGCGCTGCTCCGCCGTTAGTTGATGCCCCAAGTCTCCCAGGTGCGCCACTGTGATGCCCCCGGCGCTGATGACATGAATGGTGTTCTCTCCCCGTAAGGCACCCCCCTGATCGTCGTGAAAAGTCTTCACCACACGGATGGTAAAGGGATTTTCCTGTGCAGGCAGCGGAGTGATCTGCTCCACCGCATTGTGATCGTGATGCTGATGGCTGCACACCACTTGGTGTGCCTTAACGCGCAGCTCCGGATATCCCTCCACGCCAGTATAGGGATCTACAATCAATCTGTAACCATTCTGTTCCAACAAAAAGCAGGCGTGTCCTAGCCAGGTCAGTTTCATAACAGTCTCCTCCCTAGTTCCAATATAAGAAACCGCGGCGCCCTGCGTATCTCATCCCTCTGGAGGGCCGAATCCCAGGCGGCATATCTTTCAGACAGGACCCTATTTTTTCGTGTGCCACGGCTTTTCCGGCCTATCACCCGTTTCCGGCCGCCGCTTTCGGAGAATCCGGACCACTGCGGCTACAATCACCGCCAGGAGCAGTACCCACACCCATCCGTAGGCCAGCGCCACTACCAAGTTCCCCAGGGCTGTTACAAAGGCGCTCCAGCCAGAGGAAAACGCGCCGCCAACCCGGTCGCCAAACCCCTGAGGTGCCTGCTCCACATTGGAGAGCTGATAGACCTCCTCCAGGCTCAGGTGTACCGTAGCGAAATCTACCAGGGCGTCATACGAACGCAGGGTGCCGGTGAGCTGTTCAATTGCCAGCTCGGTTTCGGAAATGGCAGACTCAATGGTGATGATGTCCTCCATGGTCTCTGCCTGCCCCAATAACTCCTGGAGCCGCTCCAGCTTAGTCTTCTGGGTCACGAGACGACTCTCGGTATCATAATACGCCTCGCTGATGTTCTCGCTGTCCTTCTCCTGATAGACTACGTGGCAAAGCTCGCCCACCTGGTCCAAAAATACCTCAAACTGTCCTGTCGGTACCCGGACTGTATAGGTCCCGGAACGGTAGCCGCTGCTGTAGCTGTTCACGGCGGCATACTCAAAGTATCCGCCCAGCTCTCCCACCAGGGTTTCCAGATCCGCCGCAGCGGCGTCAAAGGCTGTGGTTTCCACCTCAAGATGCGCTGTGTGAATCAGCTTGGCGTTCTGGAACCGGCTCTCCCCAGCCGCCTGCGGCTCCTCTTCAAAGGTCTCGGCGCCACCCGCTGTGTCTGCCGTGGATACACTGGTGTTGGTGCTTTGGCCTTCCATCTCTCCGGCATCTGATGCGGTATTTCCCGATCCGCCGCAGGCAGTCAGCAGGACCAGCAGCAGTGCCGTCAGATACACAAGATGCCTCTTCATACCAAACTCCTCCCCCTTCTGCGTCCTTCTCTCTATGAGCCTCTGACCATATAGACGAAAACCATGGCAAAATGTTGCGCAGTCTTTGGAAAAAACAGAGTTCTTTTCTATTTCCGGCATGACTGTGCGGAAAAGTCCCTTCTCCCAGTTGCCTTTTTCCGGGCAATGGGCTACAATAGGCGCTTGAGGAAACTACGATAAAAAGGGAGTGTACCTATGACCTATCAGGAAATTTTGGAGCAGGCCCGCGCCTGTTCCGGTCCCTACTGCAAGGCATGCCCTGTGTGCAACGGCATGGCCTGTAAGAATACCGTGCCCGGCCCAGGAGCCAAAGGTATCGGCACTGGTGCCATCCGCAACTACCAGAAGTGGCAGGAGCTATGCGTGAACATGGACACCATCTGCGAAAATACGCCGGTGGACACCACGGCAGAGCTTTTCGGCCGAACCTTCGCCCTGCCGGTTTTTGCCGCCCCCGTGGGTGCCATGACGCTGCACTACGGCGACAAATATGATGATCTTGCCTATAATGAAATTCTGGTCCCGGCCTGTGCCTCCGCCGGCATCGCCGCCTTCACTGGCGACGGCGTCAACCCCGCCGTCATGGAGGGGGCGGCCCAGGCCCTGCGCAAGAGCGGCGGTTGCGGGGTGCCCACCATCAAGCCCTGGAACCTGGAGGTGATCCGTGAGAAGCTGGCACTGGTGAGCGCTGCGGACCCCTTTGCCGTGGCGATGGACATTGACGCAGCGGGCCTGCCCTTCCTGAAAAACCAGACCCCGCCAGCCGGACGCAAAACTGTGGCGGAGCTACGGGAGGTGGCGGAGCTCGCGGGCAAACCCTTCATTCTCAAGGGCATTATGACGGTTGGCGGTGCGAAGAAGGCCCTAGAGGCCGGTGCAGCGGCCATTGTGGTCTCCAACCACGGCGGCCGGGTTCTGGACCAGTGCCCGGCCACCGCCGAGGTGCTACCCGCCATCGTGGATGCGGTAGGCGGTAAAATGACCATTTTAGTGGACGGCGGCATCCGCACCGGCATGGACGTTTTCAAGGCCCTGGCTCTGGGCGCTGACGGTGTGCTGATCGCCCGTCCCTTTGTCACCATGGTCTACGGCGGCGGTGCCGAGGGCGTGCAGGTATATGTGGATAAACTGAAGGCCGAGCTGGCCGATACGATGTCCATGTGCGGCGCTCACACCCTGTCCGAAATCAACCGCTCCATGATTTACGGCTATTGAACCATATGGAAAAAGGCCCCCGAAACCAGTGGTTTGGGGGGCCTTTTTGCTGTTTTCCCCCAGACCATGATCAAATCCTGGCAGAACGGCGTCGGCAATTTCTCTTTTTACCTCAAAACACGCACAGTGCGGTGAAGCAGGGGGCCTCCGGTCCCAAGCCCTCCATCCGGTAGGTTTCTCCCTCCCGGACGCCCACGAGCCGCAGCTCCTCGCCCAAGGTGGCCTCCTTGCTGTAATTGATCTGGAATTCCCGGGGTACCTGGTCCCGCAGGTCCTCCGGCAGAGCGTCCCAGACAATGTCGCCGTAGTTGCCGCTGTAGAGATGACCGTTGCCGTCCAGGTCCGACCAGCGGACGATCCGGGTGCCCAAGTCCTCTGTCCCTTCACGAGGCAGAGCAATCTTGTGGGGCTCCGGACAGTCGATCTCCTTGGGACACGTTCCGATGGGCTTTGCGGTAAAGGCGCTGGGCCGCAGAATTTTTCGCGTCACAGGGTCGATCAGAATCCAATCGCTCTTGATGGACACCCGCAGCCGTCCCTCCTGGTCCTCCATCTCATAGACCCGCTGCACATGCGCTCCCCTGGCCCCGTTCTCCCAGGTGGTAATGGTCAGCACCTCGCCTGCGCGGGGGCAGTCGTGGATGCGAAGGGCCAGTCTGGAGAGCAAAAATGCCTCCCTCATGGCATAGAGTGTTTCGTGGGTCAGGCCTCGGGCGTCATAGTCGTAGCCCGCGAAGGCGGCCGCCTTGCTCAGAAGTGCCGCGACTCGGACCCGCTTATTCCGGTCGCAATCCCAAAACACCAGCTCCTCCTGACGGGAGTAGCCATTTTCCATCAAAACCTGCTTAAAATCCCTCACGTGGTGATGCTCCTTTTATCATTCGGAATAAAATTATCATACCACATGTTACCCCGTTTCACAACGGACAAGATTGACTTTTTATTCGGCCACAGGTACAATATCTTCATGGAATCACATATGAAGGAGGAACTTTCTATGGAAAAAAGCATCATTTCCACCCCACAGGCTCCCGACGCCATCGGCCCCTATTCCCAGGGCTGGATTGCAGGCAGTATGGTCTACACCTCCGGCCAGGTGCCTGTGGACCCCGCCAGCGGGGAGATTCCCTCCGGTATCACCGCCCAGGCAGAGAGAAGCTGCCAGAATGTGGCCGCTGTTCTAGAGGCCGGCGGCGCGGCGCTGCAGGATGTGATCAAGACCACCTGTTTCCTGGCAGACATGGAGGATTTTGCTGCCTTCAACGAGGTTTACGCGCGGTATTTTACCTCCAAGCCCGCTCGCAGCTGTGTGGCGGTGCGAGAGCTGCCTAAGGGTGCTCTGTGCGAAATTGAAGCCATCGCTATCTGTAGGAACAGTGTGTCCTGACTCCTTGAAAAGGGCCACGCCCTGTGTCAGACACAGGGCGTGGCCCTTTTCATTTCCGAGATGCTCCGGGGTGCGGGACAGCGTGAAGCCCGCCCCGCAACACCTTATTTCCGCAGCAAAAGAACTCCCAGCGTCCTCGGGCCACAGTGGGAAAAAATCGTACAGCCGGCCTTGGCCTCCAGGACCTCGTCAAAGCGCCCTTGCAGAATCTCCCTGGCAATGGCAGCCAAATGGTCATCCTCGCAGGTGTCCACCAAGATTGCGCGGCTTTCGTCCAGGTCGGTCCGGCCCTCCAGCCGGTCCCGGAGATAGTCCGTCACCACCTTTTCCATGGACCCCCGGTACTTCTTGACAACCCCCATGCTGCCATCAGAGACCTCAATGCAGGGGTGCAGCTTCAGAAGGTTTGCGCCCAGCGCCGTCACCGCGGAGCAGCGCCCACCTTTTTTCATATAGTCCAGCCGGTCCAGCACAAAGCTCATTTCCAGCCGGGGCCGCAAGTTCTCCAGCAGCGACAAAATCTCTTCCACGGACTTGCCTCCCCGGGCCGCCTCCGCTGCCAGCAGAACTGCCATGCCGTGGCCGACAGACAAATTCTCTGAGCTGAACACATGGACACCGGGAACCTCCTCCGCCGCCAGCTTGGCATTCTGGTGACAGCAGGAAAATCCCGCGCCGATATTGATATGAATCACAGCGTCATACTGGGCGATCAGCTCTCGGAAAAGCGTCTCATAGTCTGCCGCGTTCACCGCATTGGTGGTGGTAATTCCCCCGCCGGCATCCACGTGCGCGGCAATATCTGCCGTGGTGATATTCACGCCGTCCTGATATAAATGGTCTCCCATCACCACGCCCAGAGGCGTCACGGAAATATCATACTTTGTCAGCAGCTCAGCAGGCAGATCGCAGGTGCTGTCTGTGGTAATTTTGATCATAGGTGTTTCTCCCTCCGGCCAGGTAAATGTCAGCTAAATGATACCAGCGCGCGTATCTTCCCACCCTAGTATCAGGCGGCATCCAGGACGCAATGTGTCAATTTTCCGGCAGATGATCCTGATATGCTGTTGGCGTACAGATCAAAAGGACGTGATACAACTGCTGTTCCGGAGCTATTGTATCATAGCTTTTGCAGAAACACCAGCGCCTTTGCAGAATCTTAACGTGCAGGTGCAAGGCGGATGATTCGGGCGTCCAGGCCGGCTGCATCATCCTCGTCATGCGTCACCAACAACACTGGTTTTCCCACTGTTTCCCGCTGGAGAACAGCGCGGCACACAGCTCGATTTTCATCATCCAGGCCAGAAAAGGGCTCATCCAGCGCCAGAGCATCAGAAGGCGCCAGGAGTGCCCGGATCAGCGCCAGACGCCGGCGCATTCCGCCGGAGTACTCCCGCACTGGTCTTTCCGCCGTCTCCGCCAGCCCCAGTTCTGCCAGCATTGCGGCTGCGCGGGCCTCGCCCTGGCGTGTCCCAATCAAGTGGAGATTGCCCCAGGCGTCCAGGTGCTCCAACAGCCGATCCTCCTGAAACACGGCGGCCCAGCGACAGTTCTCCGGCAGGCGGACGCTCCCTTCATCCGGTGTTTCTAACCCCAGCAAAAGCCTCAGCAGGGTGGTCTTTCCCACGCCGGAGGGTGCCATCACGCAGGTGATTCCAGGCCCCGCCGTAAACGTCACATCCCGGAGTACTGGCGTTCCGTGATAGGATTTCCCAAGATGCTCTACCGAGATCCTCATAGGCTGCCCAGCCTTTCTGCCAGGGCGTTTACCGCCCGTAAAAACAGTCTCTCAAAAATCAGGGACACGGCCACGATCACAGCCGTCCAGGCAAAGAGGTCCTCCGTCTGGAAATAGACCTTTGCGGTATACAGCCGTTCTCCCAGCGAGCCGCCCGGAAGGCCGATGACCTCCGCCGCGATGCCGGCCTTCCAACAGAGGCCCAGGCTCAGCGAGCAGGCAGCACGGAAGTAGGGCAGAATCGCCGGGAGGTAAATCCCTGTCACCTGCCGTGTCAGCGGCACCCGGAAAACCCGTGCCATCTCCAAGAGCTTTGGATCGGTCTGGCCAATACCGATGAGCACATTTGTATATACGGTTGGAAACACCATGAGCCCCGCAATGAACAAAGACAGCTGGCGGCTGTTCAGCCACACCAGCGCCAGAATGATGAAGGAGGCCACAGGAACCGCCTTCACCGCCGCCACCAGCGGAGAGAGCAGTTCCTGTATCCGCCGCCACCGGAAAGCCGGCACCGCCAGCAACACCGCAGCAAGGCAGGACAGGGCAAAGCCCCCTAAAATCCGCGCTGCGGACCAACCCACCGCCGACCAAAACTCCACCGTGGCCGCCAGCGATGCCAACCGCAACAGCACAGCCAGTGGGGAGGGCAGCAGCAGCGTCTGGCCAAAGGCCATGCTGCCAAGCTGCCACACCACCAGCCAAAACACCACCGCCCAAAGGCGGACGGCGTTTTTACGCACCATAGTAGAAGTCGTCGGCGGGGAGCCCTGAGCTCTCGTCGGTGGGGTCCGCGCCCACAGAGGCGGGGTCCGCGTCAAAGAGCACCTGGAGATAGCCGGAGAGCTTCTCCTTCATCTCGCCGCCGGTGATGCAGACGATATTGCAATAGGGCAGAGCCTTCTCCGCCACGGCGGCATCCACAATCTCATACTCCCCGATGAGAGCGGCGGCATCCGCAGTATTGGCATTCACCCAGTCAACAGACGCGCTGTACTGCTCCAGGAAATCGCTGACCGCCGCCGGATGGGCCTCTACAAATTCCTTGCGGGCAACCACCACGCCGGTGAGCAGAGCGGAACCGTTATCCAGTGCGTCCCATTCCTTGGTCAGGTCCAGCGCCATCCGCAGCCCCTCAATTTTGCCCTGGGCCACGGTGACAAAGGGCTGGGGCAGCAGCGCAATCGTGGCTGCGCCGGTGGCCAGGGCCGCCACACACTCGCTGTGCTCGCTTTTCCAGTCAATGACCACGTCCGCATCCGGGTCAATTCCATTTTCAGAGAGCAGATACCGCAGGGCATACTCCGGCGTGGAGCCCTTTCCGGCAGCCACAATGGTTTTGCCCTTCAAATCTGCAAGGGACTGCACGGCGTTGCCGTTTTCCACCATGTAGAGGACGCCTAGGGTATTCACCGCCAGAGTCACAATCTCGCCCTTCGTGCGGTTATAAAGCACGGAGGCAAGGTTTGCCGGGACGCAGGCCATGTCCAGCTCTCCCTGAATCAGCAGCGGAGTCACCTCATCCGCCGAGGCCGCCAGCGTAAAGTCGTAGAGATTTCCGGAGGTAACCACATCTTCATGCTCTTTTTCCAGTTCTTTCACGGCCTCCGTCACAGGCTTACTGTCATCCATCAGCTTTACCATGCCCATGGCGGTGGGCCCCTTCAAAGCGGCCACCCGGAGTGTGACCGGCTCCTCTGCGGGCGTTTCATCGGGCTCCTGGTCTCCGCCGCAGGCGGCGAGGGACGCCAGCATCATTAGGGTCAGGCACAGTGCCAGACTTTTCTTCCATACGTTCATATTCTTCTCTTCCTTTCTTCTAAGACAGCGCGTCTTCCGGCGCGTACACAGTTTTGGCAGTGATCCCCGGCAGCTTCCCGATTTTCCCGGAGAGCGCAGAGATCACATCGGCGGGCGCATCCATCGCCACGCTGATAATGTTGACACCCCTGCTGCGGTAGGGTACTCCCATGCGGCCAACCATATAGCTGCCATACTGGTGCAGCAGCTCATTGAGGGCCGGTACCGAGGCGTTTTCCCGCACAATGATGGCAACCAGCGCCACCCGTGTTTCCATGACAATTCCTCCTGATCCATGTAAAATACCCCCTCCGCCATTCCAGCAGAGGGGGCAATAAGCACATCACCAAACAGGCGCGGAACATCCCGCGCCTCTTCCCCCGTCTTACGGCTTGGAACCCTCCCTCGCCGCCAGAACGACAGACTGAAGTCCTGTGGTCGCTGGTCAGTATCATTCTTTCCAGAGACGCAGGCATCATACCATGAAATGGCAGACTCGTCAAGACAGAACCTCGATTCTTCCGGAAGTATTTCCAGGTTTCTTTGATCTGGGCAATCAAATGGCGGGACCGCTGATGACTGGACACAGCCTGAAACTCGAAAGCAGCCGGTTCACTCAGCGCGCCATTTTTCAAACATCCTGCTCCTGATAAGGAAATCTGTACGCCCGGTATTGACGCCAAGATATCTTCTATGCTATCATTCATCATGGGTGAGCACCTACCGACAGTCAGGCTGAAGCAGTCTGGCTGTCTTTAATTTGAGGAGGAGAAGCAATGTCTGATATCTGGCCCATTGTACTAATCGTGGCATCCAACATTCTGTACCAAATCTGCGCCAAGTCCGTTCCCAAAGACATGGATGTCATGGCGTCTATGACGGTCACATACCTGGTAGGAGCCGTTTGTTCAGGGCTCATGTTTTTTGCCATGAATCGCACTCCCCATCTTCTCCAGGAGTGCAGCAAGCTGAATGCCGCCCCCATTCTGCTTGGAATTTCTGTGGTGGGCCTGGAGGTGGGTTATATTTATGCCTACAAGGTCGGCTGGCCGGTCAGCATCGCCTCCACAGTGCAAAGCGCATTCCTGGCTGTGGCCCTCATTTTCGTCGGAGCGCTTCTATACAACGAAACGATCACTCCCCAAAAAGTCATCGGCGTCATGATCTGTCTAGCCGGACTCTATCTCATCAACCGATAAGCTGTTTATCTTCCTGTATGCCGGACAGCCCTCCCTTGCCTGCCAGAAGCCTATATGATATGATAATCTCAATGCTAGAAAAAGGAGGTGGCTGCGTTGCAAATACGAAAAGCCATGGAGTCCGATCTGGAACGTCTGGCCGCTATTTATAATCAGGCCATCCTGGACGGAAGCCGTACCTGTGACACGGAGCCATTTCCTACCGAGGCTCGGCGAGCTTGGCTGCTGGAACACGATCAGGAGCGTTTTCCCCTTTTCACCTGCCTGCTGAAAGGGAAAGTTGTCGGTTACGCCTATCTCTCCCCCTACCGCTCTGGACGGCCTGCCCTGGCGGACACGGCCGAAATCAGCTGCTATCTGGACTTCAGCATCCATGGCCAGGGTATTGGCAGCCGCCTGATGGAGTTCATGCTCTCAGAAGCCCAGCGGCTTGGATTTCGGACCCTGGTGGCCATTTTGCTGGACTGCAACAGTGCCAGCATTGCGCTTTTGAAAAAATATGGGTTTTCAGAGTGGGGCAGGCTGCCGGAGATTGCCTGCCTGTCCGGCTGCTACTTTGATCACCTGTATTACGGCAAAGCTCTTCCGCGCCTGCCGGAACGCTGAAAAGCCTTGGCATCATGCACAAAGGAGAGGCTGTCTCTTGCCAGGAGAGGACAAGTGTGATATGATGAAAAAATCTGTGACACTGGTGCGAGGCTAGTGATCCAGATTTCTTGTGAACAGACGGTCGAAGCCTCCCCTGAGGCAGTCCGGCCAGAGAGAAAGATTTGAGGTGCCCGCATGAAAGTCCCTTTTGTGACCAAAGATCAGCTGGAGGCGATTGCCGCCCAATACCCTACCCCCTTCCATCTTTACGATGAGCGGGGCATTCGGGAAAACGCCCGGCGCCTGAGAGCCGCGTTCGCCTGGAATCCCGGCTACCGGGAGTATTTTGCTGTGAAAGCCACTCCCACACCTGCAATTTTAAAACTTTTGAAAGAAGAGGGCTGCGGGTGTGACTGCTCCTCTCTGGCGGAACTCATCATGGCGGAGCGGTGTGGCATCACCGGGGAGGATATCATGTTCTCTTCCAATGAGACGCCTCCGGAAGAATTTCAGTTGGCGGACAAGCTGGGCGCTATCATGAACCTGGATGACTTCACACTGATTGAGGATCTGGAGCGCGCCACCGGAAAGATTCCGGAAAAGGTCTGCTGCCGGTACAATCCCGGCGGCGTGTTCGCTCTGGGTGAAACCCGGGAGGGTTTTCAGGTCATGGACAACCCTGGAGATGCCAAATACGGCATGACCCGCGCCCAGATTTCCGAGGCGTACCGTGTGTTGGCCGCAAAAGGTGCTAGGGAATTTGGCCTGCACAGCTTCCTCGCGTCCAATACTCTCTCCAATGAGTATTATCCAGTCCTGGCGCGGATGCTCTTCCAGCTGGCTGTGGAACTAAAGGAGGAAACCGGCTGCCGCGTCACCTTTATCAACCTCTCCGGCGGTGTGGGCGTTCCCTATCACCCGGATCAGCCTGAAAACGACATCGCCGTGATTGGTGAGGGCGTCCGCAAGGCCTATGAGGAAATTCTGGTGCCCGCCGGTTTGGGGGATGTGGCTCTCTATACAGAGTTGGGCCGCTTTATGCTGGCCCCTTATGGACACCTTGTAACCCGGGCCATGCATGAAAAGCATATTTATAAGGAGTATATCGGCGTGGATGCCTGTGCCTGTGATTTGATGCGGCCCGCCATGTACGGCTCCTATCACCACATCACTGTGATGGGCAAGGAGCATGCCCCCTGCGACCACAAGTATGACGTGGTGGGCTCCCTATGTGAAAACAATGATAAATTCGCCGTGGATCGGATGCTGCCCAAAATTGACCGGGGGGATCTGCTGGTGATTCATGATACCGGTGCCCATGGCAGGGCGATGGGATACAATTATAATGGCAAGCTCCGCTCTGCAGAGCTGCTGCTGCGGGAGGACGGCTCTGTGGATCTGATTCGCCGTGCGGAAACTTTGGAGGACTATTTTGCCACCCTGGTGTGGTAAGTGCATAAAAAAAGCGCCACCGCACTGCGGTGGCGCTTTTCATTTGGTACAGAAAATCAAGTCTGATCCTCGGCGGTAAAGTAGACAAAATGGTAATCCCCTGTGTCGCCCTCTTCCGTGCCGTCATCAAACATCTCCAGGTAGCAGATCGAGAAATCCGTGTAACCGGACGGAACCTCGTAGACCAGTTCCCCGCTGCGCTCCTCATTGACCGCCAGGGGGTATGTACCAGGAAGCTGGTTTTCCCCAACCGGGTCCAGTTCCTCAAAGGTCTCCATATCGGTGGTCACTGGGTAGGCGTAGGCGTCATCTTCCTCTCCCCAGGCCAGCTGGAAGTCCGTATCATACATCTCAATGCTCTCTTGGAACGTATTCTTAACCGTGATGGAGGCCACCAGCAACACATTCCCCTCTGCCGGCGTGTAGCCCTCATAGTCCGCCGTCAAATAGGCGCTGTTTACCGTGAAGTCAAAGAAATAGGTCTCCATGGTGTCGTTGACACGTCCTTCGTTAGCCTCGGCATCTCCACCGCAGGCAGCAAGGCTCAGTGCCATCACCAGGGCCGTCACAAGTACAAAGACTCTTTTCATGATGATCTCTCCCAACCAAAAAATACTTTCTATGGGCTCTCACAGGCGCCCATGATAGCTGCTAGTTTACCATATCGCCGCCCGGTGTGCAACCCCCTTTTGCAGTGCGTCCTGGGAAAGCTGGTGCTCCTCGGCCCTACCGGGCTGGGATGATTTCAATCCAATACCCGTCTGGATCGGAAATGAAATAGATTCCCATCTCCTGGTTTTCGTAGCAGATGCACCCCATGGCCTTGTGCCTTGCGTGGGCGGCATCATAGTCCTCCGCCTGCATTGCCAAATGGAATTCACACTCCCCCAGATCATAGGGCTGTGGATGGTCCCGCAGCCATGTCAGCTCCAAGCGGAAATCTGTCTTTCCGTCACCAAGAAACACAATGATAAAGCGCCCGTCCTCCGGCGCTTTCCTCTGCACCTCCCGCAGTCCCAGCGCCTCCTGATAAAATTGCAAAGATCGCTCCAAATTGCTCACATTAAAATTGAAATGGTTCAATGTCAACATCCTTGATCACCTCGTCACTATAATATCACAACCGGAAATCTCCCGCAAGTTGCACAATGGAATTCTGGAATTTTCTATCCTTTTTTCATATTTTTTGATTTGACTCTAGCGGCTGTGCGTGGTACACTCTCAATAGTTAGATTATGCTAACTTTTTAGGAGGATTTACCAATGACTTTAGATATGCTGCCTCTGGGTCAGGAGGCTGTCATCACCTCAGTGGGCGGCACAGGTGTTCTGCGCTGTCGGCTGCTGGATATGGGACTCATCCCCAAGACCTCCGTCCGCGTGGAAAAGCTGGCACCTCTTGGGGACCCTATGGAGCTGCGGATTCGGGGCTATGCCCTGTCCCTGCGGAAGGAAGACGCCCGCAACATCACCGTGGAGGTGAAAAAGCCATGATTTTCGCGCTGGCCGGCAATCAAAACTGCGGCAAGACCACGCTCTTCAACCAGCTCACCGGCTCCAACCAGCACGTGGGTAATTTTCCCGGCGTCACGGTGGACCAGAAGTCCGGCGCCGTCCGGGGGCAGAAGAACTGCACGGTGGTGGATCTGCCCGGCATCTACTCCATCCGGCCCTATACACCGGAGGAGATCGTCACCCGGGATTTCATTCTGAACCAGCGGCCAGACGGCATCATCAACATTGTGGACGCCACCAACATCGAGCGCAACCTCTATCTGACGCTGCAGCTCATGGAAATGCATATTCCCATGGTGCTGGCGCTGAACATGATGGACGAGGTGTCCGCCAACGGGGGCACCATCAACATCCAGGGGATGTCCCAGGCCCTGGGCATCCCGGTGGTGCCCATCTCCGCGGTGAAGAATGAGGGTGTAGAAGAGCTGATCCGAACCGCAGTTGCCACGGCAAAAAACCGGGTCTACCCGGCGGTGTACGACTTCTGCGCGCCGGGGCCGGTCCACCGCTGTATCCACGCAGTAGTGCACCAGATCGAGGACCACGCGGAGAAAGCAGGGCTTCCGGTGCGCTTTGCCGCCACGAAGCTCATTGAGGGCGACGAGGACATCCGCGCCCGGCTGGAGCTGGACCAGAACGAGCTGGAGCTCATCGAGCACAGCGTTCAGGAGATGGAGTCGGAGCACGACATGGACCGCAACGCCGCCCTGGCGGACATGCGCTATGACTTCATTGAGAATGTCTGCCGGGACACGGTGGTGAAATGCCGGGAGTCCCGGGAGCGGGAGCGCAGCGAGGCCATTGACCGGGTAGTGACCAACAAGTACCTGGCCCTGCCCCTGTTCTTCTGCATTATGCTGGGGATCTTCTACCTGACGTTCGAGGTGATCGGCGCGTTTCTCTCAGACCTGCTGGCCGCCGGCATCGACGCTCTCTCCGCCGCTGTGGACGCAGGACTGACCTCCTACGGCCTGAACTCGGTGGTACATAGTCTCGTGATCGACGGCATTTTTGCCGGCGTGGGCAGTGTGTTGAGCTTTTTGCCCATCATTGTGGTTCTCTTTTTCTTTCTCTCTATCCTAGAGGATACCGGCTACATGGCCCGGGTGGCCTTCTTCATGGACCAGCTGCTGCGGAAGATCGGTCTTTCCGGCCGCAGCATCGTCCCGATGCTGATCGGCTTTGGCTGCTCCGTCCCCGCCATCATGTCCACCCGGACGCTGGCCTCGGAACGGGACCGCCGGATGACCATTCTTCTCACGCCGTTCATGAGCTGCTCTGCAAAAATCCCTATCTACGGAGTTTTTTCCGCCGCCTTTTTCCCGGACTGTGCGGCGCTGGTAATGATCATGCTTTACTTAGGCGGCATCCTGGTGGGAATTCTCGCCGCGAAGGTCCTGGGAAAGACCGCCTTCCGCGGCAACCCCGTCCCCTTTGTCATGGAGCTTCCCAACTACCGCTTCCCCTCTGCCCGGAGTGTGGGGCAGCTGTGCTGGGACAAGGCCAAGGACTTTCTGACCCGCGCCTTTACGATCATCTTTATCGCCACCATTGTCGTGTGGTTTCTGCAGACCTTTGATACCCGGCTGAATCTGGTGGCCGACAGTTCTGACAGCCTTCTTGCCACGGTGGGCGCCTGGATCGCCCCCCTGTTCGCTCCACTGGGCTTTGGGGATTGGCGGGTCTCCACCTCCTTGATTACCGGTTTTATTGCCAAGGAGTCTGTAATCTCTACGCTGGGTATCTTGACAGGCGCAGGTGCTGATGTGACGGCATCAGCCCTCGGCACTCTCTTTACCCCTGTGACTGCTGTTAGCTTTTTGACATTTACACTGCTCTATACCCCTTGTGTGGCAGCCATCTCCGCGGTGCGGCGGGAACTGAACTCTGGCTGGCAGGCCGCTGGCGTGGCAATCAGTCAGTGCGCCGTTGCGTGGATGGTAGCGCTGGTGGTATACCGGGCCGCACTGTTTTTTGTCTGAGGTGACTGCCGTGCTGGAAGGTTTGATTCTGGCCGGAGTCGCCCTCTGGCTGACGCTGGCCGTGCGGTCCTGCCGCCGGCACAGGGGCAGCTGTGGAGGCGACTGTGCCCGCTGCCGCCGGCGCTGCGGTCCCTGAGCCGTGGTTAGGCCGGGCCTGCACGTGTCCACAGATTCGATGGATTTTATTGATTCGGCATAGATTTTCTTTCCGATTTTTTTGCAATTTTGTGACTATTCTCCCCTGCGCAGTGGTTGACTTTCCATGGTTAAACCGCTAGAATAAAAACAATCATTCACGCAACCATTTGCGCAGAGGGAGGCGGACTTTATGACTTGCACTATGTGTTATCCGATGCAGTCTCATCATGCGTCCGCTTCTTATGCGAACGCCACTTCTTGCTGCGCTAAAATTGCCGCTCTGGACGCCATTATTATGGCGTCCATTATTATTTGCGGCCTGATTAGCCTGTCCATTTTGGGCATTGTCCTGGTATTGCTGGTAGTATTGCTGCCATGCGGAAAAGTGAATATGCCCTGGGCGCGGGGGTTTTTATAAGGTATGTTGATACAGCAAAGCGGCTGCGCCGAAAGGTACAGCCGCTTTTTTGTATAATATTTCTTTAAAAGGAGAAGAACACGATGAAAAAGAAACTCTTTGCTCTGATGATGGCCATGGTCATGGTCCTCAGTCTGGCAGCCTGCGGCGGTGACTCTGGTACCACCGACGACACCACAGACGATACCACAAACGATGCCAGCAATACTACTGGCACTGCCGGCGGCACCTTTAAAATCGGCACCATCGGTCCTCTGACCGGTGACAATGCGATCTATGGCCAGGCCGTTGCCAATGGCGCCAAGATTGCCGTGGATGAAATCAATGCCGCCAGCGGCGATATCCAGTTCGAGCTTCAGTCTGAGGACGATGTGGCGGATGGTGAGACCTCCGTCAACGCCTACAATACTCTGATGGACTGGGGTATGCAGATGCTGGTTGGCCCCACCACCACCGGTGCATCCATTGCCGTTTCCTCTGTGGTCAATGAAGACCGGACCTTCATGCTGACCCCCTCCGGCTCCTCCACCGACATTATCGATGGGAAGGATAATGTCTTCCAGGTCTGCTTCACCGACCCCAACCAGGGAACCGGCGCTGCCGACTACATGGCCGAGAATATGTCTGGTGCCAAGGTTGCCGTGATCTATCAAAACGACATCGCATACTCCCAGGGCATCCGGGACACTTTTGTGGCCGAAGCGGAAGCCAAGAGCCTGGAGGTCGTCTATGAGGGCACCTTCACTGCCGACACTAAGAGCGATTTCTCCGTTCAGCTCACTGCCGCCCAGTCCGCCGGTGCGGACCTGCTGTTCCTGCCCATCTACTATCAGGAAGCCTCTGTGATTTTGAACCAGGCCAATCAGATGGGCTATACTCCCACCTTCTTCGGCGTGGATGGCATGGACGGAATCCTGACCCTGTCCGGCTTTGACACCTCTCTGGCTGAGGGCGTCATGCTGCTGACCCCCTTCTCCGCCGACGCGGAGGACGAGCGGACCCAGACCTTTGTCAAGACCTATGAAGAGCAGTTTGGCGAGATTCCCAACCAGTTTGCCGCCGATGCCTATGATGCCGTGTATATCCTCAAGGCTGCTCTGGAAGCCGCCGGCTGCACCGCCGACATGTCCGCTGTCGACATCTGCGAGGCTCTTGTCCCCGTGATGCCCACCATCACGGTGGACGGCCTCACCGGCCAGGGCATGACCTGGGATGCCTCCGGCGCTGTGTCCAAGGCACCCATGGCAGTTGTGATCGAAAACGGCGTGTACGTCCTGCCCTAACTCTCCAACAGATGGACCGCCGGGAGGGAACTCCTCCCGGCGGCCCTCCCCCGCTTCTGTGGCGGAAACGGAGGCGGGAGCCTCCCTCCCGCCCCCGTTTCTGCCATAGAGAAAGAAAAAGAGGTGTGTGTTCATATGGAATTCTTGTCTTATCTGATCAGCGGCATCAGCCTTGGCAGTGTATACGCTCTGATCGCCCTGGGCTACACCATGGTCTACGGCATTGCCAAGATGCTGAACTTTGCTCACGGGGATGTCATCATGGTGGGCGGCTATATTTCGTTTTGTGCCGTCAGCTATCTGGGCCTGCCCGGATGGATTGGCGTTGTGCTGGCAGTGCTGGTTTGCACGGTGCTGGGTGTGGTCATCGAACGGCTGGCCTACAAACCCCTGCGTGCTGCGCCCTCCTTGGCGGTATTGATCACCGCCATTGGCGTGAGCTACTTCCTGCAAAATTCCGCTTTGCTGATTTGGGGCGCGGCCAGCATCTCCTATCCTCCCCTCATCAGCGGCTCGCTGCCCCTGTTCGGCGGCAAGCTCTCCATCCCTTATGTTTCCTTGCTCACGGTGGCGGTATGCCTTGTCATCATGGCAGCTCTCACCACCTTCATCAACCAGAGCAAAATGGGAAAGGCCATGCGCGCCTGCTCAGAGGATAAGGGCGCCGCACAACTGATGGGTATCAATGTCAATGCTACGATCTCCACCACTTTTGCCATCGGCTCTGCCCTGGCGGCCATTGCCGGTGTGCTACTGTGCTCGTCCTATTCCATTCTCTCCCCCACCACCGGCTCCATGCCGGGCATCAAAGCCTTTACCGCCGCGGTCTTTGGCGGCATTGGCTCCATTCCCGGCGCGTTCCTGGGCGGGTTGCTGCTGGGCATCATTGAGTCTCTGGCCAAAGCCTATATCTCCACCAATCTGGCCAATTCCATTGTCTTTGCTGTGCTGATCGTGGTGCTGCTGGTGCGACCCGCGGGTCTTCTTGGCAAATACGTGCCTGAGAAAGTGTGAGGTGACAAATATGAAAAAACTGCGCATTCAAAAACACACCCGCACAGACTTTCTCACTTACCTTGGCGTGATCGCCGCCTTTGCCGTGCTGAGCACCCTAAATGCCAGCGGCGGATTGAGCCGGTCCCTGTCCGGTCAGCTGGTCCCCATCTGCTGCTATATGTCCATGGCGGTGTCGCTGAACCTGACCGTAGGTATCTTGGGGGAGCTGAGTCTGGGCCACGCGGGATTCATGAGCGTGGGTGCCTTCTCCGGCATTATCGCCGCCATGAGCCTGCAGAGCGCCATTCCCTCCGAGCCTATCCGGCTGGCGATTGCCATGGTGGTCGGTGCGCTGGTGGCCGCGCTGGCAGGTGTCATCGTAGGCACGCCAGTGCTGCGGCTCCGGGGCGACTACCTGGCCATTGTCACACTGGCCTTTGGCGAAATCATCAAGGAGCTGGTCAACTGTCTTCTGGTGGGCCACGACTCCCGGGGGCTGCACATCGCCCTCAACATCACCGGCAGTAAGAGCATCGCGGACCTTCATCTGGAGGAGGACGGCCTTGCCATCATCAAGGGTGCTCAGGGTGCCGCCGGCACCAATACCATTGCAACCTTCACCGCAGGCTTTCTGCTGGTGATGGTGACATTGGCGGTGGTTTTAAATCTGAAACACAGCCGAGCGGGCAGGGCTGTTATGGCGCTGCGGGACAACAGCATTGCCGCAGAGAGCATTGGATTAAATATCACCAAATACAAAATGATGGCTTTTGTTACCTCCGCCGCTCTGGCCGGCGCCGCCGGCGCGTTGTACGGCTTGAATTTCTCCTCTCTCCAGGCGACCAAGTTCAACTTTAACACCTCCATTTTGATTCTGGTCTTTGTGGTGCTGGGCGGTCTTGGCAACATCTGGGGTTCCCTGATTGCCGCCGCCGCACTGACGGTGCTTCCAGAGATGCTCCGTGCTTTCTCCGACTATCGGATGCTGGTGTACGCCATCGTGCTGATCCTGGTGATGCTGGCTACCAATAATCCCACCTTCAAGGTGTTTTTCAGCCGCTTCCGCCGGGGCGGTTCCCGCAAGAGTACCGGAAAGGAGGCCATGTGATATGTTCTCAAAACTGATTCCTGTCCCCTCCCCTAACATGCTACCGGACCGGGACATCGACAAGTCCCCGATTTTGGAGTGCATCAACGTGGGCATCAACTTCGGCGGCCTCGCGGCGGTGGAGGATTTTAACATTGCCATCGGCCGAACGGAGATCTCCGGCCTGATCGGGCCCAATGGCGCCGGTAAAACCACGGTTTTTAACCTGCTGACTAAAGTCTATCAGCCCACTAAGGGCACCATCCTGCTGGATGGCAAGGATACCCACGGCATGACCACCGCCCAGGTAAACCGGGCCGGTATTGCCCGGACTTTTCAGAATATCCGCCTTTTCAATGACCTGACGGTAGAGGAAAATGTCACCGTGGCCATGGACGCCCAGATGTCCTACAGCATGTGGAGCGGCATCTTCCGCCTGCCGAAATTCTGGAAAGAGGAAAAGGTGGTCCATGACCGGGCATTGGAGCTTTTGAGCCTGTTCCATATGGAAGATCTGGCTGGAGCCAAGGCGGGTTCGCTGCCCTATGGCGCGCAGCGCCGGTTGGAAATCGTACGAGCGCTTGCCACCAATCCCTCTCTTTTGCTTTTGGATGAGCCCGCTGCGGGTATGAACCCCTCCGAGACGGCGGAGCTGATGGAAAACATCCGAAAAATTCGTGATACCTTCCAGATCGCGGTACTGTTGATTGAACACGACATGAGTCTGGTCATGAACATCTGCGAGGGCATCGCGGTGCTGAATTTTGGCCGTATCATCGCCAAGGGCACGCCGGCAGATATCCAGTCCAATCCCGCAGTCATTGAGGCCTATCTTGGCAAGAAAAAGGAGGCGTGAGTATGGCGGCAATCTTAACTGTAGACAATATCAATGTCTATTATGGCAGTATCCACGCCATCAAGGGCATCTCCTTTGAGGTCAATGAGGGGGAAATCGTCACCTTGATCGGAGCCAACGGCGCTGGAAAATCCACCACGCTGAACACCATTGCGGGACTGCTCCACAGTCACACCGGCTCTGTCACCTTTCTTGGCGAGAACCTGGGGAAGGTTCCTGCGCACAAAATTGTCTCCCGGGGCCTGGCACTCGTGCCGGAGGGACGCCGCGTCTTCTTGCAGATGACGGTGCAGGAAAATCTGGAAATGGGCTCCTATACGCAGCCCGGCTCTGGTATTTCCGCCGATCTGGAGCGGGTCTATGATCTGTTCCCCCGTCTGAGGGAACGCCGCAAGCAGGTGGCGGGCACGCTTTCCGGCGGTGAGCAGCAGATGTTAGCTATGGGCCGGGCCCTGATGAGCCATCCCAAGCTACTGATGCTGGATGAGCCCTCCATGGGCCTTGCGCCGATTCTCGTGGAGCAGATCTTTTCCATCATTCAGGATCTGCACCGTTCCGGCTCCACAATTTTGCTGGTGGAGCAGAATGCACAGGCAGCTTTGAATGTCGCTGATCGCGGCTATGTGCTGGAAACCGGGAAAGTCGTTACCACTGGCACCGGCCAGGAGCTACTGGAAAATCCCGCTATTAAAAAAGCATACCTGGGCGGTTGACGCCTGAAAAAGAGCGCCAATGGCGCTCTTTTGATTGCTTTTCCCTAGAAATGTGCTATACTGCTGTCATAACGCCGGGCGGCCATGCCGCTTTGGATTTCCATGCTAGAGGGAGGGATGCTTATGCAGGCAGAACAGCGCCGACAGGCCATCCTCAATACGCTGCGGCAGTCTGATCAGCCAGTCAGTGCCGGTGTTCTGGCAGAGCGGTTCTCCGTGAGCCGGCAGATCGTTGTGGGAGATGTTGCTCTTCTGCGGGCTACTGGCGCGGACATCACCGCCACCCCCCGCGGGTATGTCATGCAGCGCTCACCGGCTGGCCTTTTGCGTCAGATTGTCTGCCGCCACAGTGCCTCCGGCATGGAGGCGGAGCTCAACGCCATGGTGGACAACGGCTGCACTGTATTGGATGTCATCGTGGATCATCCTGTCTATGGACAGCTCACCGGCCCATTGCAGCTCTCCAGCCGGTACGATGTGCAGCAGTTCCTGGACCGCTGCGCCCAGTCTGACGCCCGTCCCCTGTCTGATCTGACAGAGGGGATTCATCTCCATACGATTTCCTGCCCCGATGAGGCGTCCTGGCAGCGAGTATTGGACGCACTGCGACGGATGCATATTTTAATTGAAGCATGAATGTGTTCTGACAGGAGGTTTCTGGATGGGTTTTCTTGACAAATTCCGCAAAAAGCCGAGGGTCACTCCCGGCGGCTCGCCAATCTATCGCTATGAGACGCCAGAGGAACCGGGCTGGCGGCCGCCGGAGTCGGTAGGTGCCTATGCTGAGGAGATTACTGAACATTTTGAAGCGCTCTTTCCTGGAAGAGAGAGTTTTGTGTTCCACGAGCTGATCAGCGATCTGGTACACATCGACATAAACATTATGCGGCCCACGGAAAAACAGGATTTCTATGTTCTCTACACCACCGGCATGAGTGATCTCCCCATGACCCTGCCGGATGAGCTTTCGGACCGGGAGGACCTTAAATATGCGGAACTCTATCTGTTTCTCCCTGGCAGCTGGGACTTGGGGAAAGAGTTCTCCCTCTCCAGTGACATGCCTGAATCCTCCTACTGGCCTGTCCGGATGCTGAAATTTTTGGCCCGGTTCCCCCATGAGTATGAGACCTGGCTGGGTTGGGGGCACACTGTGCCCAATGGTCCAGAGTACACACCGCTTTGTGATGGCGTGGGCTTCGGAGGCGTGGTGCTGAGCTGGACCGGCGAGGATAACCGTCTTGGCGGTTTGAACGCTGAGGACGGCCGGAAGATCAATTTCTACAGCGTCATCCCTGCCTACAAGGAGGAGATCGAGTACAAGCTGAAATATGGTATGGAGGGTCTGGATAAGGTATTCTGTGAAAAACAGCTTCCCATGATCCTGGATATCCATCGCCCCAATCTATGCCCGGATTTTAAGGAGGTTCTGGACCAGTGAGGACCTGGTTCACCCTGCCGTCTGTCCGGCACCGCGTTTCTTTTGGGAGGCACTCCCCCGCTCCTCTCACCAGGAAGGAGTTTTGCGCGGGATGCAGCCTTTAAAAAGCAGTTGACAAGGGCGGCTTTTGCGTGTATAGTGTGGTACACAGGTGTCAAGACACCTGTGTACCACACTAATTTTACATAAAGCAGGTGTTACCCATGGAAAGGTTCAAAGGCTTCCTCCGACGCAAAAACATTGTCATCTCCGCCAAGCGGTACGGGATTGACGCCTTGGGCGCCATGGCCCAGGGGCTGTTCTGCTCGTTGCTGATCGGCACTATCCTCAATACCATCGGTACCCAATTCCACATCGGCTTTCTCACTGCGCCCATTATCCAAATCAACGAGGTCCCCTATACCATTGGCGGCATGGCTTCCTTTATGAGCGGAGCGGCTATGGCCATCGCCATCGGCTATGCTCTCCAGGCGCCGCCCCTGGTGCTGTTCTCCCTTGCTACCGTCGGCTATGCCTGCAATGCACTGGGCGGCGCGGGCGGTCCACTTGCCGTACTGTTTGTGGCCATCATCGCTGCTGAGTGCGGCAAGGCCATCAGCAAGGAGACCAAAATCGACATCCTTGTGACCCCGATCTTCACCACCCTCGTTGGCATCGGCGCGGCATGGGTCATCGCGCCGCCCATCGGCGCTGCTGCCAGCGCCTTTGGACAGCTCATCATGCAGGCCACCCTCCTCCAGCCCTTCTGGATGGGAATTCTGGTGTCCGTCCTGGTGGGTGTGGCGCTAACACTGCCCATTTCCTCCGCCGCCATCTGCTCTGTACTGGGTCTGACGGGACTGGCCGGCGGCGCCGCTGTAGCAGGCTGCTGCGCCCAGATGGTGGGCTTTGCAGTCATGAGCTTCCGGGAAAACCGCTGGGGCGGTCTCGTGAGCCAGGGCTTGGGCACTTCCATGCTGCAGATGCCCAATATTGTGAAAAACCCCCGCATCTGGATTGCGCCCACTGTCACCTCTGCCATCACCGGCCCCATTGCCACTTGCCTTTTCAAACTGGAAATGAACGGCGCTGCCATCAATTCCGGTATGGGCACCTGTGGTCTGTGCGGTCAGCTGGGCGTATGGACCGGGTGGGTCTCCCCCAGTGAGCAGGCCATCGCCAATGGCGCAGCGGCCACCATCCCCGGTGCCTTTGACTGGGCCGGACTGATTCTGATCTCCTTTGTCCTGCCCGCCATCCTCTGCCCCCTCGTCAACCAGCTCTGCCGCAAGGCCGGATGGGTGAAGGACGGCGATCTGACCCTTGCTTGATTTCTCCCTGTGATTGTGGTAGTCTGGAGAAAAATCAAGGAGGATTCTTATGGAATACCGGAGATTTGATCAGGTGTGCATTGTGCGGCTGGACCCTGGCGAGGATATTTTAGAGGAGGTCCGGGCTGTTTCTCTGGCAGAGGGGATTCGTCTTGCCTCCGTCCAGGGGCTGGGTGCGGTGGATGACTTTACAGTTGGGGTATTTGATCCCGTCGAAAAGACCTATCAGGCTAACCAGTTTCAGGGAAGGTATGAGATTGTCTCCCTGACCGGCACCGTCAGCACCATGAATGGCGAGTATTACTGCCATCTCCATATGAGCGCCGGTGATGACCAGGGCCGCGTGGCAGGCGGCCATTTAAACCGTGCCCGGATCAGCGCCACCGGCGAGCTGGTGATTACTATCCTGCCTGGTTCTGTGGACCGGGCGTTTAACGAGAAGGTTGGATTGAACCTCTTCCGGTTTGATGCATAACACTCATGCGCATAGAATCTATCACAAAATCGGGAAGCCTGACAGGGCATGCGGTTTTTTCGCATAGGGTTCCTCCCGCCCATGCGCTATAACCTGATGGCCATGTGCTGCCGGTGGCGGCACATGGTTAATCCTTCTTTGTTTCAATAGAAACGTCCGCGGACGGCAGCTGCCATCTGCGGACGTTTTCCACGTTTAAGCCAGAACGCCCTGGGCGTCCTCTCGAAGTACCAGCTCCCGAAAAATAGCTGCCTCCGCCGCCTCGTACTCCCCTGGGGTCCGAAAGCGGCGCATAGGGCGGTTCAGCCGCTCTGTGTCCTCAAAGAGGTGAATGAGGTAAAACCAGACCTCCCGCATCCGCTGGGCGGCAGTGCCCACCTGACCGTAAAAGGCCTGATATTCTCGATACAGCTCCTGAGTAAACGATTGAAGCTCCTCCCGGGAGGCGGGGGGACCGCCTTGAAGCTTCCGGAAAAGAGCCGGGTCCGCCACACCTCCCCGACCAATCATCACTGCTTCCGCCGCCGGGAAACGGGTCTCAAACGCCCGCACACCCACCACGGTCTGGAGGTCCCCGTTGTAGCAGACGGGGTTTTTACTCTCTCTCAGCGCCGCCTCAAAGACGTCCAGGTGGAGTGGACCCTTGTACTTCTCCGGCCGCACCCGGGCGTGGATCGTGAGGCAGGCAATGGGATAGCGGTTAAAGATCTCCAGCAGGCGCGGAAACTCCTCCGGCGTCTGATAGCCCAGCCGGGTTTTAACGGACACCGGCAGGCGGACGGAGGAAAACACCTGATCAAAAAAGGCGTCCAGCTCCTCCGGCCGGGACAAAAACCCAGAGCCCTTCCCCTTGGCAGTCACTGTACCAGAGGGGCACCCCAGGTTCAGGTTGATCTCCCGGTAGCCCAAATCCTCCAGCACCTCCGCCGCCCAGAGGAAGTCCGGCGCCAGACGGCTCATGACCTGGGGCACCAGAGGCAGGTCCTTTGCGCCCTCTCGGGTGATCTCCCGCAGATCGCGAGGTGTCACGATATGGTGATGGGTTGGGGAGAAAAAAGGCACAAAAATCCGGTCCGCGCCGCCGAAGTGCCGGAACCACACCCGCCGGAATACCGACCGGGTGATTCCATCCAGCGGGGCAAAATCCAGGCGCTGAATCATCCCAGCGTCTCTTCCCACTCCGGCTGGCGGAAGCCCACCCGCACGAAGTCCTCACCTATCAGCAGAGGCCGCTTGACCAGCATGCCGTCGGTAGAGAGCAGCTCCAACTGCTCCTCTTCACTCATGGCGCTGAGCTTGTCCTTCAGCCCCAGGGCCTTGTACTGCAAGCCGCTGGTGTTGAAAAACTTTTTCAGCGGCAGGCCGCTTCGCTGCCACCACTGCCGCAGCTCTTCGGCACTGGGGTTTTGGAGCTTAATGTCCCGGACCTCATAGGAGACGCCTTGGGCGTCCAGCCAAGTCCGGGCTTTTTGACAAGTCGTGCACTTGGGATAACAGACAAACAACATGGTGAAATCCTCCTTATTTTTAAAATAGCCGCAGCTGCTCCCCGGTCTGCGGGTCCTCCATCAGCCAGGACATGGCCTGATTCGCCTCGCAGATCACATCTCGGGCGCGGCACTCAGCCTGAAAGATACGGCTCAGCTGGGCGGCACGAGGGCTGGGACACTCATAACGGCTGCCGAATTGCCTGACATATTGTTCTTTGACGCCTGGAAAGTGCCGGTCCAACGCCTGATAGAAGTACTGTCGGTTTCCATCCCGCAGCGTGACCCCCATCCCGAAATTGATGATGGCTCCCACGCCCGCAGCAAAGCACAGCTCCAACAGCCCCCGAAGATTCTCTTCCGTGTCGTTCAAAAACGGCAGGATGGGACACAGCCACACACCGGTAAGAAGCCCCGCCTCGCGGCACGCCCGCAGCATCTCAAAGCGCTGCCGGGTCGTGCATACGTTTGGCTCGATCAAGCGGCATAGGTTCTCATCCAGGGTGGTGAAGGTAGTGCACACCACTACCCTGGCCTTGCGGTGGATACGCCGCAGCAGCTCCAAATCCCGCAGGAGCAGGTTGGACTTGGTCAGCACCGCCACGCCAAAGCCCTGCCGTTCTATGGCCTCCAGACACCGTCGGGTCACATTCAGCTCCCTCTCCAAAGGAAGATACGGGTCGCACATGGAGCCAGTACCAACCATGCACCGCCGCCGTTTGCGGCGGAGGGCCTCCTCCAGCAGCTCCGGAGCATTGACCTTCACGGCTACGTCCTCAAAGGCGTGGTCCATCTGGTAGCAGGTGCTGCGGGAGTCACAGTAAATGCACCCATGCGTGCATCCCCGGTAGACGTTAATACCGCCCCGGGGGGAGAGGATGGACTTGGCCTGAATTTCGTGCATGGGCCACCTCCCTCTCTCTTGGATATGGCCAGTATATCAAAAAGCGCCGGAAAGCACAAGAAAAAACGCCGCCCTCGTTGGCGGCGCTGAAATCACAAAAGTCAAAGCCTGCTCGTCCCCTCATGCCAGCAGCTTCAGGGCCGCATTCCCCCAAAACCCGGAGCCTTCATTGATCCCTCATCCTCCTCATCGGATTGGGAGATGACCAGTTCTTCTCCAGTCTGCTGAGCCTCCACCAGAATATCCCGTACATCCTCGTAGGCACCCAGTTCCAGATACATCAACGCCTCCGTGATTGCGTTAAACAGCGCGAAATAGGGCTTTCGATAGTCCGCCATGGCCGCATCTCCTTTCTCATAGCCCTCAATAGCATGATTATAATCACTATAATAAAAAATGCAAGGCCCTTATAATAACGTTGGGGTGATTTCGTGCCAATGACGTTTGAACCGATGCGGGCTTATATGAAAAAGCACGGCATCTCCTACTACTATTTGGCCAATCAGGGGCTGGACCCACAGACGCTTCAGCGCATCCGTCACGACCGTACCATTACCACCGACACCTTGGGGCGGCTTTGTGAAATCATGCGCTGTCAGCCGCAGGACCTGATCGCCTACCATTTCGAGGAGGATTCCTGATCGCTGTCGAGGAGTGTCCGCATATCTTCCCGTCTCTAGCGGCGCTCTCATCACTTTTCAAACGCTGTCTCGTCAGACGGCGTTTCATTTTTACGTATATTTTAGGACATATCGTCCATTTTTTCAATAGGACAATATGACCAAAATATACTGCTATCAGGTGATGAGATGAAATTACGGATTCGAGATCTGCGGGAGGATGCAGACATCAAACAAAAGACCATGGCGGCCGTGCTTATGTGCGACCAAAGCCTCTATTCCAAGTACGAGCGGGGCGAGCGGCCTTTGCCGCTGGAACTGGCAGGGAAGCTGGCCGACTATTTCGGCACCAGTGTGGACTACCTCATGGGCCGCACAGACGAACGGACACCCTATCCACCCAGCAAACGCTCCCCATCGTAGAACCAAGCAGAGCATAAAACCACCGGGTATGCAAACTACCTGATCTGCAGCGCCAGCCTTCCCTGCATCACTTCCAGCCCGGCTGCCTAGACGATGCTTTTCGCTTACTTGTGGGATATGGAATTTTTTCATCGGTACGTTCCACAAGGTAGCCCATGCTGGTACCAAAATAATCAGCTCGGTAACTCCGTGTTTCCATGGATATTGGGGATTTTCCGCTCTCATATCTCCAACAGGCCGGGACCTCCCTGAATTCCACGATTTCTGTTTGTCCCGTGATCTTCTCGCATATCGCGAAGGTCAGATACTCCGCATCATATCATATTTTTGAGTACCAGATCGTATTTTACACGAATCCCATGTGAAACGCGCGAAAAACTCTGCTCATTATTGGAAGGCGACTGCTTTTACAAAATCATAACGCCCGGCCTCAGGCCGGGCGTTTCTCTTTAATAAGAGCTAATTTCCAAGGATGCGTCATCCTCTCCCTTCTCAATCCCACGGATCTCCACAAAATACTTGCTGCCAGCTTCGATCGCCACCCGGTCTCCTACCTTGTGGCCCAGCAGGGCCTTCCCCACCGGGGACTCCTTGCTGATCAAACCCTTCAAGGCGTCCTGGCGGAGCGTGGTAACAATTCGAATGGTCATCTCCTGCTTGGTCAGCTCGTGAAAAATCGTCACCTTATCAAACAGGCCCACCGCGTCCGCTGTGTCCTTGACCGAAATCACTTTGGCAGTGCGAATCATCCGCTCTAGATAACGGATGCGGCTGTCATTACGGTTTTTGGCCTGCTTTGCGCATTTATATTCATAGTTTTCGCTCAAATCGCCAAAGGCCCGGGTGGTCTGGACCTCTTCAATCAATTGGGGCCGTAAAACCCGGGTCCGATAGTCGATCTCCTCCCGCATTTTTTGAAGATCGACCTCCGTCAGCTCATCATACATGGCAATCACCTCGTAACATAGGATAGCACATTCTGGCGTTTCCCGCCAGGTCTGGGAGACATTGCAGCTTGCAAAATAGTTACAAATCGGTTACAATTTCTTCATTCCTATCCGGAAAACAACACATTTCATGCATTTCAGGAGGAATCACCACGAGAAAAATACAAATATTTTTTATAGCCGCTGCCTTGGCTGGAACTTTGCTGACCATGCCCGCCCAGGCTGCGGGGCTGACCCACACTGTGACCAAAGGAGACACCATGTGGAAGCTGGCTGTCCGGTATCAGGCGGGCACCAGTGAAATCATTCAGGCAAATCCTCAGGTATCAAACCCAGATCTGATCTACCCTGGGCAGGTGTTGAATATCCCGCAGATCAGTCAAAGCGTTCTCAGCTATGAGAGCGAGGTCATCCGCCTGGTAAATGAAGTCCGGCGTGAAAACGGTCTGAAGGCGCTCACCGCCAACTGGGAGCTGAGCCGGGTGGCCCGGTATAAGTCTCAGGATATGCTCAATAAGGGATATTTCTCCCATACGAGTCCCACCTATGGCACCCCCTTCCAGATGATCAAGGCCTTTGGCCTGTCCTTCCGAACCGCTGGGGAAAATATTGCCAGGGGCTATCCCACCCCGCAGGCAGTGGTGAACGGCTGGATGAACTCCAGCGGGCACCGGGCCAACATTTTGAATGCATCCTATACCCAGATCGGTGTGGGGTATGTAGCCCAGGGCAATTACTGGACCCAGATGTTTATTGGATCATAGTCGGCCCTTTTCCGGGTCTGTTCCGCATTGGGTAATCCATAAAACAGGCGACACGCAAAATGGCGTTCCTGCCCCTTTTTCAGCGGCGTTGTCCCGCTCGCTCGCACAGCAGGGGTCCCCGCAGAACCAGAACTTTGTAGGGGGAGGAGCGGCGGAGTAATCGCGCTTTGCTCCCGGCGAGGTCATGGCGTGGTATCTTATTCAGACGGTCATTCACTTATCAACGCATAAAAAGAAGGCGTTACATAGGCGCACCGACTCCGGCGGGAATTCTCCTTCCGCTGGGGTTCTTGTAGTCGTCTATGTAACGGCTGAATAGTCACAGGCCATATTCTGTTTGCCTGTTATATAGCAGCTCCAATTTACCATACACAAAGCGCCTGTCAACAGGGGACTGGCGGGGGCATCCTGGAAAATAGACACCCCCGCCATGTTTTAACTGTTAAAGGTTTTACTTTTGTCTGCGCTTCCTGCCGCTTATTCGTACTTCCCCCAGTCTGGATTGTCGGGCAGTGTGCGCCAAAGCTCATAGCCGCCGGCATCCCGCTCAAAGGTGTGGGAGTTGGTCGCCTCCTGCACGGCCTCGTAGTACCATTTAGAGGGAGGATTGTCAGAGAAGGTTTTCATACCATCCAGGAAGCTGTCCTCATGGAGGCAGTCACGGCCCAGCATCCGGTTGATGATGGTGATGGCCTCAGCTCGGGTAATGAGCTTTTCCGGCCGGAAGGAGCCGTCCGCGTAGCCCTGCACCCAGCCGAGCGCCGCCGCGCGCTTGATCTCGCGCTCCGCCCAGTGGCCTCCGGTGTCGGAGAAGGAAATCCCGCTGGTGTCCACCGCGCCGTCGTCAAACCGCGCCGCGATAGCGGCGAACTGCGCGCGGGTGATGGGTCTCTCGCCGCCGAAGGTACCGTCGGACAGACCCTTGATAATCCCAGCGCCGGAGAGGGTGGAGACGGCCGTATTGTACCAGATGCCGTCCGACACGTCGGAGTAGAGATTACTCTCGCTCAGAATCTGCTGGCGGTAGTCGTCGGTCAGCAGGCGGAAGAAGATCACCGCGATTTCCGAGCGCCGGATCTGGTTCTCCGGCCTGACGGTGCCATCCGCGTAGCCCTGGACATAGGACATGTGGTCCACGGTGTTCAGCTTGTCGGACACACTGGGTTCCTCCGGCGTGGGTGTGGGTGTAGGCGTTGGCGTTGGCTTGGTTGTACCTCCTCCACCATTTCCGCCGCTTCCGGTGGTGCCGCCGTTATTGCCGCCGCTGCTCCACAGGGCGGTCAGGGTGACGTTCTCCTGCAGCTCGGCCTTCAGGCTGTAGCCGCCGTCGGCGTTAGTTAAATACCTGCTGGTAACGTCATTGCCATTGGCGTCGGTCACTCTCCAGCCGGTGAAGGTACGGCCGCTGGAGCCGGTGGGATTTGTGAGGGGGGTATCCTGGCTCCAGGTATGGTTGACGCTCCAGCCGCCGGTCAGCTCTGTGTAATTCCCGCCCGGACTGCTGGCATACTTGCCGCCGTCCAGATTGATGGAGGCTATGTAGGTCTTGGGGATCAGCGTAATTTTCATGGTGCCGGTGGGCTGCTGCGTCTCGGTATTGTAATATACCTCGTCGGCACGTTCAATCGTGTAGGGAAGTGACTCGTCAACCTCCAAGTCCAATTTCTCGGTGATCAGGCTGTTGCCAGCCTCGTTATAAATGCCCACTTTGCCCAGGCCCAGTTGGTAACGGGACAGCGTGCCGTGGGTGTGCACTTTCCACACAGACTGCGTTCCGGAATAAATGCCGCTACCGATACTGTCATCAAGTTCGCTAATGGACTTGCCATCTTTCATCTGTTTGATGATGGTGTAGGAGGGCACACCGCCTGTCGGATTGAAGCCGATATAGGCCCGCTCCAACCCCAGATCACTGCGGAAAGCGCTGCCGATCTTACTAACGTCAATCTGGTAGTCCAGATCAACACTCTCGGGCTTCATGTCCGGCAGGTTAATATTAATCTCTTAGTTGCTGCCCCCAGTGACGGGTGCGACAACGCCCTCATCAATGCCTCCATCAGATGTATATTTCGGGTCAGAATCATAGTTCTGGGCGACGACGCGCACCCGGTACTCATAGGGCGACAGCGGGGACGCCGACGGCATGTTTTCAAACTTGTAGTTTCCTCTGTTGGTGGCAACGCTGACATCCCCCACCGTTGCTGAGCCCTCAGTAGTGAGCTCAACAGGGGTAGTGACGCAGGTCTCCCAGCCGTCCTCTGAATCCCTATCCGGCTGGTCGGCAAGGTAAACCCTGCGCTGGAGCAGGACCGTAGCCGTTTTTAGCCAATCGCTCGGATCGGCCTGAGCGCCGTTGTACAAATGGGTGGCCGTGACGGTGCCGTTGAAGCTCACAGGCTTGGCCCACTTTGCGTAGAGGGTCAGTTGATCGTTATTATCTTTATCATACAGCATCGTCCCCTCTGCGGGGGCCTCTTGTGTGCAACTCGTATCGGTATACCAGCCCTGGAAAACATACCCCTCTTTGATCTGGTCGCTGCCGGGAATCAGATTCTTCTGGTCGGGCATGAAGTACGCCGTCTGATCCTCCATGGAGGCGTTATTCCTCCCGCCGCCATTGAGGTCAAACTTGATGGTTGTGGGCTTGCCCTGAAGCGTGGCGATCAGCTTGGCGGATTGCTGCGTTCCATCCGTTGCGTCTTCGTCATACTGTGTAATGCCGGTGGACGAGACCTTTATGGTGCTCTCCGCGTCCACAATGGAAACAGGAGTGTCATTCCCCGCCACGATAGAATAGGTGACTCCATCCTCGTCTTTCAGCCGGTAGCCCTGGATCTCCAGGCCATACCAGTAAGGGCTGTTATTGTTGCTAGTGTCGAATTTCCAGACCGGATATGTGCTGTTGAGCGTGATATAGCCGTCGCTATCGGGATACAGACCTCTAGGGACCGTCAATGTAACGCCGGCCGTCTTATGCTGGATGATGACCTCGCCCTTTGCTCCATCCCAGTAGGTGATCTTCAAATCCACGGCGTCCAGCGTGCCCTGGAGCTCCTCCGGCACTTTCACTCCGAACGCCAAATCAAAGCATATGGGTGCAAAATCAAGGGTGGCATCAAATCCGCAGTCAATGTCCTCAGGGAGAGTTTGCATACTCTCCACCGTTGCACTGTAATTGGGTTTGGCACCAAGGGTCACGCTGTAGGTGTATTCCTGGCCCTGCGGGTTCTCCGCGGGCAGCCCTATAAACGCAAGGTCCGTATATTCGGTGTAATCAGGCTCATCGGAATTCTCAGCGTCCATCACGATCTCGCCGCTGCTGCAATACTTGCGGGCAACCTCCTCATAACGGGTGGTTCCATTGTCGTTCCAGCTCCGCCAGAGAATCACGGTCGCGTCGTTATTTTGTGCGTAGTTTATGTCGTGTCCCGCCTCACTTCCGACCTGGAGGTTATCCGGGGCCTGATAGTTGATCCTCACATCGACCTTGATTTTAAGCGCGTTGACAGTCCGTGCCTCCAATACAATCGGCTGCTGGATATTGGCGATCACATGGTCGCCGGGCTGATAGGTTTTTCCAGCGTCAACGTCCTCCTGCTTGCCCGTTGTAATTTTCCATTCGGAAAAGGCCGTATCCTCAGGGAGAAGGTCGTTATCCGGCGCGGCGGGCGCGAGAACCATGGAGCCCGCCAGATAGGGGATCTTTCCGACCTCCTCATCCCCCACCTTTGTCGTCACGCTGAAAAAAGAGAGAAAGTTGTGGTTGACCCCTCCTGACACGTCATTGGCAATAACGATGGGCGAAGTGCTGAGGATGTTGCCCCTCTCGTCACAGAGGTTGTAAGTGCCCTGATAGGCATAGCCTACATACATATCTTCGTGCCCGTCGGGATTGTATGTAAGCGGAACCGCAGCGCCGCCGTCAACCGGCTTCAACGTTAGGCTCTTGGGAAGGCCGCTTCCGTCCAGCTTGTTGATGTCGGTCAGGGTGGTAGGCTCCCAATCCAGCAATGTCGTTACAGAAACGCGGGTCAGCGGCTTTGTCGTGGCGGGGACGTAGGCGTACGCCGTCTTGCCCTCGCCGTAGGGCGCGCTGACGATAATCTGATAGGAGGTGTTGGACTCGAGGCCGGTAAAGGTAATCTCTGCATTATCGTGTGAGGCCTCATACGACTGGCCGCCGATGGTGTAGGTATAGCCCTGCTTTGTGTTTCCCAGGGTGATCTCGCTGGCTGTGGAGGTCCAAGTGGGCTTTTCAAATACATAGACAGCCACTTCGGCGTCTGTCGTCTGCCCCGCGTGGAAGGCACAGTTTGAGGTTTTTGACACATTCAGCGTAATCGTTGCCTTGCCAGCAGATACGCCGGTGATTTCATAGTCGGTGACGTACTTCCCGCCGGATTGGACTCGCCGTTGAGTGGCACTAATATATGTATCTGCCTCCCCACCAAGCGTCGCACTCGTTACGCTGCTGTTGGCGCAGGTGATATGGGTGACGCCCATCTGACCGAACAGGTCGCGGGCCATCACTGATTCGCCCATAAACAGGCCGATGGCATCGGCCTTCAAATCCAGTCCAAGGTCGCCGTTGATAAAGCCGTCGTAGGTGGCTTGGCCCAAAAGCTGATTTCCATTGTAAACCTCGACCTTAATAGAGCTGTTCTGTGTGCGGTAATTGTTTTGATAAGAGGACAAGGACGCATACATAAAGCCCACGCCCGACATGGTCTGGCCCGAGGTGCAGCGGCGCTCAGTGGCGGTGACCATATTCTGGGCGTTAAACATATACAGGTACTGTGTGCCGCCTCCTTGAGATGAGTAGGCTTCGTTGTACCATTTGTAGGTCAGCTTAGTCGCGTCGCCGCTGTAACCCTCCACCTTTGCCACCAGCAGCTCGCTGTCCCGCAGGCCAGTTTCCTCGCCGTCGGCAAAGCTGACGATCTTGACGGTGGTATTGGAGTCATTATTCGCCGCCAGGCTCGGGACCGGCAGCAGACTCAGCGCCATTAATATGGCAAGCAAAAAGCTGCATACCCTTGTTTTCTTCATACAGTTCCCTCCTTTTTTTCACCCCCGGGCCATGGGCCGGGGCAGTAAATGATATATTAAGCCTCTCCCGCGCCGGCCAAGGGGCAGGGATGGGCATTGCTTTCCCGCTATGGGGCCTGGGGCTTTCCGCCGGCGCCTTGCGGGCCTGATGCCAGCGCCCCCCGCTGCCGCTCATCTGTCCGTGATGCTTCCAACAGCATAATAAGTAATGACTTACTCACCTCTATTACAAAAAAATAGGCGCCTCCAGCGCGATGAGATCAGAGGGAAATCCATGTTCTATTGTCATAGAACATGGGCAAAGAGTACTCTTTGCGGCCCGGGAGCGGCTCCATCATTGGAGCAGTCCAAACAGGCCGCCGGAGATCAATTCCCAGATGTTCTCGCGGCTCTCCTCCGTGTCAGGCAGCTCCCCGCGGATCACCCGCTTGGCAAAAATGCCGGTTACATCCAAAATATAGGTCCACAGATGGTCGGGGCTGGTCTTATCATAAATATGAAACTGCGCATTGAAAGCCATAAATACCTTGACAAAGCCCTGAAAATAGGTATCCTTCACCTGCTGGTCAGCCTCCATGATCTGGCGGATATAGCGGGAATCCCGGTACTCAAAATAATAGATGGTCCGGTAGCTATTTTGCACCAGGAAAGAGAAGTAGGTCATCCACATGGCGCGGACTGCCTCATAAATCTCCTGGGGTGCCTGCAGCGGCGGGATCTCCATTTTGTCGAACAGCGCCGCGATTTGCCGGTGTACCGTTTCAAAGCAAAGATATAGAAGCTTTTCCTTTGTTTCGAAATGCTTATAAATCAATGCCTCGCTCACACCCGCCAAGTTCGTGACCTTTTTCATGGAAAACGCCGGAAGCCCATTCTCGGCAACAACCCGCATTGTTGCGTCTATCAAGTCATATTTCCGATTTTTCTCTTCCCATTCCACAATGCATCCAACATCTCAACTAAAATGTATTCAGTATTTCAATTAAATTATATACCAAGCTCCATAAAAAAGCAACCCTGGATTTTCAGCAGGCGTACCGGATTGCCCCCACATTATCCGAAAAAGCGCCTGTTTTGGGGCGGCGCACAACGAGCAAGCTTGGCAAGTGTGTTCATACTTTCATTGCTTGCTGGTCAACTTCGGTCAGATAGTCGTTCAGCTTGCCGCCCAGCAGCAGGCCGGTGTAGACCGCTTTACGATGTGTTTTAATGTACCGCAGATGCCGCTAGCCCCATATGCCGATAGACGCAAGTTCGGGAGCGGCGAAGTCTGGCAGAAAATAGTCATCCTCTTAGCAGCAAGTTCCAAATATTTGCTCAAATGTAGACTTTCTCATAATGTTTTCCCCAAATAGCTCGAATTTCTCTGCAATTCAATCACTTCTTGCTGGCTTAACAAATAGTTTTGGTAGGAACTTCTTTACGAAGTTCCTACCAAAACGTGCCGCCTGTTTTTTTAGTCTGAGAAAAGAGGAGTAGAGAGATAGCGGTCGCCGGTGTCCGGCAGCAGCGTGACAATCGTCTTGCCCCGGTTTTCCGGGCGCTTGGCCAGCTCTACGGCGGCCCAGAGCGCCGCGCCGGAGGAGATCCCTACCAGCACGCCCTCCCGCCGGCCCACCTGTCGGCCGGCTGCAAAGGCATCCTCGCTCTTAACCGGGATGATCTCATCGTAAACGCCGGTATCCAGCACTTCTGGTACAAAACCGGCGCCAATCCCCTGAATCTTGTGGGGCCCTGGCTTTCCTCCGCTGAGAACAGGAGAGTCCGCCGGCTCCACCGCTACAATTCGAATCTCCGGGTTTTGCTCCTTCAAATACCGGCCCACACCGGTGACTGTTCCGCCAGTGCCCACGCCGGCCACAAAGATATCCACCGTTCCATCAGTATCCCGCCAGATCTCCGGTCCGGTGGTGGTGTAGTGAGCCTGTGCGTTGGCAGGGTTTACAAACTGGCCGGGGATAAAACTGTCCGGCGTCTCCTTGGCAAGTTCCTCCGCCTTAGCAATGGCCCCCTTCATGCCCTGAGCGCCATCAGTCAATACCAGCTCCGCACCGTATGCCTTCATGAGCTGCCGCCGTTCCACACTCATCGTCTCCGGCATCACAATGATGATCCGGTAGCCCCGAGCCGCCGCCACAGAGGCCAGCCCAATCCCGGTATTCCCGGAGGTGGGCTCAATGATCACAGAGGTAGGCTTCAATACGCCCCTGGCCTCCGCATCATCCAGCATCGCCTTGGCCACCCGGTCCTTGACACTGCCGGCCGGATTGAAATACTCCAGCTTTGCCAAGACTCTGGCCTCCAAATGGTAATCCTGTTCCACATGAGTCAGCTCCAGAAGTGGCGTCCCCCCGGTCAGCTGATCCGCAGATGTGTAAATATGGCTCATAGCAGGTCCTCCTTCTACATAGTTGCTCCCAGCGGGCCGTTGGGGGCAGATTCCCGTTTTATATTACCAACTTATCCTGTAGGTTTATCGGAATTATAGTACGATTTCCTGTTCCTGTCAAGAGTCTCCTGCAATCTTTTTTGTTTCACCGCAAAATCTGGATTTCCCATATGGCCCGCCGTATAGCCCACGAGTCCAGAAAATACTCCGGCAAACATGTGTCAACAAGATGTGAGGCACTATGGAGGGTATCCGATCAAAAACAGGCTCTTTTCCAGACCACAGCCTGAATATGCAGCATTCCGCAGTTCTGCCAAATGGCCCCATAGTTCTTGCTTAAATCATATAGTCGCCGCCCTGGCTAGGGCCCATCAGGTCCGCCAAAGTAATTCCATCAAAAAAGTTCTGGATCAGTGCATCCAATTTTCTCCACATCGGCAGCGTCCGGCACTCCGCCATACGGCAACAGGACTCCGCCCGGTCTTCCAGGCATGCCACCGGTGCAAGGCTCCCCTCTGTCAGCCTCAGAATCTCTCCCACGGTGTAAGTCTCCGGTGCCCGGGTCAGCCGGTACCCGCCGCCCTTGCCCCGCACGCCTGTCAGCAGGTTTTCCCGCACCAGAGCCTTCAAAATACTCTCCAAATATTTTTCTGAAATTCCCTGTCGCTGCGCAATCGCCTTCAGCGGGATATACTCCCCAGTCTGATGCTCCGCCAGATCAATCATCACTCGCAGAGCGTAGCGTCCCTTTGTGGAAATCATCACAGCCGTCACCTTCTTCTGCTGAGATTTGTTTGAGAGTTATTATATGTCCCCACCTTTCTTTTGTCCAGAGCTAAGCGCCGTCCTGACCGCTCCTCCCAGGCGTTTTCCGAAGGATTCTGGGGGTTCCTGACCCAGATAAAAAGTTTTTTCCTAGAAGATCAAAGAATTTTCTATCGTTTTTTCACTTTCTTCACGGTAAAATAGGGACGAGTTCAGATGTGAGTCTGCTCTGGTATGCCAGAGCGTCCCATCCGAAACAATATTTTGAAGGAGGAACAAATTTAATGAAGAAGTTTCTTGCACTGATCCTGGCTTTGGTCATGAGCCTGTCTCTAGTCGCCTGCGGCGGAGATGATGCCCAGACCGATGACTCTGCCACAACAGACGATACCACCACTGCCAGCGACCTAAACGTGGGTGTCTTCTATTACACCTTTGCCGATGCGTACATCACCACCGTCCGCACCGCTCTGGATGAGAAGCTGACCGCTGCCGGCATCAAGTATCAGGACTATGACGGCAACAACAACCAGGCCACCCAGCTGGACCAGATCAACACCGCCATCACTGACGGCGCCAACCTGCTGATCGTCAACATTGTGGAGACCTCCTCTCCCGATTCCGCCCAGCAGGCCTGCGATGCCGCCAAGAATGCCGGCATCCCCATCATCTTCTTCAATCGTGAGGTCGATGACGCCGTGGTCAGCAGCTATGAGAACTGCGCCTTTGTCGGCACCGATGCTCCCGAGGCTGGCCACATGCAGGGCGAGATGATTGGTGACTACCTGCTGGAGAACTACGATGCTGTTGACCTCAACGGCGACGGCACCATCTCCTATGTCATGTTCAAGGGTCAGGAGGGCAACGCTGAGGCCGAGTACCGCACTCAGTTTGCGGTGGAGGATGCCAACGCCATCCTGACTGAGGCCGGCAAACCCGAGCTGAGCTTCTATAACGCCGGCAACGCCGACAAGTTCCTGGTGGACCAGACCGGTGCTTGGTCCGCACAGGCCGCTACCGACTATATGACCACCATCCTGGCTGAGTACAGCGAGGCCAACAACAACATGGTGGAGCTGGTCATCGCGAACAATGACAACATGGCCGAGGGCGCCATTGCCGCTTTGCAGGCCGCCGGCTACAACCTGGGCAACGACGAGGAGGGCAAGCCCACCTCCACCGTGATCCCCGTCTATGGTGTTGACGCTCTGGATTCCGCCGTGGAAAAGATTCAGAATGGTCAGATGACTGGTACCGTCAAGCAGGACGGCGAGGGCATGGCCACCACCATCATGGCTCTGGTTTCCAACGTGGACGGCGATGCCGCTTTGATGAACGGCATTGACGAGGCAAATGGCTACAACGTCGATAAGAACGAGGATGGTACTGTAAAGGTTGCCAAGATCCGCGTTCCTTACGCCAAGGTTACAGCCTGATTGCCGCGGTACTCTCTGCCCCAACGTATACAAGGAGGCGGGGCTGTCTGCTTGACAGCCCCGCTCCCTGTGTGAATCTCCCTGTTGGGCCGCGTACCTTTGCGCCCTTTCTCTTTGGAGTCTCTGCCTGAGTTCCGTCTTTGGACGGTGCTCAGGCAGAAACCCCAAAACGCGCAAAGGAGGAGATATTATGGATCAGCCGGCATTGCTGGAAATGCGAGGCATCACCAAGGAATTTCCAGGCGTCAAGGCACTGGACGGCGTGAATCTCACTGTCCGGGCCGGTACTGTCCACGCCCTGATGGGAGAGAACGGCGCGGGCAAATCCACTCTGATGAAGTGCCTTTTCGGCATTTACGCCAAGGACAGCGGCACCATCACCCTGGATGGCAAAGAGGTCAGCTTCAAAAGCTCCAAGGAGGCACTGGAAAATGGCGTCGCCATGGTTCACCAGGAGCTAAACCAGGCCCTGACCCGCTCCGTCACGGACAATCTGTGGCTGGGTCGCTACCCCAAGGTGGGCGGCATCATGGTCAGCGAGGGCATCATGCGGCGGCGGACTCAGGAAATTTTTGAGGAGCTTGACGTACATGTGGACCCCAGAGCCATCATGTCCACGCTTCCAGTCAGCCAGCGGCAGATGGTGGAGATTGCCAAGGCCGTCAGCTATGACTCCAAGGTGATCGTATTTGACGAGCCCACCTCGTCTTTGACCGAGGTGGAGGTGGAGCATCTGTTCCGCATTATCAATATGCTGCGCAGCAAGGGCTGCGGCATTATTTACATCAGCCATAAGATGGAGGAAATTCTCCGCATCAGCGACGATGTCACCATCATGCGGGACGGTCAGTGGGTAGCCACCCGCCCTGCCAAGGAATTGACCATGGATGAGATCATCCGTCTGATGGTGGGCCGGGAGCTGACCAACCGCTTTCCCCCCAAGGACAATGTTCCAGGCGATGTGATTTTGGAGGTGGAGAACCTCTCCGGCAAGTACACTCGCCTGCAAGAGGCCAGCTTTCAGCTGCACAAGGGCGAGATTCTAGGCATCGCCGGATTGGATGGCTCCGGCCGCACAGAGGTGCTGGAGAACCTGTTTGGAGCTATGACCAAGGGCAGTGGAACCATTCGTCTCCACGGCAGGGAAATCCGCAACCGCACTCCCCGTGAGTCCATCAAAAACGGCTTTGCCCTGCTGACGGAAGAGCGCCGTGCCACCGGCATCTTCGGCATCCGTGATATCCGGGACAACACTGTGATCTCCAATCTGAAGAATTATCTCATGGGCGGTATCTGCTTGAGTGATAAGAAAATGAAGGCGGACACCGACTGGGCAATTCAGGCCATGCGGATCAAGACCCCCAGCCAGTCCACCCAGATCCGTTCTCTCTCCGGCGGCAATCAGCAAAAGGTCATCATTGGCCGATGGCTATTGACCAAACCGGAGGTGCTGCTGCTGGACGAGCCCACCCGCGGTATTGACGTAGGCGCGAAATATGAAATTTACCAGTTGATTATTGAGCTTGCCAAAGAGGGCAAGGGCGTGATCATGGTTTCCTCGGAAATGCCGGAACTGTTGGGGGTATGCGACCGCATTCTGGTCATGTCCGGCGGCCGTCTGGCCGGCGAGGTAGATGCAAAGGCCACCAGCCAGGAGGAAATTCTCACCCTGGCGGCGAAATATGTGTAAAGGGGGAGTTTCCTTATGAGTAAAGAATCCAAGGCTTTGGAGAAAAAAGCATCGCAGGCTTGGACCAGCAAGCGCGTCTTTGACATGATTTTGAATAACGCCCTGATCATCATCATGGTCATCGCCGTCATCTACATCGCGATCCGCAACCCCAACTTCATCCGCAAGGCATCCATTATTAATATTCTCTCTCAGACCTGTGCCTATCTGCCGGTAGCGCTGGGCATTGGCGGCTGTATTGTGCTGACCGGTACGGACCTGTCAGCTGGCCGGATTGTGGGCTTGACCGCGTGTGTCTCCGCCTCCTTGCTGCAGGCGGTAACTGCCTCCAGCAAGATGTGGCCCAATGTCACCCCACCGCCCGTTCTGTTGGTTCTGGCGCTGGCTATGGTCATCGGCGCGGCGTTTGGCGCCTTCAACGGCTTCTTCGTGGCCAAGTTCAAACTGCACCCCTTCATTGTCACACTGGCCACACAGCTGATCGTTTATACGCTTCTCCTGCTGTATGTCAAGGCCGGCAACAACAACGGCATGGCCATCTCCGGGCTGGATGCCTCTTACAGCAGCTTTATCACCGGCTGCCCCGACTTTATCAAAACGCTGACCGGCGGCATTGCGATTCCCAACTATGTGTGGATCGCCTTGGTGTGTACTGTGATTATGTGGTTTATTTGGAATAAGACCACCTTCGGCAAGAACATGTTCGCCCTGGGCGCCAACGAGGAGGCCGCCCGCGTCTCCGGCGTCAACGTGTTTGCCACCACCATCATGGTCTTTGCCCTGGCCGGCGCCATGTATGCCGTCACCGGCTTCATTGAGGGTGCCCGCGTTGCCTCCAACACTGCCAACACCGGCATGAACTATGAGTCCGACGCTATCGCGGCCTGCGTCATCGGGGGTGTCAGCTTTGTGGGCGGCATTGGTAAAATTCGCGGCATCATCATCGGCGTTTTGATGCTGCGCCTCATCTTTGTGGGCCTGACCATGATTCAAGTGCCTCAGGACCTGATTTATCTGGTCAAAGGCGGCATCATTCTGTTTGCCTGCGCGCTGGATATGCGGAAGTACCTGGTCAAGAAATGAGTCCCTTTTCACACGAGGGATCAGATTTCACAGCTTGTATGTATGGAAATGATTTGACCTGAATGGTGCGGGACACTCAATTCCCCGTCCACATTCCGTCTTCCTGCTGCCTGGTTTACGATTTTTTGCGCACCAAACTGGGGGCACGCAGCTGCGTGCCCCTTTCTTTTCTAGTGAAATATGGTATAATAGCCGCAAAGCGGCTATTATACAGGATTTTTTCTTGATATACCACAACGTTGCTTTGCACCTGTGGTATATTGCCGCAAAGCGGCTATTATACAGAATTTTTCCATTGGCATACCACAATGGGATTTTACATTGATACCGCCGCTGATACTCCCATGAAACAGGTGGTGAATATCAGTTTCTTTGTCCCGCAGGCAAACAGGACAACACTCGCACAGCTACATCACCATAGCCATGTGCAGATATGAGGAAAGGAGCGCGCCATGGAGCCGTATAAGGTACTGCTGGCAGACGACGAGGAGGATATCCGGGTTGGAATCAGCCAGAAGATGGACTGGGCCGAGCTTGGCTTTACCTTGGTGGGCGAGGCCGACAACGGGCAGGATGCTTTGGAGCTGGCGGAGTCTCTGCTGCCGGACGTGGTCCTCACCGATATCAAGATGCCTTTCCTAGACGGCCTGGAGCTATGCCGTATTCTGACGGAGCAGCTGCCAGCATCCAAGTTTGTCGTGTTCTCCGGCTTTGACGACTTCGAGTACGCCAAGCAGGCCATTCAGATGAATGTGTCGGAATATATTCTCAAGCCTATCAATGCCGCCGAGCTCTCCGCCGTACTGCGCAGGCTGAAGGATCAGCTGGACCAGGAGCGTACCGAGCGCCAGAATATGGAGTTTTTTCGCTCCCAGTACGCGGAGAGCCTGCCCGTTTTGCAGGAGCTTTTCTATACCCGTCTGCTGGACGGCCGTATTCCTCCTGGCCAGGAGGCTGCCCAGGCCAGACGCCTTGACATCGACCTGTACTCTGAAGGCGGCTGGGTGGCCGCTCTGGCCCATATCGGCAGCGGTGGTTTGAAAAGCACCATGGCGCCGCTTTCCATTCAGCAGCTTCTGGAGGAAAATCTATCCCACGTGGGATGTAAGACATTTTTATATAACGATGCTGCGGCTCTGATCGCCGCTCTTCAAAAGGGGTTTACCGTTTACGACCTGATCCAGGTGCTGGGCCGGGTCTGCACCCTGGCAGGCTCTTATCTGGGGTTGACGCTGACCATTGGAGTGGGTGCTCCCTGCCAGCAGCTGGGGGGACTGGCCCAGTCGGCAGCCGGGGCCAGGGCCGCCCTGGATTACCGCGCCTTTGTGGGCCGGGGCAGGGCCATCTATATCGGGGACCTGGAGCCTGAGAGCGGCGTCAGTCTCTCCTTTGACGAATCTGACGAGCACGCGCTTGCTTCCGCTGTAAAACTAGGCGGCGAGGCGGAAATTCGCTCAGCGGTGGAGAGCCTGACGGAAAAGCTCCGTGACGCCAACCCTCCGCCAGGACCATATAACCTCTTCTTTTTAGAACTCCTTACCTGTCTTTTGAAACTGACCCGGCGGGCCAACCTAGCCATGGAAGACGTTTTCGGAACCGGCTTCACCGGCGCTGTACAGGCCACAGACTTTCCCTCCCTAGAGGCCATGGGAGAGTGGTGTCTGGAGCGGTGCCTGCGGATTCAATCCATGATTCACCGCCAGCGCTCAGACTCTGCCGGCCGTACTGTGGAGCAGGCGAAGGAATTTATCCGGCAGCACTACCGAGAGAGCGATCTATCGGTGGAGCGGCTTTGTGCCCATCTGCATCTGAGTCCCGCCTACTTCTCCACCCTCTTTAAGCGGGAAACCGGTATGAGCTTTACCGCCTACGTTACTGTTGTGCGGATGGAGGCGGCTGCCGAGGCTCTGCGGGGCACAGAGGAAAAGACCTATCTCATTGCCCGTCAATGCGGTTATGAGGACCCCAACTACTTCAGCTATGTCTTTAAAAAGCACTTTGGCGTAACCCCCACCAAATTTCGCGCCGGGTAGCATCAGGGAGGAGGGCGTTCCATGCGGCAGTCCCTGCGCCAGCGGTGGCAGGCGCTCTATCACCGCTCCAGCATCCAGTTTGTCCTGTCTTTGTCCTTTACCGCTGTCGCCATTGTGGGCATGGTGTTCATGGGGCTGGCGCTGTTCCTGCGGTTCTCCGCCACCTCCAATGCTCTGGCAGCGGAGAGCAGCAAGCAGGTACTTTCGCAGGTCAACCGGAATCTGGATCACTATCTGCGGTCCATGATGCGGGTATCCAACACCGCCTACTATCAGGTGATCAAGGACCTGGACCTGGCGGCCGAGGGAGATCTGGATGCAGCGCTGGACCTACTGTATGAAAACAACCGGGACTCTCTGGTGTCCATCGCTGTGTTCTCCCAAGAGGGGGATCTGATTGCCGCCGCACCGCTTGCAGCACTCAAGCCCAGCGTCACTCCCGCCCGGGAGATCTGGTTCACCACCGCTATGGAGCAGATTGAAAATCTCCACTTCTCAACGCCCCATGTGCAGAATCTCTTCCAAGACCCGGACCATCATTACCGCTGGGTGGTATCCCTAAGCCGTCAGGTGGAGCTGACCCGGAGGGGCTCCATCGAAAGCGGCGTTCTGCTGGTGGATATGAATTTCAGCGGCATTGAACAGCTCTGTAAGGATGTCACCTTCGCCTATGACCAGGGCTATCTCTATCTGACCGACAGCAGTGGAGAGCTGATCTACCACCCCCGCCAACAGCTGATCTACGCAGGACTTCTGGAGGAAAACAACCTGACTGCTGCCGGTTATCCTGACGGCAGCCATACCGAGACCTTCCAGGGTCAACAGCGGCAGGTTACTGTAAAAACGGTGGGCTATACCGGCTGGAAGCTGGTGGGTGTGGTTCCTGCAGAGCAGGTTCTGGATAACTACGGCCAGATTCTCCTGTTTTTCTTCTTCATTGTGCTCTTTTCCATCTTCCTGCTGGTATTTGTCAATCTGCGGCTCTCCGAGTGGATTACGGCCCCCATGAAAAAGCTGGACCGGGCTGTCAGGGAGCTGGAGGCCGGCCAGGAGGGCGTGGATTTCAGCGTCAACGGCCCCCACGAGCTGGAACATCTAAGCCGCTCTATCCAGTCCATGGTCTCCACGCTGCGCCATCTGATGGACGACATCCTGGAACAAGAGGAGCAAAAGCGCCGCAGCGAACTGGATGTGTTGCAGTCCCAGATCAATCCCCATTTCCTTTACAACACCCTGGACAGTGTGGTGTGGATGACGGAAAATGGCCGCACGGAGGATGCGGTGGTAATGCTCACAGCTCTTGCTCGCTTTTTCCGCATCTCTCTGAGCCGGGGCAGCAACATCATTCCCATTGCCGATGAGCTGGAGCATGCCAGACACTATCTCACCATTCAAAAAATGCGCTACAAAAATAAATTCTCCGCCGATATTACGGCGGAGAGCGGTGTAGAGTCCCTCTACACCATCAAGCTGATCATTCAGCCCATTTTGGAGAATGCCATTTATCACGGTATGGCCTATGCCGATGGCGACGGTGAAATCCACATCCGGGCTTTCCGGGATGGCGAGGACGTTATCATTGAGGTTGCGGACAACGGCCCCGGCATGCCAGAGGACCTGGTGGAGCAGCTGCTCTCTCCCCATGGTCCGGCAGTTTCGGGAGCCAAGGGCTCTGGAATCGGCTTTCGCAATGTCCACCAGCGGATTCAGCTGACATTTGGCCCCACCTATGGCCTGACCATCCTCAGTGAGCCGGACAGCGGCACCACCGTGCGCATCCGGATTCCAGCCCTGGATGAATCGGCGGCTGCGGCCTATCGAAAGGAGGGACCGGTTTGAAGCGGAAAATTTTGCTGCAGTTGGTGCTGCCCCTCTTGGGCCTGATTGCGCTCTTTTCCATGTTGGCCTTTGCACCAAACAGCGCTCAGCGCCATCCGGCTCTGCTGGAAATGTCTGTCATTCTTCGGGAGGCGGACAGTTCTATTCTCTCTACCACTCGCCAGGGAATGGAGCAGGCTGCAGCGGATCTGAATGTGGAGCTGCGGTTTTTATCCCCTACTGCGGACAACAGCGCGGAGGAGCAGATCCAACTCCTTCAGCGCGAGGTGGAAGCCGGCGCCTCTGCAATCCTGCTGATTCCAGCTGATCGTACATCCATGGCCGACGCGGTGTCCGCTGCCGCTGCCAAGTCCTCCCTGGTAACTCTGGAGACAGACATGACCGCCCAGGGCGCCCGGGGCTGCATCAGCGTGGATAACGCCGCCGTGGGCCAGATTCTGGGACAGGCCGCCCTGAACGGTGTCAGCGCTGGCGGCACAGTTTTGCTTTTGGACAGTGCTGGCGGAGACAACGGAATCCGGGAACAGCTAGAAGCCGCCGCTGCTCTTTTAGAGGCAGAGGACCGACAGGTTTTGATCTGCCGCCGAACGGAAAACCTGTCTGCTGATCTGACCGCTGCACTCTCTTCCAGCCCGGTCCAGGCGATTGTCGCATTTGAGGCCTCCGCTCTGGAGCGGGCTGTGGAGGTCGCCCAATCTTCCGACCGCTTCCCCCTGCTCTATGGCACCGGTTCGACCTCGGCAATTGCCGCGGGCCTGGAGGAAAATGACGTCACCGCGATTGTTGCACACAATGCATTCTCCGCCGGATATCTGGCGGTGCAGCATACTGCCGCCCTTGCCAGAAATCAGTTGGCGTCTCCACTATCCTCTCTGCCTTTTACTGTGATCCGGCAGGAGACCATGTATCTGCCTGATAACCAGAAGCTGCTATTCCCTGTGGTCTAGTCCTCGAAAGGAGGTCCCATGAAACTGCGATTCTCTTTGTTCTCCTTTTTCGTCCTGCTGGCAGGACTCACTGCCTGCGGCGCTCAGCAGACGCCGTCCACCATCCGGGTGGGTGTCGCGCTCTATCAGCAAAATGACACCTTCATCTCCACCGTAGCCCAGAACCTGCAGCAATTTGCTCTGGAGGAGGAGGAAACCCACAACATCAAGATCAATCTTAGTATCGTCGATGGCCGCAGCAGCCAGTCCGTTCAAAATGAGCAGGTGGACCGCTTTCTGGATCAGGACTACGATGTGCTCTGCGTCAACATGGTGGACCGGACCGCAGCCGCCGTGATCATTGACAAGGCCCAAGCTGTTGGCGTTCCTGTCATTTTCTTTAATCGGGAGCCAGTTCTGGAGGATCTGCGCCGCTGGAAGTACGCCTATTATGTGGGCCTCCCGGCTGAGGACGCCGGCTATTTGCAGGGCGGGATCGTTCTGGACGCCTGGGAACAGGGCGGCGTGGACCGCAACGGCGACGGGATTTTACAATACGTCATGCTGGAAGGCGAAGCCAGCCATCAGGACACGCTTCTGCGAACCGAATACAGCATCCGAACCCTGACAGATGCCGGCGTTCCCACAGAGAAGCTGGCCAACGACACCGCTGACTGGCAGCGCGGCCAGGCTAGCATCCGGATGCACCAGTGGTTATCGGAATTCGGCAGTGCCATAGAGGTGGTCTTTGCCAACAATGATGACATGGCCCTAGGCGCCATTGACGCCTGCCTGGAAATGGGCATGACGGACCTTCCCTTGATTGTGGGTGTGGACGCGACGCCCCCGGCACTAGAGGCCCTGGCCGCTGGTACATTGGCCGGTACTGTCCAGAATGACGCCGCTGGTCAGGCGGCGGGCATTCTCTCTCTGATCACCGCACTGGTAGAGGGACAAAACCCGTCTGAAACTTTGGATTTGACAGACGGCACCTATCTATGGCTTCATTACACAGCCGTCACGCGGGAAAACCTGGATGCCTTCCTGCCAGCCGATCTCACAACATCTTGAGGAGGAACCCCCCATGACAGATTTACACGCTTGCCTGATGCGGGGCCAGCTGGACGCGGCCCTCACTCGCCTGTATGGCAGTCCTGTCCGTGCGCGCTGTGCCGCGCTTTTGGAAGAATTTAAAACCGTCTTTGGCTGTAAGCCCAATGTGCTGTTCAGCGCCCCCGGCCGCACGGAGCTGGGTGGCAATCATACGGATCACCAACGCGGCTGTGTGCTGGCCGCAGCGGTGGATCTGGATATTCTGTCCGCAGCGGCTCCGAACTCCAGCGGACAAATCCGTGTCCAGTCCCAAGGCTATCCCCTCACCACTGTGGACCTGAGAGATCTAACGCCTAAGTCGGAGGAGGCCAACACCTCTGCCGCTCTGATTCGCGGTGTGGCCGCCCGGATGGCTGAGCTAGGCTGCCCACTGCAGGGTGCCGGGCTGGACGCCTGTATCACCTCCACGGTCCCTGGCGGCAGCGGACTCTCCTCCTCTGCCGCCTTTGAGGTGCTGATCGGAACCATGCTCAACGAGCTCTTCTTCGGCGGCAGATGCACCCCAGTAGAACTGGCCCAAATCGGGCAGTATGCGGAAAATGTCTTCTTTGGCAAGCCCTGCGGGCTGATGGACCAGACCGCCTCTTCCGTCGGCGGTGTGGTGGCCATTGACTTTGCGGATACGGCGCATCCCACAGTGGAACAAATCTCCCTGGACCTGACTGCGGCGGGCTACGGCCTTTGCATTCTGGACTCCGGTGCGGACCACGCGGATCTGACCGCCGAGTACGCTGCCATCACGGATGAACTGCGGGCAGTCTGCGGCTTTTTTGGCAAGGAAGTTCTGCGTGAGATTTCCGAGGAGGAATTTCTCTCCTACTTGCCCCAGGTCCGGGCTGCCGCGGGTGACAGAGCCGTTTTGCGTGCTTTCCATTTTTATGCGGAGAACCGCCGGGCTATGGAAGAGGCCCAGGCTCTGCGGAAAGGGGATTTTAACCGCTTTTTATCTCTGGTGCAGGAATCTGGGCGGTCCTCCGCCATGTACCTCCAAAATGTTGTTCCTACCGGTCAGACCGCCCATCAGGAGCTGATGGTAACTCTGGCCCTTTGCGAGCGCATTCTGCAGGGCCGGGGAGCTGTCCGGGTACATGGCGGCGGCTTTGCCGGCACCGCTCAGGCCTTTGTCCCTCTGGACATCCTGGCTGAATTCCAGGAAAAAACCGAGGCCGTGCTGGGCACAGGGAGCTGCCACGTGGTGACGATCCGCCCCGTTGGCAGCATCCAGATTCAGCAGGAGGGATTCTATGATTGATACATATATTGCGGCCCTGGCGGATTACGCCGTCTCAAAAAAGTTGATCGAACCGCTGGATCGGACCTGGGCGATTAACCGTCTGCTGCCGCCTTTAGGCCTCTCCGCCTATGAGGAGCCGGCGGCGGTGCCGAATCTCTCCCTGGAGGAAATCCTGACGGCACTGACTCAATACGCCGTGGAACAAGGGCTGGCGGCAAGCGATGTCACCAGCCGAGACCTCTTTGACACGGAGCTGATGGGACGGCTGACGCCCCGTCCCTCCCAGGTATACAGGACCTTTTCAGAGCAGTATACCGTCTCCCCCAAGGCCGCCACGGACTGGTACTACCGCTTCAGCCAGGACACGGACTATATCCGCCGCTACCGCATCGCAAAGGACCAGAAGTGGGTCTCCCCTACACCCTACGGCGATCTGGACATCACCATCAATCTCTCGAAGCCGGAGAAGGACCCCCGTGCTATCGCCGCCGCCAAGACGGCGCCTCAGAGCGGCTATCCCAAGTGCCAGCTCTGCCGGGAGAACGAGGGGTACGCCGGGCGGCTCAACCACCCCGCCCGTCAGAACCACCGCGTCATTCCCATCATGATCGATGGGCAGGAGTGGTTTTTCCAGTACTCCCCCTATGTCTACTACAACGAGCACTGCATTGTCTTCAATGGCGTCCACGTGCCTATGAAAATCGACCGCTCCACCTTCCGCAAGCAGCTGGACTTTGTCAAACAGTTCCCCCACTACTTCGTGGGTTCCAACGCGGACCTTCCCATCGTGGGGGGGTCCATCCTCAGCCATGACCACTTCCAGGGCGGGTGCTATACTTTCGCCATGGAGCGGGCTCCGGTGGAGACACCCGTCTCTTTCCCTGGCTTTGACGACGTAGAGTCCGGAATTGTCAAGTGGCCCATGTCCGTTCTCCGTCTGCGCTGTGCCGATGATGCCCGCCTAGTGGACTTGGCGGATCGCATCCTGCTCTCCTGGCGGGGCTACACGGACGAAGACGCCTTCATCCTGGCGGAGACCGGCGGCGAACCCCACAACACCATCACCCCTATCGCCCGCGTGCGGGAGGGGCGTTTTGAACTGGATTTAGTTCTGCGCAACAATCTCACAACGCCTGAGTACCCGCTAGGTGTTTACCACCCCCACCAAGAGCTGCACCACATCAAAAAGGAGAACATCGGCCTCATTGAGGTGATGGGCCTTGCAGTGCTGCCGGCTCGCCTCAAGGATGAGCTGGCGGAGCTGGGGGAGGTCCTAGCCGCCAATGGCAATCCCCGAGAGCATACGGCCCTGGAAAAGCACGCTGATTGGGCCGAGGAGCTGCGGACCCGCTATACCTTCACGGCGAACAATGCTGGGGATATTTTGCAGCAGGAGGTGGGCGCCGTCTTTGCTCAAGTTCTGGAGCACGCCGGCGTCTATAAACGCACGCCGGAGGGCCAGGCGGCATTTTTGCGGTTTGTGGACAGCGTCCGCTGAGGGGAGGTCTCCATGATGTATCGAATCATACCCTTTGGTCATCATCATGAGCAGGAGGTTCCGCTGATCGTCCTCTTCAACGAGCAGCTTTCCGTGGAGCTACTTCCCTTCGGCGCAGCGGTCCGAGCGCTGTGGGTGCCGGATCGGACCGGCGAGCAGGTTGACGTGGTCCTGGGCTACGATGACCTTGTGAGCTATGAAACCCTGGACGCCTGTCTGGGGGGCACCATCGGCCGGTGTGCCAACCGGATCGGCGGCGCCTGCTTCCGCTTGAGCGGTAAGGAGTTCCGCTTGAGCGCCAACGAGGGGGGCAATCATCTCCACGGCGGGCTGACGGGCTTCCATCAAAAGCTCTGGCGCTACGCCTGCTCTGAAAGCGGCGTGACCTTCTTCCTGGAGTCCCCGGACGGGGAGGAGGGTTATCCCGGCACGCTACGGGCGGAGGTCGCATACAGCCTGGAGGGCGGTGCGCTGGTCATCGACTACCAGGCTGTCTCTGACCGAGACACGTTGGTGAATCTCACCAACCACGCCTATTTCAACCTGGCGGGGCACGATGGCGGGCCGGTTTCGGACCACAAGCTGACCCTGCGCGCCGACTGCTACACCCCCACAGGGGACGGAAACATCCCCACCGGAGAGATCGCCCCGGTAGATAGCACCCCCTTGGACCTGCGCCAAGGCGCCGTCTTGGGCCAGCGGCTGGACGATCCCTGGCTCCGCGCCAGCCAGGGGTATGATCACAACCTGGTCCTCTCCGGAGAGGAAGGCCCGGCAGCGGTAATGTACTGTCCCCGCACTGGCATCCGGATGGAACTGGAAACCTCTTTGGAGGGCTTACAGCTCTATACCGCCGGTTTTTTGTCGGAGCGGCAGGGTAAGGGGGGTGTGCTCTACGGTCCACGGCACGCCGTCTGTCTAGAGACCCAGCACTTTCCTGACGCCATCCACCATCCAGAGTTTCCATCCCCTGTTCTGCAGGCGGGAGAGGTCTACCGCCAACGGACTGTTTATCGATTTTCCCGCTGCTGATCATCTGTGAAGCCGCCGGTCTTTTTTGTGAAGCCTGCATGAATTCTCACTACGCACCAAGCATCTTTGCGCAAGGCAGAAGAGGGCTGGTCTCTCTGCGGAGAGGCCAGCCCTCTTCTTGAAAAAAGTCTACAGTAATGTGGTTCCACTGCAGCTCCAAAGCGGCAGCTTGTCCCATCTCCTCTGCTGTCCATCACCTCTCAGCCATCCTAGAGAGCACGGAAGCAGACTCACCAAAAGGCAAACAGGAGTAGGCCCCGCACAGCAGAGCCGTGCGGGGCCATTGAGGGGAAAAAAGGAGATAAGTGTTAATCAAGAGAGAGTGTGTAAAAATTTTACCAGGCAGCCAGCTTTCGACCCAGTTCCCGGCAAGCTTCTTGGGCTGCATCGTCAGGCGTTTCGTGTGCCATAAGGCCTTCTGCATCATAGAGGTTTGCACCGGCGTCGTCGCAGCGGGCACACCAATCGCGCATCCACTGGCCGTCACCCCAGCCGTAAGAACCAAAGAGAGCGATCTTCTTGCCGCTTAACGTCCCTGTCAAGCCCTCAAACATCGGCTCTACTTCCTCTTCTTCCAGCTGTTCAGCACCCATGGCTGGACAACCAAAGGCCACCACGCCGAACTCCCGCCACCGGGCGTCTGAAAATTCTGTGGGATTAAGCAGTTCCACTTCTGCGCCGGCTGCCTTCACGCCTTCCGCAATGCACTCGGCCATGATTTTTGTATTGCCGGTGCCGCTCCAATAAACGATTGCTACTTTGTTCATCACATCATTCCTTCCAGCCTGTCTGAATTGCCATCCGAACAGGAGCCCTTTGTCAAGTCCCTGTCTGAACTGGCTGAAGCGTTTTGACGCTTAAACCTGCAGGTAGATCAACCCCCATGGCCTGGCGTCTCCCTGTTCCAGTTCTCCAAAGTAAACCGCCTGCCCGCGCCGCCGAAAGCCTCTTTTCTATATAGCTCTCAACTGTTCACTTTGGTTGCGCCCCTTAAGTTAGTATTAGCTAACCATCGGTTTTTAAAATTGCGAGCCGTTTTATTGCCCGCAGTAGTTAGTATTAACTAACTACATGCATAATATACCATAACTCCTATATCTTGTCAACCCCTTTTTTGAATTTTTCAAGATTCTTTTTTGTTTGCAAAAAACCATCTGAGTCTCTTCACTTCTCCAGACACAGCAAGGAGGCAGCCCTATACCGAAGCAGCCGTTATATCTGTGCCCAGCTTATACAGAAAACTCCTCTCAAACAGTCTCGAAACGCTTCCTATTCTTTGCGCGGCATGCAGCGCGGACAAGGGCGGCATATCACGCATTCACTTTCTTTGAGAAGGCCTTTTCCGGAGCCCCCATCGGTCGGACTTTCTATTTCGCACTGGTGGCATGCTCCGGAAGCGCCGCTGCCAGGAGATAGGCCGTGTCTGCCAGTTCCTCTTCGCTCAGGGACAATCCCATCTTGGGAATCAGCTCCCGCAGCCGTTCCATTCTTCCCTGATAATCACGGGCGGCCAGGACGCCGGCATCTGTCAAAAAAACCTTGCCATACCGCTCCCGAACCAGCAGTCCCCTTTCCATGAGCAGCCCCATCATCCGTGTGACAGATGGTTTCGATACAGCCAGGACCTTGGACACATCCCCGGCGCTCACTCCCGGAGTAGTCTGTGCCAGATCATAAATCGCCAGCAGATAGCGCAGATGTGTTTGCGTCAGCTCCATCATGATTCCTCCATTCCACAAGATAGAAAAGGGACGCAAGCAGCGGTCTTGCGCTCGCGTCCCCTTTCGACAGAATTTTTATTTGCTGCGGCAGCCCCCGCAGCTGCCGCAGTTGGAGCAGTCTCCACCGCAGCCTCCGCCATTCCTGTGGGAATTCCACAAAGAGCGGACGGCCAGAGTCACAGCGGCAACCAGCGCCAAAATGACAACAATATTTCCAAACATACTGCCCTCTTTACTTCGTCGCGGCGGCAGCCACAGATGTCAGGTGATGAATCTCACCCTCAGGCTGATAGCCCTTGCGGAACAGCAGATACAGCAGACCGGCCAGCGCGGCCACGGCAACCACTGTCCAGATGCTGAAGGAGGCAACGCCGGTGAGGATGCCGCCGATCTGATACACGATCATGGCGATCACATACGCAAAGCCGCACATGTAGCCGATAGCGCCCAGAGTCCACTTCCAGTTGTTCATCTCCCGCTTGATGGCGCCCATGGCGGCAAAGCAGGGCGCGCACAGCAGGTTGAAGATCATGAAGGAATAGGTGGTCAGAGCGTTGAAATCCGCAGCCACCAGGGCCCAGATGGGAGAGCTGTCCTCCATGAGGTCGATCTCACCCGCATAGTTATACAGCACACCGAAGGTGTTGACCACTTCCTCCTTTGCGATGAGGCCGGTGAAGGTGGCCACGGTTGCTTTCCATGCCATGTCGCCCATCCAGCCCAGTGGGTAGAAAATCCAGGCGATGCCGTTGCCGATGGCGGCCAACAGGGAGTGATTATTGTCCTCCACAGCCTGGAACACGCCGTCTACAAAGCCGTAGCTCTGGAGGAACCAGAGCACGATGGAGCTGATAAGCACCACAGTGCCCGCGCGCTTGATGAAGGCCCAGCCGCGGTCCCACATGGAGCGCAGGGCATTCATGATGGAGGGCGCGTGATAAGCCGGCAGCTCCATAACAAAGGGCGCGGGCTCACCGGCAAAGGCCTTGAACTTCTTGAGCATGATTCCGGAGACCACCACTGCGGCGATGCCGATGAAGAACGCGGAAACGGACACCCAGGCGGAGTTTCCAAACACGGCGCCCGCGAAGAGGCCAATGATAGGCAGCTTTGCGCCGCAGGGAATAAAGCCGGTGGTCATGATGGTCATCTTCCGGTCTCGATCCTGCTCAATGGTCCGGGAGGCGAGGATGCCGGGCACGCCGCAGCCGGTGGCCACCAGCAGGGGGATGAAGCTCTTGCCGGAGAGTCCAAAGCGGCGGAAAATCCGATCCATGACGAACGCAATACGGGCCATGTAGCCCACATCCTCCATGAGCGCCAACAGGAAGCAGAGCACCAGAATCTGGGGTACAAAGCCCAGCACCGCGCCCACACCGGCCACAATGCCGTCCTGAATCAGGCCGTAGAGCCAGCCCTCGGTAACGCCCAGGGCACCCAGGATGCTGTCAAACAGCCCCGGTACCCACTCACCGAAGAGCACGTCGTTGGCCCAGTCGGTACCCATGGTGCCGATAGAGAAGGGGTAGCCGCCCATGGCGATGGCGTACACTAGGAACATGACTCCCGCGAAAATCGGCAAGGCCAGAATCCGGTTGGTTACGATCCGGTCGATCTTGTCGGAGACAGAGAGACTGCCCTTGGGAGCCTTCTTCCTCACGGCTTTGGTGACAATGCTATTGATATATGTATAGCGCTGGTTGGTGATGATGGACTCGGCGTCGTCGTCCAGCTCTTTTTCGCAGTCAGCAATGTGTGCCTCCAGATGCTCCGCCAGGTCCTTATTCAGCTTCAGAGCCTCCAGGACCTTTTCATCCCGTTCAAAAACTTTGATGGCATACCAGCGCAGATACTGATCGTCTACCTTGCCCTGGATGGACTCCTCAATATGTGCAATGGCGTGCTCCACGCTTCCAGTAAATACATGGGGCAGTTCACCGGCCTGGTGGAGCTTTGCAAGAGAAACTGCCTTCTCCGCAGCAGCCATGCCGCCCTCGCCCTTCAGCGCCGACATTTCCACCACCACGCAGCTCAAGGCGTCTCCCAGCTTCTTCAGGTCGATCTGGTCTCCGTTCTTGCGCACCAAGTCGATCATATTGACTGCCACGACGACTGGCAGCCCCAGCTCGATCAACTGGGTGGTTAAGTACAAGTTCCGCTCAATATTGGTGCCGTCTACAATATTCAAGATGGCGTCTGGCTTTTCACCCACCAGATAATTCCGGGCCACCACCTCTTCCAGGGTATAGGGAGAGAGGGAATAGATGCCGGGTAGGTCCTGAATCACCACGTCCTTGTGGCCCTTCAGCTTCCCCTCCTTCTTTTCCACCGTGACGCCGGGCCAGTTGCCCACGTACTGATTGGAGCCAGTCAGCGCATTGAACAGCGTTGTTTTGCCGCAGTTTGGATTGCCGGCCAGTGCAATTTTCATGTCCATATCGTTCTCCTCTCCAAAGTTAGATATAGCTAACTTATATTGTTAAGAATTGGCGGTCTCTGCCGCCCTTTCTGCCAGTTTTCTAATCGGAATCCTTCAAACAACCTCAATCATTTCCGCGTCGCCCTTTCGGATAGACAACTCATACCCACGGACATTCAGCTCCATGGGGTCACCCAGGGGCGCCACCTTCCGGACGTAGATCTCCACCCCCTTAGTGATTCCCATGTCCATAATGCGGCGCTTCACAGGTCCCTCGCCATGGAGCTTGGATACAGTGACGCTCTCTCCAACCTTGGCATCTTTCAAAGTCTTCATGCAATTTCCTCCTCCATTCAAATCATGATCCGGTTTGCCATAGTTCGGTCCAGGGCCACCCGGCTGTCCTTCACCTGTAAGATCAGATTGCCTCCAAGTTCTGAAACGACAGTGACATCGCTTTCCACCACGAATCCCAGCTCCGCCAGATGTTGGCGAATTTGGTCTTTGCCAGTAATTTTTCGGATTGTCACAGTTTCGCCCACTTTAGCCATTGACAATGGCATCATGCAACCCCCTCCTTTAGAGAACGCCAGTCTCCTCCAGCCAACTTGATGAAAGCAGTAGTTAGATATCTCTAACCATTTGACAGCTAAAGTTTACAGCGTCTAACCGCACTTGTCAAGTCCCCCCGGTTAAATTTTCTTGCAATTCCAGCAGCTTTGTGTTAATCTCATGTCATTGTCATTGTAGCAAGGAGCTTTTTTTATGAATATTCACGAATCCGCAGAAGATTATCTGGAGGCAATTCTGATTCTGAAAGAACGACAGGGCCTGGTGCGCTCCATTGATATTGTGCGGGAAAAGAACTTTTCAAAGCCCAGTGTCAGTATTGCCATGAAGCGTCTGCGGGAAAACGGCTATATCGAGATGGATGCCGAGGGATATCTCTCACTGCTGCCCTCCGGTATGGAGATTGCCCAGCGGATTTATACACGCCACCGGCTGCTCTCCCAGTTTTTGCAGCATCTTGGCGTCAGTGAGGAAACCGCCGCTGCGGACGCCTGCAAAATCGAGCATGACATTAGCGTGGAATCCTTTGAAAAAATTGTTGCCTATGCAAAACAGGCAGGATTGATTGACGAGGCAGACTGACACTGTTTCGTGCAGCGCTTTTCCGGCTTGACATTCTGCTCTGGCATGCTATACTTTTAGCGAAAACCCGGCATAATTTTTCCAGTAATCAGGAGGTATCTATGATGGATCAGACTGTTTCCAAGCTGCTGAATGAGCAGATCAACAAGGAATTCTATTCCGCCTATCTCTACCTGGACATTGCCAATTTTTATGATGACAAGGGGCTGGACGGCTTTGCCAACTGGTATGAAATCCAGGCCAAGGAAGAGATGGATCACGCCATGCTCTTCTATCATTATCTGCACAACAATGATGAACCGGTCACTCTCTTGGCCATTGACAAGCCGGACAAGACCTTCTCTACCCTGATGGAACCTCTGGAGGCAGCCCTAGCCCACGAGAAATACGTCACTTCTCTGATCAACAACATCTATGCCGCCGCCCAGAAGGCGAACGACTTCCGCACGACTCAGTTCCTGGACTGGTTTATCAAGGAACAGGGCGAGGAGGAAAAAAACTCCAGTGATCAGATCACCAAAATGCGTCTCTATGGCGACGACGCCAGAAGCCTTTATATGCTCAACAGCGAGCTGCTCAGCCGCACCTATGCCGCCCCTTCCCTGACGCTATAACCAGATCTACAGGCGGGATATTCCCGCCTGCTTTTCTTCCTCGGTAGTTAGTTATAGCTAATCCTTGTTCCAGCCAAGAAAGAAGGCGTCTTACGATACAGACCACCGTTCAAATCTGAGGAATGCAGCGCAGTATGTGCGAGTCCCATATCATCAGCGCTGTCCGCCGCGCCTTCTGGGCCAAAAAGGCCTCACCTCCCACAGCAAGGGAATCACACTGGTTCTTTCCGAGGAGCAACTGGAACTGGTACAGCTGCGGGAAGCCATTAAGGCCACCGTCTATAGAGTCGGTAAGATCTCTCAGACCTTTATGGGAAAACGGGGCTGTTCTCCGGCTTTGAAAAATCAACGAAAGCAGGCTGAGAATGTGTGAGCCTGCTGATTTCCTGGTTAGGCTCCGTTATGGGGCCCCCGCACAAGGAGAAGCACCGTCTCAATTTGCTCTTCGTTGTCCAAACTGATACTCATATCTTCCTCGATGATCGGCAACCTAAATTTGATGGATTTGAGCCACTGGCCATTGGGCTGCCGTTCCGGGCAAATCTGAATTTCAGAGATCAACGCCTCGATCAACTGCCGCCGCTCCGCCTCATTCATCACGCCGTACAGTTTTTCGAAATAGATCAGCACTTTATAGATATTGTCGCCGGTCAGCTTTTCCGCTTCAATGGCCTGCTTTTTGGCTCTGGCCGCAATCAGCAGAGATTCGGTATCTTCAATCTTATCATACATCCTGTAAAGGCGGTCATCAAGGTCTGCCTTGCGCCGCACATAGTGCCGGTCGTCCGGGTCGAGAGCGTCAATTTCCTCTGCCAGCTTTGTTTTTACAGAATAGTGTTGACGAAGCTGCTTCTCATAGTTTGCAATCTCCTGGTCAATGGCGGCAGTATCCACCTTCATGTTGATCTTTTTCTGCATCATAGCAGCAAACTTCGGATTGCTCACCAGCTTTACAATGACCTCCGCCACGGCATCGTCCAGCAGTTCTTCCCGAATTTGCTTTTTGTAATCGCATTTATGCCCGCGTATCATGGTACGATGCTTGCATCCGTAATAATAAAAATCCTTGTACTTGGTGCCGTCCGCTTTGTGCTTGATGCTTTTGTTCCCATACATTCCGGCCCCGCAGACTGGGCACTTTACAATACCGGAAAGAAGATGTACGTGCTCGTCTTTCCCGCGGTTGACGTGCTCGTATCTCTTTGCCTGTGCCAGAAGTTTTACCTGCGCCGCCTGCCAAACTTCTTCCGAAACAATCGGTTCATGCACCCCATCAGCCAACAGGTAATTGTCCTGTTCCACCAACTTGTACTCATTTCTGGTGCCACGCACTTTTTCCATCTTGCGGCGGCCATAGGCAATCTTGCCGCAATACACAGGATTTTTCAGAATCAGCCGGATCAGGTGTGCATCAAATAGGGGATTTTTCCCATTCTGCCGGGGAATCTTGCGGATACCGTGGTTCTCCAGGTACTTTGCGATCCCGTTTGCTCCCATATCCGTATGCACATACTGGTCATAGATGACGCGAATTGCCTCTGCTTCTTCCTCGTTGATCATCAGTTTTCCATCCACCAGCTGATACCCATAGGGGGCAAAGCCGCCATTCCAGCGACCCTCTCTTGCCTTTTGGATGCGGCCCTCCATGGTTTGGACACGGATATTTTCGCGTTCAATCTCCGCCACGGCAGACAGAACGGAGATCATCAATTTGCCCGCATCTTTGGAAGAATCAATGCCATCCTCCACACACACCAGATTAACACCAAAATCCTGCATGACCTGAAGGGAAGAAAGCACATCCGCCGCATTTCTGCCAAACCGGGACAATTTGAACACCAGAACATAAGACACGCCGTCTTTGCCGGATTTGATGTCCTCCATCATCTGACTGAATTGCGCACGCCCTTCAATGGATTTGCCGGACTTTCCCGCATCCTCGTATTCACCGACGATCTCATAGTCATTGTAGTCGGCGTAGGCCTTCATTTTGGCCTTCTGCGCATCCAGTGAGTAGCCGTCCACCTGCATAGCGGTGGAGACTCTGGTATAGGTGTAAACTTTTATCTTCTCTTTCTGCATCTTAATCTTCCTCATGTGGCGCCAATCGAAAAACTGGATTGGCCATTTTTAACTTGGATCAGAAGTACCATCCTGCTTTTCCGTCTCTGTCTTAGCCGTTTTTACCAACTGTTTGATGGTCTTCAGATATTCTTCCTCCACAGGGGAAAGAGTTTGTGCCTGATAGCGTTTATATTCCGCTTTTGCTTTTTCCATCGCCTGTGCATGACTGATTTTCCCTGCATGGGTCAGCACTTCTTCACCGGTCGCCCGAAGAATATTGTCCAGCTGCTCCACATAATCGCTCATATACATGGGCCGGTGGCGGATGGCCTGCACCTCGGCAAAGTCAAAATAACCGGATACCATTTGATTCAGAACCCGAAGTTCTTCCTCCGTCAGATAATTCTTGGCAATCCCAATATCTTTTGCCGTGGGGAAATCGCCGGAAAAGGTGGTAAGCCCCATAAACGGCTTATCCGCATCGGCCCGCTCATAGATCACTTCTGCAGCCGTATGTCCGTGCGCCGCATAATGGAGCTTATTCTGCACCATTTTGAAAAACGCAACAGATTCCGCACTTCTGGGGTTATAGTCCACGCTGGTGGCGTACAAGTCCAACACCTGACGATACATGACTTTTTCCGAAGAACGAATGTCCCGAATCCGTTCCAGCAGTTCGCGCCAATAGTTGCCACCGCCCAAATTTTTTAGGCGCTCATCGTCCATCGTGAAGCCCTTGATCATATATTCTTTCAGGCGCTCCGTGGCCCACCGGCGAAACTGGGTGGCAATCAAGGATTTTACTCTGTACCCTAAAGAAATGATCATGTCCAGATTATAGAAAGGCAGCTCTCTGGATACTTGCCGGTTACCTTCCATTCGAACCTGTCGGAATTTCCGACAGGTTGAAGTCTCATCCAGTTCGCCTTCTTCATAGATGTGGCCGATATGCTCGACAATGTTGCTCCTGGACGTATGGAACAACTCCGCCATCTGCTGCTGCGTTAGCCAAACGGTTTCGTCCACAAACCGGCATTCTACCTTTGTGAGTCCATCTTCCGCCTGATAAATTACAATCTCACCCTGGCCCTGATCTGGTCTATTTTTGTCTTCCGCCATCTGTTCACGCTCCTATCCGATTACATTTTCTATGTTTCAAGAGAGCGAAGAAAATGGCCGTCGCTCTCTTGTTTGGACTCTTATATCACGTCTATTATATCATGCAGCGATTTTGCCTGCAACTGCTTCCGGCTTGAAAACAGATTCTTTTTTGCCTGCTGCCGCGCTGTCCTGATCCTCAAGCGGAACCGCCGGAGCAGGCAGGTTCTCAACATCCAACTCCGAAGCGTACTTCTCAATCAGATTGGCCAGCAGGTCTGCAAAACCGCTCCATTCATCGATCATAGGCAGTTTCCCTTTCTTTTTTATGCGGGTGTTTATAAAGTTCCAATACTTCTGGCGGTATCTGTTCCAAAATCGCCACGGCACTGTCATAGTCGCGCCGCAGCTTGAAGTCTTCGATTTGCTTCAACGCACTGACTTTCTGCGCCGATGCAAGAGATTCTTCCAGCTCGGCATTTTTCGTTTTCAGCTTTTTGTTTTCGGATGCTGTTTTCGTGAAGGCTACGCCATATTTCCGCAGCAGTGTATCCATCTTCTCCACGCTGGGAAGATAGGTGTCCAGAATTTTGCAGATTTCCTCCGCCCGGCTTTTGGCATTGAAAGGATTGATTCCGGTGAGCAACTGCCCCAGTTTTTCCTTCTGTTTGGTCAACCTGGTCATCTCCTTGAAGACGCGGGGCGGAATGTGGTCACGCCCGGTCTGGCTGGCACTCTCGCCGCTCTCCAAATCCGGGAACTTCTTGACCATGTGTTTCCAGAACTCATCCTGCCACCAGGTCAGCTTCTTCTTGTTGCCCAGAATATCTTTGGCGCTGAGCCTACCATCTTCCGTCAGCGGGACAAAACAAAGGTGCATATGGGGCGTTTTCTCGTCCATATGCACCACGGCGGATATAATTGTCTCTTTGGACTGATGCTGTTCCAGAAAGTGCAGAGCTTCCTCGAAAAACACCCGAATTTCCGCCCGTTTCTTTCCCTTAAAGAACTCCGGGCTGGCTGTGAACAGCGTCTCTATCATACGGATACTGTCCTTCCGGGTACGGCATCCGGCAGCGGCAATCTGCCGTTCCGATTCCGCCCGGTACTTGCCGGGCGGTTTGACCAGATGGAAGTTGTACTTGCTTCGGCTGGTGTCCACATCGGGATTGCTGGCGTATTTCTCCTTTGTGCGCTCGTTGTGGGCCTCAATATTACCGATCTCAGGCCCCTTGTGCTTTGCGAATCGCATAATCGCGTACTGTGCTTTCTCCATATTCAATCCCTCCGTTTCTGCCAGACCAGATCATAGCCCAGCACATCGGCCAGCTCCACGGCCTCCCGATACCGCAGCGACCCCCGCTGTAATTTCCCGGAAAGATTGGATACGCTGTCACTCCATCCATATTCGTCATGCAGAAGATCAACGACTTCCTGCATGGTGTAACCGGCGCGGATAATCTGCGCCTTGATTTCGTTTCGGATATTTGATTTCAAGGTAATCCTCCAAATTTTCTTGCCCATAAAAAGAACCGGCTGCGTTGGACAGCGTACCGGCTTCATGGGATGATAAAATTGTTATAGTTGCTGTTTTGCGATAGAAATGCTTCCCCGCGTATCGTTGGTCAATGGCGAAATATTCGACTTTGCGGAAATGCGGGGTTTTTCACCGCTCGGATTGTATTGCCACGAAACGGTGCAACCTATACGCCATTCCGTGAGCCGCTCTTTTGTGAACGGTGCGCGGATAACAGAGAAACATTTCGCTGTTTTGTGCTTGCTTCAAAATATGCCTATAAAATCACTGCGTTTCCTGTCCGTTTTGGTTGTCCCCCAAATGGGCACGACCACTTTATCCAGATAAATCGTCTCTACAATATATGAGGTAACAGAGTGAATCGCTGCGTACATACGTACCGGCGACCGGAGCAGGTATCAATCCCGCCAGTCTTCCGGTACGTACGTACACTGTGAAGCGTCCGTAAACTCGTTTATATGCGGCCTTGCCACTGCCTCAATGCCCATAAAGCCCCACACCCGGCGTCCTGCCGAATTAGTGATCGTGTTGCAGTGTTCCAGATTGTACTTGCCGCAGGCGGTCACCAACGCATCGCTGAAACTGCGGCGTTTGAGTGCAGTCAGACTGTTTTCCTCACACCACATCTGGTAAATGCCGTAACAATCCTTTGAACTGATGGATGCATCGGCTTTCAGACGGATATAGCCTTCGGATTCCAGAAAATCAAACACGTTATTGTTGTCCCGCTTGACGGCCTCCCGGTTCTCTCTGGTGCGCTGGCTCTCGGTGAACTTAAAGTTGTTGGCGACCAGCCGCTGCAATCCCGCAAAAGCCCAGAGAAAGATGCCCTCGATCTCCGCTTTCATCTTTTCAGCCAGGTCGGGGTCATCCACACGGTCAGCGGGTTTTTCTTTGGTGGTCAGCACCAGCTGCCGCCGGTAAAAGCCGTCACTGCGGTCAAAAAGGGCCTGCAAGTCGCCGTTGCTGAACGCCAGCAGCCGGGCGCACATCCAACCCTGATAGCTCTGTTTGCCCTTGCGTTCCAAATCCATCTTGCCCTGTGCGGTGACGATGGATTTGACGTAGTTGGTCTGCCGCAGGGCCTCCATCCGCATATCATCGTCAACGCACAGAAGAATGTGTTCCAGATCAGCGCGGGCGAACCGGTTCTCAGAAATTTTGCCGATACTGCCATCCTTCATGTTGCTGCCGAAGAGGGCAGACAGCACCGCGCCAATCTGGCTCTTACCCTCGCCGCCGCTGCCCTTAATGACCATCATCCGCTGGCCCTTGTTGCTAGGAATCAGACAATAGCCGATGAACTCCTGCAAGGTGGGGATGTCCTCCGGGTAGAGCAGCCCATCCAGAAAGGCCAGCCAACGGGTCGGCGTGAGCGCATTGGGATTGTAGGCCACCGGCAGTCGGCAGCGCACGATCTCCGGCTTACCTTCTGTAAAAGCACCATCCAGAAACAACGTGCCGTTTGCCAGATGGATGCGGTCAGTTTCCGGCGGAAAATCCTCTACCAGCGCCGCCAGCTTCATCAGCTCCACAATGTTGCTGATTTTTCGGGGGATGTTGCTGACCGCACAGCAGCGCAGTTCGTCAAAGATTTCGCTGCGTAGGGGCAGATCATTGGTCACGCGGCCATCGGGCGTGAAAAAAGCCCCGTTCGTGTAGATGATTTTGCGTCTGCTGAGAAAATCATCACAAAACAGGGCTTCATTGATACTCTTGCCATCAAACCAGACAGGCTGGTTGACCTCACGCGATTTCTCGTTCTTCGCCACGGTGCTGTCCCTCTTTTTCCAGACGTTTGAGCCGCTGCTCCAGCGCGGCGATAGTGCCGTCTTTCAGTAACATATCCACCACTTTCACACGCTGCTCCAGTTCTGCAAATATAAGCGCGTCCAACAAATGATTGACATACTCGACCATATGGCACGCCTCCACAAAGCGATCGTCTGGATTGTCCTCTGGCAACTGTGGAGCATACTCGATTTTCCAGCGTTCCAGCAGGTGCAGGTAGTCGCATAGTACCCGCTGACAGTACATCTCATCGTTGCGGAAGGCCTGCGCCAGCGGATAGGGCTTTTTCAAGGCCATCGCTGCCGGGGGCTTGTCCGGGTTGATGCCGAAGTCATAGGCCAGCTTCTTTGCGGTCTCGTAGCTGCTCAGACCGAACAGCCGCGCCACAAAGTCAATCACGTCCCCAGTGGCCCCGCAACCAAAGCAGTAGAAATAATCCCGGTTCAGCTTCATGCTGGGATGCCGGTCATCGTGGAAGGGGCAGCAGATCATGTCGCCCCGGTTGACCTTGCGACCGTAGTGCTCGGCGGCCTGCTTCACAGTGACAGCAGATTTTACAGTTTCAAACAGATTCATAGGCTTTGTCCTCCATTATTTATTGACGGTATCTGCCCGTCTGCCTGAATATACGGGGAAAAAGCCTATAGACCGAAAAATCCGCTAAAAGTGCAAGAAACGAAAAAACGCCGCCCTGAAATCTTGCAAAAATGCAAGACCTCAGAGCGGCGAGACCGATAAGATCAGCACAGAACATTTGCTCCGCATCGCAAAAGTATTTGAAGTCTCCACAGATTTCCTGCTGGGGGAAGTCAACACGCCTGACCGGACAAATTTTGATATTGAAGAACTGGGCCTGTCGGTGCAGGCTGCGCGGAACCTGTACACAGGAAAAGCCAATGCCGAGATCGTTAACCGCCTTTTAGAAAGTCCGCGTTTTGCAGAAGTCACCTACATGATTGAGCAATATTTTGACGATACGTTGGCCGCCGGTTTCGCCGGACAGAACCAGATGCTTACCACCCTCAGCGCCATGCTGCGCCGGAATGTGAAAACGGATGCCGCAGTGCAGGCGGCCAGAGCTGTCAACCGGCAGAAAGTCCCTGTATATCAGGCAGACCTGACGATGATACAGAACACGTTTATGGCGGCGCTGCGGGAAGTGAAGAAAGAGATTGGTAACGATTTTACGGCGGCACAGTCCTTGACCAGGGACATCACCCAGCAGATGTTCACCGAACTCACCAAAGGGGCGGATGTTCATACTCCGACCATCACGCCGGAAATGATTTCCGCCGCCGTCACCCAGAGCGCGGCAGGAATGGACGGCGTGCAAAAGGAAGCGTTGGACAAGTTTGGTCAGGCGCTGACGGAATTTCTCCAATCCACCTTAGACCACGCGCAGGAGAAACAAAATGCCGACCCGGAGCAATGAGCAGCTGTGCAGGCTGGCGCAGGCAGGGGATACGGCTGCCCGTGATATTCTGCTGGAAAACAATCTGGGATTCATCCGAAAAATAGCGTTGGAGCAATACCGGAGCATGGGGCTGGATGAAAATGATATTGGAATTGATTTAGAAGATTTGGTGCAGGAGGGAAGTATCGGCCTGCTGAACGCAATTCCTTTGTTTGATGCGGGACGGGGCATGAAATTTCTGACCTATTCGGCACCAGCAATCCGCAATGCCATGACAGACTGCATCCGCGCAGCTCTCGCTCAGTTTGAGCAACGGATGGTAGATAAGAAAGACGGCCCCGGCTTCCAGAGAGTATATCTGGATGACATTCTATCCGATGATGAACGAATGCTGCGGATCGAAGCCATAGCTGACCCCCATTCTCGAACGCCGGAGCAAATTTACATCCAAAAAGAACAGCTGACGGAACTGTATGCGGCGCTGGACAAGCTGACTGCCAGAGAGCAGACTTATCTGCTGTACCGCTATGGGTTTACCGATGGAATCGAGCACCCGCTGATCGGTGCGGCGCTCCATTTCCACCTCAGTGAGAGCCGGACAAAGAAGGTGGAGGGTGAGGCGATGGACAGCCTGCGCGGGAAGCTGCCGGGTGGTTCTGATACGATGGTAAGCAGCGGCTGACGTGGACTTTGATATACCTTTGTTCCGCAGGTGACACGGCACAGGCAGTGCTTGCCCGCACCGCCTGCCATCCTTTTTCTGTCGCTTATGCTGCACCGCAAGGGGCAACCTTTCCCGCCAGAACACCGCAACTGTAGCCACACGTTCGGGGGCGTGCTACACTTCCGGCTACCATCTGCTCCACAAAGGTATAACACACTAGACTTTCCGAGGGAAAGTCGTGTGCCAACAGGGATGCTGCTCGCCCCTATTGGAAACCCAGAGCCAAAGGAGCTATGCCCCTCTGGACACCCCTTTATGTTCGTGCGGAGGCCATCTATCCCATCTGGGACTGTTGGATTTTTCCTGCCCGAAAATGAAACCGTCACACAGATTTAACAGCTTATTTGACCTCAAATCTGTGTGCTGTTTCACTGTTATGATGCTACTATCTGAACCGCATTCTCACGAATCTGATTTATAGTTGCTATCAATGCGGTTCTAGTCTTTGCATCAAACAGCTTAATAAAGCTAACAGGTTTGTCAAATGGCGGCTTTGTAAGTTCTGAAACATTTTCCATATACCCGTTCAGCTCTATGTGATTGATGATTTTCTTCACAAAAGCAATCTGCTTCTGATTTAAAGATTGGTCGTTGATAAAAGCCGAAAAAGCCTGCATGGCTGCCTCGTGATTCAACTTGGCGATTTTACGAACCAGCAGACCAAATGGCGTGTCTCCAAATTCGCGCTTGTAATCTTCTTTGCTTCCAAGCTCACTTGTCAGCACTCGTTCTAGCTCCTGATAATCGCCCGCAGCCAACGGAATATTATGGGTCAGCTTGTAAATAGCCAGCGTATTTCCGTGCTCATTGACATAGCGGTTTACTTTGGCACGGTAGTCTTCAAAGTCATACGCTGTATCCAGCTGAACCCCTTCTTGGCTATCTATAATTGGATCAGTAAGTTTGGTAATAATACGTTTTTGCCCTCCGTCATCTTCGTCCAAAAAACGAATCAAACCACGAAGCTCTTTCCGAACCTTTTCAAACAGCAGAATATCATTAGCGTCCCAAAAGACATCGGTATGGATTTCCTGTAGAAGCGGCAGCTTTTCCTTAATCTGCGGAATATTCGCCTTGCGCTCCAGCAGCGAAGCTGTGTCACACAACTGCTTTTTGGCATACTTGAAAGCAGGCATCTGTTCAATATGTGCCAATATCAGCCCGTACATAAAGTTATCAAAACGCTTGGCGAATTCATCCGTTTCTTCCGATTGGACAAGCGGTGCAATCTGTGTCAGTAACTCGCCTTTGTCACTCTCACCGATAGAAAGAAAGGCGTCCTGCTTTTTATATTTCTCCACATACTGCATCCGTAGTTTTACGGAAATCAACTCTGGGTTCAGCGCTGTAACTTGCTTATGGCAGGTTTCGATAAGTTCGTTTCGCCATAACTGATAGTTTTCTCCTGCAAAGGTGCTTTCTTGTAAAGCCATAGCAATTTTAATCTGCTTGCCGAAAATATTCTCCGACAATGTCTTTGTTTCCCTGGCTTCATATCCTTCCTTGTGTTCCCGGAAATATTCAAAATTGCCGCAGTAATCGAAAATCAAGAAGCGCCGTTTATCCGTATATACTCCATCAATCTGATCTACGCAGGACAATCCCTTGCACAAACGGGTGCCACGGCCAATCATCTGCCAAAACTTTGCTTTGGAACGCACCTTCTTGAAGAACACCAGATTGACGCATTCCGGCACATCAATACCTGTGTCCATCATATCCACGGACACAGCAATATGCGGCTCCTTTTCTGGCTGTTTGAAATCATCTATGATGGTCTGAGCATAACTATCGTCACAAATCACGCGCTGGGCAAAGGAACCGTGATACTGAGGGTAGAGTTTGTTAAACCGCTCCAGAATGAATTCGGCGTGGCGCTTATTCTGTGCAAAAATAATGGTTTTACCCAGCCGGTCCCCGCCTGCAACCTTGATGCCCCGCTCCATCAAATCCTGTAAAACCATGTCAACCGTTTTCTCGTTAAATACAAATTTGTTCAGAGCTGCGGACGGGATAAAATCCGGCATCATGCCATCTTCAATGAAGTCATCTTCGTAACGCTCTTTGTCTTCGTCAGACAGGTCATCGTAGGTAATGCCTTCATCCAAAAACTTTGTTTTGACCTCATAATTATAGTATGGTACCAACACATGGTCTTGGTAGACCGCTGTTTCATAATCGTAGGCGTACGTAGGAACACCATGTTCCATTTCAAAGAAATCGTAGGTGTTCCGATCTACATCCGTTTTCGGCGTAGCGGTAAGGCCAACCATCAAAGCATCAAAATATTCAAAAATTGCCCTGTACTTTTTGAAAATACTCCGGTGGCTTTCATCAATAATAATCAGGTCAAAATGCGCCGGAGTAAACAACTGGCGCCCATCTTTGGATTTCGTATCATCGATAGCATTCAAAATCGTTGGGTAAGTGGAAAACACAATCCGGGCGTTCCGGTCATCCTTGTTGGAACACAGATTGCACAGAGACATATCCGGCAAATACTGCTTAAAATCATCTTTTGCCTGTTTTACCAGGGCAGTGCGGTCAGCTAGAAAAAGAACATTCGTAATCCACTTACCACGGCTGAGCACATCGGTCAAGCTGGAGGCCGTCCTTGTTTTTCCCGTACCAGTTGCCATTACCAGAAGATGCTTACGAAATCCTTGTTCGATCTGATCGCAAACAGCCCGTATGGCTTCTTTTTGGTAGTAGCGATCTGTGATTTTATCATCGATGGGAATACTCATCAATTCTTGCCGTTCAGCTCGACGGTTCATCAGCTTTTGTAAGTCTTCCTTGCTGAACACACCACTGACCTTGCGCTGGGGGCCGGACTGGTCGTCCCAGTAATAAGTTTCAAAACCGTTCGTAGTGAACATCATCGGTCGGCGGCCAAATTTCCGTTCCAGGCAATCTGCGTATAGAACTGCCTGCTTCCGCCCAATGTTAGGGTCTTTGCTAGTGCGTTTGGCCTCAATCACCGCCAGCGGAAGGCCATCCTTGCCAAACAGCACATAGTCGCAGTAGCCCATCTGGCCCACCACACCGGCCATACCCTGTACAGGATATTCCTCCTGTACATCTGCATCGATACCGTCGAATTTCCACCCCATGAACTTCAAATCTACGTCAATATAAATTTTCCGCGTCTGGAACTCAGACAAATCTTCCGGCTGGAAAGATCGCTCCTGCTGATGCTTCTCTTTCTCAGCAGTATATTGGGCTGACATCTGCTCAATTTGTTTGCGCAGCGCCTCAATCTCTGCTTCTTTTTCATCCAGCAGGCTTTCCTGCTCTTTGATTTTCCGAGAATCTACCGCTATTTTTTCGGTAGGGATCAGACTTTCGTCAAAGACACGCTCCTGATAATCAGAACCGTAACAATAATCGATCCACTGGACAAACTCGAACAATCCTTTCAAGGATGCAAGGGCATCACTGGGCTGCACACTCCGCTCTGTATGTACTGCCAGATTACCCAGCTTGATGATGAAAGGCAGCTTACTCCAGGTATTGGAATCCACGGCGAAACGGAAGGACGGTTCATGGATAAGGGATTGTAGGTTGTCCTTGTAGGGCATCTTCATGGTCTTATCTGCCGCATAGACCCACTTAACCGCCAGCTCCAGCGCCTTTCGGCAGCCAACAGCGCACATGGCAGGAGCAGAGGCATAAATTTTTTCGGCTTCCGCGCAGGCAGGGGCAAACAGGGCGTATTCAGTTTGTTGTGAAAGAAAAGAAAAGTTCATCATAAACAGGTTTCCTTAATCATCACTTTCTAAGATATCCTTAACCTCTTGCGCATTTGATGTCATGGTTTTCATACTTTTTAATAATTTCCTGTAAAAAGTTTCCACATCTAAATCGCGCAGAATATAGCGTACTTGACTATTGTCGAGGGCAATTTGGAATAGAATTTCTTTTTCTTCATAAGACCAATCATCAATTTCCTGCAACTCGCTGATAAGGGAATGCGTAGTTGCAAAACTGCCACTATTTTCTAAGGAAATGAGCAAATCGGTTCTTTTCCGCTCTTCTTCATTACTTTCTTTGTCTGCTTTGATTCGTTCTATTTTATACTTATAGTGCAGTGTTTCCAGAGCCTCATTCGCAGCAGTTCGATTGATAATGGCCTTTACCAAAAGGTCTAATTCAGTTCCTTCTCTGTAATCGGCTGGTGCAAAATATTTAATTCTTCCATCTCGCATCATTTTATATACTTTTGTCTTGTCCTTGCTTTCTGCGTTATAGACGCCAATAGAATGCCCGCCGTATGAGGTGACAAGTTTCATGCACGGAATATCGGTATCACTATCGCCGATATAAACTATATTACGAAATGGTACTCTCATTTCTTCGGGAGAAAAGGATTCATTGACAGCGGAATCATTAATGTCCAGTACACCTTTTTCAATTCGGAACAAGAATTGTGTTTTATTGGTGTAATTTACCACTTGAGCAGGCCATACTGCTACGCCCTTTTCATTATAATAAAATGAACTGGCATAAATTTTTTCAAATGCTCCAGCTTTTGCAACGGCAGTCCCTTCAATCATTTCTTTTAAGCCAGAAGAAATGATGTAGTGTTCCACGATAACTCCTTGGCTTTTTCCGTATTCCCGAATGCGTTCAAACCATTGCTCAACTCCGGGAAACAGTTGAACAGAGGCACCATATTCAGCTAATTTCTCTTTTGTAAATAAGACTTTTCCCTCGGATTCCTGTTTCATCGTGTACATATAGGCAAGGTTTTGGTCCATTTCATTATCGGAGGCGAGAGAATTCGACTTTTTCCAGAAGTCAGGAACGTCATAGCCAACGGATTGGATATACCCCTGTGCCTGCATATCATCTGGAGATAAGGTTTTGTCGAAGTCATAACATATTGCAACAACAGGGTTAGTTTCTTTGTGCTTGCGCTCGTATTCTTTATCCGGCATGAAAAATCCTCCTTTACCCAAAATATTTCTGCATCAGTGCTTTTTTTAGTATTTCCAGCTTTTCAAGGCTCTTCTGGATCGCCAATTTTGATTTGTCGGTCTGGGCGACGAAGGCGGAGAATTGTTTCTGTAGTGCCAGCGGCGGAAGTAGGACCGGTAATGCTTTTAATTGCCTCATGTTAATGCTTGCAATTCCAGTAGTCTGTTTTGCACACCCAATAAAATAACGCTTAGATTTTTGATGCTTTAAGTACTCTGCAAAGAACCCCGGCAAAATCACTGATTCATTCAAACGAACACGGAATATATGATTTTGATGAATACAATTTTCTAAAAGTTCTTTGATAATGGCCCCTCTACCAAGTTTATCAGGATCGCCACCTTCTGTCATCAACACGTCATCTGGCAATAACCTATACTGTTCAATTTCCTGTTCAGTTGCTTCAATAGTTTTAACGGTAGTCCAATCAATATAGCCATCTTTTACATTTGATACAGCCATGTATGGGACTTTTATCATACTTTGTCCTTTAATTTTACGTCCTTTCGTAATGCCCGATACAATATCCGCCATTGATTCCAGGGGTTTTTCATTCCACCTCTTTGTATTTAAAAGCATATCCCCAAACATCTCGATAAATCGGGATTTTACCAATTCATCCAGCTTGTTCAGTTGCTGCCTGCGCTTGGCAATCAGGTCGCTGACCTTGTCCAGTACAGCGGCAATTTCGCGCTGTTCATCAAGAGGCGGAAGAGGAATTTTATAATCTTTAAGCCACTCGGTACTCAGATTTTTTTGAGCAACACCTTTTGAAGATAGGATACATTTCTGCTCGAAGGAATCACTATTCAACAAATCAAAGAGAAATGATTTATCAAGAGCCGTATTATCTTTTATTCTAATGCAAGCAACACGCTGATTTAAGGCAGCGGGTAAAAATTTTTTATCTAAACGTCCAACTCTCCCGACATTTCCTGTTAATGAGAGTAGCAAGTCACCCTCAAAAAGTTCATATTTTGCTACATTTATATCATCAAAAGGGTAAAAAGCTGGTGTATTATCTTCAATATATCCTTTTTGGACATTAGAAATCCGAATGATTCTAACACCTTTATCAGTATAATTCGCACTTTTGAAGGCATATCCATTAAGAATCTCGCAAACATCCCCCAATCTTGCCATCACAGCATCTCCTCCAACTCCGCCAGCCCTGCGGTGATCTCCATTTCCAATTCATGCAGGTCAGCCATAATTTGTGCTGTAGACGGATACTCCACTGGCACATACTCCACTTTTTTGTACTTATTGATGGAAAGGTCATAGTCGTTATCCGCAATTTCCTGTTTCGGCACAAAAAAGCTCTGATCAGTGCGCTGACGGCTGGCTTCCTTATCAAGATTATGAAATCGCTCAATGATGTCGGGAATGTCATTCTCTGAAATCTCACTGCGCTTGTCATCTAGCGAAAAGCCATCTGCCTTCATATCGTAAAACCACACATTTTCCGTACCACCCGCGCCAGTCTTGGTGAACACCAGTACCGCCGTGGACACCCCGGCATAAGGCTTGAATACACCGGAAGGCATGGAAATCACTGCCCGCAGCTGATGATTCTCCACCAGCTCTTTGCGGATGGATTTGTGCGCTTTGGAGGAACCGAACAGCACGCCGTCCGGCACGATACAGGCGCATTGACCACCCTTTTTCAGCATCCGCAGGAATAGCGCCAAGAACAGCAACTCGGTCTTTTTCGTGTTGGTAACAGCTTTCAAATCATCATTGATGCTCTCGGCGTCAATGGTGCCCTTAAAGGGAGGATTCGCCAAACAAATGGTGTATTTGTCCCGGATTTGGTTCTGCTTAGAAACGCTGTCCTGATAATCAATCTCTGGGTGCGTAATCGAATGGAGCATCAGGTTCATGGCCGAAAGCCGTAGCATAGTACGGTCTGTGTCAAAACCGGTAAACATCGGGCCGGAGAAATGTTCCCATTGTTCATTTGTCATGGTATCTTCACAGTGGTTACGGATGTACTCTGCTGAAGCCACCAGAAAGCCTGCCGTTCCGCAGGCCGGATCACAGATGGTATCCTCCGGGGTAGGCTGCAAAAGTTCTACCATCATTTTGATGATATGCCGGGGAGTGCGGAACTGACCGTTTTGACCGGCAGTGGACAGTTTTCCCAGCATATACTCGTACAGATCGCCCTGCATATCCAAATCGGAAATGTCGTGCTCATACAGGTCGTCCAAGCCTGTAATGAGTTTTTGCAACACCTGGGGTGTGGGAATCAGAAACATGGCGTCACTCATGTACCGGGCGAAAGCAGTATCTTTTTCCGCATCATTCTCGGTGTTATCTACGATTTCGATCATCTCGCCCTGCTCCGTGAAATCAGGCAAATGGCCATGCTTCATATTTTTAATAGCAGGGAACACCCGCTGGGAAATAACATCATAAATGTCACGCGGATCGTCATTCTTGAACTTGCTCCAGCGCATAGACTGTCCGATAGGGGACTGGGGGAAGATTTTATCCATCTTCTCGCCGCTCATGTTCTCAAATTCTTCTGTCTCCAGTTCTTTTTCATCAAGAGAACGAATGAACATCAGGTAGGTCAGCTGCTCAATTACTGTCAAAGGATTGGTAATGCCGCCAGCCCAGATGTCCGTCCAGATTTTATCTACTTTATTTTTGATTGCGCCTGTAGTCATGCGTCTTTTCCTCCGTTTTCATTATCAGGAACAAATTCCATAACATCGCCAATATTGCAGTTTAATACTTTGCAGATTTTTTCCATGCTTTCCATTGAAACAGGCGCACCCTTCCCCAGACGTGCCAGAACATTGGTGCTGATGTTTGCACGGTGCATCATATCGGTTTTACTCAAATCGTGATCGATCAATCGTTTCCAGAGACGATTATAGCTAATTGCCATCCTGCACCTCCTGATATTTTTCATTTCTAGTATACTTGATTTCACACTAAAGGGCAAATTAAATTCACGAAATGGTGAGCCATAAGACTGCGAAAAGGACCTGGGATAAACTACCCAGGCCCTTGCGTAATAATCATATCATCCGAAAATACTTCAGCGCCTCCATAATCGCCGCTTCCTTTTCCGGCGGACACTGCGGCACTTTTGCATCGTCCTTCTTTGACAGATTATAGTTCTGCCCAACCTCCAGCCCGCATTTCCGCTTGACTTGGGAAATATACAGGCTGGATACCTTCAAACCATACTTCTCCAGCACATATGCCTTAAGCTCGTCATAGGTGGCCTTGCTCTCCGCCGATGTCAAATCCAGCTCGTCCAGATTCAGTTCCACCTCGATATGCTGTTTGGTGTTTAGTTTGGACAAAAGACATACCGTCTCCACGTGGCGGGTTGCCGGGAACATGTCCACGGCACAGGCCCGCACAGCCTGATAGCCAAAGCCAGAGAAGATCTTTACATCCCTTCCCAGGGTGGCAGGGTCGCAGGAGACATAGACTACCCGCTCCGGCGCCATCCCTGCGATGGAGGCAATCACCGCCGGACTGAGTCCCTTTCGCGGCGGGTCTATAGTGACAACGTCAGGCCGGAGTCCCTCTCCTTCCAGCTTGACCGCCACCTCCGCTGCATCGCCGCAGAAAAACTCTGCATTTTTAATATGGTTGCGCGCCGCGTTTTCCCGGGCGTCTGCGATGGCGGGGGGTACAATCTCTGCGCCAATAACCCGTTTTGACCGCTGCGCCATGCACAATGTAATAGTGCCAGTACCACAATAGAGGTCCAGCACCGTCTCCCCTCCGGTCAAGGCGGCAAATTCCAGGGCCTTTCCGTAGAGAGCCTCCGCCTGCTCCCGATTCACCTGGTAAAAGGAGGGGACAGAGAGTTTAAATTCCAGTCCGCAGAGGGTATCCATCAAAAAATCCTGCCCCCAGAGGGTGCGGTAGCGCTCCCCCAGGATCACGTTTCCACGGCTGGTGTTAGTATTCAGCACCACACCCACCGTCTTGGGCGCGGCGGCACGGACCAGGGCCGCCAGCTCCGGTTCCCGAGGCACTTGTCTGCCGTTTGCCACCAAACAGCAGAGGCTCTCCCCCTTCCGGTTCACCCGGACGTAAACATGGCGCACCAGCCCCTTGCCAGTGTTCTCGTCATAGGCGGAAACATGATACCGCTTCATCCAAGCTCTCACAGCCCCGGCAATCCGGTCGGAGACCTCCGACTGAATCAAGCAGGAGCGAATGGGCACCACCCGGTGGCTCCGAGCCTGATAGAAGCCAATAGAGCCATCCGCACCCACTGGGTACTGGCTCTTGTTTCGGTAGTGAGTGGGGTCCTTCGCGCCGATGATCTCCTCCACCTGCAAATCGGCGCCGCCCAAGCGAGTCAAGGCGTCCTGGACCCGCCGGCGCTTGGCCCACAGCTCCTCTGCATAGCTGAGGTGCTGGAAATCACAGCCGCCGCAGGTGCCAAAGTGAGGACACTCCGGCTTCGCCCGCTCCGGGGAGGGGGAATGAATCCTGACAATCTCCCCCGCCGCAGCGGTTTTCATAACCTTGGTAATCCGCAGGTCCACGGTCTCACCCCGAACAGCGCCGGGGAGGAATACGACGGCTCCATCCAAGCGGACAATGCCAAGGCCCTCGCTGGAATAGGACTCTACGACGCCGGTGTAGATTTGATTTTTACGAAGCGGTTCCATAGGGGGTGCCTCCAGGGGCCGTCCCGATGGGACGGAAGATGGTGCCATGATGATGGCGGGGCAATCCACCCCCCATTTTCTTTTCGGCAAGACGAAAAGAAAATGGGCTGTGGACGGTCCAAAAGAAAAGGCGTTGGGCGCAAACTTGCACGTGCGTACAAGTTTGCTTAAGGACGGGGGCTTCCAAATATATGCCGACTAAAATCGGGGATCTGCTGCTGGCTCGCGCCGGGGGATGGCAGTTGAACCAGACTTCCCCGCGAGTCTGGTGCGGTGGAAGATTGGTTGGTGCTTGTCGAATCGACTTTTTTCTCTTTTCGCTATCGCTGCCCCGGCGGTGGATGAGAGCCGTTCTAAAGTGCCAGCGGAAAGAGGACGATAGAGCATCCGGAACCTCCAACGAGGTCTCCGCCAGACCGAACACGCGGGAGTCAGACGATTGCGAGGGAGCCGTCCGGTGCGAGCCGGCATTTTTTCTTTTGACCGCGCATTGCGCAGCCGTTGGCTGCTGTGCCGCTTACGGATGCGGCCCGTTTTCTTTTTGATGCCTTAAAAAGAAAACGGGGGTGCGTTGCCAAACCATCAACATGGTCCCTGCTCTCGTCCCATTGGACGGCTACCGCTCCTCTGAGCGCCCCAGCAAATAATCCGTAGAAACGCCAAAGTAGTCCGCCAGGGCTACCAGCTTCTCATAATCTGGGCGACGGTCATCGCCCTCATAAGATTGATAGGAACGCAGCTGTATTTGCAGAAACTCCGCCATCTCCCTTTGAGTCATATGGCGTTCCCTTCGCAATTCCTGCAATCTCTCAGCAAATTTTATCATAAATGGCCTCCGCCCTCTGTTTCGCTCGTATATTATAGTTATGTGCAAATTGAGCGTAAATAGGCAGCTTTTAAATGACAGAACTCATGCAAATCCTCTATGATTACACCGTGGAAACCAGCTTCCCCGCCAATCTCCATACCTCCCGCTACTAGGTGCAGAAGTTCAACGCCAATCAGCTGGACCGCCAGCTCCGCCAAGCCCTGCCGGAAGACCTCCAGCCCATGCTGAACAGCTACCAGGACGTGCTTTATGCCCAGCAGGAGTCGGAGCTGGAGGCCATGTTTCTCTCTGCCCTGGCTCTGGCAAAGAGCCTTTAGCTCTCCCACTTCTCCAGAAGCTGGCGAAGCTGGTCGGCAAACCGGGCCAGGGACTTGTTGTCCCGCCCTTTGGAGCGCTTGATGCTCTCCATAAGCAGATTCCCAACCGCTACCAGCCGCTCGTAAGCGGAGCTGGTCTTACCGGCCGCAGTTCTGGCCTTGCGCTCCGGGAGATAGCCTACCTCCAGGACCTTGTCCGCGATCAGATCGTACGCCTCTGTGTACTGGGGCGCATGGGTCTGGAACCCCAGGGCCGCGACGCTCTGGGCGAAATAGGGCGCCACCTCCCGGTCCCCGTGAACCACGAAAACATGCTGGGGCTTGGGAGCCTGGAAGCCCTTGATCCAGGCGAGCAGGTGGTCCCGGTCGGCGTGGGAGCTAAGGCCCTGGAAGTTGACGATCTTGGCATGGACGGCGATCTCCTCACCAAAGAGTTTTACGCTCTCCGTCCCCTCCAGCAGCGAGCGGCCCAAGGTCCCCTCCCCCTGGTAGCCCACGAACACCACGGTGCATTCCGGCCGCCAGAGGTTGTGCTTGAGATGATGGCGAATCCGGCCGGCGTCGCACATGCCAGAGGCGGAGATAATCACCTTGGGCGTGGGGTCCATGTTCAGCGCCTTGGACTCCTCACTGGTCTCCGTCATCCGGAGGTTGGTAAAGTTAAACATGTGGGTGCCGTCCTTCACCAGCTCCAGGGCATCCTCATCCAGATAGCCGTGAAGGTTTCCGGTGAAGATGGTGGTAGCCCGTTTGGCCAGGGGCGAGTCAATGTACACGGGGAAATCTGGATTGGATTTTACGAGCTTCGCGTCCTTGATCTCCCGGATGAAATACAACAGCTCCTGGGTGCGGCCCACGGCGAAGGAGGGAATCACTACGTTGCCGCCCCGGGCGATGGTCTCGTCAATAATCTTCGCCAGATCGTCCGTGTAGCTCCACACCTCGGTGTGATTTCGGTCTCCATAGGTGGACTCCATTACCACATAGTCCGCGCCCTCGATGGGGGTTGGGTCCCGGATGATGGGCTGGTTGATGTTGCCCAGATCGCCGGAGAACACCAGCCGCTTCGCCGTGCCGTTCTCCACGGCGTCCACGATGATGCTGGCACTGCCCAACAGGTGTCCGGCGTCCACAAAGCAGGCCGTCACGCCCTCGCATAGGGGAACGGTCTCATTATATTCGCAGGTGTCCACGAACTCCCGGACCCGTGCGGCATCCTCAATGGTATAAAGCGGCTCCACCCGCGGCGCGCCGGAACGCTCCGCCTTGCGGTTTTTCCACTCCGCGTCAGACTCCTGAATGTGGGCGGAGTCCAACAGCATAATGTCTAGCAGCTCCGCCGTCAGACGGGTGGTGACAATGCGGCCCTGGAACCCCTGCTTGATCAGCATGGGAATCCGGCCGGAGTGATCGATATGGGCATGCGTCACCAGCACCACATCAATCTCGCCTGCCGCAAAGGGAAACTCTCCGTTGGAGATCTCGTCTCTCCCCTGCTGCAGTCCGCAGTCTACCAGGATGCGCTTGCCGTTTACCTCCAGGCAGTGGCAGCTGCCGGTGACGCACTGATCGGCGCCGTAAAAACAGAGCTTCATGCTGTTGCCTCCCTTTTGTTCGATCGATACCTGCCATCGATGAAATCATTCGTTGTACGATGCGGGGCGGCGGGTACCCATGTCCGCCAGAGCGTGACTTTTTATTATTGTACCACGGCCTGTCCAAAAGCACAATGCGTGTTTTTGAAACTCCTCTCCCATTGATTGGGTGTCGGGTTTATGATACGATAGAACCAAGGAATTTTCAAAAGGGAGGCTCTGCTCATGGCGCCGCGAACACTGCTGATTCCGTCCCTGCTGGATGATTGGTTTCCTCTGCTGCGCCACGCTTTCGCCTCGGACCGCTGGGACCCTGTGCTGTTGACGGAGGCCAATCCCCAGCTGGCGGAACTGGGGCTGCGGTATTTCCACAACGAGTTGTGCTACCCTGTATTTTTGATAGCGGGACAGGTGCTCTCAGCTCTTGGTTCCGGACGGTACGACCCACGCCGCTGCGGCGTGCTGCTGGGGCAGGCAGGTGACGAGTGCCGGGGGTCCTGCGGCATCCGCCTGCTGCGGCAGGTGCTGGATCGGGCCGGGTATCCGGAGGTGGCTCTTCTAAGCTTGAATGTGCGGGATATTGACCGGGACACGGGACTACCCATCACTGTCCAGATGATCCGGCGGGCACTGGCCGCCGCTGTGTGGGGCGATACCCTGTCGATTCTGCGCAACCAAGTCCAGCCTCTTGAAGCTGTTCCCGGGTCCGCCCAAGCCCTCTGGTCAAAGTGGATGGAGATACTAGGGGAGGACCTCCGGCACGGCCGGCTTTCCCGCTGGGAGCTGATGGGACGGTGCCGGGAGATTGTCGCCGCCTTCCGAGCCCTGGCGACCGTGGACCGGCCAGTGCAGCGGGTGGCGGTGGTGGGGGAAATTTATACGAAGTACTGCCGCCTGGGCAACTGGGACCTGATGTCGTTTCTGGCATCGGAGTCCTGTGAGGTCGGCGTGGGCGGCGTTACCTGGTACGCCCTCTACTACATGGACTCTCACAGTCTGAAGGGCTCTGTTGTCTCCCGGCGGCTCTACCGGCTGCTGGCAGGATACCTTGCCGGCGTGCAGCGGGAGATGCTGGCGATTTTGCGCGAAGCAGGCTTCCGCACTCTGCCGCCCCTGGCGGAGTGTAAGCGGCAGGCTGTCGGGTATGCCCCCCTGGACCTGCGCGTGGCGGACGGCTGGCTGATTGCCGCTGAGGCCGTGGCCTGGGCCTCCCTGGGATACCGGAAGATTCTCTGCGTCCAGCCCTTCGCCTGCCTGCCGGGGCACGTGCTGGGCAAGGGGCAGTATGCCGCGCTGCAGCGCAAGCTTCCCGGCGTCCGCCTGGTCAGCGTGGACTATGACGCCTCCACTGGCGAGGGCACGGTCCAAAGCCGGATTCGGATGCTGTTGGATGAATCCATGGAGGAGACGCCATGAGAAGGACGCTGCTGATTCCCGCCCTGTTAGACCACCACTGGCCCTTGCTGCGGTGGGCCTTTATGTCTGATCAATGGGACCCGGTGGTGCTGGACACGGAAGCTGAAGAGCTGGGCCTTCGATACCTGCACAACGACCTGTGCTATCCATTCTTTCTGATCGCGGGCCAAGTGCTCTCGGCATTGCAATCTGGACGCTATGACCCAGAGCGGACCGGCATACTGATCTCCCAGCCCGGGGATGGGTGCCGGGGCTCCTGCCTTATCCGACTGCTGCGGCCAGCACTGAACCGAGCGGGCTTCGATCAGGTGTCTCTGGTAAGCCTAAACGTGCGGGAGTTGGAGCGGGGGTCAGCGCTGCCGCTGTCCCTCTCCGCAGTCCGGCGGGCGCTGGCTGCGGCGTTCTGGGGAGATGCGATGCTGCTGGCATCCCACCAGACACGCCCCTACGAGGCCCATCCTGGCGACACGGACCATCTGGTACGGGCTTGGACGGGGACGCTCTCTCAGGACCTTGCCCAAAATCGGAACCTCTCCTCCTCTGGTATCTTGAACCGCTGCCGGGAAATGGCAGCGGATTTTCAGGCGGTGGAGCGGGCGCCGCGCCGCTGTAAGCGCGTGGCGGTAGTGGGAGACCTCTATACGAAATACTGCAGTTTGGGAAACTGGGACTTGGAACGCTATCTGGAGCATCATGGCTGCGAGGTGGCCGTCAATGGACTGACCTGGCACGCTTTATACTATTGGGACACCCATCTGACCGGGGTGCGGCGCCATGGGACAGCGCCGCTGCTCCGTTGGGCCTGCCGGCTCCAAGGGCAACTGTGCCGTATTTTGACGCAGTCGGACTTTGCCTCGCTACCGCCGTATCCAGAGCTGAAAGCCCTGGGTGCGCCCTTCTCCCGCTGCGCTGTGGGCGCAGGGTGGCTGTTGGCGGCAGAGACTGCCGCCTGGGTCCAGGCGGGGTACCCCAGAGTTCTTGCCACCCTCCCCTTCGCCTGCCTGCCGGGGCACATCTATGGCCGGGGCCAATATGCCGCGCTGCAGCGCCGGCTCCCTGGGAGTCTGATCGTAGGTGTAGACTTTGACGCTTCGCTGCGGGAGGGCACGGTGCAAAGCCGCATTCAGATGCTGCTGGACTCCGCTCTATCATAAGCGGTTCTCTGCAATCCGCCGCTCTGGAGCGCGCCCAAATAGCCAATTTCCGCCTATTGCACGAATCCGCCAAAGGGGATGGTCTCCCGCTATCGCTTCCTGCCGCAATGCCGGGCGATTTTGTGAACTTTTTTTGCATTTTTCCATTTTTCTTTGCATTCGATGGGTATTTGTGGTATGCTAATTCCGCTTGTTAATTACTCCTGATCGGAAAGGATGTTCAAGATATGAGTCTTCTGAAAAGTATCTTTGGAGATGCCAGCTCCCGGGAGCTGAAATCCATTTACCCCATTGTGGACAAGGTGGAGGCCCTGGCCGACGAGTACAAAGCCATGACCGACGCCCAGCTCCAGGCCAAGACGCCGGAGTTCAGGGAACGCCTGCAGCATGGTGAAACCTTAGACGACATCCTGCCAGAAGCCTTTGCCGCTGTACGGGAAGCCGCCGACCGGGTGCTGGGCATGCGCCCTTACCGGGTCCAGCTGGTGGGCGGCGTGGTATTGCACCAAGGCCGGATTGCCGAGATGAAAACCGGCGAGGGCAAAACCCTGGTGGCCACCCTTCCCGCCTATCTGAACGCTCTGGCAGGCCGGGGTGTGCATATCGTCACTGTCAACGACTACCTGGCTAAGCGTGACAGTGAGTGGATGGGCAAGGTGCACCGCTTTTTGGGGCTGAAGGTGGGTCTCATTATTCACGGCCTCAGCTCCAAGGAGCGCCAAGAAGCCTACGCCGCCGACATCACCTACGGCACCAACAACGAGATGGGATTCGACTACCTCCGGGACAACATGTGCATTTATGCAAGCGAGCTGGTGCAGCGGGGCCACGCCTTTGCCATCGTGGACGAGGTGGACTCCATTCTGATCGACGAGGCCCGTACGCCTCTGATTATTTCCGGCCAAGGAGAAAAGTCCACCCAGCTCTACGACATGGCGGAGATGTTCGTCTCCCGCCTGAAAAAACAGGTGGTGGTCCAGGTGGACAACAAGGAGGAAGAGGACGCCGACATCGACGCGGACTATATTGTGGATGAAAAGGCAAAAACCGCTACGCTCACCGCCCGGGGCATCACCAAGGCGGAGGAGTTCTTCCATGTGGAAAACCTGTCTGATCCCAGTAACTCCACCCTCAGCCACCATATCAACCAGGCCCTGAAGGCCCACGGCACCATGAAGCGGGACATCGACTACGTGGTGAAGGACGGCGAGGTTATCATCGTGGACGAGTTCACCGGTCGTCTCATGTTCGGCCGGCGCTACTCCAACGGCCTCCATCAGGCCATCGAGGCCAAGGAACACGTAGGCGTCAAAAGTGAGAACAAGACCCTCGCCACCATCACCTTCCAGAACTACTTCCGGCTCTATGACAAGCTCTCCGGCATGACCGGCACCGCCATGACCGAGCAGGAGGAGTTCGGTACCATCTACAATCTCGATATCGTGGAGATCCCCACCAACCGCCCCAACCAGCGCCATGACCACCACGACGTGGTCTACAAGACCGAGGCAGGCAAATACCGGGCCGTGATCCAGCAGGTCAAGGAGTGCCACGAAAAGGGTCAGCCCGTGCTGGTAGGCACCGTCTCCATTGAGAAGAACGAGCTGCTCAGCAAGCTCCTCAGTAAGGAGGGGATTCCACACAACCTCCTCAACGCCAAAAACCATGAGAAGGAAGCGGAGATCGTGGCCCAGGCGGGCAAGCTGGGCGCCGTCACCGTAGCCACCAATATGGCCGGCCGCGGAACTGATATCATGCTGGGAGGCAACGCCGAGTACCTGGCCCGGGCCGATCTGTTGAAGGCCGGTTACTCCGAGGAGGTCATTGTGGACGCCACCGGCTATGCCGAGACGGGCAACGAGGAAATTCTCTCCGCCCGGAAACTGTTTTCTGAGAAGATGGCCCAGCACAAGGCCGAAATTGCCGACGAGGCGGAGAGGGTCCGGGAGGCCGGCGGCCTCTTCATTATCGGTACGGAGCGCCATGAGTCCCGCCGAATTGACAATCAGCTGCGCGGACGTGCCGGCCGGCAGGGAGACCCGGGTGAAACCCGCTTCTATATCTCCCTGGAAGATGACCTGATGCGTCTTTTTGGCGGCGACCGCATCACCAACATGATGGAGCGGTTTGATCTGGACGAGGACACTCCCATTGAGAATAAGATGCTCTCCAAGGCCATTGAAAACGCCCAGACCACTGTGGAGTCCCGGAACTTCCAGTCCCGGAAATCCGTACTGGAATACGATGACGTCATGAACAAGCAGCGGGAGATCATCTACGCCCAGCGCCGTCAGGTGCTGGACGGCCTGGACATCAAGGCAACGGTCTTGAACATGATGCGCACCTCCATTGCAAACCACGTCTCCTTGGCCTTTGGCGGCAGCGCCCATCTGGACGCTGCCGGCTACCGGGAGATGCTGCGGGGCCTCACGGGGACCTTCTTCGCACCCGGCGCCGTGGAGCTTTCAGAGGCAGAGATCTCCAGCAAAACCCAGGAGGAGCTAACAGACCTCTTTGCAGAGGCCGCGGAAAAGACCTATGAGGTGAAGGAGCAAGAGATCACACCGCCCATCATGCGAGAACTGGAGCGGGTCATCATGCTGCGGGTGGTGGACGAGTACTGGATGGACCATATCGACGCCATGGACGACCTCAAACAGGGCATTCGCTTACAGTCTTACGGCAACAACAACCCGGTGGACGTCTATAAGCGGGAGTCCCTGGAGATGTTCGAAGAGATGATCTCCGCCATTCAGGATGAGACCGTCCGCCGCCTCTACTCCGTCCGCTTGAAGAAGGATGAAGAGGTCAAGCGGGAGCGGGTGGCCAAGGGCATGGTGGAAAATGTGGGCGGCGACGGCACGAAGCCCAAGAAGCAGCCGGTCAAGGTCAATAAAATCGGCCGCAATGATCCCTGCCCTTGCGGAAGCGGCCTCAAATGGAAAAAGTGTACCTGTAAAGAATACCATGACCAATAAGGGTAGGGCTGCGGACCATGCGAGCAGGCCGCGTCAATGGCGCAGTTATGCGGCAGTGCATTATAACCTTGCTACCGGGGCTATGTGATCATAAAGCTCGGCATACTCCTGTCCCTGTCAAAGCAGCTTTCCAGGGAAAAATGCACCCGCAAGGAGTACCACGAGTGATCTTGAGGTCCCCCCTTCCTTTCCGCCAGTGGCGTCGTCGGTCACTGCGCCGCCCCGGCGGATTGAGGCAGAGCGTCACCTAATATGGTGAATATCACGCAACGTCCCTGATTTTCCAGGGCAAATCAACGGGGAGACACGTATGGTTTTCCCCCTTCTCTCCCCCTGTTCTCTCCTGCCGGAGGGCAGGGGGATGTTTTTGTGAAAGGAGCGGCTGAATATGGAACATCCAGATGAGATCGTCCGGCTGCTGCGCTGCATCCGCAATCTGCTCTTCGGAGTAGGGCTTATGCTGTTCGCCCTGGGCATCCTGGCTTTTGGATTGATGTTCACCCAAGGCACTCCCATCTTCGGAGTGATCTTTTATGGGAGTGCCCTTTTGTTTTTATTGGGTGCTATCTGGTGGTTCTGCTCCCACCGTCTCTCTGACCCGGTGGACGATCCCCCGGAACCTCTTTGAACCTTCTCTATCTCTCCACACTCAGTCAAAGGAGGTCTTCATGTCTTTCACCACACATGTGCAAAACGATTTGGTCTGGCTCACTTCTTCCCTGTTGGGCGGGAGCCCCCATGGCTTTTCCACCCGGAAAGGCGGCGTCAGCCCCGCCCCTTGGGACTCCCTGAACCTGCGCAGCGGCTGCGGCGACAGGCAGGATCATGTGTTGGAAAACTTTCACCGCCTCTGCTGGGCGGTGGGCATCACTGCGGACCGGCTGGTGCTCTCCAAGCAGGTCCACGAGACCACTGTCCGTCCTTGCACCTTCTCCGATGCCGGAAAGGGCCTCTGGCTAAAACAGGACTATACCGCTGACGCTCTGATCACCAATGAGCCAGGGCTGCCGCTCACGGTCTTCTCTGCTGACTGCGGCGTGATTTTGCTTCATGACCCCATTCAGGGTGCCGTGGGCGCCGTCCACGCGGGCTGGCGCGGCTGTGCTGGCGGGATTCTGGAAAAAACTGTGGAGGAACTGCACCGGCTTTATGGCAGTCACCCATCGCATCTCCGGGCCGCCCTCGGCCCCTGCATCGGCCAGTGCTGTTTTGAGACTGATGATGATGTGCCGGAGGCCATGCTCGCCTCTCTGGGCCAGGACGCTGCGGCCTGCCTGAAACGGCAGGGTCCAAAGTGGCATGTGGACTTGGCGGGGCTGAACCGCCAGTGGCTGCTGCGTGCCGGGCTGCAGCCGGAACACATTGACGTTTCAGGTCTTTGCACCGCCTGCCACCCGGATCTCTTCTGGTCCCACCGAAAAATGAGGGAGAAGCGGGGCGTGCAGGCCGCCATCATCTCTCTGCCAACAAGAGGTGCCACATGAGACATCGCCTTTTGCGAGCCATCTGCATCGCGCTTTTGCCGCTTCTTCTTTCTGCTTGCTGGCAGGACGCGCCGCCGGTGGAGAGCTCACTCCTCCCTCAGGAGGAGGAACCCTCTGATACCGGAAGTCTTTCTCTTCCTGAGCAGTTCTCCCTGGCCTATGCGCCGGGAGAAAGCCTGGACCCGATCACCTGCGCGGACGGAATGCAGCAGGTCGTTGCTTCGCTGCTGTGCGAGGGTCTGTTTCGCCTGGGACCGGATTTTGAGCCGGAACCCTGGCTCTGCAAGAGCTATACCTATGATCCCGTCTCGTATACCTATGTCTTCACTCTCTATCACGGTATCACGTTTTCTGACGGCTCTTTCCTTACCTCCGCAGACGTCAAAGCAACCTTGGACCGTGCGCGCAGCTCAGAGCGATATGGGGCAAGGCTCTCTGACGTCACAGGGATCACTGCTGGCAGCGAGACTGTCACCGTCACACTCGCCGGTCCCAATACAGGGTTTCCTGCTCTTTTGGATATCCCCATTGTCAAAGACGGTACCTGGGAGCGTCCCGTTGGTACTGGCCCATATCTCTTTTCTGCTGAGGATTCCGGCGACTGGCTCATTGCCAATCAGTCCTGGTGGCGTGGAGCGAAGCAGCCTCTGGACCGTATCGCTTTGGTAGAGGCCAGCGATCAAGACACTCTGCTCTACCGCTTCAGCTCCCACGACGTGCAGCTGATGACCGCCGATCTGACCGGCACCACTCCTATCAGCGCGACCGATAATGTCACCTATTTGGACGCGGGCACCACGGTTTTACAGTATCTTGGCTGCAATACCACTCGGGCGCCGTTGGACGATCCAGCGCTGCGTCGCTGCCTATGGTCCGGGATCGACCGCTCCGAATTGGTCAGTGCCTTTTTCTCCGGCCATGGCATAGCCAGCCAGTTTCCACTCTCGCCCGCTTCTCCGCTGTATCCTCAGGAGTTGGAGGAGCGGTATTCCGCTGCCTCGCTCTCCTCAGCCTTGTCAGATATATCTGGCCGGCGCCCTCTCACACTACTGGTCAATGAGGAAAACCGCTTCAAGGTTTCTGCCGCACAGCAAATTGCCAAGGAATTTACAGCCGCAGGCATTTCGGTTTCTGTCAACGCCCTGCCTTGGGCGGAGTATACTGCCGCCTTGGCCGCCGGAAAGTTTGATCTCTATTATGGTGAGGTGAAACTCACCGCAGACTGGGACCTCACTGCCCTTTTGGGAACCGGCGGTCCCCTCAACTACGGCGGCTGGGCCGACCCTCAGACTGACCAGCTGCTGTCTGCCCTTTCCTCCGCCACAGACCGAATCGGCGCCATGGAGCGGCTATGCTCCTACCTCAAGACACAGGCTCCCATCCTGCCGGTGTGCTTCAAATCTACCTCCGTGCTAGTGCAGGCCAATGTGGTGGATGGCCTGAAACCCACCATGGCAGAGCCCTTCTACAACTTCTCGGACTGCATTGTGCATCTTCGGAAGACGTAAAGACATTCTTCTATCTATAGAGTCTCTTACCGGTGTTGGATTTCTCCCGCCCACAGGTTGGAGGCGCATATCAATGAGGCCGTGGTCATTCTAAAGAATGACCACGGCTTTTCTCTGCAAGACTTGACTCCTCCAATACATCCTCTGTATAAAACTGAAACAGCCAACCGCACATAGGCCAGCAGCTATCGTAGGGAGCACTCCCTTCGTCAAAAACATCTCTTTGCTTTTTTATGTCCCCGCTCTATGCGTTGTTTCTGGTTCTAGTTCGCTTATAGATATCTTTTGTTCCGTCAGCAGCCGCAGCTTTTGCTCCCGCGTCAAGCGCTTGATGACGCTTTCCCGTCGCAGCGCCTCTGATCTGCCGGCCACCTCCTCCCGATAGACTAAGCACACCGGCAGCCGGCTCCGGGTGTACTTGGCGCCTTTTCCACTCTGGTGGACCGCCAGCCGATGCGCAATGTCGTTGGTACATCCCGTGTACAAGGAACCGTCCCGGCAGCGCAAGATATAGACACACCACGCCACCGCAACTCCCCCTTCCCTGTACGTCATGATACCACAGCTCACGCAGAAGTGCAAAGCATATGGACTTCCCTGCCCCGCATAGGTAACACTTGGGGATATCATCTCTGCCGCCCGCCGGAAGACCAGCTTTGGTCCCCCGCATGATGGGGAAGTCATTTTGAACGTGCCCACAGGCACATGGAGGTTTTTTTATGCTCTCTGCCGCACTGCTGCTGTTTGCAAATACTCTGTTGTTTTCCCTGCGACTCTCTGGGGGCGGCTCCTTTCCAAAACCGCTGTCCGCTGCCGAGGAGCGGGAGTGGCTGGACCGCTATGCTCAGGGAGACCCGGAGGCCCGGAATGTGCTGATTGAGCGCAACCTGCGTTTGGTGGCTCATATTATTAAAAAGTATTATACTCAAAGTGCCGATCAGGAAGACCTGATTTCAATCGGCACAATTGGTCTGATCAAGGGAATCTCAAGCTTTGATCCCACAAAGGGTGCTCGTTTAGCCACCTACGCCGCTCGCTGTATTGAAAACGAAATCCTGATGTACTTCCGTGGCCAAAAAAAACTGCAGGGGGAGGTCTCCCTGTCAGACTCCATTGATACTGATAAGGAGGGCAACGCCCTGCAGCTCATGGATGTGGTCGGTGTAGACGACACCATGCTGGAGGACCTTCATGATCGTGACAACGCTCTGCGGCTGCGTGGATTGGTGCAAAAGTGCCTGACTCCCCGCGAGGCCGAAATTATCCGCCTGCGGTATGGTCTGGGCGGTACCGTACCCTTGACCCAGCGGGAAGTGGCATCATCCTTTGGCATCTCCCGGAGTTATGTATCGCAGCGGCGCTAATGTAAACGATTTTGCCTTCAAAGAAATGCGCCGCTGACGGCGCAAAGCCTTGCAACTACAGGGGTCATCCCTTCTGCTCCAGTTCCCGGAAGCGGAAGTGAAGGATGACCTCTTTTTCTTCGGTCAGCTCCACCCGTTCGATCAGGGAAACCAGCACCTCCCGGTTGGTGGGGGCGGTAGCCAGAAAGCGTTCCACCAGTTCTTTGGCCAGATCATTCTGCCTTTCTGGTGAGAAGTCCGGCCGGTCGATCTGGGAGAGGCGCTGCTCCAGCGCGGCCCGGTCGCCTTTGACCTTCTGGTAGACCCGCTGGAAATCTGCCTCGTCCAGCAGGCCGGACAGCTTATCCAGATACACTTGGTCCAGATGGGCGGACAGGCTGTCGATCTTGGCCTTCAGGGCGGCGATCTCCTTTTCGTGATCCGCCTCCGCCTGGGCCTTTACGATCTCCTGCTTGGCGATGGGCAGCAGCTTTTCGGCCTGCAAATAGTTCCGGCAGACCTCCCGTACCCGCTCCACCACTGCCTGGGTGACCACCTGCTCCTTAATGGAGTGGCAGGTGCAGGCCCCGGCTTTGGTGAATCGCTGGTAGGTGCGGCAGACAAAGTACAGCACATCCTCTCCTTTGGCGTTTTTACGGTTGAGTACCGCCAGCGGGTAGCCGCACTCGTGGCAGAAGATCAAGCCCTTGAGCAGAAAATCGTAGGTGCGGCTGCGGGTGTGCCTGCGGCTGTCCACCAGCCGGCGCACCTTGTCAAAGGTCTCCCGGTCAATGAGGGGCTCGTGGGTGCCCACCACCACCACCCAGTCCTTGGGCTGCTGGCGGATGCACTTCTTGGTCTTGTAGTTGATCTTCCGGCTGCGTCCCTGTACCATGTTGCCGATGTAAGTCTCGTTTTGCAGCATATCCGAGATCCGCTCACTGGACCACAGGCCGGTGTATGGGCCGGGCTTGCCCACCGGGAGTCCCGCATAAGTTGCGGGCGTTGGGACATGTTCCTCGTTGAGCCGGGTGGCGATCTGCCGGCAGCTCATGCCCGAGAGGGCCATACCGAAGATCCGTCGCACCACCGGGGCGGCCGCTTCATCGATGACGATCTTATTTTTTTCAGTTGGGTGCATCTTGTAGCCGTAGACCGGCTTGCCGCCGATGAACAGCCCCTTGCGCTGCTTGTCGTGCTTGACGCTGGCAATCTTTTTGGAAATGTCCTTGGCGTACATGTCGTTCATGATCGCCCGGAAGGGGGTAATGTCGTTGGCGGTGGAGTCCACCCCGGTGTCAATGCCATCCAGCAGGGAGATGTACCGCACCCGGTGTTCGGGGAAGTACCGCTCCATATAGTGACCGGTGAGAATGTAGTCGCGGCCCAGCCGGCTCAGGTCCTTGGTGATGACCATGTTGACCTTCTTGGCCTCGATGTCGGCGATCAGCCGCTGAAAATCCGGGCGGTCATAATTGGTGCCGCTCCAGCCGTCATCCACATAGGTGTCAAAGACGCTCAGTCGGTGCTGCTTGACGAATTCCTCCAGCATGGATCTTTGGTTGTTGACGCTCTCCGATGGCCCTTCGTTCTCATCCTCCTTTGACAGCCTGATATAAAGGCCCACATGGTAGTCCATGGGGTTGCTTATCTCCAAGTACATATTCTGCCTCCTGGGATAAGCGGCTATTTATCGCTTGGATTGGGGCTGATGCCTTGGCGGCAGGACATAAACCTAACGGGCCTGTTCCAACTCCCGGCGGAGAAACAGCAGAAACGAGCGAAATAAAATCTCGCCCGCGTCCTCCTTTCCAAAGCAGCAGGTGATTTGCAGTTGGCGTTTTCCCATTGTCAGGACTCCTTTCCATTGAAATAGTAAAGGATATGCGGGGAAACGCCGCTGCTTGCCTGTCCATGGTCGGAGACACCGGCCACAGAAATGGCTCGGCGTTCCCCACAACAGGCGGTTGATTCAGTTGTGTCGGTTTTGTATGGTCACCCGGGCAGGGTGCGAATCAAGGCTTCCATGAATTGCCCGAAGGCCTGTTTGTCTTCCGTGGTCACCATGGTGAACGGGTCCAGTTCACGCAGTTCTGGGTGGCGGCTGAATACCCCCATGGCAAAGCAGTGAGCGAAGAGTTCGCCGGCGATAGAGCGATGCTTCGTACCCAGGCCGGGGAAAAAGGGTTCTCCAAAGTCCAGAAAGGCCGGCGGTATCACGGCGATATCCCCGGTCAGACGGACATTGAGGACATGGCCCAGCTCGTGGAGGAGCATGCTCTCTGGCGAAGAATGCTTGTCCCGCAGAATGTGCATTAGAAAGATATCACAGACGGCTACATTGTCATCCAACAAATAGGGCCTGCAGAAGGCGTCGTAGGAACGATGTCCGCAGTCCGTCAAAAATACCAGCATTGGCTCTGGGGCCAACACCTTTTGAGAGAAATCCAAGTCCTCATCCAGAAGGCGCAAAAGACTTTCGGCAGACTTCGGTGCGATTTGCAGTCCGCCGGTGGAGACAAATTCGGTTTGGAGATGCTCCAGAATCAGGCGAAGCTGACCCAAATTTTGCTCCTTGGTTCCGCAGTTCCGCCATAGCCGGCAAAGAAACAATTGACATGCAGTTTTTCCTGCGCAGACGATCCAGTAAGGGTGCCCGCCCAGAAAAGAATCGATGGATATCCGCTCCCAAGCTTCCTCCAATGAACGGTGCAGCTGACGCAATTCGCTTGCAGAGAGGGACGGGGATTCCAGCAGCGAAGTCAGGTAAGCGGGCAGATCCGCGAAACGCGTGGGTATCGGTATATTTTGCATAATGATTGTCACTTACTTTCCATTTTGATACTTTATGTTTGTTGACCGGATAGACCTATCTCCTCCTAAGAGATAGGTCGGCAGTTCGATTCCCCAGCCGGAAAATCAAACATCGATGCTTTTATTGATGCGCTAAGGCGAGGCGACAGTAGGACGATAAATGAGGCGAAAAGCCATTAGTCAGCACAATAAAATACTTCCTCAAAACGCTCCACCAGATCCCAGCGGTTTTGCTCCAGCACCTGTCCATAGAGTTCGGTGATCATATCCGCCTGAGCATGGCCGGAATCCCGCTGTACCGCCTTGATGTCGCCGCCGGAGAGCGACAGCTTATAGGAGATGCTGCTGTACCGCAGGCTGTGGAAGGTCACTTTTGGAAGCCCTGCCTCCTTCAGTGCCAGTTGAAACTGCTTGGTCAAAGTACACTCCTGCATGGGGCGACCATCGGGATAGGCAAAAATCAAATGGGGAAAAGGCAGCCCGCCCGTCTCCCAACTGGCCGGCCGGCTCTGTTTCAGCAATGCCATTAGCGAGGGTGGCAGATAGACGGTACGGGCGCTGGATTCGGTCTTGGGTTGTTTCAGCACCAAGACTGTACGCTGCCGACCGCCCACCGGCGGGAAGCGGTGCAGGATCTCCCGTCGGTTGACCTGATTGACGGCATCCCGGCTAATCCGGGCCAGCGTCTTGTCAATGCGAAGGGTGTTCCGGGAGAAGTCAATGTCCTGCCAGGTCAGAGCCAGCAGTTCCCCCTTTCGAAGCGAAGCAGCAAAGGTGAGGTGGATCGCCAACGCCAGCGTGGGCGAACAATATAAAACAAGCCTTTTTATTTGCTCCGGGGTTAAAAATGTCTTCTGTTTTGTCCTGCAGACTGGTAGAGGTACCCGATGGAATGGGTTCCGATCCACATACTCCCAAAGGACTGCCTGCTCAAAGGCGCTGTGAAGCACTTTGTGGATGCTGCGCAGCGTGGTGGGAGACAGCTTCTGTCCGCCCTGCTTGTGGTAAGGAAAGGATATCCTTGGTTCCTCCAGCATTCGGCTATACAACATCGCAACTGTCCGGGGCGACAATTCCGACAGCCGCATATTGCCCATGCAGGGCAGGATGTAATGCTGGATAAGCCCGCGATTGGATTGATAGGTAGAGGGTGACCAGCGTGGAACTCCGTGAAGCCGGAGGTAAACCGACATCAGCTGAGCCACAGTCTCTACTTCCCCTCCGATCTTCTTTGATTTCCGTAAATCGTGATACAGTTCCAACTGCTCTTTTCGCCTTACCGCTTCTGGCAAGGTGTGGTAGGTCTCCCACTTTTGCTTACGGACCCCGTTCGCAGTAATCATGTGGACCACGGCGAAGCTGCTTTTTCTTGTTACGATGGATGCCATACTGTAATCTTCCTCTCTTGATTTTCATGGTATAACCTCCTTACGATAACATGGATTGAGCATTTGTGCAGAAACGCAAAAAGCCGCCCGACGCATCCCCACTGATGCGTCGGGCGGCTTTGACATTATGTCTATTGTATGGGAAGACAAAACTTAGAGTCAGTTTGTTCCATCTAAGGCGGATGGGCAGCGCGGATGAGACGATTGTTTTCCACAAACTCCTCAAAGACTATTGGTATAAAGTATTTCACATCCACACCGGCATTCAATGCCTGCTCCATCTAATGTAAAAAGGGCCAGTACGACCCCATGTCATTACGATAAGAACTAGGTTGGATGACCCGGTTCTTAGCTTTCATTTCGTGTAGAAAAGATTCAATTTTTCTTACCGCTTAACTTAATGGCATTGAGTACTGGCCGTCGGTATTGTTAGAGATATGTCCATAAATCATATAACCTTCGTGACCAATCAGGTTCCTGATCATCATGGGGTAGTAATACAGGGTCAGGTAATAGGTGCCGTCGCTGATTTCAGGTATAGACTACACACTTTCAAAATAGGTTTGGACTTGTACTTTCTTCATCCAAACATAGTCGTGGTTTCCTACAGGTAAGAGGTATTCCCGGGCAGTTAGCGGAGGTTAGGATTCCGGATCTTTGCAAAAGAACATGAGGTCGCTAAAGATATAGATCGTGTCGTTTGGGCGGACGCAATGGTTTCAGCTGTCTAGCAGGATCTGATTCATCTTCATCAGAGAATCAAAAGGGCGGTCTCAGTGATGGGGGATGTCGGCATGCCCAACATGCGGGCTGGCGATGAAATAAATCGTAGGCAAGGCTACTTTTTCTCACTGCTTACAAAATGGTAAATATAAGGCGCAGTTTTTGGATTTTAGGCCCCCGCGAGTATAAGGACTCCCAATTGTCCCTCTGCCACCGAACGCGCTCCAACAGTAAGAGAAAATATTTGTACCATCCCATTTCGTCGTTCCATTCGTAGTACTGATAACTCTTCTGTACCTCATTGTCCAAACGAGCATACTCGCATGGATTTAGCCACTCATAGACGGCCTCAAGTTCACCAGCCTCCAGTTGAAAGATGTCAGATTTCAGTACATACCCATGATGTTCATAACGCTGGGATCTTGGAATGCACTTCTCCATAGCGGCCACATCAATGGCATAAAAGCAGCCCCAATCCGTTGCTTTGTTCTGTAGCGTGTCTGAGAGATCGGCAGGTGTAATCACATACCCGAGTTCCTCCAATTTGTTGCAGGCCGCAGAGAAATAGGTGCGTGAACCGCTGTAATAGGTTTCTATGAGATGATAGCTGTCCCCCATGGGCAGATATGAATTAATACACTTCCACTTCCCTTGGATCAGGCCTTCTGTATATAAATAGTAAGATACACTCATCGGCGGCCCCCCTTCGATTTTTGCGTGTAAAGCTCCTTTAAATCGTCAATGGCCATTTCCACATCAAAGGTATGAAAACCCAGCCAGCAGTCGTTCATGGTCTCCGCTCCGGCAGTCTGGAAAATGGCCTTGCTGCCCTCGCCGGTATAATAGTGCCAATAGCGGTAGGTGTAGCCAGCCCAGTACATCATCTCGGCAGAATAGAGCGTGCCCGCTTTTTTCAGTCCGCCGATTTCATCGTTCAGTTCCTCCAGGATATACTCCTCACCGGCCCACTGCAGGCGGTCATAGGTGTCGTCCAGCGCCGCGGCTGTCCGGCTGTTCATAAAGGCTTGAATAAATGCAGGGCAGTCATATCCGTTTTTCAGGGCTAACTCAAACAGACGTCCCTGAATATCGCAGAGCTGCCGCTGTTCCAAACTTAGGTTTGCCATCTCATTCACCTGCCTTCAAGATCTCATCGAAGAAACGGCCCTCCCGCCTGTATTTCCGGCAGATCTCATCGGCCAGGGCGATTCCCTTTGAGCGGTTGGCCTCGCTCTCCGTCTTTAGGCTTTCACGATCTTCTTCAGAGATATGCTGCTCGTCCAAAATTTTGATTTGGCTGCACGCTTTGTCTGTCAGCGCCACATACTGTTTTCCAAGTTTTAAAGCAGATAGACTGTTGATTAGAGCCAAATCCGTGATTTCTCCATTGAAGAAGCGGTCCAATACCACAAACATACGGTCGTTGGCGATGTACCCGATGACCATATCGCATCCCTCTGCCATAGCGGCATACTGCTGATAAATGCGGGAGCCTTTGACGGATTCCAGCTTTCCTCGGTTGAAGGCGATCAGCAGTGCCCAATCCAGGCCGACTTCCACATCCAGGATCTTGAGGCCGGTCAAGTCGGCTTGCAGGGGGTAGAGTTTCCCCTCTGGATAGTTACAGATCAATGTGAGCGGCTGCATCCGCTCTGTTCCCATATAAAAGCCTCTGCCAAAGTCACACCGGTCCCGGCTGATGGGAGCAATAGGGCCATGTAATCCAGACTTGGAGCCGTGATAAAGAGCGACGATTTCATTGGATGTAATGATAGCAGAACCTTCCAATTGGGAAAAGTCGATGTTGTTTTCTGCACAGAGGTTTTTGATTGCGTTGACAGCAATCTGCGACGGCTCGCAGTGTCCCTTTTCCCAACGATTTACTGTGGCGAAGCTGACACCTAGCCTTTCGGCCAATTCAGATTGACTGAGGTTTAGGCGGGAGCGGATCTCTTTGATTTGATCCGAAATTTTCACAGGGTTCACCTCCTCGAATATAACATTTGGCTTTCATTATTATAACACTTGTGCACCTGCAATACAATACTCGCAAAAGGCGATTGCAGGTGCTGTAGATATAGGATATAATGTATACATTAGTATAGTTTACGTTATAGAATAGAGGAAATTTAGGCTTATTGTCCTGGATATCGTCTATCTTTTTCACGCAAGCGGTTTAGCAGGAGGGGAGCAATTATGGATAAAGCAGTTAATGATGCTACTTTAAAACAAGCAGGAACCATTTACCAATATTTAATAGCGCTGAGGGACTGCTTTGATCTTAATGATAATGATACCCTTCAGATTGAAACAAACGGCGATGTTAGCATTATCAATAATACTGGTGGCTTATTTCAAAAAGAGGTGAAGCATCATTTTGCTGATAAGTCTCTCTCTTATAGGGATATAGATTTTTGGAAGACTTTGGCGAATTGGTACACGGACTATGAGCGCGTAAAAAACTTTTCTCACTTTATTCTCAGTACTACATCTAAAATACCAAACAATTCTCCTTTTAGTAACTGGAATACCATTAATAAATATGAGAAACTATGTCGCTTAAAAGAAATAGGGACTGAAGATAGGAAAAGAGAAGACGTATTTAGAGAGCAATATAATAAAATCTTTGGTGAATCTTATAATGAAAGTAGACTTCTGTCTATTTTAGATAAATTTTCAATTGAAGCAGAAAAAACTTCCTTACCAGGGATTTCAAACGAATTTGCAAAATATGTAGGACACATTCCCCCAGAAAACCGAGATAATTACATCGGTGCCTTGCTTGGAGAAATATTGATTAAGGTAAAGGATCCACCTCATAAATGGGAAGTAACAAGACAAAGCTTTGAAAGAATTCTTCAATACCAGACTTCTCTATATGGAACAAAAGGAGCCCTCCCGTTGCCAAACGAGTATGGGAAGACAATAGTACCAGAAAAAGAAGCAAAAAAATTAGAGCAAAAACAATTTGTGGAAGCAATTCGAGAAATTGAGTATGAATCGCAGATTTCAGCGGCCATAGCAGACTATTGGAAAGCCGATATGACCATTATGAAATACTTTCAAAACAATTTGATATATTTGGATAGCCTGGATGAGTATATTACCGATTTGGCTGATAAGATGAAGTATGCAAAGGCTACCAGTGAATTGGATGCAGATGGTACTAATGATACTGAAAGGATTAAGATTTCAAAGAAATTATATAATAGCGTAATGATATGGGATGCAAAAGATTTCGGCTCCATTATTCGCAATCAAGGATTTTTTCAACGTGGAGTTATCCATAACATTGTTGATGAAACAGAATTCCATTGGAAAGTAGGCGGAGAAAAGGATGAGCATTAGCCATATCAAATGTCTTTCATTGAATCCTCATTTTTATGCTTTACTTATACAAGCTTTTCTTTCTGGTTATGAAAAGCCGTGTGAGGTGAAACTTCCTTTTATGGCTTTACCCATTTTAATGTATGCGGAATCACGAGAAAAATTGACGACCGCAAATAGCAGAAGCCGTATTGACACACTCTTCCGATCACCTCAACCTATAGGTGATAGCAAAATTTCTGGGAAAACACGTTTATCTGGATATATAGGTAGATATGATGCTCTTAAGCCGTATTGTAAAGAAGCATTGATAGTTCTATCTTCTGAAAACAAATTAATTATTGATAAGCATAAAATCGTTCTTATAAAAAAACTAGGTTATAAAAAATTCGAAGGAACCATTAGAAATTGGATTAAAGGAGCCTTTTACCTTGGAGTAGTATTTTCGAAAACCACAGAAGACCATTTGTGTTCTTTCTTAGGAGTTGATACCAAATGAAGAGTTATATAAAAGCAATTATAATTTTTAGTGCAAAAGGTGAAAAAAGAATTGTTCCGCTTAAGCAAGGAATTAATATCATAACGGGTGAGTCCAAAACAGGAAAAAGTGCATTAGTTGAAATAATTGACTATTGTTTGTGTAGCACTCGTTGCACAATTCCAAAAGGAAAAATAACCACCTTTTCTTATCTTTATTCCCTTATTATGAGTATTGACGACAAGTCTTATATTGTTGCTCGTTCTAATTGGAACGAGGGCGGAAAAATGTACTTTTCTAAAGTAACAGAGGATTTTGACCCATATACATTAGAACTTAGTTATTTTTCTGAAAAGGAAGCATTATCATACAAGGATGTACAATATGAGATTGAATGCGTATTAGGACTCTGTGTGACAAATATGGCTACTGATGCAGATGAAAAAAGCAAGAAAGCATCGTTAAGAAATATGGTTTCGTATTTATTTCAGCATCAAAATTTAATGGCAAGTAAGTTTGCTTTATTTTATCGTTTTTCTGATTATTATAAAAGAAAAGATGTAATAGATCAGTTTCCGGTTTTCGCAGGCATGGTCAGCCAAGAATATTATAGTGACCTAATCCGTTTGAATACTTTAAAAACTCAACTGAAACAAAAACAGAGAAAACAGAAAACAAATGAGAGGAGTACTGCTTACATTAAAGAAAACTTGACTCCATTATTAGCAGATTATTATGCATTACTTGATAAAAATTTTGATAGCGATATGCCGGTTCAAAAAATGCTAAGAATAGCTTCTCACTTACCTGAATTTGATGACACACAACTTTTTGGTGAATCTAAAATGGCGGATCACTATAGTGAGTTGAAATCCAAACTAGAAGAATTACGAAATGAAGAACGCGATGTTTTATTGAAAATCAAAAATGTGGAAAGAGCTTCAGGAGCAGGGTATGAATTTGCTGAGATGTTAAAAGACCTGAAGCAGCAAACGAGTGTAGCGGCAATAGAAACTTCTGAATATATCTGTCCTCTCTGTGGACATGACTGCCAAGAACTTTCAAGGAAAGACTCTGAAATTATCGAAGCCACCGAATGGCTTGATAATGAATTGATGGTGACCGAGAAATATACGTCTGATTTTTCGGAAGATATAAGAAAACTTGAAAATATTCACGCGCGCATTGATGCAGAAATTCGAGATGTTTGGAAACAAATAAAAACGGTCGAACAGAAATATATTTCATCCAAAAGTCTTGTTTCGAAAAGAGACAAAGTAAATTATGCAAGGGCAAAAGTCCTGTTGTATGCAGAAATGAGTAATTACGGAATTTTTGAAACTGTGGATGCAGATATAGACGAAATTAAACAACAGATAAGGAAGATTGAAGAAAGAGTTGATGGATTCGACATCGATACAAAAAAGGCAAAAGCACAGTTCTTCTTATCAGAAAATATGAATCGTCTTGCAAAAACATTAGATTTTGAAGACGAATATCATCCAATTAATCTAAACTTTGGCTTGGTAGATGAAAGTTTCGATATATATCAATACCAAAACAACAGAGAGAAAGTACATTTATATGAAATGGGTAGCGGTGCAAATTGGGTATCTTGTCATATTGCATTATTTTTAAGCTTTCTTCGCTATTTCGCAATGCAAGATAGGTCCCCTATGCCCTTAATAATGTTTTTTGATCAACCAAGTCAGGTATACTTTCCGCAAGGAGAGAATGAACAAGACGAAATTTCCCAAACCGATTTAGAAGCAGTCAATAAGATGTACACAACTATTTTTGACGAGGTCAACTCAATTGGTCAAGATACGGGAGTATTACCTCAGCTTATTATTGTTGATCATGTAGATGGAAAGGACTTAGCGTGTAGAAATGAATTTGAAAAATATATTCGTTGTAATTGGAGAAACGGAAAAGCTCTTATCTAAATAGTCGACAAATTATCATAGAGTTCTCTCTTTCATAAACAATGATAAATGGCCGCTTATCATCTAAAATTTTAATCTTTCCGCGCCGCTTACAATAAGCGCGGCGCTACTCATAAATATCCGATGCCCGGACAAGCCTGCTCTCACAAGGCTTTCCGGGCATCGTTTACATTAGGCGCGGCGCGATGTATCGCGCATTGAGAAGCGAGCACTGGAAAAACTCCGCATCGGGTTAGAGGGTCCGCCACAGCAGGAAGAAAAGGGGCTACGGTAATAACATCCCGCAGCCCCTATCTCAATATTTTCGTACCACAGCGGCTACCTTGCCCAGAATCCGTGCGTAGGTGCCATCGATGGGAGAGTATGCCTCGTTTTCCGGCAGCAGCCAAATCTGCCCCTTCTCCCGAAAAAAACGCTTTACTGTGGCTTCTTCCTCAATCATAGCCACTACAATTTCCCCATTATGGGCTGTCGGCTGGCGGCGGACCACCACCAAGTCCCCTGGCAAGATTCCAGCGTTCAGCATAGACTCTCCCCGAACCCGGAGGGCAAAGTATTCATCTCCACGTCCCCCAGTATCGAAGGTCAGATAATCCTCGATGCATTCCTGTGCTAAAATCGGGCTTCCGGCCGCCACATCGCCTAAAATAGGCACCTGGTCCTCTTTTGCTGGGGCTGCCTTGAGTGTAATGGCCCGTCCCTTGCCGGCCCCCTTTTCTATGACACCGGCCTCTTCTAAATGTTTGAGATGAAAATGTACTGTGGAAGAAGATTTCAGTCCTACTGCCTCTCCAATTTCCCGTACAGAGGGGGGATATCCCTGATTTCGGATACAAGAGGCAATGTAGGTATAGATCTTCTGCTGCATAGCGGAAAGCTCTGCCATATCAAATCTCCTTACGCATATTATCGCACCACTCTATGGAAATTATAGCATGTATCTTTTTAGAATGCAAACATTTGTTCCATTTTTTGAAAAAATCTTTTGTTTTTCTTAAAAAGACACCCTGTTTTTTAAAATTTTCCTTGAAATATAGAAACGGCTATGATAAAATAAAGGTCTGAAATAGCTTGTATATGTTCGCATATGCGTAAATGTATGGAGGTTTTCCGTTATGAAGCTCTTTTTTACCATTTTGCAGGTGCTGTGTGGCCTGTGCATTATTCTGGTCGTTCTTTTCCAATCCGGTAAGAGTGCCGGTCTCTCTGGAGCGATCGGCGGCGTAGCTGATTCCTTCTTGGCAAAGAATAAGGCCAAGACGATAGACGCCAAGCTGGCGCGTGCCACAAAATGGATTGGTGCTTTATTCCTGGTGTTGACCTTAATTCTGCTGATTATCGGATAAAAGGTTGTGTATGAGACAGTAAATCTTCCATGTGATCGCTGTGCGATCACATGGAAGATTTGTTTATATGTGTTTGGCATAAGTCACAAGAATCTGCGGTATTTTAAAAGGAGCAAAGTGCCTCACAATATCAACACAATCAGGTCCGCCCTTTGCTCCTAAATGGTTTGGAACCCACCTGCAGATAGGGCGTTCCTGAGCGAGAAAATTTTTCCTGAAAATCTTTTCACTTTTTCTTTGTTATATGGATTGAACATTTTATGTCGCATAGGCAAAACGATGATAAGAGGAAATGCAACCTTCCTTAATCCTGTAAGCACTCAATAAATTGCTTTGCTATGCCACGGCAAATGAGATATCTAACGAGATAAAGTCTCCCCATCGTCAGACAGCAACCGTATATTGAAATTCGAATTTCTTTATCCGAGATGAGCAAAATTCGTTGTCTTAAAATATCCACTGATCGTTTCCATCATACGTGCAGCAATCCATGGCGTATAAGATGTGAAGCCGTCGAGTTTTTGATATGAATATGGATCCTGTCAGTGGCCCTGAAGAGGTCCCTGCGAGTTTGACTTTACTGGTTATAACGTGATTTTCATCTGTCCGGAGTCAAAATCTGACTCTGAACCAGCGGCATGAATGCCGCGTCCTAGGAGCACACGAGCTCCTAAGGCCGTTGCGCGATGCTGCTCTGAGTATAACAGCGCATGCACGAAGTATCATGCAATCATTTCCTCCTCGTAAAAGCCGGGCGCCCGCAGAGTCCTGCAGATTCTTCGGGCGCCTTCTAATAGCTTCTATCTCTCTTATGAGCATCTGTGCTAAGATCTTTATCCTGTCCCGGTACGATACAGGATTCCCGGCTCAGGTACAATGTCATTGTTCGCTAAAAGCTCTTCCACCGTCACAAAGCAATAGCCCTCTTTTTGAAGAGTATCTACAACCTCCAGCGCGGCGTCCACAGAAGTCTGATAGATGTCGTGGAGTAAAATAATGCTGTTTGGCTGAACGGCTTCCACAATTGCCCGTACTACCTGACTGGTGTTGCGGGTCTCCCAATCGCGTGGGTCCACAGACCACTTTACCATAGGCACACGAACCTCGATTCCTTCTGCAACCTGTCCATAAGGTGGACGAAGCCAGTAGGTCCCCTTGCCCAGTATAGATGTCAGCAGCGCATCTGTCTTGCTGATCTCCTCCTCTGCCTGCGAGGAAGAAGGCCCCGCCAGACGAATATGACTCCAGGTGTGGTTCCCGATCTGGTGTCCCTCTTCCTGCATACGCCTAATCAAGTCCTCATTCCCCGGAATCTCCGATCCAATCAGAAAGAACGTGGCGTGAACTCCCCGCTCCTCTAGGCCATCCAGCAGACGCTCTGTCGTACCTGCATGTGGGCCGTCATCAAACGTTAAGGCAACAAATTTTATTTCTTCCGTAATTTCTGCCTCACCATCAGTTTGGACCATGGGCTCATCCAGTGCGCAGCTGCTCAGCAGCGCCAAAGTAAGGCATAAAAAAACCAGGCGCTTTTTCCTCATCTCCACGCGCACCTCCCTGTTTATGCAGAGGTAGTTTGTACAAAGGCGCGGAAATTACACCCGTTAAATTTTTACCTTCCGCTACTTACAAATCTCCGCCTGGCAGCCGGCGGCTATGCTGCTGCACAGCGAGCATCTTTTTTAAAACATTTTCCATCTTTCCCTCTTTTTTCTCCCGCTGTACGCGCTGCCTTGGCCTGATATGTTCCCTTTCTGCGAGCTGGGTATGTAAAGCCGCTTCGCCTGTACCAGACCGAGACGGCTGATTGAATGCCCCACAGTGAGGGCAGAAACCGTCCTCATCGTAATCATATTTTTTCCCACACTCATAGCAACATACATTTCGCATAGACGCCACCTCCCATTTTAATGATCTTATCACATCCCCTGATAGTGATTCAAGGAAAACATGAAAAGCCCTTTGCAATGCGCCTAGGTACACATTGCAAAGGGCTTTTTCATGTTTTTATTTTACCAGCTCGATGAGCGCTGTCTCTGCGGCGTCGCCGCGGCGCACACCGATGCGGATAATGCGGGTGTAGCCGCCGTTGCGCTCCGTATAGCTGGGAGCGATTTCCTTAAACAGCTTCTTGCACACATCCTCACGGGTAATGAAGCTCATGGCCTGCCGGTAGGCAGCCAGGTCATTTTTCTTGCCGAGGGTGATCATTTTCTCGGCCAGGGGCTTAATCTCCTTGGCACGTGTAACGGTGGTCTCCATCTTTCCGTTATCCAGGAAATCTGTGACCTGCTGGCGCAGCATCGCCATGCGCTGATCCGTGGTCTTGCCAAGTTTCCGAGTTCCGGGCATTTTGGTCTCCTCCTTCTTAGGATTTTGGTCAGCCGGGGATTCCGGCATCAGTTATTTTCTTCGTCGGCCAAATGCAGGCCCATCATGGACAGCTTATTGATAACCTCTTCCAGAGATTTGCGGCCCAGATTGCGGACCTTCATCATCTCGTCCTCGGTCTTGGAAATCAAGTCCTCGACGGTGTTGATATTGGCGCGCTTGAGGCAGTTAAAGCTGCGGACGGAGAGGTCCAGCTCCTCGATGGTCATCTCCAGCACCTTGTCCCGCTGCGCCTCCGCCTTCTCCACCACCGTGGGCTTGCTGCCCACGTTCTCAGAGAGATCCGTGAAGAGGGTAAAGTGGTCACAGAGAATCTTTGCGCCCAGAGATACCGCATCCCGGGCAGAGATGGTGCCATCCGTCCAGACCTCTAGGGTCAGCTTGTCAAAATCACTGGAGGCGCCCACGCGGGTAGGCTCCACCGTGTAGTTCACCTTATACACTGGGGTATAAATAGAGTCCACGGCAATGGTTCCAATCACGTTCTGCTGAGGCTTATTGCGGTCCGCAGGTACATAGCCGCGGCCATGGGACAGTGTGATCTCCATATTCAGAGACGCTCCGCTGTCCAGGGTGGCGATGTGCATCTCCGGGTTCAGCACCTCAACCTCGCTGTCAGCCTTAATATCGCCGGCAGTTACCTCACAGGGGCCTACTGCCTCAATGTAAACCGTTTTCACGGTCTCACTGTGCAGCTTCGTCAGCAGGCCCTTAATGTTCAGAACAATCTCCGTCACATCCTCCTTCACGCCGGGGATGGTGGAAAACTCATGCTGCACACCGGCGATCTTGATGGTGGTCGGCGCAGTGCCGGGCAGTGAAGAGAGCATAATGCGGCGAAGCGCGTTGCCCAGAGTGGTGCCGTAGCCGCGCTCCAAGGGCTCCACCACATACTTGCCGTATGTCGCGTCACCGGGCGTCTCCATGCACTCAATCTGGGGCTTTTCAATTTCGATCATGCAGTACCCTCCTTCATCTTCTCATTGCGGCGAGATAAAACCTCCCGCCGCAGGCAGTTCGTGTCATATTCGAGGGTATCCTCCGCTTACTTAGAATACAACTCAACGATGAGGTGTTCCTCAACAGGAACGTCAATATCTTCGCGGGCGGGGAGCCGGATGACCGTGCCCTTAAGCGTATTCTTCTCGCGCTCCATCCAAGCGGGCAGCAGGAACATGGGAGCATCCTGGCCTGTCAGACGCTTGAAGACCTCGGAGGAACGGCTGGACTCAGCCACCTCAATCACATCCCCGGCCTTCACCAGATAAGAGGGAATGTTGACCTTCTTGCCGTTGACGGTGAAGTGGGCGTGACTCACCAGCTGACGGGCCTGACGGCGAGTCATGGCAAAGCCCATACGGTACACCACGTTGTCCAAACGGCGCTCCACGGTGATCAGCAGGTTGTCGCCGGTCTTGCCGGGGGCAGCGGCAGCAGCCTCGTAGTAGTCGTGGAACTGCTTCTCCAGAATGCCGTAGATGAACTTGACCTTCTGCTTTTCGTTAAGCTGAATGCCGTACTCACTCTTCTTCTTTCTCATCTGGCCGCCGGGATTGCGGTTGGTTTCCTTCTTCGCATAGCCCATGACGGCAGGAGAAATGCCCAAAGCCTTGCAGCGCTTGGCAATCGGCTGCATATTTCTTGCCATATTGCTTGTTACCTCCTCTTTCGATTACACGCGACGGCGCTTCGGGGGGCGGCAGCCGTTGTGAGGGATGGGAGTGACGTCCTTGATCATGGTCACTTCCAGGCCCACGGCCTGCAGCGCACGGATAGCGGCTTCACGGCCCTGGCCGGGGCCCTTGACAAAGACCTCCACGGTCTTCAGGCCATGCTCCATGGCGGCGCGGGCGGCAGTCTCAGCCGCAGTCTGCGCCGCGAAGGGCGTGGACTTCTTGCTGCCGCGGAAGCCCAGGCCACCGGAGGAAGCCCAGGAGATCGCGTTGCCCTGGCTGTCGGTAACAGTTACCATCGTGTTGTTGAAAGAAGAACGAATATGGACCTGACCACGCTCGATGTTCTTTCTTTCGCGGCGGCGGCGAATCACTTTCTTGCCGCCGGATGCCTTCGCAGTTGCCATGTTCCTTCTCCCTCCTTACTTCTTCTTGTTCGCAATGGTCTTCTTGGGACCCTTGCGGGTGCGTGCGTTGGTCTTGCTGCGCTGGCCGCGGACAGGCAGACCCTTGCGGTGCCGGATGCCGCGATAGCAGCCGATCTCACTTAGGCGCTTGATGTCCAGTGCGGTCTGGCGGCGCAGGTCGCCTTCGACGATGTACTCGTCAATGGCATCACGGAGCTTCTGCTCATCGGCATCGCTCAGATCCTTCACGCGGACATCGGGGTCCACGCCAGTCTTCGCCAGGATATCCTTGGCGCTCTTTCTGCCAATGCCGTAGATATAGGTGAGGCCGATCTCAATGCGCTTATCCTTCGGCAGGTCAATACCGGCAATACGTGCCATACTCTTAAAGCACCTCCAATTAAATGTTAGCCCTGTCTCTGCTTATGCTTGGGGTTTTCGCAAATGACCATGACACGGCCTTTACGGCGAATAACCTTGCACTTTTCGCACATGGGCTTCACGGACGGTCTTACTTTCATAGTTTGAAACCTTCCTTTCAGCGGTTTGTATCCGGCGCTTATTTGCTGCGCCAGGTGATCCGGCCACGGGTCAGGTCGTAGGGAGACATCTCCACCGTGACCTTATCGCCGGGCAGAATCCTGATGAAATTCATTCTGAGTTTTCCGGAAATGTGCGCCAGAATTGTGTGTCCGTTCCCAATGTCAACCTGGAATGTCGTGTTGGGCAGAGCCTCTACCACAACACCTTCCACTTCGATCATATCGGATTTTGCCAAACGTTATCCCTCCTGGTCCGGTTGGACCTCTTCGCGGAAAGCCGCGAGAGTCCTGCGAAGTTCACTGTTGGTGATCTTCTCATTGCTCTTGATCTTTTCAGAAAGCCGGGTCTCCTCCGCCGACACAAACAGCACATGTCTGCGCTTTTTCCGCTTAGGGGATTCCAGTTTCCTGCTCTTTCCGTCCGCCAGCAGGAGATACTCCCCCTCCACCGCGAGAACGACAAACAGCTTGCCTTTGTCGCGGCCGGCGTCGGATCGGACAATGTTCGATTTTGCAATTTCCATACGTTCTTCTTACTCTTTAGATGGCGGGAGCCGTGAGAATCTCCGGTTCCCCATCGGTAATCAGGATCGTATTTTCATAGTGGCCAGCCCACTTGCCATCCAGTGTCTTGACGGTCCACCCGTCGCTGAGTACCTGGATTGCCGCCGCGCCGGCGTTCACCATGGGTTCGATTGCAAGGGTCATTCCCCGCAGAAGCCTGGGCCCCCGGCCAGGGTGGCCGTAGTTGGGGATCTCGGGCGCCTCGTGCATCTGGGAGCCGACACCGTGGCCGACATATTCCCGTACAATCGAGTAGCCGTGACTTTCCACGTAGGTTTGAATGGCCGCGGAGATATCCTGTAGCCTGCAGCCCTCTCTTGCGAACTTGATTCCCTCAAAAAAGCTCTGCCTGGTCACGTTGATCAGATCTTGCGCCTCCGGGGAAATTGTCCCGCAGGGAAAGGTCGCCGCGCAGTCGCCATGAAATCCTCCCATGTAAGCTCCCACGTCCACGCTCACGATGTCGCCTTCCTGCAGCACCCGTTTGCCGGGAATGCCGTGGATCACCTCATCGTTGACGCTGATGCAGACGCTGGCGGGATAACCATTATAATGGAGGAAGGACGGGACCGCACCCTGCTTGCGGATGAAGTGTTCCACCGCGCTGTCGATCTCCTGGGTTGTTACGCCGGGCCTTACCATTTCCCCTGCAAGCGCACGGGCAGCCGCGGTAATTTTACCGGCACGGCGCATCAAGTCGATCTCATGGGCAGATTTGAGCGTAATCATGCGCTCATCTCCCCAAGGCACGGAGGATCGCCTCTGTGGTCTCCGCCACAGTGGGTTGGTTCTCCACGGATTTCAGGAGACCGCGCTTGGCATAAAAATCCTTGAGCGGCTCGGTCTCCTTATGATAGACCTCGAGCCGTGCCTTCACGGTCTCGGGGGCATCATCTTTACGCTGGACCAGCTTTCCGCCGCAGCTGTCGCACACATCCGCCTGTTTGGGGGGCACAGCCACCAGATGGTAGCTGGCCCCACAGGACTCGCAGACACGTCGGCCGCTCATACGATCCATGATGACCTCGTCGGAGATCTCGATGGAAACAACAGCGTCAAACTGGATTCCTCCCTGTTCCAGGGCCTCCGCCTGGGCGATGGTGCGGGGCACCCCGTCCAGGATATAGCCGCCGGCACAGTCGGCCTCGGCCAACCGCTCGGTCACGATGCCGATGATGACCTCATCAGGCACCAACTGTCCCGCGTCCATGAAACTCTTGGCCTTTAGTCCGGTGGGTGTGCCATTTTTGATGGCCGCCCGGAGGATATTGCCAGTCGAAATGGTAGGGATTTTCAGCTCTTTACACAGGATGTCGGCCTGTGTGCCTTTGCCGGCGCCAGGGGCGCCCAACAGGATTAATTTCATACGTTCGCCTTTCTTACTCCAAGAAGCCCTTGTACTGACGCATCAGCATCTGGTTCTCCAAAGCCTTCACCGTCTCCAAGGCGACGCCCACTACAATGATCACAGAGGTGCCGCCGATGGCCACAGAGGTATTGCTGATGATCTTGCCCACCAGCAACGGACAAATGGCCACAATACCCAGATAAATTGCACCAAAGAGGGTGATCTTGCCCAAAACTTTTTTGATAAAGTCCACTGTGGGCTTGCCGGGACGGAAGCCGGGGATAAAGCCGCCCTGCTTTTTCAGGTTGTTAGCAATCTCCACCGGGTTGAACTGAATGCTGGAATAGAAATAGCTAAAGCCAATGATCATCACAAAATATACCACCATATAGATGATAGACTGGGTATCAATGGCATCATAGATCGTACGGGAAACCGTGCCCTCATCAGGAACGCCGATGAAGCTCCAAATGGTGATGGGAAGCGTGGCAATACTTTGGGCGAAAATGATGGGCAGGACACCGGACATATTCACCTTCATAGGCAGGTTGCTGCTCTGACCGCCGTACATTTTCCGGCCCACCTGACGCTTGGCATACTGCACAGGAATGCGCCGCTCAGCATCGGAAATGAACACGATGAACACAATCAGTGCCAGAACGCCGACCAGCAGCAGCGCAATGCCCCAGGGAGCAATGGCGCTGCCCAGTACGGCCTCCGCCTGCTGCTTTGCCAGGTCAGCGGAATAGCCCGCGGATTCATATCCGGAAATCAGAGATTCCAGCGTGATACTGCCAGCCTGGACGCCAGACCAAGTCCGAACGCCATCAATCATTCCGGAAATCATGTTGGGCACGCGAGCCAAGATGCCGGCGAACAAAATGATGGAAATACCATTGCCCACGCCGAACTCATTGACCTGCTCCCCCATCCACATGACGAAGGAGGAACCGGCAATCAGCGTCACAATAATGACCAGAGCGGGCCAGATGCCGCTCACGCCGCTCTCCAGCAGGTTGTAGCGCTGCATCATCATATAATAGCCAAAGGCCTGCAGCACGGCAATCCCAACGGTTGTATAGCGAGTGATGGACTGAATCTTCTTCCGTCCCTCCTCGCCGCCATCCTTTGCCAGCCGCTCCAAAGCCGGAATTGCCACGGTCAGCAGCTGGATAATGATGGATGCGTTGATATACGGCTGAATGCTCAGAGCAAAGACGGTCGCCATGGAGAAGGCGCCGCCGCTCATGGTGTTCAGCAGGCCAAAATAGGTGCTACCCATGCTGGCCAGCTGAATCTGCAGCGCGTCTTTGTTGATATAGGGGACCGTGATCGCATTACCGATCCGGAAGATCAGCAGGATCAGGAGTGTAAAGATGATCTTCTTGCGCAGCTCGGGAATCCCCCAGGCCTTACGAATCGTTTGGATCAAGTCACATCACCTCTGCCTTTCCGCCAGCTGCCTCAATGGCCTCCTTGGCAGACGCAGAGAAAGCAGAAGCCTTTACAGTAACCTTCTTGGAAACCTTGCCATTGCCCAGAACCTTGTATCCATACTCGCACTTGGACAGGATACCCTTTTCCAGCAATGCCTCGGCAGTAACGGTCTCACCGTCCTCAAAGGCATTGAGCGCGCCGAGGTTGATGATCTCCAGCGGCTTTGCGAAGATATTGTTGAAACCGCGCTTGGGGATGCGACGGGCCAAAGGCATCTGGCCGCCCTCGAAGCCCACGCGGACCTTGCCGCCGCTGCGGGCCTTCTGGCCTTTATGGCCGCGGCCGCCGGTCTTACCATTGCCAGAACCGGCGCCCCGGCCCTTGCGGTATGCCTCGCGGACAGAACCCTCGGCGGGAGACAGTTCGCTCAGTTTCATCATTCGTGCCTCCTTACTTCACTTCAGTGACCTGCAGCAGATAGCCGATCTTGGCAATCTTGCCACGGGTGGAATCGTTGTCGGGCTGCACAGTGACATCACCGATTTTGCGCAGACCCAGGGAATTTGCAGTGGCAACCTGCTTTTCCAGGCGGCCGTTCAGGCTCTTGACGAGCTTAATATTTAAGTTTGCCATGTTTCGCGCCTCCTTAACCCAGGATCTCTTCGACGCTCTTTCCGCGAATACGGGCCACCTCTTCGGGGCCGCGCATGGACTTGAGTCCCTCAAAAGCGGCGGCGACAACGTTATTGGGGTTATTAGAACGCAGGCACTTTGTCCGGATATCCTTGATACCTGCGGCTTCGACGACTGCACGAACGGCGCCGCCGGCGATCACACCAGTACCGGGAGCAGCGGGCTTCATCAGCACACGGCCTGCACCAGCCTCACCAATGGTCTCGTGGGGAACGGTGCTGCCGGACAGCGTGATGGTGATCATGTTTTTCTTGGCTGCCTCAATCCCCTTGCGGATTGCCTCGGGAACCTCGGCGGCCTTGCCCAGGCCGTAGCCCACCTTACCCTTGCCGTCACCCACGACGACCAGGGCGGAGAACTTCATGACGCGGCCGCCTTTCACCGTTTTGGAAACACGGTTCAGGTAGACGACCTTCTCGATATACTCGCTTTGTTCTCTTTCAAATCTAGGCATGTCTCGTTCCTCCTCCCTTAGAATTTCAGGCCGCCCTCACGGGCACCCTCGGCCAGAGCCTTTACACGGCCGTGGTAGAGATAGCCGCCGCGGTCGAACACGACGTTCTCAATTCCCTTGGCCTTGGCGCGCTCAGCCACCAGCTTGCCCACCGCGGTGGCAGCGGCAATGTTGCCGCCATAGCCGTCGATGGCTTTATCCAGAGAGGAAGCAGAAACCAGCGTCACACCATTGACATCATCAATGACCTGTGCATAAATGTTGGCTTCGCTGCGGAACACATTCAGACGCGGCATCTCAGGGGTGCCGGAGATCTTGGCGCGCACTCTCTTATGACGCTTGAGGCGCTGCGCATTGGTATTTGGTCTTTTAATCATATCGGCACACCTCCTTACTTCTTAGCGCCGGTCTTGCCGACCTTGCGGCGGATGACTTCGTCAGCATACTTGATGCCCTTGCCCTTATAAGGCTCGGGAGGACGCTTCTCGCGGACCTCGGCGGCGAACTGGCCCACAACCTGCTTGTCGCAGCCGTTAATCACAATTTTATTGGGAGCGGGGACATCAATGGTAATGCCCTCGGTCTCAGAAACGATCACCTGATGGGAGTAGCCCAGGTTCATGACCAGGTTTTTCCCCTCCTTAGCCACACGGTAACCAACGCCGTTGACCTCCAACTCTTTCTTGAAGCCGTCGGTGACGCCCACAACCATGTTGTGCAGCAGCGTCCGGGTCAGGCCGTGGAGGCTGCGGTGCAGCTTATCGTCGGAAGGGCGCTCCACGGTGATCGTCGAACCTTCCTGTTTAATAATCATCTCAGGGCGCAGCGCACGCTTGAGCTCGCCCTTGGGCCCCTTTACGGTAACCACATTACCATCGGCGATGCTGACGGTGACGCCGGCGGGAACGGTAATGGGCATTCTGCCAATTCTAGACATGGTTCCATACCCTCCTTACCAGACGAACGCCAGGACCTCGCCGCCGACATGCAGCTCGCGAGCCTTCTTGTCGGTCATGACGCCCTTGGACGTAGAGATGATGGCGATACCCAGGCCGCGGAGCACACGAGGCAGCTCATCGGCGCCCACATAGCGGCGCAGGCCGGGCTTGGAAACGCGGCGCAGGCCATTAATCACTCTCTCTTTGCCTGCGTTGTACTTCAAGGTGATGTGGATCATGCCCTGCAGGCCGTCCTCCTCCACCTGGAAGCTCTTGATATACCCCTCGTCCAGCAGAATCTGAGCGATGCTCTTTTTCATGTTGGAAGCGGGAACATCAACGGTGTCGTGCTTGGCACTGTTGGCGTTGCGGATGCGGGTGAGCATATCCGCAACAGGATCGGTGATATGCATGTTAAATCCTCCTATTTTCAGAGTTGCGGCCTCATCAGCCGCTCCGGCAGCGAGGTATCATGGCGAATGGAGTCCCCGCTTGCACGGAGCACCCAATTCGTCATGACCTTTCGCCATCCGTTATGCCAGGACCCCCATATCAAAGGCCCCTGGTTACAAAGAAGTTAATTGCGCGGCTCCTTAGAAGGAGGCCTTGCGCACGCCGGGGATTTCGCCCTTGTAGGCCAGCTCCCGGAAGCAGATACGGCACACGCCGTAATCACGCAGATATGCGTGGGGACGACCGCAGAGCTTGCAGCGATTGTACTTGCGGGTGGAGAACTTCGCTTCGCGCTGCTGCTTGAGAATCATTGATTTCTTAGCCATTCTTCTCCTCCTCCTTAGCGGGCGAAGGGAGCGCCGACCTGCTCCAGCAGGGCGCGGGCCTCTTCGTCGGTCTGCGCGGTGGTGCAGATCACCACATCCATACCGCGGATCTTGTCGATCTTGTCGTACTCAATCTCGGGGAAGATCAGCTGCTCCTTGATGCCCAGGGCATAGTTGCCGCGGCCGTCGAAGGAGTTGGGGTTGATGCCCTGGAAATCGCGGACGCGGGGCAGAGCCACATTGAACAGGCGGTCCAGGAACTCCCACATCTTGTCGCCCCGCAGAGTGACCTTGGCGCCGATAGGCATCTCCTCACGGAGCTTGAAGTTAGCGATGGACTTGCGGGCGCGGGTAATCACGGGCTTTTGACCGGTGATCTTGCCGAGATCGCCTGTCACGTTCTCCAGCACCTTGGCATTCTCGCGGGCTTCGCCGCAGCCAACGTTCACGACAACCTTGTCGATCTTGGGAATCTGCATCACACTCTTATAGCCGAACTGCTTCATCAGGGCGGGAGCGACTTCGGCGGTGTACTTTTCTTTCAGTCTTGCCATTTGTCAGCTCTCCTTTCTCACAGCTCGGCACCGCAGTGCTTGCACACGCGGGTCTTCTTGCCGCCCTCAATCTTATGAGCGATACGGGTGCCCTTGGAGCACTTGGGGCAGACTACCTGCACCTTGCAGGCGGCGATGGCAGCCTCACGCTTCATGATGCCGCCCTCCTCGCCCTGACGGCGGGGCTTGACGTGGCAGGTCACCATGTTGATGCCCTCCACAACCACCTTCAAGGAGCCGGGAACGGTGCCCAGCACCTTGCCCTGCTTGCCCTTGTCCTTACCGGACAGGACGACAACCGTGTCGCCCTTCTTTACATTCATAGCCATTCTGCTGCCCTCCTCAAATCACTTCGGGGGCGAGAGACAGGATCTTCATATAATCCTTGTCACGCAGCTCGCGCGCCACAGGCCCAAAGATACGAGTGCCTCTGGGATTCTTGTCGTCCTTAATCAGGACGGCGGCGTTGTCGTCAAAGCGGACATAGGTGCCGTCGTTGCGGCGGACACCCTTGGCGCTGCGGACGATCACGGCCTTCACGACCTCGCCCTTTTTCACAGTGCCGCCGGGAGTGGACTTGCGGACAGAGGCAACGATCACATCGCCGATGTTGCCGAACTTCCGGCTGGAGCCACCCAGGACCCGGATGCACTTGATCTCTTTGGCGCCGGTATTATCGGCAACCTTCAGAAAAGTTTCCTGCTGAATCATACTACGGCACCTCCTTACTTCGCCTTTTCGATGATCTCAACCACGCGCCAGCGCTTGTCCTTGCTGAGCGGACGGGTCTCCATCACCTTGACTTTGTCGCCGATGCCGCAGGCGTTCTGCTCGTCATGAGCCTTCAGCTTGTACGTACGGCCGACAATCTTCTTATACAGAGGATGGGCGACGCGGTCCTCGATGGCGACGACCACAGTCTTGTCCATCTTGTCGGAAACAACCTTGCCAACGCGGGTCTTCCGGGAGGAAGTTCTCTTTTCTTCGTTCATTCTCGTTTCCCTCCTTACTGCTTGTTGTCAGCCGCGGAGAGCTCCGCCAGCACGGTCTTGACTCGGGCAATGTCGTGCTTGGTCTCCCGGATCTTCACGGGGTTATCCAGCTGATTGGTGGCATGCTGCATGCGAAGATAGAACAAATCCTTCTTCAGTCCAGCCAGCTTCTCATTCAGCTGCTCAGGGGTCATCTTACGGATCTCACTTGCCTTCATCTCACTCACCTGCTTCCTCGGTGCGGGCGATCACCTTCGTCTTGATGGGCAGCTTGTGGCTGGCCAGACGAAGCGCCTCGCGGGCAACTTCTTCGGACACGCCGGCGATCTCAAACATGACACGGCCGGGCTTGACGACGGCAACCCAGAACTCAGGAGAACCCTTACCGGAACCCATGCGGGTCTCAGCGGGCTTCTTGGTCACGGGCTTGTCGGGGAAAATCTTGATCCAGACCTGACCGCCACGCTTGGTGTAGCGGGTCATGGCGATACGGGCCGCCTCAATCTGGTTGCTGGTAATCCAGGCAGGCTCGGTGGCTACCAAGCCATACTCGCCGTAAGCCAGGGTATTGCCGCGGGTGGCCTTACCGGTCATGCGTCCGCGGTGGACACGGCGATATTTGACTCTCTTCGGCAGAAGCATTACTGGGCTCCTCCTTCCTTAGCAGGTGCCGCAGGCGCCGCAGCAGCAGCGGGGCGGCTGGGATTGGTGGTGCGGTTGAAGCCGCCCTGGGGCCGGCCCTGGCCACCACGGTTGAAACCACCCTGACGGTCACGGTTAAAGCCGCCGCCCTGACGGCGATCACCGCCAAAGCCACCGCGACGGTCGCCATCCCGGCGGGGGCGGCGCTCACGACGCTCCTGATAGGGCTTGGAGGTGTCCATCGTACGGGGGGTGGTGCGCAGGGTCTGGCTGAGGACCTCGCCCTTGTAGATCCACACCTTCACGCCGATGCGGCCAAAGGTGGTGGCAGCCTCTGCGAAGCCGTACTCAATGTCGGCGCGGATGGTCTGCAGGGGGATGGTGCCCTCGTGATAGTGCTCCACGCCGGCGATCTCCCGTCCGCCCAGACGGCCGGAGCAGCAGACCTTGATGCCCTTGGCTCCAGCGCGCATAGCGCGGGCCATGGCATTCTTCATGGCGCGGCGGTGAGAGATACGCTTTTCCAACTGCTGAGCGATATTCTCCGCCACCAGCTGGGCGTTCATGTCGGGGTTACGAACCTCGACGATGTTCAGCTTCACCTTCTTGCCGATGAGCTTCTCAACGGCAAGGCGATACTGCTCGATCTGCTCGCCGCCCTTGCCGATGACCATGCCGGGGCGGGCGCAGTGCAGGAAAATAGTGACCACGTCGCTGCTGCGCTCGATCTCAATCTTGGGAACGCCGGCACCGTACAGGGCCTTTTTCAGGTACTTACGGATCTTCTGATCCTCGACGATCAGATCACCGACCTTCTCTTCACTGGCATACCAACGGGAATCCCAGTCTTTGATGACGCCCACACGCAGGCCGTGGGGATTAACTTTCTGTCCCATAAACTGCTCTCCTCCCTTATGCCTTCTCCGTCACGGCCAGGGTGACGTGAGACGTGCGCTTGTTGATGCGATAGGCGCGGCCCTGAGCCCGAGGCATCATCCGCTTGAGGATGGGGCCGGGGGTGGCGAAGACCTCAGAGACCACCAGCTTGCTGGGGTCCATCTGGAAATTGTTCTCCGCGTTGGCGCAGGCAGACTTCAGCAGCTTCATCAGGGGCTCGGAGGCAGACTTGTGGGTCTGCATCAGAATCGCCATGGCGGTGCCGGCATCCTTGCCGCGGATCAGGTCGCAGACAATCTGGACCTTCCGGGGAGAGATGCGGACATAGCGCAGATAGGCTTTTGCAACTTTATTTTCCATGTTCAGCATCCTCCTTCAATCAGTCCTTCCGGTGTCCGCGGAAGGTCCGGGTGGGCGCGAACTCGCCCAGCTTGTGGCCCACCATGTCCTCCTGGATGTAGACGGGCACATGCTTGCGGCCGTCATGCACAGCAATGGTGTGGCCGACAAAGGCGGGGAAGATGGTGGAGCTGCGGCTCCAGGTCTTCAGCACCTTCTTCTCGTTCTTCTCGTTCATTTCCTCGACCCGCTTGAGGAGCTCCGGGGCAACATACGGGCCTTTTTTTACAGATCTGCTCATATTGACTTGCCTCCTTTACTTCTCGTTGCGGCGCTTGACGATAAACTTATTGGTGGGGTTCTTGCCCTTGCGGGTCTTGTAGCCCAGAGCGGGCTTGCCCCAGGGTGTCACAGGACCGGGACGGCCGACAGGCGCGCGGCCCTCGCCGCCGCCGTGGGGGTGGTCGTTGGGGTTCATGACAGAGCCGCGGACCGTGGGACGCCAACCCATGTGGCGCTTCCGGCCGGCCTTGCCGATGTTGATGTTCTCGTGCTCGATGTTGCCCACCTGACCAATGGTGGCGTAGCAGTTGGTACGCACAATGCGGACCTCGCCGGAGGGCATCCGGATCTGAGCGTCGCCGCCTTCCTTCGCCATGAGCTGAGCGGAGGTGCCGGCGGAGCGCACCAGCTGGGCGCCGTTGCCGGGATGAAGCTCAATATTGTGGATCACAGTGCCCACGGGGATGTTGGCGATGGGCAGGGCGTTTCCGGGCAGGATGTCGGCGTCGGGACCGGTCATAATCTTGTGGCCGGCCTTGAGGCCCACGGGAGCCAGGATATAGCGCTTCTCGCCGTCCTCATACTGGATCAGGGCAATGTTGGCAGAGCGGTTGGGATCATACTCCAGGCGCAGCACGGTGGCAGAACCCATCTTGTCGCGCTTGAAGTCGATGATGCGGTACTTGCGCTTGTTGCCGCCGCCGCGGTGGCGGACGGTGATACGGCCATAGCTGTTGCGGCCGGAGCTCTTCTTCAGAGGCTCGGTCAGGCTGGGCTCGGGCTTGGCCTTTTTGTCGATGCCGTCGAAACCGGAGACTGTCATCTGACGTCTGGAGGGAGTCGTCGGCTTAAAGGTTTTGATAGACATATCGCTTTACTCTCCTTCCGTTATCAGACCATGCCTTCAAAGAATTCGATGGTCTTGGAGTCAGCGGCCAGCTGGACATAGGCCTTCTTCCAGCCCCGGGTCATGCCGGGGCGGCCGGCGCCCATGCGCTTTTGCTTGCCGGGCACGTTCATGGTGTTGACGGAGGCGACCTTCACGCCGAAAATCTCCTCAACAGCCTTTTTGATTTCAACCTTGCCTGCGTCCTTGGCAACCTCAAACACGTACTTCTTGTCGGCAGCGCCGGACATCGCACGCTCAGTGATGATAGGACGGATGATGATGTCGTATGCGGTAGCCATTACGCGTACACCTCCTCGATTTTGGCGAGGGCGGCCTGATCCACAACCAGGTACTGGGCGTTGATGATGTCATAGACATTCAGCTGCACAGCGGGGGTGGTCAGCACGCCGGGAATGTTCCGGGCGCTCTTGACGATGACCGTGTCAACGGCGGGGGTCACAACCAGGGCCTTGCCATCCACCTTGACGGCGTCCAGGAACTTACGGAAGTCAGCGGTCTTGATGGCGTCCAGCTTGATGGTGTCGATCACCACCAGCTTACCCTCGGCCGCCTTGGCGGAGAGGACGGACTTAAGCGCCAAACGCTTGACCTTCTTGTTCAGCACATAGCTGTAATCCCGGGGCTTGGGGGCAAAAACGATACCGCCGTGGGTCCACTGGGGAGCCCGGGTAGAACCCTGACGGGCGTGGCCGGTGCCCTTCTGACGCCAGGGCTTCTTGCCGCCGCCGGAGACCTCGGCGCGGGTTAGAGCGCTCTGGGTGCCCTGTCTGCGGTTTGCGAGGTGATTTTTAACAACCTCATGCACAACGACGGAGTTGGGCTCGATGCCGAAGATAGCGTCGCTGAGTTCCACGGTACCGACTTCTGCGCCGGCCATGTTCAAAACTTTGATAGAAGACATTCTTTAAGCACCCCTTTCTTACTTGTTTCTGGCGGAGGCCTTCTGCGGGTTGCGGCCGGAGGCCTTCTGCGGGTTCTTGCTGATGTCGGCGCCAGCCTGCTTGACCTTGTGGACCTTGACAGTGCTCTTGATGGTCACAAGACCGCCCTTGGGGCCGGGAATCGCGCCGCAGACCACCAGCATGTTCAGCTCGGGGTCCACCTTGACAATCTCCAGGTTCTGCACAGTCACCTGCTCAACGCCCATGTGACCCGCGCCATCGCGCCCCTTCATAATGCGGCCGGGAGTCGTGCCCGCGCCCAGGGAACCCTGATGGCGGTGGACGGGGCCGCCGCCGTGGGTGTTGCGCTTCACCGCGGCGCCGTGGCGCTTGACAACGCCCTGGTAGCCGTGGCCCTTGCTCACACCGGTCACATCCACAAAGTCGCCGGCCTTGAAAGTGTCAGCCTTGACCAGGTCGCCGATATTCAGCTCGGCGGCATTTTCCAGGTTGAACTCCCGCAGGTGCTTCTTCGGGGAAACGCCGGCCTTGTTCAGGTGGCCCATCTCAGGCTTGGTGAGCTTGCGCTCGGCCACATCCTCGAAGCCCAGCTGAACGGCCTCATAGCCCTCTTTTTCAGCGGCTTTCTTCTGCACGACCACGCAGGGACCCGCCTCGATGACTGTGACGGGGATCACATGGCCGTTCTCGTCAAAAATCTGGGACATGCCCACTTTTTTGCCGATGATCGCTTTCATGTATATTCCTCCTTAAAGGTTATTGGTCGGCTTAGATACATTCGGGTTGGGTCCCGGAGGCATTGCTCTGCCGACATGACCCGTCTGCCTCGCAAGACGGCAGACATGGACAGCAAACTCGTCAACGCAAACTCCGTATCACGCGCCTCGGCCTGCGGCCAAAACTCGCTCACTTCGCTGCATTTCCTCTTTATCAAAACGCACCCGCTTTGCCGGGCCGCGTTTTGAAACACAGGGAATCAAAGGATTGTGTCTGGGATCTTAAGATCACAGCTTGATCTCGATCTCCACACCAGCGGGCAGCTCCAGGGCCATCAGTGCCTCCACAGTCTTGGGAGAGGACTTGGTGATGTCGATGAGGCGCTTGTGGGTACGGCGCTCAAACTGCTCACGGCTGTCCTTATACTTATGGACGGCCCGCAGGATGGTGACAACCTCCTTCTTGGTGGGCAGAGGGATGGGGCCGGAGACCTCAGCGCCGGTGCGCTTAGCAGTCTCGACGATCTTCTCTGCGCTCTGGTCAATGACCTGGTGATCGTAGGCCTTCAGCCGGATGCGGATCATTTCTTTTTGTGCCATGGTGTTTTCCTCCTGATTTCGTAGGTAGTTTTACGAAGTCTCGACAACCTACGGCGAGAGAATTTTTCTATACGCTGAACCGTGCGTATCATTCCAGCTCACGAAAAATACCGGCGCATAAAACGGCCGGTATCAGACATGGCGTAGCGATCTACGCGACGTACAGATTCCTTCTCAGCCGCCCGATGATCGGACATACTCCCCGGAAGTTACCTCTTTCGAGCAATCTCCCGGTTCATCGCAGTGCTGCATGGGCATGGCATGGCCTTTCCACGCGAGCTTAATTATCATAAAAGAAATTCCCACCAATGTCAAGAGAAATTTCTCCGTTTTTTATAAAATTATGCAGATTTTTTTGGAAAGGCGGGCAACCGTGCAAAATTGGTTTCCTCCACCCCTTCAAAGGGCGAAAAAAGAAGGGCCGGAGCACCCGCTCCGGCCCTTCCCTGGCCGTTCTCTTCTCTCACTCAGCCAAGCGCCTGGGCAAATCGCTGGAGCATCACCGCGAACTGAGCCCGAGTGGCTCCGTCCCGGGGATTCAGCATACCCTGGGTGGTGCCGGTGATTATCCCGTTCATGGTCATCCAGCAGAGGGGCTCATAGGCGTATTCGCTGACCGCCTCCGCATCCGGGTAGTCCAGGGGGAAGGTCCACGCGCCAGTAAATCCCTGGCCCTGATTCTGGGCATAGCGGTAAAGCATGGCAGCCAGCTGCTGGCGGCTCACCGCGCCGCCGGGGGTCGTGCCGTCGGAAATCCCGCTTTCCGTTGCCCAGGCCGCCGCCTGAGCCATATCCGCCGGACTGCTGCCAGAGAACCGTGCCAGTATCATCCATACCTGCTGCCGGGTCACTGCCCCCTCCGGGGTGAAGATACTTTCCAAGGTACCGCTCATGTAGCCGCTCTCCATGGCCCAGCGGATCGCGTCATTTGCCCAGTAGTCCTCCGGCACGTCGGCAAAAGGCCGGGGCCCCGCCTCCTCCCGGAATCGGACGGTGATGGTGACCCGGCCCGCAGGCTGCTGGTACGTATGGGTACCGTCGCCGTTGTCAGTTACCTCCACCGCACCGGAACGGCTGGTGACGATGAGCTCTGAGAGCTCATAGCCGGGGTTGGGGGTGACGGTGAGTATCACTGTGTCTCCCGCAGAGGGGGTTCGGGGAGAGGTCCTTACAGTACCGCCTCTACCCGTGTTGATGCTGGGGGCGTAGCTGGGTTCGCTGTCACCAGAGCTGTCGCCCATGTCCGGGGTGGGGTCCGGCGTCAGCACAACAGTGCTGCCTTGCAGCGTGTAGGTGGCGGAGGCCTCCTCACTGACGAGATTATTTTTAACAGCGATGGCTTTTATGGTGGTGGTTGCCGTAATCGAAATTGCGCCATTGTACAGGGTGCCGGATGTAGTCGGTCCGGTTCCGTCAGTGGTATAGTAGATTTTTGTACCGTCACTTCCCGTATGTTCGCCTGCGCTGATGATGGCAGACAGGGTGCCTGTAAAGGCCTGGCTTGCAGGACTGAATGTAGGTTTCTCGGGAGCAACGGCATCTGCCCACGCTGAAAGATTTGTTGTAAGGCCCGGGGCATTGGGGTTATCTTTAACACCATCACTGATGGTAAGCCCCTGCGCCTCCAGAAAATCAAACGCCTGAGTGGCGGTGTCGCTAGCCGCCAAGGGCATCAAATTGGATAGAGACGTTACACTCCTGCTTGCTGCTCCGCTCGCTCGGGCACAGTTCATAAGGAATACCGCAATCTGCACACTAGATGCGGCGGCATAGGGATGAAATGCGGCTGGCGTTTCATTGTAACCTTGTACAATACCAGCTTTTGTAAAAAATTGAATTGCCGTTTTCTGCTCCGGCGTACAGTCACTGATGTCTGCATAATCTATTTCTGAGCCAGCTTCAGCTTTTGCTTGCAGGACAGGGCTGTCTTTATACTTTTCATAGGTTTCCATGAGCATTTCCAACCGGGTAGTACCCGTCTGCCAACGATTCATTCCGCTGCTGGCATATCTACTTATAAGGGTAGATACTTGTTGTTCTGTAATCGTTTCGGTAGGGTTAAACTTCTCGTCCTGCGTTCCGGTGATAATCCCTGCGGCGGAAAGGGCTTGGATGGCAGGGGCATACCAGTCGCCAATATGCACATCATCAAAAACAACCGTTGACGCAGTTTCGTTGCTCTTGCATCCGGTGGCTCGCCAAAGAACCACCGCCACCTCGGCACGGGTTACTGTTTTACTCGGGCTGAATGTATCAGCGGAGGTGCCGCTGATAATTCCGGCGTTGGCCAGAGCATTGATAGCATTTTTTTGATCCTCAGTACAGTTGTCAATATCGTTAAACCCAGCCTCAGTTGTGTCGTCAACAATCAGCATTTTGAGCGAATCATTTGTATAAATCTTCTCCGCCAGCCCAGCCCGGGTAATTGGATCGTTATCTGCGGCTAAAGTCACTGTGGGCAGCAGTCCCACTAAAAATACCGCCGCCAGCACACCGCTTAGGCGCGCTCTCCATGTTGACTTTCTCATCGTCGTCAAACCTCCTTACTCTCCGTTGGCTTGGCAACGGAGAGAGGGCACGTGCCCTCGATTTTTTTGAGCTCCGCTGTATGGAGCTTTCTTCTTCCTTATTCTACCGGAAAGTCCGATAAAAAACAAGAGATTTTTTTGACTGTGTGTTTCCGCTGGCACAACCGGCAATTTCTTCAATAAGCCACGCCCCAGTAAATATCTGTGGTGCACTTCTTACCGCACACCGGGCACACGCCCTCGGTGCCGCTCTGCTCCAGCGGCATGCACCGGGAGCTAACGCCAGCCTGCTCCTTCATGGCCAGCTCGCACGCCAAAGAGCCGCACCACTTGGAGCGGAGGAAGCCGCCCTTGCCGCTGGTCACCGCCTTGGCCTCGGCGGGAGAGGTGATGTCAAAGGTGTTCTCCTCCCGGTTTTTCAGGGCCATGGCGTACATGTTGTCATGGACCGCGTCTAGGAGTTTCTTCACCGTCTCCTCCAGCTCCGCCAAGGGGACGAATACCTTCTCGCCGGTGTCCCGCCGGGCGATGACGCACTGCTCCTTCTCCATGTCCTTGGGGCCGATCTCCACCCGCAGGGGCACGCCCTTCATCTCATACTCCGCATACTTCCAGCCGGGGGAGTTGTCGGACTCATCCATCTTGGTCCGGACGCCCGCCGCCTGTAAGCGGTCCCGCAGGGATGCGGCCGCGTCCAAAACGCCGGCCTTGTGTTGTGCCACAGGGATCACGATGGCCTGGATGGGCGCCACCCGGGGAGGCAGTACCAGGCCGTTGTCATCGCCGTGGGTCATGATGATGCCGCCGATCATCCGGGTGCTAACCCCCCAGCTGGTCTGGTGGGGGTGGTGGGGCTGGTTGTCCTTACCGGCAAAGGTGATGTCAAAGGCTTTGGCAAAACCGTCTCCGAAATAGTGGCTGGTGCCGGCCTGGAGGGCCTTGTGGTCATGCATCATGCACTCCACGGTGTAGGTCTCCTCGGCGCCGTTGAACTTCTCTTTCTCTGTCTTGCGGCCCCGGATCACCGGCATGGCCAGCACATTTTCCATGAAGTCTGCATAGACGTTCAGCATCCGCATCGTCTCTTCCCGTGCGTCAGCCTCAGTGGCGTGCATGGTGTGGCCCTCCTGCCACAAAAACTCCCGGTGGCGCAGGAAGGGGCGGGAAGTCTTCTCCCACCGCAGCACGCTGCACCACTGGTTATACAGCTTGGGCAGGTCCCGCCAGGAGTGGATGATGTTGGCGTAGTGCTCGCAGAACAGAGTCTCCGAGGTGGGGCGGATGCAAAGGCGGTCCTCCAGTTTCTCGCTGCCGCCCATAGTCACCCAAGCGCATTCCGGGGCGAAGCCCTCCACATGGTCCTTCTCCTTTTGCAGGAGGCTCTCCGGGATCAGCACCGGCAGATATACATTCTCGTGCCCGGTCTTTTTGAACTCGTCATCCAGAATCCGCTGGATATTCTCCCAAATGGCGTAGCCATAGGGACGATAGATAAACATCCCCTTGACGGAGGTGTAGTCGATCAGCTCCGCCTTCTTGCACACGTCTGTATACCACTGGGCGAAGTCCACGTCCCGGGGGGTGATGGCGTCCACCTGTCTCTTATCCTGTGCCATAGCTTCCATTCCTTTACTTCATGCCGCCGAAGCCGCAGTTTTCATTGAATGTTCATTGTATCGACTTTCTCAAGCTTTGTCAACCGGTATCCACCTGTCTCCCTTTTTACATTTGGACTGATGGGTTCTAACTCCGTCGATTTCACTATGAATTGAATCAAGCAGAAAAATATGGTAGAGTAAAATCAGAATTACGGAGGTGTCAAATTACAATGAAAACAATTAGGCTTTTATATCCTGACCATGTTAGCGGTGGGCTTGATACATATTATTTTGGCGCCAATCTACTGCAATATATATTACCTCAGAATCCGAATCAACCCGTTGTGAAAGTGGATATTATCCCACCTAACAGCAAAGAGAAAACTGTTACAAATGGAATATACGCTGAGGAAGAAGTTTTGTCAGGAATCAGAGACGCACAGGAAAAGATCTCTAAACAAACCCCCGATAGGATCATCACCATTGGAGGTAACTGTATGGTGTCTCTTGCACCATTTGATTACCTGCATGGCAAATACAAAAACGTCGGTATTATCTGGATTGATGCACATCCAGATGTATCAACTTTGAATGATGGATATCCGAATGCTCATGCAATGGTGCTTGGTAGTCTTTTAGGTCATGGAGCTGCACAACTGACGAAAGAAATCAAGAATTCCCTATTCAAGCCAGATGAGATTTTCTATATCGGACTTCAACCGCTCCATGCTTATCAAGAAAAATACCTGAATGATATGGGTGTGAAGTACAAGGTGCAGGATCAGACATTTGTGTCCAGCTCAGAAATCAAGTCTTTTATAGGTCGATTTGACCATATTCTCATACATTTTGATATAGATGTATTAGATGAACATTTTTTCCACTCGACCTATTTTGCAAACTCGGAATTAGTTGGCGATGGAGCTGGCGGTGGGAAGATGACGATCGAGAAGTTGTCGGAAATACTGCGTTTGATTACGGAAAATACGGATGTTGTTGGTTTCACAGTAGCTGAGTATCTTCCATTTGATGAACACAGACTGCATAAGATGTTCGCTGAAATCAATCTGTTCATCGACTGACAAATTCAGTTAGTCGGGATGTTCGCATAAAGGAGTGCCTCCCTTCATCAAAGTAGCGGAGGGAGGTTGTTTATTGACTAAATCAGTCCAAAGGGTAAAAGGGCGCCACCCGTTCGCACCTTCCAGGGAAACGGAACTCTTGTATTTTTTAACCGGACGTGGTATCGTGGATTATATGGAACAGTATGAACTCATTCGCTCCCAGCGCAGGACCTTGTCCCTGGAGATCACACCAGAGTGCCGTGTGCTGGTCCGGGCCCCGGCGCGGCTGCCCCGGGAGGCCATCGACGACTTTGTTCTCCGCCACGCGGACTGGATTTCCAGACATCTGAAGCGTCAGCGCCGGCGGCAGCTCTCCGTGCCGCCTCCGCCCACACCGGAGGAAATCGCCTCCCTCAAGGAAAAGGCCCTGGAAGTTCTGCCTGGTAAGGTGGCTCACTGGAGCCAATTGATGGGGGTAACTCCCGCCGGCATCAAAATCACCGCCGCCCGAAAGCGGTACGGCAGCTGCAGCGGAAAAAACAGCCTGTGCTTTTCCTGCTTCCTGATGCGCTGTCCGGAGGAGGCCGTGGACCTGGTGGTGGTCCACGAGCTGTGCCACATCCTGGAAAAAAATCACGGTCCCCGCTTTTACGCGCTGTTAGAGCGGGTGCTTCCGGACTACCGAGAGCGGAAGAAACTGCTGCAATAAAAAGGAGGCTTTCCAATGGAAACACAACTTCTCCCCGCCCTGCTGCGGGCCAATCCCTACCCCGGCCGGGGCATTCTCCTGGGCCGAAGTGCCGACGGTCAGAGCGCCGTGGCGGCCTATTTCATCATGGGCCGAAGCGAAAACTCCAGAAACCGGGTTTTCGTGGAGACAGAGGACGGCATCCGTACCCAGGCTCACGACCCCTCCAGGATGACAGACCCCAGTCTGATCATCTACCATCCCGTCCGGCAGGTGGGTCGGGGGCTGGTGGTCACAAACGGTGATCAAACCGACACGATCCGGGACTATCTCCTGGCGGGCCGCACCTTTGCCGAGGCCCTGCGCAGCCGGGAGTTTGAACCAGACGCACCCAACTATACGCCCCGAATCTCCGGTCTTCTCTCCCCGGACGGCAGTTTTCAGCTCTCCATCCTGAAAAGTGCCGATGGGGACCCCAGCTGCTGCCTGCGCCACTTCTATCTCTATGACAATCCCCTTCCCGGCGAGGGCCGCTTCCTCCACACCTATCAGGGGGACGGCACTCCCCTGCCCTCCTTTGAGGGCGAGCCGGTGCGCACGGCTCTGACGTTCCCGGACCCGGAGTCCCTGGCCGATGAGCTGTGGGAGGCTTTGCATCCAGAGAACAAGGTCGCGCTGTTCGTGCGGTATATTCGCCTGGAAGATGGTACATACCAACAGGTCCTGCGCAACAAATATTAAAAAATCCGCTGCCGGAGGTCCGGCAGCGGATTTTTCACGCACAGATTTACTCCCCCATTGGGGCGCCGCATTGGGGGCAGAATTTACTATCAGACCTGGCTCCGCAGATCGGGCAGGTCTTCTCCGCGCTCTCCGCGGCTGTCACAGGCTCTGTCTCCCTATTGGCGGCTTTCGCGGCCTCCAGTTCGGCAATTTTGGCCTTGGAAGCAACCACCGCCTCTACCAGATCCCGAACAGCGGCGGGAATCTCACCCTCGTATTCATTGACAAACCATTCACCGATGGTGCGGTAATTCTTATCAATCTCCCGCTGTTCACCGGCAATAGCAACCGTGATCTTCGTCAGCTCCGCGGCATCCTTGGCCTTATCTGCAGCCACAGCTGCCACGTCCTTTGCCTTCCTGGTCAAGTCATCAAAAAAAGCCATATGGAAAATCCCCTTTCAAATTACGGCCTTACGCCGCTTTTGTATGATGGAAACCGTGGATAGCTCTCTTTATTAGTATAGTCCAACCCGCGAAAAAACGCAACAAAATTCCACCTTGTTTACACTTCGTTTTCAATCCACGCCCGAGCCCGGTTTACCGCGCGCTGCCAATGGCTGTAATCGGCAGCACATTCCGCCTCAGCCCGCTGGGGCATGAAGACGTGCTGGCTGCGGCGAAGCTGCCCCACCTCCTGCAAATTCTCCCACACACCTACCGCAAGACCCGCCAGCGCCGCAGCGCCGAAGGCCGTGGTCTCCACCTGGGTCGGGCGGTCCACCGGCAGCCGCAGCAGGTCCGCCTGCGTCTGCATCAAGATGTCACTGACCGAGGCGCCGCCGTCCACTCTCAGCGTGGTAATAGGACAGGGCGCGTCGGCGTTCATGGCCCGCACCAGGTCTGCCACCTGGAAGGCGATGGCGTCCAGCACTGCCCGGGCAATATGAGCCTTGGTGGTACCCCGGGTGATTCCCACAATCGTTCCCCGGGCATACATATCCCAGTAAGGTGCGCCCAGACCGGTGAAGGCTGGCACCACATACACGCCGCCCGCAGAAGGAACGCTCTCCGCCAGGCGGTCGCACTCCGGCGAGGTTTCAAAAAGGCCCAGCTCGTCTCGCAGCCACTGGATGGCGCTGCCCGCGTTGAAGACACTTCCCTCCAGGGCATAGGTGGTCTCTCCGTTCAACTGCCAGCCCACAGAGGTCACAAGCCCAGACCGGGAACGCACTGCGCTTGTCCCCACGTTCATCAGTGTAAAGCAGCCGGTACCATAGGTGTTCTTCGCCTGACCGGGCACAAAACAGCCCTGGCCGAACAATGCTGCTGCCTGGTCGCCGGCGCTGCCGCAGATCGGGATGCCAGCTAGGTCCTCCAGCCCGGAGATGCCCGAGGCGATGGTGCCATATACTTCGCTGTTGGCCCGAGGCTGCGGCAGCAGTGCCAGAGGAATACCCAACATGCCGCACAGCTCCTGGTCCCATTGAAGCGTATGGATGTTAAACAGCATCGTCCGGGACGCGTTGGAGCAATCCGTCACATGGGCGGCACCTCTGGTGAGGTTCCAGATCAGCCAGCTGTCCACCGTGCCGCAGCAAAGCTCCCCCTGCTCTGCCCGCTTCCGGGCACCAGGGATATTGTCCAGCAGCCACTTGAGCTTGGTACCGGAGAAATAGGCATCAATCAGCAGCCCCGTTTTCTCCTGTACAGCCTCTATCCAGCCATCAGCCTTCAGCTGATCGCAGATGGCAGCGGTGCGGCGGCACTGCCAGACGATGGCGTTGCACACCGGCTCACCGGTTGTTCTGTCCCACAGAATGGTGGTCTCCCGCTGGTTGGTGATGCCGAGGGCCGCGATGCACTTGGGATCAATGTGGGCGGAGTCCACTGCCTCCGCCAGGGCTCGGGCGGTGGTGGACCAGATTTCCATCGGGTCGTGCTCCACCCAGCCCGGTTGGGGGTAAATCTGTCGGAAGGGATGCTGGGCTCGGGCCACAATCTCACCCGCCCGGTTGAACAAAATGGCCCGGGAACTGGTGGTCCCCTGGTCCAACGCGGCAATATACGCTTCCATAGGCTACCTCCTCTGGTATTTTCTACAGGGCCGTGGTATCATGGGCCCAGTATAACATAAGGAGGCCGGTTTTGCCATGCTCAGAAATGAATTTGTTTTTCCCTCCGCCGACGGAAACACATCCATCCACGCAGTACAGTGGCTGCCAGAGGACGATGTCCGGGCCGTCGTGCAGATTTCCCACGGTGTGTCGGAGTATATTCTGCGTTACGAGCCCTTTGCCCAGTACCTGACGGACCGGGGCTTCGCGGTGGTGGGCCACGATCATCTGGGGCATGGCAGCTCCGTGGCTCCCGGCGCTGCGCGGCTGTACTTCGGTCCCAAGGGGAGCTGGAAGTGGGTGGTGGATGACATCGAGAAGCGTCGATGTCTTGCCCGGGAGTCTTTTCCCAATGTGCCCTATTTTCTGCTGGGACACTCGATGGGCTCCTTCCTGGCCCGCACTTATCTGATCCGCTATCCGGGCCGTGTGGACGGCGCCATCCTGATGGGCACCGGGCAGATGTCTCCCGCCCTGATCACCGCAGGGAAGGCTATAGCCGCCCGGGAGTCCCGCCGCGTTGGAGAGGAGCACAGCAGTTCACTGGTGGAAAAGCTGGCCTTTGGTACCTATAACCGCATCTTTGCGCCCAATCGCACCGCGTTTGACTGGCTCTCCCGAAGCACGGAGAACGTGGACCAGTATCTGGCGGACCCACTGTGTGGTGAAACCCCCACGATCGGTCTTTTCCGTGAGATGCTCGAAGGCATGTCCTGGATCGAAAAGCCAGAAAACCTCAGACAGATGGACCTTGACACCCCCATTCTTTTCACCTCCGGAGCCATGGACCCGGTAGGCGGGTGCGGCGTGGGGGTGCGGCGGGCCTATGAGAGCTTTCAAAAGGCCGGCGTGCGGAATGTCACATGCAGACTCTATCCGGAGCTGCGGCACGAGATTCTATGTGAGGACTGCCGAGAGACGGTTTTCCAGGACCTTTTTGACTGGCTGACGGCCAGACTGCCGGATACGTCTGTCCCCGGCGCCAGATAGCTCTCCTTTTACGCCGTGTTCATGATTCCTGTTTGCAAGTCTGTAAAGCTCTTGTAAAAATAAGCGGCTGCGGCTTGAGGCCGGAGTCTGGATATGATATGATGTTTAAAATTGTTGCCACCCGCTGCAAGAGAGGAGGCTTTATGGTCCAGCCAATTCCAACCTATACCGGGACCCTCCGCAGCCACTCCTTGACCCTGCCCGCCTGCATTCATGAGTGCAGTGGCATCCGCATCTTTGGTCGGCTGATCCGATCCCTGGCTTTTACAACCGACGTGGCCATAATTAAAAACATCAATGCCGATGCCATCATCGCCGTCTACCCCTTCACTCCTCAGCCGGTGATTGCCCAGGCAATTATCACTGTGTCCGATGTGCCGGTCTTTGTGGGTGTGGGCGGCGGAATCACCACCGGTGCCAGGGCTGTCCGGCTGGCGGTGCAGGCGGAGCACCAGGGTGCCCACGGCGTGGTGCTCAATGCTCCTACCCCCAACGAGGTCATCGGGCAAATCAAGGAACGGGTAGACCTGCCCGTGGTAATCACAGTTGTCTCTGCCCATACGGATATCCGCGGCCGTCTGGACGCCGGCGCTGATATTCTGAACGTCTCCGGTGCTGGGGCGACCCCGGACATCGTGGCGGATATTCGGCAGGACTTTCCGGAAGTTCCCATCATTGCCACCGGCGGCCCCACGGAGGAGAGTATCCGCCGCACCATCCAAGCCGGAGCCAATGCTGTGACCTATACGCCGCCCGCCAATGGCGTTCTCTTTGCCCAGCTCATGACGCGCTATCGTCAAACCTGTTAGCCTATCTGTTCAGGCCCCGTCTCATGTGAGACGGATCTTAGCTTGCTTCAAATCGTTCGTGTCTTGCCTCCGGTGCCTGTCTGAAAGCAACGGCGCTCCATATCGTCTGCCTAAAGTAAGGGCCGCCCCAAATAGGGCGGTCCTTTCCATCAGCCCAGCCAGCTGAGAATCCGGCCCGCCTCCAAGGCGGCCAAGGCACGGACACCGTCAAAATCCACATAGGGATTATAGACGGCCTCCAGCCGGTCATGGTTGGCCTTGGCATCCCGAAGTGCTGCCACCGCCTCTGAACGGAGCAGCGCTGCCATTCGGGTCTGGAACCGCAGCCTGGCCTTGCTCTCCGGGTGGGTCATGGCGTCCAACCGGATGCGGCGATAGGGCTTTTTCCCATAGTCCATTCCAGGCCGGGATGTGACAAAAGCCAGCCCCAGCCCGGGGACCAGCAGGTGCTCCAGGCGAGTTGGCTCCTCCGGCGCGACGCAGGCAATCGTGTCCCATCCCCTTGAGACCGCCGCCTGGTGAAGCAGCTCCATCGTCCCTCCGCCCAGCTCCCAACCGTCCGCGAACTCATAAACCCTGGGGCACAGCGCGTCTACACTGTCAAAGCACCAAACATAGCCTTTGTGGGTAACGCTTCCCAAAAAGCGGCGGGTAGTCTTTCCCTCCTGTCCACCATGCTCCCGCAGCTCCCGCTGAATGATACCCCGTGCTCGCCTCTCTGCCCGTTCCTGGTCAAAGGTCCGTCTCACCGCGGCTACTGCATCCAGCTCCACCTGTCGGGCAGCCTTTAGGCTGTGGTATGCCCGCACATATGCCGCTTGATAGGCATGGGTATGGGTTTTGACCTCCTCAGCGTCCGCCTTGGCGGCGGATAAATCATAAAATCGTCCCAAGTCCACATAGCGGTCCACCGCCGCTGGGTATACTGGCTCCATGACATGGGGGCTGGTGCCGTCCACTACGGCGCACCGCACCTCCGGTAGTACCACTCCGTCCAGAGAATCCGGGTCCCCGGAGCACCAGAGGTATTCCACCGGCGTCCCCGCCTGCTCCATGGTCCGCCCAATTTCCCGCATAAAGGTGTTCTTGCCCACGCCAGGTCCGCCCTTTAGAATCATAACATCATATGTAGCCTCTAAATCCACCATCTCATGGAACAGGTTTTGAAATCCTTCGCCGCTGTTAGCACCGGCAAAAAAGTTGGTAATCCGTGCCATAGCTGTCTCCTCCAAATTGAACTACAATCCAGAGTATGCAGCAACACCTTGACCTGACTTTCCTGAAAACCTGTCCTTAAAAAATTGCGGAAAATTTCTGGTGAAATCCGCCGGAGAGTCTGCTATACTGTGATCAATGGCGCGTCGGGCCAGCCAGGCTTTTGCGTCGGAACACACGCGATCAAGGAGCATTCTATGGACGATTACACCCCCATGTTCAGTCCCGAAGAGCGGGCTGCCCGCAGAAAGCAAAGAGCCGCAGCCCGCAGAAAAAAACAGCGCCTTCAGCGCAGGAGAATTCTGCTGCGGACTCTGCCGGCAGCTATTCTTTGCTTGGTTCTTGTGGTCGCCTTATCATTTTGGGGGCAAGGACAGGCGGAAGAACTGCCGGAAGAGCCGCGGGCTGCAAAATTTCCCAAGGTCTCCCCTGTGGAGCCAGAGACCGCCCTCCGCCCTGTGGAAACCACGGAAACAGTCCATCTGGGGGATGAAATATCCAGTGGTTACGCCGTCTTGATAGACCTGCAGACCAACACCATTTTGGCAGAGAAGGAAGCTCAGGCGGTGATCAATCCCGCCTCCATGACCAAAGTGCTGACCCTGCTGGTAGCTGTGGAGCAGCTGGAAGAGGCAGATCTGGAGGACACCTTTACCATGACCATTGATATCACGGATTACTGTTATGTCAACGACTGCAGTGTGGTAGGGCTGGATGTAGGGGAAACCGTATCCGTCCGCGAACTGCTATATGGCACGATTCTCTCCTCCGGTGCAGACGCCGCCCTAGGACTTGCGGTATATACTGCCGGGTCTCATGAGTCCTTTGTAAAATTAATGAATGAAAAGCTGGAGGAATTGGGACTCTCTCAGACTGCTCATTTTACAAATTGTGTAGGGCTCTATGATGAGGCACACCACTGTACAGTCACTGACATGGCCGTTATTCTGAAAGCAGCTATGGACAACGAACTGTGCCGGGAAGTTCTCTCCGCCCACACCTATGAGACTGCTCCTACAGAGCAGCATCCGGAGGGGCAGGTTCTTTCCAACTGGTTCCTGCGAAAAATTGAGGACCACGACGGGTCGCAGGCCGTGCGGGTTGTGGGAGCCAAGACAGGATATGTAGCCCAGTCCGGTTCCTGCGCCGCCAGCTGGGGGGAGGACGCCGCCGGCAACGGTTATCTCTGTGTCACAGGAAGCGCCGGCAGCAGCTGGCAGGCGATTTTTGACCACGTAGCTCTGTACCGGGATTTCTGTGGCACCGGATAACGTTTCCTGGATTCAGGTACAGCCTTTGACTATGTCCCTGACCAGTTGTTTGCAAAGGCAGCCTATTGCTCAAAAGAGGACGTCTCCAGAAGGTGCACGCTCATAAGGAAGTAATTGAATTATCGCAGGACGGCATGGCTGAAAAGTCATGCCGTCCTGCCTTTTCTTTGCCTTTCCACCGTCTGATCATCGCCCGGCAGGTTGACTTCCCCAATGAAGTTCCAGACCAGTTCGATTTTCTGCCTGCGGTGGCCGCTGGATTTGTCCGGCGCATGGACGATAATCTTCTTTATAAACTCATTGACGATGGTGGGCGTCAGTTCCCGGATACCCACATACTTCCGCACAATGGCTGCAAAGCTGGCAAAATCGGCTTGATCCTGTTCAAAGGTTTCTACCGCTTCCCGCAGTATCTTGACCTGCTCTGTTAGCTCTTTTTGCTCCGCCTCATAATCGGCAGAAAGTTTTAAGAATCGCTCATGGCTAATTGCACCGCTGATGTCGTCCTCATAGATGCGTTTGAAAATGCGGTCAAGTTCGGCAATACGCTTTTCCGCTTGGGCAATTTCACGCCTGCGCTTCCTGGCCTCTTTTTCAGCTTCTTGGAAACGCTGCTTTCTCGCCGCTTCTTCAAATGCCATAGCATCGTCAAAGAACAGCGCCGTCACATCGAAAATCCGCTGCAAGACAAACAGTTTCAGCGTTTCTTCCCGGATAAAATGCGCGGAACAAGTTCCTGTATTGCTCTTGTAATTGGAGCAGACATAGTGGTCTTGCTTGGGCGAAAAGCTGTTTGTCGTACAGAAATACAGCTTGTCCCCGCAATCCGCACAATAGAGCAGACCAGAGAATAATCCCTGTTTTCCCGTCTTGCTGGGGCGGCGCTTATTCTCCCGTAACTCCTGCACCCGTGCAAAAACTTGTTCGTCGATGATGGCTGGCTGGGTATTGGGGAAAATTCGCTGGTTCTCCGGGGCGTTATGCAGCCGCTTTTTCAGCTTGTGGGACTTGGCATAGGTCTTGAAGTTGACCGTGCAGCCGGTGTACTCTGGCCGCTCTAATATCCCCGCGACAGACTTCGGACTCCATTGATACGGCTTCTCCGGCAGCGGCTTTCCGTCCTGCTGGGCGTAGTGGGCCTTAACCGTGAGAACGTGTTCGGCAGTCAGCAGCTTGGCAATCTGCATGGGGCCTTTCCCTGCAATACACAGAGCAAAAATACGCTTGACAATCTCGGCGGCTTCCTCGTCTACGATCCATTTCTTTTTGTCCGCCGGGTCTTTCATGTACCCATAGGGCGGATTGGTGCAGAGGTGTTCTCCGGCGTTTCCTTTGGCGCGCATAACGGCTCGGATTTTCTTGCTGGTATCGCGGGCGTAGAAGTCGTTGAACAGATTGCGGAATGGGGTAAAGTCGTTGTCGCCCTTGTCGCTGTCCACGCCGTCATTGATGGCGATATACCGAATATCGCGCTCGGCAAAGAAGCTCTCGGTATAGTAGCCCACTTTCAGATAGTCCCGTCCCATGCGGGACATATCTTTTACAATGACGGTTTTGACCTTTCCTGCTTCGGCCAGCCGGATCATTTCATTCCAGCCCGGACGGTCAAACGTCACCCCGGAAACGCCGTCGTCGATGAAAAACGTGGGATTGGGGAAACCGTTGTCAGTCGCGTACTTCAAAAGGATTTTCTTTTGATTGGCAATACTATTGCTCTCGCCGTCCAGCGCATCCTCTTGGGACAGGCGGGCGTATAAAGCGGTGATGTTGTCGGGATAATTGTTGTTTGATGTCATGGTTCATTCCTCCTGTAATGAACGCCCGACAAACAGGTTGCTGTCTTTATTATACTGCGGTTTGTCCTCTTTGTCAGCATCCGTGATGGTTTCTGAGCGAATGAGCCGTACCATTTTGTCGTAAAGCAGTTCTGTACCGCCGCAGGAGGTTTCCACCTCGTATACGGTTCCGCCGATTGTGTAGCATACAGTTTCTTGCAGTGGATTTCCTCTTTTCGGGAGATAATCGCTCTCTTGTACTTTTGGCTTCTGTTCCATTCCGTTCCCGTCCTTTCCGGGAAAGTCACAACAGAGCAAGCATAGGAAGTGTGGCCACACTTCCGCAAAATCTCCGTTTCCGGCCTGCTACCTGAGCGGAGATTTTTGCTTGTTGGGAGCTTCCCAAACCCTTGTTTTTTGCTTTGCTAATAATACGTTTGCAAGGACGGAAACTACCCGTTAAATTCTGATTACCCAATAAATTTTTCTATACAATTCATCATCTATAATGGAGTACTTAGAACAAGCAGCCAAAGCAGAAAACGACAATATATTGACTTTCTATACTTTCGGTGATAAACTTTGTTTCATAGGAGTTGAACAAACAATGGGATATGAAAAGGAATTGCATGATCTGTTTCTCATGCAGCAAGCGTATGGAACCCTGTTCTCGCTAATCAATAAACTTCAAATTACAGGTGATACCTATTTTAATGGCCTTACTTCTCGCCAGTTTATGACAATCGTTGCTATTTTACATCTGCCAGAGGATGAAACAACGATAAATAATATCGCTCGGAAATTGGGAACCAGCAAACAAAACGCCAATCGAATGGTTGCAGGAATTGAAAAATTAGGGTATGTTACGATTGTTCCCAGTTCTAAAGATCGGCGCGCCACGAATGTATTACTTACAGATACCGGAAAACAGAAAGTTCTTGAATGTTCACAATATGCAGTAGATTTTATGGCCGATCTATTCCGAAGTTTCAACACACAAGAATTAGAAACCCTCTGGAACCTGCTGCACAGGCTCTATGAATTTGACGGAAATCGTCAAGATGGTTTTGAAGAAGATAGCTCAAAACTAATATCCGATCCAGAATTAAGCGACCGCATTTTACAACACTTTGCAGAGAAAAGAAAGTATTCTGAATAAGGCGACGTAAACGTCGCCTTATTTTTTTCTCCATAAAGACACCATGTTGACATTGTGGTTTCCTTGCTCTATAATCTATATTGACAACAAGGTGTCTTTTGAAAGGGGAACGAATGATGGAAGAAATTATTGTCGTTGAAAAGCTCAATAAGAGTTATCAACACAAATCTGCTGTTCATGATTTGAGTTTTACGGTTTGTCAGGGGGAAATTGTAGGATTGTTAGGCCCGAACGGTGCCGGGAAAAGCACAACCATCAATATCCTGTCTACAATTTTGAAACCCGATAGCGGAAATGTCTCAATTGGCGGATATGATTTGGCAAAAGACAAATCGAAGATCAAAAAGTTTATCGGCATTGTTCCGCAAGACCTTGCAATTTATGAAGAAATCAGTGCCGAAAAAAATGTTGCGTTTTTTGCAAGCCTCTATGGTCTGCATGGTTCAGAACTGAAAACTCAAACTTGCAAAGCACTTCAACAGGTAGGATTATACGACCATCGAGCCGAAAAGCCCAAAACATTTTCCGGCGGCATGAAGCGTCGTCTGAATATTGCGTGTGCCATCGCCCACGCCCCCAAACTTATTATCATGGATGAACCGACCGTCGGCATTGATCCGCAATCCCGCAATCATATTTTAGAGGCTATTTTAACTTTGCGGGATCAGGGTTCAACGATCCTTTATTCCACGCACTACATGGAAGAAGTGGAAGCGATTGCCGACCGCATTTTGATACTTGACGAAGGAAAATTTATTGCATCCGGGACAAAAAAAGAATTGTGCCAGCGATTTGAAAATCAGGTTACCTATAGCTTTACTTTAGACCGTAAACCGGATGGAACAACGCTTACGCTGTCCGGGCTGCCGGGTATTTTGTCCGTGTCTTTTGAAGAACAGGGACTTGCCGTTACCGTGGATATAACCAATGAAAATCTAAGCCATATCATTTTAACGATTTTGTCAGCCGGATACCAGATTAAAGCCATGTCAAGTAAAGAGGCTTCTCTTGAAACGGTCTTTTTAGATTTGACTGGAAAATCCCTGCGGGACTAAAGGAGGAACTTATGCGTTTGTTAAAAATACTGCGTCAAGATTTAGAAAATATCCTCCGCAACCCTGTCTTGATCTTTTCAAACACCATACTGCCTCTCATTCTGATTGGTGTCATGGGATTTGTAACAAAGGGCGGATTTGGTACAGAACTGGTATCTTCCTTTGATTACTATGGCGTGAATATGCTGATTTTTTCTGTTGGCATGATCGCTATTACAGCGACCAACGCTTTTATGGAAGAACGAGTAAAACGGGGAAATTTTCGGATTGTCTATGCGCCTATATCCAAAGAGGAAATTTATCTTTCTAAAATTCTGTCCTCCTATTTACTATCGGCAGTCTGTTATAGTGTTTTGGTTCTCGGCTGCCAATATCTATTAGGATTGAATATGGGAGGACGCAACTGCATTTATTTTATCCTTTTGTTAAATGCGTTTAGCTTCTGCGGCTGCTGTTTCGGGACTATGTTCTGCTGCATATTCAAAGACGAAGAACAGGCCAACGGCATTATGCAAATCCCGTTGTTCCTCTCAATCATACTCGGAGGGGTAATTTTTCAAATTCACCGTTTCGGGGATTTTCTCAATAGCCTGTCACTGATTTCCCCGGTGAAGTGGGTAGCAGCTTGCAGCTATCAGATCATTTATGACAACGATCTGCACCTACTACTCCCGGTAATTGCAGGATTGTTGATTTTATCACTTGTCTTTATTGGCATTTGCCATATTCTTTTTAGGCCGGAGGATTATCTATGAGTATATTATTAAAAAACAATTTTGAAAGGATCAAACATCATAAGGCCGTATTGCTGATTGCTTGTATCATCATGCCGCTTCTTATTTGTGCTGCGGTCTTTATTTCTAACCATTCGACTACGCAGGAAGTGATTGCCGTGTCGGGAGGAACCGTTTCAAATCCTATTTCTTGTGACCAATATACTTTCGTCCATGTCGATCAGGAACCGGCCCTGTCAACTCTGGTAGATGGAACTTATGCAGCCTATGCCCAAAAACGAGCGGATGGAACCTACGCTATTACCACCCTTAAAGGACAGCAGGATAAAGAGGCAATCATGACCCTGCTCTCAACGGGGAAATTGCCAGAGGGGTATAAAGGCGACGATGCAAAAAGAAGTGAGCGCGGCATTGGCACAAACGTACTGGGATTTATTACAATGCTGGTACTCATGCAGGGCGTGGCTCTGACAACGCTATATCCAGAAGATCGTTTGAAAGGTACTTTTCGCCGGATTATGTTTGCGCCCTGCAATGAAAATCAGTATTTAACAGCGCAGTTTATCTTCACGCTCACCTGCCTTTATGTTCCTACCTTTGCGGCGATCGCTGTGATACACGGTATATTCGGTGTAGAAATCGGCTTTCCTATCGCTGAAATTGCGGTGCTTCTATTGCTTTTAACTGTGTTTGCAACGGCCTTTGCTCTGTTTATTGCAACGGCTTTTGATCGAAATACCAATCTGGTTGCCACGGGTATCAGCGTTGTTACTTGTATTGTAGCCGGGTGCTTTGTTGACATCAGTACCAACAATCCGATCCTTACCACAATATTTAAGATCATTCCTCAAACAGAATTTATGGAACTCGTACATGGAGTAGAGTTTGGCGGCAGCTATATCCAATTCTGATATGGAATTATCTATATCCTGCTTTGGGCGTTCGTCTTATTGATTGCAGGAGTTCGTATTGCCAAAAATAGAATCGCGAAAGGGAAATATTGAATGTCAGCAAATACGATAATTAAGTTAGAGAATGTCACAAAGGTTTTTGATGGGCGCGAAGTCATTCATAATTGCAGCATGAATGTCCCGAAAGGCTCTGTCTATGGATTTGTAGGGCCAAATGGCGCAGGAAAAACGACGATACTCAAGTTGATAATGGGACTTCTTCGTCCTACAACGGGCAGAATTTCAGTTATGGGAATTGCTGTGCCTTTAGAACGCAATCAAATTCTTCAAAAAATCGGCAGTCTTATTGAAACTCCTGTATTCTATGAAGATATATCCGCAGAAGAAAACCTGCGGCTGCATCTTGAGTATATGAAAAAGCAGCCACTTATCGAGAATATACCGGAAATGTTACATAAAGTTGGGCTTGATGGTGCTGCAAATCAACCTGTAAAAAAGTTTTCGTTGGGTATGAAACAGCGATTAGGAATTGCGAGGGCAATCATTCATAGACCAGAAATCTTACTGTTGGACGAACCTATTAACGGCCTTGATCCAATGGGAATAAAGGAAATGCGGGAATTGTTCTGCTCCCTTGCCCACGAGCAAAACATGACAGTCATTATTTCCAGCCATATTTTGAGCGAGCTTGAAAATACTGCGGATTACATAGGAATTATTGCGAACGGCCAAATACAAAGGGAAGCGGCGATAAAGGATATTCAAGAAAATTTCCCGTCTGGATTGGAGGAATACTTTTTTGAAGCAATGAGAGGAGATAAAACGGAATGATACATCTTATGGAGCTGGAATTAAGAAAGATAAAGATCCGTCCTTACATATATGCCGGATTTGCGGCCATTCTTTGTATGGTTGGCTTGCTCTACACCTTTGCCATGATTGCCCATGTAGGAGGCGACAGTGATGCCGCAGAATTTTCTACTTATTACAACATTTGGGTTCTTGTAAATGCTTTGCAGACAGCGGCATATTCGATTTTGATGGCTGTTATGTTCTCCACATTTCTTTTGAAAGACTACACAGGAAAAAATGCCGTTCTGGTATTCTCTTACCCCACAGAGCGCAAAAAACTCTTACAATGCAAAATCGCTTTGGTATCACTGTTTATTGCAGCGTTTATGATAGGCGGAACAATTCTAATGTACGCAATTTTTACTCTATCGGAAGCGGTGTTTCCGTTGGTGCCAGATCAACCATCTATCGGTTTGTTCATTCGGGTTTTGGCCGATACCGTACTATGTATGTTTATCACGTTTTGCATCGGACTCATTTCAGTGAGGGTTGGGTTTTCCAAAAAGTCCGTACAAATAACGATTGTTACATCTGTTATTATCTGCTGTTGCGTAGCAAATGTGATTGCAACCATGAGTTATTCCTACATTCCTGTTTGCCTCCTGTTCATTGTAGCTGTATTTTTGGCACTTATATCTTACAAAGGCGTTAGAGCCGCAGTTGATGATGCAGAGGTCTAAATAGGAAAATACGAAATGAACGCTTACTATATAAGAAATCATTGTATGTGGACGAATGTAGCTAATCAAAAGAAATAACAGAAATATGAATAGCATATTTGAAATAACCTGCCCCGCCCGACGGGGAAAGAAAAAAACCGTTGCCGGGCAGGTCGCTTTCGTGCGCTCAATATACAATCCAGCGGCGGTTTTGAAACACAATTCAAGGCCGCCGCTCTCTATGCCCTCATACTAACGACGCCCTGACGCTGACAGGATCGGCGGCCCACGGAGGGAGCCGCCATGAAGCAAAGAGCGTTTCGACAGAATACGACGGGGTATGTACCGTTAAAAAAAGCCCGTCCCCGGCAACGGGGACAAGCGGCCATGAATATGAACTATACCATGTAAATCAACTGCATATCGCCTCTCTTTTCGCCCGGTGGGTCTACGACCTGCCGGGCGAAATTTGTTGTTTTTTGCGGTTCTTCGGTGCGGGCCGGGAACGCTACATTGCTGCCAGTGAAAGGAGTAGTATCAGCAGCTTTTACTTCTCACTCTCCCGCAGATCGGGGGTGAGAAGATGAACGAATACACCTTTGACTATGTGGAACGGAACCGGCTGGATGCTTTCTGTAAAACGGTTTTACGCAACGAGGCCAGAAAATACCTGTCGGAGCTGGCCCGCCGCCGTGACCGGGAAAAGTCGCTGGACACCTTGCCGCAGGCGGAAATGGATAAACTCTGTACGCTGGACGAATACCCCAGTGACAGCTTTACATTCTCGGCCTTTGGCTTTGACCTACATATCCGGGACGAGTTGGTGGCCGGAGCCTTTGCCACCTTGCCGGAACAGGAGCAGCGGATTTTAATTCTGCGCTTCGTTGCGGCTATGGCGGACGGCGAGATCGGCGGCCTTGTGGGGATGTCCCGCAGCGCCGTCCAGCGCCACCGTACAAAGACTTTGAACGAACTGCGGCACAGATTGCAGGACAATGGAGGGAGGAACGCGAAATGAAACAACCCACATTCCACGGCAGGGTGCTTCTGCCCCTGTCAGTTTTTGCCGAGGCCCGTGCTGGTGATCCGTTGGCGTTGGAGCGTGTCCTGCGGTACTACGACCGTTACATCAACAAGATTTGTACGCGAACGCTCTATGACAAAGATGGTTTGCCGCATATCTGTATTGATGAGTACATGAAGCACCGCTTGCAGGCAAAATTGGTGGGTGCCATTGTAGTCAAGAAATAGCAAAGCCAAAGGAAGCCGTCAAGGGTCGAGATGAACGCTCCGCGCCCTTGACGGCTTTCTCTGTCTTTGCTGTGCGGTAACCAAGCGGGCGCAAGCAGAAATCCGCTTGCGCCCGCTGCTATTATGGTGTTTGTGTCTACGCATTTAGGTGGTTAGACAGTGTGCTTTTGCAATGCTTTCAAGCATGTGTCAATGAATGGGAGGCAAATTTATTTACTACCTATTGAAAATGCTATTTTAAATGCGTAAACCAGAAAGCTGTCTGGGGGTACTTTATTGAGCAGAACAATTGAGAAATTAGGTGAAATCATTTATAATATAATAAATATTACTTTTTAGGAGTAAAGAGATGGGTAACAAAATAGATAATATAAAGACGTTCCTTTTCAAAAAAATAGGGGTAAAGAAAATGTATTGCTTATTTTCATTTTCTCTATTCCTGTCCTTAATTGAGATTACTTTGTATAGCATATTAGTTCAATTTTGCTTGGAGCAATATTGGTTGCTACTTCCTATTGGCATATACATTATCTTTGCTATACTTGCAAAGAGTTTTCATGTAATTCGAGTTATAAGTGTTTCGCTTGAGTTGAGCAGCATTTTTTCTTTCTTGCTTTTTGTTGGTAGCGTCCGAAATGTTTGGATTTCCTCCTTTATTAGTAGACACTATGAAAACATCTCGATAATCATACTACTTGCTCTATTCTTGAATTTCTATGTTTCCAAAATTCAAGGAAGAAATGCAACAGATAATATTAGCACAACACCTATCACACAACTATTTAACTTATTTTACTTAAATACTTCCAAGGCTCATGAGATTGCAATGCTAATTGATAATAAAATAATGAAAACTATCGAAAGAGAGCAAATTTCGGAAGAGCTGCTGAAGTATAATGTTGCAACTACGCTAGGGCCCAAAGACATAGGTTATGCAGATGTGGGGTATTCCATAGAGGATAACTCCAAAAAACGTGTTTATGAAAATTTTGATGTTAAGATAACAAAGTCAATTATGCTTCGCACAATATATGAAACGGCACAGAAAAAAAGCGATAGTGATGCGGAACTTAAAATCGGTGATTTGGTTCTTTTTAAAAATATAGAATTGCAGCAAAGAAATCTTGACGATACAGTCATGATTTTAAATATACTGCAAGATAGTAAATTTAAAAATCAAGGAAACGAAGATGTAGAGATCAATATTAGCAAAATGATGGAAAAGATGTTAGATGATTTTACTATTGACTATACCTTTACATATCCTTGTTACAGGACGAACGCCGACGCTTTAACAGATCAATTTATTATACAAATTCCATATAAAGCGGCAAGTAATTTTGAAAATGGTTATCATCATAATGATCTTCAATTGGGAAAACTTAGCATAATCGGAATATACCGTGGCAATATAGATTTTTCACAGAGAGAAAGCATTTCGTCAAAGTTTTTAGAAATGGTTTCAATGTCATATAATCAAAATTGTTCCACGAGTAGTGAGCCTATTGTCGAAATGAAAATGAGTTCTCGTACAACTCAAAATAATAGTAATCCATTTGACTTTAATCACCAAAAACTCACAGAAAAGATAAACCTGATCGATGTAATTGCAATTATCCAAGAGTTAAATTTTGATAGGAATGAGTAATATGGATTCTATTTTGTATGTATATGACACAACTAAATTAAGCGATTTAAGAAAGCGACTCAACGATTACAAATTTTATAGTATCGCGTATTGTTTTAACAAAAGCGACACTTTAGATAATCTCTATACTATGGATCTCGAACAATTTGAAAAAAGTGTTATTGATCTGACAAATTTAGTTAGAGATAATAATATCAATAAAATTTTTTCTGAACGGTACATTTTGGCATTATGTTGTAGTGTTGAAGAAATCCAATTCTGTATTAATTGTGATTTGATTGAGAAATTCGCAGAACAATTTCCGTATTTATTTGATGATGAGCATATCGATTATGAATTTCAAAAAAACACTGAAAGGGAAATATCAGAACCAGAATCATTGAGTGCAAATATAGCAAACGCTTTAATACTTAATACATATACAAACACTGAAAAGATAAAAGAATGCTATAAAACCGGGGAGATAATTTCACTATCCAATTTAATCGATGAATGTGAGGGAATTTCTTTTCGGTACAATATTGATAATATACGTAAAACACTAGAATCTCAGAATATTAAATATGTTGACATTTCCTCTGTAATAAGAATGTTTAGATTACGACAGGATCTCATTTTCCCATTTGAAATTCTCATTCAACGAATCTTATTAAACGGAAATATTCAATATTGCATAGAACAATCTCTTGTAGCAGACGCAACAGCACTATTTCCTTTTTGGATCATCGAAAAAAAGCCTATTAACGAGGAAAAAGATGAGAATGATTTTATAAAAGAACCTCCGCAAATTGATGTTGGAGAGGTATCCTTACTCTCTCAAAAAATTTGTGAAAAGCTCAGAGGACACGATGAGTTTAAGAAAGATTTCCACAAAAATCTGCTCAAATTCTTTTTCCTTAACAGAATGGGAGAACAGAAAATATTATCAATTATGTTATGTGGAAATTCAGGAATTGGAAAGACGCAATTCGCTAAGTTTATGTCAGAAACAATGTTTCCAAGAGAGCCACTAATAAAAATCAATTTTGGCAATTATTCCACAGAAGGAGTTTTAAATAGTCTAATAGGTTCTCCGCTTGGGTATGTTGGAAGCGAAGAAGGTGGAGAGCTAATTAACAAGATAACTACATCTAAAACAAAAATTATACTCATTGACGAATTTGAGAAAGCAACTCCAAGTGTCTACAATTTCTTTTATGAATTGTTGGAAGATGGTATATTTACGGATCGACACGGCGTTGAGCACAATCTTAATGGGTACATTATAGTTTTCACCTCAAATATGACCCAAAGCGAATATTCAAAGAAAATTCCAGATTCCTTAAAGTCTAGGTTCGATATGGTTTATTATTTTGTTGATTTGCCTATAGAAGAAAAACAGCAATACATACAAGTTACGGCACTTCGCTTAATTGAAAAGTTGGAAAAGAATTTTGGGAAAAAAGTCAATATTCAAGATATTAGTTTAGAACTATCTGAATTATCTCAATATAACAATCTAAGAAATATCAAAAAAGCAGTTGAGGATAGAGTGTTTAATGCTTTTCTAGATATTTATGTAGATGGAACGATCGAATAAAAGGAAAAGGGTATCGCTGTATTATGAGCGATACCCTTTTTGCACCTGTTTGTCAGCCGTTAAGTTTATATGTTGTTGATACTTCCTTACTGGCGTTCACTTGATGGAGACATCCTCTTTTTTTAATAGCCCCGCTCCCGCAGCGCAGCCACCAGTCCTACGTAGAACTCCCGCACATCAAAGCCTCGGATGTTTTCCCGGTTCAGGTCCACCATATCCCCGTGGGAGATCCCACGCTTCCCCTGAGGCTCCAGCAGGGTGAAGTGCCCTCCCCACCTGGCGGACTCCACGGACACCAATCCGTCGTTGAGGCCGTCAAAGTGCTTCACAATGGGATAGGTCATATTCAGTGGGAATTTTCCATGGGCTGCCCGCTTACAGTAGGACATTACGCTTTCGTACACCACATCAGGGTCATCAGGTGTACTCTCGTTCCGGCGGAGGCACGCGCTTTCTGTCAGGTCTGTTACTGCTGCCAGGAAATCAGGATTCTCGTCCCCCAGCTTTTTCAGAGTGGCATTATAAGCTGCGGCAATCCGCTGGCGGGTCGGCTCCGGCACCTTTCCCAGCAGATACTCCGCAAAGATACAGCCCCGATGAGGTGTATTGATGGTAGTCAGCGTAGCTACATACGGAGCTGCGCCCTGGTGGGCAATGGCGGCGCGGCTGTCCAGCCCACCTTTGGAGTGGGCGATGATGTTCACCTTCTCGCAGCCGGTTTCCACCACAATTTGCCGGATGCGCTCCGCAAGCTCCCGGCCGGAATCCTCTACCGCCGCCGCAGACTGCTGCTCGCCGTAGTAAACCGTGGCGCCGTTGCGCTGGAGCTCCCTTGGAATCCGGCCCCAGTAATTGATATAGCGATAGTCCCGGAAGAATACCCCATGAACCATCAAAATGGGATACCTGGTTTTGCAGACCTCACTTTCCGCCCGGGCCTCATCCAGTTCCCACTTCTCCGTCTCAAATTCCACCTCGTCGGAGACTATGCGGATCATCTTGGTGAGATACCAGAGATTGACACCGGGAATCCAGCCGCACAGCGCCCCCAGAATCCGGTGCTTGAGACCCAGCTGAACAGAGGTAACGTAAACTCGAAGCATCCCGTTCCAAAAGAGAATCGCCTCCGCCGCCACAGCCCAGAGAACACTGAAAATACCGCTTGCCACAGCCGTACCATAGCCGCTTTCTCCCGGAGTCAGCATGGCAAGAAAGTGCCACAGCCATGCTCCCTGAGCGAAAACCGTAATGGTAGCGGAAATCAAAAATATTCGCAACAGTTCGCCGCCGCTTTTTAAATACCAGATGCGCTTTGTGGGCGCACTTCCTTTTTCAATAGGCCGCAGATTGAGGTAGAGAAATTCTCCCAAAAGGACCAGATTGAAAAGCCAGCTCACCGGTCCAAACGCATCACACAGGAAAAACCAATTGGCGATGACGGCCACCAGGAGTGCGAGAACCCACCGCCTTATCATAGGAACACCTCGTTCTCCTTGGGCTCTGCAAAATTCTGCTCCAGCATGGCCACATGGGACAAGAATGCTGGATCATCAAAATACTTGGCGTGCCGTGTACATTTGCGGACGCAGCACTGGCACTTGATACAGGTGCCGGGGACGCGGAACACGTCCCGTGGATCAATCGCCCCCATAGGACACAATCGGGCACAGGCCCCGCAGTTCGTACACTTTCCCGGGTCTGTCCGGGGTTTGGCCTGTAGAAATTTCACCGGCTCGCCGTCCACCCCCTTCGGGATGTAATAGGGCGCATCCGGCACGCCCGGCACCGCCACGGTCTCCCCCCGTCCGCTCCGGAGCTTGCCGGCGATCTGCGCAGCGAACTGCCGCATCTGCCGTTTGTCATCCCAGTCGGGACGGCCTTCTCCCAACTTGTCTGTAAAGGCATGTCGCCCCACAAAAGCTCCCGCCGCCACCGGATGGAAGCCGTTATTCATAAGGACTGACCAAAGCTCCGCCAGGGCGTTGTCATAGCTGCGGTTTCCAAAGAGCACCACGGGTACTGCAGGAGTGCCCTCCCCCCGAAGACCGCTCCGGAAATCTGGTGCGATCTTGTTGGGAAGCCGGCCCGCGTAGGTAGGCGAACCCGCCACCACCAGGTCCTCTGCCGTGAAGAGATGCGTCCCAGTCCGCTCTGCAGGCCTGGTAAAGCTTAGCCGCTCTATCGGTAATGTCAGCTGTGCAGCCAACTCTTCTGCAATGGTGTTCACCGCTTTGTCCGTGGTGCCGGTGGCGCTGTAGTACAACGCCCAAACCTTTGTGATTTCCATAGCCTGCTCCTCCTTTTATCACAACAGGCGCCAGGGAAACCCAGGCGCCTGTTCAGGCTTGCTCAAAAATAGTTGAAATGCCGATACGCCCCAGTTCTTCGTCAGTCCAAACAATGTTGTCCAGAAACTATGACGAATTCTCCGAATGCAGCTTGTGGAGAAAGATGGGGCAGCCTATATTCTCGACGGTCTCAAACACGGTCCCATTTTACAAGGAAAAATCAGACTCTTTTAGCTTGCCGATATCCAGCGTCACAGGACGGGGCGGTACCCGCTTGAGGGGATCATATTGAAATGCCCTGCAATGGTGCTCTACCGGAACAATTCCGCGCTTGACACAGGCCACCTCTCGTTCGTTGATCTGCTGGCCCCGGCGGCAATATGCACAGCGGGGGTCCATATCCTTACGGAACAGCATCTCTTCCGCCTCTCTTTATAGACAGTAGAGCTTCACCGCGTCGTTTTCCGCGGTGGCTCTGATCTGGGTGACTGGGTTTTCATAGCTGTCAATAATCTGCGTGGCCATGGGGTCCTCCAGCTCCTTCTGGATGGTCCGGCGCAGGTTCCGCGCGCCGTAAGTCCGAGAGTAAGACTTATGGGTTAACAGCGCCACCAGCGCGTCGTCATAGGTAAAGGTGATGCCCTTGTCCTTCAGCGAGGCCGCCAGCTCCTCCAGCATAATGCGGGCAATGCCCTGGAAGTTCTCCTCGCTGAGGCGGTTAAAGGTAATCACAGCGTCCACACGGTTGATAAATTCTGGCCGCAAAAACTGCTGCAGCGCCTTCATAGCCCGGTCGCTGTCCTGCTCCCGCTGGGTGCGGTCAAAGCCTACGGTCCCCTCTTTGGTGGCGCTGCCGGCATTGGAGGTCATGACGATAATGGTATTTTCAAAGTTGACCTTCCGGCCGTGGGCGTCGGTGATCTCACCGTCGTCCAAAATTTGCAGCAGCACGTTCAGCACATCCGGGTGGGCCTTTTCAATTTCATCAAAGAGCACCACAGCATAGGGCTTGCGGCGGATTTTCTCCGTCAGCTGGCCCGCCTCATCATAGCCCACATATCCCGGCGGTGAGCCTACAATCCTGGATACGGAATGCTTCTCCATGAATTCGGACATGTCCAGACGAATCAGGGCGTCCGGTGTGTTGAAGAGATCCACGGCCAGCTGCTTGACCAGCTCCGTCTTGCCCACGCCCGTTGGTCCGACAAAGATGAAGCTCACCGGCTTGTGCTTGGGGCTGATGCCCACCCGGTTGCGGCGGACGGCCGCAGCCACAGCCTCAATCGCCTCATCCTGGCCGATGATGTGTTCGCGAAGCCGTTGATCCAGCTGGCTGAGGCGCTGGAACTCCTGTTCCCGGATTTTTGCTGCCGGAATCTTCGTCCACAGCTCAATGACATGGGCCAGATTCTCCATACTCAGCTGCGGGTCTCCCTTTTCCAGCAGGGCATTTAGTTCCGTGCTGAGCTGGGCCTCCTTGCTTTTCAGGAAGGCCATCCGTTCATAGTCTGGCTCCGCCCCCTCCTGAGTGGCCTGCTCTTCCAGCATGACCCGCTCCTTTTCGTAGTCGTCCAGTTCCCGCTGAATCTCCATCCGCCGGGAGATATCCGGGTCCTTCAGATTAAGATCAGAGCATGCCTCGTCAATCAGGTCAATGGCCTTGTCCGGCAGGAAGCGGTCGGTAATATAGCGCTCAGAAAGCACCACTGCCTGGCGGAGAATGCCGTTAGAGATCTTCACGCCGTGGTATTTCTCATAGTTAGGGGCCAGCCCCTTGAGAATCTGGACAGAGTCCTCAATGGAAGGCTCGTTCACCGTGACCGGCTGGAAGCGCCGCTCCAGGGCGGTGTCTTTTTCGATAGACTTTCGGTATTCGTTGAATGTCGTGGCGCCGATCACCTGAATTTCGCCCCGGGAAAGGGCGGGCTTTAAGATATTGGCAGCGTTCATGCTGCCCTCGGCGTCGCCGGCACCGGCAATGTTGTGGATCTCGTCAATCATCAAAATGATGTTGCCCAGGCGCTTGACTTCGTCGATAAGCCCTTTCATCCGGCTTTCAAACTGTCCCCGGAACTGGGTGCCGGCCACCAGCGCCGTCAGATCCAGCAGGTGCACCTCCTTGCCCCGCAGTTTGAAGGGCACCTCGCCGTCCACAATCCGCTGGCTGAGGCCCTCGGCAATGGCGGTCTTGCCCACGCCCGGCTCGCCGATCAGACAGGGATTGTTCTTCTGGCGGCGGTTGAGAATCTGGATGACCCGCTCAATCTCCTCCGCCCGGCCAATCACCGGGTCCAGCTTGCCGTCCTTGGCCTTCTGAGTCAGGGAGATGCAGTAGTTCTCCAGATATTTCCGCTTGCCGGATTTGGGCTCCTTTTTCTCCCGGCGATCCCGCTGGCCGTTCTCCTCGGCGCCCTCCTCCTTGGCAACATCTCCGCTGGAAAAGAGGCGGTTGAGGAAGGGGAACGTGGCAGTTTTGCCCTCTTCCTCCGCGTCCTCCTCGTCGCCGCCAGGCAGGTCCTCAATATTCTCCACGCCGTTCATGGCCTGGAGCATTTCGCTGTTGAGCGTATCCAAATCCTCATCAGAGATGCCCATGCGCTTCATCATGTCGTCCACCTGGGGCAGGCCCAGCTCCTTGGCGCATTTCAGGCATAGACCCTCATTGACGGTCTTCTCTCCGTCCAGCTTCGAGATAAACACCACCGCGACATTTTTTTTACATCTTGAACAAAGTGTAGGCTGCATCTTGTACCTCCAGAAAATCCGGCGGTCGCTCCGCCGCAAACGCCCGCGCCGCCTTAAGACAGCCAGGTCGTATAAATATGTAGAATTCGGCTGCCCTCCAGGGGCACATCCAGCCGCTGTAGAATCAGCACCAGCAAAAGCAATACCACCGCGCCCTCCAGCAGGCCCGCCAGGGCGCCGCCCAGGGTGTTGGCCCCGTGCAGCACAGGAAGCTTCAAAGCAAGGTCCAACAGCTTGGAGAGAAGGTTCAGCAGCAGCGTCAGCAATAAAAACGACAGCAAAAACAAAACACTGTATAGAATCGGCTCCGTGAGGCACTCCGCCACAGCAGTCAGCACGGAAACGCCAGTATCCCGCATGCCCTCCTGCACTTTTTCCGTCAGGTCGGCCAGCTTCTCCTCCTGCACGCCCAAAAGCGCCAGCAGACCCTCCGGATGATCCTCCGGCATCTGCCCCGCCTGGTCGGATGCAGCCAGTGCCGCGTCCAGCTTGTTTTCCATCTGCCGCTCCACGACCGGCAGCACCAGCTCCATCGCTGGCGCCGTAATCGCCTCCGCTGTCAGCCGCGCGCCAACGAGCGCCAGCACAATCACCAACAGGCCTGCCAGTGTGCGGAACAGCCCGCGTCTGGCGCCATACCCGGCAAAACCCAGCAGGATCACCACAGCAATGATGTCTATTATAGCAGGTATCTCCACGATTTCCTACCTTTCCTCCTGTAAACGTTTTGTGAACTCCCCTGTAATTCCTGGCGCCTACGGCAAAAAGAGGCTGGCGGATTCCATCGACAGCATCAGCGCCGAGCCGTCAGGCCGCATCAGAACGCCGGAGGCGTAGTCCGTCCCCTCATAGGTGGCATAGGCCTGCAGGTCCTCGTTATAGACCACCAGACTATCTGTATACAGCACCGCCAGATACCGCCCTGCTGCGGAGAGGTCCAAAACCTCCTTTGTCACCTCCAGCGAGGCGATTTCCTCGCCATCCTCTCCTACTGTCACCAGGTGCCCCACGCTGCCGGAACGGTAGCGGTTCAAAAGCAAGGCGGCAAACCCATCCCCGCCCAGGTCATAGCCCCGCAGATAGGCGCTTGCGTAGGAATAGGTGTTCTGCACCTCTCCATTGGGGTCCGCTATGGTCAGGCAGGTGTCTGAGACTGTGAGAATCCGCCCGTCCTGCTCCGCGATAGCGGCCACCAACCCGTCTTCCACGTCGTAATCCGCCGCAGGCTCCACCTCTCCCGCTTTTTCCAGGTTATAGAGCACGATGTTGCTCACAAAGGTACCGGCCTCCTGCCCCAGCGTCACAGCGGCTAAGTGTTTTCCGTCAACAACGCAGGCGTCCGTCACAAAGCGCTCAGAGGACTTGAACTCAGAAACCAGCTCCAGGGAAGGGTCGTATACCCGTACCCAGCCCTTGCGGGTCTGCTTTTGAGAGGTTACTGTCAACCAGCCGTCCTCGCTGAGGTTGGCAGCGATCAGCGGCTCGGCCTCGTCGGCGCTCAGATGCATCAGCTCTCCGTCCCCGTCCAGAAGATACAGCTCGGTACCGCCCACGTCGTAGGCCACCGCCCGTTCCCCCGCTTGGACCAGCGCCGGCGCAGCGAAGTTCACCGCCTGGCTCCACACCTCTGTCCCCGATGGGCCCAGAATGCTGAGATTCGTGTTAGACAGCACCACCAGGTGCTCTCCCAGTGCCGCGAAGTGATTCTGAGAGGACGCCTCGTAGGGGTATACCACCTGCTCCCCGTCCGTCTGATTGCGATAGCTGAAATAGCGGCGCAGAGCGTCAAAGCCGGTACCGTCCCGATAGGCCGCCACCAGCACCACCGCCAGTACCAATGCCAGCACCAGGCCAAAGAACAGGATGCGCCGTGAGCCACGGGATTTTTTGGCCTCGGTCTCGCCGTCGTCGTCATTCCAGATGTCATATTGCTTATCAGCCATTGAGCCGCTCATCCTCATACCAAAGTCTTGTCAGGTACAGCCCGCCGGGGGGAACCGTGGGCCCCGCCGCTGTCCGGTCCCCGCTCTCCAGGATCGCGGGGATATCCTCCGGGCGGAACTTCCCCTCCGCCGCGTAGAGAACGGTGCCGGTGATAGCCCGCACCATGTTATATAAAAAGCCGTTAGCGCACACCCGCAGCTCCAGCAGCTCGCCGCTGCGGCTCACATCGCACCAGTAAATGGTGCGCACTGTGGTTTTGGTCTGTGTCCCCACGCTGCGGACCGCCGCAAAGTCGTGGGTGCCCACAAACATATGGGCCGCCCGGTTGAGATATGCCTCATCCAGCCGCTTGGGATAGAAATAAGCCCGGTTAACGTAGAAAGGGTTTTTCACCCTGGAATTATAGATGCGGTAGGTATACTCCTTCTTCAGGCAAGAGCCGATGGCGTTGAAATCCTCCGCTACCTCCATCGCCTCCCCCACGGCGATATCCTCCGGGGTATGGGTATTGATGGCAAAGGGCAGGCGTTCCAGGGGAATCCTGGACGCAGTGCGGAAATTCGCCACGTACGCCTCCGCGTGGACGCCGGCATCCGTCCGCCCGCAGCCGGTGAGGTGCACCCGCTCGCCAGTGATCTCCGTCAGGGCCTTTTCCAGCGTACCGCAGACGCTAACGGCGTTTTTCTGAACCTGCCAACCGTGGTAGGCGGTTCCGTTGTACATCAGTTTTAAAGCGATATTGCGCATGGAAAAACTCCTTTATGCCGGCCAGGTCAGCTCCGGCCCAGGCAGCGATTCGTTGCCTTCAAATCTCCCGCCTTCCGGTTTAGAGCCATCCTCCGGGATGGTCCAGGACAGATACGGGAAGTCATAGCCCAAGCCGTACCCATCCGTGCAGGAAAACCGGACCTCAATTCGGTCCCCCGGCACACACTCCACCCCCAGCGTCTGGTCCGGCAGCGCCGGGACGTAAGTCAGATCTCTGTCCCCCACGGACGCAGACTCAGAGAGCTCCGCCTCTGCCTCATGCTCCAAAGTGCCGTTGCGGTATATCCGGAACACCGGGTCCAGGACCTCCACGCCGCTCTCATTTCTCAAAGACAGGTCAAAATCGGAAGACAAAACGCCTTCCTGATAGGTAGGGCCGCCTACACTGCTGCCGCAGAGCTGCAAGGGCAACAGCATGGAGATATCCGTCCAGCCGCCCAGGTCCACCCGCCGGCTCTCTCCGCCGCCGGTGACCACCGCGGCCAGCCGCACCTCGTACTGCTCGTTGACGGGAAACATCATCGTACCGCTGCAAGAGCCCAGATCATCCACCTGCATGGCTGTAACGTGCTTGTCCGGCCCAACCACCGTCTCCAGATAGACTACCGTATCCTCCTGCCAGCTCTTCAGCTTTAGGATCGCATCGGCCAGAAGCCGTTTTTGCTCCTGGTTGATCCCGCTGGGATGGACCTCCCAATCCTGAATGGGGTTGGCCGCTTCCTCTACGGCCCGGGCCACATCGCCGGAAATCTCCTGCACCTCATTTTCCAGATCATAGATCTGGTCCTCAGCATTTCGCAGGGAACGCCGGAGGTCCGCCACCGCCCAGCTCTGCCAAATCAACAGTACCAACAAAATAACACTCATCAGCAAGGACAGCAGCTGCATTCGGTTCTTTTTTATCGCGAAGACCTCCTTACATGGTATTTCCCGCACAGGGTCCTGCTCAGCTCACAAACTTCCGCAGCGTGAGAATCAGTGCTAGAACCGCCGCGCCCAGGGCCAGCGCGATATAATCCCGACTCTCATACTTCAAAACATGGAGCTTGGTCCGGCCCTCGCCGCCGTGGTAGCAGCGGCACTCCATAGCCGTGGCCAGCTCGTCCGCCCGGCGGAAAGCGCTCACAAAGAGCGGCACCAGGATCGGCAGCATGGCCTTGGCCTTTTGAATCAGGTTCCCGCTTTCAAAGTCCGCGCCACGGGCCTTCTGGGCGGACATAATCTTGTCCGTCTCCTCAATCAGCGTGGGGATAAACCGCAGGGCAATGGACATCATCATGGCCAACTCATGGACCGGCACATGGAGCTTTTTCATCCAGTTCAGCAGCCGCTCCAGACCGTCGGTCAGGCTGATGGGACTGGTGGTATAGGTCATGAGGAACGTGCCCATGATCAGCATCATGATCCGCAGCACCATGAAAAAGGCGTTTCGCAGTCCCTCCGCAGATACCCGAAGAAAACCCAGCTCAAAGATGTAGTTCTCCCCCGGCGTGAAAAACAGGTTCATGATGGCGGTAAAAATGATGATGAACAGCACCGGTTTCAATCCCCGCACCAGGGATTTGAATTTCACCTTGGAGATGCGGGCGCAGGTGAGCAGTACCAGTGCCATCACCGCGTATCCCACCGCGCCTTTGGCGCAGAACAGTGCCACAATATAGAGGACCACCAGCAGGATTTTTGTCCTGGGGTCCAGCCTGTGGGCCACTGTGCTTCCAGGGAAGTACTGGCCTAGAGTAATGTCTTTCAGCATGCCGCACCGCCTTTCCGCAGCGCCAGGAGCTCCCGCTCCAGTGCCTCCACGGTGTAAACAGCCGGGTCCACATTCAGCCCCCTGGCCCGCAGAGCCATGGCCACCCGCGTCACCTGAGGCACGTCCAGCCCGGCGGAGAGCAGCTCTTCTCCTCTGGCAAAGACCTGCTGGGGGGTTCCCTCCATCAGAATGTGGGCATTTTTCAGTACCAGGATGCGGTCCACATTCCGGGCGATTTCATCCATGCTGTGGCTCACCAGCACCACCGTGCTGCCCTTGTTGCGATGATAGTCCCGGATGTTGGCCATCAGGTTCTCCCGGCCGGCAGGGTCCAGGCCCGCCGTGGGCTCATCCAGGATCAGCACCTCCGGCTCCATGGCCAGCACACCTGCCAGGGCCACCCGCCGTTTCTGCCCGCCGGAGAGTTCAAAGGGGGATTTGTCCATCTGGTCGTCCCGGATTCCCACCAGACGGGCGGCCTCCCGGACACAGTGGTCCAGCTCGTCCCCGGTTTTTCCTTGGTTGGACGGTCCGAAGGCGATGTCTTTGTAAACCGTTTCTTCAAAGAGCTGGTACTCCGGATACTGGAAAACCAGTCCCACCCGGAACCGCACTTGACGGATTTTCTTCGGCTCTGCCCAGATGTCCCTACCGCCCAGGAGAATCTGCCCCTCCGTTGGTTTTAGAAGGCCGTTGAGGTGTTGGATCAGCGTGGACTTTCCGGAACCGGTGTGCCCAATCACACCCAGGAACTCCCCCTCGTACACGTCAAAGCTCATGTCCTCCACCGCGCTGCGCTGGAAGGGCGTTCCAATCCCATAGGTATGGGTCAGATGCTGAATCTGTAAAATCGGTTTCAAGGTCTGTTCGTCCTTCCCATCCAAGTTATTGAAGCGCCGCCGCGATGGCGTCGGCGCACTCCTCCACACTCAGGGCGTCCAGAGGCACGTCCACGCCCTGGTGGCGCAGCCGGTCCAGAAGATCTACCGTGTCCGGCACCGTCAATCCCATGTCCCGCAAGGCCTCCACCTGGGAAAAGACCTCCCGGGGCGCGCCGTCCATAGCAACCTTGCCGCTCTTCATGACAAGAACTCGATCAGCCTGTTCCGCCTCGTTCATATGGTGGGTGATCAAAACCACAGTGATGTGCTTCTCCCGGTTCAGCCGGTAGATGGTAGAGAGCACCTCCTGACGGCCCACAGGGTCCAGCATGGCGGTGGCCTCGTCCAGAACAATACAGTCTGGTTCCATAGCAATCACACCAGCGATGGCAATGCGTTGCTTTTGCCCGCCGGAGAGCAGATGCGGCGCGTGGGTGACAAACTCGCTCATGCGCACGGCGGCGAGGGCGTCATCCACCTTTTTCCGAATTTCCTCCGTGGGCACGCCCAGGTTCTCCGGGGCAAAGGCCACGTCCTCCTCCACCACATTGGCAACAATCTGGTTATCCGGGTTCTGGAACACCATGCCCACCCGCTGGCGGATCGCCAAAAGCAATCCCTCATTCGAGGTATCCATTCCCTGTACATAAACCTTGCCGCCGGAGGGCAGCAGCACCGCGTTGAAGGTCTTGGCCAGGGTGGACTTTCCGGAGCCATTATGCCCCAGCACCACCACAAAGCTGCCCTTTTCAATCTGCACGTCTACACCGTCCAGGGCCAGGACCGGGGTCTCCCCTTCCTCTGCCGGATAGGCAAAGCGCAGCTCATTTGTCTCAATCATGGTTGCCATAGCGTCTCTCTTTTCCCGCGTCAAATTTCGGCATGGCCGGTCACTCGCTGAACCATCTGCCTGTTGCGCCGCAGGGCAGCGCCAGACCCGTGGCCGTGACGGGCAGCCCCAGCTCGTCCCAGGTGCACTTGCCGCCGTATTTGGAGGCCACTAACAGGTTTAGAAGATATCCCAGCACCGACGGCGCGAGGCCGGTGGTGTAGGAGTTAATCAACACGAACAGGGGCCTGTCCGACAGCACGCCGGCGCAGAGCTGAACGAAGTCATAGAGGTTGTCCTCCAGCTTCCACACCTCGCCGCCAGGACCCCGGCCGTAGCTGGGTGGGTCCATAATAATGGCGTCGTAGCGCTTTCCCCGGCGGATTTCCCGCTCCACAAACTTGGCGCAGTCGTCGATGATCCACCGGATAGGGGCCTCCTCCAGCCCCGAGAGCCGGGCATTCTCTCTAGCCCAGGCCACCATCCCCTTGGCCGCGTCCACATGGCACACGCTGGCACCCGCCTTGGCACAGGCAACGCTGGCTCCGCCGGTATAGGCGAACAGGTTTAAAACCCGAATAGGCCGGCCGGCATTTTGAATCTTCTCCATGGCAAAGTCCCAGTTCACCGCCTGCTCCGGAAAGAGGCCGGTGTGCTTGAAGTTCATGGGCTTGACCTGGAAGGTCAGTGGCCCGTAATGCACCCGCCAGCTCTCCGGCAGAGCCTTTTTCTCCCAATGCCCGCCGCCGCTCTGGGACCGCAGATACCGCCCGCCAGCCTGCCGCCAGGCAGGGTGCTTCCGGTCCGTCTCCCAAATGGCCTGAGGGTCCGGACGCACTAAGAACTGCCGGTCCCACCGCTCCAGTTTTTCGCCGCTGCCGCAGTCCAGAAGCTCATAGTCCTGCCATTGATCTGCGATCCACATGCCCTGTCCTCCATTTTCTATAGCAAATCATGTTATTATACCGCCAGGGAGGGCCCTTCGTCAATTCCTTTTCCGGCGGAAAACGCCGGATATTCGGAGCAAACCTTCCTGTGCAATTCAGCATGCCGCGTATAGAGGCAAATGCAGGCGCGCAGAAAGTTTTTGCGCATTCTTTCCGGTTGTCCCACAGAACCCAGGAAAGGTCTCATTTTTGAAGTTTGCTATGCGTTTGCATAACAGACGAGCCCCGGCGATCCCCGCCAGGGCTCCTCTTATATACGCTTCATGACTTCCCATGCAAACAACCTGGCTCTATCCTCCTTCTCTCCATCCATAAATACGGTTCCATAGCCCAGGTGCCGCTCCACATGGGCCCCCAGGTATCGCAGGCGGGAGTGGCGGCAGTAACGGCGCATCCCCTCCTCAAAGAGGTCGCAGCCCTTCTCCGCAGGGTAGCCGCAGGTCATCAGCAGCGCCATGGCCTTTCCTGCCCAGAGGGCGGGGCCCTTGGCCTCCCCATAGTATTTGTTCATCCCGTACACCAATCGGTCCAGCAGTGCCTTCATAGGCGGCGTGCAGTACCAGGCATAGATGGGCGTAGCGAGCACCACCAGTTCGCTTCCCAGCACCAGATCAAACAGCGCCTGTCCGTCGTCCCGCTGTGGACAGCCAAAGATGGTCCAGTCCCTCTGACAGGACCTGCAGGCCACGCAGGGCCGAATCTCCCGGTCATAGAGCCACACGGTCTCCGTCTCCGTTCCCCGATGCTCCAGCTCCTCTCGAAACGGCTCCAGCAAGGCGGCAGTATTCCCCGTTTTACGAGGACTCCCCATCAGAATGCAGGCTTTCATTGGCTCCCCCCCCCTCCGGCGGCTTCGGCCGCATGTTTTCGTCTTCTATTGTACCCGGTGGGGTGCAGCCCGTCAAGATTGACAGGAGGCGGCGGGTTGAGCACCCTGCCGCCTCCTAAATGCCTATGCTTCCAAAACCTGCTCGCACAGCCGCTGAAGGATCACCGCAGTCTGTGCCCGGGTAGCGGTGCCGCCCGGGTCCAGGCGTCCGTCCGCCAGGCCTTGAATCAGCCCTGCGTCCACAGCCCATGCCATGGCCTCCCGAGCATACACCTCCACCCTGTTGCCATCTTGATACGCAGAGAGATCTGCCCGTCCACGGCCCGCCTCGCCCTTAAAGTCCGCATACCGGAACAAAACCGCCGCCAACTGCTGCCGGGTGATTCTGGCGCCAGGGCGGAAGGTCCCGTCGTCAAAGCCTTGGACAATCCCATGCTTCTCTGCCCAAGCTACCGCCTGCCCATAATAGGCGTCCGCCGCTACATCCGTAAAGGGAGGTTCCCCGCTCCGAGGACTTCCCTCCAAACGGTAAAGAATGGCCGTGAGCATTCCCCGGTTTGAGGAAGTGTTGGGTGAAAATGCGGACGCGCTGGTCCCCTGCATCATCTCCCGTTCATAGACGTATCGGACCGCGTCTTCATACCAGACACCGGGTAGCACGTCCCGGAAGGGGTTGTCCCAACTGCTGTGCAATGCCTGAACCGCCGCGGAAACCAGTTCTCCGCCCGAATCCTGAGACAACTCCCAGAAGCCCACGCCTCCCAGTCCCAGAGACCGGGCCAGAGACGCCTTGGCCGCGATGGAAGCCGCGTCATCATAGGAGAGGAAGGTTCCATTTCCGTAGAGATAAGGCACCTGTCCTTCCTCGTGTCGGAATTGCCGATAGGCCGAGCTGGCAAGATAGGTTTTTTTCAATGTTTGATAGCTGATGGACTTGCCGGATGTATAGGTACTATACAAGCCGTTATTCCGGCTGCTGACCCCCTGATAGAGATAGCCGTAGAGAGGGGTACCCAGCACAATCTTCTCCGCTGGGACACCCCGCTCCAGATAGGCCTGTACACTACCTGCGATGCTTCCGCCGGCCTGGGATGCATGGGAAACCGGGTTCAGCGGCGCGTTGAGACCGGTGCGGCTGTTCCAGGTGCCATGAAGGTCATAGCCCATTAGGAAGATGTGGTCCACCAGCGCGGCCACCTTCACCGGTTCAATCTGACTGAGGTACCAGGCGCCTGCGGCACCCGCGATGGTCAGGGAGTACTCCCTCCTATCCTGACGCTCCTGGTGGTCCAGCCGCTCCCGCAGTTCCTGGAGCAGCAGCGTAAAGTTCTGCTTGTCCTGATTCCGATGAATTGTCCCCGGAGCGCCGCCCGATACCGGATATTCCCAGTCCAGGTCCACGCCATCTAAGCCATGCTCCACCACAAAATCCACACAGCTGGCGGCAAATTTCTCTCGCCGGGCCTGAGTGGAAGCCACGTCGGAGAAATACTGAGAGTCCGACCAGCCTCCCACGGAAATCAGCAGCTTCAGATGAGGGTGCTGGCTGCGCAGCTTCCGCAGGGCCTTGAGATTTTTTAAATCATTGGGCTCATCCCCCAGCGCAATGCGGCCGGCAACCGGGTCAATCTCCGCAAAGGCATAGTTGATTTGTGTCAGCTTCTCGGCTGGGAGCTGGTCCGGCGTATAGCCTTGGTAGGCCGCCCAGCCCGCGTAGTAGCCCACCACCTCGCCTCCGGTACTCCCGGAGCCCCGGGCATATGTATGCACTCCTGGTACCAGCAGAAGCAGGCACAACGCGGCCAGTCCGGAAAGTGCATGTCGAAACATACGGTGCAATGGAAAAACATCCTTTCTGGTCATCCATGGTCGCAGGGCTGTCCCTGCGCCGACTGGCTCTATTTTACCGGAAAACTGGTTTCCTTCTCAAGCCACAAATGCTGGAAGCATCGCCACTCCATGACAACAGAGTGTCTCGCGGCCGCACGGTGCTAAGAGCTTCCGTCTAATTTCTCCCCTGCCGGCTGGCAAAAAGGCATTTTTACAGTTTTTTCTAAAAGTTCCATTTGATCGGACGAAACTTCTGCCAGGTGCTCTCCAGCACCCAGGGCGCTCTTCCTGGCATCCCGTGCCTCCCTCTGTTTTCCGTACTCTAACCGGCAGCGCTTGAAGAAGCGGGGGCAGGCCCTTAAGGGCCTGCCCCGCTGTTATAAATGTTGAAAAATTTGAGCCACCTCATCAAACGGGAAGTGCTTGCGCCGTCCGTTCCCGACGAGCGCCGCCCCGGGCGGGAGCAGCCTCCGGCTGCTGCGGCGCGGCCCGCTCCTCCAGCCGTTCCCGCGCCACCGCCAGCATCAGCTTAATCCGGTTCTCCTGGTTGACCCGGGTAGCGCCGGGATCGTAGTCAATGGGCGTGATGTTGGCCTGGGGATAGAGTTCCCGGATACGGTTAATCATGCCCTTTCCGCAGATATGATTGGGCAGACATCCGAAAGGCTGTGCGCAGACAATATTCTCATAGCCAGCCCGGACCAACTCCACCATCTCGGCAGTCAGCAGCCATCCCTCTCCCATTTTGTTGCCCCGGCCGATGATGCCGTCGGCCAGCTTCGTCAGCTCCCTGAAGGGGAGCGGGGCGTGGAAACCATTTTCCTTCAGGGCGCGGATCATCGCGCTCTCCATCTGCTCAATGTACTTGAGCCCCACACCAGAGCCCATTTTTTCAAGAACCGTCCCGCCATACAGCCGTGCCGTCTCAGACAGGTTGTAGGTGCTGTACTGAATCATCCCCATAAGACCTGGAATATTGACCTCACACCCCTGGGAGGCCAAAAATTTCTCCAGGTCGTTGTTGCCCAAAGGCGAGTGCTTGACGTAAATTTCACCCACAACCCCCACCTTGACTTTGGGGGTCCGGTGAACCGGGATGGCCGCAAAATCGGCCGCCATCTCCCGCATGGCGGTACGAATCTCGCCGCCGGAGCAACCGCGATTATCTCCAATCCAGCCGCAGATGGTGTCCAGCCACTTTTCCTGTCTAGCCTCAGCCGTGCCCTGTGCCATTTCATAGGGCTCTGTCTGAGCACGCAGGGCCACCAGCAGGTCGCCGTAATAGACCGCAGCCAGCATCCTGCGCACCAGCGGCAGCGTAATGGGGAATCCGGAATCCTTCTCCAGACCCGAAAAATTCAAACTCACCACCGGCACCTGGGGATAGCCGGCCTTGACCAGAGCCTTGCGCAGCAGGTGGATATAGTTGGAGGCCCGACACCCACCGCCAGTCTGAGTAATAATCAGGGCAGTGTGGTCCAGATCATATTTCCCGGAGCCCAGCGCATCCAAAAACTGTCCGATCACCAACAGCGCCGGATAGCAGGTATCGTTGTGAACGTATTTGAGCCCCAGCTCGCACACCTGGCTGCCGCAGTTCTCCAGCAGTTCACACCGGTAACCGGCTTGCCTCATCACCGCGGCCAGAATGCGGAACTGGACCGGGGCCATGTTGGGAATCAAAATGGTGTGAGTCTTTTTCATCTCCGGGGTAAATTTGGGATAATTGGTATAGTCTGTGTTCATATCTCAAGCCTCCTTCTGTTCGTCCAACGCTGCGAACAGGCTCCGCAGGCGAATCCGCACCGCACCCAGATTGGTGATCTCGTCAATTTTCAGTTGGGTGTACAGCTTGCCTCCGGCGTGCAGAATCTCTCTGGTCTCATCTGTCGTGATGGCATCCAGCCCGCAGCCAAAGGATACCAGCTGCACCAGGTCGCAGTCCCGGTGGGTACAGCAGTATTTGGCCGCCGCATACAGCCGGGAGTGATAGGTCCACTGGTTCAGCACAGTGGTTGGAAATCTCTCTACCTGGTCCGAGACCGAGTCCTCCGTCACAACCGCCGCGCCGAACTGCGTGATCAGGGTGTCGATGCCGTGGTTAATTTCCGGGTCCACGTGGTAGGGCCGGCCCGCCAGCACAATGATCCGGCGTCCCTCAGCCCTGGCTCGCTCCATCATGCGTCCTCCCTCTTTCCGAAGCAGAGCCATGTGATTTGCATATTCGGCATAGGCCGCGTCTGCGGCTTCCCGGACTTCCTGCTTGGTGAGATCCGGGAAGGTCTTCCGGAGAATCTCAAAGATCTTTCTGCTAAAATCCTTGGGGCGGTGAATCCCCACATAATCATAGATGAACTTGGTTCCACCCTCCTGAACCTCCGGGCAGTTGCCGGCGATCACCTCCGGATAATAGGCCACCACCGGACAGTTATAGTGGTTATCCCCCAGCCCTTCATCTACATTATACGTCATACAGGGATAGAAGATGGCGTCCACCCCTAGCTTGGAGAGGAACTGGATATGCCCGTGGGCCAGCTTCGCAGGGAAGCAGACCGTATCGCTTGGAATGGTGCCCTGTCCCTGCACATACAGGTTTCGGCTGCTGAAGGGACTGTGGTACACAGTAAAGCCCAGCTTTGTAAAAAACGTGTGCCAGAAGGGAAGCAGCTCCCAAAAGTTCAGGCACAGGGGCAGCCCGATCTTGCCTCGCCGGCCGGGGACAGGCTTGTAGCCCAAAATCAGCTTCCGCTTGTATGCATATAGGTTCCACGCTCCGTCATCCGCCTTGCCGGTGATGGGACGGTCACAGCGGTTACCGCTGATGAATGTAGCTCCGTCGGCAAAGGTATTGACCGTCAGCTGACAGTTGTTGCCGCATAGCCCGCACTGCCGGCTTTCCGTCTCCTGTCGAAATCCGGCCAGGGCCTCCCGGTCCAGCACGGTGCTGACCTGGTCCGCCCGGGCTCTGCCCTTTCCGTACAGCGCCGCGCCATAGGCGCCCATCAGACCCGCGATATCGGGGCGGACCACCTCCACGCCCATCTCCTTTTCAAAGGCTCTCAGCACCGCCTCGTTATAAAAGGTGCCGCCCTGCACCACGATGTTCCGGCCCAGCTCCTCAGGCGAGGCGGCGCGGATCACCTTGTAGATGGCGTTTTTCACCACGGAAATGGATAGACCCGCAGAGATATTTTCAATCGTGGCGCCATCCTTTTGAGCCTGTTTCACGCTGGAGTTCATAAAAACTGTACAGCGGCTGCCCAGATCCACCGGGCGCTTGGCAAAAAGCCCCAGCTGGGCAAAATCCTTGATATCCCTGCCCAAAGCCTGGGCAAAGGTCTGCAGGAAGCTTCCGCAGCCAGAGGAGCATGCCTCGTTCAGGAAGATGTCGCTGATGGCGCCGTGGTCAATCTTGAAACACTTCATGTCCTGGCCGCCGATGTCGATGATAAAGTCCACGTTGGGCAGGAAATGCCGGGCCGCAGTAAAGTGGGCCACGGTCTCCACCACGCCGTAATCCGTGTGGAAAGCGTTTTGGGTCAAATCCTCACCATAGCCAGTGGTAGTCACAGAGGCAACATGCAGGGCGGGATGCTCCTCGTAAAGCTTTTGAAGCACTTCCCGGATCAAGGGGACGGGGTTTCCCAGGTTGGGCCGGTAGTCTGTAAACAGCAGCCGCGCCTCTTGGTCAATCACCGCCAGCTTTACCGTGGTGGAGCCGGAGTCAATACCGATATGTACCGGCGCGCTGTAGTCCGCTCCAAAGGGGACCCGCGGCACAGCGGCCTTTGCGTGGCGGGCATGGAAGGCCTCATATTCCTCCCGGTTTGCAAACAGCGGCGGATGACTCCGATAGGTCTCCGAGGCGCCATGAAGCCGCAGCCGGTCTGCTACAGCCGTAAGATCAAACTCCTGATCGGCATAATAGGCCGCGCCCAGCGCCACAAACAAAAGACTGTTCTCCGGACAAATTCCCCGGACTCCCAGCGTGTGGTCAAAGCTCTCCCGCAAGCAGCGGGAGAAGGTCAGCGGCCCGCCCAGATACAGCACCTGCCCGCAGATAGGCCGGCCCTGGGCCAACCCTGCGATGGTCTGATTCACCACCGCCTGATAAATGCTGGCGGCAATGTCTGGTGCCTTAGCACCCTGGTTGATGAGGGGTTGAATATCGCTCTTGGCAAAGACGCCGCATCGGGAAGCAATGGTATAGGTCTTTTCGGCTTTTTGTGCAGCGATGTCCATCTCATCGGCCCCCATTTTTAAAAGGGTCGCCATCTGATCAATAAAAGCGCCGGTACCACCGGCGCAGGAACCATTCATGCGGACCTCGACGCCATTGGTCAGGAACAGGATTTTCGCATCCTCCCCGCCCAGCTCAATGATGCAGTCCGTGCCGGGTGCCAGCCGCCCCGCTGCCACGCGGGTGGCGTAGACTTCCTGCACAAAGGGAATCTGCACACTCTCCGCCATGCCCATGCCGGCAGAGCCAGAGATGGCCAGTTGAGCCTGAGGCGTGTACTGCGCCGCCACCCGGCGCAGAAGCTCCTCGGACTTTTCCAAAATATGACTGAGGTGCCGCTCATATGTACTGTATATGATATGGTCCGTATCATCCAGCACCACGCACTTAATCGTGGTGGAACCTACGTCCAAGCCAACTTTCACAGGGTTTCTTGCCTCCTTCGGGTAAACCGCCGTCCCGCTGGGCCCAGCGCTGGCAACGGCCTGACATCTTCATGTCATGTTAAGGTTATTTTACTCTCTTTCGATATAATGATCAATCGGCAATCATCGGTATTTTTGTAAAAAAACCGTTAAGAAAATCGTTTTTTCTTCTCTTGGTTTCCCCAAAAATATATGTTATAGTAGTCTCAAACAGAAATAAAGTGAGGCAGATTCATGAACACCGTACTCATGCACACGTGCTGTGCGCCGTGCTCTTTATCCTGTATTGACCCCTTGCGTGCAGAGGGGTTGGAGCCCGTTGCGTTCTGGTATAACCCCAATATTCATCCCTGGAAGGAATACCAGGCCCGGCGGGACTGCCTTTTGGAATACGCCCCCACCATCGGCATGGAGGTGCGGGTACGGGAGGACTACGGCCTGCGGGATTTTGTCCGCCATGTGGCAGCCGATATAGACCGGCGCTGCGTATACTGCTACGAACACCGGCTGAAGGGCACGGCCCAGTATGCGGCAGAGCACGGCTTTGCCGCCTTTACCACCACCCTGCTGGCCAGTTTATATCAGGACCACGATGGAATCGCCCGCGCTGCGGAGCGGTATGCCAGAGAATACGGCGTCGCCTTCCTCTATCGGGACTTCCGGCCCAATTTCCGCGCCGGAAATCAGCTGGCCCGGGAAAAGGGGTTTTATATGCAGAAGTACTGCGGCTGCGTTTTCTCAGAGCAGGACCGCTACCAAAAGCAGATTGACCGGGATCGCGCCCGGTTTCAGGCGGGGTGATCCCCCGCAACCGGGCGGACGTCAAAATGTCTTTTTGTTCCCCGGTACAGGTCTGTGAGGGCTCAGGAACATGGTCAGAACCGCCCCACAGCGGACATCGGAGGCTCCGCGAAAGGTGCGCAAAAAGTCCGACAGCTTGTCGAAAAATTTTTTTCGACAAGCTGCGAAGAGACGCCTTGGCGTCTCTTTTATTTTGTTTGCAGGCACTTTAGCAGAGTCTCCAGTGAATATCGCCGCACCTGTGGCGGAACGCTTTCCCATGTGGCCGCCCCCGCCGCGCAGCCGGAGGCTGTACAGATTTCATGGTAGTGCATGCCATCCTCCAAGGGCGGTTCTCCCCGCAGCATGGCGCCGACGCCCTGCCCGCTACACTTCACCAGGGCTTCTCGCCGGACCCAGGTCTTAAAAAATCTCTCCTCCGAGGGCCCTACTTCCCGCAAAAGCCGCCGACTGACTGGGCGAATTCTCTCAATATCCACCCCCACAGGCCTCTCCGACAGTCCCACCATCGCGGCGGCGGCAGTGTGGCTGATACTGAAATGAACTCCCGGCCATTCCGGAAAGTAGGGCTTCCCCAGGTCTGTCCGGGCAATCAGGGGCAACTCATACAGTCCGCAGCGCTCCCATATGGCAAGACGCAACAAGGCATAGGCGCACAGCGGTGCCTGCCGTTTTTCCGCCTCCCGAACGCGCAGCAGACGCTCCCGCCAAGGGTACGGTGTCCCTTCCAGCAGGATTCCAACCTCCGCCTCGGTCAGCCGCCGCTCCAGCAGTACGATCCAGATTTCAGTCGACATGGCATCACCCCCGCACTCAGCTCTTGTCCTCCCCGTAGGCCGCAAACAGTCTTCTCCGTGCAGCGCCGGACCCGTCTAATAGTCTCTCTATTGTATGCCGCTCATTCCGCACTGTAAATGGACCAGCAGAAAAAATTTAAAAATTTTGTACAAAAAAAGAGGAAATCCCAAATCCGTGGGGTATATCTAAAATACTCCCTGGTATGATGGACATGGTTTTTGGCTAAACTGGCTGGAAGGAGGGGACTTTCATGGCGTTTCCCCAGAGTTTTCTGGACGAGCTGATTGCTCGCAGCGATATTGTCGATGTTATAGGCAGCTATGTACAGCTCCAACGCAAGGGCGCCAATCTCTTTGGCCTTTGTCCCTTCCACAGCGAGAAAACCGGATCTTTCTCCGTCTCCCCGGACAAGCAGATTTATTACTGCTTTGGCTGCAAGCGGGGCGGCGGCGTGGTGAATTTCATCATGGAGGAGGAGAACCTCTCCTTTCCCGACGCGGTTCGGTTTCTGGCCAAGCGGGCCGGCATGGAGGTGCCGGAGGAAGCGGGAGACCGGGAGGAGGGCCGCCGTCGCCAGCGGCTGCTGGACCTGAACCGGGACGCCGCCCGCTTCTATTATCAGCTCCTGCAGCAGCCGGAGGGGGAAGCGGTGCGGGAATATCTCAGCCGCCGCCAGATACGAAAGGCTACCGCAGTCAAATTTGGCATGGGCGCCTCGTCCGACGCCTGGGATGTGCTGCTGACCGCCATGACGAAAAAGGGCTACACAAAATCGGAGCTGCTGGAGTCTGGCCTGGTGGTTCAAAATAAAAACGGCGGCCTCTATGACAAATTCCGGAACCGGCTCATGCTGCCGGTGGTGGATACCCGCGGCAACGTGGTGGCTTTTGGCAGCCGGGTGCTGGACAAATCCGAACCCAAATATATGAACTCCTCGGAGACGCCGGTTTACAGCAAACGCCGGGTTCTGTATGGATTGAACCTGGCAAAAAAGACCAAGCGTCCCAATATGATTCTCTGTGAGGGGAACCTGGATATTGTGACACTGCACCAGGCGGGCTTTGACAACGCCGTGGCCTCCATGGGCACGGCGCTGACGGTGGAGCAGACCCGGCTTCTCGCCCGTTTCACCAAGGAGCTGGTGCTCTGCTATGACAATGACAACGCCGGGAAAATTGCCACAGAGCGGGCCTTGCAGATTCTGGACCAGTCGGAGTTCTCCGTCAAGGTTCTGCAGCTGCCCCGCCGCCTGGTGGATGGCGAATCTGTGAAGCAGGACGCGGATGACTTCATCAAGTTCCAGGGGCCGGATGCTTTTGAACGACTGCTGAGCGGCAGCGAAAACGGCGTGGAGTTCCGCATGGCCCAGGTCGCCGGAAAATATGATCTCACCAGCGACGAGGCCCGCGTCGCCTATTGTGAGGAGATCAGTCAGCTGCTCTCCTCCCTTCCAAACGCTGTGGAACGGGAAATTTACACCGCACGAGCCGCCGAGGCCGCCCGCATCTCGCCGGAGGCCATGACGCTGGAGGTTCGCCAGGCCTTCAAACGGCGTGCAGCCCGGGAGAAAAAGGCCGCGCTGCGCAGGGACCTGAACCCTGCCGCGCAAATACAGCCCCGGGAGCGCTCGCTGCGATATGAAAACCTCCGCTCCGCCCGGGCGGAGGAGGGAATTTTGCGGCTTCTTCTGCTGGACGACAGTCTCTTTCCTCAGGAGCCGCCTCTTTTGGAGTCGCAGTTCTCCTCCCCTCTGCTGGGCCGGGTTTACTCCCTGCTCTGGCAGGCGAAGCAGGAGGGGCGTCCCGTGGCTCTTGGAACAGTTTTCGATTCGTTGAACCCGGAGGAGGCCAGCCACATCACTGCCGTCTGCCAGCAGCCGGAGTCGGCGCAGAACGCCCGGCAAGCGTTGGCGGATTACATACGCATTGTACAGACAGAAGCGGAAAAGCGCGCCGGAGGCGGGACCATCGACCCCCTCCTGGCGGCAACAGAAAAATACAAACAGGGAGGAAAGCGGCATGGCTAAAAAAGAAACTTTTACCTCGGAGGAGCTGGAGCGGCAGGCGGATGCTCTGCTGTCCGCCGCCGGGCAGACAAATAAAGACAGCAGAACTCCAGAGGGTGCAAAGGCGGCGCCCGTCATGACGGATGAGGAGGCCAGAAAGGCCGGCATTATCCGCCTGGACGACAAACAGGTAGCCGCGCTGCCCGCCGCCTCATGGCTGATCAATAATGAAAAGCTGCGGGAGCTGCTGGCCAAGGGAAAAAAGCGGGGCAAACTGGAGTCCACCGAGTTGATGGAGGCCGTGGACGATCTCAATCTGGAAGGCGAACAGATGGACCAGCTGTACGACTCCCTGGAAGCGCTGAACATTGACATCAGCGCGGAAGAGGAACTGCTGCTGCCGGAGCTACCGGATGATGAGCCTGCCGCTGAGGAGATTGCCGAGGTTGAAGAGGAAGAGCTGGTGGACCCCAACTCCCTGGTCAATAATTTCTCCATCGACGATCCGGTCCGCATGTACCTCAAGGAAATCGGCAAGGTCCCCCTGCTCTCTCCCGACGAGGAAATTGTCCTTGCCCAAGCGCTGACCGCCGGCAACGAGGCGACAGCCCAGCTGGCAAATTTAAAGGCTTGCCGGGAGGCGGGCGAGCCAGTGGACGCCACGCCGGAACAGGAGGCGGCCTGGCGGAAGGACTACCGTGCGGGAGAGGCCGCCAAGCAGAAGCTGGCGGAAGCCAACCTGCGTCTGGTGGTCTCCATCGCCAAACGGTATGTGGGGCGCGGCATGTTGTTTTTGGACTTGATTCAGGAGGGCAACCTGGGACTGATCAAGGCCGTGGAAAAATTCGACTATACGAAGGGCTTCAAATTCTCCACCTATGCCACCTGGTGGATTCGCCAGGCCATCACCCGTGCCATCGCCGACCAGGCCCGCACCATCCGCATTCCTGTACACATGGTTGAGACCATCAACAAGGTCATCCGAGTCAGCCGGCAGCTGCTCCAGGAGCTGGGTCACGACCCCTCCCCCAACGAAATCGCCGCTGAAATGAACATGCCCGTAGAAAAGGTGCGGGAAATTTTGAAGATCGCCCAGGAGCCTGTCTCTCTGGAGACTCCCATCGGTGAGGAGGAGGACTCTCATCTGGGGGACTTCATTCCGGACGAGGGAGCCAGCGAACCCAGCGAAGCCGCCAGCTTTACCCTCCTCAAGGAGCAGCTAATGGACGTTCTCTCCACCCTGACCCCCCGGGAGGAAAAGGTGCTCAAGCTCCGCTTCGGCATTGAAGACGGCCGCACCCGGACTCTGGAAGAGGTGGGCAAGGAGTTCAATGTCACCCGGGAGCGCATCCGCCAGATTGAGGCCAAGGCTCTGCGAAAGCTGCGCCATCCCAGCCGCAGCAAAAAGCTGAAGGATTTTCTGAACTGAGCGCTTTTCCCCACAAGCCTCAGCGCAGCTTTCAGGGAGTTCTACGGAAACGAGGCTCTTTTTTCGGAAGCCAATACAGCCAAGCAGACGCCCCTTTTACAGCATATTGGAAGTGCATATTTCGTGCCCCTCCACAGTGGAAGGCCTAAAGATTCCTCCTAATGCCAACAAGGACCTGATTCTAAAAAGAATCAGGTCCTTGTTCAGAATTGGGAGAATCGCTCCACTCATTTCTCCTGGTAGCCCAGACTCCTGGAGATATCCCGCGAGCATTTGCTCAGAGCTTCTAAAATCAGCTTTTTTCTGTCCTCGTCCATCAGGCCGGACGGTGTGCTGACGCTGACTGCGGCGACAATTTGTCCTGTATAATCCCGAATCGGCATGGCAATGCAGTACAGGCCGATGCAATACTCCTCCGCATCCACCGCATAACCGCTCTCCCGCACCCGGGCCTCCTCCCGCATCAGCTGCGGGAGGCTGGTGATGGTGTTGGGCGTATAAGGTATCAGGGTCTCCCGTCCGCCAAAAAGCCCCCAGATCTCCTCCTCGTCCATCTCCGAAATCATGACCTTGCCCATGCCGGTTGCGTGAATCGCCTCATACTCCCCTGGACGCACGCTGATATGTGTGCTGTCATAGGCGCCCTCAATCTTCGAGATAATCAAGATCTCCCCACGCTTTAAAATCCCAAGGTTGACCGTGGCCCGCGTCTTGCGGCTCAACTCCAAAATGTAGCCGGGATTCAGATTCAGCAGCTGGTTCTGTTGGGGAACCACCTGCCCGATTTTATAGAGCTCCCAGCCCAGACGGTACTGATTGGTCTCTCCATCCTGCTCTACATACCCATAAAAGCTCAAGGTATCCAACAACCTGTGGACTGTGCTCTTCCCCATACCAAGGACTCGGCTGAGTTCGCTGACTCCAATGCCGCGGTTTCCCGTATCCTGGGCCAGATAATTGATAATCTCAATCGCCTTTGTCACCGTCTTAACCGGATATTTTGGCTCGTCTGCCATACCTCACCTCTCCTGCACTCACTACCCTTGTGAGTCTATTTTCATCATGCTGCCGACCGGGATTCCCTGCCGGTATTCTTTAACAAGAGTTATACAATATTTCACGATACAGTGTCAAGCCGAAGGCCGGAAAAACGTCCTGAACGCCTGTTCCCAGCGCCTCGGCTGCCTGCAATACGTTACCAAAACTCTCCCCCTTTAAAGATATAAAAAGCTTCGCAAAATCTTAATTTATCTGTATAAATTACATAATAAATTCAATAATTTTCTTCTAAAATACATTTTTCTTCTAATTCAAACTCTACCCTAGGAGTACAGTTTTTTAAAAAACCGTTTCTTTTTTCACAAAAATTTTTAAAGTTCCCGGTTGACCATCCATCAACTGTAGCCACTAGAATAAAGACGAGCTGAGGGGATGGCACAGAATACTCCCCCCAACGGATTACATGAAATTTTTTAAGGAGGATTTCTATCATGATTGGCGAGAAAGTTGTTCTGCGTTATCGTATGTCTGCTGGCGATGCTCACTATGCCGGCCAGCTGGTGGAAGGCGCTCACATTGTTACTGCTTGGGGCGACGTCGGCACTGAGCTGGCGATCCGTCTGTTCGGCGACGAGTCCCTGTTCGTGGGCTATTCCGAGGTCCGTTACACCGCTCCTGTGTATTCCGGCGACTGGATGGAGTATTCCGGCTGGATCGAGAAGGTTGGCAACACCTCTCTGACCTGCCACTTTGAGGCTCACAAGGTCATGGGTCTGGCTGATCGCGACGGCAAGAAGGGCCTGGCTGATTCCGCTGCTGACGTGTATCCCGAGCCCATCCTGTGCGCTTATGGCACCGGCACTCTGATGGTCAAGAAGGACCTGCAGCGTCCCGAGTTCGGCGATCCCAAGTTCCAGGTTCGCTAATCGAGTCGTTTTGTGTTGCTGCTGACAGCGATATAAACATGATTCCGGAAGGCTGTTCGGTTGTCACCACGATAACCGAACAGCCTTTTCCCTGCCCCGCCGCAAGCCGATGAAGCGTTTCGGCGGCTACTGCGGCAGCGTTTTATTTAGAAATCCGACCTTGATCGCGGATCACTGCCGCCAGCTTTTGATTCAGCCATAGTCGAAAGCTGCGGGCGTGATTTCTTTCCCTATGGCTGAAATTCTTAGAAAGAAAAGGTGAAATTATGATGAGACCCCTGGAAGGCATTCGCGTCTTGGACCTGACTCAGGCTTACAGTGGCCCGTTCTGCACCATGAACCTGGCTGACCACGGCGCCGAAGTCATCAAAATTGAGACTCCGTGCGCAGGCGATCAGACCCGCGGCTGGGGCCCCATGGAAAACGGCTTCAGCGGCTACTACGCCTATGTCAACCGCAACAAGAAGGGCATGACCCTGAACCTCAAGACCGAGGAGGGCAAGCAGATCTTTACCGAGCTGCTCAAGACCGCCGATGTGGTCTGCGAGAACTACAAGGTTGGCGTGTTGGAGCGTCTGGGTTTCCCCTATGAGAAGATGAAGGAGATCAACCCCCGCATCATCTACGGTTCCATCAGTGGCTTTGGTCTGACCGGCGATCTGGCCGCCCGGCCCGCCTACGATATTGTAGCCCAGGCTATGAGCGGCATGATGAGCGTCACTGGCTTCCAGGATGGCCCTCCGTGCAAGATCGGTCCCTCTGTCGGTGACAACTACTCCGGTGCCTACCTCTGCATGGGCATCCTGATGGCCCTGTATGAGCGGGAAAAGACCGGTGTGGGCCGCCGGGTAGACGTTGCCATGATGGACACCCTCTTCTCTGTTATGGAGAACTTCGTGGTGGAGTACACCATTGCTGGCAAGACTCCTCACCGGGCCGGCAACCAGGACCCCTCCATTGCTCCCTTTGACTCCTTCCACGCCAAGGACGGCGATTTTGTCATGGGCTGCGGCACCGACAAGATGTATGCGGACCTCTGCGGCGCTATGGGCCGTCCCGAGCTGATCACCGATCCCCGGTACGTCACCAACGTGGATCGCTGCGACAACTATTTGCCTGATCTGAAGTCTGAGATTGAGGCCTGGACCACCACCAAGACGGTGGATGAGCTGGAGGAGATCATCTCCGGCCTGAAGATTCCCTTTGGCCGGATTCAGACGATTCCCGAGGCCGCTGAGCATCCCCAGACCAAGGAGCGCAACATGCTCTGGACCGTCTATCAGCCCGGCATGAACGAAGAGATCCGAATTCCCGGCACCCCCATCAAGATTCATGGCGAGCCTGACGAGTGCCAGAAGCCCGCGCCCCAGCTGGGCGAGGACAACGAGGCCATTCTCCTCAGCCTAGGCATGACCAAGGAGCAGGTGGCTGCCCTGAAAGAAAAGGGCGTTCTCTAATCCAGATACATCTAAAAGGTCTCCGTCCCATAAAGGGACGGAGACCTTTTTGTATGGTTTGCCGAAATCAGACCGGCAGCCGAAGTTGCTGCCCCACGTAGATCAGATTGGGGTCTTTGATCTGGTTCAGCTGTGCCAGAGCTTCATAGGTTGTGCCAAATTGTTCCGCAATCTTGGAAAGAGAGTCTCCCGCCTTTACAGTATATGTAGTACCGGAGGAAACCGCAGCATTTTTTACATGTTTAGCAGGGTCAATGGTAATCTCATCAATGACCGCACGGTTTGTGGAAACAGGCTGAGCGGGCGGCGTATCCAGGGAGGCAGCGCCAACAACATTGGGAGCGCCAGGCAGCGTCTCGGCGTTGGCGCCAGCGCTGACAATGGCCCGCTCCATGGCATTGACTGCCAAAACACTGATCAAATTCAGATCCGGAGTAACCTGGTCCCATGTCTGTGCCTGTGTGGTGACATTCCCATATGCCACCGCAAAAATGGTGTCGCCGTCAGAGGGGCAATGGGTGGGATAGATGGCGCGGGCATACCCGTCATGAGCGGCCTGAGCCAGCTTATTCACCTGTGCCTGGTTCAGTTTTGCATTGGTGACAATACAGCCGATGGTGGTATTGGTGGCTGGATTCAGCGACTCGTTGGCTTCTGGGTCATTCATCATGGAGGCTTCCTTGTCAATGAACATGTTGTTTTCCTTGTCGTAAGAGCCCGCAATCACTTTGCCGGTATCAGGATCAACAATATTGCCAACCGCGTTTACCGCCACAATCGCGCCCACATACAGGTCTCCCATCTTAAATGCAAAGGAACCCAAACCGCCCTTCATAGAAGAGGCTCCCGCAGTACCCTTGCCCACCGTGGCACCAGTGCCCGCGCCGGTATTGCCGTCTTTCCACTCCACGCCGTCAAAGGCGGCCTTGGCAGCTGCATATCCCTCAGCCTTGCCTGGACGGACCTTGTGATTGATATAGCCCAGATCAAACAGGCATGCGGAGGGAACAATCGGCACCACTGTGGCGCCTACATCTACGCCATATCCCTTTTCCTCCAGATACTGCTGCACACCGCCGGCAGCATCCAAGCCGAATGCGCTTCCTCCGGAAAGGCAAATGGCATTGGCAATCTGCACCTCTTTTGTAGGGTCCAACAGGTCCGTTTCCCGGGTTGCGGGAGATCCTCCGCGGACATCAACGCCAGCAACACCGCCGGCGGGATCATCCACAATAATTGCCGTACAGCCGGTACCATTTTTCGTGTCTGTCCAGTTGCCGACGATAATACCGGGGATATCCTCGAAATCAACGGCAACCGCCTGTTCCTCAGCCGCGAAACCCACAGTTAACGTGCTGAAGAGAAGCAGGACGGCCAAAAGGCTTGTCACAAATTTCCGTGCTTGTTTCATATTAGTTCCCTCTCTTTCTGAAATTTCCCGCCGTAGCGTTATTAGAATCATACAATATTTTCCACAGATTGTCAATCTTTTATAAAATCAAGGAGAACAATTTGTGTTTTTATTGATATATATTACAAAAACCTTCTGTACTGAAAATATCGTTTTCCTGTTGAAGTCATGACGAGAATTATGTTATACTGAAAATTAAAGGCAAAATATCGCACAAGGCGGGAAGGAGCGAACCAGTTGATATCTGAAGGAAAGAGCTATTATTCGATCGGAAAAGTCTCCACACTGTGCTGTGTTCCTATCAAAACTCTGCGGTATTATGATAAGATCGGTCTTCTGGTTCCGGAATACCGCAAGGACGAGAGCAATTACCGCTACTACACTCAGGACCAGATCTTGACGCTCTTCATCATCCGCAAGCTCAAGCTTCTGGGAATCCCTCTGAAGGAAATTCACGAAATTATTTCCAGCCGGGATTCCGCTGCTATGGGGAAATGTATTCAGGAGCGGCTCCAGGGCATCAGCCAGGCTATTGAAGACCTCAATAACCAGTACAGCGAGGGAAAGATGCTGCTGGACCGTTTGAATATGGGGCATAATATTTTGGAGACTGGCCATGCCAGCTGGTCCACAGAGGAAATCCGAGTGGAGGATATTCCGGTTTCCACGGTACTTTTTACCCGCCGACTCAAAAAAAACTATAAGAATACGGATGTATCTGTGGAGCGATGGCTGGAGCTATTTCAAATGGTCTCTCAGCAGAAGCTGCGGGTCGTGGGGCCAGTGATTCTGACCTACCACAACAATCCTCTGGAGCAGTTTTTTAAAACTGACTGCGACCTGGAGATCAGCGTTCGGGTCAATGAGACCCGGGACCGGCCGGAGTGCAAGCAATTTGGTGGCTTCCGGGCCGTTACCGCATTACATATTGGCCGGAATGATGAAATCATTCAGACTCACGCTCGGGCCATCAAGTGGCTCAACCAGCAAGGCTACAGTGTGGCCGGCCCGATTTCTGAGGAGTACATCGTCTCTCCCATGGACATCATCAACGAAGAAGATCATATTACCAAGGTCATTATCCCCATTCAACCTTAAAAGAGAGCGGAGGCAAAGCCTCCGCTCTCTTTTGTCTTGGACAAATATTCAGCGTTCCTTATGCGCTGTGCCGGACCTCAACAACGCGGATGATTCCGTCACTGCTGGCATAAAGGTTTGCGGTGTCCGCGTAATCCAGCGCCGCGTCCAGCGTGATCCAGCTATTGCTGTCCCGGTTGTAGCATAGAACATTGGCAGGTACTGTATAGCTCCGACCGCCAACAAGAACCGAGCTCTTTTCAATCCATGCGCTCTTGGACACGTTGGCCAGCTCGTTGAGCGCCACCATGCTGGAAAATCCAGTGCCGCCGCGGTTGATGGTTGCGGCCACATAATCTCCGCCCTGGAAGTTGTAGCGCATATGGAATGCTTTGGTTCGACCGCTGTCACCATTGCCGTATTCCACGCCGATGCAGTCCTGATCCTCGTCATCCACAGTCCAGAACACCCGGCCATAGATGGTAGTGCTGTCACGGCTGCCTCTGAGAACAATCAGATCGACCTCGCCGGCCCAGTTAGCCCTTGCGTAGGTAATTTCGCCGCTGGGCACGCTGCCGCTGGTCAGCTGGCTGAGGTTAATCAGCGAGCCGTCCATGAAGACCATCACATTCTCCGCCAAATTCCGGTTCCCCAGCTTCCTGCCGCTTACATCCAGGTCGCCGTTCAATCCGCCGCTGAGCTTGGACAGAGAGACGCCTGCCGAGCTGGTAGAGGAAATCCGCACCACCTGGCCGTTGAATGCGCCATCAGCAGAGCCTGCCAGGGAAACGGTCGTGCCGCCGCAGAACATTTGAACCGTGCCACTGTCAGAGACCACGCCGACTGCATTGCCGCGGGCCCCGTTTGTACCGTTGGACTGCACAGCGCCTGCCACTTGGCCGTCTGCCGTCAGCAGCAGCGTCATCTGGTCGCCGGGCTTGAATTTTGAGAGTGTGTCCAGCGCAGAGGGCAGGACGCTCAGCTCCGTACCGCCCAGCACCGTAATCTTAGTCGGAGCACTGGGATTGGGCGTGCAGGCCTCGTAATACACCGTTACACGAGTGTCGCAGACCCGGATGGTGTTGGTTGCAGAGCTGTAGGTTGCCACGTCATGCTTCCGCAGATCCTTTACGGTTGCCAGGGTTCCGTTTTTGTAGATGGTGTAGGTATTGTTGCCTGCCAGTGCGCCAAAGCCGGCAGCAGAACCGTCCTCATAGACCACAATGGCCGAGGATGCCGTACCGGCATTGCCGCTGGTAAGGGGCAGGAATGTCAGTGCCTTGCCGTTCATAGAGACCACATAGCCTTTGGCACCCACCAAAGAAGTGGAGGCCACAGGGTGTGCCATGGTATAGGTCTCCTTTGTGGTCTTCATCTGACCGGTGCTGCCATCCACAGAGAGAAGCTCTGTCTCCTCGCTCAGCGTGTACTCTACGCCTCCCTCTCCCGCAGAATCTGCCTGCAGAAGGTTTACAAACAACCGCGCAGCTTGGGCGCGAGTCAGCGGTGCGCTGCCGCTGACCGTCATGCCCTCCGTCAATCCGGCGACAGATGCCATGGCCATATAGCTGTCCGGCCACACGCCGCCGATTTTGTCATCCTTGTAGCCCAGAAGGCGCAGGAGAATCGTAACCGCCTGTCCCACGGTAACGGTTCGATCGGGATAAAAACGACCGTCCGGATAGCCGGCGATGATCTCCTTGCCCTTGGCCGCCATATTGATGTAACCCGCAGCCCAGTGAGAGGGCTTCACATCCGGGAACACCGTGATGGTGTTATAGAGTCCCAGCTCATTCTCCGCGCCCAGGGCATACACTGCCATTTTGCAAAACTGGGCCCGGGTCAACTGTTGGTTGGGCCGAAAGGTACCGTCACTGTATCCGTCCAGAACTCCCATCAGCCGCAGGGTTTCCACCGCCAGAGCCGTGCTCCGGTCCGACACGTCGGAAAATCTGGTGGTGTCAGCCGCACCTGACGGAATCGTCAGAATTCCAAGTGTCATGACCATGGCCAGCACAGCTGCACAAAGTCTTTTTCTCATATACTCTCCTCCTGATACTATATCTGTCGGCCGCATTACTCGGCTCTCAATGCCTCCACAGGCTGGAGCTTAGACGCCTTGGCCGCAGGGTAGATGCCGAACAAAACCCCAAGTGCCACGGACAGTGCAAATGCCGCCGCCGTCACCCACAGAGGGGGGAACACTGTGATCTGCACCAAAAATGTACTGAGCACCACACTGCCAAGGGTGCCCACGGCGATACCCACCAGCCCGCCGATTCCGCAGAGCATGGCCGCCTCAATCAAGAACTGTGCCACAATGCTGGCTCGTTGGGCGCCAATGGCCCGTCGGATGCCGATCTCCCGGGTTCGCTCTGTAACAGTCACCAGCATAATATTCATAATGCCAATACCGCCTACCAGCAAGGAGATCGCCGCAATCCCGCCTAAAATCAGGCTTAACTGGGTCAGGTACTCGTTCTGATAGTCCTGCCACTGATTCTCCGAGGAGACGTCATAGCTGCCATTGCTCCCCACCAGGCCCTTGAGGAATCCTCCCAGCTGAGGGATAATCTCATTCAAGTTCACATTGTCCTTTGCCTTCACTGTGAACTGGCTGGGGGCCTCTCCTCCTAAAAGCCGCCGGGCAGTGTAGGGGAAGGCGATAAAGTTGTCAATGGTGCTGGTGGCGGCCGACTCCTCGCTGAGGCGACTGCCGTAAACCCCTACTACCAGGAAGGGGTTTCCATTAACCTGCAATTCCTTTCCCACAGGGTCTGCAGAGCCAAAAAAGGTCTTTGCCGCCTGGGCGCCTATCACGCACACCTGGTTATAATTCTTCATATCCAAATATGCAAGGTCCCGCCCTTTGGCCAGGGTCAGGTTACTGCATGCGCTGTACTGGTCGCTGACGTAGTACAGACTCGGCGGCATCTCACCGGTGATATTCCCATTTTCATCCCAGCTGTACTCCATATTGGCGGTGGACTTGGTCCCATAGGATACGGTGGCGTTGACATTGCCCTGTGGAGTCACGCCGTCGATATACTGCCGCATCCCGTTACAGTAGTTATAAAGATTCGGGAAATAGTCCGGCGCCAAGCTGTTGCCCTCTTCGTCATAGGAATAGGACCAGATATAGACGCTGATGCGGTTGCTGCCCATGGCCGCGTATTGCTGGCGGGTAAACTCTTTCATGCCCTCCAGCACGGAGACGATGGTCATCACCGCTGCGATGCCGATAAAAATACCAAGAATCGTCAGAGTTGACCGGCCTTTTTTCCCCCAGATGGATTTCCATGCCATTTTGAATGCCTGCATGATGTTCACAGCCAATCCACCTCCTGGACCTGGTCCTCCACGATCCTGCCGTCCGTCAGCCTCACGCAGCGCCGGGCAGTGGCGGCAATGCCATTATCGTGGGTAATCAAAATTACGGTGGTCCCCTCCCGGTTCAGCTTCTGGAGGAAGGCGAGCACCTCCAGGCCCGTCCGGGAGTCCAGCGCGCCTGTGGGTTCATCCGCCATGACAATGGAGGGATTCGCGGCAATGGCCCGCGCAATCGCCACCCGCTGCTGCTGGCCGCCGGACATCTGGGTGGGCCGGTGCTTCACCCGTTCGGCAAGCCCCACCCTCTCCAGAGCGGCCAGGGCCATCTCCCGGCGGTCATCCGCAGAGACCCCTTGGTAGACCAAAGGCAGCTCCACATTTTCCAGCACAGTCAGGTCCTGAATCAGATTATACTGCTGGAAAATAAATCCGATCTCCTTGTTGCGGATGCGGGAGAGCTCCTTGTCCGTCAGCTCCCGGACGTCGGTGCCGTTTAGAAAATAATCTCCGCGAGTGGGAATATCCAGACAGCCCAGCACATTCATCATCGTGGACTTGCCAGAGCCGGATTGCCCCACAATCGCCACAAACTCCCCCCGCTCAATTTCCAGCGAAACGCCATCCAGCGCCCGAACCTCACTTTCCAGGCCCTCACTGTATATTTTATAGACGTTCCGCAGCTCAATCAGCTTTGCCATAGCGTCAACCCCAGGTGCTGGCGGACTGCATCTGTGTGAAGACCACGGTGCCCTCTTCCACGCCGGACTTGATCTCCACGTTATAGTTGTCCTGGATGCCGATCTCGACCGGAACCGCCCAGTAGCCCTCGGGAATCTCCTCTTCCACGAAGGGCACCTCAATGGCGTTGTCCGGCCTGTCGCCCTGCACATAGACCACAGTAGCCATAGAACCATCTTCCATAGTGACCGTGCGCACCGCCTGCAGAGGCAGTACCAGGCAGTTATCATTCTGGCTGGCGATCAGGGTGTAGTTGATGCTGCTGTTGACCTGCAGCGTTCCCTCATAGTTATCGGCAGTGATCGTCATGGGGTAGGTCGCCACGCCGTTGTTGACGGTGCTGGAGAGGCTGACGCTCTCCACCGTCCCAGTTGCCAAGGTATCCCACTGGTTCAAATCCACCATCATACCCGCCTTGACATAGCTGATATTCCGCTCATCCACCGTGGCGCTGACGGTCAGGGTAGAAGTGTCAGAAATGGTCACGATGGGGTTTTGAGTATTGATCTCATCACCGGGCTGAAGTGTCAGTCCAATCACTGTGCCGTCAATCGGTGCCACGGCGCTACAGTTGGCCAGGTTCTTCTCTGCCTTTTCCAGCTCTTCCTGCGCAGTTTCCAGGCTCTGCTGAATGTTGAACATCTCATTTTCGCTGCTCTCACCGTCGATCTGCACCAGAACCTGTCCCGCAGAAACCTGCAGATAGTCCACCAGGTTGTTGACCAGAATCGTGCCGTTGACCGTGGACTTCAAATCTGTGGTCCGGTAATACTCCAGCTTTCCAGGCTCGTAAGGATAGACGGTCTCTCCATCCACCGTGACCGTGGCAGAGGCCACCATCTCCGCTGTCAGAGCCCCCTCGTTATCCACCAGAATCTCCGCAGAAAACAGTTTGGAGCCCTCCGGGGTAATCCGGCTGACCATATGTACCGCCTCCACAGTGCCGGAGATTGTGGTCATCAGAGTGGGGACGGAGACCTCCACCTTCTGCCCTACATACAGATCACCGGCATAGGCATAGCTATAATACTGCTCCAGGCGCATTTTCGTGTCGTCATTGAGCTGCGCCACAACGGTCCCCTTGGAAATCTCCTCACCGGGATTCAATTTCGGTGCATCCTCTCCCAGCATAATCTTACCGGCGTGCGGCGCCGTCAGGTTCAGCCCCGCGATATCCTTTTGCAGGGCGGAAAGCTGCTTTTCATAGCCCGCGACATCCGCGCGCGCTTTATCCACAGCTGTACGCGCCGCAGGAGAGTCTACCGTAAACAGAGGGTCCCCTGCCGTTACCTGCTGTCCCTCTGTCACAAATACCTCAGACATGGTACCGGCAGTGGTGATGGTAATGGCCTCGCTGTTCTTTGCGCGGGTCATACCGCTGCCCTCCACTGTGGCAGTAATCGAGCCGTACTGCACCTCCGCGGTCATGATCTCGGTCTCCGTCTTGCCCCCAGAGCCGCCAAAGATTTTGTACAGCATCAAGCCTGCCGCTGCCAGAATCGCCAGAATGATTATCCAGCGGATCAAACGCCGCCGCTTTTTTCGAGGCATATTCTTCCATTTCTGTTTCAGGGAGGACTTTTCCGGTTCCGTCTGCGGTTCCAGCTCAGGGGTAAGCTGTTCCTCTCTTTCCATGACTTCAGACATGATCACTTCTCCTTCATCGGTTGATATTGCAATGACATCTTCGGACGGCGCATCCTTCGCCTGTAATCCAAGAAATGCCTGGTTCGCCGAGTGTACTATTTATGCTAGTACAGTCCATCAGAGAATACAACAACAAAACGGTTACAGTTTCAAGCGGTCCTTCCTCTTTACAGGGCTGCATCGGGCCAGCAAAAGTCCATTAAAAAAACCGCTTTCCATGTTGGGAAAGCGGTTTTTTCGGGCTGCTGTCAAGCAGCCATGCGCTTGGCAGTGGCCCGCTGATACATCAGCACCGCCGCTACCAGCACCAGCCCCGTCACATCGGTCAGCGTGCCAGGAATCAGCATGCCTAAGCCGCCTGCCACCAGCACAATCCGCATCAGCGGATTGAGGGGGCGGTACAGGAAGCCATTCAGAGCCGCAGCCACGCCGAAAATTCCCAACAGGGCACTGATGCAGATCTGCACCACTTGGAAGGGGCTGCTCACATTGACAAACAGCATCTGAGGATTCATGGCAAAGATATAGGGTACAATGAACGCCGCAATCGCAAGCTTTGTTGCGTTGATACCCGTCCGCATGGGATCAGCCTTGGCAATTGCGCTGCCGGCATAGGCCGCCAGGGCCACCGGGGGCGTGATGTCCGCCACAATGCCAAAATAGAACACGAAGAAGTGCGCCGCCATTTTGGTGACACCGATGGAGGGGTCCATCAGAATCGGGGCGCAGGTGGCCGCCATGATGCAGTAGTTGGCGGTGGTGGGCACGCCCATGCCCAGCACAATGCAGCAGAGCATTGTCAGCACCAGCGCAATCATCATATGGCCTCCAGAGAGGTTCACAATTGCGCTGAGCAGCTTGGAGGCAAGGCCCGTCACGGTAATGCAGCCGGAAATAATGCCGGCCACACCACAGGCCACAGCCACTGTGATAGAGCCTTTCGCACCGCTCTCCAGTGCGTCTACAATTTTGACAGGCGTGAGGAAATTGCTGCGATCCGGGTTCTTTGTGGCAATCGTAATTACATTGTCCAAGAGGCCCACACCAATAGCCGCCACAATCGCAATCGCCGCAGAGAAGGCCATGGTATACATGTTGGTGGAAACCATGACCACCAGGATGACCAGGGGCAGCAGCAGATAGATTCTGGGCAGCAGGTGGCTCATCCGGGGCAGCTGATCCTTTGGAATGCCCTTTAAGCCCAGTTTCTTGGCCTCCAGGTGTACGGCGATATAGATGCCGGCAAAATACAGCACTGCCGGTAGAATAGCACGCATGGCAATCGTGCCATAGGGCTCGCCGGTGAACTCCGCCATCAGGAAGGCAGCGGCGCCCATGATAGGAGGCATGATTTGTCCGCCAGTAGAGGCTGCCGCCTCCACCGCGCCGGCAAACTCGCCCTTGTAGCCGGTCTTTTTCATCATGGGGATAGTGACAGAGCCGGTAGTGACCGTGTTGCCCACAGAGGAGCCGGACACCATTCCACACAGGGCGGAGGAGATGACCGCCACCTTAGCGGGGCCGCCGGGGGCGGCGCCGGCCAGCGCGTTGGCCAGGTTGATGAAGAACTGTGCAATACCGGTGCGCTCCAAAAACGCGCCGAAGATGATGAACACCACGATGAACTTGGCGCACACGTTAATGGGGCCGCCAAAAATACCATTAAAGGTATAGAACATCGTCCGGATGACCTGATAGAAGGCCAACCGAATCTGCTCTATGCCGAGGGGTGCGCCTCCCATCAGATTGAAGAACGTGTAGACCAGCAGCACGCCGGCAACGCACAGAATCGGCAATCCCACGCATCGCCGGCACAGCTCAATCAGCGCCAGCACGCCGATCAATCCCACGATCATGTAGAGGTCATTCTGCATGACACGGGCAGACATCCGAATGACCTCGTCAGCGTTGACTGCGTAGAAGAAGTAGGCCCCGGGGCCGGCGATCAGCAGCACCACGTCGTACCAGGGCAGGTAGTTCACCCGGTTGTCCCCCTTCTTGGCGGGGAACAGCAAAAAGCCAAACAGCAGGATCAGCCCCACGAAGACGGGCAACCGGACCTCCTGCTTGGTGCTGAGGAATACCGTGTCGATGATGCAGTACAGGGAGAACATCGCCATCAGAACGCGGATCACCAGTTTCGGAGTTCCCTCCCACAACCGGGTGTTGGATTCCCGGTCGTATTTTTTCATGACGGCTTCCACGTCGGCTGCGCTGCCGACACTGATGTCTTCCGTCACTTCAGCTTTTGTGTCTTTTTTCCAAAAGCTCATACTCTCTCCTCCTTTAGTGTTCTCTCACGAAGCACATGACGCCGCGTGCTGTCCGCACGGTCTCATCTGCCTCGTAAAACCGACAGGGACTGCGGCAGAAACGTTCTGCCGCAGTCTCCCGTCCTTTTTTCCGTTGTTTTTACGCGATTTTAACGGATGCTTTACTTGGTGGGCACCTCAAAGCCCTTCTCAGCGAAGTACTTGGCGGCGCCGGGATGATAAGGCACGTTGGTGACACCGGCGGCAAACTCCAGATCCAGCTCCTTGCCCTTGTCATGAGAGGCGGCGATGGAATCGGCGTTTTCGAAGATGGTGTAGACGAAGTTGTACACATCCTCCTCGCTCACGTCGTCCCGGGCGATGACCACGGCGCTGACAGCCACGGTGGTGGCCTCGGGCACGCCGTCATAGGTGCCCTCAGGGATCACATACTTCTCATAGTAGGGGGAGGTCTCCTGAAGCTTGGCGATGTGCTCGTCGTCCAGGCTCACCAGATAGGTGTCCTTCGCGGTTGCCAGGGAGGCGATAGCCGTGGTGGGGGCGCCGGCCACCACGAAGGCGGCGTCGATCTTGCCATCCTGCAGGGAGTCAGCACTGTTGCCGAAATCCTGATACTGGGCCTTGATATCGGTCTCATAGTCCAGGCCATAGGCGCTCAGAATGTCGATGGCGTTGTAGAACACGCCGGAGCCGGAGGCGCCGATGGAGACAGTCTTGCCCGCCAAATCCGCCACAGTCTTGATCTCCGGGTCACAGGTGACGATCTGGACCTGCTCCATATAAAGCGCTGCCACAGTGGAGAAGCCGGTGACGGGATAGCCCTCAAACAAGTTGGTGCCGTTATAGGCATAGTCCATCACGTCGGACTGGACGAAGCCCAGCTGGGCCGTATTATAGTCCATCTGCTCGATATTGTCCTGGGAGCCGTTGCTAGATACAGCTGTCACCTTGGTATTGCAGCCGCTGGAAGTGACGGCCTGCGCCAGCACAGTGCCGAAGCCATAGTAGGTTCCCTGCTCGCCGCCGGTGCGGAACTTCAGTTCTGTGCCGGAGCCAGTCAGGGGAGAGACGTTGGTTCCCGTCTGCTCGGTGGTGGTATCCTGTGTGTTTGCATCCTGCTCGGTCTCATCGGTGGTGGTGTCACCGCCGCAGCCAGCCAGGACAGAGGCCATCATGAGAACAGCCATCAGCAAAGATAAAAACTTCTTCATCTCAAATCCTCTTTCCTCGTTTTTTCACGTAGTCTAGGCTACTTGCACATCATACCGCAGGCGCCTTCATTTTTCAAGACTTTTTTCCGGTTTCAGCCATTTTTTATGCAGGATGCTATCTTCGGTCTGTCATTTTAATCTCCTCGCCTGCGGTTTCCCCCATAATAGTCTGCTCTCTTCAGGGCTGTACGCACGCAAGAAAAAGGCCGCCGGAATATCCTCCGGCGGCCTCTTGTTTATTGGATCGCTCTGGTCTGAACCTCGTGATCCAGCAGCTTGATGAAGTCCTCCAGGGACATGGCGCCCAGGTCCTCTCCGGAGCGGTGCCGGACAGAGACAGTGCCATTCTCCATGTCCCGGTCTCCCACCACCAGCATATAGGGGACTTTCTCCATGGTGGCCTCGCGGATCTTCTTGCCGACCTTCTCATTGCGGCCGTCCACCTCTACCCGGAAGCCCCGGGCATCCAGCGCCTCCTGCAGTTCCTTGGCATAGCCGGCGGCCCGGTCTGTAATGGGCAGTACCTTGACCTGCACCGGGGAGAGCCACGCAGGGAAAGCTCCCGCGAAATGCTCCGTAATGACGCCGATAAATCGCTCAATGGAGCCTAAGAGCGCCCGGTGAATCATGACGGGGCGGTGCTTCTGCCCGTCCTCGCCGGTATATTCCAGCTCAAAGCGCTCCGGCATCTGGAAGTCCAGCTGAATGGTGCCGCACTGCCACGTCCGTCCCAGGGAGTCCGCCAGATGGAAGTCCAGCTTGGGGCCATAGAAGGCTCCATCGCCGGCGTTGATGACGAACGCCTTCCCCATCTCAGTGATGGCGGCCTGGAGGGTGTCCTCCGCAAACTTCCAGTCCTTCTCATCGCCCATGTGGTCCTCCGGCATGGTGGAGAGCTCAATCTGGTAGGTCAGGCCAAAGGTGGAGTAAATCTCGTCAAAGAGCTTCACCACGTTCTTGATCTCATCCTTCATCTGCTCCGGCGTCATGAAGATATGTGCGTCATCCTGTGTGAAGCACCGGACCCGGAACAGACCATGGAGTGCCCCGGACATCTCGTGGCGGTGGACTAGACCCAGCTCCGCCATCCGCAGGGGCAGATCCCGATAGGAGTGAGGCTCGTTCTTGTATACCAGCATGCCGCCGGGGCAGTTCATGGGCTTAACGGCGTAATCCTCGCCGTCAATAACGGTGGTATACATGTTGTCCTTATAGTGGTCCCAGTGACCGCTGCGGTGCCACAGCTCCTGATTGAGGATAATGGGGGTTGCGATCTCCACATAGCCGTAGCGCTTGTGGCATTGACGCCAATAGTCCAGCAGTGTGTTCTTCAGCACCATGCCCTTTGGCAGGAAGAAGGGGAAACCCGGTCCCTCTTCCGTCATCATAAAGAGCCCCAGCTCCTTGCCCAGCTTCCGGTGGTCCCGTCGCTTGGCCTCCTCAATCCGCTCCAGATATGCGTCCAGCTCCTCCTTCTTGGGGAAGGCGATGCCGTAAATCCGCTGGAGGGTCTCACGGTTGGAGTCGCCCCGCCAGTAAGCGGCGTTACAGGCAGTGAGCTTGATGGCATTGCCCTTGATCCGGCCGGTGGAATCCAGATGGGGGCCGGCGCACAGGTCGGTGAACTCGCCCTGTTGATAGAAACTGATATGGGCGTCGGCGGGCAGGTCGTTGATCAGCTCCACCTTATAGGGCTCACCCTTTTCCTCCATGAACTTCAAAGCCTCTTCCCGGGGCAACTCAAACCGCTCCAGCTTCAGCTTTTCCTTGCAGATTTTCCGCATCTCCGCCTCGATCTCGGCCAGGTGTTCCGGCGTAAAGGCAAAGGGCGCATCCATATCGTAATAAAAGCCCTCATCGATAGAGGGGCCGATGGCCAGCTTCACCTCCGGCCACAGGCGCTTGACGGCCTGTGCCAGCACGTGGGAGCAGGTGTGCCAATAGGTCTTGCGGTATTCGGGGCTTTCAAAGGTAAATTCGCTCTTGTTTTCTTCGGACATCTCTGTTCTCCTCCTTCATGATAAGGGGTGAAAAAATCCCACCCCTGACTTGGATCAGGGGTGGGATACAAGCTGTATTCCACGGTTCCACCCTGCTTGCGCCGGTAAGGCGCCGCTCGTGTCCTCTGTAACGGGAGGTCCCGTCCCGGTCATCTCCCGGGCAGCTCGGGAGTGGTACCGGCCGCCATCTGACGCAGGGCACTCACAGCATTCTGTGCCCCTCTCTGCGCGCCCACGCACGGCCTCTTCTCCGTCTTTGCTATTTTTACGATGGTACTATATCACGCTCCCCGCCGTCTGTCAAGCGGGAGATTTCCCCTGTTACCTTTTGGAGTGATTCAGGCTATCATTAACCGCCTTTCGTCAACCATCGTAAAATTCTTGCAGTCATTACCCGTCAGTCCAAATATAAAAAGGAAATGGGGCTTCCCCATATCCGGCAGGGCGCTGTGCATCCTGCCTCAGGCGGAGGCAATCACATCCTGGTTCTTCACAAAATACTCCACGCCGGAATAAAGCGTGGTCAAAGTGATTACCCACACGCAAATAGTGTTCACCACTGGCGGAATCGGCAGGAACATCAGCACCACACACACCATAGTGGAGGCGGTCTTGACTTTTCCGGACCAGCCCGCAGCGATCACCCGCCCCTTGTCGCTGGCGATCATCCGCAGACCGCTCACGGCGAATTCCCGGCAGATCACAATCAGCAGCGCCCAGGCCGGCATTTGCCCAATCTCCACAAACCACAGCATGGCGGCCGTCACCAGCATTTTGTCCGCCAGTGGGTCCGCAAACTTGCCAAAGTCCGTCACCAGGTTGTACTTTCGGGCGATCTTGCCGTCCAGCAGGTCCGTGAGACTGGCGACAATGAAAATCGCCAGGGCCACGTACCCGGCATTGGGGAACCCCCAGTATAAAACAGCCATAAACACAGGGATCAGAATAATGCGCAGCAGCGTCAGTTTGTTTGGCAGATTCATCGCTTTTCTCCTTCTTCCGGTGGGTAGGGCCGGTTCTTCCAGTACCACCACTTCAGTTTTTCCGCTTCCGGCCGTGGGTGCTCGGCATAATAGACCGCCGCCCGCCACACATAGAGGGCGCAGCGGTCCTCCTGAAAGCCCTTCATCAGGCATTCCCGCCGGTACAATTCCTCCGGGTCCGCCCCCGCGAGGTCGGAAACCGCCTGGATGCCCAGCGCCTCCATCACAGCCGCAATCCGAGGACCCACGCCGGGAATTTCCTCCAGCGGCGAACTCATTCCACCGCCTCGCCGGTCAGCTCGCCGTCCATCACGCCAGTTAGACGGACAATAACAAAAGTCCCCGGTTCCACCGCCTCATCGGCTGTAAAGTAGATGTGTCCGTCAATATCTGGGGATTCGGCATAACTGCGGCCCGCATACATCTGGGCCTGGGCGTCAAAGCCCTCGCACAGCACCTCCCGCTCCAAACCAAGGACAGACTCATTATACGCGTCGATGATGTCGGACTGTACGTCCACCGCCAGCTCTGAGCGGCGCTTGGCTTCATCCATGTCCACGTGCTCCATCTGTGCCGCCCGGGTCCCCTCCTCCGGAGAGAAGGGAAATACTCCAGCTCGTTCAATGCGGACCTCCCGCAGGAACTGGCACAGCTCCTCGAACTCCGCCGCTCCCTCGCCAGGAAGCCCGGTGATGAGGCTGGTCCGCAGCACCAGGCCGGGAATCCGGGCACGGAGCTTTTCAAAGAGCGCCAGCAGCTCCGCCTTGGTGTCCCGGCGGTTCATGGCTTTCAAAATCCCGTCGTTGCAGTGCTGGATGGGGATGTCCAGATATTTGACGATCTTTGGCTCCGCTGCAATCACGTCGATCAACTCCTCGGTGATCTCATCCGGATAGAGGTAATGGAGACGGATCCAATGGAAGTCCAGCTTACAGAGTTGCCGCAGCAGCTTCGCCAGCTGATGCTCTCCATTCAGGTCCGTGCCGTAGCGCGTAATATCCTGAGCGATCACCAGCAGCTCCTGGACTCCGGCAGAGGCCAGCTCCGCCGCCTCGTCCAGAAGCTCCTCCAGCGGACGGCTCCGGTACTTGCCCCGCAGTGACGGAATTACGCAATAGGCGCAGTGGTTATCGCAGCCCTCTGCAATCCGTAAGTAGGCGTACCAGGGCGGTGTGGAGAGAATACGGGCTCCTCCCTGCTCTGCTGTGTGAATATTTCCCAGGCGGCAGGGCCGGAATCCGCCGGTCATGACCTCGTCAATGGCTGCCACAATTTCACCATAGCTGCCGGTGCCCAGAATGCCGTCCACCTCCGGAAGCTCTCCCAGCACATCAGCCTGATAGCGCTGGGCCATGCAGCCGGTGACGAGAAGCTTTTTGAGCTTTCCGGCCTTTTTCAGCTCCGCCATTTCCAGAATATTGTCGATGGCCTCTTCACAGGCGGAGGCCAGGAAGCCGCAGGTATTCACCACCGCCACATCCGCCCCCTCCGGGTCAGTCTGGATGGTATGTCCGGCAGCCTGGACAGAGGCCATCATCTGCTCGCAGTTCACCTGGTTTTTGGCACAGCCCAGGGAAATAAATGCAACATTATATGACATAGGATCGCTCCGTTTTCTTGTTTTTTTATGGGGAAACCGGCAGAGGAATCTCCGGCCGCTCCATGGATTCTTCCGGTGTCCACCAGCTGGCTTCCGTCACTGCGGTGGGAAAAATTCCGTCCTTGAGTTCCAGCCGAAGGACGATGCCCTGACGGTCTGGGTCGTCCTCCCGGGATAACAGCACAATCCAGGATGGATACCGTACCTGAAACGTCCCAGCCACCCGGCGGCTGATCTCGCCTTCTATTACAAGGGCATGACAGCTATAATCGCAAGCGTATCGCCGTGCATAACGCTCCGCCGCAAACCGGGCCAACCACTCCGGGCCGGGACTCAGGCCCCAGAGCAAAAGAAGCAGAAAAATCCCGGTCAGGGACAAAGCAAGAACACGCAGCACCCGTTTTTCTTTGCCCATGGGAGCCTCCTCTTGATGGACCGCTTTTCTCAGTTTTCCGTGATCTCCGCTCCCAAGCGGCTCCAGGCTGCCCGGATATCCGGCCAGGCAAAGCCCCGGCGGGCCAACGCGTCACAAAGGCGCTTTTTCTCCTTCTCATCCGGGGTCCTGCCTCGGAGCTTGGACAGCAGGAAGCGGTCGATCTGCCCGGCCGGGTCCGGCAGAGCCTCCAGGGCCTCCTCCCACAGCTCCCGGGGCACACCCTTTTCATGGAGCTTCTCCCGAACCCGTGCGGGACCATATCCCTTCTCCCCGCAGTGGCGAACCAGGGCCGCGGCATAGTCCGCATCGTTGATGGCGCCGATAGCCTCCATCCACTCAGCGGCATAGTGGGCCTCCGCCTCACTGGCTCCCTTTTCCCGGAGCTTGCGCTCCAAATCCCGTCGGCTCATAGCCCGCCGCCCAACGAGGTCCGCTGCGGCGGCCTTGGTATTGGAAGCGCCGGCAGCCTCCTTCAGCCGCCGTAGTGCCGCCTGGTCCAAAAGATCCCCAGCCCGCAGGCCGAAGTCCAGCAGCTCCTGCTCCGTGATCTTCAGGCAGGCGCCGTCCTCCAAAAAGACCAACACTCTGCCCCGTTTATGCCGGGACGCCTCAATGCGCTCAATCCGCATCGTCAAAATCGTCGGCGCTCACATCGACAGCACGTCCCGCAGCCTTGGCCGCAATGCGGGACTGGCTGCTCATCAGCTTATCAAAGTTTTTCCGGATATCCTCCTCCAGCTGGGCGGCGATCTCCGGGTTATCCAGCAGGTATTTTTTGGCGGCGTCCCGGCCTTGGCCAATCCGGGTCTCTCCCATGGAGAACCAGGAGCCGGCCTTCTGTACCAGGTCCAGCTTCACGCCCAGATCGATCAGCTCTCCCTCCCGGGCGATGCCCTGGCCATACATGATGTCAAACTCCGCCTCTCGGAAGGGGGGCGCGACTTTATTCTTGACAACCTTGGCCCGGGTGCGGCTGCCCACCACCTCGCTGCCGTTTTTCAGCGCCTCCACCCGACGCACATCAATACGAACGGAAGAATAAAATTTCAGTGCTCGGCCGCCGGTGGTGACTTCAGGGTTTCCGTACATGACGCCTACCTTCTCCCGGAGCTGGTTGATGAAAATGACAATGGTGTTGGTCTTGCCGATGGCGCCAGTGAGCTTACGGAGCGCCTGGCTCATCAGCCGGGCCTGCAGCCCCACATAGCTGTCGCCCATCTCGCCCTCAATCTCCGCCCGGGGCACCAGCGCCGCTACGGAGTCCACCACGATCACGTCGATGGCACCGGAACGTACCAGAGCCTCGGTGATCTCTAAGGCCTGCTCACCGGTGTCCGGCTGGGAGATCAGCATGTCCTCCACCCGCACCCCCAGAGCTCGGGCATAGGTGGGGTCCAATGCGTGCTCCGCGTCCACAAAGGCCACCTCACCCCCCCGCTTCTGGGCCTCCGCCACCACGTGCAGGGCCAGCGTGGTCTTGCCGGAGGATTCCGGCCCGTAGATTTCAATGATCCTGCCCTTGGGAAGGCCCCCAATTCCAAGCGCCACATCCAGTGCCAGGGAGCCCGTTGGGATATAGTCCACATTCAGCTCGGACCGGTCCCCAAATCGCATAATAGAACCCTTGCCATACATCTTCTCAATCTGGGCCATCGCGGTGTCGATAGCCCGCTTCTTATCGTCCGCCGGTGCCGCGCTGGGCAGCGGTCCCTTGTCCTTTGCCATAGTCTTTTCCTCCTAAATCTGATTATGTCAGCGATTGCTCCACAGCATATACTCTTTTCACAGCGGAGATGCCTATATGATGGGGCAGACCTGACCCAAGGCCCGGCAAAGGCATTTTCTGTCCTCAGATCACCCCCATACCAGCGGCAAATCTTCCGATATAAAGCAGGTTTCTCTTCGATCTGGGCGCTCTTTTCTCCCTGCGGCAGCTTAAATCCCAAGTTTTTCAAAACATATTGGCCCCAGAGCGCATATCGAGGCAAAGAGCAGCTTGCTGAAAAGGGATACCTCTCCCTAACCGATCCCCCGAAAAGAGTCCCTCACCATTATGAAACGTCAAATTTGAAAGCTGCTTTGCCCGCTCAAAATAGGCACTCGTTACGTCTCATTCCGCCGGCCTCCATAAAAACAGTCGCAAATACGCCAAAAATCATGGCCTCAAGAGACATCTCCGCTGAACCGCTGCCATGATAGCGTCCGATTTATCCAGTCCCAGAACTTTGACCGCCATCCGGCCCATGTTCATCTGCACCATCTGCGCTTTCTTTTCCTCAGACCTCCGTGCAGAGTGTGCCGAACACCACTCTGGGGATATCCTGGTGGTCCTTCACCACCTGAATATCGCCAAAGCCCTGGGTGCGCATGATGCGCAGCACCGCGTCCGCCTGTCCGATTCCAACCTCAAAATAGAGCCGTCCGCCAGGCACAAGGCACTCTCTCCATTGCTCGGAGATGCTGCGGTAGAAATCCAGACCATCTTCTCCTCCGTCCAGCGCCAGATGCGGCTCATAGTCCCGGACGGATGCATCCAGCCCGGCAATATCCCCTCTGGGAATGTAGGGCGGGTTGGAGATAATACACTGAAATTCCCCCAGGGTGCGGCCTGGACGCTCCCTGGCATCTGCCTGCACAGACACTACCCGGGCACTCAGGCCGTTGCGGCGAATATTCTGACGGCAGATTTTCAACGCCGCGTCAGAATACTCCCCCAACACCACCCTGACCCGGGAAACCTGGCTGGCAAGGGCTAACCCTATACAGCCACTGCCAGAACACAAGTCCAAAACCCGGCACTCCTCCTGTTCCTGGAGGTACTTCACAGCTTCTTCCACCAACACCTCTGTGTCTGGCCGTGGAATCAGCACGTCCGGGGAAATGTCCAGCGGCAGTCCGTAAAACTCCCATTCTCCGATGAGATAGGCCACCGGCTCTCCGGCCAAGTGACGGTCCACCAGCTTCTGCACCCGCTGTTCCAGCTCCGGGGAGGCATACAGCCCGCCGGAGCGTGCCAGTTCCTCCCGGCTCTTGCCGGTTCCGAAGCATACCAGTTCCCGGGCCTCCAGCGTGGCGGATTCGATGCCTGCGGCCCGAAGGCGCTGCCGAATATCCAAATACAAATTGTTATATGTGGTCGCCATATGTCACTCCGTAGTCAAATTTGAGGAATTTTGCAGGATCTTGTCAAGAGATCAGGTTCTGATTACCAGGCATCCTTGCCTTTTTCCTCAGGCAGCACCAGCTCCAAAGAGCGGATCGCACACTCCATCATACTGTCGTCCGGCTCGTTTGTGGTGAAATTTTGGAGCCAAAGTCCGGGTGCAGTCAGGATTTTAGCAAGGCCGTTATCCTGTACATGCCGCCCCACCCAGCGGTTAAACTCATAAGTGACCCCCACCACCAAGGGCAACAGGAGCAGATGAATAAGCGTCCGCAGCCAGACATTGGTGATGGGCCAGATGCCGAATACCACGCTGGAGAGCAGTATGGACACAAAAATCACTACAAACAGGAAGCTGGTCCCACATCGCGGATGGTGGCGCGGCTGGATTCGGACATTCTCCACCGTCAGTGGCAGACCCGCCTCGTAGCAGAAGATGGTCTTATGCTCCGCACCATGGTATTGGAACACGCGGTAGATATCCTTTTGTCTAGAACACACAATCAAATAGCCCAGGAAGATCAGCACCTTGAGAATTCCCTCCATCAGGTTCCGCCCCCACATCGGGAAATCCGGAAAGAGATGCAGCAGTCCCCCTGTGAGGAAGGTTGGCAGCACCATGAAGAGGAACACGCTCAGCCCCACTCCCATCGCAACTGCCAGCATAACAATGGCACTCTCCAGCTTTTTGCTGGTGAGATGCCGCTCCAACCATTGCTCAAATCGGGAGGGCTCGGACGCCTCCTCCTCTGGATAAAAATCCGCCGAGTACATCAGTGCCCGCACGCCGCTAACCATCGCCGCCAGAAAGTTGACTGTCCCCCGGATCAGAGGCATGCCTAGAATGGGGTAGCGGTCCTTGATCATTTTCAGGGCCTCCACCTTTTCCACCAGGTTTCCGTCCTGATCCCGGACCACAATGGCCTGCTTCTCCGGCCCCCGCATCAGAATGCCCTCAATCAGCGCCTGTCCGCCAATGCTGGTGCGGAAGCCGCAGGAATTTTTCTCTTCTGCCATGGATATCCCTTTCTTTTGTGATTCTACCACAGTCTCACCAAAATTGCAAACATTTGTTCGATTTCTATTTTTGCATGGGAAGGCGAATCGTCACCATCGCGCCGCCGCCCTCCGCGTTGCCGATTTCAAACTGGCCTCCATGAAGCCCCACGATCTCATCGCACACGGCAAGTCCGATGCCGCTGCCCCGGGCTTTGGAAGTACCCTTATAGAATTTCTGCTTGACGAAGGGCAGCTCTGCCTCCGGAATGCCAGGGCCAAAGTCCCGTACCCGAATCACCTGCTCCTCGCCCTCTCTGGCAATGGAAGCGACAATGCGCTTGCCGGCACCGCCGTGTTTGGCAGCATTGTCCAGCACATTGCAGAATACCTGTTTGAGCCGCTCCGGATCGCCGGGGATGGGCGGCAGAAGGTCCTCCGGCGTCTCATATTCCAGCTCAATACCCTCCTGCCGGAAGAGCTCCCGGTAGGTAAAGATGGCGTCCTCAAGCTCCGCTTGCAGATCTACCTGCTCAATCTGGAGTGTAAAGCGGCCGTCCTGCATTTTGGAGAACTCCAGCAGTTCCTCCACCATGGTGGACAGGCGCCGGGACTCGTTCAGAATAATCCGGATGCCCCGCCGCAGCTGCTCCGGGTCGCCGGTGGGGTCCTCCAGAATCGTCTCGCCCCAGCCGTTGATTGCAGTCAGCGGGGTGCGCAGCTCATGGGAGACCGAGGAAATAAACTCCGTCTGCATCTTCTCGTTCTGGCTGATCTTCAAAGACATCAGGTTGATGTTCTTCACCAGCTCACCCAGCTCATCCGGGTACTGCTTTTCAATCTGGAAGCCATAGCTGCCATCAGAAATCCGCTTGGCCGACTCCGTCACAACCGCCACCGGCTCCACCACACTGTTGATGAAAATCAGGTTGGACATGATAATCAGGGACATGCACAGCCCGGAGACCAGAACCACCAGCAAGATCATCATCAACACTTGGCTGTTCACCACCCGCAGTGACGTGACCAGACGCAGAACCCCCACCACCCGGCCATTGGAGGCCAGCGGGTAGGACACTGCCATAATCTGCTCCCCTGTCTCGGGGTCGATTCCCTGATAGGGATAGGGCGTCATCTCGCTCCCCGCCTGAGCCTGGCCAATGTCCGGTGTGCCCGGGGAAGTTCCAGCCGTCAGGCCGGAGGTGGAAACCTGAATCCGCCCGCTGCTGTTGATAAATTGCATCTCAATGCGGTCTTTGTCCTCAAAGGACTCCGCAGATCGGACTGCCATCTGGTAATAGGTGTTGTAGCCGCTGTCCATGAAATAGTCGTTAAAGGAGTTCGCCATGGCCTGGGCACGGGATTCCAGTCCCTTCTGCATGGAGCCGTAATAATAGCTGCAGATACCCACCGAGAACGCCACCACCAGCAGGATCAGCAGCAAAAAAACCGGCATCACGGTGTTAAACAGCCAGCGCCGCTGTAGGCCCCGCAGCCGCAAAACTCTCCATCTTCCTATCTTTTTCCGGGCCACGGTGTCTCCTCCTCTCTCAGTCCTGCTCCATCCGGCGGCGCAGCAGAAATCGTTTTTGGTATTTGATGGACGCGTACCGCCGCACACGCCGCAGGCAAAGAAAATCACCTGCGCCACCCACAGCGCCTGCCAGCGGGATGTTCTGCAGGGCCTTTCCATACAGCATGCTCTCCGCCAGCCGGCGGGCCGTGGCCTTGATCTGAAGGTTCACTGTAATGGGGTCATGCCAAATACCCGTCTGGGCAAAGTGTTCCAGCACCTGGTTATTTTCCCGCAGCACCGCTCCTTCGGAAAGGGCTGTTTCAATCAAGCGCAGCGCATAGATGCGCTCTGTCTCCTCTTTACAGGAAAAGCCGAAGCTCTCCGCCGTCTCATACACGCATTTGAGCAGCAGGACTGTCACCAAAGGCACGTCCGGCAGCGTCATCCCAAGCAGTCCCATCCCAATGCCAGCGGCGCCTCCCAGCAGGACACTGCCCCGCCCGGCCCGGTCCGCCGCCTTGGAGAAAGCCCGGAGGCTTCTGCGGGTCTCCTGCAAGTGGGCCGCATATGCGTTGATCTGATAAGTCCGCTGCTGTTCCGCCCTTCGGTTCTCCCTGATGACAACGCCGCTTCCCTTGTCAAACACAACAGCCACTGCCTTTTCAAAGGCAGCTCGCAGCGTCTCAATCAGCTTTTCCGGAGCAAGCTCCGACACCTTCTGATCCAAAGGGCTCTTCGGCGGACATTCGTATTGTCGCAGGAACCGCTCCTCGCGCCGCCAAACCGCCCGAAACTCCTGTTCCCAAGCGTCCCGTTTCATGCCATCACCGCGGCCTTCCTCTCCGTTTAAGCTCCCCGTGGATGCCCGTATCTCCATATGAATGGGGCAAAAACTGGCTTTTGCTTCCCGGCCGCCGAAGTTTCGCTCTGCAAAACGCCTGTATGCGCCCACCGGCACGCCCCGCCGTGCGGAGCCCCGGGCAATACGCCGCTCTCAGAATCCCCACTTATACCCGTACCCCCACACGGTGGTGATATAAACCGGGTTTTGTACGTTGTCCTCAATCTTCAGCCGCAGACGCCGGATGTTCACATCCACAATCTTCAGCTCTCCAAAATAGTCCCGGCCCCAGACCCGATCCAGAATCTCCTCCCGGGACAGCGCCTTGCCAGGGTTCTCCATGAAAACCCGCATGATGGAGTACTCCACCTGGGTCAGCTTGATCCGCTGGCCGTTTTTCTCCAAAGTCCGGTTTCTGGTATTCAGCAGGAAAGGGTCCTGCCGGATTTCCCCGGTGTTGACCGGGTCTTCCCCCCCTGCCCGCCGGAACAGCGCGTCCACCCGGGCGGTCAATTCCGCTGGGGAAAAAGGCTTTGTCACATAGTCATCGGCACCGGTCATCAGCCCCGTCACCTTATCCATCTCCTGAGAACGGGCGGTGAGCATAATAATGCCGATCTTTGTATTCGTCGCCCGAATGCGCCGGCAAACCTCAAATCCGTCAATCCCGGGTAGCATGATATCCAGCAGCGCCACCTTGGTGTCCGGGTTTTCCTTGAGACACTCTAAGGCCTCCTCGCCGCTCCCCGCCTCAATCACATCGTATCCGGCGCGCCGCAGGTTGATCACAATAAAGCTCCGGATGCTGGACTCATCCTCCAAGACCAAAACTTTTCTCATGGTATCAATCCTCTCTCACACACATCCCTGTATGTCCATCAGTAATCACCAGCGCTCCACTCGGAGGTAATCAGGCTGAACGCCTCCCGCACCTCATCCGCAGTTACGCCGTATTGCCAGGTATCGTTGGCATCTAAAAGCTCTGCCGTATAGATGACCTCCGACTGTCGGCTGAGCAGGAACCGTCCGCCCCGCACCGCGCGGTTTTCACGGCTGGAGCCTGTGATGGCGGTAATCCGCAAAAATGGCTCCATGGCCTCGCCGTCCAGGATATAAAATGTTACGGCAGCTTCATCCGTCATGGTGGCGCGGCCCACCCAGATATGATTCAGCCACTCCTCAGGCAGCCGCAGATACCAGCGGTCCTCTACATCGTGATAGGTATGCAGCGCCAGGCTGGATTGTCCCCCGGCGTTATATGCATACCAGTCCACCCGCTGATAAGCCGCTCCTGTCTCCATCATGGAGGAAACTTGTATGGGGCTTGGCACCTCTGTCAGTCCGTCGTTATTGATGTCTGACGGATAGAGGGAACAGAACGGGGCGATCTCGCCGGAGACGCCGGTGAGGTCGGAGAGCACAACGTTCGTCAGTTCCCCGTTGCGCACAGAGAGGATATCTGTCACCGCTCGGGACGCATCCGTTACGCCTGTGACAAAAAGCGCCGGGACCTCCTCCTGCAGCTTTCCCTGCGTCACTCTTCCCTGCTGGTTCAGCTCCGCCATCGTCACCGACAGCCGGGCAGAGGACTGGCTTGCCAGACTGCCGTCCTCCTGCCAACTGTAGTAATCAGCGACGCCGTCGCCTCCCTCGTCAGCATGGAGCACTACCAGCTCCTGCCGCTGATCCTGGTCCAGGTCCATCGCTGTATACTTGACATAGTCACTCCGTACCAGCAGGGCTGCCCCGCCTGGACGAAGTGCATATACCTCCAAAACCTGCAGCTCTGTGGTGGCCTTCCACCCCACCAGAAGCTCCATCCTCCCATCGCCATCCAGGTCCGTATAGGCAATGCTGTAGATGCCGGTACCGCTGCCCTCAATCAATTCTGTTTTTTGATAGCTATCCTCCGTGGCGGTGAAGATATAAATTTTCAAAGGTTTTTCCTCAGCGGCGTTCCGAAAAAAGGCCACCGCCTCCTCCCGGCCATCACCGTCCAAATCCACAAGCTGTACAGACTGGATGTTTGCCCCCGAGGTGGGCGCGGCATACTCCGCGCCGCTCTCCAGGATTTCATTGAGCTGTGTGTTCAACTCTGTATACTTCGCCGGCAAAGTTGGAAGGCTGTAGAGGTCTTCGGAGTTCAGCGTCAGCTTTGGTATCGTACAGCCAGAGAGCATGGATGCTAGAAAAATCATCCCCACCAGCGTTAGATTCCGCAGGATTTTATGCACAAACTCCTCCTCCATTCCTTGGGAAACGCCCATAGAACACGCATAAAACAACATTTATTATCATATCATGTCTTCCTCAGTTTGTGTAGCTTTTCTTTGGAAATTTCCCGTTTTTTACGGTCTGTTCATTTTTATTCTGTAAAGTGCAAACTCCCTCTTGAATTTTCCAAAGGCTTCTTGTATAATAAACCAGTGTCCACCCGCCGGTGTGATGGAATTGGTAGACGTGACGGACTCAAAATCCGTTGGTAGCGATACCGTGTGGGTTCGAGTCCCACCACCGGCACCATGTCGGAGCAAACGATCAGACGTTTGCTCCGACTTTTTTCAAAAGTCGGCGTGCATTCATCTCCGCCATAACCGCTGCGCTGAATGTCTGCCGCCCGGCGGCCCCGTTTTCGTGCCGCACTTCATAAGAGGCGCTTTATGGAACAGCCGGTGCTTGACCTTCGGCCCTCTTCTCCGTCAATTGTCAAGAGGATGATTGAAAGGCTAATGTGAAACAATAGCTGCAAGGTGCACCCCACCGATTCTATATACTTTATAGATATAAGGAGAGAAATATGGGAAATCACTCTATGACAAAATTTGATCTGCTCATCGAAACACACCAAGGGTTAAAACGGCAGGGACCCGGCAGTCCTGAGATGACCCTTCGCGCCCTGAGCTTTATCAGCCATTTAGACGAGCATTCCCGGATCGCCGATCTAGGCTGTGGCACTGGCGGGCAGACCATGCTGCTCGCGCAAAATACCGCCGGTTTCATCACGGGCGTGGATCTGATTCCTGATTTTATCGATGTATTTCAGGATCAGGTCAAAGAGCTTCACCTCGAAAACCGGGTAACAGGTATGGTCGGTTCAGCGGAAGACCTCCCTTTTGAAAAGGATGAGTTGGATCTGATCTGGTCGGAAGGCATGATTGATGGAATTGGCTTTGAAAAGGGCTTAACCTATTGGAGCCGTTTTCTAAAAAAAGGCGGTTATGTCGCTCTGACGTGCCCCGCATGGCTGACTGATGAATATCCCCCGGCGGTAAAAAAGTTTTGGGAGGATGCCGGCAGCAGTCTGGACGCCATAGGGAACCATATATCTATCATGCAAAAAATTGGCTACCGCTTGGTTGCCGCGTTCACGCTCCCCGATGTGTGCTGGACTGAAAATTACTTCCTTCCCAGGGCCGAGGCGGAAAAAAATCTTCTGAAAAAATACGCAGGAAATCCGATTGTAAGTGATTATGTGAAAGAAGACCAGTACGAAACGGACCTGTACGCGAAGTATCATCAGTCTTACGGGTACGTCTTCTATATTGGCAAGAAGGTGTCATGATTCGTGCCTTGACAATACCCAGGATCACAGGATTCTCTCAATAAAGGCGGTGATCGCATGAGTCTTATCTCCCTGAACGCCGAGCTGCGGCAGATGCTGAAGCTAACCCCGCAGCTGCTGCAATCCATGGAACTTCTGCAAATGAACACGCAGGAACTGGCAGAATATCTGTCCCAAGCAACAGAGGAAAATCCTCTCTTAGAGCAGGAGGATGCCGCTGACCTCCACGCCGCATATGAGGAGCTGCGGCAAAAAGCCAGCTGGATTGACGGCGCCGCCGCCCCCACTTTCGCTCATGAGGAACACCCCACATGGGAGCGGGGGCAGTTGGATCGTGAAGCGGAGAGTCTTGCCGCCTTTTTGCGGGATCAGCTGGAACGCCTGCGGCTGCCCGCTCCCCTGCTGGCCCTGTGCCAATACATGGCGGAGCTGGTGGATGAGGATGGCTATCTGCTTCCAGCCGATTTGGATGGACTGCAGGAGCTGAAGATTCCGCAGGCTTTGATTCGCCAGGCGCTGGACATCATGCAGGGACTGGAGCCAGCCGGCGTGTGTGCCCGGAGCTTATCAGAATGTCTGGCACTGCAGCTGGCCCGACAGGAGAATGTCTCTCCTGCCGCGCTGGACATCGTGAGCCGTTTTCTTCCAGAGCTGGGAGACAAACGCTACAACCGTATCTGCCAGGAACTGGGCCTTTCCATGAAGGAGGTTCTGACAGCCAAGGAGCAAATCGCCAGTCTGGACCCCCATCCAGGCCGAGTCTTTCAGGCCGCGGAGCCTCCGGTATTTGTACGTCCGGATATCTTTGTCCTGGAGTTGGATGGCGAGCTGCGGGCGGTTTTAAATGAGTACTATCTGCCGCGTATCTCCATCAACAGCTACTATGCGCAGCTTTTGAAAGAGTCTGACGAGCGAGAAACCCGGAACTACTTGCAGCAGAAAATGCAGCAGGCCAAGTGGCTGCTGCACAGTCTGAGCCGGCGCGGTGCTACTTTGCAGCGGTGTGCCGATGCCATTTTAGATGCGCAGCGCCCCTTTTTCTTGGGTCAAACTCAGGAGCTGGCCCCCATGGGGCTGGCCGCCTTATCCTCCAGGCTGGGTGTACATCCTTCCACCGTCTCCCGGGCCATGCGGGGAAAATATTTGCAGTGCCGGCAGGGCACCTATCCCCTGCGCTATTTTTTCAGCCGCGCTATCGGCGGCCTCTCCCGGCAGGCAGTGAAGCAAAAACTTCTGCTCCTTTTGCGAGACGAGGACCCGCAGCATCCTTTGAGTGATCAGCAGCTATGCGATCTCCTCTCCGTGGATGGGATGCAGATCGCCCGCCGGACCATTGCCAAATACCGGGCGGAGCTGGGAGTTGGTCCCTCCAGCGCCAGGAGACAGTAAGGGAATTACCTTGACCATCTTTTTGCAGCAAATGATACGCAAGCCGCCGCAATCTCCGCTACACTGTTGGCCCGTCCGCACCTCTTGACAGGCACAGCAAAATGGCAGCATCTATCCCTGGCTTTGATAGATGCTTGCGGCTGAGACTGCACTTTGTGGCACAGGATTTCAAACTGCCCCCAAAGACGCAGGGGACTTCGCCCTGATTCCACCCGCTGCAGAAGAAGAGACACGCCTGTAGCGTGTCTCTTCTTCTGCTATTCATCTAAGTATAAGCAGGGATATCCGCTCAGACCGCCTTTTCCTCCGGAGATCCGCTGCGGCCGGGCTTCATAACTACCTCTCCCTTATCAATGGCATGCACAGGACATACCAGAACGCACAAGTGACAGCCCACACACTTTTCGTGATCGCAAGAGGGCTTGCGGTTCTCCTCATCCCAGGAGATCGCCTGGTGGGCGCCATCATAGCAGGAGATGTAGCAGCGTCCGCAACCAATGCACTTGTCGGTGTCAAAGTCCGGATACACCACATAGTCCCGGTCCAGATTCTCCGCGGGAATGATATTCTGATTGGCAATGCCAACCAGCTCGCCGAGGCTGTCCACACCCTGTTCCTCCATGTAGTGCATGAGGCCGTTTTTCATGTCCTCCACAATCCGGTAGCCATACTGCATGATGGAGGTTGTGACCTGCAGGGTGGTAGAACCCAGGAGGATAAACTCCGCAGCGTCCTCCCAGGTCTCGATACCGCCGATGCCGGAGATCGCAACACCCGGAATGCCGTCCCGCAGCTGCTGGATGAAGCGCAGGGCCACAGGCTTTACCGCCTTGCCGGAGTAGCCGGAGACCGAAGACTTGCCGTTGATGATGGGCATGCCGATCTTCCGGTTCAGGTCCACATTGCAGATGGACTTGATGGTGTTGATGGCGGCAATGCCGTCCGCACCGCCCTCCAAACAGGCCTTGGCCACAGGAACCATGTCCGTGATATTGGGAGTCATCTTGGCCATCATGGGCAGCTTGGAGCCCCGTTTCACCGCAGCGCAGAAGCTCTTGCATAGTTCGGCATTGGTACCAACATCAGAGCCCATGGCATGGGAGGTCATCTGAGGACAGGAGAGGTTCATCTCAATCATGTCCGCACCAGCCTCCGTTACCAGGCGGGCCAGCTCCTCCCAGTCCTTCTCCGTGGGCCCCATGATGGAGGCAATCAAAACTTTATCAGGATAGTCCTTCTTCAGCCGCCGCAGGTCCTCCAGGTTCTGGGCCAGGGAGTGCTCCGCGATTTGCTCCATGTTCTTGAAGCCAACGAACGGAGTGCCCTCCTTGGTCAGGGCGTCAAAGCGCGGGGAGACCTCATCAATCAAAAAGTCATCCGGGCCAATCGTCTTGAATACCACGCCGCCCCAGCCGGTATCATAGGCTTTTTTGCACATGTCATAGCAGTTGCCCACAGGAGAAGAGGACAGACAGAATGGATTTTCAAAATGTACGCCAAGAAATTCGACGGATAAATCTTTCTTCACCATGTCATCTACCTCCCACAAAGTTATGGATTGCATAGGCGGCCGCTTTGCCCTTGCGAACCGCCCAGACCGCCGTCTTGTCGCCCTTGGCAATGTCGCCGGCCACAAAGACCTTGCCATCCGCCTGGAAGCCGTCGAAATCCACCTCGTTTTTGACGATGGGCAGCCCCAGCTGGTCCGCGTCAGTACTCTGACCCACGGCCAGGATGATCTTGTCAGCCTCAATTTTCAGCTCGCTGTTGAGCCTGCGGTGACGGAAGGTTACTACCTTGCCCTCCACCGCTACGGGAGCGTAACCATCCACAATGGTGACGCCCTGCGCCCGGGCGGTCTCAAGCTCCACCTTGGAAGCTCGGAAGTCAGAGAGCTCCTTGCGGGTGACTGTAGTCACATTCTGCACGCCTAGCAGCTTCAAGGTTGCAGATACGTCCATCGCCGCGTCGCCGCCGCCGATGACCAACGCATTATCCGGCAGCTCCACCTCGCCCTGCCTTTCATCCACTTCTGCCAGGAATGTGACCGCAGGCACCGCGTAGGGATTACCCTCGAACATCTCCAGCATCTGCGGCCGGCCAATGCCGACGGCCACCAGCACGGCATCATACTTCTCCTTCAGTTCCTCCATGGAGACATCCTTCCCCACCTCACGGCAGTAGAGGAAGTTCGCTCCCAGTTCCGCAATCCGGGCAACCTCTGTGTCCACCACCGCGTCGGGAAGGCGGTACTCCGGGATGCCGGTGCGCAGAAATCCGCCGGCTTTGGCGCCCTTTTCGTAAATGTCAACCTCATAGCCGAGCTGCAGCAGCGTTGCCGCAGCCTGCAGTCCCGCAGGACCACTGCCGATAATTCCAATTTTCTTTCCATTGGCCGGTCCTCTCTCCAGGACCTTCATGCCGCACTGCTCCTCAAAATCCGTGACAAAGCGCTGGATCCCGCCGATGTTGATGGGTTTATCAATTCCGCACCGGGAGCATCCCTGTTCGCAGTAGCGCTCTGTGGGGCAGATTCTGGCGCAGGCTGCGCCCAGGGCATTGTTGCTGCGAATCGTCTCCGCCGCTCCTTTAAAATTACGAAAACGGACGCTGCGGATAAATTTCGCAGGGTCCGTTCCCGCAGGGCAGGCATTGGAACATGGCGCATCGTGGCAGAGCAAACAACGTTGAGCCTCTTCCATGACCGTGCTCATGGTGTACCCCTGCACAAGTTCCTGTGAGTACTTTTTTGTCATTTCTCATTCTTCCCCTTCCATAAATGTGAGTGTCCAGCCCGCACATGTATGCAGCCTCATTGTACACTTCATACAGTTTTAATGCAATACCCTTTTCATCATTTCACATTTTGTACAAATCTGTACTGTAACTTTCTCCTATTTCCACAATTTTAGAATTTAACGGAAATTATGCTTCATTTTTGAGGGGTGAATGTTTATAATAAAAGAAGGTCTTCATGCCGTTTTTTTGATGTGTTTGTTTCTGAAAAGGTCTGGCCGACAGCCTTTTGCTCATATCCATACACCATGATAAAACAGCCATGAAGCAACGCCGGGCTGAGAACCGGGCGCGGCGGGAGTCCAGCCCCCGCGCAAAGCTGTTCCAGCCGCCGTACAGGTATGCAGGCTCATGTGATTCATTACCTGCCGCCAGGCAGTTACGAGGAGGGGGAATCAGACACATTCAGGCAAGTGGTATTTGTGTGATGATAAGAAAGGTGGATTATTTGTGGACTTGATTATTCGCAACGGCACCATCGTAACAGAAAGGGAGATGTTCAAAGCCGATCTGGGCGTGAAGGACGGCAAGATCGCGGTCATTGCCGGCGATCTCTCTGATCTTCCCTGCGAAAACGTGGTTGACGCCACCGGCAAACTGGTGCTTCCGGGTGCTATCGACGCCCATACACACCTCGCCTTCCCCTTTGGCGGGACGGTATCTTCTGACGACTTCTTCGCCGGTACCCGGGCGGCTGCCTGCGGCGGCACCACCACGGTCTTTGACTACAGCGGTCAGGCCAAGGGAGAGACGCTGCTGGAAACTGCCAAGCGCCGTGAGGCAGAGGCCAATGAAGATGGTCCCGCTGTGGACTACGCCCTGCACGTAGGCATCACGGACCTCTCTAACAATCTACTCGATACCATGCAGGAGGCCGTGGACTACGGCATCTCCTCTTTTAAAGTATATATGGTCTATGACTTTGGCGTGAAGGACGGCGATTTCTATCAGGTCCTGCAGAAGTCCAAGGAGACCGGCTCTTTGATCTGCGTCCATGCGGAAAACAAAGAGGTCCTCACCACCCTCACGGAACAGTTTGCCGCGGAGGGCAAGCTCAGCCCCTGGTATCACTATGCCTCCCGGCCTGAGTTTGTAGCCGGAGAGGCAGACCGGCGAGCCATTGCCTGGGCCAGGAGCCTGAACGCCCCTCTTTACATCGTACATATGTCCGACAAGGAGGGTGTGGAAGCCGTCACGGCGGCCAAGGACGAGGGTCTGGAAATCTATATGGAGACCTGCCCCCACTACCTGCACTTCACCCGGGATGTCTTCAAGCGGGAAGACGGCCGGAATTTCGTCTGCTCTCCGCCTATGAAGGGCCAGGAGAGTCTGGATGCCCTGTGGGAGGCTGTAAAGCGGGGCGATGTGGATACCATCGCCACCGACCACTGCCCGTTCCAGCAGTCTGAAAAGGACTGGGGCAAGGACGACTTCCGTAAAATTCCAAACGGCTGCGCAGGCGTTGAAAATATGTACCCCTACATCCTGTCCAAGGCCAACGAAGGCGTCATCTCCTTCCCTCGGGCCGTTCAGATCTGCGCCGCCAATCCAGCCCGTATCTTTGGCTGCACCCAAAAGGGCAGTTTGACTGTGGGCAAGGATGCAGATATCGTGATCTACGACCCCACCAAAGAGTTCACTGTCCATCAGGAAAATATGCACTCCGATTCCGACCATACCATTTGGGAGGGTTTGGAGCTGCACGGCTACCCCGTTCAAACTTACTCCCGCGGCCGACTGGTCTATGACAACGGCGCGTTTGTGGGAGAGCGCGGCTGGGGCAAGCTGATTAAGCGCGCTTCCAGAAAGTAATCCCGGTCCAGCACAGCAGGACGGCGCGGCGCTAAAAACCGCGCTGTCCCGTGATTCCAGCGGTCGTCGGCGGATACACGCGTGACGGCGGAACCAATCGTACCGGACTTCAATCGGATGAAAGTGGAGGGAACCTATGAAGACACAAATTCGGCGCAACGACGAGCTCTATGAGCTGACACCTGAAATCGAGGCGGAGCTTCTGGACTCCAAGCACTATAACCCGGACCTGGCGCCCACCAAAGTCAGCGACCGCACTTGGCGCACCAAAGACATTGCTGATTTCTGGCTGGGGCTCTCTGTCTCCATCCCCGCTCTGGCCCTGGCCTCCTCGCTGGTGGCGCTGGGCGTTTCTCCCGTGCTGGCGGTCATCAACGTCATTCTTGGCAACGTAATCGTACTGATTCCCATTCAGCTTAACTCCCATGTAGGCACAAAATACGGCATTCCATACCCCATCTTTGCCCGGATGACCTTCGGCAATAAGGGCGCGAAACTGTCCACCATCTCCCGCTCCATCATCGGTTGCGGCTGGACATCCATTCAGTCCTGGGTTGGCGGCGGCGCTTTGGCCGCGCTGATCGGCATTGTGATTCCATTCTTTTCCGATCAATCCCAGACCATCTCCATGCCCGGCAATGACAATGTGATGGTTGGCCAGCTGATCGGCTTTGCTGTCTTCGTGCTGGTGTGCGGCTGGGTAGCTTACAACGGCATGGAGAAAATCAAATGGGTTCAGAACATCAGCGCCCCTCTGCTGATCGTTGTGATCACAGGCCTGATTATCTGGAGCATTTATACCATCTACGCCACTGGGCACAGCTTTATGGACGTGTTCCGCGTTGGCAACAACGAGGCCTTGATTGAGCAGAACGGCGGCTTTGCCTATGTCTACCTGGCCGGTCTGACGGCCAATATTGCCTACTGGGCAACCATGGCGCTGAACATTCCTGACTTCTCTAAAATGGCTAAGAGTCAGAAGGACCAGTTCAACGGTCAGCTCATCGGCATGCCCATCCCCATGGCGGTGTGCGCGATTGCCGGCGCCCTCTTCGCTCAGGCCACGACCTATGCCTATGGCACCGCCAGCTATGACCCCACCACAGTGTTCTTCTACATGTCCAACCCCCTGGCTGTGGCAGTGTGCGCCATTGGCGTCATCGTAGCCACTCTGACCACCTGCGTAGCTGCCAATGTGGTGGCTCCTGCTAACGGCTGGTCTGACCTGGCACCCAAGAAGGTCTCTTTCAAGAAGGGCGTTATCATCACAATCGTCATCTCTATTTTCGTGATGCAGCCCTGGTTCATTTATGGCTCCGGCTCTGCTTACGTTTTCACTTGGCTGAACAACTACGGCACCATTATTGCCCCTGTGGCGGCGATCCTGTGCGCGGACTATTTCGTTTGCAAGCAAAAGCGTGTGGATGTAGCCAGCTTGTACCACGGGGCCAACGGCCGCTACGCCTATTCCAACGGCTGGAACTGGTGTGCGGTGATCGCCTGGGCGGTATCCTTTATCATTCCGCTGCTGGGCAACACGGTGTTCCTCTATCAGTCCGGCTCTGGATTGACGCCGAACTTCCTGCAAATGATCGCCGCGAACGGCTATCTCTTCTCCTTCTTTGTGGCGTTTGTGGTGTATGTCGCTCTGATGCGCTCCAACTTCTGCGGCGCTCCAGCCAGCAAGGGCTTTGTCTCTGAGGAAGAGGACGCTGAAATTACCCTGGTTGAGGAAACCATTTCTGGCTGAGTGTGCGTTTTCATGCTCCCCCTTATGTAACAGTGATGCATCCGCCGGCTGTCACTGGCCGGCGGATGCATAGAACTTTTTTGCTTCTGCAGCGTCCTTAACCGGCACAGATTTTAAATCTGCCGATGACAGGCGCGGCACTGAACAGCGCCGCATGGTCTCTCTAAGGCAGCTGGCTATCCCATACCGTTTTTCATGGATCACATGAAGCCGTATTCCTCAGGTTTTCTCCTCAGATAGAAGTGCACCTGGAATCCCGGAAAGGAGATGACAGCATCGTGGATCAGCATATATTCCCAATTATGTCCGAGGAGTTCTTGGGTCCTCTGCTGGAAGAGCTGCTGGAAAATCCGCTCATGGGTGTGAATATCACGGATGGCCAGGGCCGCGTTCTATTTTTGAACCGGACCCACAAGCATATCACCGGTCACTCTCCAGAGCTGTATCTGGGCCGCACGATGGAGGAACTGGCAAAGGATGGCCTGGTCTCGGAGTCAGCCACGTCGCTGGTTCTCAAAACAAAGCAGGCTGTCTCCATCAATCAGGTCACATCCCACCGGGATCACTTCTATCAGGTTCACGCCGTCCCTCTGAAAGATCAGGAGGGGGGCATCCAGTATGTGATCAACTACCTTGTGAATATTTCCGATATCGTCAAGCTCAAAAACAAAATCATGGCTATGAATAGCTGGAACAAGGTGCCTGCCAACCACAGTGATCTGATCCAGATGAATTTAAACCGCACCGGAGAGCTGATTTACCAGAGCAAGGTGATGCAGGATGTGGTAGAGGCTGCCGCCAAAGTCGCGGAATATGAGGTCTCTGTCCTGCTGACCGGCCCCTCCGGCGTCGGCAAGGAGATGATCGCCAATCTGATCCATTCCCACAGCAGCCGCAGCGGGGCGCCTTTTGTCAAGATCAATTGTGCCGCAATTCCAGATCATCTCCTGGAGAGCGAGCTGTTCGGCTACGAGCCAGGCGCCTTTACAGGCGGCAATCCCAGAGGGAAAAAGGGGTTGATTGAACGCTCTAACACCGGCACCTTGCTGCTGGATGAAATCGGTGATCTGCCTCTGGGGCTTCAGTCCAAGCTGTTGCGGGTGCTACAGACCCACAGTCTCCGTCACATTGGCGGGCACAAGGACATCCAGGTAAATTTCCGTCTGATCTCCTCTACCAACGCTAATCTTCGGCAGATGATTCAGGACAAAACCTTCCGGGAGGACCTCTATTACCGGATCAACGTCATTGAAATTGCCATCCCCTGTCTGGAGGAGCGAAGGGACGATATTCCTCTGCTGGCCAACCACTTTTTAAAGCAAGCCAATCTCAAATATGGCACCGAGAAATCCTTCGATCCAGATGCCCTTCACTTTTTGAGCGCATGCCGCTATCCCGGAAACGTGCGGGAACTGCAAAATGTAATCGAGCGCGCTATGATTATGAGCAGTGGTCGTGTCATCGCCCCGGAAGATATGCAAAAGGCATTTGGAATCCCCCAGGAGGAAACAGCTCCGCGCAGTGCCTATATCGTCCCAGAGCTGGAGGAAGGGCTCTCTTTGAAGGAACTCATGGGACGCTATGAGAAACAGCTTTTGCTGGCGTACCAAGAGAAATATAAAAGTGGCGTAAAAATGGCAGAAGCCCTGCAAACAGACCAATCCACCATCTCTCGAAAACTCAGCCGCTATCACATCCGGTCGGATTAAAGGCCATCCTCGATTATGCAATTTCGCATAATTTAAGGGTGGTCTTTCTTTTTTGCATAGAAAAAATATTTAAAATGAGAGCAATGCAAGGATTTTTCAGGCCATTTTTTTCACGGTTTTTTATTTTATGCAAAAATGCATTTTTAAAATTGTGTAAAAGCCGAAACTGCTGTATTTTGTGTATTCTTATGTGAAAATCAGATTAAAACTTTATAAAACACCTTCCCTTTTGGCTCCAACTTTCACAAAAGCATCCCGGGATTTTGTTGGATAATTCACAAACTTTTTTTCCGATATGGGGAGAGAGAAATATTTGGCACAAAAATTGCTATATATTCTTTTGCGGTGATAGACACCAAATATTTGATAATGAAAAAAGGAGTGGCAAACTATGTATCGCTGTGACATGAAGAGCATGGAAGACAAGATTAAAACCTTTAGTAAATTCGGCGATGCCGGCCATGGCGGAATTACTCGCTATGCACTGTCAGAAGAGGACAAGATGGCTCGTGCAGAATGGCTGCGTCGGATGGAAGCTATTGGTGCCACAATTGAGATGGATGATCTGGCTAACATGTATGCCACGCTCCCCGGCTCCGAGCCCGGCCTGAAGCGCATCGTAATGGGATCTCACTGCGACAGCGTGAAAAACGGCGGCAACTATGACGGTATTCTGGGCGTGATGAGCGCCATGGAAGTGCTGGAAACCGTGGTGCGGGAAAACATCCCCCATCGCCACCCCCTGACTGCCATGATTTTCACGAACGAGGAGGGGTCTGAGTTCCCGCCCTGCATGATGTGCTCCGGCACCATGGCACACGATTACATGCCCGAACGTTTCCGGGATAACTTTGAGTACAGCAAGATGATGGCCTCTAAGTCTATCCTGACGCCTGATGTTACCTTTGGCGAGCGTTTGGCTGCCTTCCCCTATAAGGGCGACAAGGCCAACCGTATGAGCCCCGAGAAATACATGGCCCTCTTTGAGACCCACATCGAGCAGGGTCCCATCCTGGAGGATGCCGGCAAGGACATTGGCGTAGTCACCTGCGTGCTGGGCCAGATGCTCTATCGTGTGAAGTTCTATGGCTTTGCGGCTCACGCCGGCACCTTCCCCATGAAGAAGCGCCATGACGCCTTCCACGCTGCCGCCGAGGCCCTGTGCTACCTCCACGAGGAAATTGACAAGCTGGGCTATGAGGATTTGGTCTACACCACCGGCGAGGTTGTGATCCATCCTTGCGTGAATACGGTCATCCCCGACTTCTTTGACTTCTCCATCGATGTACGCCATGAGAATCCCGAGGTTCTCAACAAGGTCCGCGAAATTCTCTTCAGCCTGGAAAAGCGCGAGTGGCAAAAGTGCAAATGTGAGGTGGTTCTGGGCTGGAACCGTGACACCGTGTACTGGGACAAGAAGCTGGTTGGCTATGTCCGCGAGGCTGTGGAAGAGCTGGGGATCTCCCATATGGATATCAATTCTGGCGCCGGCCATGATGCGCAGTACATCTCCTATATGATTCCCACCACGATGATTTTTGCTCCTTCCGACAAGGGCCTTTCTCACTGCGAGGTGGAGCACACCTCTGTGGAGCAGTGCACCAATGCCGCCACTGTTATGCTGAACGCGGTATTAAAGGCTGACAAGGACCAGTAAAATTCCCGCGGGAATTTTCCGCCTTTCTGGAAAGGCGGGTGTTCCAGTTTGAATTGAGAAAGGAAGTGCAAATATCCAATGAATGGGTTTGTCGATACGATGACAAACGGTGGGTGGAAGGCAATTGCAAACGGAGCAGGCATGTGGATGGCAGTGATTCCGACTGTGATCGCCCTGTGTGCCCAGGCCGTTGTCTTTATCCGCCAAGCAATTAAGGCTGGCCCCATGGTGGGGCTCACCAAGGACGATATCAGCACCGCTATGAAAGCCGGTACCATCTGCACCATCGGCCCCGGTATGTCCATGTTCACTGTCATGGTGGCCTTTATGAACCTGATCGGCGCACCGTATGCGTGGCTGCGTCTTTCCATCATCGGCACCATCACCACGGAGATGCTGGGTGCCACCGCCGGCGCCACCGCCCTGGGCGTGGAGCTCGGAAGCCCCGACTATGGCATCATCGCCTTCTGCAACTCTGTTTGGGTCATTGCTTTGAATACCTGGGGCTTCTTCCTGGTAAACCTCCTCTTTGCTCACCGGATTGAAGGCCTCAAGAATGTCCTTGACCGTCATGATACTCAGATCTTCAGCATCGTCGGGACTTGCGTCATGATTGGCTGCATTGCTCAGTTTATGGCTGGTCAGATGGTAAACGGCATTCCGTATGTCGTCGCGGGCGTTGCAGGCTTCTGTATCATGCTTGCTTTCTTGAAGATTGCAGACAAGAAGCCCAAGTTCGGCGAGTTTGCGCTGGGTCTGGCGATGCTGGCCGCGATCTTTATCGCCCAGGTAGTCAAGAATATGGGGGTGTAATACAATGGCAAACGATCACATGTCCAATAACTCCGCCTCTATGGATCAGGAGTTTCATGACAAGTATACCGTCAAGATGATCCGCAACGGCCGTCTGACCACCTTGATTGCGGCTCTTTTGACTCTGGTCCCCCCTCTGTATCTGTGGCTGGTCGTCGGCTTTAAGCCCACCTGGGGCCAGATTGGTGCCGGCTGGAGTATCATGTTCTCTGCCTATTTCCTATTGTACTTCTTTGAGCCCTTAGGGTTCTATCCCCAGATGGGACTCTCCGGCATTTACATTGGCTATCTGGCCGGCAACATCCCCTCTGTCCGCCTGCCCGCCATGCTGGCGGCTCAGTCCGCCACCGGCTGTGAGGCCGGCACCAAGCGCGGCGAGCTGGTGGGAACCATTGCCATCGGTATGTCCGTGTTTGTCAACCTGGCTTTCACAACCGCGGCAGCCCTGACAGGTGTTTATATCCTGGAAATTCTGCCGGAATTTGTGCTGGACGCCTTTGATTTCTGCTTACCGGCTATCCTGGGCGGCGTACTGGCCCAGTACTGGCGGAAGAATCGGATCTTTGTGCCGGTGATTCTCGTGATCTGCCTGGGGCTGCAGCTGGCGCCGATCCCCAATTTCCTCCGGTTCCCCGGCGCGATTGTCATCAGCATCATCCTGGGCGCTTTCCTGTATTCTCAGAAGAAAAAGAAAGCTGCGTAACACAGTTGTTTTACCGGGGCTGGTTCCGCGCTCTGCGCGAAACCAGCCCCTCCGCCTTGATTTCCGAAGCGGCGGAGGAAAGATGAAAGGAGCATTCCCTTGAAAAAATCCCGCCTTTGTTTATTCGCCTTCCGGCCAGAACACTACCGCGAAATGGAGGCTTATCTGCAAGATATGTCACAGCAGGGCTGGCGCCTGAAATGGTGCAGAGGCATTCTCGCCGGCTTTGAACAGGAAGCCGGCGAACCCGTGCGCTATGCGGTGGACCCCTATGCCATGACCTCCCTGATCCATTTCAGAAGATACCCTGGGTCTCGTCTCTATGAGCGCATGCAGGAGGGCTGGACAGGGGCCGGACGGAGCAAAGGCTGCCAGATTCTCCGCACCACAAACACCTCGCTGCAAAGCCCTGTCCCCGCCGAGGACCAAACATCTCTCATTCGAAATACCTGCCGGCTGGCATCTTTGCTCATTGTGTTGTTTATCCTGGGCATGGGCGGCTTTTTACTTTCCAAGCCAGCGGTGGTCTATACCCTGATCCTGACAAATTTGTACCTGGTGGTGGCGGCAATCGCGGCATTTCTGCTGGTGTATCATGCCTGCAACCTTCTGTTGCTTCTCCTGCCTGAACGCTCACCCAGCAACCCGCGCCTTTGCAAGCGCTATCTGCTGCACAGCGGAATTCTGCTGCTGTTGCTACTTGCGGCAGTTTTACTGATGCTGGGTGGCCGCAACGACATGATGATATACCTGCTTCTCCCCATTCTGGTCATCATCATTGGCTCTATAGCCCTGAAAATACTCTCTCACCATGTGGACTCCCACAAGCTTTTTCCCGCCGTGGTATTCATGGGTGTTGTGTTATTTGGTCTGATTATTTTTGCCAACACTCGTCTGAGCGCCTCCAGCACACAGTGGACCGCTCAGCGGCAGGAAGAGCTGCTCGCCCATGCGGACAGCCTGCCGGTGCTGCACTTGGCGGACTTTGGAGATACCTCTGAGATGCAGAATGCCGTACAGACCAACCAATCCCTCCTGGGCAGCAATCTGTTATACGCAGAGGAATCTGAGACTGGCTATGTTTTCACCAATTACACCACAACCCGCAGCGTTTTTCTGGCGGAGCAGATCTTCCAGTACCTCTATCAGCAGGCACAGGCGGACTTTGGAGAAGTTTTTGTTGAAAAAACAGCGGGAGACTTGACCTATTATGCCCTAGAAAACGCCAATACCTATCTCCTCCAGCGAAACGCTGCTGTTTACTTCTGTACCTTCCCCTCAGAGGCGGAGCCAGAGGAAATGTTCCAGCTCCTCTTTGCTCGGGAAACACCCTCCGCATAGACCTTCGCTCTCGCAGGAATGCGAACCGTTCATAACGTTCACCAGCCGTTTGTGAATCTTCCATCATACGAAGAAACGAAGCTGCCATCGAAGCATTATCCATATGAAGCCAACGAGATAGCGGCGAGTCATCCCTTGGATGACTCGCCGCTATTATTTTTACAAACGCTCTATATCAGATGTCTGATCGGAAGGACTCCTTATCCGAATATCCGCACAGCCAGATTGTGACGGAAGCCAGGCCCAGTTCCTATAAATTTGACACAACACAAAGCCGACAGAGATGGTCTTGCGTAAGATAAGGGCGCCGCTTTATATTTGCGGGACATTGGGAAGCACATCGCAAGAACACTGCATCACTTCCCTCCAAAAGCTTTTGTATTTGACGTTCAGAAGTCAAAAGAATCGGATAAAATTTGTGCACTTCAGAAAGATTCATATCCTGCAAGCAGATGCGCTCTGGTGCAGAGAGTGTCATTGAGAGGTTGGTGCGTTTGCCTGTTGGAGGATTTGTGATCGGCTGACAGCACCCATACGCGCACCATCAATGTTAGCCTCATATATAAACCGGTTAACGTTATTTTTCACAAAAACAAAAGGCTCTTTTGTTTATTTGGGAAAAAAGCAAAAAATATGTTGAAATGCAAAAAGTAACTCTGTATAATGCATGCTATAAGAGCTAATTTTTGGAGAAAATTCCATAATTTATAATTAGTTTTGCATTTTTATTTTTTATGAAACCGATTAATCTTTAAGGGGGTAATATGATGCAATTTAACAATTATGAGGATATTGTCCAGATGACTCCCCTCTGGAAAGGTGACCGTTTTCCAGATGGCCGTCCTCGTGTGGCCGACAGCGTCTTGGCGCGTTTGCGGAGCATGAGCATTGAAGAAGTCTGGCGTTTGGCCTGGATGAAGCTAAATAATTACCAATTCCAGGGTGACTTTAAGTGCACGCATAGCACGATGAAGCCCACTGTCGGTCGGGCAGTGACCGCAACCTTTGTGCCTATCCGAGAAGATTTGGAAATCGCCATGATGCGGCAGGCGAAGTCCCAGGGTATGAAAGGCATGTACAACCAGTGGGTGGTTGATAGTTTGGTCGAGGACGATGTCTTCGTGGCCGATCTGTTTGACAAGACCGAGTACGGCACTCTTGTGGGCGGAAATCTGGCAACCGTGATTCGCCAGAAGACTAAGCGCGGCGGCGCCGTAGTGTGGGGCAGCATTCGTGATGTCCAGCAGATCCGCGATATCGACGATATCAACATCTTTTACCGCGGGTTCCACCCCTCCCCCATTCGTGACATTTGCTTGACCGGATTCAACTCCCCCTGTCGGATCGGCCACGCAACCTGCCTTCCCGGCGATGTGGTATACGCCTGCGAGTGCGGTGTGTGTTTTATTCCCCCTCACATGGCTGAGGAGGTTGCGGAGGATGCCGAGAAGGTCCATATCCGTGATATCTTTGGTTTCCAACGCATTCACGAGGGCAAATACTCCGCCACCGCCATTGATGAGTTCCCTTGGAAAATCGAGATCTTCGAGGACTTTATGAACTGGCTGAAAACTGACGAGAGAGCCGCTCCCTATCGCCATCTCACCTGGGAAAAAGAACGCCAGCTGATCATTGACCGTCGGGATCTGGAGCATGAGCGCTACAACTTGGATTCCTGCCGCAAGGACCTTTGTGATGTCTGATTGTGGAGATTTGAGATATGAAAATCAAACATACCATCTTAGTCGGTGAGCCTATGGGATTGTTTATTGCCGATGAGCTCGGCAAGCTAGAGGATGTGAATCACTTTTCCTTTACTACTTGCGGTGCGGAGCTGAATGTGGCCATCGGCATGAAGCGCTTGGGACATGATGTCTCCTATATGACAAAGCTAGGCAACGATCCCTTTGGAGCCCGTATTGTTAACCACATCAAAGAACTCGGCATCTCCACGGATTTGATCCAATTTTCCCCTGAACATCCAACGGGTTTCATGTTTAAGTCCATGGTTACTGACGGCGATCCCAGTATTTTTTACTTCCGCAAGGGAAGTGCCGCCTCGACGCTCAATGCGGAGGATGTGGCTGCTCTGGATTTCTCCTCCTATAGCGCTGTACACGTAACCGGTATCACTCCAGCTCTTTCTGAGACAGCCCGGAAGGCAGTTTTTGCTCTAGCGAAGATCGCCCGGGAGCAAAATCTCCAGTTCTCTTTCGACCCCAACCTGCGGCTGCAGCTATGGCCGGACCATCAGCTCATGGCCCAATGCATCAATTCTCTGGCGTTCCAGTCCGATTTGTTCCTGCCGGGTGTCAATGAGGCAAAGCTCCTGATGGGCGAAGTTGAGCCGGAGAAGATCGCTACATACTATTTGGACGGCGGCGCAAAGGCTGTGGTAGTAAAGCTGGGTGCCAAGGGCGCCTATTACGCCACCCGCGAAACCCAAGGCTATGTCCCCGGCTTTCATGTGGAGCACATTGTAGATACCGTCGGCGCCGGAGACGGTTTTGCCGCCGGCGTCCTCACCGGATTAGAGGAGGGTCTTTCTCTGGAAAAGGCTGTGCGCCGCGGCTGTGCCATCGGTGCCATTCAGCTGATGAGCAAGGGCGATAATGACGGCCTCCCCTCCCGGGAGGAGTTGGAGCGTTTTATGGCCGGAGAACCAACATGGAGAGTCATATGAGCGAGGTTATCCTTAAATTTCAACAGGCTGGCCTGGTGCCAGTCGTCGTGCTGGACACCCCAGAGCAGGCGGTCCCTCTGGCAAAAGCCCTGCTGGACGGGGGAATTGATGTTATGGAAGTCACCTATCGCACGGATGCAGCAGAGCAGGCTATCAGCCGCATCGCCCGGGAAGTCCCTGAGATGACTGTCGGAGCTGGTACCGTTTTAGATGCCGCCACCGCCGCGAATGCTCTGGCCGCTGGAGCCAAATTTCTAGTGAGCCCAGGTCTCTCCCTGGAGGAGGTTGCATACTGCCATGCACGCAGCGCTCCTCTCTTTCCTGGAATTGCCACCGCCAGCGAGCTGCAAGCTGCTGTCTGTGCCGGTTTAACCGCAGTGAAATTCTTTCCCGCCCAACAGTTGGGAGGCCCGGCCATAATCCAGGCACTTGGCGCCGCTTTCCCGAAAGTGCGGTTCATGCCTACCGGCGGCATTGGTTTGGAAAATCTGGAAAGCTACCTCTCTCTCCCCAATGTGTTTGCCTGCGGCGGAAGCTGGGTATGTCCCACCAGGCTGATTCGCAGCGGGGAATTCCAGGTGATTACCGCCCTTTGCCGAAATGCCCGGAAAGAGGTGGAGCGCATTCTGAGTAATTGTGCGTGAGTCCGCCATAGAAAGGAATCATATGAAGGTAAAAATCGCCTACTACCGGGAGGATCGCGAGATTGATATCCCGGAAAAAAACCTCATCGGCGTTCTCCGCCCGAAGGAGATTCAGCCCGCCGAGGACCTCACCGCCTGTATCAATCAAAATCTAGACGCTCCGATTGGAACAAAGCCTTTTGACAAACTATGTGCAGGGAAGAAAAACATCTGCATTCTTGTATGTGATCTGACTCGTCCAATGGAGACGGACCGTGTTCTTCCGATTCTGCTGGATAGAATTGAACGCAATGCTCCCGGCGCCAAGATTACGATTCTCATCGCGCTGGGGACACATCGCGGCCTGACGGATGAAGAGATTGATAAGCTCTGTGGGCCGGGCATTCGGGAGAAGTATTCTGTTATCAACCACGCCTTCGATGACCCGAATGCACTGGTGCAGGTCCCTTGCAGCGCCGAGGGTGTTCCGCCCGTATTTGTCAACAGGCTGCTGACGGAGTGCGACCTCCGCCTGGCTGTCGGCGCGGTCAAGCCCCACCCCATTTTTGGCTGGTCCGGCGGCGCAAAAATTGTCATCCCGGGAGTCGCCGGGTATGAAACAACGGGTTACAGCCACTGGCTGACTTGTCCTCACAAGGGGATCGAGGTTATGGGCAAGGAGGATAATCCCGTTCGTCTGCTTTATGAGTCCATTGTCACTAATGCCCATCTCATGGACTTTATCCTCAATGCCGTACTCACGGAGGACAGCAAAATCTCCGACGTGCGTTGTGGAGATGTGGTGAAAGCCCATCGTGCTGCTGTCAGCATTGCAAAAAAATACTATGTTTGTGATGTAGACGAGGCCGCAGATGCGATTATTGTCGGTGTCGGTAAATGGGCATCCGATTTGTGGGTCGGGTCCAACGCTGTGTATCAATCCGAATTTTACCTGCGCAGAGGCGGGACGATCGTGCTGCTGGGAAACTTCCCCGAGGGTATCAGCCCTGTCCACAAGGAAATTGCCCAATACGGCTACATGCCTTATGAGAGAGCACGCAAACTCATCGTCAAAGGCGGTCCGCTGGAGCACGATCTGTCCACAGCGTCGCATCTGGTTCATTTGGGCCGGGTTTTAGATGCCAGGCAGGCGGATTGCGTGCTGATCTCCAATGGCATCAGCCGCGAGGAGGCTCATCAGGTTGGCTTCCAATACTTAGATTCTCCCAACGAGATCATGGCCTATTTGAAGGAGAAATACGGGGAGCAGGTCCGCATCCTGGCAATCCCCGGCTATAATTCCACCCCTATTATCTCCAACACCCCTCAAAAGTAATTGAAAGGAGCTGGTAATATGAGCCAGAAAACCATGAAAGCCCTCGTGCTGGAAGAGGCCTTTCATCTAAACCTCAAAGATGTGCCATTGCCAGAAGTACCCCCAGGCTACGCCCGCGTCAAAATGCTGGCGATCAGTATTTGCGGCAGTGATATCCACGCCTATAGGGGCAACTCCCTGCTTTTAACCTATCCGAGGGTCCTCGGCCACGAGCTGTGCGGTGTCATTGACGAAATTAACGGTGCCCCTGGCGATCTGAAGGTCGGGGACCGAGTCAGTGTGTTTCCCTATCTTTCCTGCGGAAGCTGTGTCGCCTGCCGGCAGCACCGTGAGAACTGTTGTACCAGCCTCAAGGTACTGGGCGTCCATGTGGAAGGCGGTATCGCGGAATATGTCTCTGTTCCGATTGAAAATCTGCTCAAGGTTCCTGAGACAATGCCTCCCAAGGTTGCCGCACTGATCGAGCCGTTGTCTGTCAGCGCCCATGCCGTTCGTCGGGGCAAGGTCGCCGCCGGCGACCACGTCCTTGTGCTGGGCGCTGGTCCGATTGGTCTTGGCGTCGCAGAGGCCGCGAAGGCCGCCGGCGCCGATGTGCGGGTAGCAGATATCAGCGCCACTCGCCGGAATTTTGTGGCTGAGCGCTTCGGCCACGTTGTCATGGACCCCAGTGCGGCGGACTTTGACATGGAACTGCGGAAGTGGACCCATGAAGACTACCCAAATAAAGTGATCGATTCTACCGGAAGCAAGGCCTCCAACTCCACAGCAATCAATTATCTCGCGGCAGCCGGAGATTTAATTTTCGTTGGTCTCCAGTCCGACACCTTGGGCCTGAGCGATCCCTCCTTCCACATCCGTGAGGCCACTGTATATGCCAGCCGGGTCGCTCAAATGCAGGATTTTCGCTGGGTATTGGATCAGATTGAAAGCGGAAACATTCGCGCCGAGCGCATGATCACCGACGTGTCCGATTTTGCCCACGCAAAGGAGTCCTTTGAGGAGTGGGTAAGCCGCGGCGGGGCCGTTTTTAAGGGAATCATTGAGGTGGAGTGATTCACACCAACCGCGTTTGTCAGAGGGCTTCGTCTCTCTTGCAAAAATATAAAGACAAAGGAGATCAGAATATGAAAAGAAGAACACTATGCATCGTCCTCGCGTTTGTGATGGCACTCGGTCTCATGGGGTGCAGTTCCGGCGACACCAGTTCAGATTCCAGCACGGATGGCGAACAGGCGGCGGTTGAATACCCGACCCGCGATCTCTCCATGATTGTCCCCTTTGGCGCTGGTGGTGCCACGGATCTGATCTGCCGCACCTTGGCAGCCGAAATGGAAAAACAATTGGGCGTAAGCATTGCTGTGACCAATATGCCTGGCAGCGCCTCCGCCGTCGGGACCGAGTATGTGAATGAGGCAGACCATGACGGTTATACGCTTCTGGGCTATCCCACCGACATTACCTCCATCAAGGTCATGGGCCAGTCTGATCTGACCTACGAGGATTGGAACGCGCTGGTCATCGGCTGTGCGGTTCCTACCAGCATTGTCGTAAAGCCCGACTCACCTTATCAGACTCTTGAAGATCTGGTTGCTGCCATGAAGGCCGGTACCCTCACCATCGCCACCTCTGATTCCGGCTGTGCCTTTACCCGCGGCCTTGGCCTGATCCTCCAGCAGGAACCCGAATGCAACCAGCCCGAGTTGATCCCCTCTGGCGGCGGGGCCAACGCTGCGCTGTCTGCGGTGAAGGGTGATGTGGATGCTGCTGCCTGCGGCCTTCCCGAGTGCATTGAGTACGTTCGCTCCGGCGACCTCAAGGTCTTGACCTATATGGGTTCCAGCGCCATCACCATCGACGGCGCAGATGGTCCGATTGATATTCCCTGGGTCTGCGACGTCTATCCTGATCTGGAAGAAAACATGCCCTTCGGCGGCTGGGTTGGAATTGCGGTCCCCGCCGACACTGACCCTGAGATCTACGAGATTCTCCGCCAAGCCGCTGTCAAGGCTTACGAGAGCGAGGCCTTCCAAACCTTCGCCGAGCAGAAGACCTTTGTTCCCATGGGACTAACTGGCCAGGAAGCCAACGACTGGGCCAAGAGCACCTCTTACATCAACTCTTGGATGCTCTATGACATGGGATTCACCTCCACCAGCCCCGAGACGTTCGGCTGGCCCCATCCGTAAGCGGCAACACAGAACGCACAATGCTCAGCAGGGGGTGCTGGCTCCGGTTTAACAGAGCCGGCACCGCCTCTTTAGAAAGGATGTGACTAGAATTGCTGGTTTTTGAGTTGGCGATCTCGCTGATCTTCTTTGTATTGTCTATCGCCGTTGCTGTGATGGCAAAGCTTCTGCCCGTCGGCCTAGCTCCTGTGTTCTGGGTCAGCGCCGGTGCCTTTCCCTTTATCCTCAGCGTGATTCTCGCCCTGCTCTCTATCTGGTGGGCCATTGATACCCTGGCACGCATACGGCAAGAAAAAAAGCTAAATTCCGAAAGAAAGCCGTGGCTCGATGAGCTTCTTGGGGATAAGACCCAAAAGATTCACTTTGTCGTGATCTGCGCGGCGGTTCTGATTTATGTATTCGCCCTGATCCCCTTGTGCGGTGGCCTCACCAGGGAATATGGATTCGTGATTGCTTCGTTCATCTTCCTGTGTGTAACCATCAAATTTTTTAATGAAATATCTTTTCCCAAGACACTGCTCATTTCAGCGTCCGCGGTGATCATCATTTACGTGGTGTTCCACTTTGGCCTGAAAGTCATCATGCCAAAATAAGGGGGGCGCAAGTTTATGGGCAACGCAGTACAATTGGAAATTATGTCCCTGTTTAATCTTGAGAGTCTGCTTCTTCTTGCAGCCTCCACGCTGGCCGGCATCATTATCGGCGCCTTGCCCGGTCTAACCGCCACCATGGGCGTCTCTTTGCTGGTCTCTACCACCCTGGGCCTCGGCCCCGCCAATGCACTGGTTGTAATGGTAGGAGTCTTTCTGGGCGGCATTTACGGCGGCTCCCGCAGTGCAATCCTGCTCAATGTTCCCGGTACGCCGTCCTCCGCCGCAACAGCCCTGGAAGGCTTCCCTCTAACCAAGCAGGGAGAGGGAATTCGAGCGGGCGTTATGGTCACAACAGCCTCGGCAACCGGCGGCATCATCGGCCTGTGCATCTTGATGCTGCTGGCCCACCCGATCTCCAAAGCTGCCATGCTGATTGGCTACTGGGAATTCTTCTGGCTGGGTATGTTCGGCATCGTGATCTGCGGCAGCATGTCCGCCGAAAGGCCTTACAAGGGCCTTGTCTCAGGCATGGCTGGTCTGTTGATCTCCTGCATTGGTATTGATGGCATCTATGGTGGTACCCGTTTCGCCTTTGGCGTTACTGGTCTGAAGGCCGGCATCTCTCTCGTCCCTGCGATGGTCGGCCTCTTCGGCCTCTCTGAGGCTATTTCCGCCTTGGCAGATCCTGAATCCCACGCTATCGCCAACGTGAAAAACACCACCATTGGCGATCTGCTTGGCTATGTCAAGGAGAGCTTCTCCATGCTCCGCCACCACGCAAAGTTGGTCATCTCCTCCGCAGCTATCGGCACCATGATCGGCGCCATTCCCGGTACCGGTGAGGATATCGCTTCCTGGGTAGCCTATGATAGCGCCCGCCGCGCCAGCAAGGAAAAGGAAAAGTTTGGGCACGGCAGTTGGGAGGGCTTGATCGCTTCTGAAACGGCAAATAACGCCTGCACCTCCGGTGTATTTATCCCCATGCTGACACTGGGGATCGCCGGCGACGCTGTATCCGCAATCCTGTTAGGCGGCCTGCAGCTCCATGGCTATCAGACTGGCCCCAATTTCATGGCAGATAATCCGAACTTTATCTACTTCATCGGCGTTCTCCTGCTTCTTGTGAACCTTATGTTCATGATTGAAGGCACTCTCATCACCCCCGTGATCGGCAAGGTACTGCAAATTCGTGTTGGCATTATCATGCCTATCGTGGTGGTACTCTCTGTGATCGGTGCCTACGCCGCCAACGTTCGGACCTTCGATATCGCAGTCATGGTTGTATTCGGCTTTATCGGCTTCCTATTCAAAAAGCTGCACATTTCTCCTGCGCCTATGGCCCTCGGTATCATCCTTGGCAGTCTTGTCGAATTGAACTACCGCCGCGGCTTGATGGCTGGCAAATACAGTCTGTCCTTGTTTATCACCCGGCCCGTTTCCGCCGTCCTTGCGCTGCTTCTGGTGGTCTTTGTAGTCATGCCCATCATCCGTGACAGGCGCGGCAAGGCCAAGTAATTGAAACACAAAGGAAAGGAGCCTTTTATGATGCAAGCAGACTTCACCGGCAAGGTTGCCGTTGTCACTGGTGGAAGCGGGGCCCTTTGCAGCGAGTTCTGCAAGGCTTTGGCTCGTTCCGGCGCCAAAGTTGCCGTGGTCGGCAGCCGTAAGGAGACTGCCGATGGCATTGCCGCTGAGATTATCGCTGATGGCGGCGAGGCCATCGCCGTTGGCTGCAACGTTTTAGATATGGACAGCGTCCTAGCCGCGGAGCAGGTGATCCGCAAAGCCTATGGTCAGTACCAGATCTTGATCAATGGCGCCGGCATTGCCCCCGCAGCAGCCTGCACCACGCGGGAACGTGCGTCCATGGAGCTTTTGGACGCTTCCACCACGCAGGAAAATACTCTGTTTAACTTAGATACTGAGGCGGTCGCTTCCGTCCTTGACCTAAACTGCCTCGGGATATTCAACGTCACAAAGGTGTTTGCAAAGCGAATGGCTGGTGTGGAAGGCGCCTGTATTGTCAATATTGCATCCATGAGCGGCCTCTCTCCCCTGACAAAGCAAATTGCGTACAGTGCCAGTAAGGCTGCCGTATGCAATTTGACCCAGTGGCTTGCTACTTACCTGGCTGACGTCGGCATCCGTGTCAATGCCATTGCACCAGGTTTCTTCGCCACCAAAATCAATCGCCGTCTCCTCTTCAACGAGGACGGAAGCTATACCGAGCGTTCCAAGAAAATTATTAGCGGCACACCGATGGACCGCTTCGGGGAGCCCAAGGAACTCGTTGGTGCCATGCTCTATCTGTGCGATCATACCGCCAGCGGCTTTGTGACAGGCGTGATACTGCCAGTAGACGGCGGCTTTAGCGCCTACTGTGGTGTGTAATCAACGTTTCAAAAGACAAATTAGGAGGTTCATGATGAACACGAAATATACTATGGAAGAGCTCCGCAACTCCCTTTACTCCGGCCTGATCTGTGATGTGCTCGATCAGATGGGCTACCGGCACCAGTTCCTCAGCAATGAGATGGGCGCTCTGCTGCCGGATACCGTCGTTTTTGGCCGCGCCTTTACCGCTGTTGCCACGCAGGTCTACTCGATGCCGGAGGACCCTCTAACCGCCCAGTGCAAAGTCCTGGACCAGATGCAACCTGGCGAGGTCTTTGTCCTGACTATGCGCGGAGAATACAACTGCGCCATTCTGGGTGAGCTGATGGCTACCGCCATCAACTCCAAAGGCGGGACCGGCGCCATCTTAGACGGTATGGCCCGCGACCTCAAAACCGTCAGAGATATGAAATTCCCTCTGGTGTACAGAGGGCATCTGCCCAGCACCTCCAAGGGCCGCGCCGAGGTCAACGAGTGCCAGATCCCCATCACAATCGATGGAGTGACCATCACCCCGGGCGACTATGTTTTCGGAGACATTGATGGTACTGTGGTCATTCCTGGTGATCTAATCGACGAGGTCATGGATCGCGCCATGGAGATCGAGCGCCGGGAGGACGATGTCCGCACCCGTCTGCTGAACGGCGAGAGCCTAACCGATACCTACATGAAGATCGGAGCTATCTAATTTTTCCATAGATTCATAGACCGGGAGGGATCTTTATGAAAAAATTCCGTGTTGTCCTGACAGACTACATGTATGAAACCATCCAGCCTTTCTACGATGTGTACAACCAGTATGAGGATATTGAATTTGTTCCCCTACAGTTGACCGAAAAACGTGATATTCTTCGGGAGACTGAGTTCGCTGATGCTGTCATGGTGCATTTCGATCAGATTGACAAGGATGTTATTTCCAACTTGAAGAACTGCAGAATCATCGCCAGAAGCGCTGTCGGCTATGACAATATTGATCTGGATGCTGCCTCTGCCGCAAAGATTCCTGTTACCAATGTGCCGGATTACTGCGTAGAGGAAGTTTCTAACCACACTTTGATGATGATCCTCAACAGCGCGAAGAAGTTCAACCAGCTTGAGGCAAACGTAAAGAAAGGGCTGTGGGGTGATTTCGCCATTGCGAAGCCCATCCACGCAGTCCGAGGCCAGACCCTCGGACTGCTCGGCTGCGGCCGGATCGCCCGTTGCTTGGCTGTTAAAGCGCAGGTGTTCGGTATAAAGGTGATTGCTTACGATCCATACATCAAACCAGAGGCGGTAAAGGATTTCGGTGTGACACTGGTCTCCAGGGAGGAATTGCTGGCCCAGAGTGACTTTATCTCGATGCATCTGCTGCTCAACGAGGACACTCGAAAGAGCATCAATGCCGATTTCTTCAAAAAAATGAAGAACTCTGCGATCTTTGTGAATACTGCCCGCGGGGGCCTGGTGGACGAGGATGCGCTCATTGAGGCGCTGCGTACAGGTGAGATTGCCGGCGCAGCTCTGGATGTTCTGACCGAGGAGGGAATCGACAAGGACGCGCCCCTGCAGAAGTTTGACAACGTCATCATCACACCACATGCGGCTTGGTACAGCGAGCAGGCATTCTATACGCTGCTTACCAGCGCCGCCCAGGAGGTCGTCCGCGCGCTGCATGGCGAACCCGTAAAGAATCAGGTAAATCACTTTTAAACGATAGGAAACGTGAGTCTTGTATATGGTAAATCCCCGAAAATATTAGCTGTATTTTTCTTGCATTTGGTGATTTAGTCATGATATAATTTCTAAAATAGTCCTAGTGAAATACATCTTGATTGGATGTGGGGTTTCCTGTAATCTGCTTTTCGTGCAGTGTCCAGGATGTCTTTCTCTAGGTCTGTTTATTGAACCGCTGCTCCTCGCTTTTACAGGCATTACCGATCAGCTTTACAGAGAAGGCAGGCTCTTGCATATGAACCTTGAATCAAAAGTTACGATCAATGATATCGCTAAGGCAGTCGGCGTATCCAAAACCACTGTGTCCCGCTATATTAACGGCCACAGTGATATGATGAGTGAAAGAACACGCGAACGGATTCGCGCAGTCATTGAGATGACGAATTATCAACCCAGTGATATTGCCAGGAATCTGAAGCGAAAAAACACGAATCTAATCGGTGTATTGATTGCCGACATGTCCACCCCCTTCTCATCTGTGCTGGTCGTTTCCATCAGCGATTATCTTTCCGAATGCGGTTATGTTCCTATCTTTGCAAACTGTAACGACAGCTTACAAAAAGAACAGGAGATGATTGACTCCTTGTTGTTCAGAGGAGTTGCCGGATTTCTGGTCAATACGACCTCTTGCAACAACAATTATCTAATTGGAGTCGCAAGCCGCGGGATTCCGATCGTTCTTTGTGACCGCTATATTAATCACTATAATTTCAATATTGTAACCTTTGAACAGGATGCTCCCTTTTTCAATTTAGTTCGTCACTTGAAGGAGGAAGGCTATACCCGGCCAGTACTATTCACACAATGCTGGGAAAACAATTCCAGCCGGAGACGGAGAAAAGACGCGATACTGTCCGCTATACAGCAGGTTTATGGATATGACGCCACGGAAGATGTTTACTTAGTGAGTTTCCAGAACGGCCTTTCCGCAGCTGCACAGTTGGACGCTCTGCTTGGCCGGTTAAAACCAGGTGACATTCCCGCTATCATTGGTACAAACAGTGTCACAACGGTCCAAACCTATAAGGCAATTAAATCCTGCGGTTTGAAAATGCCTGAGCAAATTGGCCTCTGTGGGCCGGAAGATTGGAACTGGCAGCAGGAGATGAATTGGGCACAGCTGATTGAACCAACCATTACTACCATCGATTTGCCAGTCCGGGATCTGGGGCGGCAATCCGCCGAATGCTTGGTCCATATGTTGAAGGGCGAAACGGAAGGTGCCCGAGAGATCATGCTGCCTTGCGGGCTCAATATTCGAGAGTCAACCTGCAGGCTGCACTCGCAGGGTGACTTCGGATGACCGCCCATCTGTATGCTGTAAAGAAATTGGCTGTGGACCACGCTACGAAAATGTGCCAGGGCAGAATTTGAGAGGCACGAGAGTGCGGTGAAATCTGCCGCTTCCATGTCTTGGGGGGATAAGCTGTTTGTCCAGGGGTGGCAAAAAACGTTGACTCTAAAGATGCCGCAAAGAAGATGCCGACAGCACATATGCGGCAAACAATTTCGCCTCATTGGGCGGATATCAGAAAACACCGCGTGTACTTTGAAAGTACACGCGGTGTTTTTTACAGGTAAGTTCAGGATGGTCTCTATCAAACGCCGATAAACCGGTCGTTATCCCTTGCCAAGTTTGTCTTTTCCTTGACATTCTGGGCTTGTAAATTCCTGAGACTTATTATAAAATACAAGTATCCGGAGATCCAGCGTGAAAAATTCATCAAATGCCGCAGGGCGCGCCGCTCTTTGAAAAGATGCGCTGCGGCGGAAAGGAACCACGCCATGTACGAACACCTGCTATTGGAAACCAAAGGTCAAATTGCAATCTTAAAAATCAACAATCCCAAGTCTTTGAATGCACTGAACATCGCCACCATGACTGAATTGAACGAGTGCCTCACCAATATAGAAGCCAATAAGGACATCCGCGTTGTGATCCTCACCGGCGAGGGAAGCAAGGCCTTTGTGGCTGGCGCTGACATTGCTGAAATGGCAAAGCTCACCGCAGCGGAGGGCCGTACGATGTCTCTGTTAGGCAAAACTACATTCCGCCGCATTGAGACCATGCCTCAGGTTGTCATTGCCGCTGTCAACGGCTATGCCTTGGGCGGCGGCTGCGAGCTGGCGATGAGCTGTGATATCCGCGTAGCTGCCGACAGCGCGGTATTTGCCCAGCCCGAGTGCGGCCTTGGCATTATCCCCGGCTTTGGCGGCACGCAGCGGCTGGCCCGCCTGGTTGGCAAAGGCCGCGCCAAGGAGCTAATCTTCACCTGTGACCGGATCGATGCTCAGGAAGCCTATCGGATTGGTCTTGTCAACAAGGTAGTCCCCCAGGCCGAGCTGATGGACGCCTGCATGACCATGGCGGAAAAGCTCCTCTCTAAGAGCAGCTACGCCATCTCCATGGCGAAGGCCTGTATTGAGACTGGTATGGACACGGACCTCTCCAGCGGTTTGGATTTGGAGGCCACCAGCATTGCACTGACCTTTTCCACCCACGACAAGGCGGAGGGCATGGCTGCGTTTTTGGAGCGCCGCCCTGCCAATCTCACAGATTTCTAAAATTCCATCCAACAAAGAGCCGCGCCGTCTGGTGCGGCTCTTTTTATATTCTTCCACGCAGAAGTCCTCCCTCGTTTCCCGCCATATCAAAAGCCTGGACGCATCAAACATCGTGTGGGAGCAGACCACGCGATTCATTCACGTGGAGAAAGGCATGGAGGAATCCCTCTATGGATTCTTCTTGTTTGATTTTCATCGTCCTTCCACAGAGTTTGCCTCGCCCAAACAGGAACGCTTGAAAGGCATACCATGGATGTCTTTTAACAGGCAGCGAGGCTCGAGCTCGCCCCGTCATCTCACGAATGGCCTCCAGCCACCCACAGAGACCCTGCCGGAGCTCTTATGGAGGCAGTTCCCCTCTGACAAAAAGCCAGGACGTCAAAAACTGACGTCCTGGCTTTTTCTGGAGCGGGCAACGAGGCTCGAACTCGCTACCTCCACCTTGGCAAGGTGGCGCTCTACCAGATGAGCTATGCCCGCGAGAACAAGGGATATTTTAACAGAGGTCTTCTTATTTGTCAAGGCTTTTCCTGATTTATTTTTCTATCACTCTGCGTCCCCTGTCTCTCCGGCCTGATCTTTCGGTGGCGGCGCCGCCATGGCCGCTGTTGTCTCCGAGTCCATCAAGAACTCCACCAGCCCCACCTGACCGCTATCAGGATAGTAGTTCACCTGCCAAGTGGGGGTCTCTTCCAGTCCGCGCTCTTTGCGAAGCTGCTCCACGGCGGCCTCCACACGTTCCCGGCCATCCGTTCCCCAGTAGCTGACACGGATCGCCAGCTCTGTCCTTCCCTCGTCCAGCGCGGCATCCAACAGACTGTACACCGCCTCCGGGCTGGTGGCGTTGACCAGGGATTGAACCTGCTCCGCCGTCCGGCGATAACTGATCTTGACTGTCGCCTCATAGTATCCCCGGCGGGACTGTCCGGCAGAAGTCATATACTCCACCGCATATGCGCCCAAAGGCGTTTCCTGCTGTGTCTCTGCGGCGGCCTGCTCCATGGCGGCGGCCGCCGCCAGATCATCTTCAAAGTTATACAGCCGCAGTGAGGCGCTCTCTGTGTGCTGTCCAATCAGAATGAGCAGATCATTGACGATATCCTGATAGTTTTCCGCCCGCAGAGTGTCGGCAGCCTCGCTCTCCCAAAAGCGGCTGCTGTGCGGCTCCACCTTGCTGTACGTTCGTTCCAGCAGCGAAGCGCACCCTGTCAGCAGGCACAGTGATACCAGCATCCACACCATCGGTCTCCATTTCATATGGTGCGCCTCCTCTGCTTCATGACGTCCCGTGGCAAAACCCCAGGCAAATGTTAGAATCCAAGCTCCTCGTCCACCAGCAGGACTTCTGTTGTCTGTTCCATTCCCATCATGGGCTCCCACAGCACCACCAGCCCCCGGCAGATGCGCTCTGGACTCTTACAGTCGTAGCACCGATCTCCCTTTATGGCACAGGGCGTCTTACGGCCCAGCCGCTGGGCGTTTTTCGGGGCGGCGATATTTCTCGCCCGCCACAGCGCCTCCTCATAAGTTGGTGCCAGCTTGTTGCGCCCCACCACAAAGTATAGCTTTTGGTGGCCGTACAGCGTGGAAGCCGCCCGATTGCCGACGCCATCAATGTTGATGATCTCCCCCGTCTCCGCCAGGGCATTGGCGGAGGTGATGTACACAGGCGCCCGGGCCGCACTTGTCTGGGCCTCCGGGCCGTCCGTCCAGTGCCAGAAAACCTCGTTGTGGGCAGCCAGCATCTCCCGCAGTCCCAGCTCCTGCAGCGTGATGGACCCGCCAAAGCCCACAGCGGTCCCGTCGACGGCCGCATCCAAATAGGCCGCCGCCTCTTTGCCGCTCGAGAATACCTGCACGCGGAAGCCCCTTGCCTCCAGATTCTTTTTTGCACTCTCCAGGGTCATATCAGATCTCCTCCTTTTTATATTCCCCAAATCCCTCTCCCAAGACATCTTTTGCATCGCAGACAATCAAAAACGCCTTGGGGTCTGTCTCATAGACTGTCTGCTTGATCTGAACAATTTCCCGCTGCTTGAAGGCAATCAGCAGCACCTGCCTGGTATCTCCGGTATAGGCTCCCTCTCCGTCCAGAATCGTCACGCCGCGTCCCCGCTCTCGCATCAGCTGGTCGGCCACCGTTCGCCATTGATCTGATACAATGTAAGCCACCTTGGAAAGATCCAGTCCATAGAGCACTCCATCCATCACTTTGGCGGATACATAGAGCGCCACAATGCCATAGAGCGCCGACTCCACCCGGCCAAAGGCCAGAGCCGCCACCGCCAGGCCAAAGAAATCAGGCACCATCACCAGCTTGCCCATGGGCAGCCAGGTGAGCTTGAGCTTCATGAGCCTTGCCGCAATATCTGCTCCGCCAGTGGTTGCCCCCTGAGTAAAGACAATTCCCACGCCAAGTCCCGTCAAGGCGCCTCCATAGACTGCTGCCAGAATTGGATCAATAGCCGGGAATGTCCACAAAAGTGCGATGGCGTCCATGGCCAGCGAACTTACCACCATGGAAAACAGAGAGGAAGCCAGCAGGTGAAAGCCGATCATCTTCCAGCCGGCAAGGAACAGCGGCACATTCAGCAAAAAGGTCGCAACACCCACCGTCACCGAAGGAATCAGCGCGTTCACCACCTGAGCCATGCCGGTGATCCCGCCCATGGCCATCTGATTCGGGGCGTAAAATGCATCAAAGGCAAATGCCAGAATCACCGATCCCACAGTTACGATCCCATAAGATTTTAAGAGTTTTCTCACCAATGCCTCCTGATTCCACCTGCTTAATCCAGCAGGTTCATCTGCTCCTCCCCGGAGTCCTCCTCTCGTACCAGCGCACCGGCAGCGGGCACCGCACGGACCCGGTAGCGGCCCTGGTTGACAATGGATGTCTCCCCTAAAGTCTTGACTTCCTCCAGATGGTACCTGGGCTTCAGGTTCATGACTGCCACGCCCTGGGTGGTACGGGTGGTCTTGGGGGCGAGCAGGGCGGTGTGGAAGATCAGGCACCGAGGTTCATTGGAATAAACCGCCAGCTCGCACTCCTCGTCAATCCGCCGGATGCACACCAGCGGCGACTTGTCAGAATACGCGCCGGTGAGCTTGCGGCGGTTGGAGGCGGTCTGGTAGGACTTCATCTCCACCCGGGCCGCCTTGCCGTTTTCAAAGAAGAACAACAGCGTGCCGGCATAGTCCTTTCCGGGCAGTGCCGCGAAAATCACATTCTCCCCTGCGTCCATGCCCAGCTTGGCTGGTAGATACTCTCCCAGGACGCTGGCCTTGGTGTCCTCAAACTCGCTCAGGCGGGTCTTGTATACCTGCTGGCGGTCCGTAAAGAACATAATCTCCGCGTGGGAGGTGGTCTCAAAGGCCTGGCGGGGCCCGTCACCCTCCTTGTATTTCTGTTCCCCGCTCATCCGGAGGCTGAGAGGCGTGATCTTTTTCAGGTATCCCTCCCGGGAGAGGAAGACGTGAACCGGGTACTCCTCCACAGACTCCTCTTCGTCAAAGGGTTCAATCTCATGGCCATAAACAATAGAGGTACGGCGGGGCTCGCCGTATTTTTTCGCTACCTCGCCCAGCTCGTCAACTATGATTTTGCGAACCCGGCGGGGATCTCCCAGCACATTCTCCAGATCATCAATCTCGTCCCGCAGGGCGTCTGTCTCCCGGGTGCGCTTGAGGATATACTCCTTATTGATGTTCCGCAGCTTGATCTCCGCCACATACTCCGCCTGAATCTGGTCAATCCCAAAGCCAATCATCAGGTTGGGGATCACCTCAGCCTCCTCCTCCGTCTCACGGATGATGGCGATGGCCTTGTCAATATCCAGCAGGATGCGCTTCAGACCCTTTAAGAGGTGCAGCTTGTCCTTCTTCTTTTTCAGGATAAAGTACACCCGCCGCCGGACAGACTCCGTGCGCCAGGCGGTCCACTCCTCCAAAATCCGGCGGACGCCCAGCACCTGGGGGCTTCCGGCAATGAGAACGTTAAAGTTGCAGGCGAAGGAGTCCTCCAGCGTGGTCTGCTTGTAGAGCTTTGCCATCAGCTTATCCGGGTCCGTGCCTCGCTTGAGGTCAATGGCCAGCTTGAGTCCGGAGAGGTCCGTCTCGTCCCGCATGTCTGCGATCTCCTTCACCTTGCCGGCCTTGATCAGCTCCGCCACCTTGTCCAAAATGGCCTCTACCGTGGTGGAATAGGGGATCTCGTAGATTTCGATCAGGTTTTCCTCTTTGACATAGCGGTACCGCGCCCGCACCCGCACGCTGCCACGGCCGGTCTCGTAGATGTCCCGCAGAGCTGCACTGTCGCAGATCAGCTCTCCGCCAGTGGGAAAGTCCGGCGCCAGCAGCGTCTCACTCAAATCACACTCTGGATTTTTGAGATACGCCACCGTGGTTTCGCAGACCTCTTTCAGATTGAAGCCACAGAACTGGGACGCCATGCCCACCGCGATACCGCTGTTGGCAGACACCAGAATATTCGGGAAAGTCGTGGGCAGCAGGGCAGGCTCGGTCATGGTATTGTCGTAGTTGTCTACGAAATCCACCGTGTCGCTGTCGATATCTCGAAAAAGCTCCGCACAGATGGGGGTGAGCTTCGCCTCCGTATATCGGGGCGCAGCCCAGGACATATCCCGGGAGTAGCACTTGCCAAAGTTACCCTTGGAGTCCACAAAGGGCGTCAGCAGGGCGCCATAGCCCCGGGAGAGACGGACCATGGTATCATAGATGGCCGCGTCGCCGTGGGGGTTCAGACGCATGGTCTGGCCCACAATGTTGGCGGATTTCGTCCGTCCCCCCGTCATCAAGCCCATCTTGTACATGGTGTAGAGGAGCTTGCGGTGAGAGGGCTTGAAGCCGTCAATCTCCGGGATGGCCCGGGAGACGATGACGCTCATGGCGTAGGGCATGTAGTTGTTCTCCAGCGTGTCGGTAATAGGCTGTTCCATCACTGACGCGTGAAGCCCCAGGACATTGGGGTTCTGGACTTTCGGCCGGGATTCCTCCGGCTGCTTTTTCTTGGGCATAGACAAATCCATTCCTTATCTTGATGACATTCAAACCCAGATAGGCCTATCGGCCGTCCGTCGGGCTGGCGGGAACTCAGCGGGCCAGAGCCTGCATCTTCTCGCCCAACTGGCGGACCACCTGATAGCGGTCCAGGTCAAAGGGGCTCTCCAGCCCCTCTGCAAGACCGGTGTCAGCCATTTCTACAAGTTCGGCGCCCCAGGCATGAACCTGCTCCTCCGTGACGCCAGCCTTCTTTCCCAGCAGCTCCCTGGCCAAACTCCCAGCCTGCTCCTCCGTCATACCTGTAACCCGCTTTTGCAGCTTGCAGGCCATCTCTGTTACCTCTCCATCGTCCACACAGTCTGTGCTGTCCATCATCTGCAGGGCAATTTCCCGGACACGGCGGTAGCGGACCAAGCCTGTCTCGCCATCACCACCATAGTGCAGCCCCCCCTGGGCCAACCCCCGTAGCCGGGTGCCCCAATCATTCAGACATTCATTCCACTCCATATGTGATTCCTCCGCTGTTCATTCCTATACTCTTCAAATATCCGTGATATGATTCGCTGCACGGGCTGCTGATTGGAAATGTGCTGACGCGCGGCTCTCCCCGCCTGACATCCCATAGGGTCAGCTCTTGAAGGACAGTTTTATGAGATATCCGCCATCTCCAAATATTTATAGCCGTTCTCTGCAATGTGATCCTTGCGCCCTTGCAGGTTATCTCCCAGCAACAGATCGAACATGGCGGCTGTGCGCTCCACGTCCTCTGGCATCACTCGGATCAACCGGCGGGTCTCCGGATTCATGGTGGTCAGCCACATCATGTCCGGATCGTTTTCACCCAGGCCCTTGGAGCGGTCAATCTTAAATTTCTTTCCCTCCAGCTCCTTGACAATGTCGTTTTTCTCCTTGTCTGAGTAGGCAAACCAGGTCTTGTCTCCGCAGTTAATCTCAAAGAGAGGCGTTTCGGCAATATACACATACCCCTCCCGAATCAGCGTTGGGGTCAGTCGGTAGAGCATGGTTAAAATGAGCGTCCGGATCTGGAAGCCGTCCACATCGCCGTCCGTGCAGATCACCACCTTGTTCCATCGGAGGTTGCCCAGGTCGAAGGCCGCCATATCCTTAACATGTTTGTTCTGCACCTCCACACCGCAGCCCAAAACCTTGATAAGATCCGTGATGATCTCGCTTTTAAAAATGCGGGCGTAGTCCGCCTTCAGGCAGTTCAGAATCTTGCCCCGAACCGGCATAATACCCTGATACTCAGAATCCCGGGCCAGCTTCACGCTGCCGAGGGCCGAATCGCCCTCCACGATATAGATCTCACGCCGGTCCGCGTCCTTGGTGCGGCAATCCACAAATTTCTGCACCCGGTTGGCGATATCAATGCTGCCGGAGAGCTTCTTCTTGATATTCAGCCGTGCCTTTTCCGCGCTCTCTCGGCTGCGCTTGTTGATGAGCACCTGCTCAGCAATCTTCTCCGCATCAAAGCGATTTTCAATGAAATAAATCTCCAGGTTGGACCGGAGGAACTCCGTCATGGCCTCCTGGACGAATTTGTTGGTGATGGCCTTTTTCGTCTGGTTTTCGTAGCTGGTCTGGGTGGAAAAGTTGTTAGAAACTAATACCAGACAGTCTTCAATGTCATTCCAGGTAATCTTGCTCTCGTTTTTCTGGTATTTCCCCTGGTCCCGCAGGTATTTATCCAAGGCGGAGACAAAGGCGGACTTCGCAGCCTTCTCCGGGCTGCCGCCGTGCTCCAGCCAGCTGGAATTGTGGTAATGCTCAATGACATGGACGCGGTTGGAAAAGCAACAGGCCACGCTGAGCTTGACCTTGTACTCCGGCTTGTCTGCCCGGTCCCGGCCTCGCTTCTCTGCCTGCCAGAAAACCGGAGCCGTCAGGCTCTCCTCCCCGGCCAGCTCCGTCACATAGTCCTGAATGCCGTTTTCATAGAGAAATTCCGTCTCCTCGAAAGTCCCGGGTGCCGCCTCGTTCCGAAAGCGAAAGGTCACGCCGGCGTTGACCACCGCCTGCCGCTTCATCACATCGGCAAAATATTCCGCTGGGATGGCGATGTCGGTGAACACGTCCAGATCCGGCAGCCACCGGGTGCGGGTGCCAGTCTTTTTGGCCTGAGACTTGGGAAGCGGCGTCTTGTTCAGCTCCCCCACGATCTCCCCCCGCTCAAAATGGAGGGTATATTCAAAGCCGTCCCTCCAGACGGTGATATCCATATAGCGGGAGGCGTACTGGGTGGCACAGGCGCCCAGACCGTTAAGCCCCAGGGAATACTCATAGCTCTCGCCGCTCAGGTTATCATACTTGCCGCCGGCATACAGTTCGCAGTATACCAGCTCCCAGTTATAGCGCTGCTCCTTTTCATTCCAATCCACCGGGCAGCCTCGGCCCGCATCCTCCACCTGGATGGAGCGGTCTTGAAAGCGTGTGACAGTGATGATGCTGCCGTGTCCCTCCCGGGCCTCGTCAATGGAGTTTGAGAGAATTTCAAACACCGCGTGTTCACAGCCGTCCAGCCCATCGGAGCCAAAAATGACGCCGGGCCGTTTCCGCACCCGGTCCGCTCCCTTTAAAGATGAAATACTCTCGTTGCCATAATCCTGCTTTTTTGTCGCCATAGTTCCTCCGCCCGGGCAAAATCTGCCATGATTTTGATCAATATGTGGTATTTTATCATACTGTGCCTCCCAGTTCAAGGGTTTAACCCGGATCTGACATTTCTCGAACAGAAGACAGGTTTTTCGAAGAAATGTTATTGCGCAAAAAAATCCATAATCTTACCGTCACCGGCAAATTCCTTTCAGCCGAGGAGTTTTGCACATTTTCCACACAGTTTTCCACACCTTTATGTCAACTTTTCAACTTATAAAAAGTGCAGTTTTTTCTCTCACTTTTCAAGTTGACTTTGAGGAAAGGCCGGTGCGTTTGCACCGGCCTTTCCTCAACAACATAAAATTCCCAAAGTCTGGAATTCTTCACTCCTGCGTGCTCCCGCACTGCTGCAAAACGCGCAGCCCTGCTCTCTGCCACTCTCCGCCTCAGGGGAGCAGAAACTCCTGCCCGACGTGAGAGATTGGCACCACCCGACCGGCAAATTGAGGAAATTCTTCCAAAAACTTTGCTGTAAAGCCAAAATCCTGCCACTGATGCATGGGTAGGGCACGGGCTATGTCCGCCAACTCCAGGAAATACCTGGGGCCCCGGAAGCCGTCCCTCCCCAGCCGGGGGTCCAGCGGCAGCATGGCAAGGTCGATGTGTTTGCCCCGAAGAGGCGCGGTAAACTCCTGAAAGTGCAGGGCCATCTCCGTATTCCAGGAAACATCCTCCCCCTCCCAGTGCCACCAGTTCAGGTCCCCGGCATGAAAGACAGTCTGGCCGTCCGCTGTCACCAGAAATGCAACGCCCTCGTCCGTAGAGGTCAGGGTCTCCACTCGCACGCCGGGCAGAGGCTCCAGCCGCCGCCCACCTCCCAGGGTCACACACCTGGCAGCGGCCTCCGGTGAGACGCCCCAGCGCTCCCGATTTCTGGCGGACATCCGAACGTCCTTCCCCAGCAGAAAGGCCGCAGCCCCCAGTTGAAAAATTGCGGGACGGAAATGGTCCTCGTGGTGGTGGCTGGCAAAGACCAGCAGGGGCCGCCCTGGCCTCAAAGTCGGGAGCTCCCCCTCGCTCCAATCAAACAACAGTGTTGCTGACGGCAGCTCCAGCAGGAAGCCGCTGTGCCCCAGGAAGCTGATGCGCATCATAGAATCCTGACGGCTGTACCGTAGGCAATCACCTCTGCCGCGCCCTGCATGACAGCCGACGACCCGTAACGAATATTAATGATCGCATCGGCTCCCATTGCTTCCGCCTCGTCCACCATGCGCTTGGTGGCAATCTGCCGGGCTTCGTTGAGCATCTCTGTGTATCCGGTGATCTCACCGCCTACCAATGTCTTCATACCGGCCATAAAATCCTTGCCAAAATTTTTGGACTGCACTACAGTCCCTTTCACAATGCCCAGGACCTCCAGTTCCTTCCCAGGGATATAATCAATATTGACTAGCTTCATAACTTTCTCCTCTCTCAATTTCCTGAAAACGTTCCTTTAATGATATCAGCGCCGGTACAATCAGCGCCAATGGAAGCACAGCCAGCACCAAAAACAAGGTGGACAGCCAGCCGGGAAGATCCGGAATCTGGCGCAGCGCCCCAAAACACACCGCTACCGCCGCCTGCAGCAGAGCGAACGCCGCCACGCCAATAACAGCGGATCGCTTCTGGCGCCGCTTTCGCGCCTCAGTATTTTCTGGCATCTTCTTCCTCTCCTCTCTCAATCTCCCGCAGACGCTGGATCAGGGCAATCACCACGCCCACGATCACCGCCAGAAGCACCAGTGCATACAGGATCAAAATCACCACGGCCCCGCCATCTCCGCTGCCCACATCCAGCAAGGGCAGCAGCAGCGCCCCCAGGAAGAGCCCCAAAAACACCACCACGACTACGGCGCAGAGGAGCGGGGCAACCTTCTTCCTCCTCTTCTCAGAATTGTCTCGCATCGTCTTCCTCCCCCTTTCCAATCTCCTGGATTCTCTGGAACAGTGCCAGTACGACGCCGCCGATGACCACCGCCGGCATCCCCATCAGCACCAATACCAGCGCAAAGGGTGGCGCGCCAGCGGGGTCCACGGAGGTCCCCCACAGAATCAACGCGGCCAGCCCCCCCATCAGCAGGACTGTCAGCAGGGTAATCGTCACCGGCGCCACGTACCGAATTCGCACATCCTGCCGCTGTTTATTCTGAAAGGTGGTTCCGGAGAGCTCCATGCTCTCCATCTCCGCCAACAGCGCTGCCGCATCCAGGTCCATCAGCCGCTCCCGGCAGTCTGCCAAGGCAGAGCAGAACTGGATGGACTGCTTTAAATTTTCCATGTCCCGCTCCAGGGTGATCAGATGCCGGCGCATGCCGTCGCCCACGGTGTGGGTGCCGCTTTGCATCTTTCTGATCTCCTCCAGGGGGACCCCCAGCTTTCGCAGCAGCTTGATCCGCCGCAGAATCTCCGCCTCCTCCTCACTGTAATCCCGGTAGCCGTTGCTGCTCCTCTCTGGCTTCAGCAGCCCCTCAGACTCGTAAAAGCGGATGTTTTTCTTAGGAATGCCTACCAAGGCTTCCACCTCGTTGATTTTCATGGGTCTCACCTCGTTCTACACGGTTATCGTATACCTTCCAGAAAGGGGAAAGTCAAGAGAATTTTCAAAAAAATTTCCGAGAGTCTGGATGCGCCCGGAAAAACGTGGTATCATGTGTGTATGAGACATGAAGAAAATATAACACTGGCATTTTTGCCGGAGCCTCTGCTGGCCTGGTATCACGAAAACGCGAGAGACCTGCCTTGGCGGAAAACGGAGGACCCCTATTGCATCTGGGTCTCTGAGATCATGCTCCAGCAGACTCGGGTGGCGGCGGTCCTGGGCTATTATGCCCGGTTTTTAGAAGCCTTTCCCTCTGTGGAAGCTTTGGCCTCCGCCCCGGAAGACCGGCTGATGAAGCTGTGGGAGGGCCTTGGCTACTACAGTCGGGCCAAAAACCTGCAAAAGGCCGCCCGCATCGTGGCAGAAATGGGCGCTTTTCCGGACACCTACGAGGGGTTGCTGGCCCTGCCCGGCATCGGGGATTACACTGCCAGCGCCATCGCCTCAGCGGCTTTTGGCCGGCGTGAGGCCGCAGTGGATGGCAACGTCCTGCGGGTCGTTACCCGCCTGACCGACTGCCATGACGACATTCTGGACCCCAGGACCAAGCGTCACGTCCGGGAGCAGCTGCAACATGTAATGCCCGCGGAGAGCGCACGGGTTTTCAACCAAGCTACCATGGAGCTGGGGGCCACAGTGTGCGCGCCCAACGGTCCGCCCAGGTGCGGCGAATGCCCGGTAGCGGACTTCTGCCTGGGCCGAGTGCGAGGCACAGCGGAAACGCTCCCGGTCAAGACCCCTAAAAAGGCCCGGCGCATTGAGGACAAAACAGTATTTTTACTGCTGCGGGGTGACCGGATCGCCCTACGCAGGCGTCCGGACGATGGACTGCTGGCGGGGCTGTGGGAGTTTCCCAGTGTGGCGGGAGCCCTGGACGAGAAAGAGGCTCCTGCGGCAGTGGCCGCCCTGGGCTTTCTGCCCAAGGCCTGGAAAAAAAAGCTGTTCGCCAAGCATATCTTCACCCATGTGGAGTGGCACATGACCGGGTATACCCTGGAGGTGGAGGGCGACGGACCGCCGGATTTCGTCTGGGTCAACCGTGCCGCGCTGGAGGAGCACGCAGTTCCCTCGGCCTTCGCCCGCTACTACGCCGAGGCCATAGACCATCTGCCCTAACCTCGGGCGGAGTCTGCGCAAAGGAGGAGACAATGGTGGGATTTTTACGAGGGCTGCTGCTGGTGCTGATGCTGCTGGCCCGTCTGCTGCCCTTTCTCATTGTGGCGGCGCTGCTGATTTTTCTGTGGCGGCGCTCCGTTCGCAAGCGCAGGGGGCCGGACTTTCAGGGGCCGGTATATACCGTGGACTACAAGGTGGTAGACGAGGATGAGGGGTCTCAGGACCCGCCATCCGACTGCCACCCATAGGGAGGTTTTCCATGCCATTTTGGAAAAAAGGCGAAGACCCCTGGGACCTTCAGCCGGAAGCAGGCGCAAAGCCGGGGATGACCTCCGCGCAGGACACGCCCACGCTTTTTGAGGAGCTGCGGGATTGGAACGAAGCTCGAAGGGAGCGAAAGACCCAGCGAGAAACACCACCACCCGCCACAGCCTGTCCCTGGTGCGGACAGGATATGGAGACGGGCTGGATCGCCGGCGGTCGGGACGGCATTCAGTGGTGGTCCGGTTGGCCGCCGCGCTCTTTGGTCGATGAGACGCCGATCCGGGTGGACCATGAGGGGACGCTGCTGCGCCGGTATAAGGTCGCTTTTCTCTGCCGGAGCTGCCGGCGGATGGCGCTGGAGTTTCCGGAGGCGGTCCTGCATCCGTCATGGGACATTCCGTCCCCTCAAGTGGAGGACGCGCCATGATCTGCCGTCTTTGTCCCCGGGAGTGCGGCGCGGAACGGACGGAGGGCCTTGCCGGCGGCATCTGCGGCCAGCCCAGTCTTCCAGTGGCCGCCAGGGCCATGCTCCACCGGTGGGAAGAGCCATGTCTTGTGGGTGTACACGGCGCCGGAGCGGTATTTTTTTCCGGCTGCAATCTTCGCTGCTGCTTCTGCCAGAACGGGCCTATCTCCCAAGGCGGCATAGGAAAACCCTTGACTGCCCCTCACCTGCGGGAAATTTTTCAAAAGCTGGTGGACCTGGGTGCCGCATGCTTGGACCTGGTGACGCCCACCCATTTCACGCCTGTCATTCTGGAGGCCCTGGGGGACGTGCCCTGGCCGGTACCCGTGGTGTGGAACTGCAGCGGATATGAAAAGCCCGACACCCTGCGGCTGCTGGAAGGGCGTGTCCAGGTATATCTGCCGGATTTGAAGTACGCTCTGCCGGAGCCTGCCCGGACTTATTCCTCTGCAGCGGACTATTTTGACTGGGCCAGTGCTGCAATCCTGGAGATGTTCCGTCAAACGGGCCCCTACCGGATGGAGGCGGGACAACTGAAATCCGGGGTTCTGATCCGTCATCTGGTGCTGCCGGGGGAGCTGGAGAACACCCGCCGTGTCATCGACTGGGTGTCGGAGACCTTCCGCCCCGGAGACGTGCTCTTTTCCCTCATGAGCCAGTATACTCCCCAACCCGGTGCCACAGGAAAGCTCAGCCGCAAAGTAACGGCCGCTGAGTACCGGTCGGCAGCGGCTTATCTTAGAAACTGCGGCATCCGCGACGGCTACACCCAGGAGCGCACCTCTGCCCAGGAAGAGTACACGCCGGAATTTGACCTCAGCGGGCTTTAACGCTGCTTCCGTCATCCGGGGGGATTGTGTGTATCGCTAAAACGTGCGCCGCCTTTTGGGCGGCGCACGTTTTGGCGTTATTTAGTTCGCCGGCGTTCTCTGTCTGCCGGAGTTACAGCTCTTCCCAGAGCGCGGCTCTGCACTCCGCCAGCGCCCGGCACTCCAGCTCCCGGACAAAGGCCTCCTTACCGTCGCAGTATCCCTCAATATCATAGGGGTATCGTGCGGCCAGAGCCCGCTTGAGCGCGGCATAAGCCATCCGCGCCTCCTCGTGGGCGCGAAGGTAGTCCCGCACCGCCAGGTGGCGAACGATGTTTTCAGTATCTCCCGCCTGAAAGATATGCATCTGGTGGGTCCGCTCGTCCCCTCCCTTGCGCAAGTACCGCCGTCCTGGAATTCCGAACTCCCCCAAGTACTCATAGCCCAAGGCGCGCAGGGCCTCCGCCCGCGCATCCACGGCCCCCAGCCGCTGTACCACCGGCATCAGGTCCACGATGGGCTTGGCGTCCAGCCCCTCCACCGCGGTGCTCCCGATGTGGTAGACCCGGAGGCAGTTCTCCCCCAGGGCGGCCTTCACAGCTTCGCTCTCCCGGCGGAACACCTCTGCCCAGGCCGGCTGGTACGGCACCACCACGACATGCTGCGGCATGACCTCTCCCCCTTTCCCAAGTTTCAGCATAGCACAGGGGACGGTCCGGAGCAAGCCTTGACCTGCCGCCCGGATTGGGGTACAATAGGGGCACAATCTCTGCAAAGGAGGGGTCCCATGCCCAGCGTCTCCGTCATTGTCCCAGTCTACCAGGCGGAAGAATTTCTGAACGCCTGCGTGGCGAGCGTGACCGCCCAGACCTTTTCCGACTGGGAATTGCTGTTGGTTGACGACGGCTGCACCGACGCCTCCCCCGCCCTGTGCGACGCCTGCGCTGCGGCGGACAGCCGGGTGCGGGTAATCCATAAACAGCAAAACGCTGGGGTCAGCGAGGCGCGAAACACCGGCCTGCGGGAAGCCCAAGGGACGTGCATCGCCTTTCTGGACGCAGATGACCGTCTGGAACCCACAGCTCTGGAGACTCTGTGGCGACTCCGAGAGGAGTCCGGCGCGGACACGGCAGGCTGCGCCCACCTCAACTGGACGCCGGACGGCGCCACCACGCCGGAGCTGTTGCTGCCTGCCGGCGTGTACGACCATCCGGACATTCTGCGGCATATCGTCTACCCCCTGCTGGGTGAGCGGCTTCGGATGCCGGTCTTCAATGGCTTCATCTGGCGCTATCTCTTTTCCGCCGATATCCTCCAGCGGGAGAACGTCACCTTTGAGGGCGCCTATCTGGAAGACGAGCTGTTCTTGATGGAATACTTTTGCCACGCCCAGAGGCTTGCGGTGACGGAGCAGCCTCTCTACCGCTATCTGATAAACCCCAACTCCGCCACTCACAAATACATGCGGGACTTTGTGCAGACCTTCCAGCGTTTTATGGAGCGCAAGTCCGCCCTGGCGGAGCGTTTTTCTTTGGAGGCCGCCTGTCCCCAGTGGCGGGAGAACTCCCATTGGGCCGGACTTCTCATCGCCATCGGCAACGAGTACGCCCCAGGAAACGACAAACCTCTTCGCGCCCGCCAGCAGGCGATTGAGGATCTATGCCGTCGTCCGGAGATAGCAGAGGCCATCTCCGGGTTGGTTCCAGAGGGCCTGAGCGCCAACAAGCAGCTGGTTGCAAGGCTGGTGCGAGGCGGGCACTTCTTTATCCTGACCCAGCTGTACCGGCTGAAAAACCGAATGTAACATAAGGAGCTTACTATGACCTTGTTGCGAGAGAGCTGTCTCTATCAAATTTGGCTGGCGCTGCTGTCCATTTACAGCACCAGCGCCGTACACCGCTTTCTGACGGCCGCCGGTGCCTGGTGCAATCACCAGATTGACTCTAGCCTGGTGCTGAGCGTCTTATGCCGGGAGGGGGTTGTGGCCAGGGCCTGGCCGGAGAGCGCGCTGTGCCGCGGCCTCACCTGGCTGATCAATCTGCCCGGGAACCTTCTGCACCGTCTGTACACCACCTTCCAGCTGACCTTTGAAGATAGTTTCTTTGCCCGCCTCGCCTTCTCCCTAGGTGAGAGCACTGCGATTGCCCAGTCCTGGACGATCATGCTGCTGTGGGTGATTCCCTTCTCCTACTGGAACAACGCATATAGCCTGATAGCCTTTGCCGCCCTGTTGGTGTGGTTTCACGCCGGCGCCATGCATCGTCGGGACTACCGGCTGGACCTGGCCGGCATTGGTTTTTATCCTTTGGTGCTGTTCGGTGCCGTGTTCCTGGGGGTGTTGCTGTCCTACGCCCCCTCCCTGTCCTTCCGTTTTCTCTTCTACCACATCTCCGCTGCCTTGTGTGTGCTGGTCACGGTCAGCGCCGTCCGGACGCTTCCCGACCTCAAGCGTCTGGCCGCCGGCGGTGCGGTCTGTGTGGCGGTCTCCGGGGCCTATGGTATCATTCAGCGCATCCAGGGCGTGGAAGTCAGCTCTTCCACTGTGGACTTGAAGGTCAACGCCGGAATGCCTGGACGGGTGGTGTCCATCTTCGATAATGCCAATACCTTTGCCGAGGTGCTCTTGCTTTTGCTGCCGTTGGTGCTGGCGCTGGTGCTATGCTCAAGACACCTCATCAGCAAACTTCTGGCTGGCGGCATCTTCGTGATGGGCTGCGTGGCTCTGGGTATGACCTACTCCCGGGCTACGTGGGTCGGTTTCGCCTGCGCACTGGTGGTCTTTGTCTTTTTGTGGAAGCCGAAACTGATGCCTGCCTTTATCCTGTTTTGCTGTCTGGCAGTTCCTTTCCTTCCCACCACGATCTGGAACCGGGTACTGACGATCTTCAACCCCGCAGACTCTTCCACCGCCAGCCGCATTCCTCTCTACCAAGCCGCCTTGGAGGTCATTCAGAGCCGCCCTATCCGTGGCGCCGGACTTGGCACCGCCGCGCCCCAGGCGTATATCGCGGACTGGAATCTCTACCATGCGGACTTCCCCTATGTCCACTCCCACAACTTCTATCTGGAGGTGTGGATCGAGGCCGGCTTGTTGGGCGCAGCGTCCTTCGTGGCCTCTATGCTCTGGAACATCAAGCGCGCCGCCCATAGCGCACGCCACCGCGCCGACTCTCCCGCCCGTGTCATCACCTGCGCTGCTGCCGCGGCGCTGTGTGGAAGTATGGTCTGCGGCCTGGCAGATTATCTGTGGAACTATCCCAGAGTGATGTGTATCTTCTGGTTTGTCTTTGCCGTGGCACTTGCTGGTGTCAAGCTGTGCGATGAAAAGAAAGGTCTTGACTTTGCGGGTTAATCCGGTAAAATAGAGGGGTCGGAACTTTCCTTCCGACCCCTGTCCGTTCCAGACGGCATACACTTTCCAAATGGCACGGCATTTTAGGCGGAGATATGAGGAGCAAACAGCAAAAGGCTGCAATAGGTTAATGGCTAAGGCAAGGGGTGGATTTTGGATGACTTCCTGAGCACATGATCCATCCAAAGTGTCTGCAAAGCCCTATGGACACAAAAAGCTTGCTTTTTCTTTCCTCGCATGGTATCATGCAGAAAAACTGAATATCCGGGATTAGCGCAGTTGGTAGCGCGCTTGCTTTGGGAGCGTGAGGCCCGGGTTCGAGCCGTACTTTCCCAAAATCCTGGAAAGCTCTGGGACGCTAAGGCCAACGGAGTTTTATCCCTCGCCGGGAACTGGTCAAAAACCGGCGCTGACCCCATATTTGACCACAGTTGGAAAACTTCATAACCGGGTGTAGCGCAGTTGGTAGCGCGCTTGCTTTGGGAGCAAGATGCCGGGAGTTCGAGTCTCCCCACTCGGACCAAAAACCGCCTCAAAACTGATGTTTTGAGGCGGTTTTCATAACTTTTCAAGCAATAGTTTCTTTAACATTCTGCACAAATACGGCCTCAGATGTGGTCAAAGCACTTTTTCGGATTTGTTTTGAATTTTCGTTGTAGATATAGTTTCTTGTCCATCTCCGCTACGATTTGTTCTGGAAAATGGCAAAGACAAACTTCACAATTTTTGAAATATGTGGTCATGACCACCCATTTTCAACTGCTGCGCACGGCTGCGGTCTTATCTTTGAATCTTGCATTGCAAAATCTGATAGGCCGATTTGTGCTTCCCAACCTTGTCCCTCCCGGTGGGGCCGTGTATAATGGGGTGGAAAACAATCCAAACAAGGAAGGAGTGGCGCCATGCGGATCCTCATGCTGGGCAACAGCTTTATCTTCACCAATAATATGCCTCAGATGCTGGCTGACCTGACCGGGGCAGAGGTGGTCCACCACACCCGCGGCGGGGCGCGGCTGTCGGAACAGCTGAACCCCAACACCAGGCTGGGCAGTCAGACCCAAGCGGTGCTTCAAAAGGAGAAGTGGGACTATGTGGTGCTCCAGGAGATGAGCCACGGCCCCATCACCGCCTCCAAGAGCTTCTTCTCCAGCGTGGAGCAGCTTTGCCGGCAGATCCGGGCAAACGGGGCGGTCCCAATTTTGTTTGCTACATGGGCCTATCAGAAGGGCGGAGCTAAGCCGGCAGACAAGGGCTGGGACTACGACGAGATGGTCCAAAAGCTGTCCGAGGCCTACCACAAAGCGGCACAGGAAAATAATGCCCTGATCGCCGACGTAGGCCGGCGGTTTTACGAGTTATCCGACACCCAGGATCTCTACGCCGCCGACAGCATCCACCCCAGTGAGCTGGGCTCCCGCATAGCGGCGGAGACCATCGCGGCAGTGATCCGGCAGCACGAAAAGGAGGCGCGGTAGTATGCCAAACACCACAAAGCAGGCCCTGGAGGAATCCCTGAAGCATATGCTACTGAAAAAGCCCCTGGACAAGATCACCATCCGGGACATCACCGAGGATTGCGGCATCAGCCGCATGGCCTTCTACTACCACTTCAAGGACATCTACGACCTGGTGGAGTGGGCCTGTATCGAGGACGCGTCCAAGGCCCTCCAGGGGAAGAAGACCTATGAGACCTGGCAGGAGGGGCTTTTGCAGATTTTTGAGGCGGTGCAGGAAAACAAGCCCTTCATCCTCAACGCCTATCGCTGTATCGGCCGGGAGCAAATGGAGCGGTTCCTCTACCAGCTGACCTACGGCTTGATCCGGGGCGTGGTGGAGGAGCAGAGCCAGGGGACAACTGTTTCTGAGGAGGACAAGTCCTTTATCGCCGAATTTTACAAGTACAGTTTTGTGGGGGTCATGCTGGACTGGATCCGCCAGGGGATGACGGCCGATCCCTGGGCACTGACGGAAAAAATCAGCGCCGCCATGCGCGGCAGCATTGCCAACGCCATCCGCAATTTCACAGAAATAGAATAAGAAATGCTTTACAATCGGGGCTCGATGATTAGTTTTTCATCATCGGGCCCCGATTGTAAATGGAACCGAATTCCCGGACGGAGTAAGATGAAGCCATCAAAAGGATCCCGCCGTAGAGCGGCGGAATTAGAAAGGCGGCATCTTAACATGGAAAAGAAATTTGGGAAACTGACCACAGCGGCGGCCGTGGCTGGAGCGGGCGCCGCTGTAGTCCTGGCAAAAAAGGTATCCAGAGGAAAAAAGGCGGCGGAGAAGCCCGGGTCTGAACCCTCCGCCCCGGCGTCCTACCAGAACACAGAGCTGGGAAAACACGAGAAAAACCGCAAGGGCATCTATTACACCAACGGCAACTATGAGGCCTTCGCCCGGCCGGAGAAACCGGAGGGAGTGGAGAACAAGAGCGCCTACATCGTGGGTAGCGGCCTGGCAGCCCTGGCGGCGGCGTGCTTCCTGGTGCGGGACGGGCAGATGCCTGGAGACCACATCCATATCCTCGAAGCCATGGACGTGGCCGGCGGGGCCTGCGACGGCATTTTCGACCCCAGCCGGGGCTATGTGATGCGGGGCGGCCGGGAGATGGAGGACCACTTTGAGTGCCTGTGGGACCTGTTCCGCTCCATTCCCTCCCTGGAGAAGCCGGGGGCCTCGGTGCTGGATGAGTTTTACTGGCTCAACAAGCACGACCCGAACTACTCCCTGTGCCGGGCCACGGTGGACCGGGGTCGGGACGCCCGCACCGACGGAAAATTCAATATCAGCCAGAAGGGGTGTATGGAGATCATGAAGCTCTTCATGACCCCGGACGAGGACTTGTACGACAAAACTATTGAGGACGTCTTTGACGACGAGGTGTTCTCCTCCACCTTCTGGCTGTACTGGCGGACCATGTTTGCCTTTGAGAACTGGCACAGCGCCCTGGAGATGAAGCTCTACTTCCAGCGCTTCATCCACCACATCGCGGGACTCCCCGACTTCAGCGCCCTGAAGTTCACCCGGTATAACCAATATGAGTCCCTGATCCTGCCCATGCAGAAGTACCTGGAGGCCGCCGGGGTGGACTTCCGGTTCGGCACCGAGGTCACCAACGTGATCTTCGACATCCGGGACGGCAGAAAGATGGCCACCGCCATCGAGTGCCGAGTCAACGGCGCGGAGCAGGGCATCGTCCTCACGGAGAACGACCTGGTGTTCGTCACCAACGGCTCCTGCACCGAAGGGACCATCTACGGCGACCAGGACCACGCCCCCAACGGGGACGCGGAGGTGCGCACCAGCGGCTGCTGGAGCCTGTGGAAGAACATCGCCAAGCAGGACCCTGCCTTTGGCCGTCCGGAGAAGTTCTGCTCCGACATTTCCAAGACCAACTGGGAGTCGGCCACCATCACCACCCTGGATGATAAGATCCTCCCCTATATCACCAACATCTGCAAGCGGGACCCCCGCACCGGGAAGGTGGTCACCGGCGGCATCGTCAGCTGTCAGGACTCCAGGTGGCTGCTGAGCTGGACCATCAACCGCCAGGGCCAGTTCCGGGAGCAGGAGCCGGAGAAGGTGTGCGTCTGGGTGTACGGCCTCTTTACCGACGTGCCCGGCGACTATGTGAAAAAGCCCATGAGGGAATGTACCGGGAAAGAGATCACGGAGGAGTGGCTCTACCACATCGGCGTGCCGGTGGAGCAGATTCCGGACCTTGCCGCCCACAGCGCGGTCTGCGTCCCCACCCTGATGCCCTACATCACCGCCTTCTTCATGCCCCGGACCAAGGGGGACCGGCCCGACGTGATCCCAGACGGCTGTGTGAACTTCGCCTTCCTGGGCCAGTTTGCCGATACCCCCCGGGACACCGTGTTCACCACTGAGTACTCCGTGCGCACCGCTATGGAGGCCGTCTACGGCCTGCTGGGGGTGGACCGGGGGGTGCCCGAGGTGTGGGGCAGCGTGTACGACATCCGGGAGCTGCTGCACAGCACCGTCTGCCTGATGGACGGCAGGTCCCCGCTGGAGGTTCCGCTGCCCGGTCCTCTGGAGCTGCTGAAAAAGCCGCTGTTGAGGGCGGTCCGGGGCACCGTCATCGAGAAGGTCCTGCGGGATCAGGACGTGCTCCGGGACGGCATGTGACCGTTGGTTTCTGCCCTTCTGCGTCTTGAAAACCGAGGAGACAACCGTTACTCAGAATACTTTCATCCCTAACCGGGGACTCCTTCTCAAAGATTATCGCCTGTCATGAGATTGAAAACATTGATATAATGACAAATGAAAGAGGATCGTATCGAGTTGTGATACGATCCTCCTCTATTTTAGATTCCCCACCCCCAGCATCCCACGCATCATTTCATACCACTTGGCCGCCGTGTACCTCGTTACCCCGGCGCCTCGGGCGATAGCCCGATAGCTGGTCACGTTGGGATGGAACTTCATGTACGTCCAGATCTTCTTCTGAGTTTTGGTGAGCTTATCCGGCGGGGTGACGCCCCGCGCCTGGTCCCGCAGGGCCTACCGCTCCGCGTTCATCTGCTGGATCAGCGCCTTTAGCTTTGCCTCGCATTCCTCCCGGGTGTGGGCGTAGACGCATTTGGAGTGCTTGGTGCCGTCCGGCCAGGTGGGGGAGTAACGGCCCTCAAACAGGTGGTCATTGATCTGGGTGATGCACCCGGTGCCAGGCTTCCGGGTCTTTCTCAGCACCGGCTGGAAATCTTCGACTGAGCCCTGCTCTACCTGAGCCGGGCTCTCCTGCACCGCGTTGCCCAGTCCCCGGTCTATTTGGGCCGCCGCCTCGGTCTGCATATCCCCGGTGACATGGGTGTAGATGTCCAGGGTAGTGGCTGCCGACACGTGGCCCAGCATGGCGGAGAGGGTCTTCACATCCATGCCGCTTTCCAGGGATAAGGTGGCAAAAGTGTGGCGTAAATCGTGAAACCCGGTTTCAGGCAGCCCCGTCTCTTTTAAGATCCGTTTCATCCAGTAGTAGGCGGCGCTGGGGCGCACCGGTTTCTCCGGAGCAAGAGGTTCCGGGAAGATCCACTGGCTGACGGCGTGTTTCTTCCGCTCCTTCAGCCGCTGGACGGTGCTGGGCGGCAGGCGGATGGTCCGCCGCCCCTGACTGGTCTTCGTCTCGCCAATCTCCAGCTCCCCAGCCTTGGGGACGTTCACCGACCGGAGAACCTTCAGCGTCCCGTCCTTCTCGTCGAAGTCCTGCCACATGAGGCCGCAGATCTCGCCCCGGCGGAGACCGGTGGTCAGCTCCGTGTAGAAGAAGTCCCGCCAAATCTTGTTGCGGTCCGCCGCCAGGAAGGTGTCCATCTGCTCCTTTGTGAGGATCTGCTTGGGCTTATAACTGGCCTTAGGCACCACGGCCCCGTCGGTGGGGTTCCGGGTGATTACATGGTCGGCCTCCGCGTCTTTCAGGCATCGGTGGAGTATGGCGTGGATGCGAAGCACCATGGTGTCCGAAAGCTCATGCCCGTGTTCCGGGTGCTCGCGGACCCGGCCCTCGTGGTTCAGCTTTCGGTACAATTTTTGGATGTCCATGCGGGTCACCCGGGACACGATCTTATCTCCCAGATAAGGCTTGATGTAGCACCGAATGAATTGCTCATAACTCCGCAGGGTGTCCGCGCCGTAGTCCTCCATCCACCGGTCCAGCCACTCGCCCAGTGCCATGCGGCTGTCCTCGGTGAGCTCCACGTCCTGAAAGGCCCCAAGGTCCCGGTGGAGTTTGTCCAGCAGTTCCTTCTGGGTTTTCGCCAGGACATACCGGAAGATGGGCTCGCCGTTTTGCTCGTGGCCCACCACGATGCGGCCCTCCCAGCGGCCGTCCTCTCGTTTTCGCACCATGCCGTCGCCGGACGGCCCGCGTTTTGCCATAGGCTATCCCTCCTTATTGGGGTCGATCAGACTGCCGTCGTCCTCGTCCAAGGCCTCCAGGATCATGCGTACCCCCCGGCGGAAACCCAGGATGAAGTTTTCCAGTGCCATGGTGCTGCCGGTCTCGTTCTCCGCGTTGATGAGCCAGAGCAACAGCGTTTTTTCTTTGTCCTCCAACAGGGCGGTGAGTTTCTCCTCGCACTCCGCCGACTGTTCCATGGCCTTTTTCAGGGCAGTCCCCGATCTGACGATCTGATCGTTGGGAGTGATGTTTCCGAAGTACAGATTTTTTAGTGTGTCGCGCATGTGTGCCGCCTCCTTTATCAGCAACACACAATACCCAAACCTCCGCCCAATAGCTACCCCCAACAGCAACTATTTTCAGAAAGTTATCATCTTAAGAAATTGTGTACAGCCAATCAAACGCCTTATTACCCGGCCGCCGCAGTGATATGATTTTCATAGCCCATCCGCCCCATAGCAGGCGTGTGGAGAAGGCGATGGCTTTGGGCCATGTGGTGACGGCCAAGCGGATCAAATACTGGGATGACGGCATCACGCCTGATGAGAAAACCACTTCACAGTATCACGCCACCTACGCCTATGAGATCTCTGGAAAACAGTATCAGTACAAATACCTGGAGCGCTCCGTCCCGCCGATCCAGATTCAGCTGTATTATCTGAACAATCCCGGCAGAGCGTTCCACGGCAAAGAGAAGCGAAGTGGGTTCGCTCAAGTTTTTCTTCTTCTGTTCCCCATCGCGGCGGGTGTGGCCGTGATGCTCCTGCTCGGTGTGAAATGATTGGCCCCAAGGCCTCCCGCATCTGCGGGAGGCCTTTTCCTTTGAATTGCGGCGTAGTTTCTGATACGCCTACCCCCCCATGGTCATACCGCCCATGTTTTGCCTGGGAGTTTCCTCATGGTCATCCGGCTTATGGCCCATGGCAATGCGTTTCTCCTGAAGCTTCCGCCAGCGTTTTCGGTCAATGTGCTGTCCCACCGGGGCGGCGGGCGGCACCGAGTTCTCCCGGAAGATCTGACTCAAGTGGTGGAGCAGTCGGGTGGCCGGCAGGGGCACATTGGGCCTGCGCGCCTAATCGAAGTGCTCCGGAAAGAAGTCGGCATACTCGTTTCCCTGTTCCGCCGATTCATAGAAATACGCCCAGGCCTGCTCCCAATCCTGTTTGACGCCCTGCCCGGTGAGGTACAGCTTTCCCAGGCGGTAGGCAGCGCAGGAGTTGCCCTGCGCCGCCGCTTTTCCATACCAGGATACCGCCTCGCCCATTTGGTCTTGACTTTCCAGAAGTTTCCCCAGTGCGTACTGTGCGAAGTCATATCCTGCGTCAGCCGCCCGCTCATCGTCTGGGAGAACACCGCGCCCGTCTGCGCTGCCTTTTGTGGAGCGCGGCGGCCCTCCACGGTATGACCGCAAGCCGCGCTCCCGTATCTTCTTTATTGACTGCGGCAACTTTTCGGAGAGCTGAGGTCTTTATTTCGGTGACTCTTGCATAACGAGCCATGAAATCTTGGTAATATCGGCGGCTGATGGAAACGGACTCTCCTGTGTCCAGGGTATCGCGATCCGGCTGTGCCACATAGCCCAGATTGACCAGATCATTCCACGAAAAACCACGGTTCTGTTTTTATGGTCATCAAGGGACAGCAGCAGGAATTTTTAGTTGATAATTTTCACAAAATTAGGTATGATGGAAAAAATAGTCCTACTATATTATTTGAATAAAGAATCCACCAGACATACAAGTATTACATGATACCAGCGTGCGCTGTATACGTTGAATCCAGCATAATGAAGCTAGAAGTTTTTGGGATGTGTGTACGAATCCGTCAAAGATGACCTCGTTTATATATAAAAAATTGATTCTGTCTGTGGAGGAAACCACATCTGGAGGTAGATGTGGCTTTTCCTTTGTGACCTTTTTGCACCCTGCGTCAGCCTGTCCAAGTGACAGAGTATCGCAGGGCGCTTTTCTATCTTCCGAAAGGAGTCCAAGTACATGAGTTTGAAATACGTTTGCCCCCTCTGCGGGACACCTCTGGGATATAAGGGCCTGTGCTGGAAGTGTAAATCTGCGCAGGAGCGAGAAGCAGTTCTTGCCTGGACACCAGAGCAGATTAAGGAAAAACAGGATTGGCTGATCCAGAACATCCAACGGCTGGCGGATGGTGGATATGCTGGTGCTGGATGGCCGGGATAACCGGCTGAAGTTTCTGGGGCTGGACGGTATTCTGACTGCCACCTGCTGTCCCCATTGCGTAGGATTCCTGCAAGGCCCCGCGTTCAACCGCTTTACCCTGAACGGCGGCGTGGAGGTCTTCCCTTCCAAACTCTATGACGGAGGAGAAAAGATGCAATGCTATGTCCGGCCCGAGGATTATGAGGCTCTCACTAAAAATTCCTTCGTGCTGGGCAAAACGACCGTCCCCCTGTTTTACGGCTCTGCCTGCGAGGATATAAACACGGTGGGCGGCTTTGCCAACTGGGTACAGGATTGGGAATATACCGCTTGCCCTCACTGTGGTAAGGCCATGAAATATCTGGCCCAAATCCAGTGGAATACGGTGTATGACGGCGCAGAGGGAACGCTTTATATCGAATTCTGTCCGGACTGCTATATCGTATCCATGCAGCACCAGCAGACCTGAGAGGAGATGGCAATGCGTTTACCAAAGCGCAATGGCGTGAACGGACGCTATTGCCTGATCCATAAGCCGGATGCTGACCCCTAAGTACTGGAGCACGCGGATCAGTGCATCCAGGACATCCTGGACGGTACTGTTCGCGAAAGCCATTCTGACTACCCGACGGTGGTGCGGAACCACAACGGGGCGTCTTTTCTCCCCGATCAACTGCTGGAGCGTTATCTGTCCCGGCTGCCGTTGAAGGGATTTCCCTATGAGGATGCCGTTGCCATGTGCGATGTCTATGCGGCGGCTGGTAGGATGGGAGTCCATCCGCTATGAACTGGCGCAGTACATAGAAAAACAAGTACAGGCGCGTTGCTTTGAGGTTGGAGAGGATCATCCTATCCAACCTGTACCATATGGCTGGAGCTGCGTCCAGAGGACGTGGATGATGCGCGGCTGCTCTTTGCGTGCGGTGCGGTATCCCAGTCTGCACCCCGCTATGGAACGGCATGCCCGCCTTGCCATGCGGGAGTATGAGTGGTATAACAACCTCTCCGATGAATTCTATGCTATGCCCGGTCCCTTTGCTGTGTTCGCCTTGGGGCTGGAGGGATGTACTCCGGGCTATCTGGGGCCGGGCGTCTGAGAATGGCGGCAGCAAGATCATCAAGGCAGCCCCCGCACAGCTGTGGGAGCGGTATGAGCAAATATTTTGCTGAGAAAGGGCCACGAAAATGAGAACAGCCAAGGATTTGATTTCCCTGTATGCTTCAGAAGACGTGGAAAAGTTGGTACTCATCCAAAGCGGTCCCAGGGCAGATAAGGCCAGACAATGATTGAGCGGCCCAGACCCACGCCATGTTAGATGCGCAGAGCGGTCAGGTGATCTCCGACTGCTGCTTTTCCTAAGCCGGCCCCTTACGGACTAGGAGCGGGATGCTGGTGAGTATGCCAAACGCTTTTCCACAGGATAGCTCAGATCAAAGCGCGCGGCCGGAAAGGCACTGCGCTCAACGAACCCAGGCGGTATGTTGCAGGGGGTGCTGGTGGAAAGTGTGCCCTGCCCGGCGCCGGAGGAACTCCGGCCGGAGTATACAAAGCCCAAGGTTTTAGAAGGCGAAGTGTTGAGGACTCTTACGCTGGATCGTAAGGGGGAGTTTTTTCAATGGAACATGCCAGTGGATGGCAAAAAAATCAGAATTCTCCCGGATTTCGATATGAAAAACCAAGACACCTGGACCCGCGCCCGGAATGTAATGAGGAAACTAGCAGCGGATCAGGAGAGCTGAGGCAAGTGGGCTCTGGCCGCCACGAAACTCACTGGACTGGCTAACGAGTGGCTGTCGGCCGATGACCAGACCAGCCGGAAACCAGAGCCTCCCATTAACGAGGAGGAGTCTGCCCCGCGCATCCTCCCGAGTTTATAGGACCTCCCAGCGGCAGTTTTGCCGTCTGGTAGAAAGATGATAAGATGTTCTGGGACCATGATTGCCGTGGAGACTACACTGAAAAGGGGTCCCTGCGCGCCGATATGCAAGGGTTGAGAGGAGGAAACCAAATGGACAGCGAAAAGATTACAGCTTTTTTTCAGGAGCATTGGTACTTTGTTACGCTGATTGTGGGTGTTGTGATTCTGATCGGAGCACTTATGAATTGGAACTGGCTCTGCGATCCCACTGGAGCGCCTCACTCCCACCGCTATGGCCGCGGCTCCCGGCGGGCAATCTTCTTCCTGCTGGGTGTCCTTCTGATCGCGGTGAGTATCTGGGGCTTTGTGTTGGCTCTGTAAGGAGAACGGTTTTGAATACAGTCATTCAATCTTTCGACAATCTGCACGACAACAGAATCCTGCGCTATTGTGCTGACTTCGAGTGCCACACTCTGCACACTGTTACCCTAAGTGAGACCGGAGAAAGTATATCTGTCCGCTTTACCGGACTGCTGGCCCACTGGTTTGAGAATGTGATCCAAGACAATATCCTCTTTGGAATGGATGAAATCACCGCGGACGGATTGTTTGAACGGTATCAAGAACTGCTGAGTCACTCTCTCCAATATGGCTTTCCTGCCTGCTGCAGTGCCGAAGAACTGCGGGAGCGAATGGCACGAGAAAAGATTCGGGTGTTTGTCATTGGCTCTTCCCTTGGACTGTGCGGATTCGTGTTGGCTCAGGAGGTAAACATACAATGTCAATGACCGCTTATGAAGTGCAAGCCCACGGGCATGACCGAAACGGCGATGACTATGGCTATGTGAATATCATGTACCGCTATGGCGGCAAGATGCCCTGCCCCAGACCGGATCAGTGCGAGAAGATGGAGGTCATGTGGGCAGACGAGAGCGTTTATGGGCCGCCCGCCCCCGGCTGTAAGGTGGGGGATTTTATCATGAACTGGCTAATGGGGTCCTGTAACTGCGGGGTGTTCACCCACCGGGAGATCGCCCAACGGCTAGCGGAAACCTTCACTGGTTTGAAGATCAAGGAACTGGAATGGTTCGAGAACCCCAGAGAGAAAACGCTGAAAAGCGGCAAACCCCGGATACGGCGGGCCAAGTGGCTGCCGGAGCGGGAGGTGGATTTGGTGTACCTCTACTCCGACCACTATCTTGACGCAAGAAATCCGACTCCCGCTGAAACCGACTTCTTCACGGTCACGAGGATGGACTTCTGGGGCGAAAGCACCTGGTTTATGTGTACTTCGGAGGCCGCCGAGAAATTGAGAGCGATGGATTTTGAAAATCTGACTGTCAAGGAAACCGCCATTGTTGGATAGCGAGAAAAGGCGCATACCGATGAGAGACCCCTGGAACAACGCCATCCAGCATTTCTAGGGTATTGAACAGGTAAATCGCCTGCCAAGTGCCCAGAAAGGGTATATACCTGCTCCTTGGGCAGGGTGATCCTCTCTGCGTCTTCCCTCAGAAAACAGTATACCCCCAGCATTTTGGGCGAGGCTTTTCCCCGCATCAGGGCAAGTCAGAACGGAACCTGCGCCCTCTCTGTCCTCCTTCCAGTATTTTGTGTCCGCCGCATCCAGCAGCTTGGAAAGCGTCTTGAGGATGACCGGGCAATTTGTTCTGCAACACAATCGGAGAGGGGATTTACCATAACACCGCTGCCCATACCATGATGCCGTGGCGTACTTTATGGGGTTTCATCGGGATGAGGTAGCCCCGGCACAGCGGCGTCTCTGTTCCCTGAAACTGACCCAGTTGCCTTGTCTTTCGAGGAAATATCGGACTGCCCACACATCTTGTCCGTATTATTATAGATGCCCGCCGGATTTTATGTTAGGAAGGGTTACCGCCGGCTGATGGAATACGCTGGTTGGTATGAAGGGCGAAAGGTTGACATCTCCATTGCGGAGCAGCATTACGCCGACCATGGCGCCCCAAGAGTGAATACCAGCAAGCGGTTTTCCCCCAAGCATTTCGTTTTGTGCTTCCAGTGGTACTTGGCTCAAAAAAAGATGGGCTGGACGGCTGACTTTGAGTGCGTGCTGTTTTCTTGCCTTACCAACGGGATCAAAGGCCATTTGGCGAATATCGGTTTCGGGATATGTCCGGCTGTGAGCTGGCAAAAATCGAAGATGACCGAACAGTATGTGGAAAGGGCCGGCTCGGGGATACCCAAGTCTTGCCCCGCCTGCTGGCGATTTGGGAGAACTGAAAAAACAACCGGGCTACCGGTTTTCCTACTGTTCCTTGGGAACCTACAAGGGAGAGCAGTTCTTCGATGCGGAACAGATTACTCGAAACAAACTCTGCATCTACACCAAAGAGAAACATACCGGCTTTGACCGCCGCTTTTTGATGAAGCGGGTCGGGTGACGGCTGGAAGATCGATGCTGTGCAGGAGCGGCCGGACGTCTGACAGCGCATGGATTGTGAGGGATGAACATGGCATGGAAATTGGAAGCATTTTGGGCGAGTGGTCCGTGCAAACCGTTCAGGGTAAACATCTTTGACTATGACTGGCAGACCGCGGTCAGGCAGACAAACGTTCAGCCCCCTCTATTATCAGCACCGCATCTTTGAAGTCTGGCAGGCAGAAATTGAAGGACAAATCCGCCGCTTTACCGCAGGGGAGTTCTCCAACTGCATGTGGAGATTTGATCTGGAAACTTATCCATAAACGAGGAGAGGCACAGCCATGAAAGCTAAAGCTGGAGATGTTTATACGGTTTATAACAAATATCTGAAACGCTACACCGCCTGTCAGGTGGCCTACATCACGCCGCCGGACGGGGTAAGCAAGCAGCCCCGGGCGGTGGTTCTCTCTCTGGATTGGGTGGGCGATGCGCCTTTGACGGTGGAGAAACTCCCCCACCTCCGCCCGCTCTACAAGGACTTCATGTACTGGCACAGGGAACTCCACCTGCTGCGGGTAAGTGTGGAGGTCCCGCCCCAGTACACTCTGGTAGGAACCCTGCCGCCATTCACCGACGAGCTATGCAGCACATATGGCAGCTGGAACGACGGCTATGATGTGTATTTGCAGATGAAGTGGCAGGAAATTCCGGAAGAGCGGCGGCGAGCCTTCAAGGAGGCTATGGAGAGCGATGCGGAAACCGAAATCGGCAGCAACCTTGTGAAAATCAGCAGCCACCGGGTAATGGACAAGTATACGCCCTTTGGCTCAGCGCTGGAACTGGAGTTGCTGCCCTGTCTCTCGGACATCATCTGTGAGCAATGGCACCCGGATTTGATAGAATTTTTGCGTGGGAATCCCTTTATCCACGAACTGACCCTGCTGAACCACAGCCAAAAATCACTTGACCTGCGAGGCACCAGCGTTGGAAAGCTGATGCTGGACATGACCGGTCTGGAGGAACTGTGGCTGGGCGAGGAAACGGAGCAGCTTCTGTTTCAGAACGAGGGCCCGGACACTTGTACCATCTATGCCGCCGGATGTGGCAGTGGGCTGACCCTCCAATTCATCGGGGGATACCGTCCCCACCCAGAGCTGTCAGGCCTCTGGGGGCTTCACGGCATCCGGCTGAAAGACTTTGACCTGAGCGCCCTGACCGCTGTCCATCCCCACCTGAAGGAGCTGCGGCTCTGGGGCGCGCCGGGAAATCTGCAAAACTTCTCCGCTGTGGCTCAGTTTCGGGAGCTGACAAACCTTTCCACCTTCGACCTGTTCGGCTTCGACGCGGCCGACCTTCCCACCCCAGAGCAGATACCAGAGCTTCGCTGGTTCTGGATGACCAGCCTGCCGGAGACGGCAGCACAAGCGGCAAAGCAGCTTTGGAAAGGCAAGCCGGGAATGGACCTGCGGATCACCAAGCCCCGAAAGCCGGAGTGGTTGGCGCAAAATCTGGACAATCCCTTCCGGGGCTGGGACGGCGCGGAGCATATCCCTGCCGCCGCTGCGAAAAGGGCAGCCCGTCAATACCGCAAGACCCGCTCCCAGCTGATGAAGCTGGCCAGTCAGCCGGGCGGGGACGCCCAGGCGCTGGAGGCCGTAGCCGCCTATACCCAGGCCTTCAACAAGATGGGCTTTATCGAAACCGAGGAGAGGGATGAAATCTACATGGCCCTGCGGGGTATTCTGGATGCTCTGCCGGACGGCACACTCCAGAAAGATGCCCTGATTGAACAGTTTAAGCAGCTGCGGGATTTTTGAGGAGAATGAGAAGCATGATAGAGTTCAGCAAGGATCATGGCCGGGCATGGATGGAAATGATGTCAGCCTATCAGATTTTTCGGGCAAAACTGTTTGATTGGGCCCATGAACCAGACCAGATAAAACAAAAGGACTTGTTGCTGGAGCTGGACTCTTGGGAAAATCGGGAGCTTCACAGAAGAATGCTGGTGGTAGATCTCCTGCGCAGCACAGAGATGTGGGACGAAAAAGCACTTCTCTTAGTCCAGAAAGAATTGACTGCGATTGCCCTACAAGAACAGGATGAGGTCGCTGCCTATGCTCGAATGGCGCTGTTTAAACTCAAAGGCCAGTCGGAGCGGCTTTCTATTGCCAATGAGGTGCTTCGTCTGGCAGCGGTCGAGGAAGAGAAGGCGGAACCTGATCCTGTTGTATTCCACAACGGCTGCCTACTGCTGCATGAGCTACCGTGTGCGGCGCAGTTCTCGCAGTATACAGAGCGGTATGGGACTTTGATTGAACAGGCATACGGTTTGGATGAAAACGGCTTAGCAGACATAAAGAAAACGCTGTCCGCTGCCCTTTAACAGCGGGCAGAAATTAAAAACTTTGAAGCAATTTCGATTTCGGCTGGCAGCCGAGCCTGAGATAGGAAGGAATGTGAGGGCGCATGAGCCGAAGCATTGATGAACCCTACTTTACATACAGTGCATACAACGCCCTGACCTCCGGCATCCAGGTGAAATGCCCCAAATGCCACGGCGCAGGTGTTGTGACAGCGGATGATGACAACGCCTATTTCCGATGCCTGAGTTGCGGTCATCAGGAAACTCGTGACCGGACGATCTACCGCTACGATATCCATAACCAGTGCAAAAACTGCGGCAGATACTACCGGGTGGATATTGAAGATGAATCAAGGCAGCGCTTCTCTGTTCTCCATGTTGCCTGCCCCTATTGCGGAATGACCATGTCAGGAGAAGTTCATAAAACAGCTGAGGCTTTCTCTTATGGCGCGGAGATTCAGGGCGGCAAGGACCCTTGGTTCGGCTTGGAACTGTGGTTTTTGACCTCCTTCCAGAGCAAACCGGTTTGGGCGCTCAACCGGGAACACCTTGCCTATCTGATCGACTATCTCAGCGCCGACCTGCGGGAAAAGCCCTTGGGAAGCCCCCAAAAGACTCAGGCCGACCATCTCCCCGCCTTCATGAAAACCGCAAAGAATCGGGAGCGGATCGTGAAGCTGCTGAAGAAGTTACAAGAGAAATGAGGGAAAACCCTATGGCACTACAAGATCAGAAAATGATGCCTCCCCCTTGGCTGGCCCACCGGGAGATCGAGCGATACTCCATCGGCTGGCGCATGGGCTATGGGGAGGATTACATAGACCGATTTGGTGATTGGCTGGGCACTCTTTCACCGAAAGAGCGGGCGGAATACCGGGTCCTCTTTCCTGAGCCAGTCACCTGGAAGGGCTGGTGGGATGACGAGGACAGCGGCGAAGTGCTGGAACACGGCGATTTCTGGGTGGACGCGTGGCAGCCGGAAGGCCAGCCCAAGTACACCCGGCAGTGGCTCCAGCAGGAATTTGCCGCTGGGAGAACGCGGGAACTGTGCCTGTTCTGGGGTCACCAGCCTGCTCAGGACAGCATCATTACAAAAAGCTGCCTCAGCCAGTGGTGGATAGAGGACTTCTATTCTATCGCCAACTCCTATCTTTGCATGGAGCAGTATATGATGGCGAGCAAAGCCCAACTGTTTGGCGACGAGGAGAGGTGCAAGGAGATCCTGGAGTGCAGCGTTCCAAAGCAGATCAAGGCCCTGGGCCGTAAGGTACGGGGCTTTGACCAGAAGGTGTGGGACAGGTTGAAATATGCCATTGTGCTCAGTGGAAACTGGTGCAAATTCAGCCAGAACCGCGATCTGCGGGAGTTCCTCCTCTCCACTGGGGACAGCGTACTGGCGGAGGCCAGCCCCTACGATAACATCTGGGGCATCGGACTCTCAGCCAGCTCTCCGGAGATGCAGGACCCGCAGAAGTGGCGGGGACAAAACCTGCTGGGCTTTGCACTGATGGAGGTACGGGACGAACTGCGCCGGGTGACACAGAATGAAATGCTTTGCGATTGGAGTACGGTATGGGAACAATGAAGCTCTATGAACTGGTCAATCATTATCACATCGGCACGGAACTGACCTGCGCCGAGGCGATGTTCCTGGCCTGCAACGAATATTACCATCTGAATTTATCCGAGGAAACCCGGAAGATGTTCTCCGTCATGGGCCTTGGGATGCAGACCGAGCAGTCCTGCTGCGGCGCCTTTACCGTGGCGGTGGGAATTATCGGTTTGATGACCGCCAAAGAGGGCCAGACCGATGTGGACAACATGGAAGGCTATCAGATGATCGCCAAATTAACAAACTTTATGCTGGACTTCTATGGAACACTCCACTGTGTGGAGCTGCAAAAGCTGGAGATCGTGGGCTATGAAACCCCTTGCCATGCCATTGTGGAGGCGCTGGCCAAGAAGCTGGAGGAGCTACTGGCGGGCCGCAGTGTCTCCCGCCCGGCAAATGCAGGGCAGATCGGTTCCTGATATGCCAGAAAAGGAGAACACCATGAAAGACCTTTGCCAATACGGAAACCGGCGGGATAACGAGTGGGAGCTCCTCCCCTGGATACCTGATCCGCGCCCACCTTTCAAAATTTGGGTGAAGCCGGAGCAAATCGCGCCATTCTTTCTTATTCCCCACCACCCTTATGCGCTCTCCCTTCTGCTGAAGATCAGCGACGGCTTCCGGGCAGAAGAATTCTGCCGGTTGGGGCTGACCGGAAGCTGTGGGGACTGGGAGCGGCTTGTCAGAGGTGTGATCCGGGAGTTCGAGGAAAACAACAGCGGCAAGGATCTGTTTCACTTCGACTCCGATGAGGACATATTCTGCGTGTACTCCCAATATATCGACGATTTGATGCTGCTTTCCAAGATGATCCGGGCAGCCTGTAAGAATGAGGCTGCTATGAGGGAGTATTTCAAAAAAGGGCAGGAGGGCTTATGATGAACGAAATCTTATACCGTTCACCATTTAATCAAATGAAAGCACCCGAAAAGCTGATGCTGATGAAGGAACTAGCGGCCCGCTATAATATGACCTTTCTGGGTTTACATACCTTTGCCCGTTGGGGGCAGAACTGCACCACCGGCGTGTTTGGAAAGAACGGTCGGGAATTCGTCTTTGTTCCCGGCGATACAGTCACGCTGGGCTGGGAACGGTTCGCCGTGGGGCTGAATCAGGAGAGCCGGGAGGAATTGGCGTACCTATTCCGGGAGTGGGAAATGGAGCGTGACCCGGAAGAACTGATTGGAGAGAACATGGCTCCCGTGCGGCGGGCGGCCATCGCCCCTATGCTGGCAGGCCGAGAGCTGGAGGAACTTGGATGGGAGCCGGTACAACTGAATGATCCTCGGCTGCGCCCAGACTGGCTGGAGGATTTCCGTCAATTCGCCCTGACCGGCAGGGACAGCCTGACGCTGGCAGGCCGCGCTCGCTTTGAGCGGGAAGGCGACAGCTGGCAGGCATGCCTCTACCATGAAGTAGACTATCTGGACTTTCAAAAGCAGTTGCAAAAGCAGGGCTTCTCCCTGCCCACGGCAGAGGAGTGGGCCTACCTGTGCGGAGGCGGGTGCCGGACTCTGTTCCCTTGGGGAGATGGGCTGGACTACTCCATGCGCCTCCGCTGGTTTGAGGACACGGAGGACGAGGGCAGGCCCTACGACATGGAGGAGCCCAACTTCTTCGGCCTGTCCATCGCCTACGATCCCTATATGCGGGAAGTGGTGCAGGCTGACAAGTTCACCACCTGCGGCGGTGACGGAGGGTGCAATATCTGCGGCGGCATGGGCCCTTTCCTTGGTTTCCTTCCCTGTTCGCCGCACTATAAGCCAGAAGTACAGGAGGACAACGCACTGAATGGAGACTACGACTTTTATCGGCCCATCATCCGGGTAGAGATGGATGAAAGGAGGCATCAACATGGAAGTAATCAAACTGCCCAAAAAATTTCGCATGGTCTGCTATGAGATCATGGATGGCAAAGAAGCCTTGGACTCTCTGGAATCCTTTTCCGATAAATACCCCCATCAGGTGGCAGCGGTCAAAGCAGAGATCGCCTATTTTCACTTGGACTATGAGCAGGCGCTGAACCTGGACTTGACGGTTCTTCCCTATCTGGAGGAATGGTACTACGGAAATGTGAGCGATGAGCACATGACCGCCATGGCCGTGGCTGCTATCCGGCTCCATCGGGAGCAGGAGGTGTTGGATGCGCTGACGAAGGAGCAACAGCGCATCCAGTCTGAGAATGGGTGCCCCCAGCGGGACCGTTTCTGCGATATTTTGATCAACGGTCTCAAACAGGGAATTCTTCCATTCTCCAATCAAAGCAACAATTTCCCCGAACCTGAGAATCCACAGACAAGGGAACAGCTATGGGAGCAGATCAAAGCCAAGAACCCAAAATTGACGCCGGACGATCCCAAAGGAAAATCCAAACTGTTCCACTTATGCTGCATGTGCGGCTTTGCAAAGGATGTTTTGGCGCTGTTTGAGGAACTGCATGAAACCCCGCTGGGGCAGGCTGCCTATGAAAATGTGATTGCCCGCTGTCTCTATCTGGGGGATCGGGAAAAGGCCCTGCGGCTTGCGGAAGAATTAGCCACTTCCAGACTGTGGGCCGCAGCTGCGCCGACCCAAGTGCGGCCGATGAACTTTTTTGAGAACCCAAACCTGAGGGAGTTCTTGCTGGAGCCGGAATCACTTCGGCGCATCCGGGAGGCTGCCTTCATTGATAATGGGAATTTGATACGGAAATAAAATGCTTTGGAAAGGAGAATCTGCCATGAGTAAGGAGCTGTATAAAGCATTCATTGACGGCCTTGTGGAGCGGAAAGACAGTATGACTTCCCGATGGATTAAGGGCGATGGTTTCCCCCAGACGGATGACAACAAGGCGAAAAACGTTTTTTTAGCCGCACTGACACCGGAGCAGAGAGAAGTGCTGGCGGAGCTGCTTCAGGACGAACATATTGCAGGCATCCATGATACCCTTGCATATATCAATGAAATGATGGATCTGGAAGGACTGGAACTTCATCAGGACGGTGAATCCTATCCCAACGACTATTTTGAGAGTCTGCACTATGACTTCATCTGCCGTTGTGACGGTGATGAGTGGCCGGAATAAAAGGAGGCGTGACGAATGTATATCAACAAATACTGGGGTAAGTTTATTGGAGGTTCCGATGACAGTCTGAACCTTGTGGCCTTTTTGGAGGACCAGAGGAAAGAGGAAATCCCACTCAGCGAAATTTTCGCCAAGATCGGGCTGGACAAGCAAAACGGGGACTTCCGCCAGACAGTGGAGTATCTGGAATTTACCCACTCGGATGGCGTGGAGATGGACTTTCACTTCGCCATTGATGTGGTCACCGATCTGGCCGCCATCCTACTGGAGTGCAGCGTCAGCGGCAGTGTGAACCTCCACGATCTGGACAAGTACAACACCCCCTCCCGCCGTATCCGCATCACCGCCACGCCAGAGGAGCATGACGCCATGAACAAGGCTCTGGCGGACTTTGTCCATGCCCCGCTGGAATACGACCTCAGCGAGATGATGGGCGAGGATGAGATCACGGATATGGCTTATCAGGTGGAGATGCTGCGGAAAGAGTTGTACGAAGCCTCCGGCCGTAACCGGAACTACCATGTAAAGGCGGAAGATGTGAGACATCTGCTTCACGACTGGGAAGGCGCCGATGGCTGCATTGCCACCAACCGCATCACAGTGGAGGGCTGCAAGGTAGGCTACTGCTACCGGGAGGAGCCGGACGGCGGCTGGGACAGCGGCTGGCGGTTCACTGCCGGGGACGAGAGCGGGTCTTACATGGATGACCCCAACAACGCCGGCGTCTATAAGCTGAACACCATCTGCAACGACGACCCGGAGATCATCTCCCTGCTGAACACCCCCGCCCCCTGCGCCTTTGAGCGGGATGAGAATGGTATGTTCCAGCAGATCAAAGACTGGAAGCCGGAACAGGACGAGGAGGACTTGGATATGGCCATTTTAGAGCGGTGCCAGAAGTGGCATGAGGAGGACAAATTCCAGAAAATCATTGACGCGCTGGAGGCCATTCCCGCCCAGGAGCGCACCCCTGAGATGGATAGTGAGCTGGCCCGCGCCTATAACAACTGGGGTGCTCCGCGTTCCAATCGGGAGGCCCTTAAAAAGGCCATCGCCCTGCTGAAGCCCCATGAAGAATATTTTGCGGGTGATCACTTCTGGAACTTCCGCATAGGTTATGCCTATTACTATCTGAATCAGGAGGGCCGCGCTCTGCGATACTTTGAAAAGGCTTTGGAAGCCCGCCCCGACGATGAGGATACCAAAGAATTCATTGATTGGTGCAAGAAAGGCATCGCCCTGCCTCAGTTTAGTGAGTGCTTCCGAGAGCGAACGGAAGATTGGTGGGAAACCTTTGCCGAGATGGAAGGGGCACTGCGCCAAATGATGGACGATGACAAAGACCATACCCGTGGCGCAGAGATTGTGGCCCAGATGGAGAATGCCCTGAACCTGGTCTTTGATGATATTTCCTTCGAGATGGGTTTCAATGGAGAAAAATATGAGCTGATCCTCACCCCGGAGGGAGACAAGGTCAAGCTGTTTGAGTTAGTCTATTTCCAAAAGCACGCGACTAAAGAAGTGCTGGAGCACTGGAACATCCTGGTGGGCCGTCAGCCCATCCAGAACATCGGCCTGCGCACCGATGACGGCTGGGAAATCTCCGGAGAGGATGTGCAAATTTGGCTGGAGGGGCAGGGCGAAAACAGTTTTGCCATCTCCGCCTACTGTGAAAAGCTGCTGCCTATGCTTGGGGAGGAAGAAGGCCGGGCCTGGTGGATGCTCACTACCCTCACCGACCAGGTGCTGGGTGAGATCCCCCACATGCGGTACATAGACAGCTTCGATGTGCTGGAGGAACCCAAAGAGGAACCGTCCATTCTCATGTCTCAGCTCCCCGAAAAGCTGCGGGAAAAAGGGCTGGAACTCTCCACCGACCCAGAATCCTTTTTGGAAACCTATATGGGCTACCAGATGAAGCCCCATGAGGACCCGGACGCCGACTGGCGCTTGGATGTGGTGGTTGGCTCCACCTGCTGCGCCCCTCTTGTCAACGGCTATCTGAACGCGGATAACGATTTTATGGACAATCTCCACGCCGACGGCGTGGTGGCGGGCTTCTTCTGCTACCCCCTGGATACCCTGCGGGAGGAGGAAGGCAGTGAAAAGATCTTCGACTTCCGGGACAGGCTGGAGGAATCCCTCGCCACTGGGGACGGCCCGGAGGCGCTCACCCTCACTGGCGGAGCCACCGGCCTCTACTGCGGCTATGTGGACTTTATCGCCTGGGACATCCAGACGGCACTGAACAAGGCGAAGGAGTTCTTTGAAGGGACGGACATCCCCTGGGCCAGCTTCCACACCTTCCGCCGTGAGGCGGGCTCGGTACGCCTGAAGCAGCAGGAGGATGAACCGGATGCCAAGGAGCAGGAGAACGAGCTTGAGGAAACCCTGACGGGCATGGACTATATCCCCTACACCCCGGAAAATGCCGAGGCGTTCTTCGCACAGATCGAGCAGTGGAACGACGAGGACGAGTACACCCGCTGTATCCAGGCGCTGAACGCCATCCCGGAGGATTGGCGGAACTACCGCACCGCCTATGCTCTGGCGAGGGCGCTGGAAAACTACGCCATCATCGGGGACCATGACGAGGGCACCCCCAACTACAAGGGGGACAAGGCTCTTCTGCGGGCCATTCAGGTACTGGAGTCCGTCCGGGAGGAAGGACAGGACAAGGCGGAGTGGAATATGCGTATGGCTTATGCCTATCAGTATCTCCACGGTCAGGAGGAAAAGGCCATCCCCTACGCCCAGCGGTGGGCAGAGCTGGAGCCGGAGGATGAAAATGCCCCGGCGGTGATTCGGGAGTGCAGGACGGAGATCCGGAAACGCCAGCGCAGCCGGAACAAAAAGGCCAAGTTCATTCCTGGGGATACCCCTTTCGAGGGCTTCGATCTCACCAACTTCTGGGATGACAATCTGTATGCGCAAAAAGAGTATATCAGCGAGCCGCCCTCTGACGGGCTGATCGCCAGCGTGGAGGAGGAGCTGGGCTACAAGCTTCCTGCCTCCTACATCTGGCTGATGAAACAGCACAACGGCGGAATTCCAGTAAACACCTGCTATCCCTGCGATGAGCCAACCTGCTGGGCAGAGGATCATGTGGCCATTACCGGCATTTTCGGCATCGGGCGGGAAAAGAACTGCTCTCTCTGCGGAAACTTAGGCAGCCAGTTCATGATCGACGAGTGGGAGTATCCCGCCATCGGCGTAGCCATCTGCGACTGTCCCAGCGCCGGACACGACATGATCTTCCTGGACTACCGGGCCTGCGGCCCCCAGGGAGAGCCTGCGGTAGTCCATGTGGATCAGGAGAACGACTACAAGATCACCCATCTGGCAGACAGCTTCGAGGAATTCATCCGCGGACTGGAGCATGAATCTCTCTATGATCCGGATGAAGATGCAGACGATCTTGACGAGGAGGATGATGCTGACGAGGAGGAAACCGACCGCACGGGCCCCTTTGCCGGTTTTGTTTTGCTGTCCAAGGGAGCATGGGACAAACAGCAGTTCATCCGGGACATGAAGGAGACATGGAACATCACCGTGGAGGAATGCGACGCCAGTGAGGAGAAGGACGACGATGCGCTGGTATTCGAGGTAGGCGATATGCTTGCCGCTGTCAGTCTGGCGACTTATCCTATCCCCAACGGCGAAGCGGAACTGAATGCCGAGAATAACTATATGTGGGAGGATGCGGTCCAAGTTGCCAGGGAGCACCGCGCCCATATCATGGTGGCTGTGCTGGGTAAAGAGGAAAAGGTTCTGGAGAAAGGCAAGCTCTTCACTAAGCTGGTGGCCGCCTGCTGCCGCCAGGAATACGCCACCGGCGTCTACACCAGCGGTGTGGTATTTGAGCCCCGGTTCTACGAGGGCTTTGCCGATATGATCAAAGAGGACGAACTGCCCATCTTCAATTGGGTCTGGTTCGGCCTGTATCGGAGCGAGGGCGGCTTGAACGCCTACACCTACGGCATGGACGTGTTCGGCAAGGAGGAGATGGAAGTGCTGAACACCGACGCCGAGCCGGGGGATCTGCGGGACTTTTTGGCCAGCCTTGCCTCCTATGTGCTGGCGTGTGATGTCATGCTACAAGATGGCGAGACCATCGGCTTTTCCGCGGACGATAAGCACACCATCACCCGCAGTCCCGGCGTCTCTCTGCCGGAGGAGCAGATGACCCTGAAAATCAGCTGGGAACCGCTGGATGGCGATCCGGATGAGGGCGGTGAGAACGGCCCGGAGGGTGACGGTCCCCAGGAGGAAAGCCCCGGCGGGCCTGAGGCCTACACTGAGGAGGAGATGGCGGCCGTCGAGGGGCACATTGAGCAGTATTTCGGTGAAGTTGAGAATGTGTTCCACGAGCTGGTCTCCCCGGACATCCATGTGGACATCTGCATCGTGCCGCCCTCTGAGAAGCGGGACTACTACACCCTAGTGACGATGGGTATGGGCGCTCACCGCATGAAGGTGCCGGAGGAATTGGCGGAATACAAGCTGGAACGGGCGGAGCTTGCCATCGCCCTGCCGAGGGACTGGAAGCTGGATCAGGAATCTATGAAGGATGAGCGGTGGTATTGGCCCATTCGCCTGCTGAAAGTCCTGGCCCGTCTGCCCATTGCCAGCAATACCTGGCTGGGCTTCGGCCATACCATGGACAATGAGCAGCCCTTTGCAAAGGACACAAAGCTGTGCGCCGCTATTCTGACCGGCCCCCAGGACACCGAAGATGGCAGCGAAGTCTGCATCCTGCCGGGCGGCGAGGAGGTCAACTTCTATCAGGTGATCCCCCTCTACCGGGATGAATTGGAGTTTAAAATGGCCCATGACGCAGACGCCCTGCTGGACAAGATGGCGGGGATCAGTTTTGTCGTAAACCCAAGCCGCCAGGATGCTATCACTCGTGGCACCCTTTCCAATGATGATTTTGACGGCGAGATGGACGATGCCTCCTATCATATCGAGAGCATTGAGGAGAAGGAACTGCCCATTGACCCCATCAATGCCTACAACCACATGGCAATTTACTTGCGCTGGTGCATGGAGCACGACCTGATGGGGGAGGACTTCATGGAGGAATACGGCGAAGTGGTCAAACAGGTCAAGACCAATCCCAGCAGCGTGGACCTGCGGGAGTTCATCCGGGATGAGCTGGACGGCTGCCTGTTCTCTGTGTTGTTCCATCAGCAAGGCCGGGCCTTTGCGGGCTATTACTACGGAGAGGGCGACAGCCCCTACTATCCTGCCGATGTTGATGACAACGCCCTCCGCTTCTTCGGCCCGGAACGGTATCACTCCGACGAGTTCCAGGACGAAGCCTACCTGTTTATCCCCTTTGACGAGGACTACTACCAGGCCATGGCCAAAGTAATCGAAGAACGCTTTGAGAACTGGCAGGGGCAGGACTTTGACGAGGATACGCTGGAGCCCTCTGAGGTGGCCCAGGCCATCATGGAGTATCTGGACTGTGAGTGTACCTATTTCCCCTCCATGGCGGACGACGATCCCATCATGTCGGCTTACAGCTATGCCAAGCGGAACAGCGCCCATGAGGGTTTTATTCCCGTGCTCATCAAGGCGGATGACGAAACACTGTTGGAGTGTCTGGTGATGAATGCCGACCCGGAGCACGACGCAGACTGCTATGCATTTGACCTCAAAACTGTGGAGGAGTACCGGAAAAGGCTGCTGGCCGCTCCCGTCAAGGATGGAAAGTCCGTTCTGGAGGGATTGACCAGCCAGCGCAAGGAAGAAGCCGAGGACGATGACATGGACTGGGAGGAGGAAGTCCTGGGCGAGATGGAGGGCGGCTATGACAATGACCGCTTCTCCTGCTACTGGGATTCGGATAGCCACATGACCCATCCTCTCATTCTGGTCAAAATTCCGGTGAAGAACCCCTGGGAGATCTTCGCCTACCTGCCCTTTGGAAATTGGAATGAGTGCCCTGACACGCCGGAGCTGATGGCGGTGGCGAAATACTGGTTTGAGCGGTATGGCGCTATTCCTGCGGCCATGAGCCACGACGAGCTGGAATTTGACCTTCCGGCCCCTGTTTCCAAGGAGAAGGCTATGGAAGTCGCCACAGAGCAGTACGGCTTCTGCCCAGATATCGTAGACCAGGAACAGGATGACCCCACAGTGGGCAATCTGGCAGATGTCCTGCGGCAGTCCACCGTCTGGTACTTCTGGTGGGATTGATGGGAGGAGCTCCCAATGACAGAATATCAGAAAACCTATATCGAACTGAAAAAGCAGTTTTCCAAAACCGATGGCGGCCCGGACAGTGTCCGTGCCCTCTATGCCTTCAAGGAGGAACTGGAGCAGAATGAGGACCCGCAGGCCAAGGAAGTACTGGTGGATGTATACGATCTGTTGGCCTTCAAAAAGGATGCCTACGAGCTCCTCTGCCAAATTGGAGATCGCTCCGATAAAAAGACCCTCAAGCGGATGGGGACGTTAAAGGACTACGCGGAAAACTGGGGCAACCACTATGCCCTCCCCAAGCCCAAAACGCCGGAGGAAAAGCGGGAAGAGAAGGAGCGGCGGGCCCGGCTGGGCCTGCCCGCCTTCCGGTATCACCCGGACCCTCTGGATACCGGTGCTTTCGAGGAGTCCGAGGAGGGCGTTATCTGCGACTGTTGCGGAAAAGCGACTCCTATCTTCTATAGCAATCCATTTTTTTCCGTGGAGGATATTGCGTATCTGTGCCCGGCGTGTATCGCCAGCGGTGAGGCAGCCCGGAAATATGACGGCAGCTTTCAGGACGATTACTCTTTAGATGATGGCGTAAACGATCCGGAGAAGTTGGACGAGCTCATCCACCGCACCCCTGGCTACTCCGGCTGGCAGCAGGAATATTGGCGGGCCCACTGCGGTGACTACTGTGCCTTTCTAGGTTATGTGGGCGCCAGAGAACTGCGGGCGCTGGGTGCGCTGGAGGATGTGCTGGACGATCCCATGTGGGACGATGAGCAAAAGGAAACCATCCGGGAATCCGTCAATGGCGGACATTTACAATGCTATCTGTTCCAGTGCCTACAATGTGGAAAGCACCTGGTCTGGATGGATATGGATTAACAATATGGAGGAACCATCATGTCACAGATCCCGTCTTTTTATCTAATAAGGAATGTCCAAAAGAAGGAATTGTCCGATGGTGGCTGCTCCGGCGGGGTTTACACGGCCATCTGGGACTGGTGTGAGGACGAACTGGATATGGATGTTCGTTCCCGTGCGCCACAGACGGAAGATGCCTTAGATTGTGTTCTGCTGGATGGAGCACTGGCAGCAGAGCTGCTGGCGGAACTGCAACAGCAGAATCTCCCTGAGCTGGCCACCCAGATCGCTCCGGATTGGGACCTGCCAGCCGATGCGGTAGAGAGCGGTCTGAAAACTCTGCGCTCTCATTTAGAACAAGCAGAGGGCGGGGCCGCCCTACTGTATGAGATGACTTGATAGGCCATGCCCTATAGAATATTGCGAGGGCACCATGATCGAAATTAAAGGAAAATATAACGAGGCGAGGATCTTCACCGATGTGGTAGACAGCGCCTCTATCGCGCAGATACAAGAGCTGTGCAATCAGGCATTCACGGCAGGCAGCCGCATCCGGCTCATGCCCGATATCCACGCCGGGGCGGGCTGCACCATCGGCGCCACCATGACCATCACCAACAGAGTGGTGCCCAATCTGGCGGGAGTGGACATCGGCTGCGGCATGGAGACCTCCTGTATCCAGGAAGGCCGGCTACAAGGTTCTCAGCCGCACTGATGATGCTTCGATCTCGGCCCTGGTCGCCCAGATGAAGGCGGAGGGACAAGATAGGAAATTCAAAAAGAATGAAAGAAGCTGAAAAATCCCAAGCAGACCAGCATTCCCAAGAGGCTGGCCTATGTGTCCGGGGAGCTGTTTGAGCAGTATATCCACGACATGAAGATCGTCCAGCACTTTGCCATGCTCAGCCGGCAGGCTATCATGGATGAGATTGTCAAGGGCATGAAGCTCCATGTAGAGGAGCAATTCACTACCATCCATAACTGTATTGACACCGACGCCATGATCCTGCGGAAAGGGGCTGTATCCGCTAAGGCAGGCGAACAGTTGCTTACCCCCATCAATATACGAGAGTTTGCTTCCGGAAAACGTTGATGCTGGTATATCCACTGTCTGTGCAGTCAGAGGAAACGCCCGTCATTCCCCCAGGCGGGTGTTGCGTTCAGCAGGCGTATTCTTGGGTCTATAGCATGATAAGCACGGATACGCCTAAGGAGCGGAAATGTCTTGCCTTCAGGCTTCGTCACATACCCCAAGCATATGGAAAAGAGCCCTTCTGGACAGGCGGTGGCAGCTGAGCCGTGCCTGATCAAGAAGGGCTTTTGACTATATGTTTGACCGCGTGGGGTTTGACAGCTGATGAGCCGCATCTGGGCCGGAAATCGTCCCTCCGTACGGAGTGCAATGCATCTGAGTTATGGAACAGGAACTGCCCTGTTGGAAATGGCTGTCTTTTACTGACAGCGCAAAGCGGCAAACATCAAAGCCGCAGACCCTTAATGTCTTTCATGCGGGACAAAATCATGTTGGTGCTCACGGAGACCACGCCTGGAAGCGGGTCCATCGTCTCCTGAAGGAAGCGGTCCAGCTCCTCCGGGCTAGCGGCGACTGCATGGACATGAAGACGGCAGTTTCCCGTAGTCCGGTAGATTTGGGTGACGATTGGACAGGCCTGAAGCTGCCCGGCAACCTGTGTGAAGGTCTCAGGCTGGGTCTCAATCTCAAAATAGCAGGACACCGCGCTTCCCAGTTTTTGGGGGTTGATGATGGTGGTGTACCCCTCAATCACGCCCCGTTTTTCCAGGGCATCCACATGGTTTTTAATTGCCACCCGGGAGTACCCCAGCTTTTCTCCGATCTCCGAATAGCTGTACCGGGCATTCTCCACCAGCAGGGCCAAAATTTTTTGATCCAGCTCATCCAAACCACTCAAAAACATACGATCACCTCTCATTTACCATAGCACATCCCACGCAAGAATACAATACGAAATATATTTCTTGCGTTTTGTGAGAATCTATCCTATAATAGTTTCAAAAACGAATTGATTAGGTGTAATATATGTATCAGGACTTAACCAAAGGAAGCATTACCAGGGGGCTCCTTCTCTTTGCTCTGCCCATGGTGGCGGGAAATCTGCTGCAGCAGCTCTACAACATCGCGGACACGCTGATCGTCGGCCAGGCTCTGGGGCGAAATGCCCTGGCCGCCGTGGGTTCCGCTTTCACGCTGATGACCTTTCTCACGTCCATTTTTCTAGGGCTTTCCATGGGCGCCGGGGCGCTGTTCTCCATCTATCTCGGCAGGAAGGATCACCTGGCTTTGCGCAGCGCGGTGGCCCATGCCTTTGTCCTGATTGCGGCTGTAACCCTGGTGCTGAACCTCGCAGTCTATCTGCTGATGGACCCCATCCTGCACTTTCTGCAAATTCCACCGGAGCTGTATGCCTCCATGCGGGAATATCTCTGGATCATCTTCGCCGGCCTGCCGGCCACCTTCCTCTATAATTTCTCCGCAAGTCTTCTGCGCTCGGCAGGAAACTCTGTGGCGCCGCTGTGGTTTTTGGGAGCCTCAGCGCTTTTGAACATTGGTCTGGACCTTCTCTTTGTTCTGGTCTTTCACTGGGGTGTTGCGGGAGCAGCCGTTGCCACGGTGATTGCTCAGTACCTGTCCGGCGTGGGGCTGGGACTCTATGTGCTCCTGCGCTGCCGGGAGCTGCTGCCCAGGCGGAGCGAGCTCCGATTCAGCGGACGCATTCTGCGGGAGCTGCTGGACTTATCCCTCCTGACCTGCGCCCAGCAGTCCGCCATGAACTTCGGCATCCTGCTGGTACAGCGTCTGGTAGACAGCTTTGGTCCCGTCACCATGGCCGCTTTTGCGGCGGCTGTGAAGATCGACGCCTTTGCATATCTTCCAGTCCAGGACTTCGGCAACGCATTCTCCACGTTTGTAGCCCAAAACTACGGCGCGGGGCAGGTGGAGCGGCTGCGGGAGGGCGTGCGAAAGGCAACGGCGGTAAGCGCGGCCTTTTCCTGCCTGATCTCCGCGGCGGTGGTGGTTTTTGCCCGGCCCCTCATGCGCATCTTTGTGCAGGCGGGAGATACCGAGGTGCTGGCGGCAGGAGTGCTCTACCTGCGGGTGGAGGGCGCCTTCTATGTGGGCATTGGGTGCCTCTTTCTGCTCTACGGCTTCTACCGGGCTGTCAAACGGCCGGGGATGTCGGTGGTTCTCACGGTGATTTCCCTGGGCACCCGGGTGGCGCTGGCCTACGCGCTGGCGGGGCCAGTGGGAGAGGTGGGGATCTGGATGGCGATTCCCATCGGCTGGTTCCTGGCGGACGCCACGGGGTACGGATATTATCTCCGGCACCGGCGGGCTCTGCTGGGAGAGAATGAATAGGGCAAGGCCCCCGGCGTAAGCCGGGGGCCTCTCTTTTGTTTTGCTTAGGAAAATTGTGTTACAATTACACCTTGTTACCAGCCTGAACGGTGAGAGTGTTGGTACCAGCCACAACCGTGTAGCTGCCCTCAACCTCAACGTCAGTGCCAGTGGTCACATCGGTGCCCTGGCCAGCAATGGTGATCGTAACACCGTTGCCAGAGACACCAGGAACAGTCACAACCACGGCCACGGTGGAGCCAACGTCCAGCCATTCGGACTCAATGGCAGCCTTGTTTTTGCCGTTGTAGGTCGCGGTGGCATTGCCAGTCAGGTTGGTGGTGGTAGCCGTATCCAGAGAATTCTCGGCGACAGTCACCTTCGCCTGGACCTTCACGCCAGTCACAACGATTTCGGTGTTGGCATTCACAGTCTCCTGGATCGCAACAGTCTGAGTAGCGCTGGCAGTCGCAGCATGTGTCATGCTCTTCGGCGTGCCGTTCACGGTGTACTCCACAACCACCTGGTTGGTGGAAGCCACCAGAGCGGTACCAGTCTGTACAGTCAGATTCACAGTGGCTTGAGCACCAGAATTGACAGACTTGGAAGTCTCACTGCCGGAGAAGTAGGCTGCATCTACGCCCTTGCCGTTTACAGCACCAGACTTCACAGAGGAGGTAACGGTCACAGCGGCGTTATTGTAGTTCAGTTTGACTTCGGGCTGAGTGCCAGCGGCAGTCAGCTTCACGGTGTAAGCCTGGTCAACGGTCAGGTTGCTCTGAGCCAGCGCAGCAGGCCTCACAGCAGTGATATTAGCGCTGCTATTGTCCTGAATATCATACTTGGAAGAACCGGCGGGCTGCTTGACCGTGAAGGTGAACTCCGTATCCGCAACATTCTTCACGGTCTCAGTCTTGTTGGCGTACTCGGCAGAGCCAGAGTACTTCACGTACCACTCGGTCACATTCTCGGTAGCAGCCTGCACAGTGATCTTGTTGCCAACGATCACAGTGCCAGTCAGCTCGGTAGCCTTGTAGTCCATGACATAGACCTTGGAGGTCTTGCCGTCCAGGTTGGTGGTCTTGACCACACCCAGGTCGTTGATGTCAACGTACTTGCCGCCGCCGACAGCGTCGCTGACATACACGCCGGGCAGGCTGACCTTGGAAGCGCCGGGAGTCAGGTCGGTGAACTGCAGGTACAGCTTGCCGTTCTTGGCGTCATAGCGACCAGCGCCCTTCTCAGTGCCAGTGAAGTCCACAAACAGATCGGTGGTGCTGGGCAGGGTGGTGTCAGTGCCGTTGTCAGTGAAGTCACCGCCCTGGCTGCCGGTGTTCAGCGGGGTGGCGGAGTCAAACACGACCCACTGAGCAAGCCCATTGCTGTTCAGAACAGCATAGATGTTGCCAGCGTACTGGGTGCCAGCGGTGTTGGTGTCCGCGTCAGCCAGGTGGCTGATGGCAGAGCCAACAGAGGTGAACTCGGTCTTGACGTCAGACTTCTTGTTCTCGTCCTGGATCACAACCGCCTTGGCGTCAGAGGCGAAGGCCAGACCCACATCCTCGCGGTTGGCGGTGATGTACATGGTGCGGCCCTGCAGGTTCAGGGTGCTGGTGTTCGCAGTCAGGCCGACCATCTGATAGACGTCCTCGCCGTCGATCGCGACCTTCATGTTGGTGTAGACATCCTCAGCCTTCACAGCCTTGATGGAGGTGACATAGTCGCCGTCGAAGCGCAGCTCCATAACGGTGCCCTTGGTCAGAGGCGTGATGGTGCTGCTGTACTTGCTCTTGGCGGTCAGGGTCTGGACCTGACCATTCAGGACGGCCTCGAAGGTCCAATAATAGGTGTCGTCCTTCTTCTCCTCGCTCTTGGCGCCGGAGAGGATGTAAGCCAGGTTCTGCGCGGAGCCGGTGGCCTCGCCGATCACGACGGCACCGATCACATAGTAATCGCTGTCATACACGGTGAAGACCTGGCCCAGAGCCACAGCCTCAGCGTCCTTGTCGATCTCGATGTCCACGTTCTGCACGCCGGTGTACACGCCGTCCACGTCGGTAATCACCTTTGCAGAACTGCCGGCGCTCACAGCATCCAGATCCACAGTGACAAACACGGTGGCGTCCTCGCCGTAAACGCGGTTGTCATTCTTGCTGTCGCCGACGATGCTCAGGTTGTCGGTGCGGATGACGTCTTCCTTCGCAGTGTCGGTGTAAGCGGTGGTGGTCATGCGGACGGCGGGCTTCAGGGTGTAGGTGCCGTCAGCGTCCACCGTGTAGGTGTACCACTGGTTCAGCTTCTCATTGCCGCCGGACCATTTGTTGAAGGACATCGCGGCATGATCGTCCGCGGTGGGAGCATTGTTGCTGGCATCGGTCCGAGCCTTCTCAATGTTGGTGTTGGTGTCCTTCACATCAACGGTAATGGTCTTCATGGTGCCGTCCAGGAAGATGGCGGAAGCCTTGGCAGTGCTGGTGCCGATGTGGCTGCCGTCCAGGTCATAGCCGGGGATGAAGACATAGTTCTTGGTGCCCTCGAACAGCTCGATGCCCAGGAAGTAGCCGTTGGCGTCCACATACACGGTGTAGGTGTTGTCGGTCAGCAGGGACTCGTTGTACTCGTTCAGAACGTCCTTGTCATAGAACGCCTTCACGTTGGCCTTGTACTCCTCGCCGCCGATGGTGACCTTGGAGACCTGGTCCTTGTTGGTCTCGTCGTTCTTGCTGGTGGAGAACTTGGTGACAGTGCTGTCCTCCAGGACCTCCACGGCGGACACGGCCTTGACCTCGCCCAGCGTGTCATTGTCCTTGTAGGAGATGTTCACCTGGTAGTAGGTGTCGTTCTTCACGTCCACAACGTTGGCAACGTCCTCGACGTCCACGTTGTAGTTGCGGCCATCAGCATCCTTCACATATACATTGAGGGGAGCGTACTCCTTGCTCTCGCTGTAATCAGAAGTAGCCTTGGCCAGATAGCTGTTGACGGACACGATGGTGATCATGCCATCATCGGAATCCAGGTAGACCTCGGTCACAACGCCGTCGCCGGTGCCGGTCAGGTCGTTGTTGTTGGAGCGGACCAGATCGGTCTTCTTGATGGAGTTCTCCTTGCCGTCCACATAGGACTCCAGCTTGTTCTTGTCGATCACGCCGGACTTGAGCAGATCATAGACCGTCTTGCCGGTCACGCCGGTGGTGTAGCTCTCCACCAGCAGGGTGTGATCAACATAGGTGCCAATATCGGTCTTGTCATAGACCCAGTTGTTGGCAGGACGCATGAAATCGTCGCTGTCCTTGCGGCACTCCAGCTTGGGGAAGAACTCCTCGGCAAACTGCACGAAGCCGTCGTTCTTGATGTTGCCGTCCTCGTTGATGCCCTCGCTCCAGGTCACAGGCTTGGAGCTGCCCTGGGAGATGGTCACGTCCACGCCATTGACGTTGGTGGTGATCTTCTGATCGTAGTCCACCATCGTGGCCTGCAGGGTGTTGAAGGCATACAGGGCAGCTTCCTCACGGGTGACGAAGTCCACACCGTTGAACTCGTCGGTCAGGCCGGCGTTCAGGCCGATGCCGATGGCCTGCTTGGCAACGTTGATGGACCAGTTGCCGCCGGTGTAGCCCTCATAGGTGGCGTCATAGCCCAGGGCGCCCAGCAGCATCTTCATGAAGGCATAGCCGGTCAGGGTGCCAGCGGGACGGAAGGTGCCGTCCGCGTAGCCGGAGATGATGCCCTCCTTGGCGCAGTAGGCGATGTAGCCGGAGAAGGTGTTGCTGGTGGGCACATCCTTGTAGGGAGCGGTGTCCGCGTGCAGCTCCGCTGCGGTGGTGGGGCCCAGGATCAGGTTGCAGATGATCTTGGCCGCAGCCCCACGGCTCAAATTGTCCGTGGGAGCGAAGCTGCCGTCCTCACGGCCATCCACAACCCCGATTTCGGAGATCACGGCGACAGCTTCATCATAGGTGATGTCTTTGTCGTCCTTGAACTCCTTGGCGCCGGCGTTGATCGTGACGAGAGACATCATCATGGTCAGCGCCAGCACCAGAGAAAGGAATTTCTTCATGTTCTTTCCTCCTTCTAAAAGTCAGCCGCGCAGGCGAAGGCGCCAGATGCCTCCTATGGAGATGCTAGCCATATCTCCATAAAAAACATCCCTTGCCCCGCACTCCGCCGCTGCTGGCGCTACTGTACCATCCGATTTTTGGGATGTAAATGCTTTTGCCAGAAGTGTTACAGAAGCGAAAAACGGGTGCAAATGACGCCCTTTTCCTGTAACAATCTTGTGATTTTTACTCCGCCGGTTTCCAGCTGCCGGGGCGGCTCTCAGGCGTCCCGGAGCGTGTAGCGGTACTTCTCCCGGCTGAGTTTCCCCTCTTCTACCAGGTGCTGGAGAATCACCGTGCACTGCCTTGGTTCAATGCGCAGCAGCCGGGCGATATCCTGTCGGTAGGCCGCGCCCTCTTCCTGTAAATACTCCCGGATGACCTGGTACTGCCGCTCCGGTGGAACCACCGCCGCAGGCGGATAGTACCGCGTGCCCACCCGTACCAGGCGCCCTTTGTCCGTCAGCGCTGTAAGACGGCGGTAGGCGGTAGGCTTGGAAACATGCAGCAGCTCTGTCAGTGCATTTCGGGTGATAAAGCCATGCTGGCGGACATACTGCAAAATCCTGGTCTCGCCGCCGGCGCGGATCGCGTAGTCCTGACGCAGGTCCCGGACGGTGAGATCGTCAATCCCAGCCCGGACCAGCGCTGCCCGTACTACGCGGGAAAGGCGGTCCGGACGCATGGGCAGACGGGAGCGTGGCGCGCGGAGGACGGTTCCCCCGCTCTCTCCCGACTCCATCCGCAGTCTTTCCAAAAATTGTGCCAGGCCATCATTCATAGGGACTGTTTTTCCGGGGATGGGCTCTAAAAGGCGCCGCTGAACGTCCACCTGGTCCCAGGTGAGCGCCGTGATTTCCTCCAGCGTCAGCCCAGCCTGCCAGGTAAGCTGCAGGGCAGTTCCCGCCGCCGAGGTCCCCTCGCTGTGCAGGAGCCGGGAGAGGAGAATTTCATTGACGTCCGGCGCTCTCTCCGGCAGAACCTTTGTGGACACCCGCTTTTCGGGCAAAAACTCCGCAAAGTGCTGCCCCAACGCCACAGCCGCGACGCCGGTGATGCGGGAGACATACTGCCAGTCATGCCGCTGCAGCTGACGGATGATGAAATCGTGCCGCAGATCGATGAGACGGACCTCCCTCTGTCCCTCCTCATCCAGCGCCCTGCGCACGATATGCGAGACGGGCTGCGGCTGCATGGGCTTATGCAGCCGATCCGAGAGCAGCACATAGTTGCTTCCCCAGTCCAGCCGCTCGCTCATGCGGGCCAGGTATTCCTCCAGTTCTTGGCAAAGCGGGATACTTCGGTCAGGCAGCTCTATTTCCTGATTCAAAAAATTGACAGCATCCCAGCGCAGAGACACAATCTCATTACGAAGGAGGCCCGCCATCCAGGCAAGACGCACCGCCATTCCCACGGCGTCATAGGGGTGCTTTTCCAAAATCCGCCGGATGGCGGCCTCATCGGGGCGATGTACGGTATAAGGCTCCATGTCAACCCTCCCACGAAAATCACAGTTATGTTACTGATTTTTTCCTATCTCCCGTTCAGCACAGCCGCCTCTCCGGGCGGAGGCGCAGCGGTGGCTCCCTCCAGCGTCCAGTCGCCCCACTCTCCCACGATGGAACCCCGAATGGCATCCTGGCCGCAGAGCCGAAGGAGCATGTCGCAGTCCTCCTCCAGGATTTTGGTCTTCAGCCGCATGGAAGCAGCATACCGGTTTTTCCGAAGCATTTTCCCCTGAAAATAGCTCTGACTCCCATCCAGGTTCACGCTGCCGGAGACATCCGTCCCGTCGACCTGTAGTGTCAGCTCCCCCTCGACCTCCTGGAACTGGCCTTTGAGTGTAATATGATATCGCAATATCCGCATCCGTGTTCTCCTTGCCTTCCTAGGTCCGCCGTGTTTTCCCCGCCGCGAACATAGATAAAATTGTTATTTTGTTGATAGAGCCGTTCCGTTCCGAGGAGAACAGCCGTGTGAATGCGAACTAAAACACGCCGGATTCCCCCTGGCGGCAGAAATCAGGCGTGAAAAAGCGGAGCCGAAAGTCAGACGCTAATCGGCTCGGATTTTTTGCGCCCTAAAACGGGCGGCTATCTTGTATTTTGCTGTGGGAGCTGTTATAATTTAACAAAATATGTAGGGAGCAGTGTTGTTTTGTTCCTTTACGATTGTCAAAATAACAATTTCGTCCTACGATACAAGGCCGAGCTTTTCCATCTGCCGCAAATGCTCCACCCCCGTCGTCACCAGATAAATGCGGGTGGTTTCCATGGAGCTGTGCCCCAGTACGTCAGCCAGACGGGCGATGTCCCGGCATGCCCGATAAAAGGTCCGTGCAAACAAGTGGCGGAGATTATGGGGATATACCTTGGCAGGGCATACCCCGCTCAGTGTGCACAGCTGCTTCATCTCAGCCCAGATCTGTTTTCTGGACATCCTTCTTCCGCTTCTGGTGATAAAAATTTCACCAGAAGCGATTTTATGTTTCCGGGCATACTTCAAGAGCTTCCGGCAAAGCTTGTCCGGCAGCAAAATGACCCGGATCTTCCCCTTCAGCGCAATCTCCGCGCGGCCAACCCTGGCGGTCTCCACCGTGATATAGGGTACTTCGCTCACCCGGATTCCCGTGCCGCAGACCGTCTCCATCAACAGGGCGAGCCGCTCTTTTCCATGGTCTCTGGCTGTACCCACCAGATGCGTGTACTCTGCCCGCGTCAGCTCCCTGGACTGATCCCGGAAGGCCCGGCGCTGAATTCTTAAAAATTTCACCCGGCAGTCGTCCCATCCCAGGAATCCAAACAGTCCATTGAGTGCTGCTACCATGGAGTTCACCGTTACTGGCGCATGGCTCGTCGCGAGCAGCTCCGTCTTCCACTCTGCGGCCCGTTCCTGGGTGACGGCTCTGCCGTCCAGCCAGCGAAGAAACGCCCGCAGGTCCCGCTGGTATTTCTCCACGGTGCCGGGTGCGCGCTCCTCTGCCAGCAGATGGCCCCGAAATGCCTCAATCTGCGCGAGGGTCAGGTTGTGTTCGTCCATTTCTTGATTCCTCCCAAACCTTATGGTATCTCTAGTCTTCCTGAATCCGCGGCCGCTATGTACATCGTCCTCTCCGCCTGCGGACATGACCGCGGGCGCAAAGCGGCGGACAAGCCTGCGGCGCCGGCAAAAGTGGGGTTGTCCGTTTCTTGATGGAGTGAGCGCATTTTTAAAGGCCTTCTGACCTGCGCAGCTATGTGCAAGCCGGACCAGCGGTTCTCTCACACTCCCGGCAGCTGTGCGATTCGCGCATAGACAGCCGCCACACCGCATCCGGACCCCGCCGCCCCTCGCAAGGCATGTTCCAGCGCCGGGTTTTGTCGTTGATTGGTAACATGATAGCAAGGGCTCCGAAAAAAGCGCAAGGCTCCTTGATGAGATACCGGCAGGCTCCCATGACAGGTGGGGCTTGCTCATTTGCCGATCTTCCTATACAATAGAGATATTCCTGATGGATTCTTTGAATCTTTGCTTTATTTTAGGAGGGTACTATGTCTTATCAAATTTCAAACTTCACGGATAATGACGACATCAAGACGCTGGACCAGCAGGGTCCCTTCTCCATTATTGAGTATCAGAGGGATTTGAGCGTAACTCCAGCCTCCGCTCTAAACGCCTATTACTGCTCCCAGATGAATGTACGCAAGCGGCAGGTGGTCTGCGATCTTTCCAAGGCAGATATCACGACTCAGGCTGGCGCCATGCAGTGGATGCTGGGAGATGTCAATGCCACCACTGGTATCAAGGGAGTCGGTGATCTGCTGGGAAAAGCGGTACGAGGCAAGGTTACTGGCGAGTCTGCTATTAAGCCGGAATATACCGGCAGCGGCATTTTGGTGCTGGAGCCCACCTACCGGCATCTGATTCTCATGGATGCCGGCAGCTGGAATGGCGCCGTGGTGCTGGATGATGGGCTTTTCCTGGCCTGCGACTCCAAGCTCAAGCACAAGGCCGTGGCTCGTTCTACCTTTTCCTCGGCAGTGGCTGGCAATGAGGGCCTGTTCAACTTGAGCCTCAGCGGGCAGGGCATCTTCTGCATTGAGGCCGAGTGCCCCAAGGAGGAGCTTGTGGAAATCAGCCTGCAGGACGATGTGCTGAAAATCGATGGAAACTACGCCATCGCCTGGAGCGCCTCCCTGCAGTTTACCGTGGAGCGCTCTGGCAAATCCCTCATTGGCTCCGCCGCCTCCGGAGAGGGGTTGGTGAATGTGTACCGCGGCACTGGAAAGGTTTTGATGATGCCTACAGCCAAGATGCCCAACGTTTGATTCCCCTGTCCGGCGCGGAGCGCGGTCCTCTAGCCAGCCATGGACCGGCGGTCCGCTATGAAAGGAGGCATGCGTATGGCCGAAATTTTTGAATTTCCCCCGTGCGGGGACGAAGGCGCCCCCGCCGCCGGGAGCCGCAAGGAGCTGCTTGCATATTTAGCGTCCGTGGAGGAGCAGATAGATCAGCTGAATCAGCAAGAACCGCCGGGGATGTCTGGAGAGGAATACGAGGCCTGGGCCGACCGCCACGAGGAGCTGGAGGACTTGGCGGACGATCTGCGTGACCGGCTGGATGAACTAGGAGGCTCCCATGACTGACTTTCCTTGCTACAAGCTGGAAATTTTTATTCCGGAATCCCATCTTTCCGTTTTACAGCAAGCCCTGTGGGAAACGGATGCCGGTCACATCGGCAAGTATGACTGTTGCCTCTCTTACAGTCCTGTCACCGGCTGCTGGCGTCCGCTGGAGGGATCGCACCCCTATCTTGGCACTCTGGGGCAGCTCCGTACAGAGCCAGAGCTGAAGGTGGAAGTCGCCTGTCCCACCGGGCGGGTAGAGGCGGTGTTGGCAGCCGTGAAGCGGGTGCATCCCTACGAGGAGCCGGTGATCAATGTCATTCCTCTGTACCGCACCGGCCTTTAGCGGGTGTACAGGAAAGGAGTTTTCCTATGCCAGAGAATCCATATGACGACCCAATATTTTTTAAAAAGTATGCGCGAATGTACCGCTCCCTTCACGGTCTGCGCGGGGCCGGGGAGTGGCCCATGTTACAAAAGCTCCTGCCGGATTTCACCGGCAGGAAGGTGCTGGATTTGGGCTGCGGCTATGGCTGGCACTGTCAGTATGCCGTGGAACACGGCGCGGCTGAGGTGGTGGGTGTTGACAGCTCCCGCCGCATGCTCTCCCGGGCCCGTGAGCTTCATACGGACGAACGCATTGCCTATCGTCTCGCTGCTATGGAATCGCTGGACTTTCCAGCGGCATCGTTTCATGTGGTACTCAGCTCCCTGGCCTTTCACTACGTGGCAGACTTTCCAGCTCTGGTAGGCCGCATTGCCCAGTGGCTGCGCCCCGGCGGAAGCTTTGTCTTCTCCGTGGAGCACCCAGTATTTACCTCCTATGGAACGCAGGACTGGTGGTATGGTCCCGACGGGACCATACTCCACTTTCCGGTGGACCGCTATTTTGAGGAGGGGCCTCGGGAGGCGGTCTTTCTAGGCGAGACCATGACCAAGTATCACCGCACTCTGACCACCTATCTCCAGACGCTGCTGGAGCAAGGCTTGGTTCTCCGGCAGGTAGTGGAGCCCCGGCCCCCACAGGAGATGATGGACCTTCCCGGCATGCGCGAAGAGCTGCGCCGGCCCATGATGCTGCTGGTGGGCGCGGAAAAACCGGGGGAGGCGTCCATATGAACCATCCACCCATTGCGGCATTCCCCTTTGGAGCAGTGCCTGCCATTTTATATGGCGCGGACAGCCCCCATGTCTGGTTGTACCTCCACGGCAAGCTGGGGCGCAAGGAGGAGGCGGAATCCTTTGCCCAGCTGGTGTGTCCCAGCGGCAGCCAAGTGCTGTCCATTGATCTCCCCGAGCATGGGGAGCGTTGCTCCGACAAATCCTTTGCCCCTTGGGACGCCGTGCCTGAGCTGGAAAACCTCTTGACATTGGCTCAATCCCGCTGGGATCATATCTCCCTGCGGGCCACCAGCCTAGGGGCTTGGTTTTCCCTGCTGGCCTTTGCCGGCAGACCGCTGGAACAAGCCCTTCTGGTCTCGCCGGTGCTGGATATGGAACGGCTGATCCGTGGTATGATGGCCGGAGCCTGCGTCAGCGAGGAGGAGCTGCGGGCCAGGGGCGAAATTCCTGTGGAGTTTGGGGAGACGCTGTCCTGGCGGTATCTCCAGTACGCGCAGACTCACCCCCTTGTGGTCTGGGATACTCCCACCGCCATATTGTACCCCGAGCACGATGCCCTCACCAGCCGGGAGACGGTCGAGGCCTTTGTCCGGCGTTTTCGGTGCCGCCTGACGGTGCTGGAAAATGCCCAGCACTGGCTCCACACGCCAGAGGAGCTCTCCGCCCTGCACCGCTGGGAGTCATCATCAGTGCTTGTTTGATCTGCCCCTTAATTAAAGAGGCAGGCCATACAGAACTGTTCGCCCGCCGGGCGTATACTTTCAGAGAAACGTGCTACATAAGCATCCCGTCAAAAACAGCCGACCGGTTTCAGAGAAACGGGCCGGCTGTTTTTTATAAAATAAATTTCTTTTCTTGCAATTTCCTGCAAAAACAGCAAAATTCCCCCGCTTTTTTCTATGTATGATATTATAAAAAGAGCTATGATGTCATACAACGAGCGCGTTGTCATTTTTTTCTCTTTACAAATTAGACATAATCTGTTATGATAAGCATAATCTAAACGAAATGCATAAAATGTTTATAGCGTGCTTCTTGTTTGTTGTCGAGGATTTCAATGAAATTCCTCGTTTACCGTCAATCAGGAGGAATCAGGATGGTCCGGAACCAACTCGTCTCTCAAATTGATCAGGCTGTGGAAAGTCTTACGGACGAACTGACGGAGTTCGCCTGCACCATATTTGGCATTCCCACACAGAATCCTCCCGGCAACAACTACCGTCAGTGTGCCGAGGCCATCGGTGCCATGATGCAAAAAATCGGCATGGACGTGGAGTATGTGGAGGTGCCGCAGGAGCGTCTTTCCGAGCTGGCTCCTCGGGGCGAGGGACTTCCTCGCATTAGCGTGGTGGGGTACTTAGGAGACAAGGCCCAGCGTCCCAATATTCACTTCACCGGGCATTACGATGTGGTGCCGGAGGGCACTGGCTGGACCACAGATCCGTATGGCTGTGAAATCCGGGATGGGAACATTTACGCCCGGGGCTCCGCTGACCAGAAAAGCGGCATTGTATCTGAGGTGATCGCCGCTTATGCCCTGCAAAAGGCAGGACTCAAATTGAAGGGGACCTTGATCGCCTCCGCCACGCCGGATGAGGAAACCGGCGGGCAGGCTGGCGTTGGCTACATGGTAGAGCAGGGCTATTTTACCAGAGAGAGCACCGACTACTGTGTGATTACTGAGTGTCTGGATGTGGACAAGGTCTGTATCGGGCACCGGGGTACGCTATGGTTTGAGATTGACATTACCGGGCGGCAGAGCCATGGCAGCATGCCAAGCGAGGGCGTCAACGCTCTGGAATTTGCACAGCGGCTTATGCAGGCCATTGACGAGGATATCCGTCCTCTGATTGCGGAGCCCACCCCTCTGCCGGTTCAGCCCCCCGCCTGCCGGCAAACCACCCTCACCCCCACCATTTTGCAAGCGGGTGAAAAGATCAACACCGTGCCCGGCAGCTGTCGGATCGGTTATGACTGGCGGCTGATTCCGGAGTTGAGCGTGGAGTGGGCAAAGGAGCAGATCACCGCCGTGTGTGAAAAGGTGAAGGCCTCCATGCCCGGGAGTGATTATACCATTCATTATCTGGGGGAGGATAACCCCACGCTGGTTCCGAAGGATACGGACCTTGTCAATACGTTTCTTGCCAATGGCAAAACATATCTTGGCCGGGAAATGGAGTTCTCTGTCAGCCCTGGGATGGATGATCAGAAATATGTGGTGCAAAAGGGAAAGCTGGATCACTGCATCGTCTACGGCCCCGGGCGGCTTACCCTGGCCCACAAGTCGGATGAATACGCCAGTATTGAAGAGATGAAAATGGCGGCCAAAATCATGGCTCTCTCCGCAGTGGACCTGCTGGGCCTTGCAGAATAAGTTAGACTGCGGCGCACCAGCTGACGGTGCCTATCATGCAGGCACCGGCGGCATACCGGCCGCTTTCTATAGAGGTAAGGAGGCGCAACTCATTGAAAGGGAGGAGAGAAGCGCCTCCGAGCTGAACCATTCTTTTGTAATTTTTTGAAGAGGAGGAGATTGCAAATTGAAAAAGTTAAGTCGTGAAGAGCTTGAGAAAGAGCTTCGGAAAGAAGCCCAGGGCACATGGATTCTGACCATTGTCTGCGCCCTGATCCACATTGTTCCGGCATTCCTTCTAAATGGAAACGGACAACAGATGTTCCATATGCCTCAGTGGTTTGTCGTCAGCGTGTTTGGCTCCGGCATCGTCGCTATCATTGGCATCATTATTTTAACGAAAAACTTCGCCGACTTCGATTATGACGAAGAAGCCGCAGAAGAGTAAAAAAGGGGGTAATTTAAGTCATGACATCTAGTCAAGTTGTTATTCTTTGCATCATGATCGGTTACCTCGTTTTGAACGTGACAATCGGCATGATCATGTCCAAGCGCCAAGAGCGCGCCAGCACCATGAGCCAGGAGAAGAAGTACTTCATTGGCTCCCGTGGCATGAACGGCTTGGTTCTGGCTATGACCACCATGGCTACATACACATCCGTCAGCTCCTTTATTTCCGGCCCTGGCGCTGCTGGCATGACCTATGGCTATGCCCAGGTGTGGGTGGCGGCCGTGCAGTTCGGCGCGGTGTTCCTGGTGATGGGTGTGCTGGGCAACCGGCTGGCCATCGTCTCCCGCAGAACCGGTGCTGTCACCATCGCCGGCTATCTGAAGGCTCGCTATAAGTCTGACGGTCTGGTCATTGTCACCAGCCTTCTGATGGTGGCCTTCTTCATCGCTCAGATGATCTCCCAGTTCACCGGCGGCGCCACCCTGGTGGAGTCTGTCACCGGTCTGCCCTACTGGGCCTCCCTGCTGATCTTTGCCGCAGTGGTAATTATCTATACCTCCTTCGGCGGCTTCAGCGCAGTGGTCATCACCGATACTATCCAGGGCATCATCATGGTGCTGGGCACCTTCCTGTTCATGTTCTTCGTGGTTCGCGCCGCCGGCGGTCTGTCTGGTATTGACGCCGGCCTTGCTACCAACCTGCCCGATGTTTATGACAACCTGACCGCCGTTTATAAGCCCGGCGCTCTGTTGTCCTTCTGGGTGCTGGTTGGTATCGGCACCATCGGCCTGCCTCAGACCGCGGTGCGCTGCATGGGCTTCAAGAACACCAAAACCCTGAAAAACGCCATGGTCATCGGCACCATTGTCTGCGTGGTCGTGATTGGCGGCATGCACCTGGCTGGTGCTTGGGCCGGCGCTCTGCTGGATGCCGAGAATCTGCCCACCTCCGACTACATGATCCCCATGCTGGTGCAGCGGATTATGCCCACTCCTCTGGCTGGTCTGTTCCTGGCCGCTCCTCTGGCCGCAGTCATGTCCACGGTGTCCTCTCTGCTGATTCTGGCCTCTGCCGCCATCATCAAGGACCTGTATCGGACCTATATTGTGAAGGACAACAGCCAGAAGGTTGCTGCCTACAACAAGAGCTTCTCTAAGCTGAGCTTCGGTGCCACTTTGGTCATTGGTATTATCACCTATTTCCTGGCTTTGGACCCCCCCGACATCATCTTCTTCCTGAACCTGTTCGCCATGGGCGGTCTGGAGTGCGCATTCTTCATGCCTCTCGTGGGCGGCGCCTTCTGCAGGTTCGGTACCAAGCAGGGCGCCATTGCTGCCGCTCTGGGCGGATGCGCGGTGTATGTGTTCTGCTACTACAATGTCACTTGGCAGGGCGTCAACGCCGTGGTCTGGGGCCTGCTGGCCAGCGTCATCCTGTACCTCGTCGTCAGCAAGGCCACCGTCGGCAAGGGCTTGGATCAGGATATTCTGGAAAAATGCTTCTAAGCTCCTGATAAATTCCTCCCAACCAGCAGCCCATTTTGGGCTGCTGGTTTCCTTATTTCCCGGTTTCATAACATGAAGAGGCGAGGGACCATATCCCTCGCCTCTTCATGTCTCCGGCGGTACCGCCAGCTGGAAGCTCTTCCACGTATGTTCCGCCGCTTCTATGATCTCCCAGGTGTAGCCAGCTCGCTCACATTCTCTCCAGGTCAGGTAGCGAAAATAGAACTCTGCCTCCAGATGACAGGGCAGAATGTCCAAAATGATCCTCTGAATCTGGTCAAACTCCGCCGGGACACCTGCCACCTCTGGAAAAATAACCCGCAGCTTCCCGCCGCCCATCTCCACTGCCCGAGCCCGGATGCCGCAGCCGCCCAAAGTACGGTTGATCGCGGCGGGCGTCAGGCTATCTCCATCAATCTGCAACAGCGCTGCAATCGCTGCCCGGCGCTCCTCAGGCGTGAAGGCAGCGGGACGGCGGGCAAACAGTGCCTCCCGGCGGCTCAGCCCCTCGTCCTCCGCCGTGGCAGTCAATGCCTCCCGCTCCGTAAGGTCCAGCTGTTCACTGACGCCGTCAAAGCCCTTGCCCAGCGCATAAAGCTCTGCGCCGTTGATGGTGCCTGGCCGCAAATCATAGACCCGCAGCGGCGCCAGCAACGCCTTCAAATAGTCCTCATACATGGCTCACGCCTCCATCTCCGTCACGGTCAGCGCGCCCAGCACCGGCAGCACCGTGTCGTCTGCCGCCACATCCGCCGCAGGCGCTGTAAAACGATAGTTCTCCACGCCCTCCAGGGCGTACAGACGGCTGCCCAGCTCTGCGAGGCGCACGGCCTTTCCCAACAGACGTCCAGTAAAAAACGTAGTCAATGTCTTCTCCGCCGCCGCCTTCACAGCTTCAAAATCCGCTCCCTCTGCTGGTGCCACTGTAACAGTGACATCAACCTCCCGGACTGTCGGAGCCTTCACCTGCACATCCACGGCAATCTCTCTTTTTTCCTGTAGCTCCGCCTGCAAGCCCTCCAGCACTTCTGCCGCCGGAAGGCCTCGTTCTTCCGCCACATATACATCCACGGTGCCAATGCCCCTGGCGCGCCCAACCGCCCGGGCGGCCACCACCCCCTCATATCCTATGGCGGTCTGCTCGTACCACGCGGCGTTGGCGCCGTTGGGGAGCCGCTGATAGCTCTCCAGAATCCGGCGGCGCAAGGCCTCGTCATCCTCCATATCACTGCCGCCGGAAAAAGCCTTGGGATTCGTACAGGCGGTAATGGCCACCGGGCACGCTGTCATGATGCAGATCGCCCCCGGAGCCGCGTTCCCCGCAGTGCCGCCCTCCAACGCCTCTGCCGGGATTTCCACAGACAGGGTTTCCGCCGCCAGCACCCCTGCCTGGGTCGTTTGGAACCGGGTTCCTGCTTCCGTCATGCAGACCGTTCCCTCCGACACTGTGATGTCTGCTGCCGGCGGTAGTTTTACAGAAAACTGCAGGGTTCCCACCGCTTTTGCCGCCGGCAGGCGCACAAGCCCCCGCATAGCTGCGTGGCGGTCCAGGTAGATGCCCTGCGCCGTCTGTGGAAAGCTCTGGTCCAGCACCCAGTCCGCCTGGATGCCAAGTGCCTGAATCTGTGCTGCAGCCGCCCAAAACCGCACCGCCAGATCGCAGCCCTCCTCCGGCGTAAAGCCGGCCCGCTGTGCAAACGCTGCCAGCAGTTCCTGATAAAGTTCCTCTGTGCTCCTCACATGCTCTCCTCCCATCACTTCAACTCCAGCGAGACGGAGAGCGCTGTTTCCCGATAGCGAAGCTCCACGGTCAAAATTCCCGCACCGCTGTTTTCAATCAGAGCAACATCCGTCACAGTGAGTCCCTGTTCCTCGGCCAGCGCCTCCGCCACATACTGTCTGGCGGCCGGCAGCCGGGCGGCGGCGGGAAGCCGCCCCAGTTGCCAGAGCTGGCTTCCCAGCGTTCCCCAGAAGGGAAACGCCCCCCGCCGGGCGCTTAGGCGGAACAATACCCTCTGCAGCAAGGCCTCGGCTCCCTCCACCCTGCAAAGCCTCGCTGCGCCGTCAAGCACATAGTCGCCGTTTTGCAGCTTCAGCTCCATTCCTTATGCCTCCATCCCGCATTGACAGGGTGTGTACGGAATACCGTTGATCATCAGCCGCCCTCGAATGTCCACCACACCATTTTCCCGCAGGTAGACAGAGCTGCCGCCGGGGCCATGGAGATAAATCTCTCCCGGCTGCATGTCCCTGGGCGCTTCGCTCTGCGCCGTCCCGGCCACACACTGTTCCTCGCCGCCAGGGCCGCCCTTGATCACCAGCACCTCCGCGCCATTTTCCGGCAGCCAAACATAGCCGCCTGGACCATAAACCGGCAGTTCCCGCACCTCGCCCCGGGTCAGCACGCCCACCCGATCCCCTGCAATAGTAGTCACGCCCATGTCTGCGTCCGCCGTGGGCGGCGCGCTCCGCATCTGTCTTGCCAGCCACATGCTAGATCCCCTCCTTTAGTGTTAGCGTTGCCGTGAATCCGTCCCGTTGAGAGCAGACGTTCTCCGCCTCCGCCACCCGGAACGTGCCCGAGAGTCCCAGACGGGACAGCGACAGCTCCACCCGATCCCCGGGATAGGCCAAAAAGCTTCCTGGCATCGTCACCGTGATCAGCCGCTGCTCCTCCCGGGACTTTTGAATCTGATATTCTCCGGTGTACCGCATGGCAGCCCAGGTGCTCTGTCCCGGCGTGTACACCACCCTGCGGCACTGTCCGCCCTTGGCAATCATGTCCGGATTTTTCACGGAGTAGGAGACGTTCCGCTTCTTGTCAATCACCAACGCCTCTGTCAAAACGCCGTAGTGGTCCTCCCGCCAGGAACAGTGAAGCACCGGGTCCGCATCCCCGATACAAAGCCGTCGGCCATTATCCCGCTCCGGAGCCGCTAACAGCGCGCCGTTTATCGCGAAGCGTGGGGCGAAGCCGCCGTAAGTCCGGCAAAAGCTCTCCAAGACCTTCCACTGGCTGGTCCCTGCTGCCACGGTGTACACAGAACGCGCCTGGACATCCGCTACCTCCCGAGCAACGACGCCGTAGGGCGTTACATGGCGCCGGACAATCTCCTCCAGCGTGGCGTCCTGGTAGGTCACTGGGCGGCTTTCATTGTCCAGCAGGCGTGCGGCAGCGCCTCGTCCGGTGATGGTGACGGTGGTGCCGCCGCCGTCGAGGTCCACCGAAAAATCATCCACAATGCCCCGGGCCACCAGCTGTCCGTCCTCAAAGCCAATGAAGCCGGCAGCCAGGGGAAGAATGGGCGCCATCTCTTTGCTGTAAAGGCATGTGACCGTATAGCTGTCACAGGGCACCGTGCCCGTATGGACTACGCTCCAGCTCAGCAGCGGCGGCAGATCATAGGTCTGGTGGGTACTGGTGAAGATTCGTCCTGTCACGGAATCACCACCTTGTCCCCCGGATAAATCAGGTTGGGGTTTTTGATCTGCGGGTTGGCAGAGATCAGTGCCGTCAGGGACACTCCATGGCGTTTTGCAATTCCCCACAGAGTATCTCCCTTGTGAACGGTATCGCTGCTCCCTTCCGGCTGCCGCGCCGGAAGAGGGGGCACATCCGCGCTTTCCTTCACTGCGCTCAGCCCGTTTCCGTAGCCGGTCCAGTCCTCCCAGAACTCAAAGCTGTAGCTCACATAGTCCGGCAGCGGTTCCTCTTCCACGGTCAGGGACGCGAACCACGCTTGCTCTGTCGACCACACCGGGTGAACCAGCATGCCGGAGCCGCTGTCCTGAAAGACCTCCGCCAAGCGGCGGAACTCCTCGTAGGCCCCAGCCCCGGTAAAAACGCCATGCCCCCGGAGGACCCGGTAGCTTCCCCCCAGGTCCTGGACCACGCACCGGCCATAAGGCACTGGGTGGACCGCCAACCGTCTCCGGCGCTCCACTGTGTAGACCTCCGGGTTGTGAGGCCAGGTGTAGTCCTTATATCGCATCGGTGATAGCAGCAAAGCCTCTTCCCCCTTTAGTAAAGCGTAAATCCGCCGTCATACCGGCGGGCGTCCCGCTGGACGGCCCGGGACACGGCCCACACGTTCGCCGCCATGCGAGTTGCGGTCTCAGGCTCCATCTCCCACACCGTGTTCACAGCTTCTGGAACAAGACCGCCCCAGGCCCATCCGCCGCTCTCCGGCTGGTGCCGAAGGGGCAGTGCGCGCCGTCCTTCCCCGCGCTCCGCCGCATGGAAGAGACTCCCCTTCTCCGAACGCAAGACCGTTTTCTCCGCATCGCCTGTCTGAATGATCGGCACTGGCTCCGCTTCTTTGATTGTACGCCCCTCCAAAAATCTTTCCCAGTCGGAGACCGCGCTTGTTTGGCCTCTTTTTATCAGGGTTTGGGACTGTAAGTCCGGCGCCACCTCGGCTTTCCGTTTCTCCCAGACCGCCTGTCCCCGCAGCAGCGCCGCCAGCGCCAACTGCTGACGTGCCAGCTCCTCCTGGATATAATCCAACCTCATCCCTCCCACAGCGCCTCAAACCGCGCCTCATCAAATACCGGGTTCTCCTCCGCCGGCCCCAGAGCTGTGCCGGAGGAAAGGCGGCGCAGCAACCCCTCCATCTCCCGTGTGGTCAGCGACTCCAGCACGGCCTCCCCATCCCTGAATACCGGCTCCCCCTGATAAAAGCAGCTCTCCGCCAGTACCCGGGCGTTGCATAAAAGAGAGCGCTCCATAGGGTCCTCCGCCGCGTCCCGGCTTGCCCGCCACAGATACAGCAGCCTGCCGGCGGTGGGCGGACGCAATTCGTCCCAAGGTCTCATGCCGCGGTCTCAATTCGTTTGGAGGCTACCACTGTCACCTTCTCGGCCACCATGGCGTTGAGCTGTCCCTCCTCCTGAATGTCGCTCCACTCGCAGCCGCTGTAAATTACCTTTCGGTCCGGCTTGCAGATCACCAAAGAGAAATCTGAGAGCTCATAAAAGTTGATACCGTCTGATATCGCGTCCTCCGTGGCGTACAGCCGCGTCAGCTCCAAGACATACTTCCGCTGGCCTGCGATAGTGGCCACCGGCTCAATCTCGCCGAAAGCCTCTACATTCCTAGAGGACTTGCTTGCCCGGGTAGTGTAACTCTGCACCACTGCCACCTTTTTCCCGTCCATCTCCAGGTAGATGTCCGCGCTGGTGGGAAATCCTGTCATATCTACATGCGCCTCCTCTGTGTCAAACGGTCATGTGAACCGTCAGATAAATCTGGTTGAGACCGTGGGCCACGGCGAAGCCAAACTCCACCAGACACACGGTAGGGTCCTCTTCCAGGGCGTTTACCATCACTTCGCCATAGCTGTCGATGATCTCCGCCGCCACCTTTTTCTCCAGCTCCACAATCACCTGGGAGCGGATGGCGCTCCGGCCGCGGGCGGTATTCTTGGCTCTGGAAAACCGGCTGCGCAGTGCCGTCCGGATGGAGGGAATGATATCGTCCACAATCAAAATGGTGGTCAGTTCCCGCCAGGTGCTGTCCGCCGCGCCGCCGGTGGTGGTGCGGGTGGTAATCCCCCGGACCGGCGAGATCACACCGCCCACACTTTCCAGGGGCGTTACGCCGCCCCGAACCAGGAGATCAATGTCGTTGTCGGTATAATCCTCTGTCAGCCCCTCCAGCCCGGAGAGTTCCGCACCGTTGAGAGGGATCGCCGGGTCTGTCCCGCTGGCAATCGCTCCGGCCAGTGCTGCCGATGCAAATACCCCCGGCAGCGTGCCCTCGCCCCGGACCAGATCCGGTCCCACCAGCACCATGCGCTCGCTGTTGAGTTCCGCGGCCCGCTCCACCAGCTCTGACGCCTTGAGGCCACTACCGCCCACCACGGCAATTCGCTCCCGCCGCTGCTCCGACGCGGTCTCCACCGCCGTCCGCAGGGCCTGCTGCACGCTCAGCTCCCCGCTGTCACAGACCAGAATCTGCGCCTCTACCTTACCAAGGACCCCAAAGGCCCCCGCGTAGTCCGGCTCTTCGTCCGCCACCCGGACCGCCGCCACCGTGGAGGCGCCGTTCAAAAATAAAAGCCGCAAAATGGTACTCATGCCAGGATCTACATCCTCTCCAAAGGCAGCAACACCGGCGGTATACCCGGTGAGAGTCACCACCTCTCCCACCGTGCCGGAGGCGGCCTTTGCCGCCACGCCGATGATCTTACTGCCCCGGCCGGCGGTCACAACCGCCGAGGCATCGTAGCTGGAATACACCCCAGGCCGCTCGTGCCTGCTCTCACTCACGTTTCATAACCCCTTTCAAAATAAAGTCCAGAAATCCCTCGCCGTCCTCCCGGCTCTCCGCCGTGAATACCGCCTGACACCGCAAATTTCCCCGCCGCAAAAACATTCCCGTGGCTCTCTCCCAGGTCAGCGCCTCCCAGCGAAGCTCCCCGGGTCGAATGCCTGCCGGAAGGCTCCCCAGCAGCGCCTCCGTCGCCGTCTCGCTGCCTGCCTCACAGTCCCCGGCCCGCTCCGCTCGGATGTCCACGGTGATATTGCCCTCCAGCTGCTTGCCGTAGAGCTCCCGCACCGCACCAGTGGCGCTGTCCTGGACCTCCCCCAGATAGTTACAAAACCCTAAGGTCTTTCCCTCCGCAGCGCCCACCGTCACCGCCGCCACGGCTCCCTCATAGCGCTTGGCACTGTCCGGAAAGGCTTCAAGAGCCGTAACTCCTGCGCTCTTCAGCGCCTCAACCACCGCCTTGCATACCTGTGTCAGTTCTCTCATACTTTCTCCCTCGCCCGTTCCAGGTCCGCCCACCAGTAGACTGTGGTCTCACCGACGGCATAGGGTCGGCTGCTGCGCACCCGAAAATCTTCCCCGTTCCAGCGGAGAAGCTCTCCCGCATGCACCGCCTCCGGCCCCAGGTACAGCCACAATCGTCGGTCCAGCCCACCGAGGCTTACAACTGTGTCTACCGCTGTCTCACCTTGCTCCGGCAGCGGCTGGAAAAAGGCCCGCGCGGTAATTTCTCCGTCTTCCCGGAGAATGAGGACGCTCTGCCCGTACCGTTCCGCGATTCTCCGCATCCATCCCTCTCTCATCCCGGAATTCCTCGAAGGCAGACCTCTCCCGACTCCCCATAGGGGGCCATGATCCGCTCCGCCGCAAGGCGCAGCGCGGTGGAGAGAGCTGCGCTGTCCGCCACGGCCCCAGCCTTGATGGAAACCGCTCCTGCGGTGAAGGCGTCAATGCCGTCTCCTCTCCGGCTCAATCGATAGTCCGCCGCCGCAGTAAAGGCCGCGGCACAGCAGAGTGCGTCCTCCCATTCAACAGCCTCCGGGCGGAGGCGGCTCCGCCAAGCCGCCTCTGCCGAAAGGCACAGCGTTTTCAAAAGCTCTGTTGGCTCTTCACCGGTGATCTCCGCTGCCAGCCCCAGAATTCTCTCCTCCATTTCTTTTCCTACCGCCTCACTGGACTGTCAGCACTTTGGATGCGTCTGCAAACAGCTTGGCAAACCCAGAGATGGACGTAATCGCCGCCCGCTCCAGCTGGCGGTCGATCAGCTTGTCGTACTCCACCGTGATCTCGCTGCCACAGATCTGCTCCAGGGCGTACCCCCGGTCCAGGCCGATCATGGTGCCTGCGGGCAGAGCGCTGGTGCGCAGGAGCTGGGCCCCCAGCGGGGTGGAAAGCGTGCCGGTGCCCTGGAAATTCAGTCCCGTCAGAGGGTTCTGGAATTCGCTGAGCTTCAGCATGGCCAGCATCATATCGCCGCTGACCAGCATAGTGTTCATGGTATATGGGTCAAACTGGCTCCAAAAATCCAGCAGCGCCTCGTAGCTCAGGGTACCGGCGGTACCGGAGATGGGCTTAGTCCCTACCTGGAAGGCCTGCGCGGGGTTTTCGTTGCCGTCGCCCTGGCGCAGCACGCCGATGGCGTCCTCCAAGTGCATGCGGCCGATGTACGCGCCAATCTGCCGCAGCGTTACGGAGAACAGGTCCAGCCGCTGGAAGCGGATGGCCTCATAGGACGCCACCAACATCCGTCCCCGTTTGTGGAGCCGCACCAGATTTTCCTGGGTGCGCACAGTGGTCTGGGGAATTTCCGCCCCCTCCTCTACCCGCAGCAGCTTCTTGTCTGCCTCCGAGGGCACCGAGGCAATGGAGCGGTAGTCCATGCCGTCAAACCGGGTCACTGTGGCCGTGATACGGGGCAGGACGCTCTCCTCCTCCACCCCCTGGCGCACCACCCGGGCTACAAACTCCGGAAACAGCACGCTGGACTCACTGGTATGGAAGAATTTTTCCACCCGGTCAGAACCAGCGCCCTTCACTTTAATGTCAAATCGCTTGAGCTGCCGCTGAAAGGCGTCCAACCCCTCCAGGGATGTGCCCCGGTAGGGTTCGCTGGGGTCCAGCTCCTCCAGTGTCTGGGAAAACGTGCAGCCGCTGCGCCCGTACATCCCCTTTTCCAGTTTCACCGTTTCAAAATGATAAGCCATGTCTTTCCTCCCTTACAGTATAAATGTCACATATTTCCCGGCAGTATCCACTTCCACCGCCAAAGCCCGCACGCCGGACTCCTGCTCTCCGACCTCCGCCTTAACGCCGCCGCTGCCGTCAGCGGTCAGTGTCGTCCAGCCCAGAGCGGGAGCCGCGCCGCTGTAAGCTGCCGTCAGCATTCCGCCCAGCGCCACGGAGCATGCGGCACCGTCCCTTGCGGCGGAGATCACCACGCCGCAGAACGCCTCGCCGGCGGCGCAGGCACTGACGGCACCGCTGCCGCTGATTTTTGCCACCTGTCCCTCTGGAACGTCTCCGGAAAAGGTGGCGGCCCACTGGCCAATTCCCATGTAAGAACTCATCTCGTTTGTCCTCCCTCTATTTTTTTGTTGTCCCCGATCAGACAAGGAACGCTGTCTCATCGCCCGCCTGTGCTGCGGTTCTCTGCCGCAGCTGCGGCGGCGCGGGAAACCGTTTAGCCGCCCGAACCTCATAGCACCGCTTGAGCTCCAGAAGTTCCGGCTCCTCCAGGCGCTCTGCTACACTGGCAAAAACTGTCCCGTCCACTCCGTCATCCGCCAGCATGGCGAGCCGCGTCACCTCTTTGCGCAGCTCCTGGAGATATTTCCTTCCCAGCGCGGCCTGTTTTTGTAAAAGTGCCCCGCCGTCCATCTGCGTGAATCGTTTGAGTACCCCGGCCTCCCGCTGGGCCGGTACCGCCACAAAGGACCACTCATAGGCATCCGTTGGCTCCCTCAGCTCCGTAAAACAAAGCTGTTCCCCATAGGTCCGTCCTTTCTCGTGGGTGCAGGTACCAGCCTCCGCTCCGCAGATGGAGCAAACCCGTCTTGCCACACTGCACCCCACGCTGACCTCCTTTTTGATGCCGCCCTCAATCTCTGCAATGAGATCTGCGTTTTTCTCCGTCCGCAGCAGATACGCCCAGCCTTTTAGCCAGCAGTATGGGTCTCCGGCCACCGTCACCCGGGACGGCTCCCGCACCATCTCGGTACGATAAATACGGGCGGTTTGCCCACGGGCTGACCACTGGTGGTCAAAGATGCCGCTCTTCCCCACAAATAGTTCTCCCAGTGTCTCCAGGGCCTCTGCCGCAAACCGCTCCAGATCCCGGTCCACCTCGTTATCGCACAGCCGCACGCTGAAGATGTACACCTGCTCCTCCGTCAGCACGGTTTTGGCAAAGCGGTTGACGGCTTCCAATTCTCTCTCCATATCATCGTTCCCTCCTCATGGTTCCGGCGGTGGAATCGCTCCCCCCGGCGTTTTTTCCCTGTTCCACTTCTGCGGCTTCGTTTTCCAGCCGCAGCTTCCTCGCCTGCTGGCGGTAGAGCTCCGCCCGGGCCTCTTCCACCTCGTCCTGGAGGTTGATCTCATCCCAGACCACCTCAAAGCCACAGGGAAAACCATGCATCCGCAGCCACAGACGGCAGATGCGCTCCAGAACCGGTGTCAGCGTCCGACGCAGCGCGGTAATCTCCGTGGTCAAAAGATCCGCCTGCTGGCTGCTCATCCGCTCTGTGGAGCTCCAGCTCAGCCCCAGCATAAAGGGCGGAATCCCGGTTTTTGCAACAATTTGTTCCAAAAGCTGGCGTACTGGGATTTCACTGTCCAAAATCGGCGCGTCGCCGCCGATGACCTGGATACCCACATCGCCTACCGCCACAAAATCCCGGACGCTGCCTCCCCGGGTATCGCGCATAGCCCGGCTCCACTCCTCCGCCAGCATCCGGCTTCGCTCCGCCGCGCTAACTCCGTCTCCACCGGAGCAGGTCACGGCAAACCGCACGTTTCCGCACCGCTCCCAATTGACGCCGATGGTGTGGTAAATCTTCATCAGCACATCGGCCAAAAACGGAAGAGACCGCAGCAAGGAAACCCCGTAGGGGCTGTTCGCCTCTGGATTCAGAGGCGTAAACAGCAGCAGCTCCTGGCAGGGGAGCTCCGTCATTCTTCCGCACTCGTCAGGTCCGCAGAGGGTAAAGTCCAGAGGGCTGATGCCCTCTTTGATCTCAATGTCCTCCACCCGCCCGCACAGCAGCGCCGCGATATCCCGGTTCCCCAGCGCTGGCACAATCTCTCCCACCGCCTGTCCACAGGTTAGCATGGAGTCCAGGTAACAGTCCAAAAAGGCGTTCATTCCAAATTGGCCCCGGCCCACAGGCACGGTCCGCAGGAACTCCGCCAGCGCGGCTTCGGCAACGCTGTCACTGCAGCGGACCGTCACCCCGCCCGCCATGCGGATAAGTTTGTAAATCGCGGCGTCCACCACCGGCACCGCTTCCCGCACAGCCCGGTACAGCCGCGCCTCTCCCCGCCCTAGGGGCACATACTCCCGCAGCACGCCGAAGGGGTGTCTCTCCCCGCTTCGCAGCTGCACGGAAGGCGGTGCCTCCCGCTGTTTCCGCCAGTTCCGCATCTCTCTCCTCCTCATCTCCGCTCCACAGCCACCGCCGCGAAGCCTCTTTCCTCCTCGTGGGTCAGATCCATGGCAAAATACCGCATTTCATCCATGGCGTGGTCATGCTCCTTTCTGGGGGCATCTCCCCCACTCCGTTCATCCCAGCAGTAAAGGGCCATCTCCCGTAGACAGTCCCGGCATTCCCTGCAGATTTGGAGCCGCCCGCTCCGCAAACAGTCCGCTGTCACCCGAATCCCATCCGTTACGGTGTTGTCCGCCTTCACCACACGGAAGCCCCGGCGGCGCAGTAGTTCGATAAAGCTGGCTGCCGACGGGTCGACAATCACCCTCTGAATGACCCTCCCTGCCGCCAGACGTTCCAGATCCTCCGCATACTCCGCGTCGGTTTTTTGACATCCAGTCTGGTGAGAGTCGTAGTAAAATTCCTCCGTCCGGTACCAGACTCCGTCCTTTTGCCCCCACAGGCCAAAGGAGGCAGGGTTGGATGTGCCGTAGTCCACGGAGATTCTCCAGGGTCCCATCATGTCTGATGGCAGTGGTGCCGCGTCCCGCTCTGAGTCAAAGAAATCGTAGATCAGCCCCTGGGCCGCCGTCCACTCTCCCCGCACGAACCGCCGGTAAAAGACTCCGGAGTAAGACCTCTCATACCGCTCCCGGATTTCCGGGGAGAGGGCGGGATTGTCCGCCATGGTAAAGTGCAGCCGCAGCGCCCGCCGCTCTTCGGCGCGCAGCACCCACTCCTGGTAAAACCAGTGCTGCGGCCCTTCCGGGTTGCAGTTGAACCACAGCCGGCTCCCTGGCACGCTGCAACGGGCAATGGCCTGCTCTACAAAGGAACGGGGCATAAGGGCTGTCTCGTCCAGCAGCACGCCCGCCAGCGTGCTGCCCTGGATTAGGGCGGCGCTGGATTCATCCCGCCCGCCGAAGAGCAAAAAACGGTTCTCATGGCCGTGAAAGCGCACTAGCAGCAGATGCTCCGACCGTCGTTCCCGCACCGTCATGCCGATCTGCCGGAGATAGGGAATCAGTTCCGCCAGAAGATTCCTCCGCAGTGAGCCGATGGTCTTGCCGCAAAGTCCAAACTGCCTGCCATGGAAGCTGTGGGCCGCCCACAGGAAAAAGGACAGCCCCATGGAAAAGGTCTTGCCGCTTCTCACCGCTCCGTCACAGATGATCGCCTCCCAATGCGGATTTTTCCACCAGCTCATCACCCGGACCTGCTTGGGGGAAAAACGCATGCCTTTATTCCCCATCCTCGTCCCCCAGCGCCCCAGCCACGGCCTCCAGAGCCTGATACAGCCCCTCTGCCCCGTCGTTGTCGCCCTGCTCCAGCAATCTGAATAGAGTTTCCAGTGCCCGAATCCGGTCCACAAGCTTGAGCTCCACACCCTTTTCTGTTACTTTCAGCTCTGACAATGCGGACAAATCCATCTGTGCCGGATTCGCTGTCTCTGGCCGCAGCGCCAGCTCCACGGCGTCGTTGACCCTGCCAAAGGCGATCCGTGCCAAATGGCGCAGCACATCCTCCCGCCTCAGCTGTCCCGCTGCGGCGCCGCGCATTCGTTCCATTCGCTTCTGAATGGATTTTCTCCCCAGCAGGGCCAGTCCGTCTCCCTGTCCTGTCGCTGCGGCTGCCTGTTCCGGGTCCATCGTTTCAAGATACACCCGACAAAACACCCTCTCATTCCAGTTCTTCTCCATATTGCGCCTCCCTGTTGCCTTCTCACATTGATCCTCCCCACTGCGCAGACATTGCACGTCCATATACACGCAATCGGAAAATTCCATGTTCAGAGCAAAAAAGACACCGCGGATTTTTTCCGCAGTGTCTCAAACTTGATTTTATATTCAGCAGAACAGCTGCTTCCACAAGGCATGCTCCGGTCCATCGCCCAAAAATCTTTGTTCTGGCATCGCCTGCCGGCGGGGGAAACACAGCACCGTTTTGCTTTTTCAGAGAATCTGCTCATCCTTCCACAGATACTCTCTGAAAGTCTTTCCGCAGACCATGTTCTCAAAGCCTGTCCCCCGCAGTATTTGACACCGCTGCCCCTTTTGATTATGATAAACTTGGATTTTGTTTAGCCGCCGACAAGCCTCTAGGCTTTGGCGTTAATCCTCTATTAATATTTTAGCACCACTTTAACAGGCTCTCTGCTATAATATTTTCTATCAGAAGGGATGGGTGTTATGCGCGCAAAGATTGTTCTGCTTAAACGACTGTTCCCCTTTTCTATACGGGATTTCCTGGTTACAACCGTGATATTCTTTTGTGCTACAGGGGTATGCGCGCTGCTGCAGCACGTCAACAGCATTGACGGGTTTGCCTTTCCGGTGTTTGTGCTGGCGGTGCTGCTGGTTTCCCGTCTGACCACCGGATACCTCTTCGGTTTCCTGGCCTCTGTGCTGGGAGTGGTATGTACCAACTTTATCTTTACATATCCCTATTGGGCGGTCAATTTTACTCTCTCCGGCTATCCGACCACCTTTTTGGTATTCTTAGTCGTTTCCATTATCACCTGCGCCCTCACCACCCAGGTCCGCCAGCAGGAGCGCCTCCGGGCGGAGGGAGAGAAGGAAAAAATGCGCGCCAACCTGCTCCGCTCCGTCTCCCACGACATCCGCACACCCCTCACCTCGATTGTCGGTTCCACCTCCGCGGTGCTGGAAAATCCGGGTCTATCTCTCACAGAGCAGCATGAGTTGCTGGAGGATGTCCGCAACGAGGCCCAGTGGCTGATCCGTGTGGTGGAAAATCTGCTCTCTATCACCCGTATGGGGGATCATCAAACCCATATCACCACGGTCCCAGAAGCTGCCGAGGAGGTTCTGGGGGAGGCTGTACAGAAATTTCACCGCCACTTTCCATCTGTCACCGTCTCCGTTTCCGTTCCAGACGAACTGCTGATCGTACCGATGGATGCCATTTTGATTGAGCAGGTCCTGTCCAACCTCATGGAAAATGCCGTGGTTCACGGCAAGACAACCACTGAAATCCAGCTGACGCTCCGTGCACGGGGAAATGATGCCTGCTTTACGGTATCCGATAACGGAGAGGGAATTCCCCCAAAGGAATTGAACACCCTGTTTGACGGCACACTCAAGCACAGCGAAACCGAGGGCTGTGACGGCAAACGAAACATGGGCCTTGGGCTCTCCGTATGTCAGGCCATTGTCCGGGCCCACGGCGGCAGCATCTCTGCCAGAAATCTATCAGAAGGCGCGGAATTTACCTTCCGCCTGCCCCTGCCTAAGGAGGAACATTGATGAATATTCGGGAGAAAATATTGGTGATTGAAGATGAAAAGACCATTTCTCACTTTATCTCCACCATTTTAAACAACAATGGCTATGAGGCTATGCAAGCCCGCACTGGGAACGAAGCACTGTCCATGATCTCCTCCCATTGTCCGGATTTGGTGATTTTAGACCTGGGGCTTCCGGATATGGACGGGCTGGACATTCTGCGCCAGCTGCGGGAGTGGTCCAGTCTGCCTGTTGTGGTGGTATCTGCCCGCTCTCATGAGAAAGATAAGGTCACAGCCTTGGACTTGGGTGCCGATGATTATCTCACCAAGCCCTTTGGCACGGATGAACTTTTAGCCCGGGTCCGCACGGCCATCCGCCACACCCGCACCGCCAGCGGCAATGACGAGATTTCCCAACGGGGCACCTACACAGTGGGAGATATGGTGATTGACTACAACAAGCACCAGGTCTTGGTCCGCGGGGAAAATGTGAAGCTCACCCTCAGTGAGTTCCGGATCGTGGCTCTCCTTGGAAAGTATGCCGGCAAGGTGCTGACCTATGACTTCATCATCAAGGAACTCTGGGGCCCCAGGGCCAGCGGGGATAATCAAATTCTTCGGGTGAATATGGCCAATATCCGCCGGAAGATTGAGAAGAACCCTGCCGCGCCAGAGTATCTGTTTACAGAGGTAGGTGTGGGCTACCGTCTGGCAGAGGGAGATTCCTAATAAGAAACCGGCCGGACAGATGTCCGGCCGGTTTTCTGTGTTGGCCCTCTTATCCCGCGATCCACATTCCCACCACGACACCTGCCACCGCAGCCAGAGCCGGGGCCCTTCCCCGCCACAGTCCTACCGCCTCCGGCAGCAGCTCCCCAAACACCACATACAGCATGGCCCCTGAGGCAAAGCTCAGCGCCGCAGAGAGTGCGGCAGGGCCCAGCGTCCCCACCCAAAAGCCAAGAATGGCGCCCAAGACAGTTGGAGCACCTGTAACCGCCGCCAAGGACGCGGCCCTCCACCACTGTGTCCCTCCGGCAGTCAGCGGAGCGGCCACCGCCATTCCCTCTGGCACATTATGCAATCCAATAACCGCCGCCATCACCCAGCCGCTGCCGGCCTCGCCGGATGCAAAAGCGGCCCCGATCACCATTCCCTCCGGAACGTTGTGCAGAGCAATGGCCGCTGCCATCACGATGCCGGCTAGAATCAGCTCCCCGCGCCGCCCTCCGTCTCCTTCCAGACCAGGTCGGCAGGATAGGCATGCGTTGAGTCCTGCAGTGATTAAAAAGCCTGTCAGCACACCTGCTGCCGTCAGTGGCAGGTGCCCCTGAGAGAGCGCCTGTACCAGCAGATCAGCGCATACCACCGCAATCATAACGCCGGCTGCAAAGCTCAGCATCAGGCTCACCATGCGGTCCGACTCCCGCCGCAGCAGGCATGCGGCGCCGCCGCCCAATCCAGTTCCGCCAATACCGGCCGCAGCTGTCACCAAAACTGCTGTCCCAAGTTCCCCCATGAAAACACCCCAATCCGCAAGCCTCTCTAATTGCAGTGTATTTCTTTCTTGCCTGAAACATGCCATGTCCTATTTTCCGCATATCCTCCCTGGGACCAGCATAGGCTTTTCCAACGAGGTGATGACAGTATGACGATCCATGTCGTTCAGGCCGGTGAAACCATCGGCTCTATCGCAGCCTACTATGGGGTGAATCCCACGCAGGTAGCCACAGATAATACCGTTCCCGCCAGCGGTGCCCTAGCTGTTGGGCAGACGCTGGTCATTCGCTTTCCCAGGCAGGTGCATGCCGTCCAGCAGGGAGAAACCCTTTCCTCCATCGCCGCCTACTATGGGACCACGGTCCGCCAGCTCTGGCGGAACAACTGGTCTTTGAGGGGCGGGGAGTCCCTCTCTCCCGGCCAGCCTCTGGTCATCTCCTATTTTGAGGAAAAGTTGGGGACCGCTGTTACCAATGGCTATGCCTATCCCTACATTGAGCCGGAGCTTTTGGCGGAGCAGCTCCCCTACCTCACCTATCTGGCCCCTTTCACTTATGGCATCAATGCCTCCGGCGGCCTGTTGCCGTTGAATGATGACACCCTGTTGTCCGCTGCACGGCTGCGGGGTACGGCGCCCGTCATGCATCTTTCCACCCTCACGGAATCAGGTCAATTTGATACACAGCGGGCAGAACTGGTGCTGACTGACATGGAGGTTCAAGACCGTTTGGTGTCTGAGGTTATCCAGACCACCCTCCGCCGTGGTTATGCCGGGGTGGATGTGGACTTTGAATTTCTTCCCGGCCAGCTTGCGGCAGCCTACGCCGCATTTTTGGACCGCCTGCGCCGGCGCCTGCAGCCGCAGGGCCGCTTTCTCTGGGCGGCACTTGCCCCTAAGACCAGCGCAGGCCAGCCCGGCCTCCTGTATGAAGGACACGACTATGCCGCCGTTGCCGCCGCCACCGATGCAGTTTTGCTCATGACCTATGAGTGGGGCTATACCTATGGTCCCCCCATGGCGGTGGCCCCGCTGCCCAACGTCCGGGCTGTCCTGGACTATGCTGTTACCACAATTCCATCTGAAAAAATATTTCTTGGTATTCCAAATTATGGTTATGACTGGCCCCTGCCCTTCGTCCAGGGAACAACCCGGGCCCAGTCTATTTCCAATCAGCGTGCTATTGAGCTGGCGGTCCAGTACCAAATCGCCATTCAGTATGATGAAACTGCCCAATCCCCTTATTTCCACTACACAGATCACGCAGGTGTCGTTCACGAGGTCTGGTTTGAGGATGCCCGCAGCATGGATGCCAAGCTCCGCCTCATCGCAGAGTATGGCTTCAAAGGCGCAGGATTCTGGAATCTGATGCGACCCTTTTCCCAGACCTGGCTGGTTCTGGACAGCCTGTATGACATCTCTGAGTCATAAGAACAGGGCAGCCTAAAGGCTGCCCTGTTCTATGCGGAAAAGTCTTTTCATATTCGGAATCTCTCCATGTCGGACTACCTGCGCTGTAAACTTCTGCACAAAGCCATTCTCTCCAGTCCGTCCAGTGCATCCTGCTTTTCCCGTGGCAGCAAGGCAGTTATTTCAGAGAACCAGGACCTTTCTCCCAGCTTCTCACGCTCTGGATTCTCGCAGGAGGCCTGTATGTGCCAGTCCCCGAAACAGCCCAGCCGCAATCACGCCTGTCAAAGTCCCTGTTCCCAGAGAGACTCCCAGCAAAACCGGCAGATAATAGAGCGGAGCGGTGTTGCCCAGCGTCCATACTGCCGCTGCCACCTGGCCGCAGTTGTGTGCGGCGGCTCCCCCGATGGAAACACCATAGATGGAAAGTCTTCTTCCCCTGGACAGAAGCATCATCATTGCTAGTGCCGCAGCCCCCCCCAGCAGCGAAAACAGCAAGGCGTTTATGTTCCCTGCAAACATTGCTCCAAGAAAACACCGTCCCAATAAAATCAACACAGCCTGCCCTGGCCCCAGTGCGTATAGGGCGAACAGCGTCACCACATTGGCAAGCCCCAGCTTAACACCTGGCAGTGGAATGACCAGGGACAGCGGGAAAAAGCTCTCCAAATAGGACAGCGCCAGCGCCAGTGCCACCAGCATGGCACAGACCGTCAATTCTCTTGTCGTCAGTCTCATGACTCTCTCCTATCCAATGATAAGATCCGGTCCGCCGTCGGGCTCCGAACCGCCCTCCAGCCGGATGATGATTCGCGCCGGCAGGCACACGATGCTCTGCCCAGCCCGGGTAATGATCCCGGTGTGTACGCAGTCCTGAGTCGGGCAGTCGGCATGCTCTACCCGCACTCCTGGCTGCCCGTCCGGCCGCAGGTTCACTTCCAGGGTGTAGCCATGGCCGGAATAGCTGCGGATGCCTTCCTCACTCTCCAGGTTTATCCGTTCCACCTCTTCACCATCCACCGAGACAACCGCCGTCAGGTTCTCTCCCGTCCCCTGTCCGCCCCAGACGACGGCCGCGCAGGCCACAGCCAGCACCACTACAGCCAGGGCTGCCAGTCCGTCCCATCCTGTGGGGTGAAGCTTAGGTGGCTGTCTCATAGAGATATCCGCTCCCCTTCTCCGGTGTAAAGCTGTCCGCAATTCCAGACGTAACGACCACCCGTCCGTCTCCAGTCACCAGAATCAGATCAAATTCCTGCGTCCTGTCCCGCCAGAAGTCCAGTGCCTGTTCCTCACCCATAACAAACAATGCCGTGGAGAGCGCATCGCACATGGTCCCATTTCCAGGAAGCTTGGCTCCCCCTTCGCCGCTGCCCGCAGCGTCTGCCACTACCGTCACAGACATCAGATCGCTGTCCGCTGGATATCCAGTGTCCGGATCAAGGATATGGTGGTATGTGACTCCGTCCTCTTCAAAATACCGCTGGTAGCTGCCAGAGGTCACTGCAAAGGCATCCTGCAAACCCACCAGGCCCACGACCCGCTCCTGCTCTGGGTATTGGGGGTCCTGCACCCCTATCTGCCATGCCTTACCGTCTGGCCGTGTTCCCCAGGCCAGCACATTGCCGCCCAGAGACGCCCATCCCTGCTTCACGCCCTGATCTGCAAACAGCTTGGCCAGACAATCCGTTGCATAGCCCTTGGCAATGCCTCCCAGATCCACAGACTGCCCCGCGCCCAGCGTCACCCAGTATGCATTTTCATCGGCCTCAGCGCTCACGGTACTGCTGTCCACCAGTGGCAGCAGCTCCTGCAGCTCCGCCTGTTCGGGCACACGCTGCCTCTCAGAGCCAAAGCCCCACGCCTCCACTACAGGCGCCACGGTCATGTCAAATTCCCCGCCTGTAACCAGCGCATATTGCTTTGCAGCCACAATCAAATCATACAAAGTCTCGCTCACCGCTACACGTTCTCCCGCCCGGGCGTTCAAATTGGTCACTTCGCTGTCCGGGGCGGTTCGGGAGAGTCGTCCCTCCAGCCGCTGCACCTCCTCCACGGCTGTCTGCACTGTTGCCTCGGCCTCTTGTCCATAAATGGTAAACTGCATCAGTGTGTCCATGGCGATGATCTGGCGGCTGGCCGGCGCAGCGCCAGCAACCGCGGGTGCACTGCAAGCCGTCAATAGAATCAGCCCTCCTAGCATCAGCACTCCAAAACCTCTCATACCGCACCTCTTTGTACAAAGCCCCGAAACCATTCCACTGACGCAGGGAGGTTCTTCCCCACACACGTCGAAATTTTTACAGCGGATTTCATCCTGGGCTGGTTTTTGTCGTTCAATTCCGGAATAATATAGTATAGCACAGTTCTCTCCGTATCTCAACCAAGAATCGCTTCCAGGAGAAAAACGTCAAAAACATCCGATACAGCCCCTTGCAATTACAAGTAAAATCTGTTATACTATCTGAGCATGTCGGATGTGTGCCCGGCATGTTTGGGAGAAATACAACCCTTGGAGGTTTTGATAGATGTCGAAGAATCCAAACAAACGGACAAAGCCCGCAAGGCGGGACGAGCCTATGAACGGCGCCATGAAGTTTTTTCTGGCTGGCTGTGTTGCGGAGCTGTATCTGCTTCTGATTCGCCGGTTTTATGTAAATGCAGATTCCGATCTTCAGCGAATCACATGGTATGACAGCTATCTCTGGGTTTTGGTGGGTGTCGGCGCGGCGGTTCTGGTCGCCGGCGTGGTATGTGCCTTTCTATGGCGGGGCAATCCGAAGTTTCGGATTGGCTGTCTGGTGATCGGCGCTGGTTTCTATATCAGTGCAGTAGCCGGACTGGTCCGCTGGAATATGTCATTTATGACGCTTTTGATGGTTGTCGTCCCTGTTGTGATGCTGTTGGGCATTTTGTGGAGCCTGTATGACCGGGAATGTGCACTGTCCCTTACCATTCTTGGCGTAACACTGATCGCCCTCTGGGTTTGCCGGCGGGCGCTTTCCAGTGTGGTTGTGGGACTATATGTGAAGATTGCCGCCATTATCTATCTGGCGTTGCTGGTGATTTTGTTGGTTCAGGTGGCACGGAAAAAGCTGGACAAGCTCCTTCCAGCAAAGGCAGACCCCCTGCCGGTATATGTTGCCTGCGGTCTCTCCCTTGCCGCCATGGTCATTGTTCTATTCAGTTCCACGGCTGCCTATTATGTCATGTGGGCCCTTGCAATTATCGTGTTTGGCCTGGCGGTTTATTATACGGTCAAGCAGTTGTAAGATGTCTTTTTACGCGCATCCGTTCCAATCGGAACGGATGCGTTTTCATCTGGCTGCCGCAATGTTCCGCCTTGGCTATCTGTGCCGCATCTGTCCATAGAGCAGGAGATGGGAAAGCCCAGGCGCTATGCGCCTGGGCTTTCAGGTCCTTATCAGAATCTGTTTCAGATATTCATAGGTGCGGCAGAAAGAATCCACATTCATACGCTCCTGTGGGGTATGTACATCCAGCACGGTGGGCATGACCACAATCATATCCGAAATGCCCAGCCGCTCGCAGATGGTCCCTGCGTCCAGTGCGGAGTGCATATAAGTAAGCCTCAGCGCCTGCCCGGTATTCTCCCGGTATACCGCATCCCACAGGCGGATCAAGGGTGAATCCGTGGGGACATGATATCCTGCGTAATCCATCGTCATCCTGCCATCCACATGGAACTGCTCCCCGTAGGCCTGTGCTGTCTGCCAAAGCTCCTCTATGGAGACCGGGTAGTTGGAACGGCATACCAGGTCGCAGTCCAGCGTGCCGTTTTGAAACTGGAGGATCGACAGATTGAACGAGCCCTCCACCTGCTCATACTTTCCCGCTGTCCGCTTCTGGGCGCCCACAGGCAGCAGGTAGAGAAAATCCAGCAGCCTCCGGCTGTCCGCCTCTGTGGTCCAGGCCGTCTCTCCTGCATCTGCGCGTTCCAGGACCATCTCCATTCCCGGGTCGGTCTCCGCGTACTCCGCGTGAATTTGGCGCATCAAGCCGGATAGTACCTCCCGCAGAACCTCCAGGTCCGGTGTGGCGGCAAATACCACCGCGCACTCCCGGGGAATCACATGAATGAGCCCACCGCCCCGTATCTCCGAAAGCCGGATTCCGCAGGCTCTTGAGAGCTGCCGCAGCAGGCGGGCCGCTACCTTGATGGCATTGGCCCGCTCCGCGCCAATCATCAGCGCCCCATGTCCGGAGGTCAAGCCGGAAACCGTCAGCCGGTATGTGTTCTCTGCCGGTGCGGCGTCCTGGCAGAACTTCGCCTGGAATTTGCAGCCCCGCACAGCGGAGGCGGAGTAGATGGTGGTCCCCTCCTGAATGCCGTCCAGACCAATCATTCGTCTGCTTCGCAGCGCGGACATGTCCAGCCCCTTGGCGCCGCCCATTCCATCTTCCTCCTGCACCGTGAACACACACTCCAGCGGCGGATGCGAGAGCGCCGGCTCATCCAGCAGCCCCAGAATATTGGCAACTCCAGCCCCGTCGTCAGCCCCCAGAGTTGTTCCATTGGCCATCATCCAGCCGTCCTTCTCCCGGATTTCAATAGGGTCCCTCAGAAAATCATGCCGACTCCACGGCTCCTTGGCACACACCATGTCTGTGTGTGCCTGCAGCATCAGCGGCGCCTCCTGTTCCCGTCCCGCGCTTCCGGGCTTTTTGAATACGACGTTATGCAGCTGATCGCGTGTGTGCCAGAGGCCATGAGTCCGTGCAAACGCCTCCAGATAGTCCGCAATCTTTTCCTCGTGGAAGGATTTTCTGGGAATTGCACTGATCTCCCGGAAATAGTGGAGATTCCGAAGTTCCATTGTGTGCCTCCCGTCAGAGTGTATCCCGCAGGATCGCACCCTCATCGGCGGAGGAGACCAGCTTTTGATACCGTGCCAGCCAGCCGCCCCGCACCCAGGACTCTGGCATCACCTGGGAGTTCCGGCGCCGGGCAAACTCCTCCTCTGTCACCCGGGCCTCAATCGTGTAGTGATCCATATCGATGTCAATCACGTCGCCGTCCTCTAACAGGCCGATTTCCCCGCCAGCCGCAGCCTCTGGAGACACATGGCCGATGGAGGCCCCCCGGGAGGCGCCGGAGAAGCGGCCGTCTGTCAGCAGCGCCACCTCTCGATCCAGCTTCATGCCCGCCAGCGCGGAGGTGGGGACCAGCATCTCCCGCATGCCGGGGCCGCCCTTGGGACCCTCATACCGGATGACCACAATATCCCCCGCATGGATGCTCCCGCCGTAGATGGCCTCAACCGCCTCGTCTTCGCTGTTGAACACCCGCGCCGTGCAGGAGTGGACCCGCATCTCCGGCGCCACGGCGCTGCGCTTGACCACACACCCGTTTTTCGCAATATTGCCGAACAAGAACGCCAGACCACCGGTGGCGGAATAGGGATTGGACAGGGGCCGGATGATCTCCGGGTCCCGGTTTTCGGCGTGGGCGACATTCTCGCCCAAGGTCTTGCCAGTCACTGTGAGAACGTTGTCATCCAGGAACCCCGCGTCCGCCAGTTCCTTCATCACGGCGCTGACGCCGCCGGCCGCCTCCAGCTCCTCCATGTAGTGCTCGCCGGCTGGCGCCAAGTGGCACAGGTTCGGCGTCCGTTCGCTGATCTCGTTAAACAGCTTCAAATCCAGCCTGAGCCCCGCCTCATGGGCAATGGCGGGCAGGTGCAGGGCACTGTTGGTGGAGCACCCCAGGGCCATGTCCACGGTGATGGCGTTTCGCAGCGCCGCCATGGTGACAATATCGCGGGGCCGAATATCCCGCTTCACCAGTTCCATGATCTGTCCCCCGGTGTGCTTAGCCAGCAGCAGCCGGTTGGAGTATGGTGCGGGAACGGTTCCGTTTCCCGGCAGCGCCAGCCCCAGCGCTTCGCATAGGCAGTTCATGGAGTTGGCGGTGAACATCCCGGAGCAGGAACCGCAGGTCGGGCAGCTGGCCAGCTCCCGGCGGCGCAGCTCCGCCTCATCGATCAGACCTGCCTTGTATGCCCCCACCGCCTCAAACATCTGGGAAAGACTGGTCTTTTTCCCGTCCACGCATCCCGCCAGCATCGGGCCGCCAGAGCAGACAATCGCCGGCAGGTTCAGCCGCAGCGCCGCCATCAGCATGCCGGGCACGATCTTGTCACAGTTTGGAATCAGCACCAAGCCGTCAAAGCAGTGGGCTGCCGCCAGGGTCTCCACCGAATCCGCAATCAGCTCCCGAGACGCCAAGGAGTAGTGCATCCCCTTGTGCCCCATAATAATCCCATCACACACACCAATCGCAGGAACCACCACCGGCGTTCCGCCGGCGGCGTAGATACCGGCCTTTACCGCTTCCGCCAGCTTGCTCAGGTGCATGTGGCCCGGAATGATATCACTTTGGGCGCAGACCACGCCAATCAGCGGCTTGCTCAGCTCCTCATCTGTAAAGCCTGCGGCGTAAAATAAGGACCGGTGGGGCGCTCGGTCTACACCTTGCGTAACTTTATCACTGTTCATGTCTCCGTCTCCTCTCAAAATATATCAGACAGGTTTTAATCTTGTCAGACATCATTATGCCATTCTCCTGTCAAAATGTCAATGCCTCCTTCATTCCCTTCTATCAAATCACGCCGACCTTCCGCGGCCTGTCCCGGAGGCGGCGGTCAGCCCTCTTGCTTTTCGCCGGCGGCTCCCGTATAATGAGGGAATCTACATCAAAAGAGGAGCGGATGCCTTTGAAAAAGCGTAGCCTTGCCCAACAGTCTGCGGACACCTTGTATGAGATGATTACGGATGACGCCCTCTGGCAGGCCGGCGACCAGCTGCCCAATGAAAATGAGTTGGCGGTCCAGCTCGGTATCAGCCGCGCTACTTTGCGGGAGGCGATCCATCTCCTGGCCGCTCAGGGTATTCTGGTGGTTCACCGGGGCAAGGGGACTTTTGTGGCGGCGGAGGCTCAGCGCAGCGGCCGGTGCGACTTGGGCAGCCTGTCAGCGGTGCGCTCCCGCCTGCGGGATTTGTTTGAGGCCCGCCTCCTATTTGAGCCAGATCTGGCCGCCATGGCCTGCCGGCGGGCATCCGACGAAGAGATTGCGCACATTCTGTCTCTGGGTGCCGCAGTGGAGGATGCCATTCGCACTGGACGAGACCGGACTGAATATGACCAAGCTTTTCATCAGGCCATTGTCTCCGCCTCTCATAACGACTTTCTCATCCGTCTGGTGCCCATCATCAACCGTGCGGTGATGGAAGCCATTCAGCTGCGCAGCATGGAGACGGTACTGGAGGAAATCACCTTGCAGGATCATGCCCTTTTAATGGAATTTATGAAGGCCCGGGATGCGGCCGGAGCCAAGCAGGCCATGGCCATTCACCTGCATCGGGCGATCAATCATCTGCACCTGCAGGCGGAGATGGAGCTGCCACCCTTCTCCGCCTGCTAAGTCCTCTCAGATTGCGTACCCTCTCTGCCTGTTTTTATGCAGGTGTCTCGCAATCCCTGTTTGATCCAGCAAAGGAGATAATCTATGTGAAAAAACGAAATCTCTCTCAGCAAACGGCGGATACGCTGTACGAAATGGTCGCTGACGGCGTATTGGCCCCGGGCGAGCAGCTGCCCAATGAAAATGAGTTGGCAACAAAGCTGCACATCAGCCGCACAACGCTGCGGGAGGCGATTCATATTTTGGCTGCCCAGGGCATTTTGGTCATTCACCGGGGACGGGGCACTTTTGTGTCCTCCCAAATTCATGCGGGGGACCACTGTGACTTTGAACAGCTGACCCCGGCAGGTTCCCGCCTCCAGGACCTGTTGGAGGCCCGCCTGCTGTTTGAGCCGGGCATGGCGGCGATGGCCTGCCGGCGGGCATCTGACCAGGAAATTGATCACATTTTGTCCCTGGGCGCTGCGGTGGAGCAGGCCGCTCTTTCTGGCCAGAGCCGATTGGAGGCAGACCGGGCCTTCCATCAGGCCATTATTGCCGCTTCCCGCAATGTGTTTTTATCCCGTCTGCTTCCCGCCATCAACTGTGCAGCCACAGAATCCGCCCGGATGCAGCGGGCCGAGGATATGCTGACAGAGTATACCCTTCAGGATCACGCCCTGTTGATGAAATTTCTCAAGGTGCGGGATGCTGATGGAGCAAGACAAGCCATGGACCTGCACCTGCGTCGGACTATGCTGTGTCTCAATCTGCATGAGGAGGGCGATCCCTGGGATCACTCCTGACCAACAAAAAAGAGCGGCTTTTGCCGCTCTTTTTCTTATTCTGCGGGAATGGGGAACTCCACGCCGCCCACACTGACGCTTGCCAACTCCTCCAGGGGAAGAATCTCATCAAACACCTCGCCCTTGGAGCACACCGTCTTCCCATCCTCCGGGCCGATGCTGCCGCCGGCATTGGAGAGGTCGATTACCGTGCCGTCGGTCTTGGTCAGCAGAATCTCTACATTTTCCAGATACTGTTCCATCTGGCGGGCGTCCTCCGGGTCCTGCCGTCCGCTCCCACTCTCACTCCAGACCACTTCCCTGTCCACCGCGTAGTCCACCTTATAGGCCACGGGAGAAATCGTGACAGCGTCAATGGTAAAGGTCATGCCGCCCTGGGAGAAGGTCTCTCCGCTGCCCAAGGTGATGGAGCTGTCCTCATAGGCCATCTCAAACTTCAGCTTCCACTTTCCCTCCACGATGGGGACTGCCTCGCCGGTCTCCTCGTCCCACTGATAAAGATTCTCAAACACCGCCGTGGCGGTACAGTCGTTGAGAGGAACGTCCGAGCTGCGGGTCTCCACCATCTGGATGGAGCTGGCGGCGGGGTCCTCCACCACGAAGTAGCTGCCGCCATGAGTGCCGCCCAGAATGCTCAGGTCTGTGCCATTTCCGTGAACCAGCAGCATGGCGTCCTCCGCCCCCTCCGGCAACAGGGCGGTGCCGTCGTCCCGGCTGATGGTATAGATGACAACGGCGTTGTACCGGTCGCCCATCACGGCGTCGGCGGTGATGGTCACACCATTGTCCGTGTCGCTGGCGCCCACGGGATAGCCGATTTTGTCGATGATCTCCGTCTGGGCGGCGCTGCCGCCGAAGATGGGCGAGAACACGTCGATGGCGGACTTCAAAACGCCGGTTGCCCCGGCGCTCACCGCCAGCACCACGGTCAGGCATGCAGCGATCAGCGCAGTCCGGCCGATGGGCCGCCGCTTCCGGCGAGGCGCGGCCTGTGCCGCCTCCGCCGCCCGGGCCGCGATCTCCACCTTTTGCTGCGGGGTGAAGTGCAGGTCCTGCATGGCGCTGGTATATTCAAACTGTCTGTTCATATTCCGTTCCTCCCAAAAGTTCTCTCAGCCTCGCCCGTCCCCGGGCAAGCCGTGTGTGGATGGTGGCCGTGGGCACCCCCAAGATCTCCCCGATCTCAGACGCCTGATAGCCCTCATAGTAAAAGAGGTAGATCACTGAGCGGTAGTGGGCCGGCAACTGATTCACCGCCGCGAGCACCGACCCGTCGGACGTCTCCGGGGCTGGAACCTGGGCACAGGCTTCCAGGTCGCAGGTGCGCCGCCGCCAAGGGCTTTTCAGCAAGTCTTTGCAGGCGTTGGCCGCCATCCGCAGGATGTAGGCCCGCTCGTGCTCCCCGCTCTCAAATTCCCTGGGTTCCGTCAGCAGCCGGACGAATACCGTCTGGCACACATCCTGGGCGTCCTGGGTATTTTTCAAATAGGCATAGCTCAGGCGGAGAATCGCGTCGGCATAGGTGTTGGCCAGCCGTTCCGCCTGCTGTTTATAGTCCATTCTATCAACTCCTTTGGAGCGCGCTCATAAGGAATACGACGCACTGGCGGAAAAACTTTCATCCGCTTCAAAAAACGGTGCAGCCGTCATGTGGCTTGCACGAAACCGCTGGGTTTCCAGGCCCCGCAGGACAATAAAAAAGAGCGGCTGAGCCGCTCTTTTTTACTCCGTCACAATCAGGGCGATCAGTTCCACCGGCTCCTTGCCCCGGTTTTCCAGGGCGTGGTGCTGGCCGAACCCGGTGGCGCAGATGTCGCCGGGATGGACCGGCACCTCCGTTCCATCGTCATTGAACACCGCCTCGCCCCGGAGGATATAGTAGAACTCTGTCTCGTGCTGGTGGTCATGATAGCCGATGGAGCAGCCCGGGTTTACCACGATATGGGAGAACATCTTCCCGTGGCCGTACAGCCCCTCCCGGTCGGTCAGGTCCTTGATGTGGACAATCCCCTCTCCGCCCTGGATCCGGGCGGTCCTGCGGGGACAGTGATCAGAGCGTGTTACCATGTGATCTCTCCTCCTTTGGTGTCATCCTACCATAGCTTCGTTCAAATGTCCAGCGGCGGCTCGTCCTGGGCGAACAGGGCGTTATAGTCCACGTGCAATACCTCCGCCAGCTTGTCGATCTCGAAGATGGACAGGCACCTGCGGCCATTTTCCGCCTTCCAGATCATTTCGGAGGTCATGTCGCAGCCCGCCGTCTGTAGCCGCGCGGCCAGTTCCTTCTGGGTCAGGCCCCGGGCCTCCCGATAGTGGGCGACCTTTCTCCCGATATTCCGTTTTTTCGGCGTGCTTCGGTTCATGGAAGTCTCCATATATAGATATTCTATCTTGATTATAAAAAGCTCTCCGTGTTAGAATATCCATATATGGAGGTATCTATGATGAAAGTTCCTGCCGCACATCCTCAGCCCTTCAGCAAGCCCCTGCGGGAAATCGCCCGCATCATCGCGGAGCGAGAGAGCGACGAAGTGTGCGTGGCCCGGCTCATTCAGTATCTGGACGCACGGGGCGTTCCCCTTCCACCCTCCCGCCGCGAGGCGGAAACGTGATTGCAAAAACCGGATGCAGGGTGTAAAATTCCTGTATCCGGTCTTTGCATCTCCGGAGACTTTGTGCAAAGAGCAGAATTTTATTTATTACCGAATTACCACTTTACTTTGCTAATAAAAGAAAGTACAATAGGCTTCATCAATGGTGTCGGGGGGAATCGCCCATGGAATTGGATTGGAATATCTTGAAGCCGCAGGAGCGTCTAACGCTGCAGCTGCGGATGCTGTATGAACGCTCGGGGTTCCGGCAGTACCATATGAGCCGCTTTGAGGAGTACGGCCTCTACCAGAAAAACCGCAGTTTCCTGCCTAGTGAGCAGGTCATCACCTTTACAGATCTGGACGGCCGCCTGTTGGCCCTCAAGCCGGATGTCACCCTCTCCATCGCCAAAAACGCCCAGGTGGAGCCGCAGGGCTGCGGTCGCTACTATTACTCGGAAAATGTATACCGCCCCAGCCAGGAAAGCCACACCTTCCAGGAAATCCGCCAGATCGGTCTGGAGTGTATCGGCGCGGTGGATGACGGCGTCACGGCCCAAGCGGTTTCTTTGGCCCTGCAGAGCCTGGCCCTGTCCGGGCGGGCCTTCGCCCTGGAGGCGGGCCACATGGGATTTGTGGCCGGTCTTCTGGATGCCGTAGGCGCGCCGGAGTCCGCCTGTCCCGGGCTTTTGACCTGCATCCGGGAGAAAAATAAGCATGAGCTTCAAAAACAGGCGGCGGAGGCGGGTCTCTCCAGGCAGGGGGCCGAAGCTCTGTGCTGTCTCAGTGCCCTGTCCGGTTCCTGGGAGCAGGTTTTGGAGGAGGCGGAGCCTCTGGCCCTCAACGCCGCCATGGGAGCGGCACTGGAGGAGCTGCGGACGCTGTGCGCCGCCCTCGCGTCTCAGGGCCAGACGGAACACCTGCGGCTGGACCTGTCTCTGGTCAACGACATGGAATATTACAACGGCCTGGTATTGCAGGGGTACCTCGCGGGAGCGCCCCGGGCGGTGCTCAAGGGTGGGCGGTACGACCCCCTGGCCGCCCGGTTCCGTCCCGGTGCCCGGGCCGTCGGCTTCGCCCTGTACCTTGACGAGCTGAACCGCCTGGACGATGCGGCAGAGCGTCCCGCCATGCTGAGTGTGGCGCTGCCCAAGGGCCGTCTGGGGGATCGGGTTTACAGCCTGCTGGCGGGTGTGGGCTATGGCTGCCCGGAGAACTACCAGGAGAGCCGCAAGCTGGTGGTGGAAAACCCCGCGGCCGGCATCCGCTACTTCCTGGTCAAACCCAGCGACGTGGCCATCTATGTGGAGCATGGCGCAGCGGATGTGGGTATCGTCGGCAAGGACATCCTGGCGGAGTCCGGCGCAGACATCTATGAACTGCTGGACACCGGTCTAGGCCGGTGCCGCATGTGCGTGGCGGGCCCCCAGGACTTCGTGGACGACCCAAGCCGCACGCTGCGGGTAGCCACCAAGTTCGTAAATATTGCCAAAGCTTACTACGCCGCCCAGGGCCGGGACATTGACATCATCAAACTGAACGGTTCCATCGAGCTTGCTCCCCTGCTGGGCCTCTCCGATGTGATCGTGGATATTGTAGAGACGGGCACCACCCTGCGGGAAAATCATCTCAAGGTGCTCACAGAGTTCATGCCCATCTCCGCCCGGCTAATCGCCAACCGGGCCAGCTATCAGTTCCGGCGCCGGGAGATCGACACCCTGGTACAGAAACTGGCGGAGGTGATGGAGCCATGATGCGAATCTACGAGTTGGAAACTCTCGCCCCGGAGGAGATTTTAAATCGGGACATCCGTGCCGAGGCGGAAGTGGACGCTGCGGTGGACGCCATCCTGGAAGATGTGCGGCTCCATGGCGATGGTGCCCTGCGCCGCTACACCCGGGAGCTGGACGGCGCGGAGCTGGGGAGCTTGCAGGTGAGCGGAGCGGAGTTGGACGCCGCCTGGGCCGCCCTGGACGCGGACTTCCGCGCCACGCTGGAGCTGGCGGCGGAGAACATCCGCCGCTTCCATGCCCAGCAGGTCCACCGGGATTTCTGCCTGACCGACCGCCCCGGCATCATCATGGGCCAGCGCTACACGCCCATTGAAAAGGTGGGTGTATGTGTGCCCAGCAGTCCCACGGCTTTCCCCTCCACCATTTTGATGAATGTCATTCCGGCCAAGATCGCCGGCGTGGAGGAGATTGTGCTGGTCACACCGCCGGAGCGGGACGGCAGCATCAGCCCAGCGGCTCTGGCGGCGGCACGTATCGCCGGCGCGGACCGAATCTTCAAGCTGGGCGGCGCACAGGCGGTGGCGGCCCTGGCCTATGGCACCGAGAGCGTGCCGCGGGTGGATAAAATTGTGGGCCCCGGCGGGATCTATGTGGCTACAGCCAAGCGGAAGGTCTTCGGTCGGGTGGCCATTGACATGGTCGCTGGCCCCAGCGAAATCCTGGTGCTGGCGGACGGCGGCTGCCGCCCGGACTTTGTGGCGGCGGACCTGCTCAGCCAGGCGGAGCATGACGTGTTTTCCTCCGCCGTGCTGGTAACGGACAGTCTCCCCCTCGCCCAGGCGGTGCAGCGGGAGGTGGAGGTCCAGCTGGAGCGTCTGCCTCGGCGGGAGATTGCGCGGCGGTCCGTGGAGGAAAACGGAAAGATTCTCCTCACCCGCAGCCTGGACGCGGCGGTGGACGCCGCCAACCGGATCGCTCCGGAGCACCTGGAGCTGTGCGTGGAGGACCCCTTCGCTCTGCTGCCCCGAATCCGGAACGCCGGCAGCATCTTCTTAGGCCGCAGCGCGCCGGAGGCGCTGGGCGACTACTTCGCCGGCCCCAACCATACGCTGCCCACCTCCGGCACGGCCCGTTTTTCCAGTCCCCTGGGCGTGGATGACTTTATCAAGCGCTCCAGTTTTCTATACTATTCCCAAGACGTTCTGGCGGAGGCCGCCCCCCGCATCGCGGAGTTTGCCCGGCGGGAGGGGCTGGAGGGCCATGCCCGCTCCGTCCTGATCCGCTGTGAATCCGAAACAAAGGAGATGTGATCCATGAGCCGTTTTCTCTCAACTGAGGCGGCTTGCCTCGCCCCCTACACTCCCGGCGAGCAGCCCACGGACGCTCAGTATATCAAGCTCAACACCAACGAAAGTCCCTTCTCCCCCTCTCCCAGAGTGGTCAAGGCTCTCTCCCGGGCGGAGGTTTTGAAGCTGAACCTCTACTCCGACCCCACCTGCGGCGTTCTGACGGACGCCATCGCCGCCCGCTATGGGCTGCGGCGGGAGAACGTCCTGGCTGCCAATGGGTCTGACGAAGTTCTGGCCTTTGCCTTTCGAGCCTTCTGCGGCCAGGGCCGGGGCGTGGCCTACGCCGACATCACCTACGGCTTTTACAAGGCGCAGTCGGCTCTCTTCGGCCTGGAGGCCACCGTCGTCCCCCTGCGGGAGGACTTCACTCTGCGTGTGGAGGACTATCTGAACTTCCCCGGCACCGTGGTCATCGCCAACCCTAACGCCCCCACTGGTATTGCCCTGCCTCGGACGGACATCCAGCGTCTGGTGGAGTCCAACCCGGACCGGGTGGTGATCGTGGACGAGGCGTATGTGGACTTCGGTGCCGAGAGCTGCGTGCCCATGATTCTCCGCTACGAGAACCTTCTGGTAACTCAGACCATGTCTAAGAGCCGGTCCCTGGCGGGCGGGCGGGTGGGCTTCGCCCTGGGTTCACCGGAGCTGATCTCCGCGTTGAACCGGGTGAAGTACAGCTTCAACCCCTACAACGTCAACCGCCTCTCTCTCATCGCCGGCGCCGCTGCCATGGAGGACGAGGATTATTTCCGCGATTCTATCGCCGCCATTGAGAAAAATCGTGCCTGGACCACCCGGGAGCTGGAGGCGCTGGGCTTTACTGTGTTGCCCTCCAGCGCCAATTTCATCCTGGCCAAAAGTGACCGGATGTCCGGCGAGACGCTGTACCGGACGTTGAAGGAGAACGGTATTCTGGTCCGCTGGTGGGCCGATCAGCCCCGCATCCGGGATTATATCCGTGTCACCATCGGCTCTGCGGAGCAGATGGCGGCGCTGGTGGATGAGATCGCCCGGCTGCTGGACATGTGACAAAAGGAGGGACTGCTATGCGCAGCGCAAGGATTCAGCGGAACACCCGCGAGACATCGATCACCTTAGCCCTGACCCTGGACGGCCTCGGCAAGGCGGAAGTTTCCACCGGCGTGGGCTTTCTGGACCACATGTTGGAGCTCTTTGCCCGCCATGGGGATTTTGACCTGGCGGTACGCTGTGAGGGAGACACGCAGGTGGACTTCCACCACTCTGTGGAGGACATCGGCATCTGTCTGGGTCAAGCCTTCACCCAGGCCCTGGGAGACAAGCGGGGCATCACCCGTTACGGTCAGTCCCTGCTGCCCATGGACGAGACGCTGGTTCTGTGCGCCTGTGATCTCTCCGGGCGGGACTACCTTGGCTGGTCGGTGGATTTTCCCGCCCAGAAGGTAGGAGATTTTGACACAGAGCTTGCCGAGGAATTTTGGCTGGCCTTTGTCCGAAACTGCCCCGGGGCGATCCATATCCGGCAAATCGCCGGGAGAAACACCCATCATATTTTGGAGGCCATTTTCAAGGGCATGGGCCGAGCCTTAAAAGGGGCGGTGGCCATGGATCAAAAGCATCTCCATGACATCCCCAGTACCAAGGGAACCCTGTGAGGAGGCCATCTATGATCGCCATTGTGGATTATGGTGTGGGAAATCTCTTTTCCCTCTCCTCCAGCCTCCGCGCCTTGGGCCAGCAGACGGAAATCACCCGGGACCCGGAGCGGGTCCGGGCTGCTGATCGGATGATTCTCCCTGGCGTGGGCGCCTTTGGGGATGCCAAAGCAAAACTTGACGCCACCGGTCTGGTTCCGGTTCTCCGGGCGGAGGCGGAGCGAAAGCCTCTGCTGGGCATTTGCCTTGGGATGCAGTTGCTTTTTGATAAGAGCTTTGAATACGGAGAGCATGTCGGACTGGGACTCATCCCGGGGCAGGTAACGGACCTGCGGCAGGGCCTGGGAGATCCGACCCTGAAAGTTCCCCACATGGGTTGGAACAGCCTGGAGATTTTACGCCAGGACCCCATCTTCCGCTATTTCCGGGACGGAGAATACGTCTACTATGTCCATAGCTTTTACGCCACCGGCTGCACCGGGAACACCCTGGCCGTTTCCCAATACGGAGCTGCGTCGGTCACAGGCGTTGTGCGGAGCGGCCACGTCTACGGCACACAGTTCCATCCGGAGAAATCCGGTGACGCGGGCCTGCGGCTTTTAAAGGCATTTTCAGAGCTCTGATGCCCACCCCAATGGAAGGAGACATTTTTTATGAGACCTATGCGAAGGCAGGATCGGGAGATCAAGGACCCCGAAAAAATCCTCAGCATCATTGCCGCCTGCCCCTATTGTCATCTAGGCTTTTCTGACCAGGGAAAGCCCTATGTGGTGCCGGTGAACTTCGGCTACGCCGTGGAGGACGGGCGGACTGTCTTCTACTTCCACGGCGCCCGGGAGGGCCGGAAGATCGACCTCATCCGGGACACTGGCTGGGCCTGTATGCAGATGGAGGAGGGCTATCAGCTACACCGGGCGGACCGGGCCTGCGGCCACAGCGCCGCCTTCCGCAGCATCATCGCTGAGGGGCCCGTCTCCTTTGTGGAGGACGCGGAGGAAAAGCGCAGGGCCCTCTCCCTCGTCATGGCTCACGCCGCCGGCAGCGAAAACTGGGAGTTTCCCGACGCTGCGCTGAACAGTGTGTGCGTCTATCGGCTGGAGGCACAGGCCCTCACCTGCAAGGAACATCTCTGAAAGACACAGATTGCCTGGAAGCTGCATGCACGATTCCAAATCCTTGAAGCCTGCCGACAGGATGGTATGTTTCCGGCAGAATTCGGCTTCCGGCAGCCCCCGCTTGATACATCTGACCGGTCGCTGCCTTCCACGGCGTAAAACGGCCGGGATTCTATGATAAAAGGAGCAAAGCCATGCAGATTTTTCCCGCCATTGACCTCTCCGGCGGCCAGGTCGTCCGTTTGTACCAAGGTGATTATGACCAGATGACCGTTTATGGTCAGGACCCCTGCGCCGTTGCCCGGGAGTTCCTTGATGCCGGCTGCCTTCACGTGGTGGACCTGGACGGTGCCCGAGACGGTACTCTGGCAAACTTTGAGAGTATCGCCGCCATTGCCCGCCAGGGCGGCCTTTTCATCGAAGTGGGCGGCGGCATTCGCACCGAGGACCGGATTCGGGAGTACCTGGACCTGGGGGTGAGCCGCTGTATCCTAGGCACCGTGGCCGTCAAGGACTTTGCCTTCACTGCTCGGATGGCGGAAAAGTACGGCGAAAAAATTGCCGTGGGTGTGGACGCCCGGGACGGATATGTGGCGATCAATGGCTGGAAGGAACTCTCCCCGGAAAAAGGCGTGGACTTTTGCAGGCGGTTGTATGATGCCGGTGTCGGGACGATTATTTACACCGACATCAGCCGGGACGGGGCAGAGCAGGGCACGAACCTCTCTGTCTACCGGGAGCTGGCGGGCATTGCCGGTCTGCGGGTGACTGCCTCTGGCGGCATCAGCTCTTTGGATGAACTGCGGGAGCTTCAGCGTATCGGTACGCACGCCGCGATTCTGGGGAAAGCCCTGTACACCGGGCGACTGGATCTGAAAGCTGTTCTGGAGGAGGTGGGCGTGTGTTAGCCAAGCGCATTGTCCCATGTCTCGACGTCCGGGACGGCCGGGTGGTGAAGGGCGTCAACTTTGAGGGACTCCGGGACCTGGCAGACCCGGTGGAGATGGCTCGGTTCTACAACGATTCCGGGGCTGACGAGCTGGTGTTCTATGACATCACCGCCTCTGCTGAGGGCCGGAACCTCTTCACGGACATCCTCCGCCGCGTGGCATCCGAGGTCTTCATTCCACTGACAGTGGGCGGCGGCATCCGAACCTTGGAGGACTTTGACCGGGTCTTGAAGTGCGGTGCCGACAAGGTCAGCGTCAACTCCGGCGCCATCGCAACCCCCTCTCTCATCGCCGCGGCCGCCAGAAAGTACGGCAACCAGTGCGTGGTGCTCTCCATGGACGTCAAGCGGGTAGACGGACGCTTTTGCCTCTTCGCCAAGGGCGGCCGGGAAAATACCGGCATCGATGCCATGGAGTGGGCGGTCCGGGGCGTGGAAAGCGGTGCCGGGGAGATTGTGCTCAACTCCATTGACACTGACGGCGTCCGACGCGGATTCGATCTGGAGATGCTGGACGCTCTGTCCGCTTTGGTGTCCGTGCCCATCGTGGCCAGCGGCGGCGCAGGGGGGATGGAGGACTTTGCGGAGCTCTTCACCCATCCCGGTATCGACGCGGGGCTGGCGGCCTCTATCTTCCACACCCGCCAGGTAGAGATTCAGGAATTGAAGCGGTATCTGTGTAAAAAAGGCGTGGAGATGCGGATTTAAAAGGGGATGTGTGGGATTGCTTGATCCCCGAAAAAGCAAAGCCCTCCTCCCCAACCCGAAGGGCCCTATTGGGGATTTGACACTCTTCCCTTGAAACTGGCGGTAACACAGGCGCTGATATACGGCCGAGGCCTTTGAGAAGAGCGGCGGTAACGACTCCATGAGCCGCTTATCAAAGGGATTTGATGATCGTGCCTGGTAAACGCTTTATCCAGCGTCTGCGGCCCTTATGAATATAGGAGCATCTTGGAAAAAGCTGCAGAGCAGGAAATTCGCCAATTTCCCCATTGAAAGGAAAGAATCTGCCATCCACCCCTGCCAAAGGAGCTTCTTCAACAACCGGCACAGAGGGAAATCTGCACGGTGCCGAATCAATGTTAGCCGACATCCAAAGGAGTATGTTTATGGAACTGAAATTTGACGAACACGGCCTCATCCCCGCCATCGTCCAGGACCACGATACCAAGGAGGTCCTGACCCTGGCCTATATGAACGCTGAGAGCCTAGCCATCACCATCGACGAGCGCCGCACCTGCTTTTGGAGCCGCAGCCGCCAGGAACTTTGGCGCAAGGGCGAAACCAGCGGCCATGTCCAGCACGTGGTGTCCATCACAGCAGACTGCGACGGCGACGCGCTGGTAGTCGAAGTCGTTAAGGAGGGCCCCGCCTGTCATACCGGCGCGGAGAGCTGCTTTTTCAATCCCCTCTACCTCTCCGACGAGCTCAAGCAGTTCAGCTATGAGGGACTGTACCACCTGATCGAGGGCCGCAAAACCAGCCCCAAGGAAGGAAGCTACACCACGTATCTCTTTGAAAAGGGTTTGGACAAAATTCTCAAAAAGGTGGGCGAGGAGTGCACGGAGGTCATCATCGCCGGCCGCAAGGAGGACCGGGAGGAGACTATCTATGAGATTGCGGATCTCACCTATCACGTGATGGTTCTGATGGTGCAGATGGGCATCTCGGTACAGGATATCACGGCCGAGCTGGAAAAGCGTCATGTGGTGGATCACAAAGTCAAGCAGGAGCGTATGCAATGACGCCGAAACTCTGCTCCGTCCATAACCACGCCACCCTCTGCGACGGCCGAGACACGCCGGAGGCCATGGCCGCCGCGGCCTTTGCCCAGGGCATCCGGTATTTTGGCCTCTCCTGCCACAGTCACACTCCCATCCCCGACGACGAGGGCGCGGTCCTGCCCGCCGACATGACAGCATATCGGGATACGGTGCTCCGCCTGCGGAAAACCTACGCCGGGCGGATGGAGGTTCTTCTGGGCCTGGAATGGGACAGCCAGTCTGACGTCTCTTCCTCAGGCTTTGACTACTGGATCGGCAGCGTTCACTACCTCACCGACGGCCGGGGCCGCTACTACGCCGCCGACTGGGGCGAGGAGCACTTCGCCGCCTGTCGGGATGAACTCTTCGGCGGGGACGCTCTGGCCGTCACCGAAGGGTATTTCCGGGAGGTAGCCCGGGTGGCAGCCCTGCGGCCCACCGTTTTGGGCCATCTAGACCTTATCACCAAGCTCAACGCCGGGAGCCGCTTCTTTGACGAAGACGCCCTCCGCTACCGGCATGCGGCGCTGGAGGCCCTCCACACGGCGGACCCCCACGCGACACTTCTGGAGATCAACACCGGCGGCATGGCCCGGGGGTATCGAAAGACCCCCTACCCGGCGCTCTTCCTCCTGCGGGAGTGGCGCGAAATGGGCGGGCAGATTCTTCTCTCTGCTGATGCCCATGCTGCCTCCACGCTGCTCCATGGCTATGACGAGGCCGCGGCGCTAGCCAGGGCCGCGGGCTTCGCAGCCTCTGTCCTGCTGACGGCGGCGGGACCGGTGTCCTGTGCCCTATAAAGCATTGAGCCATCCGGCTCTTGCTCCTTTTACTGGTTGCGGTGAGCGCTACAATCTGTTACAATGCGGGTATTCCAAAATCCGCGAGGTGCTTATGTATCAAACTGTACTCTTTGATCTGGACGGAACCCTGTTGGACACCATTGAAGATCTGGCCGCCGCAGGCAACCACGTCTGCCGGGAAAATGGCTGGCCCGTGTACTCCGTGGAGGAGTTCCGCGCCATGGTGGGCCACGGTATTCGGAACCTGGTGACACAGTTCTCGCCAGAGGCGTACCGGGACGAGGCGCACGTGGACGGCACACTGGCTCAATTCTCTGCCTACTATGGTGCCCACAGCATGGACCACACCCGCCCCTACTCCGGTATCCCTGCTCTGCTGAGCCGCCTGCGCGATGCCGGAATCTGTCTCGCGGTGTGTTCCAACAAGGCGGATGATTTCAGCCGCCAACTGATCGAGCACTACTTCCCCGGCCGCTTTTCCCTGGTCCGGGGCAAGCTGGACGGAGTTCCGGTCAAGCCGGACCCTGCCGTTGTCTCCGCCATCCTAGAAGCGTTGCATGCTGATCCAACGACAGCCCTCTTCGTGGGGGACAGCAGTGTGGACATCCAGACCGGTCACAATGCCGGTCTTGCCGCCTGCGGCGTCACCTGGGGATTCCGCTCCCGGCAGTCCCTGATTGACGCCGGGGCCGATTTTCTGTCGGATACCGCGGATGCTTTGGAGCGGTTGATTCTGGGCTCCCTTTAAAAATGCATAGCGGTGGATGACAGGTTGTTCATAAGAACAGATCCAAGCAGCTTTCCAGAATTTTGCTGGGCCTTGTTTTTTCTGGCAGAAAAGCTGCTGACTCAACCGAAGACTTTGCCTCTACCGGCGGCAGGGCCGGTCCCCTTTTGGCAGCTTTTGGGGTATGCTGCTTGACAGGCCAGCTTTTGTCCTGATATCTGAGGCCAGAGGGCTTCCCATTTATCCAAAAGGCAGGATGCTTTCGGCATCCTGCCTTTTTAGTTTCACATTTGCACCGGAAAAAACAATTGACACTGTGACCCTCTGTGTATATAATGATGACAGTTTGTCACAAAGTGACATCATGTCATCTCAGGAAGGGGTGAACACATATGTGCACAGACACCTTCCTCCGCCTGCCGGAGGAAAAGCGGAATCGTTTTCTGCAGGCGGCTTGGGAGGAATTCACCACCGCCAGTTTTGCAGAGGCGTCTATCAACCAGATTGTCCGGAGAGCCAGAGTTCCCCGGGGTAGCTTTTACCAGTACTTTCTGGATAAGTGGGACCTGTTCTCCGACCTCATGGGCCTCATTCGGGATCACTTTGAGGAGGAATTCCGAAAGCTGTCCATCCAAAGCGACGGAGACCTGTTCCGTACCATTCCCCTCTGTTATGACCGCTTTGTTCAGCATGGCCCCGCTGCCGATCCGCTCTTCGAGCGATGTTTGCGGATTCTGCGGCTGAACTCCGGCCTGTTTTTGCAGCTTATGCTCTCAGACCCTCCGGATCACCATTGCTTTTTGGAGAGTGCTTGGGAGACGTTGGACCCCTCTGCCCTTCGCAGCCAGGAGCCGGACTATGTCCAGCAGGTATTCTTTCTGTCGCTTCTGGCTCTGGCCGCCGCTGTGAAGGACACGCTGGCCGCTCCGGACGAGGTGGACCGCCACCGCCGGGGATTACAGCTGCGCCTGGAGATTCTTCAGCACGGCAGCCTGTCTTTGGTATCTGAACATTCCACCAAGGAGGTTACATATGCATAAAAAATGGATTGCCTTGATGCTGGCGCTGCTATTGGTTGTATCCTTATGTGCCGTGTCAGCTCTGGCAGAGGAGGCCGGTTCCGACGATCCAACGGAAACCGCAGGGGAAACCTTGGACGGCGAAGCCGCCTCAGAATCTCCGGAGGACGGAGAGATCGAAGGTGCCGAAGAGTCAGAGACTAGTTCCCCCGCAGGTCCGGACCCGGCTCCTGCCACAGACCCGGAGACCGGGGATCTGATCGACACCGGCTATGTCCCGGACGCGGTGGGCAGCGTCACCTTTGAAAATGTGGAGCGGCGGATGCGGGAGAGCAACCTCCAGGTATTGTCCTTGCAGGAGAGCGTGGATATGCTGGAGAGCATTGACTACGCCGACCTGCAGGAGGACCTGCGCAAACAGCTCAATCAGATTGCCAAGGGGCAATGGTATATGGTCCTGATGGGTCAGAGCGGCACGCTGGCCTATGAGCAGATGGATCAGGCCTATGAGGCCGTCCGTGAGCAGTTTGACGCCATCAAGGACGGCGACATGCAGGAGGACAATACCAGCAGCATGCGCCAGCTGAAAAATCTTCAGGATCAGATCATTATGGCCGGCGAGACCACCTATGTGGCTCTGGCCGCCATGGAATTGCAGGAGGCATCCCTCCAGCGGCAGTTAGCTGCTATGAATCGCACAGTGGAGGAGATGGAGCTGCGGCATCAGCTGGGCCAGATTTCCTCCCTGCAGCTCTCTCAGACCAAGGCCGGCCAGGCCAGCCTCGCCAGCGGCCTTGCAACACTGCAGATGAATATCCGTACTTATAAAAACCAGTTAGAAATGCTGCTGGGCGCGGATATGACCGGCGCCATCCAAATGGGCGCGGTGCCCACTGTGACCGAAAAGCAGATCGCCTCCATGGATGTAGAGGCGGACCTGCAAGCCGCCAAAGAGCAGAGCTATGAGCTCCTGGCTGCCTCCAACACACTCTCAGATGAGCGGGAGAGTTTTGAGGACAACTACGGCGGCGGCGACAGCCTGACCTCCCGCCAGGCCAAGCACACCTGGCAGGCGGCCCAGTACACCTATAACAACACCGTCCAGGACTATGAGCGGCGCTTCCAGGCCCTTTATGACCAGGTAAACGACTACCGGCAGATCTGGGAGGCCAGCAAGGTCTCTTTGGAGACCCAAAAGCTCAGCTATGCATCTTCGGAGCTTCAGTACCAACAGGGCACCATCTCCCACAATACCCTGCTGGATGCAGCGGACGATCTCTCCGACGCGGAGGAGGCGGTGCAAAGCGCCGCAATTGATCTCTTCTCCGCCTACAACACCTACTGCTGGGCCGTGCAGCACGGCATTTTGAACTGACAGGAGTTGCCCATTATGAGACATCAGCGCATGAAAGCCCTTTTGCTAGCGGCCACGGCCGCTTTGACCCTGACTGCCTGCGGCGGCGAGGAGGCCCAGCCGCAGGAGACGGCAGGCGTTGCCGTCCAGGTGGAGTCAGTCAGCGCCGGCACCATCTCGGCGGAAAACACGGTCTCCGGCCAGGTCAGCGCCGAAAATTCCTCCACCATTCTGATCGCCAGCGCAGCCAAGTGCACCGCTGTGTATTTCCAGGCCGGCGATCTGGTGAAGGCCGGAGACGTTCTTTGCACTCTGGAGCTCGGCAGCTCCCTTGCCAGCTACAATGCGGCCCGCATCAGCTACAATTCTGCCGTGCAGAGCTACCAGGACCAAAAGTCCATTCTGGATAAGCAGGTGCAGCTGGCCCAGGACAATGTGACCAACACCCAGGCGCTCTTTGAGATTGGCGCCGCCTCCCAGCTAGAGGTAGACCAGGCGGAAGTCAACTATCAAACGGCCGTGGCCAGCCGGAATTCAACGCTTGCCCAGCTGGAGGCCGGCATCCAGAACGCCAAGAGCGGTCTGGACCAGCTGGACACCGCTTTGGAGAACGTGGATGCCTCCGGCAACGTCATCGCCCCCATCTCTGGGACCTTGGCCACGATGAATGCCGTGGAGGGAAGCATGATCTCCAACAGTGCGCCTCTCGCGGTCATCAATGGGGGAGACCAGATGAAAGTCACGGTCTCCGTTTCCGAGGCGTTGGTTCCCAAGCTTGCTATTGGCGATGAGGCGGATGTGTCGGTCAGCGCCGCCGGGGCGGCCTTTACCGCCGTCATCCGTTCTGTTGAGCGGACGGCCAATCTACAGACTAAGCTGTATACCGTCACACTCGCCGTGCCCGCCGAGGTAAGCGGTTTGCTCTCGGGCATGTTTGCCGATGTGACCTTCCACACAGATGTCTCTGAAAACGCGGTGGTAGTCCCCTCTGAGGCCATTCTCACCAGTGCGGATACCCAGTATGTATTTGTGGTGGAGGGCGATGCCGCCCGGTATGTGGAGATCACCACCGGTCTCACTGGAAACGGCGTGACAGAGGTGCTTTCCGGGCTCTCTGAGGGCCAACAGCTGGTGACAGTTGGACAGGCATATCTCTCTGACGGTGACCTAGTCCGGATCGTCAGTCCTGGAAATGATTCGGAAAGCTCGGACGCTGCTGGCGAGGAGATGCCGGACGCCAATACACCGGCCCCAGCCGGGGAGGCATAACCGCCCATGAATACGGCAAAATTTTGTATCCAGCACAAGGTCACAACCTTGCTGGCAGTCATCATGATCGCCATATTCGGCGTGGTCTTCACCACCCAGTTGCAGATGGCCCTGCTGCCCAACATGGAAGCTCCCATGGCTGTGGTGATGTGCTACTATAACGGTGCCACGCCTAACGATATCGAGGAGCTTGTCACCCGTCCCTTGGAGTCGGCCATCATGGCCGTCCCCGGCGTGGACTCCGTCTCCTCCACTTCGTCGGACGGTGTCAGCCAGGTGCAGATTACCTATGTGGAGGACACGGACCTGGACATCGCCGCCACCAAGCTGCGGGAGAAATTCGACATGCTCTCGCTCCCGGATGGTGCCATGGACCCCGTGATTGTCAACATCAACGTCAGCGACCTGATGCCCACCGCCATCATCGCCCTGATGGGCGAGGACCTGTCCTCTCTCCAAACCTTGGCGGAGGACACCGTCTCCCCCGCCCTGGAGCGGATTGACGGCGTAGCCTCCGTCACAGTCAGCGGCGGCGTAGGCCAGCAGATCGAGGTGCAGATTGACCCCGCCCGAGCAGCTGGCTTCGGCCTTTCCAACAGCTACATCTCCCAGTTCCTGGCAGCAGAAAACCTGCTCTATCCCGGCGGCGATATGCAAAACGGCTCCAAGACACTGACCGTCAGCACAGACGCCAAGTTCCAGTCTGTGGAGGACGTTGAAAATATGCTCCTGGCTCTGCCTACCGGCGGCATTGTCCGTCTGGGTGATGTGGCCAATGTCTCCCTGCAGGCACAGGATACCGACACCATGGCGCAGATGGATGGCACCGCCTGCGTAATTTTACAGGTTTCCAAGCAATCCGGTGCAAATGAGGCATCCACGGCTCAGGCAGTGGATGCGCGGATGGCGGAGCTGGCAGAGGAGAATCCCGGTATTCGCTACGCCGCACCCTATCTTGCCTCCGACTACATCAACCTGGTGGTGGAGTCCGCCCTGCAAAATATCGTCCTGGGCGTGGTGCTGGCCGCTGTGGTGGTCTTTCTGTTCCTGCGCCGCTGGGGCGCCACCATGACGATCGCGGTCTCCATGCCGGTGTGCATTCTCGCGGTGTTCGTCCTGATGAACGTGTTTGACCTCACGATGAACATGATGAGCCTGGGCGGAGTCGCCATGGGCGTGGGCATGATTGTGGATAACTCCATTGTCGTGCTGGAAAATATCTACCGCTTCTCCGCCGAAGGGCATGACCGGCTAAGCGCCTGTGTGGATGGCACCAAGGAGGTGACTACCTCCGTGGTTGCCTCCACGCTGACCACGGTGGCGGTCTTTTTGCCGTTGGGCCTTACCGGCGGTATGGCCGGCATGCTGTTCAAGGACTTCTGTCTGACGATTGCCTTCTTAATTCTCGGTTCTCTCGTGATCGCCCTGACGTGGGTGCCGCTGCTGTGCTATCTGCTGCTGGATGAAACAAAGGCCCGGCAGCACCAGCTGAAAAGAGCAGGCAGCCGCTCCATTATTGCCCGCTGCGGCCAGTGGGTCCGATGGCTGTATGACCGTTACCTGCGGCTGTTGGACTATTTCCTCCGTCATCTGAAAGTCGGTATGCTGACAGCTGTTGGCCTTGTTGTTTTCTTCGCGGTGTGCTGCCTAAGCACCAACATGGTACTGCTGCCAGAAATGGACCAGGGGCAGGTCAGCATCAGCATCACAACTCCCATTGGCTCTGATGTGGATGAGACCACAGCCTACGCCGACCGGGTGGTATCTATCGCTCAGGAACAGGTGCCGGAGCTGGAGAGCCTCTACTACCTGGCCCAGCCGGAATCCGCCTCTGTCTCCTTGATGCTGGTGGACCGCGGCGACCGAAGCCGCAGCAGCAGTGAGATTGCTGAAAGCCTTCGCCCCTTCCTGCAGAACATTGCCGGCTGCGAGATCACCGCCAGCGCCTCTGACATGACCGCCATGCTGGGCGGCAATGATATCAGCGTGGAGATCACCGGTGACGACTATCGCATTCTCACGGCAATCGCGGATGATCTGCTGCGGGAAATCTCCCAGTTGGAGGATGCTGTGGATGTCGTCAGCTCCGTGTCGGAGCAGGTCCCCCAGGTGGAGGTCACTATCAACCGGCAGGCCGCCTCGCAATACGGCCTCACTGCCGCCAGCATCGGTTCTGCAGTCCGGTCGGAGCTGACCGGTGAGACTGCCACCACTGTTACCATCAATAACAAGGAGCTGGATGTTGTGGTCAAGGGTGACGGCTCCTATGCCGCCAGCCTGGATGCCCTGCGCTCCATGCCTGTGTCTACCGCCATGGGCGGCTATGTGCCGTTAAGCTCGGTTGCCAGCGTGGACATTGTTCAGGCTCCCCAGACCATTACCCGCGTCAACCAGTCCCGCCAAGTGACGATCACGGGCGATACCGTGAGCGGCAATGCCACGGAGATCACCAAGCAGCTCACCCGGATTTTGGACAATTACCAGATGCCAGAGGGCTACACCGCAGAGCTCACCGGCAGTTATTCTGATATGACGGAGAACTTTTCTGATCTGCTGCTGGCTCTGCTGGTGGCCATGGGCCTTGTGTATTTTGTTCTGGCGGCGCAGTTTGAGTCCTTTCTGATGCCTGTTATTGTGATGCTGATCCTGCCGGTGGCCTTTACCGGCGCGCTGTTCGCCCTGCCTCTGACGGGACGGGACCTGTCCATGATCTCCCTGGTGTCTTTGATCATGCTGGCAGGCACGGTGGTGAACAACTCCATCATTTTGGTAGAATATATTAAAATCCGCCGGCAGATGGGCGAGGAGCGGGAGACCGCTATCATGAAGGCCTGTCCCCTTCGAATCCGCCCCATTATGATGACGACGCTGACCACCGTCCTTGCCATGGTCCCCATGGCGTTTGGCATTGGGGACACCAACGAAATGATGAGCGACATGGGCGTTACCATGATGAGCGGCATGATCATTTCCACCGTGGTGACGCTGCTGTTCACGCCGGTATTCTACTCCGTAATTGATGACCTGCCCAAGCATTTCCGGCGGAAACATCAGCGTCCACCGGACATCTCCCAGACTGAGGCAACTGCGGAGCCCGTTGAAATTTCCTGATATTCCCGACAAAGATCCCCGGAAGCCGCGGCCTCCGGGGATTTCTCCATGCTTCTCCCCGCTTGACTTTCTTATAAAATCTGATATGATGATTTCATCGTATACCTTTGAAAAATATCACGAATGGAGGGGCTTTATGCAGGACGGCTATGGCCGGGAAATTGACTATCTGCGCCTCTCCGTGACAGATTTGTGCAATTATCGCTGTGTGTATTGCATGGGTCCGGAGGGGGTTGCCAAACGATCTCACGCGGACATCCTCTCTATTGAGGAGTGCGTGGAAATCGGCAGGGCTGCTGTTGCGTGCGGCGTCAGAAAAATCCGCGTCACCGGGGGAGAACCGTTGGTGCGCCGGGGAATTCTGGAGCTGTGCCGAGGGCTGCGGGAAATCCCCGGGCTGGCGGAACTGTGTCTCACTACCAATGGAAGCCGCCTGGAGGAGTTGGCCGCTCCCCTGCGGCAGGCCGGTGTGGACCGGCTGAATATCAGCTTGGATACCCTGCGGCCAGAGCGCTTTTCCTCCCTCACCCGCCAGGGCCGTCTTTCGGATGTCCTCCGTGGCATCGCGGCGGTGGAAGAGGTTGGTTTTCAGAATCTGAAACTGGACACGGTTCTCATGGGCGGCTTCAATGACGATGAAATCGGTGACTTTCTCCGCCTGACGCTGGACCACCCCTGGGAGGTCCGCTTCATTGAGCTCATGCCCATAGGCCCCTGTACCGCCTGGAACCCAAGCCGTTTTCTCTCCACGGACATGGTGTTGGAGCGCTTTCCCACCCTGCGGCCTCTTGCGGCCCAGGGGGTGGCCAGACGATACCGGCTTCCCGGCGCCAAAGGCGCCGTGGGGCTGATCTCCCCTATGAGCCACAACTTCTGTGGGGACTGCCGCCGCATCCGCATCACTGCGGACGGGCGGCTGAAGGGCTGTCTCCACAGCCGGGAGGAGCTCCCCCTGCGGGGCCTCCACGGACCGGAGCTGGAGGCGGCCATCCGGCACGGCATTCTGCAAAAGCCTCCCCGGCATTTCCTGCGGGAACGATCCAGCGAAGCCGCCCGGGATATGTATCAGATCGGAGGATAGTTATGCTCACGCATTTCAACAACCAAGGCCGCGCCCGCATGGTGGACGTGACGGAGAAGGCCCCTACCCACCGGCGAGCCGTTGCTGCCGGCGAGATTCTGGTCTCCCCCGGCACCATGGCCCAGATTCGCGCCGGGACGCTGAAAAAGGGGGATGTACTGGCGGTGGCGCAGGTGGCCGGCATTCAAGCTGCCAAGCACTGCTGGGAGCTGATTCCCATGTGCCACCCCCTGCCCCTGACCGGAATTGATATCGCCTTCACCCTCCGGGACGACCGGGTGGAGATTCAGGCCGCCGTTACCTGCACTGGTGTCACCGGGGTGGAAATGGAGTCTCTGACCGCTGTGTCTGCTGCGGCACTTACGATCTATGATATGTGCAAGGCCGTCCAGAAAGATATGCGCATCACCAACATCCGCCTGCTGGAGAAATCCGGTGGAAAAAGTGGTTATATTGCAGAGGAGTGAGGACCGTGGCAGAGGTTGTATCCGTGAATATCAGCGTGGAAAAGGGACAGCCCAAGCACCCCGTCCCGGAGATTTGCCTACGGCTGCGCCATGGCATTGTGGGGGATGCCCATGCCGGCGACTGGCACCGCCAGATCTCCCTGCTGGCGGAGGAAAGCGTGGACACCATGCGGGGCCCCATTCCCCTGCCTGCCGGCGTATTCGCGGAAAATATCAATACGGTTGGCATCGACCTGCGGAACCTGCCGGTGGGGACGCGTCTGCGCATTGGGGAAACTGTGGTGGAAGTCACCCAGATTGGCAAGGAGTGCCACAACGACTGCGCCATCCGGCAGGCCGTCGGGATGTGCGTCATGCCCACAGAGGGCATTTTTGCCGTGGTAGTCCAGGAGGGCACGGTCCGACCCGGCGACTCCATTGAAGTACTGGAGGCGTTCTCATGAAGCTCATCAAAACCCAGGATGCTGTGGGGCATGTGCTCTGCCACGACATGACCCAGATTATCCAGGGCTCCTACAAGGACGCCCGCTTCCGCAAGGGCCACGTGGTAACGGAATCTGATATCCCCATCCTCCTCTCCATGGGCAAGGAGAATCTGTACGTCTGGGAAATGATCCCGGGTATGATACATGAAAACGACGCGGCGGATCGGCTACTGTCTCTGTGTGTGAATGACGGCATGTCCCCCACACCGGTGAAGGAGGGCAAGATCGAGCTGCGTGCTTCCCGCCCGGGGCTTTTCCGGGTGGATTCCCGGCGTTTGATTGCCGTGAACGCCCTAGACGACATCATGATCGCAACCCGCCGGGGCAACACCCCAGTCAATGCTGGGGACAAATTGGCCGGAATGCGGGTGATCCCCCTGGTCATTGAAGAGGAACGGCTCCGAGCGGCGGAGCAGGCCGCCGGGGACCGTCCCCTTCTTGAGCTGCTGCCCTATGTGAAGCGAACCGCCGCCATCATCGCCACCGGCAGCGAGGTGCAAAAGGGCCTGATTCAAGATACCTTCACCCCTGTCGTTCAGGAGAAGCTGGCCGCCTATGGCATTGAGACGTTATCGGTCTTATACCCCGGCGACGGCGTGGAAGCCATTTCCGCCGCCATCTCCGCGGCCAAGAGCAGTGGTGCGGATCTGCTTTTGTGCACCGGGGGCATGAGCGTGGACCCTGACGACAATACCCCTGGGGGCATTCGGGCCTCTGGCGCCCGCATCGTCACCTATGGCGCCCCGGTCCTGCCCGGCGCGATGTTTCTCCTGGGCTACTATTCGGACGAGACGCCCGTGATGGGCCTTCCCGGCTGCGTCATGTACGCCGGGGCCACCATCTTTGACCTAGTGCTGCCCCGGATTGCCGCCGGTGTGGAGCTGACTAGAGACGATTTCTCCATCATGGGCGAGGGGGGGCTGTGTCTAGGCTGCGAGTCCTGCCGCTGGCCCATCTGTCCCTTCGGGTCATAATTGCGCGCCGGAACTCCGGCGCCATTTCTCCTCTTCCGTTATCCTTATTTGAGAATTACGTCTAGCGGCAACTGCCCGCATCTGGGCCGTTTCCACATATATCCTTGAAGAAAGGAAGATTTTCGATATGAAAAACCTGCGCTCTTTGCTTCTGGCACTGTGCATAGTGCTGTCCCTGTCCGCCTGCGGAGGCGGCACCGATCCCGGCGATGTGTCCGAACACGGCGGCAATTCTTCTTCCGTGGAGCTCGTGGTTTTTGCCGCAGCCTCCATGACGGAGACCCTGGATGAAATCATCGCGCTGTACAAGGATGTAGCTCCTCATGTCACCATCCTTCCCAGCTATGAATCCTCTGGCACTCTGCTGGAACAGATTCAGCAGGGCGCGGACTGTGACCTCTTCATCTCTGCTGGCCAGACTCAGATGGATACACTGGATAAAAACAATCTTCTGCTGGAGGGCTCCAGGCTGGACCTTCTTGAAAATCAGATCACCCTGGTGGTGCCTGAGGGCAATCCCAAAGGCGTGAAGAGCTTTGATCAGCTGGCGGAACTTCTGAAAAACGGCGATGTTTTCCTGGCCATGGGCAACCGCGACGTTCCCGTGGGGCAATACACGCAAAAGATTTTTGCTTACTATGGTCTGGAGGAGGCAGCCTTGGCGGAAGCCGGAGTTCTAACCTATGGCTCCAATGTAAAGGAGGTCACCACGCATGTCTCTGAAGGCGCTGTGGACTGCGGCATTATTTACGCCACGGATGCCTTCTCCGCCGGTCTGACCGTAGTGGACGAGGCCACCGCAGACATGTGCGGGCAGGTCACTTACCCCGCCGCCGTGCTGTCTGCCAGCACACACGCCGAAGAGGCCCAGGCATTTTTGGACTATTTGACCGGCGATGACGCGGATGTTGTGTTTAGGAACGTCGGCTTCACCCCCCTGGTCTGACTTTTGGTGAAGCAGGCGGGAAAGGCCCCGTCCGCTCTCCCTGACTCTCTCCCGGAGGTCGTCTTTTATGGATTGGTATCCCCTTTTGAACTCTCTCCGTATTGCGGCAGTCTCCACCATGGCCGTCTTTTTCCTGGGAATTCTGGCCGCGTACTACATCGCAAAGCTTCCCCGCCTGCTCAAAGGCGTCCTGGATGTGGTGCTGACGCTCCCCCTGGTACTGCCCCCTACTGTGGTGGGCTGGCTGCTGCTGGTGCTATTAGGGCCCAAACGGGCTGTTGGCGCGTGGGCAATGGACCATTTCGGCGTAAAGCTGGTAATGACCTGGTGGTCCGCCATTTTTGCTACGGTGGTGGTGTCCTTCCCTTTGATGTACCGCACTGCCCGGGGTGCCTTTGAGAGCTTCGATCAAACCCTGGCGGACGCTGGACGCACCCTGGGACGCTCCAATGCCTGGGTCTTCTGGCGGGTCCAAATACCGGTGTGCAAGCAGGGAATTCTCGCAGGCATGGTCCTCTCCTTTGCCCGGGCGCTGGGGGAATATGGTGCCACTTCCATGATTGCCGGATATACCCCCGGCCGCACCGCCACCATTTCCACCACCGTCTATCAGCTTTGGCGTACCCATGACGACGCCGGTGCGCTCCGGTGGGTTCTGGTGAATATTGCCCTCTCCGCAGTCTTTCTGTTGGCGGTCAACCTGCTGGAAACCCGGCAGCGGCAGGTTCGGAAGGGGGGCGCTTTCTGAGATGTCCCTCTGCGTTGAGATTCAAAAGCGGCTTGGGAACTTTCAGCTGGACGTCCAATTCGAGGCTCACCAGGAACCCCTGGCTCTGCTTGGGGCCTCCGGCTGCGGCAAGTCCGTCACGTTGCGGTGCATCGCCGGCATCCTGACGCCGGACACAGGGAAAATCGTTCTGGATGGCGCCGTCCTCTACGACAGCACGGCCCACATCAACCTGCCTCCCCAGCGCCGGAACGTGGGCTATCTCTTCCAACAGTACGCGCTTTTTCCCAACATGACTGTGCGGCAGAACATCGCCGCCGCAGTGCGTAACCGCGGACGCCGGGCGGCGGAGGTCACGGAAAAGCTCCGCCGCTTCCGACTGGAGGAGGTGGCTGACAGGCGCCCCGCACAGCTCTCCGGCGGTCAGCAGCAGCGGACCGCCCTGGCCCGCATTCTGGCGTCGGAGCCAGGAATGATCCTGCTGGACGAGCCTTTTTCGGCTCTGGATGGCTATCTCCGGCAGCAGCTGGAGCTGGAACTTCAGGAGCTGCTGGAGCCGTTTCAGGGCACCATTCTCTGGGTCTCCCATGACCAAGGGGAGGTCTTTCGCAACTGCCGCCGGGTGTGCGTCATCAGCCAGGGCCGCTCCCAGCCGGTACAGACGGTGGAGGATCTCTTCCTTCGCCCGGAAACCGTAGCCGCCGCACAACTCTCCGGCTGCGGCAATTTTGCCATGGCGGTCCCTCAGGGAGATGTTGTGTTTTTGCCGGCCTGGAACCTGACGCTCCGCTGCGCCGCTCCGCCGCCCCCGGGGATTGATTGTGTAGGGATTCGTGCGCGCCAGCTCCACCCCGCCGTCTCCGGGGAGGTAAACGCCTTCCCCTGCGCCGTGGTACGGGTCATTCAGGATCTCTCCTGCACCACTTTGCTACTGCGTCCTCTGGATGCCATGGCGGAAGCTCCTCTGCTGCGCATGGAACTGGACCGGGAGTCCGGGCTCGCGGACCAAAGAGAACTACTGGTCTCTGTTTCTCCGGAGCATCTGTTATTACTGCGATAAGGAGGAATTTTTATGTCATTCTTTTCTGCGGTTGTTGTCACTGTCAGTGACCGCAGCTATCGCGGCCAGCGGCCGGACGAGGCCGGTCCGCTGGTGGCAGAGCTGCTGCGGGAGGCCGGTTACACAGTCGTCCGTACAGCCCTGGTACCGGATGAACAGTCCCAGATTGCACACATTCTGGAAGAGATTGCCGACAGCGGTACTGTGGATCTCTTAGTCACCACCGGCGGTACTGGTTTTTCTCCCCGGGACGTCACGCCGGAGGCCACGCTCTCGGTCTGTGACCGGTTGGCCCCCGGTCTGCCGGAGGCCATGCGCTATGCCTCGCTGCAAATCACTCCCCGGGCCATGCTGTCCCGGGCTCAGGCCGGTATTCGGGGCGGGACGCTGATTGTGAACCTCCCCGGCTCTCCCAAGGCTGCTCGGGAGAATTTGGAGGCCGTTCTTCCCACACTTTCCCACGGACTGGAGATGCTCTCCGGCCGGAGCGCGGACTGTGCGGACAGCGGCAGCTGACAAAAGCGCCGCCGGTATTGACCGGCGGCGCTTTTTGTCTCCGTCTGTGGTCTCATCAGCCCCACAGGGCGGAGAGCATAGGAATCACCTGTTTCTTTCGGGAGAGGATCTTGGGCAAAAATGCACAGTTTCCATGGTCTCCCTTGATATTGAATGCCTGTTGGATGGTCTCCTCATCTCCTGTAAACAGAAGCTGCGTGCCGTCCAGCAGTACATCGGTGATCATCAAAATCACCGTGTCCAGGGACTGCTCCTTCCGGATTCGATTCATCACCTGGAGGAACTCCGCTTTTCTCTCCAACAGGCGCTCCGAGTCCATACATGTGACCTGTCCCACCGCCAAATCGTGGCCGGCAATGTGAAACTCCTTGTAATCCGTCTTCAAAATGGTCTCCGCACTCTTGTCATCTCCACAGGTGGAGGAGAAAATCGCCTTGCCCAGCTCCTCCAGGGAGAGATTCGCAATGCGGGCCATCCGATTGGCAACGTTGATATCCCGCTGGGTACAGGTGGGAGACTTGAACATTACCGTATCTGAGACAATGGCGGCAGCCATCAGCCCTGCCATTTTTGCCGTGGGCATCAGCCCCTTTTCCTGGTACATGCCCGCCACAATCGTGGTGGTGCTTCCCACCGGCTCATTGCGGACATATATGGGATTGTTGGTTTGAATGTCCGCCAGTCGGTGGTGATCCACAATCTCCAAAATCTCCGCCTGATCCAGCCCCACCACGGACTGGGCCTTTTCATTGTGGTCCATGAGGATTACCTGCTTGCGGCGGGGCCGCAGCAGATGAAACCGGGACAGCGTCCCCACCACCTTTTCGTTTTCATCCAAAATAGGGTAGGCCCGGAAGCGGCTCTCCAGCACCGTGTTGCGCACATCATCAATATAATCGTCCAGATGGAAGCTGACAAGGTCAGCACTTTTACAGATATGGGAGATGGGCAGTGCATGCCAAATCAGGCGTACCGCCTGATAGGGATCGTAAGGGGTAGACATCAAGCAAGTCTCCGTCTCCACATTGAGAAGCTCCTGCGGAACCTCCGCCTGACAAACAATGATGCAGCTCACGCCGATTTCCAGCGCACGCCGAATCATATCCGGCTGGTCTCCGCAGACCACAATGCTGTTGGGATTGGAAAAGAGCAGGTTCTCCCGGCAGGTGGGCAGTGCGATCACCACCTCGCCAGAAACCTCGTCCCGCAGCTCCCCGCCGGCATTGAGAATCTCTCCCTCGATGACGGAGAGCAGATTGTATACCGGCATGCTGGAAACCATCGGGTTGCGGACCGAGCGCATGTCATAGTTGGCCACGTCCCCAGCGGAGAGCATGCCATACAGCGTCCCATCCTCGTTGGCCACTGGCAGCACAGAAATCCGGTCTGCCTGCATGGTCTGCCAGGCCCGGCTGATTGTGGCAGCGGCGGAGAGTGTGGGCGGCGTGTCGTAGTCCAGGTCCCGTACCTGTGTACGCACATTGCTAATGAGGCGCGGAGGCTGAAAACCGAAGCGCTCCAGAACGGTATGGGTCTCATCGCTGATCTGGCCCAGGCGGGCTGCCTGATACTGCCGCTGCCCCAGAGCATTCTTCAAGGCGGCATAGGCCATGGCGGAAACGATTGAGTCTGTATCCGGATTCCGGTGGCCGGTGATATAGACAGTGTCCATGTGTGTTCCTCCCACGGTATGATTACTGTTATTATGCTTCCCCAAGGAACGGTTTGTCAACGGCAGTTTTGATCGGAAAACCGCGCAAAACGATCGTTTTGCGCGGCAATTCTTACAGAACCAGCAGCTCCTTGGGAGCTTTGGTCAAATTCTGACAACCGTCCTGAGTCAAAAAGAGCACATCCTCAATGCGCACTCCCATCTTTCCCGGCAGGTAAATCCCCGGCTCTGCGGAGATCACCGCCCGCTCCGGCAAGGGCTTATCATTGAGCTGCGAGGCATTGGGACTCTCGTGAATCTCTACCCCTACCCCGTGGCCGAAGCTGTGGCCGAAGTATTCGCCATAGCCGGCGGCGTCAATCACAGCCCTTGCGGCCGCATCTACCTCACGGCCCGTGGCACCCGCCCTAGCTGTAGCAATCCCCGCTTTTTGTGCGCAGAGCACCGTCTGGTACACTTCCCGCATCTCATCTGTCACGTGACCCACTGCCACGGTGCGGGTCATATCGGAGCAATAGCCGTGATAGACGCAGCCAAAATCCATGGTGACAAACTCGCCCGCCTGAATTAGCTTTTCTGAGGGCACACCGTGGGGAAGACTCCCATTCGGCCCAGACACCACAATGGGATCGAAGGACTTGTCCTCCGCTCCGTAGTGAAGCATCCGATACTGAATCCGGGCGGCGATCTCCTTCTCTGTGATCCCTGGCCGGATATCGTTCAAAATGTCCTCCAGCGCCCGCTCCGCGATCCGCTGGGCGGCGGTCAGCGCCTCCAGCTCCTCCGGGTCCTTCTGCGCCCGCAGCTTCCACAAAAGCTCTGTCGCCGGGACCAACTCGCAGGACAGCGCCTTCTGATAGCGCGCGTGTTCCTGCACCGTCATGCAGGCGTCCTCAAACCCCATGCGTCCGATGTGATCGCTGGACACCACTTCCGCCAGCAGGTCGGCATAGCCGTGCCCATGGCCGGTCTCCCGCAGCTGCGCGTTTTGAATGCAGCGTCCGGCCGCCTCCGTATAGCGGGCGTCCGTAAAGTAGTAATTTTTTTTGCGGGTGATGAGGGCTGCGCCATCGGTCCCCATCGAGTGAAAGCCCGTGGCGTAAAACCGGTTGGCCTCCCCAGTCAGCAGTATGGCGTCCAGGCCATACGACTCCAGCTGCACAGCAATTTTCTCAAAGTGATTCATCCATATTCTCCTTTCCCTGCATCTGTTCCAGCGCGGCCTTGACAAATCCGTAAAACAGCGGATGGGGGCGGTCGGGGCGGCTTTTGAACTCCGGGTGGAACTGCGCACCCACAAACCAGGGGTGCTGAGAAAGCTCCACAATCTCCACCAGCCGTCCGTCCGGAGACAGGCCGGACAGCACCATCCCCTGCTCCTGCATCTCACTGCGGCAGTCGTTTTGAAACTCAAACCGATGGCGGTGCCGCTCGGAGATTTCCGCCGTCCCATACAGCGCGCGGCTGCGTGTGTTTTCCGCCAGCACACAGGGATATTTTCCAAGACGCATAGTCCCGCCCTTATCTGTGATGTGCATCTGATCCGGCATTAAGGCAATGACAGGGTGCCGGGTCGTCTCGGAGAACTCAGCGGAGTTGGCGTCCGCCCACCCCAGCACATGTCTGGCGAACTCCACAACTGCCATCTGCATTCCCAGACAGATGCCGAAGAAGGGAACCCTCTGCTCCCGTGCGTATTGAATGGCGCGGATCATTCCCTCGATCCCCCGCTCTCCAAAGCCGCCGGGCACCAAAATCCCTCCGCAGCCTCTCAGAGATGCCTCCAGATTCTGCTCTGTCAGTTCCTCAGAGTCAATCCAGGCAATCTCCACTACGGCATCGTTAGCGGTGCCTGCGTGGTGCAGCGCCTCCACCACGGATAGATAGGCGTCGTGCAGCTGGGTGTACTTTCCCACCAGTGCGATGCGGACATGCCTGTGAGCCTCCTTTTCCCGCCGGACCATGGCACTCCACTCCCGCAGGTCCGGCTGGTAGGTGATCAGGCCCAGCTTCCTGCAAACCACCTCGTCCAGCCCCTCCTTTGCCATCAGCAGCGGCACTTCATAGAGTGTCTCAGCTGTGGCATTTTGAATCACGCAGTCCGGCTGTACGTTGCAGAAAAGGGCGATCTTTCTGCGGACCTCCTCAGTCATGGGTGCGTCACAGCGGCACACCAGGATATCCGGTTGAATACCCAGACTCAGCAGCTCCTTGACCGAGTGTTGGGTGGGCTTTGATTTCAGCTCCCCGGTTCCGGGGACCTGAACAATCAAGGGCACATGGATAAACAGCACGTCTCCGTGCGGCCGCTCCGCCGCCACCTGACGGATGGCCTCCAAAAAGGGCTGAGACTCAATATCCCCTACGGTTCCGCCCACCTCTGTAATGACAACATCCACATCCTCGGCGGCCATGGCATAGACCCGGCTTTTGATTTCATTGGTGATATGGGGAATGATTTGCACGGTTGCCCCTAGGTAATCTCCCCGCCGCTCCCGGTTCAGCACGGACCAGTAAATTTTCCCAGAGGAGATTGAGGAATTGCCGGACAGGTCCTCATCCACAAACCGCTCATAATGGCCCAGGTCCAGATCTGTCTCCGCCCCATCGTCTGTGACAAAGACCTCTCCATGCTGATAGGGACTCATCGTTCCCGGGTCCACATTGATATAGGGATCAAATTTCTGGTTGCGCACTCGGACACCCCGCTGCTTCAGAAGCCTCCCCAGGGATGCCGCGCAGATTCCCTTCCCCAGGCCGGACACCACGCCGCCGGTAATGAATACGAACTTTGTTGACATCATCCTTCCCTCCTCCTATAAAAATACTATTTTTAGATGCAACGACCGTATCTCTGGCCCAAAAACAAGAAAAAGCCCAGCCGGACTCCTTTTGCGGCTAAAAGTCCCTGTCTTTTTCGGGACTTTCAGCTGCGATCCGCGGGCTTGTCTGTTCGATTTTCGCGCTTGCGGTTTGCACCGCAAATCGCTGCTCAAAGTATTCCAAAAATACTTTCCTACTATAACACTGCGTTTTTTCCTTGTCAATGCCCCCTTTCCATCTGGACCCAATTTTTTAGCCGCCCTTGGGGAAGTCGGCAAGCCGCTCTGGAATTACGGCAGTTCTCCCCCCCCTATTTTGATAGCTAGAGGCCAAAGTTCCCCCTCTGATTTTGTAAAAAACGCCGGTTGACTTTACCTGTTTAAAGTTATATATTGAAAAAGTGATTTGAGGCGGCTGTGAAGTACAGATTTTTTTATCCCGCCAGTTTTCCCCTTGACCGGCATTCTGTTCTTCTTTATCTGGCCCGGCAGATCACATTGCCACATAAAAAGCGGCCTGCCCGAGCTGCCGTTTTTAATCAAGATCCTGCAAGTTTGAAAGTATGGAGGAAACGATCATGATGAAAAAGAAGTTCCTTGCTCTGCTTCTCTCCGGCGTCATGGCCCTGAGCCTGGCTGCCTGCGGCGGTTCTCAGGATGATGCCGTGAGTGACGACAACACCGATGATACTACCGCTGACGGCAAGACCTATACGGTCGGTATCATCCAGCAACAGCAGCACGTGGCACTGGACGCCGCCACAGAAGGCTTTCAGGATGCCCTGAAGGAGCTGTTGGGTGACAGCGTTACTTTTGATCCTCAGAATGCCTCTGGTGATTCTGCAAACTGCTCCACGATTGTGGGCGGTTTTGTCTCCGCAGGCGTGGATCTGATCATGGCAAACGGCACCACCGCTCTGCAGGCTGCCATGGCTGCCACTGAAGAAATTCCCATTTTGGGCACCTCTATTACGGAGTACGGCGTGGCTCTGGGCATCGACGGCTTTACCGGCACCACCGGCACCAATATCTCCGGCACCTCTGATCTGGCTCCTCTGGATCAGCAGGCCGCCATGGTGCAGGAATGGTTCCCGGATGCCGGCACAGTAGGACTGCTGTACTGCTCCGCGGAGCCTAACAGCAAATACCAGGTGGATACTGTCCAGGGATATCTGGAGGAGATGGGTTATACCTGCAAGCAGTTCTCCTTCTCCGACTCCAACGACCTCTCGGCCGTTGCCACCACCGCCTGTGCGGAGAGCGATGTCCTTTATGTCCCCACGGACAACACCGCCGCCAACAATTCTGAGCTGATCGGCAATATCTCTCTGGATTCCGGCACGCCTGTGATTGCTGGTGAGGAGGGTATCTGCAAAGGCTGCGGCGTTGCGACGCTGACCATCAGCTACTATGACATTGGCTACAAAACCGGCGAAATGGCCTATGAGATTCTGGTAAACGGCGCCAATCCCGCCGAGATGCCGATTGAGTATGCCCCGCAGTTCACCGCCAAGTACAATCCCACCATGTGTGAGGCCCTGGGCTTGACCGCGCCCGACGGCTATGAGGCTGTGACGGAATAATCAGCAGAGGAGAAATCCCTGTAAAAAGAGGTGGAAAAGGGCTTCCCTTTTCCACCTCTTTTTGCTATACTATTGAAGTCTATAGCCATTTTTATTATCATATCCAGGGAATTGGGAGGCGTTTCATTTTGAACATCATGCACTTGGTCAACGCCCTGCCGGGCGTGGCCGCTCTGGGCCTTATCTGGGGCATCATGGCCATCGGCGTCTATATCACGTATCGGATTTTGGATGTGGCCGATCTGACGGTGGATGGCACCATGGCCACTGGCGGCGCCACCTTTATCATGCTGACCATGGCGGGCGTTCCCCTGCCTGCTGCCCTGCTGGGGGCTTTTCTTGCAGGGATGCTGGCGGGGCTTGTCACGGGGTTATTCCACACCGCCTGCGGTATTCCGGCAATTCTGGCCGGCATTTTAACCCAGTTGGCGCTGTACTCTGTCAATCTGCGGATCATGGGACAGGCCAACCGCCCGATCAGCTCCCGGCAGTATACCTTGCTGGTGGACCAGCAGAGTGTGCGCAGCCTCAGCCTTGAGAATCCCATCTTCACAGTTGCCATTTTTGTGATTATGATCATTGCCCTGCTCTACTGGTTTTTCGGCACAGAGCTGGGTTCCTCCCTGCGTTCCACCGGCTCTAATCCCAATATGTCCCGGGCTCAGGGGATCAACACCAATTTTACCACGGTTTTGGGCCTGATGCTCTCCAACGGTCTGGTGGCTCTCTCCTCTGCGCTTCTGGCTCAATACCAGGGGTTTGCCGACGTCAATATGGGCCGGGGGGCCATTGTCATTGGTCTTGCCGCCGTGATTATCGGTGAGGTGATTTTCGGCAAGCTCTTCCACAACTTTGCCTTGAAGCTGTTAACGGTGGTGTTTGGCGCCATGCTCTACTACCTGGTGTATCAGGTGGTGATCTGGCTGGGTCTGAATACTGATGACATGAAGCTGATCACCGCTCTGATTGTGGCTGTCTTTTTGGCGCTGCCCTACTGGAAGGGAAAATACTTCCGTGTCAAACCTGCCAAGAGTCTGTCAAAGCCGGAGTCCAAGCTGGAAGGGGGCGACCACAATGCTTGAAGTCAAACAGATCTGGAAAACCTTTAATGCTGGGACCGTCAATGAAAAGCAGGCTCTGCGGGGCATCAGCCTAACGCTGAATGACGGAGATTTCTGCACAGTCATTGGCGGCAATGGCGCCGGAAAATCCACCCTGCTCAACGCCGTGGCCGGGACCTTCCCTGTGGACGCTGGGAGCATCTCTCTAGGCGGCGTGGATGTCACCAAGCTGCCGGAGCACAAGCGGGCGCAGTATATTGGCCGAGTTTTTCAGGACCCTATGCTGGGAACCGCTCCCACCATGCAGATTGAGGAGAACCTGGCGCTGGCCGCCCGCCGCGGAAAGAGCCGTGGCCTACGCTGGGGAATTACCAAAACAGAGCGGGAGGACTATATCCAGCGCCTGAAAATTTTGGACTTGGGGTTGGAGGAACGGCTCACCAGCAAGGTGGGGCTGCTCTCCGGCGGCCAGCGGCAGGCCCTCACGCTGCTGATGGCCACATTGATCAAGCCCCAGCTGCTCCTGCTGGACGAGCATACTGCCGCCCTGGACCCCAAGACCGCCGCTAAGGTGCTGGATGCCACAGACCGTCTGGTTGCCAAGGATCACCTAACCACACTGATGATTACCCACAACATGAAGGATGCCATCTCCCACGGCAACCGGCTTATCATGATGTATGAAGGGCGAATTGTCATTGACGTGTCCGGCGAGGAGAAAAAGAAGCTGACGGTTCCACAGCTTCTGGATCTGTTCAGCAAGGTCAGCGGAAGCGATGAGGCTGACGATAAGCTGCTGCTTTCCTGATATCATGGGGCGGAGCAGAGTGTGCGCCCTCTTTTTTGGAGGTATCTGATGAAACTTGTCACCTTTTTGTATCAAGGACGGGAGATTCCTGGCATTCTAGAGCATGATACCGTCCGTCCTCTGCCCTGTGCCAGCATGCAGGCCCTGATTGAGTCCGGCACCGTCCCGGAGCCAGCCGGTGAATGGCTGCCCCTTTCCATGGTAACCCTGCTTGCTCCGATCCCGCATCCTCGGCAGGATATCATCTGTCTGGGAATCAATTACCGTGATCATGCGGAGGAGGCGGCCCGTTTCAGCGGCGATGCCTTTCGGAAGGAGCGGCCGATCCCCATCTATTTCTCCAAGCGGGTGGCGGAAGCCGTGCCGCCTAACGGCTGGATTAATAGCCACCCTGGCCTTGTGGAGCAACTTGATTACGAGGCGGAGCTGGCGGTTGTGATCGGCAGGACCGCCAAGGATGTCCCTGCCAACCAGGCTGGCGAGTATATCTTTGGCTATACAATCCTCAACGACGTATCCGCACGGGTTCTGCAAACCGCTCATAAGCAGTGGTATTTCGGCAAGGGGCTGGACGGCTTCACTCCGATGGGCCCCTGGATTACAACTGCCGATGAAGTTGCCTTTCCGCCAGCCCTGGCAATCTCCTCCAAAGTCAACGGCGAGCTTCGCCAGCATTCCAACACCAGCCTCTTGATGACCGGCATTGCCGAGATCATTGAGGAGCTCTCCTCCGGTATTACCTTGTTGCCGGGCACAATCATTGCGACCGGTACTCCCGCCGGTGTGGGCATGGGCTTTGACCCCCCCAAATTTTTAAAAAGCGGTGATGTTGTGGAATGTACCATAGAGGGCATCGGCACTCTGTGTAACACAGTCCGCTGACAACGGCCGGGAGGATGCAAAAAAAGTTCCGCATCTATGCAGCGCTGCCTTCTGCGGCAAACAAAATCCTCTCCAACAGGGAATCCTGTTGGAGAGGATTTAATCATTCAGTAGCCAATAATGAGTCCCTTTTCCATGGCGTAAAAGCTGGTCAGTCCCCGGCAGGAGATGATCTCCACACTCTTCACCGGCAGGTCTGTCAGGATCTGCTCCTTCAGCTTCCCCGCACCCTTCATGTTCTCGCAGTGAGAAATCACCACCTCGGCACCGGCGCAGTCTTTGCTGGCGGCCATCAGCGCGGTGATGGCCTTCCAGGTCTTCGCCTCTCCCCGCGCCTTGTCCGCCACATGAATCGTCCCCTGCGGCGTTGCGTCCGCAATCACATGAATGCCGAGGGATCGAAGCAGTGTGCCCACCAGCGGGCGCATTCGGCCGTTTTTAATCAGGTTGTCAAAATTCTCCAGGGTAAAGCAGGTCCGCAGCGCCGCCTGATAAAGCCGCAGCTGGGCACAGATCCCTTCAAAATCCCCTGTGGTGTCTGTCTCCATCAGTTCCTTTGCCCTGCGAATCAAAAGAACCATGGCACCGGCCGTGGCCTTGGAATCAATGATGCAGATCTTCTTTTCCGGATGTTCTTCCAGAACCATCTCCCGCCCCATCACCGCAGCGTTATACGTACCGGAAAGGTTTGCAGAGATCGTAAAGCAGACGGTTTGATCCCCTGCTTCAAATGCGCGGGCAAAGGCTGCGGGAGACGGGCAGGCAGTGGAAGAGGCGCTTTTCTCATCTGCCATAGCCGCCAGTAAATCCGGCACCTCCAACTCGTCATTGTCTACAAATTCCCGGCTGCCCACCTGGATTCTCAAGGGAACAATTTCAAAGTGAACCCGGTCGCTGGTAAAGCTGTTCATCGGCAGATCGCAGCTGCTGTCACTGACAATGTTCCAAGTCATATAAATCTCCTTAACACATGGTTTTCTTTACCACATTTTTAATTATCATACCGCACTTGCTTATATTTGTCAATGCAAAAATATCTTATGCATCTGGGGTGTTTTTTTCATGATTGAAAGCATCTTCGATCATCTTCCGGCGGCTTGCCACGTATCCGGATCAGCATCCTGGCTCCATCATTTCACCACCGGCAAAAGGCATGTCCAAAACATGGTGAACATCGTTCCGCAGTCTCTTTCGCTGTCGCTGGATTTAACGCAAGAGAGACTGCTGTTGCTCTTCGGAGCTTTCATAAAAGCAGAAGGGGCTGCTTTCTTCAGCCAAGAACGAAGGGCTTTCCAACTTGACAGTCCTCTCTGACTGTGCTATTCTTATATGGTTCGCGTAAGAACTGTTCTAATAAGAACAAATTGGAGGCTGTCATGTCCAGTTTCTATACCCGTCTTTTACAGTTCGCCCAGCAATTTCAAAAATTTTATACCCGCCAGTTCTCTCCCATGATGGAGCAGTCCGGTCTGACCATGTGCGAGATTGATGTACTGCTTTTCCTGGCCAATAATCCCCCCTATGATACTGCCCGGGATATCACGCTCTTGCGTGGACTCTCCAAGTCTCAGGTCTCCCAGGCTGTCGACGATCTGGTAGCAGAGGGCCTGCTCCTGCGCACTCCTGACCAGAAGGATCGGAGGGTGGTTCATCTGTCCATCACTGCTTCGGGCGCTCCCCTGGTTCAAAGGTGCCAGGCTATTCAGGAGCAGTGCTCTCAGCGGCTTTTATCCGGTCTGACGCCTGAAGAGCAGTCTCAGTTTCGTTCCCTTTTAAATACCGTCTTGAACACCAGCATCTTATGAGGAGGCATTCCAATGAAGTGGATGAGTCAGAAACATGTGGATTTAGGTAGCGGCAGCGTTGGAAGGCTTTTGCTCTCCCTGGCCGCGCCTACCATTACCTCGCAGATTGTCAACATGCTTTATAATCTGGTGGACCGGGTCTATATCGGCCATATGCAGCCCACCGATACCGTGGGCAAGCTGGCTCTCACTGGAGTGGGCGTCTGTCTGCCTGTGATCCTCATCATCTCCGCTTTTGCCGCGCTGATGGCCATGGGCGGCGCTCCCAGGGCATCGATTCAAGAGGGGCGTGGAAATTCCAGAGAGGCCGAGCGCATTATGGGCAACTCCTTTACCCTGCTGGTTTTTGCCTCTCTGATCCTGACACTGGTATTTCGGATCTGGGCAGAGCCTATCCTGCTGCTGTTTGGCGCCAGCGAGAATACCATCGGCTATGCACTGGACTATTTAAATATCTATGCAATCGGCACTATTTTCGTACAAGTAACTCTTGGTATGAACTCCTATATTACAGCCCAGGGTTTTACGATGACTGGCATGAAAACGGTGCTCATTGGCGCTGTTTTAAACACGATTCTGGACCCCATCTTTATTTTTGGGCTAGATATGGGTGTACAGGGTGCGGCCCTGGCCACGGTTTTGTCTCAGGCCGTGTCGGCGGCATGGGTTTTTCGCTTTTTGGTGGGTCCCCAGACCCGCTGGCACCTCCGCCGTGAAAACCTGCGGCCTGTGCCCTCCGTATTTTTGCCCTGTCTGGCCCTTGGGATGTCCCCTTTTATCATGCAAAGCACAGAGAGTCTGATTACTGTATGCTTCAACTCCTCCCTGCTGAAATATGGCGGTGATATCGCCGTCGGTGCTATGACGGTACTCAGCAGCATCATGCAGTTTGCCATGATGCCGCTGCAGGGCTTGACTCAGGGCGCCCAGCCTATCATCAGCTATAACTTCGGCGCACGAAACGTTCAGCGGGTCCGCGACGCCTTTCAGGTACTTTTAAAAGCCTGCATCGCTTACTCCCTCACCCTGTGGCTGTTGGTGCAGCTGTTCCCTCAGTTGTTTGTGCTGATTTTTAACGATAACCCAGATCTGGTGAACTACGCCTCCTGGGCACTGCGGATTTATATGGCTGCAACTGGAATTTTTGGCGCTCAGATTGCCTGCCAGCAGACCTTTGTGGCACTGGGCAACGCCAAAACTTCTCTCTTTCTGGCTGTCCTGCGGAAAATCATTCTGTTGATTCCCCTGATCTATCTCCTCCCCCTCTTTTTCTCAGACAAGGTGTTCGCTGTCTTTCTGGCCGAGCCGGTAGCAGATCTGCTGGCAGTATGCACCACAGTCATCCTCTTTACTATTCAGTTTAAAAAGAGTCTGGCGGAATTGGAGCAGTCACCCTCCTGAAATGATACAGCCACCGGCTGAGCCAGTGGCGATGACTCGTTAAAACAGCAGCGGCGCGCACAAAAAGCTTGTGCGCGCCGCTGTTAGCGTTATCACTTTGCAGTCTTATTAGCCATTACAGCACCTTGCTGAGGAAAGTGCGGGTCCGTGGGTTTTGGGGATGGTCAAAAAATTCCTGAGGCGTATTCTGCTCCAAGATCTTTCCGCTGTCCATAAACAGCACCCGGCTGCCCACCTCCTTGGCGAAACCCATCTCATGGGTGACAACCACCATGGTCATTCCCTCCTGGGCCAGCTCCTTCATCACATCCAGCACCTCGCCCACCATTTCCGGGTCCAGGGCGGAGGTAGGCTCGTCAAAGAGCATGACCTTGGGCTGCATAGCCAGTGCCCGAACAATCGCGATCCGCTGCTTCTGCCCGCCGGAAATCTGAGCCGGGTAGGCGTCGGCCTTATCCAGCAGCCCCACCCGCTTCAAAAGCACCGCAGCGGTCTCATCGGCTTCCTCCTGCTTCATGAGGCCCGTACGAACCGGAGCAAGGGTGATGTTTTTCCGGATGGTCATATTGGGGAACAGGTTGAAGTGCTGGAACACCATCCCCATTTGCTGCCGAATCTGATCAATATTCGTCTTGGTATTAGTGACCTCCACACCATTAAACGTAATGGTGCCCGCAGTAGGGGTCTCCAGCAGATTCAGGCAGCGTAGAAATGTGGACTTTCCAGAACCGGAGGGACCAATCACCACCACCTTTTCCCCCGGATAGATGTGCTCAGAGAGATCGTCCAGCACCAGATGGTCTCCGAAGGACTTGCTCAGGTTCTTAACGTCGATCACTTTGACGCAGCCTCCTTTCCAGTTTCCCCAGCAACCAGGTGAAAATCATCACCATCACCAGATAGACGCAGGCGACGCCGATCAGAGGGAACATCGCCTCATAGGTGCGGCCCATGATCCCCTGGGCAGCGTAGAGCAGCTCCTTGCCGCCGATCACGGTGATGAGGGAAGTATCCTTGAGCAGGATAATGAACTCATTGCCCAGAGCTGGCAGAATCGCCTTGATGGCCTGAGGAATCACGATGAAGCGCATGGTATCCATGTAATTGAGGCCCAGAGAACGGCCAGCCTCCATCTGCCCTCCGTCCACTGCCATGAGTCCGCCTCGGATAATTTCCGCCACATACGCGCCGGAGTTAATGCCCAGGCCCAGAATGCCAATCATCGTGTAGCTGCGGCTGCTGAGAAACACCACGGAACTCCAGATCAGCAGCTGCACCATCATAGGGGTGCCCCGGATCACAGTGACATAAACCTTGGCAATGAAATTGAAAAGCCCCAGGAAAGGATTGCGGACGCCGGGGCGCTGTTGGTCATGAGCCGTACGAATCATGGCCACCAGCACGCCCAGCACCACACCCAGCACCAGAGCCAGGGCGGTGGCCACCAGGGTAGTGCCCACACCATCCAGATACTGCTTCCAACGGTCAGCCTCGATGAATGCCTGATAGAACTTGACAAAAAATTCCTGCCACCAAGCCATGTCCATGCCGCTTGCGATCAGAGTCTTCCACTCCGCATAATAGGCTGCCAGATTCACAGGGGATCACCTCTCTCTTTCTTGTCGGTTGGGGGGAATACGGCGAAAAAAGGGCGGCAGGAGCCGCCCTCTTTCTTGGTTGTCGCTTACTCCGCAGTGATGTAGCTATCAATGATAGACTGAACCGTGCCGTCGCTAATCAGTTCATTGAGCGCGCCATTCACAGCCTCCACCAGGGCGGTGTTGCCCTTGGCCATGCCGATGGCATAGTCCTCATTGGCATACTCGGTGTCCAGAATGGTCAAGCCGGGATTGGCTGCCACGAACTCCTGAGCGGGAGCCTGGTCAATGACCACGCAGTCCACCTTGCCGTTCACCAAGTCCTGAACGGCCACGATGCCGTCGTCATAAGCCACCACATGATCCTCGCCAAACTCATCGGTGCAGTAGATATTGCCGGTAGTGGCCCGCTGCGTGCCGATCATCTGCTCACCCAGGTTGTCCAGGGTTACATCGGAGCCCTCCTTGACGATGACCACCTGAACGCCGGTGGCGTAGCTGTCGGAGAAGTCCATCACCAGCAGGCGGTCCTCCGTAACGGAGAGGCCAGCCATGCAGATGTCGCTCTTGCCGTTCTGAACAGCCAGCTGAGCAGCGTCAAAGTCCATGTCGTCGATCTGGAGCTCCAGGCCCAGCTTTTCAGCAATGGCGGCGGCAATCTCAGCATCAATGCCTACCACGTTGCCGCTGTCATCCGTCATCTCATAGGGAGGGAACGCCGCGTTGGTAGACATGATGAGCTTGCCTTCCTCCACGGTTGTGAGGGTCGTGTCTCCGGTGGGCTCCTGAGTCTCGGTGTTGGTGTCGTCGCCAGTGGTGTCCTCCGCCGTGGTGTCACCGCCGCAGGCGGCCAGGGACAAAACCATTGCCAGTGTCAGCAGCAATGCAAACAGCTTCTTCATCCTATAAACTTCCTTTTCCATTGGATTTGCCACTCCCCTGGGAGGGGGGATCTTCCCCCGCGGACAAGAGATTCCCGCTGGCTGTGGTTACCTTACCACTCCCATCCTGTATTGTCAATACTTTTTCAAAATAAATGGATAATTATTTGCTGGGTTTCCCCATTAAACTGGATAGCTTGAGATTTATGGAATCTTTTTTCCCCTGCTTTTGTTCATTTTGCTGACCACATGGAATATCGGTATGTATATTTACGTTTCCTGAATCGTTTTCCGATTGTAAAAAAAGTCCGCCCGAGACCGGCTCGGGCGGATGTTCATGGAAGCAACAAATAATTCTGGACCTTTGCGGGCGGCTCACTCAGCTCCGGCACAAAAACGGTCCCGGCAGCCTCTGCCGCCGCGCTCAGAGCCTCGGCCTGATCCTCCGTTGTCACAGCATAGACGCGGTCCACAGTGTCGGCGGGGAGAGACACCGTTTCATCCGCACCTGCCAGAATCACATCTGCCGGAAGCTCTACCGACAGCAGTACATCCTGCAGCCCCGCCTCATCCAGAGCCGTCCGAATAGCGCTTAGGCACGCCTGCAAGCTGGCCTCCTTCCCGATCTCGGGATAGGCGATCTTATCCAGCTTCCCCTGGGTGGGAAAGCTGAAATCCGTCAGCAGAATCTCGTCAAACCCCAGCTCCGCGCACTCCACCGCAAGACTTGCGAGATATTCCTGAGTCTTTTCCTTGCTGGGGTCCAGCCAGTTTTCGTTATTGCCGTCGTAGAAGATATAGCCGCCGGTGTTCTTCAGGCCCATACCCTCTACATCTGCTTTTGCAGCAATGGGGTCCAGCAGGCAGGAAAGCCGCGCAATGGCCCGGGCGGCACCCTCTGTTCCGCCGCGCATCACCATAGCCAGGGCCTCGGCTGTGTCCTCCGCTGTCTCCACAGCGCCGGGCACGGCGGCCTGGCTATCATAGTAAACCCGCCCGCTACCGTCCTTCATGGTCAGCGCCGCATCGGCGGCGAGAGCCACAGAGGAATCGGAGGAGGCCAGCACCTTCATCCGTGCCTGCTCCCAGCCCTCCACGGTCAGCGGTGCTGTCGTCACCTGATATGCCCGCACCTGCCAGGGAGCCTCCGGCTCCTCAATGACCAAGTCCAGCTCCGGCGTCTGCTCCGGCTCCTCCTTCTGCCAAGGGATCTCCAGCCTGGGAGTTCCATTTGCATCAAAGACCACATGCTCCTGCACCAGGATCACCATGACCGCTGCCAGAATCACCAGGCACAGCAGCAGCGCCAACAGGATTTTCCGTTTCGTTCCGCGTCCTCGATAACTGCGATAGCCCTTTGCTCCCGCCATGCCCGATCACCTCGTTTCCAAGCCGCTCTGCTCAGTTCTCCAGAGCCGTTATCTGATCCACCCGGCGCTGGTGCCGGCCGCCCTCAAACTCTGTGGAAAGAAATACCTCCACCATCCGCTCAGCCATATTTTTTCCAGTAAAGCCAGCGCCGATAGCCAGCATGTTGGCATCATTGTGACGACGGGTCATCTCCGCCTCCAGGCAGTCCGCACAATGAGCGCACCGGATGCCCTTGATCTTGTTAGCGGCAATGGAGATACCAATGCCGGTGGTACAGATCACAATGCCCCGCTGACACTTGCCCTCCGCCACGGCCCGGGCGGCTGCGGCGCCGAAGTTCGGGTAGTCACAGCTTTCCGTGGAGTTGCAGCCAAAGTCCTCATAGGAGTACTCCAGCCTCTCCAAAACCCTTTTGATAAATTCCTTCAGTTCATAGCCGCCATGGTCGCAGCCCAGCGCAATCTTCATATCTCTACTCCTCTCCGCGTGTAAAAAGCAACCTTATTATATACATTCCGCCCAAAAAAATCAATCCAGTGCGTGCCAGACCGGCTGCATCTGGTCAAAGGTACAAAAGCGCTTGAAGCCGCACTCCCTGAGCAGTCGCTGCCGCTCCTGGATGGCGCAGCCTACATAGCGCCTGCTGTGGGCATCAGTACCCAGGGTGATGATCTCCCCTCCCAGGCTTCGATACATCCGCAGCCATTTCGCGTCTGGCAGCGGCGTATTGCCTCGGTTGGTGTTGAGCTCAATCCCCCGGCCCTGCTGGATCAGGATGCGCAGAATCTCTTCCATCTCCGCCTTAAAGCCGTCAAAGGTCAGGTGAAAGCCGCGGTTTTCGTTGAGATAGCGCACTGGAAGTGTCAGGTGCCCCAAAACGGAGAACTTTCCCCACTCCGCCAGCTTGCGTACCTGCCCCAGATAGTCCGCCATCCCCCTGCGGGCCTCCGCCTCATTGGGAGGATCAAAAAAGTAGAGATCCATGCCGTCGTACCGCTCCGAAAGCATATGGATGGAGCCGATGACAAAATCCAGCGGCGGCGCCTGGGCCAGCAGACGTTCCGTGTTCTCCAAGGCCCAGGGCGCGTCTCCCAGCTCAATACCCAGCCGGAGTACAATCCGATCTCCCGCCGCCTGCCGCGCCGCCTCGAACTCCGCTGACAGCGCCGCCCAGTCAAAGCTCTCCCGGGGTGTGGTCACGCCCCACTCCACCGGCTCCATATGGTCGGTGAAGCACAGCTCGTCAAGCCCCGCGGCAATGGCTGCCTCCGCCATTTCGGCCATGGACTTCCCCGCATCCGGGGAAATCCGGGAATGGGTGTGATAATCCGCCAGATACATAGACCGCCTCACTTTTTAAACTTCCGGAAGAATTTTCTGCGCTCCTCATAATTGTTGTCGCCCACGCTCTCGGCAAATTTTTTCAATGCCTCTTTCTGCTCCCGGTTCAGGTTTCTCGGAGTTTCAATGTACACCGTCACATACTGGTCGCCCCGACCCCGGCCGTTGATAGCAGGGATGCCCTTTCCCTTCAGCCGGAAGGTGGTGCCGCTCTGGGTCCCCTCCGGCAGGTCGTACTTCACCTTGCCGTCTATGGTGGGAATCTCCAGCTCCGCACCCAGGACCGCCTGTGCGAAAGTGATCGGCGCGTCGCAAAGAACGCTGGTCCCCTCCCGGCGGAAGAGCTCATGGGGCCGGACGGTGATCGTCACCAACAGATCGCCTGCCGGCCCGCCGTTTTTGCCGGCGCTGCCCTGCCCCCTGACAGAGATGGTCTGCCCATTGTCAATACCTGCGGGAATGCTGACCTGAATGGTCTTGCGCCTGCGCACTGCGCCGCTGCCCCGGCAGTCAGGGCAGGGCTGGTGGATGATCTTGCCCTTTCCGCCGCACCTGCCGCAGGGAGAGCTTGTGGCAAAGACCCCCATGGGAGTCTGCCGCCGCACCTGCACCTGGCCGGTACCATGGCAGTCTGGGCAAACCTCTGGCGTGGTACCGGCAGCGCAGCCGTTTCCATGACAGGTGCCGCACTGCTCCATCCGGTCTACACTAACCTCCTTCTCGCAGCCGAAGGCGGCCTCCTCAAAGCTGATGGCCAGGGACAGACGGATACTCTCGCCCCGCTGGGGCGCGTTGGGATTCGTGCGGCGGCCGCCGCCAAATCCCCCGCCGAAGAAGCTGCCGAAGATGTCCCCCAGATCGCCGAAGTCAAAGCCGCCGTCAAATCCGCCGCCGGCGCCGCCGGCACCGTAGTTGGGGTCCACTCCGGCAAAGCCGAACTGGTCGTAGCGGGCCTTCTTGTTGGGGTCAGAGAGAATTTCGTAGGCCTCGTTGACCTCCTTAAACTTCTCCTCCGCCTCCTTGTTATCGGGATTCAGATCCGGATGGTATTTGCGCGCCAGCTTCTTATATGCCTTCTTGATCTCATCCTCGGACGCCCCCTTGGACACGCCCAGGACCTCATAATAGTCTCGTTTCTGTTCAGCCATATCCATATACCTCGCTCAAGGACGTTGCCAACTCCCGTGAAAACGCACAGGAGCGCAGACGGGGCCATGCCCCGTCCGCGCGGCCTGCTCCTATTTTACTTGTTCTGATCGTCCTCGTCAACAACCTTATAATCTGCGTCGTAATATTGTCCCTGCTGGGCTCCGCCGTCTCCCTGCGCGCCCATGTCGGGGCCGGCGGCTCCGCCCTGGGGATTCGCCTGCTGATAGAGCTTTTCGCTCACCGCGTAGAACGCCTGGGTCAGCGCCTCCGTGTCCGCCTTGATGGCGGCGGTGTCAGTGCCCTTTAAAGTCTCTTTCAGCTTATCCAGAGCGGACTGAACCTTGGCCTTTTCATCGGCGGGAATCTTGTCGCCCATTTCAGAGAGGGTCTTTTCGCTCTGGTAGACCATCTGGTCAGCCTGGTTGCGAACCTCCACCTCTTCCTTCATTTTCTTGTCCTGGGCGGCGTACTGCTCTGCCTCCTTCACGGCCTTTTCGATGTCGTCCTTGCTCATGTTGGAGGAGGAGGTGATGGTGATATGCTGCTCCTTGCCGGTGCCCAGGTCCTTGGCGGAGACGTTCACAATGCCGTTGGCGTCGATATCAAACGTGACTTCAATCTGGGGCACGCCGCGGCGGGCCGGGGCAATGCCGTCCAGATGGAAGCGGCCCAGAGACTTGTTGGCTGCGGCCATCTCCCGCTCGCCCTGGAGGACGTTCACCTCCACGCTGGTCTGGTTGTCGGCGGCGGTGGAGAAGATCTGGCTTTTCTTCACGGGGATGGTGGTATTACGCTCAATGAGCTTCGTGCACACGCCGCCCATGGTCTCAATGCCAAGGGAGAGCGGTGTTACGTCCAGCAGCAGCAGACCCTTCACATCGCCGGTCAGAACGCCTGCCTGGAGGGCAGCGCCCATGGCCACGCATTCATCGGGATTAATGCCCTTGAAGGGGTCGCTGCCGGTAAAGTTCTTCACGGCCTCCTGCACGGCGGGAATCCGGCTGGACCCGCCCACCAGCAGCACCTTGCTCAGGTCGGAGGGCTTCAGCCCCGCATCGGACATGGCCTGACGCACAGGACCCATGGTGGCGTCCACCAGGTGGCTCGTCAGCTCGTTGAACTTGGCCCGGGTGAGGGTCATGTCCAGGTGCTTGGGGCCGGAGGCGTCTGCTGTGATATAGGGGAGGTTGATGTTGCTGGTGGTGACGCCGGAGAGCTCGATCTTAGCCTTTTCGGCGGCCTCCTTGAGGCGCTGCATGGCCACCTTGTCGCCGCTGAGGTCCACGCCCTCGGTGCGCTTGAACTCGCTCACGAGATACTTCATCACGCACTCGTCAAAATCGTCGCCGCCCAGACGGTTGTTGCCGGCAGTTGCCAGCACCTCAATCACGCCGTCGTCAATCTCCAGGATGGACACATCGAAAGTACCGCCGCCCAGGTCATAGACCATGATCCTCTGGCTCTGTTCCTTATCCACGCCATAGGCCAGGGCTGCGGCGGTAGGCTCGTTGATGATCCGCTTCACATCCAGGCCGGCGATCTTGCCCGCGTCCTTGGTGGCCTGGCGCTGGGAGTCGGTGAAATATGCGGGCACGGTGATGACCGCCTCGGTGACCGTACTGCCCAGGTACGCCTCGGCGTCGGCTTTCAGCTTCTGCAAAATCATGGCGCTGATCTCCTGGGGCGTATAGGCCTTGCCGTCTACTGTAACCTTATGATCGGAGCCCATCTCCCGCTTGATGGAAGAGATGGTACGGTCCGGGTTCGTAATGGCCTGACGCTTGGCCACCTGCCCCACCATGCGCTCGCCGGTCTTGGAGAACGCCACCACAGAGGGCGTTGTGCGGTTGCCCTCGGCGTTGGGAATGACGACGGCCTCGCCGCCCTCCATCACAGCCACGCAGGAGTTGGTTGTACCAAGATCGATACCGATAACTTTAGACATAAATGAATTCCTCCTAAATCTATCGAAAAAGTTCATTGACTCATAACAGGTAATCTATTTGCTCGCGGCTCCTATCTTTTCCCACCGAAGCACAGCTCCTGTGCAATCAATACCATCGCAATTTCCAATGGGCGACGGAAATACTGGACTCTACTCAGTTGGCAACCTGTACAATCGCGTGCCGGATCACCTTATCGCCCATGCGGAATCCCGCCTGAAAGACCTGTGCCACCGTATTTTCCCCAAAGGAGTCGTTTTCCACATGCATAACCGCGTTCATCCACTCCGGGTCAAAAGGCTGACCCTGGGCCTCAATTTCCTCCACACCCAGCTTCGCCAGTATTTCCTTATACTGCTGGAAAATCATATCCAACCCCTTTTTATGAGGGGAATCCTCTCCGCCGCCCGCGGCGGAGGCCCGTTCCAGATTGTCATACACCGCCAGGAACTCCTTGATGGTGTCTGCCTTGGCATCTTGATAAATGCCTTCCTTCTCCTTGGTGGTGCGCTTGCGGTAGTTTTCATACTCTGCAGTCTGGCGGATAAACTGATCCTTGACAGATTCCAGTTGCTTAGCCGCAATCTCCATTTGTTCCACCTGTTCCCGGGTGAAGGTATACTTTTCTTTTTTCTTCTTAGCCTTCTTCTCCGACTTCTCCTCGGTTTCCGGCTCAGGAGCACTCTTCGTCTCCTGCTCCGGATCAGGCTGAGAGGTTTCCTCCTGTGGCTGCTTATTCTCTTCGTTCATTTGTATCCTCCTTCGGGGGTAATTCCTGTTTTCCGAACAGCCGTGTCAGCCCCTCAGCAAAGCCGGTGAGTCGAGCTGCCACAGCGGCATAGTCCATTCTGGTGGGGCCCACCACACCGATCAGCCCCCGCATATCGTCCCCAATATCATAGCTGGCCACCACAACGCTGGTGTCTTTCAGTGCGTCACTGACGTTCTCCGGTCCGATCAAAATCTGCATCGGGCCATCCTCCGGCATGGGCAGCTCCTCCTTCCCATCCGCCAGAAAGCTCATCAGCTCATGCGCCTTATCGGCATCCCGGAATTCTGGGAGCTTTAAAAGTTCCTTGGCACCAGAGGTGATCACCTCCCGGTGTCCCACCTCTTCCAGTGTATCTGCTGCATAGGCCACAGTCTGGCTCAGCAGTAAAAACAGCGCTGGCGGAATCTGGTCCGCCACATTCATCAGCCGCCGGTTCATCTCCTCTGCTGAAGCCGCCACAAAATGACTGTTCAGCAAATTCACCAGCACCGGTATCTGCTCTACATCCACCTTCAGCTGCATCCTAAGCAGCTGGCTGCGGACCCGGTTATCACTCATCATCGCCACAACAATGCAGCTGTGCTCATCTACAGGCAGCAGTTCAAACCTTTGAACCGTGATGCTCTTGCGGCTGGCGGCAGCCACATAGGTAGGATAGCTCACCAGGGAGGAGGCCGCACGCCCCGCCTGGGAGATCACCCGGTCCAGCTCCTCCAGCTTGATCTGGAGAGCCTGGTTAATTTTTTCCGTCTCGGCCAGGGTCAGCTTCTGCCGTTCCATCAGTTCATTGACATAGAGCCGGTACCCTTTGGGAGAGGGAATTCGCCCGGCAGAAGTATGGGGCTGTTCCAGATATCCCATTTCCACCAAATCCGCCAGCTCGTTGCGGACCGTCGCGGAGCTGACACCCATTTCAGCGGCAATTCCCTTGGAACCAACCGGCTCGGCAGTGTGGACGTATTCCTCCACCACTACTTTCAAAATCTGTTTTTTTCGCTCTGAAAGCTCCACGGTCTCTTCCTCCGCCGGCCCCTGCTGCTGTAAATTAGCACTCCTTTTCCCTGAGTGCTAAAGTGAGTTTAGCACCCCGGGAAACCATTGTCAATGGATGGATATAAACAAATTGTAAACAAAGCAAGACGGGATTTTGAATTTTTTAAAATCCCGTCTTGCTCACCGATCTTTTCCACGAAAAAAGGAGCGCCATAGCGCTCCTTTTTCTATCATGAATATGTGTGCGGACGCTGCTGGCCGTCTCTCGACGGCGGGGAGACGGCAGTGCCGGCACTTCCTCAAGCGGTCTCAGGAAAGCAGGCTCTTCTGCCGCCGCAGCATCAGCACTAGGGGCAAGGCAATTGTAGCCATTGCGGCGGCATTCAGCACGCCTACACCTGCACGATATACGAAATCACCAAACACATAAGCAAAGCTATAATAGCCATAGAGCACACTGTCCAGCCAGTTCACCAACGTATTGCCCACGGTCGTGACCAGCGCTGCGCAGATGCAGGTGGCATAATAGGGTACCCGCCGATCTTCCAGCCGGTGTCCACTCTTCCACATCCGAATCGCCACCACACCAATTACCGCACCTCGCAGAGCCGGCGGAATCAGGTAAAGAACCGTGGTCGCAGTAACGCCATATGTCAGCAGCTGCTTAAAAAACTCTCCAATTCCCGCGACCAGAATCGCTTCTACTGGCCCACACAGCAATGCACTCACCACCACCGGCAGTGATCCGAAGGAAATCCGGACGTTGCCGATCTGAATCGCAACAAATACTGCCAGCGGAACATACAGCGCCGCCAAAATCGCAATGCGGCAAATACTTTTTGTGTTGAATCTGGACATAAAAATTCCTCCTTCTGTATTGGCAGCCCGTTTCGGGACGCCGCACAGAGGAGGTCTGACCTCTTCTAATGCGGCAGCGGGATTCAGAACACATACTGCAGACTTTTTCAGTCTTTTCGTCCAGAAAACAACTCCCCGTCTTTCCGGCACTATTTCACACATGTGCTCTTACTCTGCCCTGGTATGACCATCATAGCCCCTTTGCTGAAAAATTGCAAGAGAAAAGATGCCTCAAATCCAAAAATCTGAGGCATCTTTTCTTGTACGCTTTATTCGGCAGAAGCAGCAGCCTTCGCAGCAGCGGCTTTTTCAGCCTGTGCCTTCTTGACCGCCTTATACTTCTCCTTCTCCTCCGCCGTGGCGATGGGAAGGATCGCATCCCGCGGGCAGACCTTGGTGCACATCTTGCAGCCGATGCACTTATCGTAGTCCACAACCGCCACGCCGTTCACCACATGAATGGCGTCCTTTCTGCACTCCTTCTCGCACAGGCCGCAGCCGATGCAGGAACTGGAGCACACGCTCATGGCGGCCTTGCCCTTGTCCAGATTGGCACAGGCCACCCGCACCTTCTTCTCAGAGGCGGGCGCCAAATCAATCAGGTGCCGGGGACAGGCCTTGATGCAGGCCATACAGGCGGTGCACTTGTCTGGGTCCACTACGGCGGCGCCATTCGGGCCGATGGACATGGCACCGAACTGGCAGGCGTTTACGCAAGAGCCAAAGCCCAGGCAGCCGAACTGGCATTCCAAAGGACCGCCAGCCACCTTGGTGGCGGAGATGCAGTCCTTCACGCCCACATAATCATAGCGCTTCTTGGCGTTGATGCCGCCGTTGCAACGGACAAAGGCCACCTGGCGCTCCCCGGTGGGAGCAGACTGTCCCATGATCTCTGCAATCGCAGCGGCGTTCTCCGCGCCGGCGGGGGCGCAGGCGTTCACCGGAGCCTCGCCCGCCAGAATCGCGGCGGCGCAGCCGGCACAGCCAGGGTAGCCGCAGCCGCCGCAGTTAGCGCCTGCCAGGTGGCTGAGAATGGCCTCTTCCCGGGGGTCTTTTTTCACCTCAAACACCTTGGATGCGACAGCCAGAACCAGGCCGAACAGCGCGCCCAGAACACCCAGCACAAGAATCGCATATACAATATTCATGACATCCATTTCGGCGCCTCCTTACCAGACTTTCAGGCCGGAGAAGCCCATGAATGCCAGGGCCATGAGACCGGCGGTGATCAGAGCGATGGGGAAACCGTCCCAGCACTTGGGGTAGTCGGCAAACACCAGGCGCTCCCGGATGCTGGCAAACAGCACGATGGCCAGCAGGAAACCCAGGCCGCCGGTGATGCCGTACACCACGGAGGAGATGAAGTTATAGTTGTTCTGCACGTTCAGCAGCACCACGCCCAGCACCGCGCAGTTGGTGGTGATGAGGGGCAGGTAGATGCCCAGCGCCGTGTACAGGGAGGGCATCGCCTTCTGCAGGAACATCTCAATGAACTGCACCAGGGCGGCGATGACCAGGATGAAGGCCACCGTCTGCATGTACTCCAGGTCCAACGGAATCAGCACCAGCGCGTTGACTACATAGCACACCGCGGAGGCAAGGCCCATGACGAACGTCACGGCGATGCCCATGCCCACGGCGGTGTCCACCTTCTTGGACACGCCCAGGAACGGACAGCAGCCCAGGAACTGGGAGAAGATAAAGTTATTCGCCAGGATGGCGCCCAGCGTAATCGCCAGGAGTTCGTAGATCTGATCCATTATTTGCTCTCCTCCTTATTCTTCTTGGGCCGGGACAGCGCCCACTGCATCGCAGCAATCAGGGCCGCCAGCACCAGGAAGCCACCCACCGGCAGCGTCAGCACGCCAATGGGGAACTGCTCGGGCAGAATCCGGATACCGGCGCCGCCGTTGAGAAGGCCGCCGCCAAAGGTGCCGGTGCCCAGGAACTCCCGGATGATGCACATCACCATCAGCACCACTGTATAGCCAATGCCCTGGAAGATGCCGTCAAAGAAGGACGCGGCAATGCCGTTCTTATAGGAGAAGGACTCGGCACGGCCCAGGATGATGCAGTTCACCACGATCAAGGGGATGAACACACCCAGAGACTCCGCCAGAGCGGGCACAAATGCTTGGATCAGCAGATCTACACAGGTCACAAAGCCCGCAATCACCACAATAAACATGGCGATACGGATCTTATCCGGCACAATTTTGCGAATTGCGGAAATAATCACGTTGGAGAGCGTCAGAATGACAGTCACTGCCACACCCATGCCCAGACCGTTAAAAAACGATGTAGTGATGGCCATGGTAGAGCACATACCAAGCACCTGCACCAACACAGGGTTTTGCGTAATCAGGCCCTCCATAAATTGTTTTTTCAGATTCATAAGGCACTCCTCCCTTCTCAGCCCATGGCACCGGCCACAGCCAGCGCCGCGTTGACGCCGGTGGTGACGCCTCTGGTGGAGACCGTAGCGCCGGTGATGGCGTCCACATTGCTGCCCACCGCCAAGGTGCCGTCGGCAGCGCTCTTACCCTGGAACTGATCCAGGACGCCCACGCCGGAAGCCGTAGCCTCGTTGCCCATGACTTTTGTGCCGATGCCGGAGGTCTCGGAGTGAGAAACGATGGACACGCCGGTAACGGCGCCCTCGCCGTCCACGCCGACCATCATCTCAATGCTGCCCTGAGATCCGGACGCCACCACCTTAATGGCATAGCCCGCATTCTCGCCGCCCACCAGGACCTCATAGACAGAGTCCAGCGTGGCGCCAGCGCCCTCTGCGGCGGCGGTCATATCACCAGTGAGCTCCAGAGCATCCGAAAACTCAGTACCCTCGGGGTCAGCCACCACAGCCTTCATAGCCGCAACCGTATTTTCCCAGTTGATGGCGGCAATTTTCTCCTCGGTGATGGCGTTGACGCCGCCCAGCAGTCCCGCGACTACCACACAGGTGATCAGCAGCGTCACCGTCAGGGTGATGATGTACTTGGGGTCCATCTGGACCCGTTCCTTTTTCACTTCACTGCTCATTTCGCGGCTGCCTCCTTCTTGTCGGACTTCACCACGCCGAAGCGGGTGGGTTTCGTGTACTTGTCAATGAGAGGCACCAGCAGGTTCATCACCATGATGGAATAGCACACACCCTCGTTATAAGAGCCGAAATAGCGGATCAGAATTGTGAACAGTCCGCAGCCGATGCCGAAGATCACCTGTCCCTTCTTGGTGACGGGAGAGGTGGTGTAATCCGTGGCCATGAAGATGGCACCCAGGAACAGTCCCCCGCCAAAGATGCTGTACAGCATCCACTCTACGCCGGTGCCGGAGGTGGGGAACAAGAACGCCAACACCGCGACGGTGGCGATATAAGCCACGGGAGTCTGCCAGTTGATCACCTTGCGCCACACCAGGTAAATTCCGCCGATCAGCAGCGCCAGGGCGGATACCTCGCCCATGGAGCCGGGGATGTTGCCCACAAACATGTCCGTGATGCTATACTTCTCCAGCAGCTCTGCAAATGCGCCGGTCTTCATCATGGCCAGTGGGGTGGCGGTGGTGATGATGTCGGCGTTGGAGCCGAAGAGTGCCGCCTTGTTCGCCAAGGGGTCCACCCAGGAGGTCATCGTTCCGGCATAGCTGGCCACCAGCACTGCACGGCCCGCCAGGGCGGGGTTCAAGAAGTTCTTACCGATGCCGCCGAAGAGCTGCTTGACCACAATGATGGCGAAGAAGTCGCCGATCAGGATCATCCAGTAGGGCATCTGCACCGGGCAGACAAAGGCCAGCAGCATGCCGGTGACAGCACAGCTGAGGTCGCCCACGGACTGGGGCCTTTTCATCAGCTTGCGGTACAGCCACTCCCAGAAGAAGCAGCCAGCCACGGATACAGCCGTCAGCGTCAGTGCCCGCAGGCCAAAGCGAATACAGGCGAACAGCAGCGCGGGCAGCATGGCGATGATCACATCCAGCATGATGGAACGGGTGGTCTCATGGCCCCGGATGTGGGGGGAGGATGTGGCGATGAGTTTGAGATTCTTGTAATCCGTCATTTGTTTACGGCCTCCTTCTGCTCTTGTGCAGCCTTCTTGGCCTCGGCGGCAGCCTTGTCAGCGGCCATCTTGTCCTTCACCAGCTGCTTGCCGGTCTTGAACATATGGGTCAGATGCATCCGGGCGGGGCAGGCATAAGCACAGGCGCCGCACTCCATGCAGTCCATGATGTGGGCGTCATTCAGCTCATCCACCATGCCCTTGGAGGCATACTGGTACATAAAGAGCGGCTCCAGATGCATCGGGCATGCGGCCACACACTTGCCGCAGCGGATACACTGGGGATTCTCCACCGTCTGTTCCTCATTCTCACAGAAGGCAAGCATGGCGCCGGTGCCCTTGCCCACGGGAATATCAGCTGTATACTGGGCCATGCCCATCATGGGACCGCCGGCAATCAGCTTGTAAGTACCTTCCTTCAGCCCGCCGCAGAAGTCAAACAAGCAGGAGACCGGTGTGCCGATGGGACACTCTACGTTCTTAGGCTCCACCACACCGGAGCCGGAGACCGTCACAATTTTATGCACCACGGGCATCCCCTGGGTGATGGCCCGGTAGATGGCGCAGGTTGTGTTGATGTTGAACACCGCGCAGCCAATGTTGGAGGGCAGTCCCCCGGGAGGCACCTGCTTACCGGTGATCGCCTGGCACAGCTGCTTCTCGCCGCCCTGGGGGTAGCGGCAGCGCAGGGGCTCCACCACCACGGGGGCATTCTTTTCGGCAATGACCTTTCTCATAGCGTCAATGCCGTTTTGCTTGTTGTCCTCCACGCCGATGACAACCTTGTCCACGCCGAACATCTTCGCAAGATATGTAGCGCCGCCGATGATCTCCTCAGGCCGCTCCAGCATGGTGCGGTGGTCACCGGTAATATAGGGCTCGCACTCCGCGCCGTTGATGATAACTGTGTGCACCTGGCCGATGCCGCCGGAAATTTTGACGTGGGTGGGGAACGTGGCGCCGCCCATGCCCACAATGCCGGCGTTTTTCACAGCCTCGATCATCTCTTCCACGGACAAAGCGCCCGGGTCTGCCGGAGCCTGAACCTCCTCAGACAGCGCATCCTGGAAATCGTTTTCGATGACAACAGACATCATGTTGCCGCCCATGGAATAGGGCCGGGGTTCCACAACCTTGACGGTTCCGGACACACTTGCATGAATCGGCGCGCCCAAGCCGCGAAACTCACCGATCTTCTGTCCCACCTTCACGTGGTCGCCGGCTTTCACCAAAGGCGTACACGGTGCGCCGAAATGCATCGACATGGGGATGACCACCTCTGCCGGAGCTGGCAGCTTCTCGATGGCCTTTTCATTGGTCGCGGCCTTCATATCATGGGGATGAACGCCGCCAAAGAAAGCTTGTGCCATTTCTTCACCTCATTTTTACTCCTGATAACCCCTCCCGGGCGTCGGAATACCCTCGTCCGCACCGGCGCGAACGAGGTAAACACGCTGAGAAGCTTATCACATACTGCGTTTTATTTTACACCCAAAGTTTAAAAATGTCCATACTATGAACGACGTTTTTTGAGGAAATGTGTCCCTGTTTTTACATCTTTTTTATGTGAATTGCACCCTTTGCTCCCTTCTGCCGCTCTGTTTTGTTGCGCTTGTTTGGTTGCTTCTTTCTGTGAGATGTGATACACTGGTAAAAATTCATATTTAAAATCATACGGAGGTATGTTTCCATGACGGCTCAACTCATTGACCGACGGGCGTTAAAGGCGGAGACCCGTGAAACCCTGGCGGAAGCCCAGGTCTCCCCCAAGGCTTTTACCGCCCTGTATCTGGCCCTGGTCCTGGCTATGAATTTGGTGGATTCTTTTACCGGCATCGGCATGCTGGCCACGTTTGTCTCCATTCTGATCACCCTGCTGGCCCTGGTGCTGGAGGCGGGCTTCGTGCTCTACTGTATGGCAGTGCGCCAGGGGGAGCGTGCGGAGTTTCTCGCGCTGTTTGACGGCTTTTCCTTCGCCGGCAAGGTAATCGGACTGAGCATTGTAAAATATTTCTTTATCTTTCTCTGGTCCCTTCTCTTCACGATTCCCGGCATCATTGCCGCCTACCGGTATCGCTTCGCCCTGTATAATCTCTGCGAAAATCCTGAAATCAGCATTATGGAAGCTCTGGACATGAGCAAGCGGCAGACTCTTGGTTACAAGGGCCAGCTTTTCATGTTGGATTTGAGCTACCTGGGCTGGGCGCTGCTGGCAGGCGTCCCTTCGCTCATTTACTCCTTTGCATTTTATCAGCAGCTGTTCCTTCAAATGGCGGCGCCCTATGGCGTCGCCATGCAGGACGCCGCTTTGTGGGCTGCTGTGACTGGTCTTTTGCCCGCCTGGGGCTGGACGCTGGCCATGGGGCTTTGGCAGATGGCGGTTGCAGTCTTTTACCTCCCCAACTACCAATGTGTGGAGCTTGGCTATTTTGAAACCGCCAAATCCACCTCCGGCATCGGGTATGGCACCCCACCCCGGCAGGATTCCTGGGGGCGCGGAGGCCCTGATAATCTGGGTGGCTTTTAAAGGTCTATTTCCATAGAAATGTACAGCGCCCCTGCGGTTTTTAGAACCGCAGGGGCGTGTTTTTTTCCTTTAAAGGTTGGGGAAACGCCCCCGGACATAGCCGCTCCTCCGCAGGGTCATTGCCAGCAGAGTGGACGCAGCCAAGCCAAACGCGGCCTGCACCAGGTTGCTGGGAATTCCAACAGCGCTGGCCGACAGGCACACACCAAGCCGGCCGCCGCCATTGATCAGCATCAGCAGCGCGTCAAACAACCAATAGCCCGCCACCATAACAGCTTCTGCCGCGGTGGCGCACACCACCATCCCCCACGCTTTCTTCCCCGCCGCCCGGTACAGCATAGCCGCCAGCAGGCCCATAGCCGCTTTGATCACCAGTGTGGCAGGTACATACACCGTATAACCCGACAGCAAATCCGCCAGGGCCGGACCCACACCTCCGGCGGCGGCCCCCAATGCCGGTCCCAGCAAATAGGCTCCCAGGATCACCACGGTATCTCCCAGATTCAGATATCCCCCCGTAGGAGATGGAATCTGTAAAACCAGGGTTGCCACGCAGCCCAGTGCCGCAAAAAGGCCTGTCATCACCAGGGCCCGGGTCTGTCCCATCTGCCGGGCCGAGGCCCGTTCCAATCGCTGTTCCATATCATTCGCTCCCTTCTAAACGTTTCTTGTTGCCATCATAACGCGCAAGTGATATGATGAAAATAACCAATTTCTAATTTTTTTACCAGTCCAGATCGGAGGTCTTTATGTTTACATACCGCTTGGAGGCTCAAAACGGCCTGCCGCTCTATGAAGCCCTGTACCGCCATATCCGGCAAGACATTCTCAGCGGCGCCCTGACGGCCGGGGAACGGCTCCCTTCCAAGCGGTCCCTGGCCGAGCATCTTCAAATCTCCGTTATGACCGTAGAGACTGCCTACCATCAATTGGAGGCGGAAGGGTATCTCTACGCGCTTCCAAAACGAGGCTTTTTTGTCAGCGCCGTGGACCACCTTCCCACCCCCGCCGCCCCCACCGCGATTCCTCCGGAGCCAGAGGCACCCAAGTGGCATCTGGACCTTGGCCGCAACCAGGTGGACTCCTCCCGCTTTCCGGCAGCCGCTTGGGCGCGCCTCACACGTCAAGTGCTTTCCGAGGGAAACTTTCTGGCTCCTGTTCCCCAGCAGGGACTCTATGCCCTGCGCCAAGCAATTGCCCGGGATCTGTGGGATTTCAAGGGCATGGCTGTTGCACCGGAACAAATTGTGGTGGGCGCCGGCGCGGAATACCTGTATCTTCTGCTGGCACAGCTGCTTGGCGCGAACGGCCGGACCGTTTTTGCCGTGGAGGAGCCGGGCTATCCCAAAATCCGCCAGGTCTACGGGAAGTGCGGCATTGTCTGCCGCCCGGTCCCGCTGGACTGCCAGGGAATGGCCCCGAAAGCCCTGGCTGCCTCCGGCGCCATGGCTGTCCATATCTCCCCCGCCCACCACTATCCCACAGGGTTGGTGACGCCCATTGGCCGGCGCCACGCGCTGCTGCGCTGGGCGGAGGCATCCGACGGCTTTATCATCGAGGATGATTATGACAGCGAGTTCCGCTTTACCGGCCGCCCTATCCCCACGCTTCAGAGTATCGACAGCGGCGGGCGGGTCATCTATCTCAACACATTTTCCCAGACCATCTCCCCCTCCATGCGGGTGGGCTTCATGGTGCTGCCGCCCACGCTGCTGGAGCGCTACCGGATGGAGCTGAATTTTTATGCCTGCGCGGTGCCTGTGCTGGACCAATATGTTTTGGCCCGTTTTTTGGACAGGGGATACTATGAGCAACACCTCTCCCGGATGCGCAAGGAATACCGTGCCCGCAGAGCAGCGGTGATGGACGCCTTTACCCGGAGCACCTTTGCCAGCCGTATCGAAATTTCTGAACAGGGCGCAGGGCTCCACTTCCTCCTGCGGCTGGAAACCTCGCAAAGCGACGCGGAGCTGCGGGAGCGGGCGGCACAGCTGGGCGTGCGGCTGGGCTTCCTATCAGACTATGCCGCAGTCCCCAATCCCGCATACGCTCACACTCTGGTGGTCAATTATGCCGGTCTGGACCCAGCCCGGCTGCATGAAACCATGGCGCTGCTGTCACAAATCTTCTCTCTTTGACACAGCGGGCTTCTATGCCTTTGAAACTTTACAGAAACTTCATGAAAAAGCAGCTCTCCGCGCCTTGCCGCCGAAACAATTTTGTGGTATGATACCCGCAACGCGGCTGTTTGTCCGCATGTTTGTCCCTCTGGATTCTCCATATTTTTACAATTGTCTGTGGCTGTGGGCTGCGGTCGATTCTCTCTGGTTTCCGTGAAAGGAGCTTTGCATACATGGACCAAAACAAGAAAAACAATCAAAAACCGGGGCGGCCCGGCGGCGGAAAGGGTGGCGGCTGGCAGGGCCTGATCCAGGTCATCTGCTGGGCCGGTGTGCTGGCAATTCTATTGAGCTATGCCAACAACTATATGCGCAGCGCTGGCACCCAGTCCTCTTCCGTAGAGGTGCCATACAGCACGTTCATAACCATGGTGGAAAGCGGCGATGTCTCCCACGTGGATTTTGACAACGAGGAGGCCATTCTCCTCATTACGCCCGAGGATGGCTATATTTATACCGACCCGGACGGCGTCTCGTACAGGAAAAGCACCTCGGAAGACGGTGTCGCCCTCTATACCCCCGTCGGCTCTGAGGATGGCCAGCAGCCGGTGGCTCTGCAGCTCTTCACCGTCCAGATTGAAAGTAATGACGCGGTGATCGCCTTTCTGAAAACAGACTCCGACCTCACATTTAATAAGGATTATCAGGCGCCCATGAGCCCCCTGTTGCTGGTGCTGGTAAATATGCTGCCCTTCCTGATTATTCTTTTGGTCATGTCCCTGGGTATGAGCTGGCTTGCCAAAAAGGGCATGGGCGGCATGGGTGGTATCGGCGGCGTCGGCAAGGCCAACGCCAAGGTCTATATGGAAAAGCAGACTGGCGTCACCTTCCGGGACGTGGCCGGTCAGGACGAGGCCAAGGAATCTCTGACAGAGATCATTGATTTCCTCCACAACCCCCAGAAATACACGGATATTGGTGCCAAGCTCCCCAAGGGCGCGCTGCTGGTGGGCCCTCCGGGCACCGGTAAAACGCTGCTGGCCAAGGCCGTGGCCGGCGAGGCCAACGTCCCCTTTTTCTCCATCTCCGGCTCGGACTTTGTGGAGATGTTCGTGGGCGTGGGCGCCTCGCGGGTCCGGGACCTCTTCAAGGAGGCCAGCAAGGTGGCTCCCTGCATCGTGTTCATCGACGAGATCGACACCATCGGCAAATCCCGGGACAACCGCATGGGCGGCAACGACGAGCGGGAGCAGACCCTGAACCAGCTTCTGGCGGAGATGGACGGCTTCGACCCCACCAAGGGCGTCATTCTGCTGGCCGCCACCAACCGTCCCGAGGTGCTGGATCAGGCGCTGCTTCGTCCCGGCCGCTTTGACCGGCGCATCACTATCGACCGGCCCAACCTGGCGGGCCGCATCGCCACGCTCCAGGTTCACACTCGGAATATCAAGCTGGCGGAGGACGTAAACCTTAAAAAGGTAGCCCTGGCCACCGCCGGCTGCGTGGGCGCGGACCTCGCCAACCTGGTGAACGAGGCAGCCCTGCGGGCCGTCCGCAAGGGCCGCAAGCTGGTAACACAGGAGGATCTGCTGGCCGCCTTCGAGCTGGTCATTGCCGGCACGGAGAAGAAGGGCAGCGTCCTGACGGAATTTGAAAAGAAGCTGGTTGCTTATCATGAGGTGGGCCACGCCATGGTCGCCTATAAGCAGAAGAACACTGAGCCGGTGCAGAAGATCACCATCGTCCCCCACACCCAGGGGTCTCTCGGCTATACCCTGCTGATGCCGGAGGAGGATAAGACGGAGCTGCGGACCCGGGACGAGCTGATGGCTAAGATCACCGTCTCCATGGGCGGTCGCGCCGCAGAGGAGGTGGTGATGAACACCATGACCAACGGTGCCTCCCAAGACATCCAGGACGCCACCAACGTGGCGAGGAACATGGTGGCCATGTTTGGCATGAGTGATGAATTCGGCATGATGGCCCTGGCCTCCCGCCGCAACCAGTATCTGGACGGCGGCTATGGCATGGACTGCGCCCAGGAGACTGCCGCCCGGATGGACGTGGCTGTGAAGGAAATTCTGGACAAGTGCTATCAGTCCGCCGTGGAGGTCATCCGGGAGAACCGGGCGGACATGGACAAAGTGGTGGCGTATCTTCTGGAAAAGGAGACCATTACCGGCGCGGAGATGGTGGCCATTATTGAAGGGCGCGATCCCGAGCTGGTAGAAAATCCCTACGCTTCCACCCATTCTCAGGACGGCTTCCGGCCCTCAGCTCCCAACGAGATTGAGCCCGCCGCCAGGAAGGTGCATATGATCTCTCAAAAGATTGAAGCGCCGGAGGAGTCCGCCGAAGTCCCACAGGAGGCCCCTGAAGCCCCACCGGACTCCGGAGAAAACAGCGAGGAGCCGCCGGAAGCCCAGCCATAAACCAAAGGCGCACCAAAATGGTGCGCCTTTTTCTCAAGGGAGGATTCCTATGATTCGATTTGCAGCCCCCTCCGATCTGCCCCAGGTCCTGGAAATTTACGACGCCATTCTTACCCAGGAGGAAAGCGGAGGTCCTGTTTACACCAATTGGAGGCGTGGGAAATATCCTACCGCCGACACGGCCTGGTCGGCTCTAAAAGCCGGCACATTATATGTGGGCGAGAGCGGCAGCGCGCTGTGGGGCGTTGTGAATCTCAACGGCATCCAGCTCCCGGAATATGCCCTGATCCCCTGGACGCTGAGCGCAAACGAGGACCAGGTGGGCGTCATCCATACCCTCTGCATTCATCCGGGCCAGAGCGGTCGTGGCTATGCCCGGCAGATGGTAGCCTTCTGTGAGGAGGAAGCCCGCCGCCTGGGAAAAAACGTCATGCGGCTGGACACCTGGGAGCATAACCTCCCCGCCAACCGTCTATATCCCTCTCTGGGCTACCACTTTGCCGGGGCCGCGGAGTTTTTCTTCCAGGGGGTTATCCGCGAGATTCTGAACTGCTATGAAAAGGCCCTGTAAGCCAAGCCCCCGAATGGTTCCTGTTGGCTTGCTAACCGCTGGTTGACAGTTTGCCGCCCTCCGGTTGGTAGCATAAAACCCCAGCCCGCTCTATACTGATCCCATCCAAAAGGAGGGGTGCCGAATGACGATTGGCCAGCGCATCGCGCAGAAGAGAAAAGAACAGGGACTCTCTCAGGAAGCTCTGGGAGACCGGCTTGGCCTCAGCCGGCAGGCAATTTATAAATGGGAGTCCGACGCGGCCCTGCCGGAGATTGACAAGCTCGTCGCCCTTAGCCGGCTGTTCGGCGTGTCCGTCGGGTGGCTGCTGGGAGTGGAGGAGACGCCGGAGGTCCTGCAGGACACCGGCAGTGAGCTGACGGAAACCCAGCTGAGCATGGTGGAGGAGATCGTGAACCGCTATCTCACAGCCCGCCCAAGACCGGAAAAATCCGCCTGGGACAAGTGGTCCATCCGGATTCTCTTCGCCCTGTGCGGCGTGATGCTGGCCGCGCTCACCGGTATCAGCGGGGATGTCCGGCAGTTGGACGGCCAAGCCGCCGGCCTGCGTACCTCCATCAACGATGTAACCTCCGCTGTCAGCCGCGAAATGGACTCCCTTTCCCGCCGGGTGGAGGAAATTTTGGAGTCTCAGGACAGTCTCTTTGCTGACTCCGGCGTGGAGATCGTCCATACCAGTCTGCAAAGCAGGGATGGCGGCACTGTGATCTTCGATGCCTATGCGGTTCCCAAAACCTATGTAGAGGGCATGACGGCGGAGTTTGTGCTGGATAATGGCACCGGCGGCATCGCCATACAAGCTGGGGACTTCCGCCGTTCCACGCAGGCGTTTTCCGCGGACTCCATTGCCTGCACGCTGACCGATGAGATTGATCTTTCCATAACACTCATTGCCCCGGACGGCACCCGCCAGACCCAGCTGTTGGAGCGCTATGATGGCCTGTATACCGCAAGTCTCCCTAGTCTGAGGCTCAACAGCTTTCCCGAAAAGCTGCGGATCACGGCGGACGGCTTTACTCCGCAGGAGGCCTATGTGAGTCTGGAGAAGCTGCCCGGCCAGTACTTTGGGGCCTATGGCGACCACTTTCCCTCCGCGTCGGCGGAGGAGGTCCAGGTGGGACTTTTCCGAAACCATGCTTTGGTCGCCTGGGCAGAGCCCTGTGAAATTCCAGACGGCTTCCGAGGCTATGAGGAGGGGGATTTCCAGTTCTATCGTCTGCCGGAGGCTCCCGTGACTGCAGCGCCGGGGGACATGTTCTCCATCGCGGCCCTGGTGACAGACCAGTACGGCCGCGCCATGATATACAGCGAAGACTCCTTTACCGTGGATACCCAGAACTCTGTGATCGCCCACAGTGCCCCCGCTGATTCCGGAATGCTCTGGACAGCACCAGACCAATGGCGCCTGTCCTGATTTTGACTATTTTTGCAGTTTTTTGAACATTTTATGAACAAAAGAAGGCGGAAACCGGTTGCTTGTAAACAAATTGTGAAGCTTCCCTTCCACCTGTTGACTTTTTTGCCGCCCGCGATTATGATAGAGTCATCAAGCAGGACAGCTTGATGAACATAGCCAATTTCCCTCTCCTTTCTCTATATCAAACAGAGACGGCGGCAGCCCCCAGGGGCTGCCGCCGTCTCTGTTTTTTCTCTTCTTACCTTTCCGTCTCCCTTTCGTGGACCATCAGTGGGTTGTTAGGGTATGTCTACTTTAAATTTATTGTTTTTCGATAAATAATCATTGACAATCAATAACACTCCTGTTACAATGTAGTTCAAAAGGGAGTAACTGCCATGCCGTTTACCTGTATTTTTTCATCTGCGCCGCTAGCGATATTCGTCCCGAGTTCTTTGAGGCAGGGTACCTGTCTCCGCACCGCTGGCTCTCATGACGGTCTCCTGTACCCTGCATGCTGAATTCATGATACAGATCTAGGGGGAGATGCCTATGAAGGCAATGTCCATTCAAAAAATTGCCCGGGTTCTGCACGCACTGGTGCTGATTGCACTGATCTGCAACCTTGTGATCTTATATCTGGTCCCGGTGGCTGTGGTATCTATGGAGGCATCTGGGAGCCACGGCCTTCTGGCCGGGGTGGCGGAATATCTGGGCGATATTTTTCACCCAGGCGAGGACGATATTATAGCGGCCGGTGCCGCCGCCAGTTTTCTAGCCTGGTTCTGGTTCTGGCAGGATACTGCCAGCCTGTCGCTGACGCTGTTTCTGGTGGTCTCCGGCATCTGCACCGCTGTGATCCTCTGGCAGGGGCGGCGGGTCTTACAGACAATTCTCCGGGGCGAACCCTTTTCTATGGAAAATGCCCACAGTCTGCGGCGAGCCGCCATCTGTTCCTTCACCATTGCCCTGGCAGCACTGGCGCGGGTCGCGTTCAATCTGTGGTTCTTCCGCTCCCTGGCCCCACTTTTCACTTACAACGCCCTCTTCGTCCCGATCTTTGCCATGGCAGGGCTCCTCTGCCTGGTGATGTCCGCCCTCTTCCGCCAGGCTGCGGAGATGAAGGCGGAAAACGACCTGACCATTTGAGGTGGCGCCATGATTGTCGTCAACTTGGATGTCATGATGGCGCGCCGCAAAATGACCCTCTCTCAGCTCTCAGAGAAGGTGGATATTACTCTGGCCAATCTCTCCATCCTGAAAAATAACAAGGCCAAGGCTGTCCGTTTCTCCACCCTGGAAGCCATCTGCGCGGCCCTGGACTGTCAGCCGGGGGATATTCTGGAATTTGTTCCGGAGGCCGAGGAGCCATGAGATTTCTGAAGGGTCTGCTGGCCGCTTTGTGGCTGCTCTTCCTCCTCTTTCTGCTGACCCTGATTCTGCTGGTGCTTTTTGCCCCCGGCAGCTGGGCCGCCCGATAGTCCCATACACAGAAACATGGCTGTCCCTCTAACGCGGACAGTACAGATAGGAGAATTACCATGGAACCTATGAAAAACGCCCTCCCGCCGGAGGGCCAGGCGAAGCCTGCCCAAAATTTGCACAAGCCCTATGAAGCCGCCCCGCGCGATCGCTTCTTTCTATTATTCACCGCTGCGTTCTGTGTTCTTCTGGCGGACACTTTCCTCTGGTACGGCCCCACCGCCGGCATGACGGCTGCTGTCTTTGTCTGGTATCTTCTGGTGTTTTCCTTCCTGGGGGCCGCACCGCTGACCGTCCGCTCAAACCGCGTACTGCTGCTGTTCAATCTCTTTTTGGCTCTCACTCTGGCACTCAGCTCCAGCTGGATGTTCCGGCTGTGGAACGGTCTTGCGCTGCTGGTGCTGCTGCCAGTCCATGCCCTGGCCCTCTCCGGTGCGCCGCAGCTCCCCTGGTGGCGGCCGGCGATGCTGTGGGAACGTTTTTGTCTGCTGCTATGGGGGCTGTTCGGGAATCTGGGAGCATCCTTCGCTGCTATCTCCGCCGGAAGGTCCCAGCGGAGCGGGCGCCATACCGCCTCCTTGGTCCTGGGGCTGGCTGGCTCGGTGATTTTGGTGGCCATCCTGCTGCCGGTTCTCAGCTCCGCGGATGCGCTGTTTGCCGCAGCCACCGCCCATCTGCGGTCTCTGTTTCAGATCCGCCTCTCCACCGCCTTGTGGAAGCTGATGGTTGGCCTGGTATTGACTCCCTTTCTCTTTGGCTTCTTATACAGCCTCCGCCACCCTGTGCCGCCGAAAAGAAAGGACCGCGCCCCCTCTGCGGAGCCGCTGTCCTTCACCCTGGTCCTCTCGGCGCTGGTTCTGCTGTACGCGCTGTTCCTGGCGGTGCAGTCCGCCGGTCTCTTTGGCGGACCGGAATACTTGGCCCGACGGAACATCAGCTATGCCCAGTGGGCCCGCAGCGGCTTTTTCCAGATGGTGGGTGTGACAATCGTCAATCTGGTCGTTATGATGGCGGGGCTCACCCTTTCCCGGCGAGAGGGGCGGACCTGGAGCCTCCTGCGGGTCCTCTCGGCGCTTCTGGTCGCAGAGAGTCTGGTGCTACTTGGCTCCGCCGCCTGGCGGATGACCCTGTATGTTACCGCCTACGGCCTTTCCTTCAAACGCTGCTTAACCTACTGGGGCATGGCGATGATGGCGCTCTTTTTTCTGGCGGCACTGTGGAAAATCCGCCAACCAGAGCGCGCCTTCTGCCGCGTGGCCTTTCCGTTAGCCCTCGCGGGCTGGCTGGTGATCAACTGTGTCCCTGTGGATTTCCTGGTGGCAAAAAATCAGGTGGACCGCTTAGAGGCTGGGGCCGCCTCCATTGATGTGGAGTATCTGCTGTACGACCTCTCCTATGATACGCTCACGCAGCTGGAGCGGCTGGATGGCAATTTGATCTGCTACGACCGGAGCACCGGTGGCCAGCGACACCTGAGCGCCCTCCTCTCTCAGCGCAGGAAGGAGGCACGGAGGGAGTGCGGCGACTGGCACACCTGGTCCCTCTCTGCCTGCCTCGCCGCGCTCTCTGGCTAGGGAGCTCGCCATGAATAGCCCTGTTCCCAGACATCTGGCCGGACTCTTTCTTGCCCTACTTCTGACAGGCGCCATCTGGCCCACACCGGAGTGGCGTGCGGCCTGGTATGTAATCCGCCATCAGACGGAGCTCCAAGCTGATATGGACGCCTGTTTCCTCCAGGGCAAGAACCTCTCCTATGACGGAAGCTTTCTCTATGTGAATGATTGGCCCGGCCAGCATTCCATGGTGGAATACGTGTTCATAGAGCAGAGCGGCCGGCTCTATGGTTTCTACTACTCTCCCGACAATGTGCCGCTGGCCTTTCAAAACGCTGCTCTTCCGTTGGAGGAAACTCCTGACGGGTGGCGGTGGCGGGACGGACGCGGCAGCGGGGAAACCCGCCGGCTTGCTCCCCGCTGGTTTCTCTTTTCCGCGCCAACATAAGAACCCGGCCACCCTTTGGGCGGCCGGGTTCTTCCGTTCGCTATGAAATGGACTCCGCCATTTCCTCCACCGGATGGGTCCGCAGGTATGCAAGCCATGCCTGGCACCCCTCCTGATTCAGGTGTACACCGTCAAAATTCCAGTCTGCCCGCAAAAAACCGTCCTCATCCGCAACTGCCTCTGCCACATTGAGATAAGTCACACCATAGGTCTCTGCCAACTCCTGCAGCACTTGGTTATACACTGCAATCCGCTCATTGTTTACATAGGTGCCTTTTTCTTCTTGCCGGGCGCTGATCGGCAGAATGGACTGGAGAACGATCTGCGTCTCCGGATGATCGGCCTGCAGCCGTTCTATCAGCTTTGCACTCTGATTGCGGAAGGTATCGGTCCCGTTCCAGCCCAGCTCATTGACGCCCAGCATCACATAGATCTTGCCGCATGCGGTTTTTTCCAATGCGTCCAGCAACGGCATCCGTCCCAAAGGCGTGGATACCGACTTGCTGAATACCGACTCCACTGTAGCGCCGGTGGCGTAGAGGTATGTGCCGGTCTTGAGGCCGCTGTATAGGTGAAAGCCCTCTGTACGGGAATCCCCCAGAAATACCGCGTCATCGAAATAAGTATCTTCCACCGGCTCACGCTCCGCCGCTATGGAAGCATCCCCAGCCGGAGGAAGGGCCTCAATCACCGAGGGCTCCTGTTCAGCCTTTGGTTGGCCGGCGGGCCGCTCCTGCGGTGCCTCGTCCGGCTTCTCTGCGGCGGCAGAATGCTCAACGAACTCCATAGGTGCCTCTTGCGGTGAATCAACCGCCACACCCTGCGGGCCGCCCATCATCAGCAGCAACGTCCCGCAGGCAGCCAGCAGTGTGCCCAGCAGCTTCCATCCTGTTTTCGGTTTTTTCTTGACTCGCTTCCCAACCACGCGCTTTGAAACCCCCGTTCGTTTCTTATCTACTATTATAGACGATGGAGGTCGAAAAAAGTCGAAACAATTCGTTGAAATTTGGTAACAAAAATTATCAGATTTGCCTCATACTATCTTTTTATTCTCAGAAAGTTACACCACCCCTGTCAGTTCCAAAGCTTCCCCGGATAAACTCCCTGCGCGTGCAGCTGCCGCAGCTCCTCCGCCACGGTCTCCCGGTCCTGGCGGTACGTCATGCCAAACCACCGGTCATAGGATGGCAGCACATTCACCTCCAGCGCTCCCCGCCCCAGAAGATCCCCCACCATCACCGGCAGCAGACACTCAGCCTTCAAATCCGCACCGGCCGGACTGTGAAGGAATGCTTTAAAGTATGTCCTGGCCGCGTGAAAAATAGAGGGGGAAAAACCCCAGAAATTCATGGATACCAGCGTGTCCGGCGCCAGCGCCTGGCCTGTGGCCAGGTCCCGCAGGCTTCCGTCTGCATACAGCTGTATTTGCTTCGTCTCCCGGATGGAGCGAAGGGTTCCCTCCGCTGCCTCACATACACCGCGGGAGACCGTTCCATAAAGGCTAGCGGTATTTTTCAGGTGATATCCTACCATCACCGCCTTGCCAGTCGCCGGCAGGCGGTCCAGAGCCTTATACATGGTCCGGTAGGCGCCGCCGCCGTAGTAATCATCCGCATTGATGACACAAAAAGGCTCTTGCACCACATCTTCCGCGCACAGCAGCGCATGTACGGTTCCAAAGGGCTTCACCCGCTCCGGAGGCAATGTGTAAAATTGTGGAAGTGAGGAAAAATCCTGAAAGGCATACGCCACCTGTACAGCCCTGCCATTCTCCGCCGTCTGGCGCCGCAGCTTGGCGACGCATAGCTGCTCCATCATCGCCTCCATCTCCGGCTTGATGATAAAAACCACCTTGTTGAACCCTGCCTGCAAAGCGTCGTAAACGGCATACTCCATCAGGATTTCCCCATGGGGGCCAATACCGTCCACCTGCTTGCTCCCGCCGTAGCGAGACCCCAGCCCCGCTGCCATGATCACCAATGAAGCACTCATGTAGTCCTTCTCCCGCTTTTGTATTTACGCATGCTTGCGCAACCCAAGATTTCTGTCTATACCATACCGCACTTTCCTGTTTTTTGCAACCGCTGTTGACTTTTTTTCAATTCCCTGTATAATACAAAAATGATTCTCATTTTCGATTTAGAGGAGAGACTGTTTGATGCCCTATGTGACAAAGCAATACCAGGCGGTTCTCCAGTGCGTCCAGTCCCGGGGCGCTGATGCCTTCACCGCTGCGGAATTGACAGAGGACCTGCGGCACACGGGCCACCCGGTGGGCCTTGCCACGGTGTACCGTCAGCTGGAAAAGCTGGAGGCTGCCGGCATGGTTCACAAGGTCCCCACAGAGGAGGGTGCGCTGTACCAGTGCTGCCCCCACCCTCAGCCGGACCACGGCTGCATCTTGCTGCGATGTGAAGCCTGCGGCCGTATTACGCATTTAGAGTGCATCCAGATGGAAGCTCTCTGCCGCCACCTGGAGACAGCCCACCACTTTTGCATGGACCCCCGCCGGACCATTCTGACGGGGCGGTGCCAGCACTGCGCACAGGAGGATGCCTATGGAACCCCATGAACTGATTGTCTGCCGGGACGTCTCCCTGGGCTATGAGGGGCAGACTGTGCTCTCCCATCTGAACCTCACCATCCGGGACGGTGATTACCTCTGCATTGTGGGCGATAACGGCTCTGGAAAGTCCACCCTGCTGCGGGGGCTTTTGGGGCTGCTTGCACCCCAGTCCGGGGAAATTCTGCGGGCACCGGAGCTGGAGCGAGGAGCCGTGGGCTATCTTCCCCAGCAGACCCGGGCCCAGCGGGACTTTCCCGCCACCGTGCTGGAGGTGGCTCTCTCAGGGTGCCTCAACCAGAAGGGCTCCCGCTTTTTCTATACCCGCGCCCAGAAGTCTCAGGCCCTGATGAACCTGGGAAAGCTAGGTGTTCTTGAGTGGAAGGACAAGAGCTACCGGGAGCTCTCCGGCGGGCAGCAGCAGCGGGTATTGCTGGCCCGGGCACTGTGCGCCGCCGGGCGGCTGCTGATCCTGGACGAGCCCATCACGGGCCTGGACCCAGCCGCCGCCCAGGACCTCTACAAAACCCTTTCCTATCTCAACACCAAGGAGGGCATGGCCATTGTCATGGTGACACACGATCTGGGACCAGCCCTGCGCAGCGCCCGGTCGGTGCTTCACATCGGTCAGCGGGGGACATTCCTAGGCCCAGTGGCTGACTATCTCGCCTCCCCTCAGGGGCGACGCTTCCGGGAGGTGGGCCCATGAATCTTTTGGAGATGTTCTCTTGGCCCTTCATGCAGCGGGCGCTGATTGCCGGTGTTCTGGTGAGTCTGTGCGCCGCGCTGCTGGGCGTATCCCTAGTTCTCAAACGGTACTCCATGATCGGAGACGGTCTCTCCCACGTGTCCTTCGGCGCGCTGGCAATTGCCGTGGCCTTAGGAGTGACACCGCTGTACTTCTCCATCCCCGTGGTGATCCTCGCGGCCTTTTTTCTGCTGCGGGCCGCGGACAACCCCCATCGCAACAACGACGCCGCCATCGCCGCCATGAGCGCTGCCTCCCTTGCCATCGGCATCCTGGTGATCTCCCGGACCTCCGGCATGACGACGGATGTGGATAGCTATATGTTCGGCAGCGTCCTGGCTATGAGCTGGGGAGACGTGGCGCTCTCGGCGGCGCTGTGCGCGGCGGTGCTGGCGCTGTTTGTCCTCTTCTATCACCGGATTTTCGCCATCACCTTTGATGAGAATTTCTCCCGGGCCACCGGGCTGCGGGTGGGTCGCTACAATACGCTGCTGGCGATTTTGACAGCTCTCACCATTGTGCTGGGCATGCGGATGATGGGCGCGATGCTGATCTCGTCCCTCATCATCTTTCCAGCCCTGACCGCCATGCGGCTCTTCCGCAGTTTTCGGGGCGTGATTCTCTCCGCCGCTGTCACGTCCGTGGTGTGCTTCTGCGCAGGTCTCACCATCTCCTTCGTCTACTCCACTCCTGTGGGCGCCACGGTGGTGGCGGCGAATTTGGCGCTGTTTCTCGCGGCCTGTGTCCTCCGCCTGCTGCGGCGCTGAGGGAATGCTTTTGATGGAAAGGATGACGTGTATGGATCACCCGGTCATGAAACTGCGGGACCACCCCGCTCTGGCGGAGCAGGCCGCGAGCTGGTTTCACAGCAAGTGGGGCGTCCCCCGGGAGGCCTATTTGCAAAGCATCCAGGCCTGTCTCCGGGGCGGCGCCCCGATTCCCCAATGGTATGTACTGCTAGAGGGAGACCGGATCATCGCTGGTGCCGGGGTGATTGAACATGATTTCCACCTCCGAAAGGACCTCTCCCCCAATGTCTGCGCCCTTTATGTAGAGGAGCCCTGGCGGAACCGGGGGCTGGCTGGCAGACTTTTGAACCTCATCTGCGAGGATGTTGCCGCGCTTGGCGTGGAGACGCTCTATCTCGTCACAGAGCACACCGCGTTCTATGAGCGCTATGGCTGGGAATTTTTCTGTCTCGCACAGGAGGAGAATTCCCCGTCCTGGCTGCGTCTCTATCGCCGCACCACCGCTTCCCCCTTGCAATGACAGATGGTTTGTGATAAATTATCCAAGTTGTATCTCTGAAATCAGGGCGAATCCTTCTGCACGGCCAGAAGAACTTTTTCAGCGGCGGACTTTCGCCATGATGGTCCGGCCAAAACGTACGCTTTGGTCGGAATCCTGATTTCATGCTGCTTCAGGGCAAATACCTTGCCCTTTCGCCAAGGCTTTTTCAAAACACTTGGACGCGCCACTCAGCGCGAGGGTCGATGATGGCCCGCATTTTGATTCATTTGGAGGGCATTCCATGTCTACCTTGCAAGAAGAAATTTCCCGGCGGCGGACCTTCGCCATCATCTCCCATCCCGACGCCGGCAAGACCACCCTGACGGAAAAATTTCTGCTCTACGGCGGAGCCATCGCCCAGGCCGGTGAGGTCAAGGGCAAGCGGGCCAAGGCCGCCACCTCCGACTGGATGGAAATTGAAAAACAGCGCGGCATCTCTGTCACCTCCTCCGTCATGCAGTTCCAGCATGGGGGCTTCTGCATCAACATTCTGGACACTCCCGGCCACCAGGACTTTTCCGAGGACACCTATCGCACCCTTATGGCGGCGGACAGCGCGGTGATGGTGATTGACGGTGCCAAGGGTGTGGAGCCCCAGACCCGCAAGCTCTTCAAGGTCTGCGCCCTGCGCCACATCCCCATCTTCACCTTCATCAACAAGATGGACCGGGAGACCCGGGACCCGCTGGAGCTGTGCGAGGAGGTGGAGAGGGAGCTGGGTATCGACACCTATGCCGTCAATTGGCCCATCGGCTGCGGCAAGGAGTTCCAGGGCGTCTATGACCGGGAAAAGGGCCGCATTCTTTTTTTTGAGGCGGAGGGCCGGGGCCGGAAGGCCTCTGTCACGGAGGTGGCACTGGAGGACCCGGCGCTGGAGGAGCTGATCGGTGCCAGCAAGGCTGCTGCCCTGCGGGAGGAGGTGGAGCTCCTGGGGGCCGGCCGGGAGTTTGACCTGGAGGCCGTTCGAAGCGGCACCCTCTCCCCGGTGTTCTTTGGCAGCGCCCTCACGAACTTCGGCGTGGAGCCCTTTTTGGAGGAATTCCTCCGGATGACCACCGCCCCCCTGCCCCGCATCAGCGATCAGGGGGAGGTAGACGTGTTCTCTCCGGACTTCTCCGCCTTTGTCTTTAAAATTCAGGCCAACATGAACAAGGCTCACCGGGACCGGCTGGCCTTCATGCGCATCTGTTCCGGCAAGTTTCAGCGGGAGACGGAGTACTTCCACGTCCAGAGCGGAAAAAAGCTGCGGCTGAGCCAACCTCAGCAGATGATGGCCGCAGAGCGGGAGATCGTGGAGGAGGCCTACGCCGGGGACATCATCGGCGTGTTCGACCCGGGCCTCTTCGCCATCGGGGACACCATCACCGTGCCGGGGAAGAAGTTCCGCTACTCCGGCATTCCTACCTTTGAGCCGGAGCACTTTATGCGGGTCGCTCCCAAGGACACCATGAAGCGCAAACAATTTATCAAGGGCACGGAACAAATCGCCCAGGAGGGCGCCATCCAGATCTTCAAGGTCCCCGGCGCCGGATTGGAGGAAGTGATTGTCGGTGTGGTGGGCACGCTGCAATTCGACGTCTTTGAGTACCGGATGAAGAATGAGTACGGTGTGGACCTCTATATGACGGGTCTGCCTTACGACCACCTGCGGCTCATCACCGCCTGCCCCTGCAAGCCGGAGGATCTGGTTTTATGTACCGGCTCCGCCATTTTGGAGGATTTCCGGAGCCGTCTGCTGGTGGCCTTTGGCGGCGAGTGGTCTGTGGGCTTTCTCACCAAACACAACCCAGGTCTGGAGCTGGCTGACTCGCTCTCTGTCTAATTGTATCAAAAGGTTCTGTCTTTGAGACGCCGCCTTCCCCTGGCCGGGAAGGCGGCTTGTCTTTTTCAAGCGGCATTGCGGTATTATTTTATTTTTAGTACTTGACATTACATAGTACTAGGTGTAGGATAGTCATCAAAGGGGAGATGTTATGAATGCGCAGTTCAAAAAAGGCGTTCTGGAACTGATTGTCCTGGAATCCGTGCGCAAGCGGGATATGTACGGCTATGAACTGGTGGCTGAGGTCTCCAAGGTGGTGGACGTGAATGAGGGTACCATCTACCCCCTCCTCAAGCGTCTGACCAATGAGCACTATTTTGAGACCTATCTCCGGGAGTCCACCGAAGGCCCGTCCCGCAAATACTACCATCTGACAGCTGCGGGGATTTTATACCGGGACGCTCTGGAGACAGAGTGGGACCTGTTTCAACAGCAGGTCAATCGTTTTCTAAAGGAGCAGAGAGCATGAAAAATAAGGAGTCGTTTTTGAAGGAGCTGCAAAACGGCCTGGCGGTTCTGGCAGAGTCCGAGCAGCAGGACATTCTGGCAGAGTATGCCCAGCATATTGACATGCGGATCGCTGGGGGACTCACCGAGGAGGAGGCCATCCAGGACTTTGGCGACATCCATCAGTTGACAGCAGAGATTTTGGCGGCCTATCATGTAAATCCAGCCTACAGCAGGGCACCCGGAAAGCTTCTGGACCCGCGTCCCGCTCTCAGCCGCGCCTGGTCTCACACCGGAAATTTTTTTCGGAGGCTGGGACACGGACTTGCCGTATTCTTCTCCAGGGCGGGCCGGGCGATTGCCGCTTTTCCCCACCGCCTTGCAGCGCGGTTCCGCATCCTCTTCCGGAGGCCAAACGTCATGCAACAAGAAAGTGAGGAATGTATTGTGCAGATCACCGAAGAATCCCGCCCCTTATCTAGCAGGAAGCAGCGAGCCGGTACGGCTTTCGGCGGGTTTTTCCACAGTGCCGGAAACGGTATCGTCCGCCTGTGCCGTTTTTTGGCCTGGCTGCTGTGGAACTTCGCACTGGCACTGTGCGCGCTCCCCTTTTTGGGCGCGGGCCTTGCCGCATTGCTTTTATTCGGCGTGCTGATGGTCTGGCTGGTCCAGGGGCTTCCACTGACCGGCGCAGTGCTGGGGTGTGTGGGAATCACTGCCTTTTGCGCTGGAGTTCTGGGCCTTGGCAGCGGTCTGATCTGGCACCGGCACAGACCTGCCTCAGCACAGGCAGACACCGTCCCGCCCCAGGTGCTGTCTACCATGCGGGAGGAATTGGAGAAGGAGGAGAACCCCGATGAGAAATAAGCGTACCTTTCGGTGGACCTGCCTGGGACTGCTATGCGGCGGTCTGCTGCTGACAGGCATTGGCGTTGGGGTGCAGCTGGTGGAGGCGTCCTCCCTCTCTTATGGAGGCGTACAGCTGGTGGAGGGCGCTCCACAGAGCAGTCATATTGTGGTAGAGCTTGGGGATACGACAGGCCCCATCTCCATTTTCAGCCATGACGGCGAGTTTTCCAGCCAGCTCCGCGCGCTGGGACGGATTGAGGTCCGGGACACCGTCACCCCTGGAACTGTAGAGTTGGACCTCCGCTATGAGGGCGCCAATATGACTCCTGGCTACTGGACGGACGATTGGACGGACGATTCCGGTTCTAACGGTCGGGACATCTGCCTCTACTGGCAAAGCCGGAGTGATCTGGCCCTGCTTCTGGCCTGTAAGGACCAGTTGCTGGCAGACCTGAAAAGCGGCCGAGTCAGCGACTATACCTGCTGGCAGCTCACCGAGGCTGTGGTATCGGTCCATCCCGACGACGCGCAGCGGGTACATCTGGGGTAAACGCGTGTGAAACAAACCAGCGGTTTGAGAGAAATCTCTCAAACCGCTGGTTTTGTTTTCATGGTATCGATCAGCCGGGAGAGGGCCTCAATCTGCTGTTCTGTCAGCCCGTTGGTATGCAAAACCCGGTTCTCTGCCCGGTCCGGAAATACCAGTGCATCCACGGAGAAGTCCAGCAGTGCCATCATCTGAAAAAGGAGGGGGACAGATGGATTGCGGCGGCCGCCCTCTATATTGGCAAGATGCACCAGAGTAATATCCAAGAGTTCTGAAAGCTTTTCCTGTGTATACCCTTTTTCCATTCGTGCGGCACGAATGGTGTCTCCCAGCAGTCGATCTTTCATCGTCGATTCTTCACCTCAATTTATGATCTTAAAGATAATATTTCCCCTTGCAAATTTTCCAAAAGCATAATAATATTTAATCTAAAAGAATTATATTTGATTCTAAACCAATCAGAGAGGAGCAAATGATTGTGATAAAAGAAAAAGAATTGCAGGAATTCCGTCCACAAATCAGATATCAGGATGGGCAGGACATTACTCTACAGGCAATTCAGTCTCTGCTGCAAGGTGAAGCTCAGCAGGCAGGCATTCCTATCGCATTTCGTTTGGACCAGGTAAGAGGAGGCCTGTTTGGCGGGGCCGAAGATTGTCTGGTTCTGTACCATCCGGAACATCAAAAAGACTATTTTTCAGTGGCTGTCCGCATTAAACGTCAAGGGAATTATGCATTCGTCTCTGCCGAGAGTTTTGGTACCAGTAAGCTCATAAAAGCAGAGGCAGTCCGAAAACAGTTCAATGCTGCGGCAAAGGAGGGTATCCATTACCGGGGATATAATCCCCTGGAAAACGCTGCCGCAGGCGCGGCAATTGTGGGGGCGGGCATCGCAGGTGTCCGGCACCTCATCAAAGGGAAAAGTGACAAGGAAAAAATGGAGGCCGAACAACAGTGGTATACCATCATCTGCGATATGTTGGATACCGTTATCTCATAATTTGGTTCGCTCGTATGTCTATCCCCCGCATCATACGGAATCTTGGAAAAAGGAGAAATCAGCTATGCCGTCCAGTGACTACAACCGTTATCTTGCCGCTATTAAAGTAGCCAATGACTCCGGAAACAAGGATGCCCTACGCAAAATCCGAGATGCTCTGCTTGCAGAGTACGGCCCGCTAGACGATGACGTGGAATACCTGCTTCGCCAATTTCGCTATTATGTCTGAACACGCAAACAACCCCTGCTCTTTTTGAAAGCAGGGGTTGTTTGTATAATGTCATGTCAGTTCCGCAGCTCCAGGAGCTTCTGCTTAAGCTCTCCCTCGATGCGGCCAAGCTCGGCTTCGGCGTTTCGCCGCTTCTCCGCGCCCTGGCGCTGGATATCCATCACCTCATCCAGTGTGGCGATCAGCTGCTGATTGGTGTGCTGCAGGGTCTCCAGGTCCACCACGCTACGCTCGGCCTCACGGGCGGTTTCCACCGTTCCCATCTTGAGCAGGTCGGCATTTTTCTTCAAAAGCTCATTTGTCATCTCCGCCACCGCGCTCTGGGCTGCCGTGGCTTGCCGGCTGTGCTCCAGGCCCAGTGCCAGCACCATCTGGCTCTTCCACAGGGGAATTGTATTCACCAGGGAGGACTGGATCTTTTCCACCATCAGCGTGTCGTTATTCTGCAGCAGACGAGTCTGAGGACCCATTTGAATGGAAATAACCCTTGTCAGCTCCAGATCATGGAGTTTTTTCTCAAACCGCTCACACATCTGGCTGAGATCGTTGTATCGCTGGGCGTCCTCTTGTGCACCTGTAGACTCAGCGCGGGCTTTCAGGTCCGGCAGCTCACCGGTTCGGAGCTGTTCCAGCCGCCTCTTTCCCGCCAGAATGTACATGGTCAATTCTTTATAGTACTTCAGATTCAGCTCATACATCTGGTCCAGCATGGCGACGTCTTTCATCAGCGTCAACTGGTGCTGCTCCAGCTGGCGGGCAATCTGGTCCACATTGGCCTCGACCTTGGCATATTGTGCCTTCATTGCCTCCAGCCTGTTTCCAGCCTTTTTAAAGAGGCCCAGAATTCCCTTTTTCTCCTCCTCGTCTCCAAAGCCCCTCAACTCCACCACCAGCTGGGAGAGAGCTTGTCCCACCTCGCCCAGGTCCTTGGAGCGGATCGAGGAAAGCGCGGTCTCTGAAAATTCCGCCACATGCTTCTGGGCAGCGACGCCATATTGCAGCACCTGGCTGGAGTCCATCACGTCAATTTTGGCAGAGAACTCCTCCACCATCTTCCTCTCCGCCTCGGTCAGAAGGCTCTCATCCAGCTGCGCGGAAACCGTTTCTTCTTCCGCGGGCGAAGCCGATGTCGCTCCATGGAGAGTCAGGGCAGGCGTCTGCGGGCTTTGTGAATCCATGGTCGTCTCCTCCTCTATCTCAGCGCGTTGTCCGGGGCGTCTCCCGAGTCTTTCTTGCGGGGCCGGCGCATCATGCGGACACACCACAGCAGGGCAACCAATAGCCAGATCGCACCCACAGCCACATAGAACCAATCCACGCCGTCTCCCCAAAAGAATCCGCGGTACAGCCACAGCCCCGCGCAAACAGCATTGCAAAATACACAGGCGCCAATAATCACCCAGTTGGGCGAGTTCTTTTTCTGCATGATCGGTTTCTCCTTTTCCTGTTGCTATCTCCTATTATACGCCGCTTGGCAAAGGCGGTCAAGGGAATCTCCCATTCGCACCCATGGCTTCGTGAAAAAACCGGCCGGAGGCTGCCGCAAGCCTTCGACCGGTGGGGTATTCTATATTCTAAGCGCCAAACGTGCCTGTCACCGGGTCCATCCACAGGGCCAGTTTGACTGGCCGGAACGTACACCAGACAAAGCAAAATGCCACCGCCCATAGAATCAGCAGACCCAGAATCTGCTGCCAGGGTGCGGTTAGCTTGCCCCGCCGCAAGAGCCAGGCATCCAGCAAAAAGGCGCCCAGGTCTGCCAGAAAAAAAATTGCAATATCCACCCAGTTGATATTGCGTCCCAACACGCCGGTATATGTGTAGAAGAGCACAGGGATCAACACCAGTCCTGTCAGGATGCTTGCCGCCCGAGCCGCCAGAAAGTTCGGGTAGTTTCGTCCCATGATACACACCTGAAATACCGAAAAAACAAACATCGGGAAAAACAGCAGCTTCATATGCTCCCAGGTGGACTCATTGACCGCGGAAAAGGCCGCTGCCAGGGTATTCCCTCCGCTCCACTCGTAGAGAAAGTGCAGCAGCACTCCCAGAGCTCCGGTAAACAAGAAGCCTGCCAACTCCCAGAAAAACAGCCGTCTGCGCATCATGTGCCTCCTAATCTGCAAAGAACTGCGGCCAGAGGCCGCAGTTCCATTGTATGCAAATCTTAGAAGCTTATGCAAAAATCACCTGCACCAGCAGCATATATAGCGCCGTGCCGCCGGCGATGGAGAGCAGAACGTTTCCCTTCCACCTGTGGACAATCACCACCGCCGCGATGGCCAGCAGCTCCGGTGCGCCGTGAGGAGCGGAGAGCCAAGAGACTCCCTTCAGGCAGTAGACCACCAGCAGCCCCATGCAGGCTGGAGGCAGCACCCGGCTGAGGTACGCCACCACTGCCGGCGGCTCTTTATTCTCCGGGAACAGCCAGAACGGAAGCCAGCGGGTCAGCTGCGTCCCGGCTGCCAGCGCCAGAATCATCACCAGCGTCTCAAATCCTGTTAAATGCAATTTAGACGCCTCCCCCCCAGTAAAGCCGCCAAAATCAGCGCCATAGCTGGGATTACCAGGTTATCCGCCCCAAAGACGGCAAGGCTCACGGCAGCGCAGGCCATCCCGATCAGCCCGGCAGCGCGGTTCTCCCGCTTCTTCCACTGCTCCAGAAACAGCACAACAAACAGGGCCGTCAGAGCAAAGTCCATCCCCGTGGTATCAAAGGTCAGCAGCGATCCTAAAATCCCGCCCAGGAGGGACCCGCACACCCAGTAACTGTAATTCAGCAGGGAAATCCAGAAGTAAAAATCCCTCCGCTCCACATCCTTGGGCGGCTCCAGAGTGGAGACCAGCGAAAACGTCTCGTCTGTCAGAGCGAAGATCAAAAAGGGCCTCACCCGTCCCATGCCCTGGTACTTTTTCAAAAGAGACAGCCCGTAAAAAACGTGCCGGGCATTCACCATCACGGAGATCAAAAAGGCCTGCACCGGCGCAAAGGCTGCTGTCAGCAGCGTGACGGCCACATACTGAATACTGCCGCCAAACACCAGAATACTCATGAAAACTGCCCAAAGGGGCCCATATCCACTGGCAGACATCAGCAATCCGTAGGCCATCCCCAGGCAGAGGTATCCCGTTAAAACCGGCACCGTGGCGGGAAAGGCGGCCCGCAGCGCCGCGTTCTGCGGCCGACCCGGCTGTTTGATCTCTTCCACAGATTCCATAGTGATTCACTCCCGTCTTATGAACTGTACCAGAATACCCCCGGCGCAGGAGCTTTGTCAAGGCCCGGTGAAGGTTTTTCCTTCTGTAGTGCAGGAGGAAAAACCTTCACCACTGTCGAGAGAAATGGGCGGCCCCCCGGTTTCCCGGCGGCCGCCCGTTAAAAGGACCTTTGCGCTTCTTCCGCTCCTCTGCGTTTCCCTGGATCTTTGTTTGCGGCTGCTCAGAACCGCACCAATCAAAGCCGTGGCATACCGTCTTCGCTCACATCTTCTCCGGTGCGTCCACGCCGATAAGCCTCAGTCCGTTTCTCAGCACCACGCGGGTGTCGTCCGCCAGCTTCAGCCGGGCCGCCTGCACCGCGGCCTCCTCGCCTTTGATGCGGCAGGCGTTGTAGAAGCGGTGGAAGCACGCCGCCAGCTCCTGGAGGCAGCGGTTGATGTGGCTGGGGTCATAGTCTCGGGCAGCGAGTTTAATCTCCTCGCAGAACTGGGCCAGCTGCTTGATAAGGGCCGTCTCCGTCTCTCCCGCCAGCAGCGACATGTCCACGTCCGCCTGGGCCGGGACGTGGACCCCCTCCTCCCCCAGGGTCCGCAGCAGTGAGCAGATGCGGGCATGGGCGTACTCCACATAGTAGATAGGGTTCTCGCTGTCCTCCCGGACCGCAAGTCCCAGGTCGAACTCCATCTGGGTGTCCGGCTTGGCGTTAAAATACCAGCGGGCGGCGTCCACACTGACTTCATCCAAGAGATCCGAGAGGCTGATGGCCTTGCCGGTGCGCTTGGACATGCGGACGGCCTCCCCATCCCGCAGGAGCTTTACCAGCTGCATCAGCACAATATCCAGCCGCCCAGTGCCGTCCAGCCCCAGGGCGTCCAGCGCCCCCTTAAGGCGGGCAACATGCCCGTGGTGGTCCGCACCCCAGATGTTGATGACCCGGTCAAAGCCCCGGACGGCAAACTTGTTGCGGTGATAGGCAATGTCCGCCGCAAAATAGGTATAGAACCCGTTGGCCCGCCGCAGCACATCGTCCTTCAGGTCCAGCTTCTCCACGTCCGACGGTCTCTTTCCGGCCTTGAGCAGGTTCTCCCGCATGATGTCGGCGGTCCGGAGCCACAGCGCCCCGTCCTTTTCATAGGTCCACCCCCGCTCGGTGAGCAGATCCACCGTCTCAGCCACATACCCGCTCTCGTGAAGGCTGGACTCCAAAAACCAGTTATCGTATTCAATCTTATAGCGCCGGAGGTCCGTTTTCATCTTGGGCAGGTTCACGCTCAGGCCATACTGGGCCAGGGCTTCCTGCCGCTCCTGGGGATCGGCATGCAGGAGCTTGTCCCCGTTCTGATCGTAATAGGCCTGGGCCAGTTCCCGGATGTCCGCCCCCTGGTAGCCGTCCTCCGGAAAGGGCACAGCGTCCTCCCCCTGGATGATCTGGAGGTAGCGGGCCTCAATAGAGTGGGCGAACTTGTCGATCTGGTGGCCGGCGTCGTTCACATAGAACTCCCGCGTCACGTCCGCGCCGCAGGCGGCGAGGACGCTGGCCAGCGTGTCGCCCAGCACGCCGCCCCGGGCGTTGCCCATGTGCATGGGACCGGTGGGATTGGCAGAGACGAACTCCACCATGATCTTCTGTCCTTTGAGATGACCGGCGGTGCCGTAGGCGTCCCCCTCGCTCTCCACCGCTGTCATCACGCCCTGGTACCAGCTCTCGTTCAGGCGGAAGTTCAAAAAGCCGGGGCCGGCAATCTCCGCAGAGGCAAAGTAGCTCCCTGCCAGGTCCATGTGGTCCAGCAGGGCCTGGGCAATCTTTTGGGGCGGCTGGCGCAGCAGCTTACTGGCCGCCAGGGCAAAGGTGGTGGTGAAATCGCCGTTGGCGGTATCTTTGGGAATCTCCACCGGTGCGGTCTTGACCTCCGCCTGGGGCAGCGTGCCGTCCCGTACCGCGGCCTGATAGGCGCTCATGGCCAGCGCCGCGGCCTGGTCCTTCGCGTTTTGGATCATGTTGATCATATCATTTTCCTCTTTTGTTGAGATGTTTTCAGTTTTTTCTCCGGACACGGATTTTAAACCTGTTCCGGCCTGTCACCGTGTGCTCCACAGCAATGGAGTACTGGATTTCCATCACGCCGCCCCGCTCGCTGAGATTGTGCCGCAGACGTCCGGTCTGGATATCCACCGTCAGCTCTCCGAAGGGCGTCTCGTACAGGGAGGTGTGCTGGCGCCCTTCTTCAAACACCATCTGGGAGTTCACCTTCCCGGACCGGGTCAGAATCACCCGGGGCCCCCGTACCTCAAAGGTGGTGCTGGTCCCCGCCATGCCGGTCAGCTCCGTCTCCTGATAGTTCAGACGCATCCCAGACTCTGTAAGCTCCATGGTGCCCTCGGTCATCAGCTCGGTTGCGTCCGGGTCTACACCCTCAAAATACTGTTCCCCCCGGATGGACAGCAGCACCGGTACTTTCTCAATACTGGTCAATGTCAATCCTCCGTGCGGTGTGGCGCAGGTCCTCCTGCAAAAACACCGATGCGATCCGCTCAAAATCCTCCGGCCGGTCGCTGACATAGAACTCCGTCCCGCCCTGGCCGGCCGGGCCGGCCCAGAGGCCGCCGGATTTCAGCAGACGCTTGAGCTCATAGGCGGACTCCTCCCCCGCAGAGACCAGCGTCACCTTGGGCCCCAGAATTTCCGCAATGATGTCTACCAGCAGCGGATAATGGGTACAGCCCAGAATTAATGTGTCAATTCCAGTCTCCCGCAGAGGTTCCAGATATTCCCGGGCCACGGTTTCAATCACAATATCCCCGGGGCGGAAACGGCCGTTCTCCACCAGGGGTACAAACAGCGGGCAGGACTGGCGGAAAACCTCCACCTCCGGGTCCAGCCGCCGCAGCACCGTCTCATAGGCGCCGGAGCGGATCGAGGCCAGTGTGGCAATCACGCCGACCCGTTTCTTTTCACTCACAGCCAACGCCCGCCGGCAGGCTGGCTCCACTACCCCCACCATGGGCAAGTCGTTTTCCTCCTGGAGGGTACCTAGAGAGGTGGTGGATATGGTGCCGCAGGCAATGACAACGGCCTTAAGGTCAAAGGAACGGAGAAATCGCACGTCCTGCCGGGCATATTTCAAAATGGTCTCTCGCTCCCGCCCGCCATAGGGCACCCGGGCAGTATCACCAAAGTAAATAATTTGCTCCTCCGGCAGAATCTGCCGCAGCGATCGCACCGCAGTCAGACCGCCAAGTCCCGAATCGAATACGCCGATGGGCCGCGTGTCCATGGGCGCCACCTCCTTCTGCAGCTGCATTCAGGATTTTATATTATACTATGACTGCCCATCTGTTGACAAGACCTAAATCTTTTCGTTATCTGGAAAGCAACTGCGGGCAGTTCTCCGTCCAAGCGGTCAAATAGGCCCGCCGCTCAAAGGATATACATGCTTCGCAGACAGATTTTAGTGTTTTTTCCCTGTTTTTTAGGTGGAATTTTGCATAAGGGTCTGCTATAATTGGACTGCTAAATTGTCCGGGAGGTGTTTTCCCATGAAAATTGAACTGACAGAGCAACAGTATCGCTATCTGTTGGACCTGGTGTACATAGGAAACTGGGTCATCAATTCCACCCGGGAGGATGACCGGATCAAGGAGTACGACCAGGTGGAGAGTCTGGTTTTCTCCCACTGCCTGCAGCGCAGAATGCGGAGCCTGGTGGAGCTCTACCACGGCGAGCTGATTCCGTCCCGCGCCTTTGCCGACGGCGGCATTCACGAGGCCATCGAGCACTATGAGGATATTGTATTCTACGAGATTTTGGCTGAGGAGCTGGCTCTGCGGGATATGGACGGCGAGCCTCTGACCGGTGAGAATTATCGTGCACTGATGGAACGGATTGATACCTATCTGTCAGAATTTGATCGACATGGGACCGATCATGTCAACGTGGATTTAGAGGAGTAACGGTTTACAGGGCACGGCCCTGTGATTTGGGAAAAAGGAGTGTCAAAAGATGTCGGAGAAGTCTAAAGTTTATTTTGCGGATTTTCGCTGCCCCAGCTGGCGGGAGAATCTGCCCCAGAAGCTGGCCCGCCTGATGATGACTGCGGGCTTTGGCGATGTGGACATGGAGGGAAAGTACGTCGCCATTAAGATGCATTTTGGTGAGCCGGGGAACCTGGCGTATCTGCGCCCCAACTGGGCGCGGGTCGTGGTGGACCTGGTGAAGAGCCAAGGCGGCAAGCCCTTCCTCACGGACTGCAATACGCTCTATGTCGGCGGGCGCAAAAACGCGCTGGACCATCTGGAGTCCGCCTACATCAACGGCTTCACCCCCTACTCCACCGGCTGCCACCTCATCATCGCCGACGGGCTCAAGGGCAACGACGAGGTGGAGGTCCCTGTGGAGGGCGGCCAGTATGTCCGCTCCGCCAAGATTGGCCGGGCGGTGATGGACGCGGACGTGTTCATCTCCCTGACCCACTTCAAGGGCCACGAGATGACAGGCATGGGCGGGTGCCTCAAGAACATCGGCATGGGCTGCGGTTCCCGGGCAGGTAAGATGGAACAGCACAACGCCGGCAAGCCCTCCGTCAGCCAGGACGCGTGCGTTGGCTGCGGCAACTGCGCGAAGATCTGTGCCCACGGCGCGCCTCAAATCAAAGACGGCAAGTGCACCATCGACCATGACCGGTGCGTGGGCTGTGGCCGGTGTCTGGCCCTGTGCCCAACCGACGCCATCCATGCCGACAACGATGAGTCCCTGGACATTCTCAACTGCAAGATCGCAGAGTACACCAAGGCAGTGGTGGACGGCCGGCCCTGTTTCCATGTCTCGCTGGTGATGGATATCTCCCCCAACTGTGACTGTCACAGTGAGAACGACGCCCCCATTGCTCCCAACATCGGCATGTTCGCCTCCTTCGATCCCGTGGCTCTGGATCAGGCGTGTGCCGACGCGGTGGTGGCTCAGCCCGCCATGCCGGGCTCCCTCCTCTTTGACAAGGGATATGACTGTAGCTGCGGGGACCTGTTTCAGGCCGCCCACCCGGATACCCGCTGGCAGGTGTGTTTGGAGCATGCGGAAAAGCTGGGCCTGGGCAGTCGGGAATATGACCTGATCACCATTTAATCTTCAGCAAAAGAGCGGGCTTCCGTAGGAAGCCCGCTCTTTTTTCATACCCGCGCTCACGCGAATAGTGCGTTGAAAGCAGACACGATGTCGTCTGCGCCGTCCGCCGCCACCAGCATCACATAGTTTCCATTGGAGACAATGCGGGAGTTGTTCTTCCATCCCTCAATGCTGGCGGGATACCACGCTCCGCCGGGATTGGTCTCATCCCCCACCTGGTAGTCAATCCGGGCCTGGAAGATGTCCTTGACAGCCTGCACATCGTCAGCGGACTCCACCTCCACCAGGGCGATCTCGCCCACGCTGGCAGAGATTGCGGCGTAATATACCAAGCACTGGCGGGCGGCGATGTCCGCGAGGCCGGGGTAGTAGTTCTCCAGCGTCTCGCCCTCCACCGACATCATGGCGGGCAGCTGATCGCTGAACCGGCATAGAATTCCGCCAAATCCACCGCTGTGGTCTCCGGCTCTTCGGCGGGTTTTTCCACAGGCTTGGAATCTGGGGTTTCGGCCGGCTTCTCTGCGGGCGTCTCCGGCTTGGGTGCCGGCACACCGCCCTGGTTTCCGGAAGCCGGCTTGCTCTCTGTCTCCGTGGCCGCTCCCGCCTCTTCCGGCTTTAAAGGCTCCTCTGGGGGCACGTTTGAATCGTCTGCGGTATCGTCAGTATTTGCGGAAGCGTCCTCCATCTGCGTGTCATCTGTCTCCTCGACCTGATTTTCAACGGGGTCCTTGGTCTCTCCGTCACCTCCGCAGGCTGTGAGAGCCAGCAGCAGGGTCAGGGCCAGCAGCAGAGTCAGCAGGTTTCGATTACGTTGTGTCATGGTTCTCTGTCTCCTCTTTCTCCGGCGCATTGCGCCCTTAGTAGAACTTTAGACGAAACTCCCGCCAAAAAGTTCCCGCCTCTTCTCTTTCTCCGGCCACAAATCAGCGCGAGGCATGGGGCGTTCCCATGCCTCGCGCTGTGGTGGATCTTATCCCTGTATCAAAAGCTCCCTGTGGTCCAGGACCGCCTGAATGTCCGCGTCATTGTTGACCAGGTTATCCGCGGCCTTGGATTTTCTGGCAAGCGTGTTCTCCAGCTCAGCAAGCATCTCATCAGTGACCCCCCGATCCGGCTCCTCCGACCGGTCCAGGGTCTCCAGATATCTCTCACAGGCCTTCAGCAGCTTCTCATTCGGTGTTCCGGATGGAAAGCCGCAGAAGTAATAGGCATCCAGCTTGAATTTCTCATTGGAGACGATCTCCCTGATCTTGGAGATCACCTGATTCCGCTCTTCCTGTGTCCCCGCCATGACAGTAAACTCCCTTTCTTTCATTCAAGATGTCTCCGTCCGGAGATTCTGTGGAGTCTATGGTACCATTCCTGGAAAACCGTGTCAAGCCGGTATGTCATCTTCCGTAAAGTGCAATGCCGGTTCCTTCCTTTCAAATTTCCCCGTGATCCGTTTTTCCTGTCCGCAAAAGTTTCCCTGGCGGGTGATTCCTCTCGCAGAGGGAATGATTCCGTCCGATGTGCTCTGCGCACGTCGTACCGTTCATGCTGGCTGCGGAACTGCTAAAAAGCGGTGCGCAGGTTATCCCTGCGCACCATTCTCCTCCAGCCGTGCTACCAGCATCTGCATCTCCTGCTTGGAGTGAACCTGATGGCACTGCTCCAAAACAGCCTGCTTTTCCGCATCCGTCATTGCTTCAAACACATGCATCGCCGCCTCGTTCTGTGCCAGCGCCATGCCAAATCCCAGGGGTAGCTCCATCATTTTTCCTCCTGATCCATGAAATGGACAGTCTTTCCGTCCCTCAACCCAGGGTTCAGGGCTCCGGGTCCCCCACGGAGCCATCCCCCTTGAGTTTGTGGTACACCTTCATATCCGGGCCGCTGGTGCCTGGAATCACGGGCTTTGCCCGCTCCTTGCCCCGTTTGGCCTTCCCCTGCAGTTCCGGAACGGGGGGCACATCATTGCGGGGCTGCTGGTGCGTCCACTCCGGACGGGCCATTCCCTTTTTTGCCATTTGATCACCTCAGGAGTAGTCTGCCCTGTTTCTTTCCGCCTATACGGACAGCCCGCCGGAGGGCGGCGCATTTCCGCCGCATGCCGAGGCTGCGTCAGGCACTTCATGCTGCTCAGCAGGGTGGAGAGGTTATGTGGAAGCACCGAGGTGGACGGTGATAAGATCCTCAAAGTATCCAGAGCAATCAGCCCTCCATAGAAAGCTCATGAAAAAGCGGTAATTCTCGTTGGCACGCCGCACCATAACGCAGGCAAGCAGACGCAGCGTGACCAGCCCATGCAGGTCGTTTGCGGCAATGGGCTCAGCCGCCTCCCGGCAATGGCGGCGCCGTCGCTGACGGCGAGGCCCACGCTGGACTCTGTGGATCACCACGGCGTCCCCGGCTCTCACATAACCTTTCACGATATCGCGCTCTTATTTGGGGTTCCAGGCAAAAACCTCGCTATTGAGATGACTACGTACAAAACAGTATCAACGGCATCCTGAAACCAGGTAGCCGCTGTACAGGATTACAACGAAAAGCGGTCAGGAAGTCCAGCAACCTTCTGACCGCTTTTTCTACACCGCGAGGAATGGGAGCAAACCTTTCCTGTCCGCCGCGATGAGCCTCTCAAAACGCTCTGAACTTTCGTTCAGGGCGTCTTGGGAAGCGGCAGACATACCAGCAACTCAAACCGGCCGCTCCCGGCTTGGGCGTCCAGAGAGCCGCCGTACCGTTCCGCAATTTCCCGCATGCCGGCGATACCGAAGCCGTGAGCGCTCTTATCTGGCTTGGTGGTGGCAAGGTCCGGCCGGACCCCGCCGCGCATGGTATTCTCCACCCGGAGCATCAACAGCCCCTTATCCGCTCTACAGCGGACGGTAATCCGCCGCTCCTCTGCCTGGCAGACCGCCTCTATCGCATTGTCCAGGGCGTTACCCAGCAGGGCCGTTAAATCCATGTCCGCAACAGGCAGCTCCCGGGGCAGCGAGACCGCGATATCGGCCGCCACACCCTGCCGCTGCATCTGCTCCTCCTTGGCGGCCAGGACCACGTTGGCGGTCTCGTTGTCACAAAACCGCTTGGTTCCCCGCAGGGCCGGGGAACCGGCTATCTGGACCAGATAGCCCAGCGTCTCCGCCGTCTTCCCCTGCTCCAGAAGGCCCCGGATCACCGTCAGGTGGTTGCGCAGATCGTGGCGCAAGGTCCGCACCTGGGTCTCCTGTTGCCGCAGGCCCTGGTAATAAACCTCCCGCAGGGCTGCCAGGCGGTTTGACTGCTCCAGCCGCTCGTGCTCCGCCAGGATTAGGATCGCCAGCAGCAGTACCAGAGAAGTCAGCAGGGTGAAGGGCAGCACTACCACGCCCTGGCTCATGGCCACAGCGTCCACCTCCGCGGAGTCGTATTTCCGGAAGGTCAGCAGCACCACGGCGATCAGAGCGCACAGAGGCATAGCTGCCAGCCCCAGCACCAGCTTCCACAGCCGCCGGGAAAGCGTCGCCGGTTCCCGGGGCAGGCGGCGGCGCAGCAGCAGCCACAGCGCGCCGAATGTCAGGGGCCGGGCCAGCCGAGTCACCACATCGTACAGGTCGTAAAGGCCATAGTCGTTGAAAAACTGCACATAGGAGTCCAGAAAAGCACACACAGACATCTCCAGGCAGAAGAGGATGATGCACACCGCCAGCCGTCCCACCCAGTCGCCCCGCGTGGCAAGAAGAAACAGGGCAAAGTATACCGGCAGCGTATAGAGCAGGTTGGGATCTCCGATCCAGATCACCATGCCGCTGGCCCCCATCAGGTTCAGGAAGAGCAGAGCGTTCCAGACCCGCCCCTTCCGGGGTCTGACAAAGGGGGCGCAGAGCCTGTACAAAAAAAAGCCGCTGGTAGCTACGGACAGGAAATAGCCGCCATAGACCCAGAATAGCCAAAGCACGTGTCCCATTCCTCACCTCTCCAGTTCCACCCGGGTCAGGGCCAGCAGTGCCGCCTGCTGGCAGGAGCGGCTCACAGGAAGCCGGGCGCCGTCCCGCAGCACCACTTCGCTGCCCTCCACCCGGTCTACCGCCGCGGCCCGGACAAGATACCGCTGGTGGATGCGGACAAACGCCTCCCCCAATTCCGCCGCCACGGCATCCAGCTTGCCGTAAAAGGTATATTCCCGCCCCGGGGTGACGCACGTCACCTGCCTCCTGTCAGAGACAAAATAAGAAATACTGCCGAGAGGAATGCGGTAGTGGGTGTCACCGCTGCGGCAGATGTAGGCCCGGTCCAGGTCCCGGTACAGCGCCCCCTGGGCCCGGTCCAATACCTCCTCCAGCTGTTCTGCCCCCGGTGGCTTAAGCAGATACCCCAGGGCCCCCACACTGTAGCCGTCAAAGACGTGGTCGGCGTAGCCGGTGACAAACACCAGCTGAAGTCCCACATCCAGCGCCCGGAGGCGGCGGGCGGTCTCCATGCCGTCCAGCTCCCCCATCTCCATGTCCAAAAACACCAGGTCCAGCTCCCCGGCATGGCTCTCCAGCCAGCGGAGCAGCCCCTCGCCGGAGGAAAACTCGAAAAACCGTCCCTCCACATGCCGGCGCTCCAAAATCCGCTCCAGAGCGGACCGGAGCACCAGCCGGGCGTCATAGACGTCGTCACAGATGCCAATGCGCAGCATCCCATCACCTCTTCCAGAGAACTTCCCGCCGGGATGTCACAAACAGGCGGGCTTTCCCGAAAACGGGAAAAAACGGCAGGCCGCTTCGCGGCTATTATGCCGCAGGTGCAAAGCACCGTTGTGGCATATGCATTTTAATCCAAGATACCATGGCCGTTTCGCGGCTATTGTACCACACTTTCTCCCAGCCGCCAAACCAAACTTGACAGAAATTCCGCCGTTTATGACATGCCGCTCCCCGCCGATACCAAACTTGACACCTCCGCCGCCGCAAATGACAGCCCCGTTTGCGGCGGTGGTTATTTCGCGGTACGCTAGTCTCAACAAGGAGGGAAACAACCATGATGCAGCAACTGACCATCACCCGCTCCCGCGTGTGGAGCGCACTCGCCACCCCGCCCGCCATCCCGGCGTCCGGTCCCCGGCTCAAAACCAACCTGAATACCGACCTTTTGAAGCTCATCGCCATCACCGCTATGCTGATCGACCACATCGGCGGTGCCTTCTTTCCAGATGTGGGGTTCTTCCGCTGGATTGGGCGGCTGGCATTCCCCATCTTCTGCTACTGTTTGACGGTGGGCTTGCTCTATACCCGGGACGTGAGAAAGTACCTGCTGCGGCTGGGCGTCTTTGCCCTGGTGAGCCAGCCGTTCTATGTGCTGGCCTTCCACCCGGCGGAGGAATTCTTCCGCCAGTTCACCAACTGGAACATCTTCTTCACGCTGTTTTTGAGCCTGTTGGCCCTATACGGCGTCAAGGAGCGGAAGTGGTGGCTGTTCGCCCTGGCGTTCTTCACCGTCAGCTGGTGGAACTTTGACTACTCCGGCACCGGCATTCAGCTGATGTTGATCTTTTACCTCTGCCGGAACCATCCCGGTATCGGGGCCGCGCTCTATACCCTGAGCTATCTCCCGGCACTCTGGAACGGCTGGGCGGAGGACCCCCTGTGCCTGACGCTGGGCGGATGGACGGTGGACTGGTCCTTCTTCGCAATTCTGGCCGCTCCGCTGATTTTTTTGCCCCTGCGGTCCCGGCTGAGAATCAACAAGTGGTTCTTCTACGCCTTCTACCCCGTCCATCTCGCGGTCATCGCACTCATTCAAAATATCCTGTAATCCAAGAAAGGAAGAGAACACGATGCTGACTGTCAAAGACCTGCACAAATCCTATCAGGTGGGTAAGACCACCTACGAGGTGCTCAAGGGCGTAAGCCTCTCGGTGGAGACCGGGGAGTTCGTGGCCGTGATGGGACCCTCCGGTTCCGGCAAGACCACCCTCTTAAACTGCATCTCCTGCTACATTCCAGCCGACAGCGGCCAGATCACCCTGGGTACGGAGGAGCTGGCCCGCCTGGACGAGGACGCCCTGGCCGCTGTCCGCAACCGGAAGCTGGGCTTTGTTTTCCAGGATTTCCTGCTCCTGGACGGCCTGACGGTCCGGGAGAACATCCTTCTGCCCGCCATCATCTCCGGCGCTGTCGGCCACCTGACGGAGGCTCGGGCGGACCAGCTGTGCGATGTGTTCGGCATCTCCGCCATCCGGAACAAGTACCCGGCGGAGATTTCCGGCGGCGAAAAGCAGCGCACTGCCGTTGCCCGGGCCCTCATCAACCACCCCCTGGTGATCCTGGCCGACGAGCCCACCGGCAACCTGGACTCCAAGTCCAGCCGTGCCGTCATCCGCTCCTTCCAGCAGGCCCGGGACGCTCTGGAGGCCACCATCTTCATGGTAACTCACGACTCCTACGCCGCCTCTTTCTGCGACCGGGTCATCATCCTTCGGGACGGCGTGGTGTGGCGGACCCTGGAAAAGGGCGCCACGGACCGCTCCGCCTTTCAGGACCAGCTCCTGGACGCCATCCGGGACATGAGCAGGGAGTGAGCGTATGAAAACATTTTCTCAGGTCTATGCCCGCCTGCGGCGGAAAAACCGGGGACAGTACGCGCTTCTCGCGCTCTGCTGCTTCTTCTCCGTGCTGCTGATCACCGCCTATGTATGCATGATGCGCTCGCCCACCATTCTCTCCGTCTTGCCGGAGGGAGGCGACAGCCGCAAGCAGGTGATGATGGTTTTTGTGCTGGCGGTGATTGGCTGCGGCGTGTTCACCACCTATGCCGCCGGCCTCTTCTTCCGGCAGAAATCTCGGGAGACCGGTGTGTTTTTGGCCCTGGGTGCCTCCCGCCGGCAACTGAGAAGCGAGATGGGAAAGGAGCTAGCGGTGCTCTCCCTGGGTTCCTGCGCCGCAGGCGCGGTGCTGGGCGGTCCTCTGGCCTGGGCCGTGTGGCAGCTGTTTCGGCTGTTTCTGGTGGACTCTCAGGAGATGTCTCTCTCCTTTGACCCCCGGTCCTATCTGCTGGCCTTGGCCTTTGCCGGATATGTGGTGGCGGTGCTGTTCCTGCTGGGCGGACGGTCCATCCGCCGCACGAACATCATCGATATTGTCCAGGAGTCCCATAAGTCCGAGCCCATCCGGGAGGTCAAACGGTGGTATGGTCCCGCAGGCGTCGCCCTGTTGGTGATTGGCGGCGCGGGCGGGTATCTCATGCCCTCGTTCTTTGTCAACGTACTTCACTGGTACCCGCCCGCCGTGGTGGACGCCGTCTTCTATCTCCCGGCCCTGGCGGGGATGTACATGATTCTCCTGCACACGGTTGTGAATGGCTGGAGAAAGGGCCGCAGATACCGGGACATCATCGCAACGTCCATGATGAAGTTTCAGGGCCGTCAGACCGTACGGAATATGCTGGTAATGACGCTGCTGATCGCCGGCGCCTACTTCGCCAGCTTCTACGCTCCCATGCTGAACACCAGTTCCACCTACAGCTTTGGCAGCCGCCCGGTAGACTTTGAATATCACTGGCGGAATGATCAGCCCCTTCCTCAGCGGGAGGAGGTGGAGGCCCTGGCAGCGGAGCAGGGCGTGGAAATCACCTCCTGGACCCAGCGAGAAGCCGCCTATCTCGCCAGCGACGGCTATGAGTCCGTCGAGCACGACAATGGTGCCCTGGGCACCACCTACACCACGGAGTACCGGGAGATTCAAGGCGGCGCCGTCTTCTTCTCCGAGAGTGCCTGGAACGCCCTCACTGGGCAGAGCGTGGATCTGGCTCCCGGCACCTGCGCCAACGTGCTGGATGACGAGGGAGGCAGCGACTATCTCTCCGGCGGCGACGTGACGCTCATCACCAACATGGTTACACATAAGGCGCTGCGGGTGATCCCGGCGGAACCGCTGTGCTTCACCATGCTGCTGGGCAGCTATGTGCTGGACGACGCCGACTACGCCGCTATCACGGAGGGCCTCACAGACCTCTGGCGGGAGACGTATGTATTCTTCAACGCGCCGGAGGCGGGCTATTCCTTTGCCCGTGCCCTCTTTGACGAAATTGTGGACCGCTCCGGCGTCGAGGTGCTGCAGATGGACGCCTATGACCTGGTGCGGGATACGCTGGCGGAGGAGGCCGGGGAGCCCTATCCCTATAACCGGGAAAATATTGCTGCCCATGGCTTCCCCGTCATAGAGCGGGAGGACCGAGACTCCTCGGATTTCCGCAACTACTGGCTCTACATGCCCCAGTTCCGGATTCTGGACCAGAACGACTTCGTCACCACGATGGCGGTCTTTTTGATGCTCTTCATCTTCATCGCCCTCATCTGCTTCGCGGCGGTGGTCGTTATCGCCTATACCCGCTGTTTCACCATCGCCCTCACCAACCGCCGCGTCTACGACGACCTGCGGCACCTGGGCGCGCCGAATGCCTATCTCTTCCGCTCCGTAAGGGGGCAGATGGGTAAGGTGTTCCTGGTGCCGGCCATCGTGGGCACCGGACTGATCTCCGCCTTCTATACCATGATCATGTACTTCAATGATAACCGCTTCACCCCCGGCGAGTCTGCCGGCATGGCTGTCTGCGCCGCCGTGATCGCTGCTGTCTCCCTGGTGCTCTATGGCGTCTACCGCTTCACCCGGCGCCGGGTCTGCCAGGCCCTGCGGATCACCACCCCCCGGCGCATGGCCGGTGGGAAGCGTCTGTGACACGGACAGATGAAAAGAGCCCCTGTGCGGACAACCGCACAGGGGCTTTCATGTCAGGCTTCCGCCTCCCGCAGCCGCTCTACAATGGTGGACTTGGCCACAGAGCGGTACACTGCCAGGGGCACCAGGATGCCCAGCAGCGCGAAGATGGGAGCCACAATCAAAATGGGAGAAATGGTGAAGCGGTAGGTGAAGAACCAGAACAGGTTCCCCACGGCGCGGAAGGCCAGGGGGCTCAGCACCACCGCCAGCACCAGAGAGATCACCACCGCTCCCAGGGCATAGAGTAATCCCTCATATACCAGCATGGTCTTGAGCTGCTTTCCCGTCATACCGATGGATTGGAGCACGGCAAACTCCCGCTTGCGCACCGTGATGCCGGTGAGGATGGCGTTGAAGAAGTTCAGCACGCCCACCAGTCCCACGATAAAGCTCAGCGCCCCGCCCAGCATGAGGAACATGGCCCGCATACCCTCGAACTCCGCGGCGTAGGTGGCCTTGCTCTCGTAGTCGAACTGGGGATTCACGTTCTCCGTATAGTCCTGGAGGAAGGTCTCCATACCGGCATTTGCCTCGTCGGTGGTATCAAAGGCGTAGTACATGACGCTGTCCGTGCCGGTGTCCTGGATGAAGGTCTGGTCGTTCATGATGAACTCGTCCGCGCCGTAGTAGCGGTAGCTCAGAGCCCTGGGCACTACCACCAGTGCCGCCACCTCATACTCCACGTCCCGGTACTTCACCGCCCGGCTCACATAGTTGGCCCCGGCCGGCACGTTTTCCAAGGGGCCGTAGACCTCGCCGGTGTTGGGGTTATAGTACTCAAATTCCTCCACATACCGCAGTGTGACCGTGTCTCCCAGCCGGGCCCAGTGGGAGTCCATCTCCGGGTTGCCGTAGTCGTCGTCGCTGTACACGGCGGCCACATACCGCCCGCCGGGTTCGCTGAGCTTGCTGAGATCCCCGTCCAGCACCGTCAGGTGGTCCAGGGGAAACTGCTCCATGCCATAGAGCTGCGCCCGGTCGGACAGCAGACCGTCCTCATTGCGGTCTTTGGAAGCCACCATCAAGTCCAGCGTCTCCGGGTCGTTCCAGCGGCTCCAGACAGAGCGGTAGTAGTCCTCGGTGACAAACTCCTGCACAGCGGAGGTCTCGCCGTAGACCAGACCGCCGCCGGTGATGCCGCCTTGGGCGTCGATGTCATCAATGACAGACTGGGGAATCCCCATATCCGTGTTAAAACCTTCTCCGCCGGTTTGGAACTGGCCGGCGTCCGCCACAATGAAGTCGCTGGCGGTGAAGTTGGAGACGTACTTATCCATGTCAAAGCCCCGGGTAATGGTCGCGGTGATGGTCAGCAGCACCACCGCCAGGGACAGGGAAATCACGGTAATCGCACTCTTGCCCCGGCTGCGGCCCAGGTTGGCCCAGGCCATGGAGAACAGGGAGACCCCCTTGACATTCCGCTTTGTCTTGCGCTTGAGATTCCCGCCCTCCGTGTAGCGCACCGCCTCAATGGGGGAGACCCGGCCGGCCATGCGGCCAGGCTTGCGGCAGGAAAGCAGCACCGTCACCAGGGAGAATCCTGCCGCGCCCACAAAGATCAAGGGGTTCGCGGAGGCAACGCTCACCACCCCGTCCAGCTGGGCAACGATCACCGGCGTCAACCGTCCGCCCACCAGCCAGCCGATCACAAGCCCCAGTGGGATGCCCGCCAGGGACAGCGTCAGCGCCTGCTGGCGGATGATCCGCCGCAGCTGCCGGGGGGTGGTGCCGATGGTCTTCAGCAGGCCGTAGAACCGAATATCATTGGTGACGGAGATCTGGAAGACATTGTAGATGATGAGATAGCCGGTAAAGATGATCAGCGCCAGCACCGCGCCGATGGCGATCATCGTGAGGGGGTCCATGCTGTCGGAGAGCTGGGCGCCGGTGTAGCCCCAGTTCACGCCGGTGTTGATGTAGTCGTCCCCAGCGGCTTCGCTCTGGTAGCCGTGGTCGGCCAGGATCTGATTCAGATCCTGCTCAATGTGCCGGGAGCCACCTTTGAGCATCACATCCAGGTTCCAACTGCCGGTCATGCCGTCGGCGGAGGCGGCGGGGTCCACGCCCACCTCGTCCAGGATGGCATCCACCCGGCTTTCCGGAATCAGGATGTGGTTTGCCACAATGGCCTCGTCATACTCCCACCAGCCGCAAAGCGTAAAGGTCTGGGTCGTGGGGTGTCCGTCCACATCGAAGGTGACGGTGAACTTGGCGCCGATCTCCGGTGCCACGCCCAGCAGCTCCAGCACATGGGTGTCCGTGGCGGCCTCGTCGGTGCCCTCCTGCGGCAATCGGCCCTCCACTGGGTCGCAGTACATCCAGTGGGCCTCGTTGGCATCGGAATAGCCCACCTCCACGTGGGACTTGTTGAAGGGCACCTCACGGGGCATCCCCAGGAAGCGCCGCAGGCCCCATTCGTCAATCAGGGGATCGTCCCTCAGCTCGTGGAACTGCTCTTCCGTCAGGTACTTGAAGCCGCCGTGGGACCAGCCGCCCACCTGACGGAAGTTGGACTGCTGGAAGCCGTCGTTGATGGACATGGCGATGGTAAAAAGGGACGTGAAGAGCACCGTGGTCAGAGCGATGGCCGCAATGGCGACGAGATTGCGCGTCCTGGCCGCCCGCATGGAGCGCCAGCCCAGGCGCCGGATGGTCTTGCCGTTGGAAACCTTCATCATGGCGCTCACCCTCTCACCACGATCCGGCCGTCCTCAATGCGGATGATCCGGTCCGCCATCTGGGCGATCTCCTCGTTGTGGGTGATCATCACCACGGTCTGGCTGAACTTCTCGCTTGTGACCTTTAAAAGGCCCATCACGTCCTGGCTGGTGGCGGAGTCCAGGTTGCCGGTTGGCTCATCGGCCAAAATAATGGCGGGCTTGGCCGCCAAAGCCCGGGCGATGGCTACCCGCTGCTGCTGGCCGCCGGAGAGATTTCCCGGCAGGTTCTGGAGCTTCGACTCCAGTCCCAGCGTCTCTATAATCTGTGCAACATAAGCCTTATCAGGCTGGTTTCCGTCCAGCTGGATGGGCAGAATGATATTCTCCCGCACATTCAGTACCGGCACCAGGTTGTAGTTCTGGAACACAAACCCGATCTTCCGCCGGCGGAAAATCGTCAGGGCCTCGTCCTTCAGGGCAGAGAGCTCCCGGCCATCTACGGTGACGGTGCCGGAGGTGGGCCGGTCCAGCCCGCCCAGCATGTGCAGCAGCGTGGACTTGCCGGAGCCGGAGGTGCCCACCACCGCCACGAACTCACCCTTTTCCACGCTGAGGTTCACCCCATCCAGAGCCCGCACCTCGGTGTTCCCGGAGCCGTAAATCTTCCGCAGCTCCCTGGTCTCCAAAATTGTCATCATGTTCTTACCTCCATAGAGAAAACCTGTATTGCCTTTCGACAATACAGACTCTATCAAAGAAATCTTTCCACAATCTTTCTGAAATCTTACAAGTTTGAAAGATTCTGCACCGCAGGAAAATAGGAGATTTTAGGCTTTTATGCCCTAACCCCTTGACAGAAAGGGGATTTTAGGTATATATTTGGCCTACAATCTCCTAGCTCCAGGAAACGTCGGCTGGTAAAGAATTCCCTGCATGGGAGATGCATCTCCATAAAAAGAAAGGAAGGAATCGCATATGTCTTTTGAGAACATGGTGCCCTTCAGCTGCCTGACTGAGGATTTCACGCGAATTGAGCAGTTGCTGAGGACGTATCAGGAGGTCATCATTATCCGGGGGGACCAGCCCCGGTACCGCCTGACGGAGATTCCCGCGGCGGACAGCGCTGCCGGCACCTTACCCCTTCCGACGGAAGCAGAAGATGAGCCGTCCCGGCCCCGGCGGCTGTCTGTTCAGGAGAAAACCGTGCTCCGCCGGAAGCTGGACAGCATTGGCAAATCGGTCTTTGTCCGCTACTACCAGCAGTTTCAAAACCGGGAGGACCCCCTAATTTTTATGGAGGAGGACTTCACAGAGCAGTCCAAGCGGGCCCGAGCTTCCTGCGCCGCGTATCTCTTCCGGATGGGCTGGGAGCACCACGCCCTCCAGTACATCGTGGACAGCGGGCGCACCGCGCCCGCTGTCCGGGCCAGGGCGCAGGAACTTCTGTCAAGCACCTAAAGCCTAATTATTCCCTAACTTACAAATTAGTCTCCCTGGGCAGATACATGGAAAATTTCGCACCGTATCCCGGGCGGGAGAACACCTTTAAATAGCCGCCCTGTCCCTGGACAATCTGCCGGCTGAGGTACAGCCCAATCCCCACGCCCTCCGCCTCATAGGCGGCAGCGGAGCGATAGAATCGCTGAAAAACCCTTGCCTGCTCCGCCTCCGGAATTCCGGGGCCGGTGTCGGTGACGTCGATGCGGCAGAAGAGCTCGTAGGCGATGGCCTCCAGGGTGATACTGCCCCCGGCGGGCGTATATTTCACGGCGTTGTCCAGCAGGTTGCACACCGCCTCCTCTGTCCACTTCGCATCAAAGACCGCCCGCATCTCCGGCGCGATCACCCGCAGCGTCAGCTCCTTCGCCGCCGTCTTGGGGGCGAACTGGGCCGCAGCATCCTCCAGCATGGGCCCCAGGAGACCGGGCCGGGGGTGCAGCTCCAGAATTCCTGTCTCCAGACGGGAGGTTTTCACGAGGGCCTCAATGAGGGACTGGAGCTTCTCCGCCTGCCCCTCCAGGGCCGTGACCAGGGCGCGGCTCTCCTCCGGCAGGTCCTGCTCCCCCAAGAGCTGCGCGTACAGCAGCACGTTGGTGATGGGCGTTTTGGTCTGGTGGGAGATGTCCGCAATCAAACTCTTGATCTTGTTCTTTTCCTCCTGCAGGTTCCGGGCGGAGACCGCGGAGGCGGCAAGGTAGTGGGCCAGCTGGGTCTCCACAGCAGAGAACAGGCTCTCGTCAAAGCTCGTCTCCGTGAAGGTCCCCCGGATGGCCTCCTCCAGCATGCGCTCCAGGCGCAGCATCACTCGCCGCGTACGCCAGCGGCCCCACGCTGCCAGGACCAGTGCCGCTAGCACCGCCAGTAGGGCCGCACCTATCAGCAATTCCTCCCGCGCCGTCATTTCGCCACCCAGGTATAGCCGATGCCGTACACGGTTTTGAGGAGCCGGGGCTTGGAGGGCATCTCTTCCAGCTTGTCCCGCAGCCGCTTCACCGTTACGGAGAGGGCATTCTCCTCCACATACTCCGCTCCATCCGTCCAGACCCGATCCAACAACGTCTCCCGCGGCACCGTCCTGCCCCGGTTCTCCACCAGCACCCGCAAGAGCTTTTGCTCCGTCTTGCTCAGCTCCACGATCTGCCCGTCCCTCCGGAACTCCATCCGCTCAAAGTCCAGGCTCAATCCCTCCGCCTCGTAACAGGCGGAGGGCGCCGGAGTCCCCCGGCGCAGCTGGGCATTGACCCGGGCCCGCAGCACCGCCAGGGAGAAGGGCTTGGTGATATAGTCGTCGGCGCCGGTCTCTAGCCCCGCCACAATGTCCGTCTCCATGTCGTTGGCCGTCAGCAAAATTACGGGCACGGCGCTCTCCCGGCGCAGCTCCCGCAGCCATCCCAGCCCGCTGCCGTCCGGCAGGTTGACGTCCAGAATCAGCAAATCAAAGGCGCCCCGGCCCCAGGCCTCCCGTGCCTGAACCAGCGTGCCGCACCGTGTCACATGAAGTTTTTCGCTCTGCAGAGCCAGGCGCACACCCCGTCCCAGCGCGGCGTCGTCCTCCAGAAGCAGCACTTCCCACATACGCATCGCTCCTTTGGGAATAGTATACCACAGGGCCGCACAGAATGGTATGTGATTTTCCCGGCAGAGCTCGCCGGCATCTGCGCAGTCTTTTCCACCTTCTTGATGTTGAAAAACGCGTTCTTTGCTGTTAAAATAATGGTATCCTCTGCGGGAGTGACCAGGCAGGGCTTTGTGATATGCAGCATCTGCGGGCCAGCTGCAGATGCTTTCACGCAAGGTGGTCCCCGGCCCTCTGCAAGCCGGATCACATAATTTAGGACCCGTCCCCTACTCCATTTCCATAGGGGCCGGGATCGAACAGAAGGAGGAAGCAGGCCGCCGGCCGGCGGTGCGGCAGTGTGGAGACCTGCCGTAATTTCTCAGGGGACGCCCCCCTGTTGGAGAGGCTTTCGTGCGGAGGCGCGGAGGCCACGGTCAAGAGTATGTCAACTGTTCGTCTGAAGCATGTCAAGAAAATCTACGACCATGCAGTCACCGCAGTCCACGATTTCAGCCTGGATATTGCCGATAAAGAGTTTATTGTTCTAGTGGGTCCCTCTGGCTGCGGCAAATCCACCACGCTCAGGATGGTGGCCGGTTTGGAGGAAATCTCCGAAGGGGAGCTGTACATTGACGAAAAACTGGTCAATGACGAGGCCCCCAAGGATCGGGATATCGCCATGGTCTTTCAGAGCTACGCCCTCTATCCCCATATGACGGTACGGGAAAACATGGAATTCCCTCTCAAGCTCAAAAAAATGCCCAAGGCGGAAATTAACCAGCGTGTACAGGACGCCGCCGAGATTCTCGGCATCACCCAATACCTGGACCGCAAGCCCAAGGCTCTCTCCGGCGGCCAGCGCCAGCGGGTGGCCATTGGCCGCGCCATCGTGCGGGAGCCCAAGGTGCTGCTGATGGACGAGCCCCTCTCCAACCTGGACGCCAAGCTCCGCAACCAGATGCGCTCCGAGATCATCAAGCTGCGCCAACGGATCAACACCACCTTCCTCTATGTCACCCATGACCAGACGGAAGCCATGACGCTGGGAGACCGCATCGTGATTATGAAGGACGGCTACATCCAGCAGATCGGCACGCCCCAGGAGGTTTTTAACCACCCCGTCAACGTCTTTGTGGCCGGCTTTATTGGCACGCCTCAGATGAACTTTTTCAAGGCCCGTCTGGTGAAGGATGGCGAGGGCGCCTACCATGTCCAGGTCGGAGAGATCTCCGTTTCCCTGGCTGAGTCGGTGCAAAAGGCACTCAACACCGATTCTCAGGAGGTCATCCTGGGCATCCGGCCGGAGCACATCCGCTTTACCGACGCCTCGGACGCTTTCACAGGCACTGTGGAGGTCTCTGAAATGATGGGCAGCGAGTATCATCTTCACGTCGCCTGCAACCGTCAGGATGTAATTTTTCGGGTTCCCACGGTGGATTTGCCTGAGGCGCTGCGCAGCGGCATTGCCTATGGCGCGCAGATCCGCTTTGACTTTCGTCCAGATGCCATCCACCTTTTCGACCCGCAGACTGAGCAGAATCTGCGCTGATTCCATGAAAAAGAGCTCTGGAAAACATGCTGTTTTCCAGAGCCTTTCCTATTCTGTGGCCCCTGCCGTGGCGAAACGGCACGGTTTTCCTGGGAAAACTCCGGAGGGCCGGGGTATTGCCCCGGACCTGGCCGCGTCTTCGCAGCTTATTCCAGTTCAAACGCGCCGGTATAGAGCTGATAATACAGCCCGCCCTGGCGGATCAGGTCTTCGTGGTCGCCCCGCTCCACAATCCGGCCATGGTCCAGCACCATGATGGCGTTGGAATTGCGAACCGTGGAGAGCCGGTGTGCGATAACAAAGACCGTCCGGCCATACATCAGAGCGTCCATGCCCTGCTGGACAATGGCCTCTGTCCGGGTGTCGATGGAGCTGGTGGCCTCATCCAGAATCATCACCGGCGGGTCGGCAACCGCGGCCCGTGCGATAGCCAGCAGCTGCCGCTGGCCCTGGGAGAGATTGGCGCCATTGCCGGTGAGCATAGTGTCGTAGCCCTGGGGCAGTCGGCGGATGAAATCATCGGCATTGGCCAGAGCTGCCGCCGCCTCTACCTCCTGATCGGTGGCGTCCAGATTGCCATAGCGGATGTTCTCCCGCACCGTGCCGGTAAAAAGGTTCGTGTCCTGGAGCACAATGCCCAGGGACCGGCGAAGATCAGGCTTATGGATGTTGTTGATGCTGATGCCGTCATAGCGGATCTTTCCGTCGGCAATGTCATAAAAGCGGTTGATCAGGTTCGTGATGGTGGTCTTGCCCGCGCCGGTGGCTCCCACAAAGGCCAGCTTCTGTCCCGGCTTTGCAAAGAGCGTGATATCATGGAGAATCGTCTTTCCCTCCTCATAGGCAAAGTCCACATGGTCAAAGCGCACGTCGCCTGAGAGTTTTGTGAGGTAGTAATTCTCCGTGGGAATATTGCGTACCGGTCCCAAAATCAGACGCAGCGTCTGGCCGCCTGCTCCGTCCGAATATTTCCAGGCCCAGTGCTGCTCTGCGCCGCAAACCTGCTCGGAAAGCTCTGTCAATGTGCCATCCTCCTCTTCCCGGACAGGCACCATCACCATGCCGACGCCGTGGGGCACCTTCCAGGCCCAGAGGTTCGTTCGTTTTTCCGTCTCCTGAAGCTGAGCGCCGTCCGCATCATAAGAGACATTGACCAGTGTGACCGCGCCGTGGTCCTCCTCCGGTTTTTCATCCATCAGATTAAACACCCGCTGCGCGCCAGCCAGCGCCATCACCACCGAGTTCATCTGCTGGGAAATCTGGCTGATGGGGTTGGTAAAGCTCTTGGACATCTGGAGGAACGACGCAATCACGCCCAGGGTGATGCCGCCGCCCACGCCGGCCAGCGCCATAGCGCCGCCGGCCACTGCGATAATCACATACTGGATATTGCCGATATTGACAAGGATCGGCATAAGGATATTGGCATACTGGTTTGCCTTGCAGGCGCTCTCAAAAAGGGCGTCGTTCACCTGATCAAAGCCCTCCACAGCCTCCGGCTCGTGGCAGAAGACCTTGACCACCTTCTGGCCATTGATCATCTCCTCGATATAGCCGTTCAGGCTGCCCAGGCTCTTTTGTTGGCGCATGAAGTAGCGCCCGCTGCGCCCCGCCAGCACCCGGGTCACGGACAGCATGCCCGCAACGCAGAGAATCACAATGCCGGTGAGAAAGACGTTCGTGGCCAGCATGCCGCAAAAAGTCACCAGGATTGTCATTCCGGAGTTGATCACCTGGGGAATGCTCTGGGAGAGCATCTGGCGCAGGGTGTCCACGTCATTGGTGTAAACGCTCATCACGTCGCCGTGGGCATGGGTGTCGAAGTATTTGATGGGCAGCGTCTGCATGTGTCCGAAGAGCTCATCCCGAATCTTCTTCTGCACACCCTGGGAGATCGTGACCATCAGCCTGTTATAGGCCAGAGCGCACAGCGCGCCGGTGAGATACAGGCACCCCATCATGACCAAAACCCGCAGCAGCCCGGAGTAATCCGGCGTGCCCATCGCCAGCAGCGGTTCAATATAATCGTCAATCAGGGTCTTTAAAAATAGGGACCCGGCCACGGAAGCAATGGCGCTCACCATGATGCACAACAACACCAGAAGAAAGCGTCCCCGGTAGTCCTGGGACACGTAGCCCAGCAGCCGCTTGACCGTATGGCTTCGATTCACGGGCGTTTTATTCATGGTCATTTACTCCCTTCGTCTGGGATTCATAGATTTCGCGGTAGATCTCGCAGCTTTGGAGCAGTTCCTCATGGGTCCCCATCGCAGCGATCCTTCCGCCCTCCATCACCAAAATTTTGTCGGCGTCCTCGATGGAGGAGACCCGCTGGGCAATGATGAACTTGGTGGTGTCCGGAATCTCCTCCCGGAATGCCTTTCGGATCAGCGCGTCAGTCTTGGTGTCCACGGCGGAGGTGGAGTCGTCCAGAATCAAAATCCTGGGTTTTTTCAGCAGGGCCCTGGCAATGCAAAGCCGCTGCTTCTGACCGCCGGATACATTCGTTCCGCCCTGTTCAATATACGTGTCGTACTTGTCTGGGAACTCCTGGATGAAGGAGTCTGCCTGAGCCAACTGGCAGACCCGGACCAACTCCTCATCCGTGGCATCCTCCTTGCCCCAGCGGAGGTTTTCCTTGATGGTGCCGGAGAAGAGCACATTTTTTTGAAGCACCATGGCCACTTGCTCCCGCAAGGCCTCCATGTCGTAGTCTCGGACGTCCACGCCGCCCACCAGGACCCGGCCCTCTGTGGCGTCATACAGCCGGGGGATCAGCTGTACCAGAGTGCTCTTGGAGGTGCCGGTGCCGCCAAGAATCCCCACCGTCTCGCCGGAGCGGATCTCCAGGCTCACATTCTTCAGGCACTCCTTCTCCGGGTCGCCCGCATAGGAAAAGCTGACGTTTTCAAAGGTCACGGAGCCATCCCTCACCACCTCCACAGGGTTGGGGCCGTTTTGGAGATCGCTCTCCTCATTGAGAAGCTCCGTGATCCGCTCGGCAGAGGCGCGGGATAGGATGATCATGACCAGCACCATGGAGAGCATCATTAGGCTCATGAGAATCATCATGATATAGCTGAACATGCTGGTGAGCTCCCCGGTGGTCAGCTGACTGCTCACAACCAGATGAGCGCCCAGCCAGCTGACCACCAGCATACAGCTGTACACGCACACCTGCATCAGCGGCATATTAAAAGCGATGATCTTCTCCGCCTTGGAGAAGTCCGCGTAAATCTCCTGAGAGATTTTCCCGAATTTCTCCTTCTCATGCTCTTCCCGAACAAAGGATTTGACCACCCGGATACCCAGCAGATTTTCCTGTACCACATTGTTCAGCACGTCGTATTTTTTGAACACCCGCTCAAACAGGGGATGCGCTCCCCGCATGATCAAAAAAATGCCAACCGCCAAGACAGGGATCACCACCAGAAAAATCATGGCCAGCTGGGGATTGATCTTAAAGGTGAGCACCCAGGCGCAGATCAGCATGATGGGGCAGCGGACCGCCACGCGGATGATCATCATGAACGCCATCTGTACATTGGTCACATCGGTGGTAAGGCGGGTGATGATTCCGCCCGTTGAGAACTTATCAATGTTGGAAAAGGAAAAATTCTGGACATTGCGGTACATTTCCCGCCGCAGATTCCGGGAAAAGCCAGTGGAGGCCCGTGCGGCGAAGCGGCCGGATAGCGTCCCGAACACCAGCGCCACCAGCGCCATGCCAACCAGCAGCCCTCCATACCGCAGGATATTGCTCAGGTTCCCCGCGTCAATGCCCTTGTCAATGAGTTGAGCCATCATCATGGGAATCAGCACATCAAAGGCCACCTCTCCCACGACGAAAATAGGTGTCAGTACCGCGTCTTTTGTAAACTCCTGCACGCAGCTGACAAGCCCGCGTTTTTTCTTCATACAGATTCCTCCTCAGGGTCAAATGTCATCCGGCGACCGATCATGAGCCGTGCATGCCGCACGGCCCTTCTAGAAAAGAGGTGTCCGTCTACATGAGGTTCTGCTTGAGCTTCGCCAGTGTCGCCATAAACTGATCCAGCTCCTCCTGGGAGAGGCCCTTGGTCAAAAGGACCTCCATAGCGTCAATCCGCTGCTCCAGGCGGCTATTCAGAGCCACTGCCTTGGGCGTTGCCACCACCCGCTTCATGCGTGCGTCCTCACTCCCCATGCGCCGCTCTATAAAGCCTCCGTCCTCCAGATGCCTGAGCAGGCGGGAGGCAGTGGATGCCCGGATACAAAACGTCTTCTCCAAATCCTTTTGATAGATATTCTGTTCCTGATTATGGCAGAGAAACCCCAGCACCACACCTTCGATCTCCGGCAGCATCTCCTGGTGCCCTTCCCCCAGACTCCAGATTTTTCTTCGCATCAGGTTCGATACTGCCTTGATCTCATACCCCAAATAATACTGCTGCTGCATCAGTGCACCCCTTTTCTGTGGTATTATTATGATAGTTAGCAAACTAATTAAAGTCAATCGTCATATTGCACAGATATCCTTTTGCGTTTTGTGTGTTTTTTCTAAATATACTGTGTATTTTATCTCTTCTTTAGAAATTTGGTGGGTCCCCAAAGCGGTAAAATATCATGGCGTCTTGAATATGCGTTGATTGTATCCGCCGTTCCCCTTATAATAGGAATTGAGATAAGGCGCAGCGTGGCCTATCCAGAACGCCGGTGATATTGGCGGCATATCCGTAAGACACGGATGCCGGGCGTCTCTCAGGCATGCGCAGGGCGGGCAGATGCCTGCCATGTTCTGCCGGACAACACGAAGAGAGGGGACAACATGAGTACGGATATTTTGGTTGTGGACGATGAAATCGCCATCGCGGACTTGGTGGAGGTCTATTTGAAGAACGAGGGATACACCGTCCACAAATATCATAACGCCGCGGATGCCCTCGCCTGTGTTGCGCGCACCCGCTTGGATCTGGCGATTCTGGACGTGATGCTGCCGGATATGGACGGGTTCACCCTCTGTCAGCGCATCCGTGAAAAGCACCTATTTCCCATTTTGATGCTCACCGCCCGGGTGGAGGATATGGACAAGATTATGGGGCTGACCCTGGGGGCGGACGACTATATCACCAAGCCCTTCAATCCGCTGGAGCTGGTAGCCCGTGTAAAGACCCAACTGCGCCGGTACACCCGTTATAACTCCGGGGAAGCCGCCCCACAGGAAATGACAGAATACGATTTTCGAGGCCTGGAAATTTCGAGGGTCACTCACAAATGTGTGCTGTTTGGGGAAGAGCTGGCTCTAACCCCTTTGGAGTTTTCCATTCTCTGGCACCTGTGCGAAAAGCGGGGGCAGGTAGTGTCCAGCGAGGAGCTGTTTGAGGCAGTATGGGGAGAGCAGTATATGGACAGCAACAACACCGTCATGAGCCATATCGCCCGCCTGCGGGAGAAAATGCACGAGCCAAGCCGGAGGCCGAGATTCATCAAAACCGTATGGGGAGTGGGATATACCATTGAATAAGAAATTGCAGCGAAGTCCTCTTTCTGAGCAGGGCCGCCGCAGGGCTGTGCGGTCCTGGGGCTACTATCTGCTGGCGCTGATGGCCTGGGTGACGGTCGTACTGGCCGTGACCGTTCTGGGTTATCTGGTCTGCAGCGCCTTCACCTGGTATGCGTGGGACCCCCTCTATCAGCTGCTCCAATGGGTCCGGGATTACTATTTTTTTGTGTGCATCGCTGTGGTTTTATTGGGCTGGGTGGGAATCAGCTATCACTTCATTGCCCGACCCATACAGCAAATGGAATCCCTGGCCGGTGCAGCCGAACAGCTTGCCCAGCCTGGGGAGTCGCCCATCATCCTGCCGGATACCCTTCACGATCTGGAAAACCAGCTCAACGCCGCCCGGGAGCGGGCGCTGCGGGATGCCAGAGCCGCCCGGGAGGCTGAACAGCGCAAGAACGATCTGGTGGTCTATCTGGCCCACGATCTGAAAACGCCTCTCACCAGTGTCATCGGCTATCTGACGCTGCTGCGGGATGAACCGCAGCTCCCGGCAGAGCTTCGGAGCCAGTACACCGGTATCGCCCTGGACAAGGCGGAGCGGCTGGAGGACCTGATCAACGAATTTTTTGACATCACCCGCTTCAATCTCTCCCACCTGGAGCTGGAGAAGCGGCCCGTGGACCTGAACCGGATGCTCCACCAGGTGGTCAGCGAATTCCAGCCCATGCTGGCGGAAAAGAGCATGACCTGTCATCTGGCGCTTCCGGACAAGCTCTCTTGCTCCTGCGATCCGGACAAGCTGGCCCGGGTCTTTGACAATCTGCTGCGCAACGCCTGTCACTACGGCCTCCCTGGCACAGACATCCGTATTGCCGGAGAGATAGACGGCGGGCGGGCCGTGCTGACCTTCTCCAATGCCGGCAGAACCATTCCGCAGGAAAAGCTGGAGCGGATCTTTGAGCAGTTCTTCCGCCTGGACAGCTCCCGCGCCACCCGGACAGGCGGCGCGGGCCTTGGCTTGGCCATAGCCAAGGAAATCGTGGAGCTCCACGGCGGGACCATCACTGCCCGGAGCGCCGACCAGGAGGTGGTCTTCACCGTCTCCCTCCCCTGCTCCGGGATGCCGTAAGAAAATCACAAGATTTTCGCAGGAACTTTGCAGGAACTCCGCAGGAAAATGCGAATGTATGCGCCGCTCTGGTCTGATATGCTCTTTGCATCAGACCAAAGCGGTGTTCGCTTTTTCAGGAGGTTCTTGTGATGAAAACCATTCTCGTGCTCTTCGGCGGCTGTTCCACGGAATATGAAGTATCCCTCCAATCCGCCTGCGCCATTCTTGGCCACATGGACGCGCGGCAATATGCGCCCCTTCCGGTGGGGATCACCCGGGAGGGACAGTGGCGCTATTTCCCCGGACCCCTATTCCATCTGGAGACCGGGGACTGGCAGGACCAGCCCGCGTGCGTGCCCTGCACGCTCTCTCTGGATCGGGGCGCCCGGCAGCTACTTCTCTCCGATGGCCGCCGCCTGCCCTTTGAGGCCGTATTCCCGGTGCTTCATGGCAAAAACGGGGAGGACGGCACGGTTCAGGGCCTGTTCGAGCTCACGGACGTGCCGGTGATCGGCTGCGGAACCCTTGCCAGCGCGCTGGGGATGGACAAGGTCCGGGCCCATCTGCTGGCCTCCCAAGCCGGCGTCCGTGTGCCCAAAAGCGCCGTATTCAGCCGGGGCGCGGACCTCGCCGCCATCACCCAGGCGGCGGAGACTCTGGGCTATCCGCTCTTTATCAAGCCCGTCCGGGCCGGGTCCTCCTTCGGCGTCTCCCGGGCAGCAGCCCCGGACCAGCTCCCCGCCGCCGTGGAGGAGGCCTTCCGCCATGACCGGGAACTTCTTTTGGAGGAGGCGGTCCCCGGCTTTGAAGTGGGCTGCGCCGTCCTGGGCAGCGAAACGCTCACTGTGGGGGCCGTAGATGAGATCGAGCTCTCCGAGGGGTTTTTCAGCTATGAGGAGAAGTACACCTTGAAGACCTCCCGCATCCACTGTCCCGCCCGCATCCCGGCGGAGAAGGCCGCGGAAATTCAGGCGGTGGCAAAGCGCATCTACCGCGCGCTGGACTGCCGGGTGTTTGCCCGGGTGGACCTGTTTCTCACCCCGGCGGGGGAGATCGTTTTTAACGAGGTGAACACCATCCCCGGCTTCACTGTCCACAGCCGCTATCCCAACATGATGCGTCAGGCGGGAGTTGATTTTGGGGACCTCCTGCACCGCATTCTCCAGCTGGGGGTGGGTGCATGAGAACTGTGACCATCCCCCGCAGCCGGGTATTTCACGGCCCCCTGGCGGTTGTCAACCGCTCCCATCCCCTTCGCGGAGACATCCCGACTGATCTGGCCGCGCCAGATGACCGCTATCCGGACACTCTGATGGAACGGCGGGCGGCCCGGCTGCTGTCCGCCTGCATCCGTCATGTGGGCGGCGGCCAAGAAATCCGCCCGGTCTCCGGCTGGAGGAGCCGGGAGGAGCAGCAGTCCATCTGGGACATGGCCCTGGCGGAGGAGGGAGCGGCGTTCACCCGGAAATACGTGGCTCTTCCCGGCTGCAGCGAGCACCAGAGCGGCCTTGCCATCGACCTGGGCCGCGCCTGTGAGCCCGTGGACCCCATCTGTCCCGACTTCCCCTACGACGGCGTCTTCGGCGCCTTTCGCCGCGCAGCGGCGGATTATGGCTTTATTGAGCGGTACCAATCCGGCAAGGAACACCTGACCGGGATCGCCGCGGAGCCCTGGCACTTCCGCTATGTGGGGGTGCCCCACGCCCGCATCTTGGTCTCCCACGGCCTGTGCCTGGAGGAGTACCCGGACTTTCTCCGGGAGCGGCCCCGGCGCTGTATCCTCCCGGGCGGGCGGGCGGCCTGGGCTTTCTACATCCCCTGCGCTCAAGCGGAGGTGGATATCCCGCTGCCGGATACGTGCTGTCAACTTTCAGGGGACAATATTGGCGGGCTGATCGTCACCGCCTGGGAGAAGCCGTTGTGAACGGGCGGGCGCCGTGTGCCGCTTTGGACCACCTCCTGGTGGCGGTGCTGGTTGTAGTCAGCCTTACCTCTCCCCTGGCCAGCCTGACCTATCTGCTGTATGCAGGGTATATCGTCCTGGTACGGGGCGCATCCAGGCTTCTGGGTATGGAGCGTCTGCTGGCGGAAAACTGTCTGGGGCATTTTTTCGCCGTTTTATGTCTGGGCCTTGCTCTCTCCGGGCTGCTTCTGATCCTTCGCCCCCGGCCGCTGTCCCCCACTGTCCGGGCCTGGCGGGAGGTGGATTTGGATGCCCTGCGCCACAACGCCGCCGTGCTGCAAGCCGTCCTTTCTCCGGGACAGAAGCTGATGGCGGTGGTCAAGGCCGATGCCTACGGCCACGGTGCAGTCCAAACCGCCCGCTGCCTTCAGCGCGGCGGCGTCCGTGCCTTTGCGGTAGCCTGCCTCTCCGAGGGGATCGCCCTGCGGCGGGCGGGCATTCAGGGCACGATCTTAATTTTGGGCTACACACCGCCGGAGGCGGTCCCTCTCCTGCGGCGCTGGCGGCTGACCCAGGCCGTAGCGGACGAGGCCCACGGCCACGCCCTGGCCGCCCAGGGCCGCCCAGTCCGGGTCCACCTGGCTCTGGACACCGGCATGCACCGCCTCGGCATCCCCCCAGAGGATCACGGCGCCATCCGGAGGCTGTTCTCGGAAAAACATCTGGTAATTCGGGGGGTATTCTCCCACCTGTGCGTCTCGGACGATCTGCAACAGTCCTCCTATACCCAGCTCCAGCTGGACCGGTTTTATGACGCACTCTCCTGGATGCGGATATCTGATCTTGACCCGGGAGACACCCATATTCAGGCGAGCTATGGCATCTTAAATCTGCCGCCCCAGCCCTGCCGGTATGCCCGGGCGGGCATCCTTCTCTACGGAGTACGCAGCGGCGGCGAGCCCACCGCCTTCTGGCCGGACCTGCGCCCGGCGCTGTCCCTTCGGGCCCGGGTGGCCACGGTCCGGCGGCTGAACGCCGGGGAATCTGCCGGATACGGACTCGCCTTCCGGGTGGATCGGCCCACGGTGCTGGCGGTCATCACCATCGGCTATGGGGACGGACTCCCCCGGGAGCTCTCCCAGCGGGGCGGCGCAGTCTTGATTCGAGGCCGGCGGTGCCCTCTGGCGGGCCGCATGTGTATGGATCAGCTGTTTGCCGACGTGACGGAGCTGCCAGAGGTCCACCCCGGAGACCGGGCCACCATCATCGGCTCCGACGGAACATCGGTGATTCCGGCAGAGGAACCGGCCTCCCTGTGCGGCACCATCACCAACGAGCTGCTCTCCGCGCTCAGCCGCCGGCTCCCGCTGGTGTACGTGGACGGCAGGTCTCCCTGAGCCCCGGCAGGCTTTTTCATACGACAGGACGGCGGCCTGGATGGGCCGCCGTCTCTTATTCTTGGAAGATCATGGGGCGATCACACTCTCCCCACAGGCATCGGCGCCCCGCCCCAGATCGGTTTTCGTCAGCAGGAGACCGCTGGTGATGGCAGTGAGAGGCGCCACTGTCACCAGACCGAAAGAGCCCACAATCGTGTGGACAATCTCCGCGGCCACGTACTTGTAGTTCAAAATGAACTCCACTGGCGTCCCCTGGGCCATAAATACCATTAAAAGCGCGATATAGCTTCCGGAGTAGGCCAGCAGCAGTGTGGTGGTTGTGGAGCCGCAGGCAGCCCGTCCCACGGCAAAGCCGGAGGAGATGGCCTCCCGTGTGCCGATGTCCGGCCGCTTTTGCACCACCTCGTATACCGCGGAGCAGACGTCCACCGACAGGTCCATCACTGCCCCGGAAGACCCCAGAAAGATAGAGGCCATAAAGATTTGGGTCAGGTCCAGGTGCTGATATCCGGCATACAGCAAACTTTCGCTGGACTCCATGACCGCACCGTGAATTTGAAACAGGTCCGTAAATACAATCCCCAGCACTGCCGTCACACCAATACCCAACACCGCCCCAGACGCCGCCGCCAGACAGCGGCGCTCAAAGCCGTAGATCAGGCTGAGGATGAGCCCTGTCAGCACCACGACCAGTCCAAGCGCCACCCACACCGGGTTCCACCCCCGCAGCAGACAAGGCACCAGCACCTTCCACATGAGCAAAATCGTGTCGATAAAGGAGAGCACAGCCCGCACCCCCGTCCAGCCGGCGAACAGCACCAGCAGCAGGAGAAATATCCCCGCCAGCATCAGCTCCTTGTCAATTCGGTAGTGGTCTGTCATGGAGACCGTGGTGATCTGATCCCCGTCGTGACTGACGGTGACAAACGCGATGTCGCCGGGGGCAAACAGCTTATCCTCAGCCAGGGAGCCGTTCAGACGGTTCACTGCGTCCACCGTCCGCCCCTCAAATTGGCCGCCCAGCAGCCGCACGGTGCATCGCTGCTCGCCGGAGCGGACCAGACCGGTATCAATGATCGTACTCTCGTCGGTGGACAGCACCTCCGCCCGAACCCGGTCAGCACTCTGATAGACCAGCGCCTCCTCATAGCCTGTGGGCAGAACCAGCAGCACTGCCAGCAAAATCAGCGCCGCCAGCACAGGCCCATGGGTCTGGCGGGAGAGCGTGGGAGCATGAAATTTCATAGAGCCTCCTGAAAACAGCGCCGCAGGGGAGCTGTGCTCCCCTGCCGGCAGATGGAAACCGGCTGCGGAGAATCTTCCCCGCAGGAAGGCTGACTCCATGTCAGCGAACGCCCACCAGGGCGGCCAGCTTCGTGTAAATCTGGGTGTTGTCGTAGTAGCCGTTGAAGGTGTCGGCGCCCGCGCCCTCTGCCAACACCGCAACCGGCAGGCCGGTATGGCTGTAAGAGGTGAAGGACACGCCGGATTTGTTGTTGATGATGTGGGTGATGGTAACGCTCAAAGGCTCGTAGGTGCCGTAAAGTATAGACTCCTCCTGATCGTACGGACTGGCGGCAGTGCCGTTGACGCTTTTTTCATAGGCAGTTTTGAGCTGCTGCATCTCATAATCAGTGAGAACCAGCTTGTCGCTCTGCGCGCCGGAGGCCTTCAGGCCAAAGAGCTTTTCCACATCCCTGAGAACGTCCGCAAAGGGTGTCTTCTCTGTCTTGTACTTGGCCACATAATCGCTGTCAAACTTGGCAAAGGAAATCTTCTGGTTTTCCAGCAGGTCCAGATAGGTGTCATAGTCGGTGCCGGCATAGCCGATGGTGAGGCCGCCGGTCTCATGGTCTCCGGTCACAAGGATCAGCGTGTCACTGGGATGCTTCTTCGCGAAATCCACGGCCACCTGAACAGCGTCGGCCAGGGCCTGAGTGTCATGAATGGTGGAGGCGGCGTCATTGGCGTGGCAGGCCCAGTCGATCTTGCCGCCCTCGCACATCAGGAAGAAGCCCTTGCTGTTGTTCAGAACCTCGATGCCCTTTTCCACATAGTCCGCCAGGGACCACATATCGCTGGTGCGGTCAATTTCATAGGCCATGGCGTCGCTGTCAGCCAGATCCTCGTCGATGAGAATGGCCTGATCCGTGGAGGCGTTGATTGCGGAGGCCTCCGCATTGGTCCTGGCCACGGTGTAACCGGCCTCCTCTGCCAAGGTGTACAGGTCCTTTTGATGGCCGTCCGCGCCGGTGGGCTTGAGCAGACCGCCGCCTGCAAAGTAGTCAAAGCCCGACGCAACCAACTCCAGTCCGATCTCATAGTAGTCATTGCGGCTGGCCTGATGGGCATAGAAGGCGGCGGGAGTGGCGTGGTTGAGATTGACGGAGGAGATGACACCGATCTCCCAGCCCTTTTGCTCCTTCAGCTTTTCCGCAATGGTCTCATATTTTTTAGACCCGGTTTCGTCCACGTTGATGGAGCCGGAATAGGTCTTGTAGCCGGTAGCGATGGAGGTGGCGGTGGAGGCGGAGTCCGGCGCGAAGGAGTTGGAGTCATAGGTCACAGCAGAGCCAGCGGCCTCAAAATTCATAAAGTTCAAATACTCGGGACCGTCCAGCTTAGCGCCCTGGTTGTCATCCAGGCTGGGCTGCGCCTGCCGGTAATCCGCATCCTGCAACGCGCCGAGATAATCGGAGGTGGATTGAATCTGCGGATAGCTCATGCCGTCTCCAATAAATAAAAACACGTATTTGGGATTTTTAGCCGCACCGTAGACGGCGGTTTCCGTCATCGCGGCGGTCTTTTCCGTCTCGGCGGCTCCTCTTTGAACAGCGGGAGCGGCGCAGGCGGCAAGGCCAAGTATGGTGACGCCGGCCAGCGCTCCTGCAAACAGTCGTTTCATCATCGTCATTTCCTCTTTCCTTAAACAAATTTGATGCCGTGGTACAAGAGAGAGTATAGATCAGACTCGCAGTTGGCGAAACCAAGGGCAGGAAAAGTTTAGGTTAAATTTCTGTGGAACGGAGCGTCTTTGTCTCCTCCGGCGCGCCGCTCCCCTGCCAGCCGATGAGAGGGAGGACCTGTCCTTTGTCTGGGAGGCGGTCAAGGCGCTTCCTGTCCCATACCAGGAGGTCATCCACCGCTTCTACTACGTGGGCTATTTCACTGCCCAGATTGCAAAAATTCTGCACCGGAAGGAGTCCACTGTTCGTTCAAACCTCCGCTACGGTCGGATCAAGCTGAGAGAATTTCTGAGAGAGGAATACGGCTTTGAAGAAATATCAACAGGCCATGCGCCGTTTGGAATTAACCGAGATGCACGAGCGCATTCTGACGCATCTGTGCGCTCCGGGCGCACGCTCTCGGTTGCCGCATGCCTTGTTGTTTTGCTGGCAGGCGTCCTGGCGCTTCCCAGGCTGTTTCCCGGCCATTCGTCAGATTCCCCCGACATACTAGCGGTACCGGACATTGCGGAAGCCGCCTCAGCAGCGGAGCTTTCAGACCTAGTCGGCTTTCCTGTTGAGGACATCGGCACCGCCCTGTCATTTGAGGTCCAGGAGGCCGCCTATATCGCTTACTGGAAGGAGCTGATTACCTATACCGGTGCCACGCAGACTGTAACCTGCCGCAAAGCAGTTGGCACGGAACCCCCTTCCGGGATGTATGAAGATTACCCTGTCCGAGGACCCTTTGCGGTTGGCGCCAGTACCGGCGTACTGATGGGAGAAGACAAGAATGCTCTGGTCCGACGGAATCTATGCGTATTCCATGCAGCTCTCTGCGGGCGTCTCAAAAGATGTCCTGCTGGAAGCTGCCGCCAGCGTAAAACCGTCCCCCTTCTGACCTGGCGCCGTCCGGCGGTCACTGCCAAAGCTGAAGCTTTTTGCACCGAAAGACGGCGGGAAAGCCGGACGTATGAGGCCATCCAACATACGTCCGGCTTTAATATTTTTCTATGCAAGCACATGGCAAACAGCAGCGGTCACCACTTCTCCATCTCCCTGCGGGGCAACCGAAAAGGATGCGCAAAAACTTCATATGCACCTGCCCTTGTTTATGTGCGCTGGGTTTTATGCCCCGAGATATTTCAGCACCAGCCCTATCTCCATCTCAGCGCCTATGGGCAAAACCTCTTCATCCAGAAGAAACCTGGGATTATGGTTTTCCGTGTCTGTTTTCTTCTCCGGATTTGCAGAGCCAATATAGTAATAAAGTCCTGGTATGTGCTGCATAAATTCCGCAAAATCATCTCCTCCCATCGTTGCATATTCCCTGCCGCTTTGAATGTTTTCCTCACCCAACAGCTCCGCAGCAACGGCTGTCGCCATCTTCGCAAGATTTTCATCATTCTTTACGAGTGTATTTCCACACTTAAACGACAGCTCGCAAGTACAGCGATGCGCATGACAAATCTCCTTTGCTATCGCCGCAAAGCGTTCTCGAACCTGGGCGTCGTTCTCGTGTAAACAACGGATGGACCCTTCCAGCTCCAGCGTCTCAGGGATCACAATATTCTTTTCCCCGGCGTGTATCTTGCACACGGTTATAATCGTTGGGTAAATTGCATTCCATTCCGTGGAAACCATCGTCCTAATCCCCTGGAGCACGTTCATCGCAGCATCAATCGGATTGATCGCCCGGTCCGGGTGTCCGCCATGCCCGCCCTTTCCGCCAATACGCATGTTGAAGTAATAGGCGGATGCCATCATGGGGCCGGCAAGAATTCCCACTTTCCCACTGGAAATCCGTGGCCACACATGCAGTCCAAAAACGGCATCCGGTTTTGTGTCGTCCAGTACACCGGCTTGTATCATCAATTCAGCCCCGGCGTCCTCTTCGTTTGGCTGAAATAAAAACACAATGTTTCCAGGTAACTTCTCGCGATACTGGGCAAGAATCTTTGCGACAATCAGCTGAATGGCCGTGTGTCCATCGTGACCGCAGGCATGCATCACCCCAGGGGTCTGGGAGGCAAAGGGAAGATTGGTCTGTTCCTCAATTGGCAAAGCATCTATGTCGCTTCGCAGCATCACTGTTTTTCCTGGGCGCCCACCCGTTAAAATTCCCACAACACCAGTCTCAGTATACCTTTTCGTGGGAATTTTCAACTTATTCAAATACTCCTCAATGATCTGGGCTGTGCGGTACTCCTGCAGTCCAAGCTCTGGATGAGCGTGGAAATCTCGGCGCAAGGCAATCAATTCATCGCTAGACTCCGCAACAGCTTCCTGAATATCAAATAACCGATTCTGCATCTTTCTCTTCCTCCTGACATAATATTGAATTTTAATCTGTGCGAATCTGTTCAGAACGCATTTCAGCTCAACAACTGCGAGCGCCTCGTTGTTTAAAAGCTCAAGTGCATCTGAACAGCTTTCTGCCCGGTTGAATCTTGTCCGTCATGGATGCCGGCATATATGAAAAGGGCATATCATAGCTGCTGAAAAGCAGTCGATTGCGCCAAAATTAAAACGTTTTACTTTCGCATATTCCCTCAAAGAAAATACGAATTTATTCCTTGATGAGGCAACGAAAACGGCGGCCCTTCCATCGCCGGGAAAACAGCATTGCCTCCCCTTGGAATGGCCGGGATAAAGAGCCGCTTCCCCCCTTGTGTACTAGCGGCACCAGCAGAGCGGAAAGCCTATGCTGCCGCCCATATGCCGGTTACTTGTCCGGAAATGGCGCGTGATAGGGCGCGGTGCTTTTGCGCGGAACCAAAGTCGGCTCAAACACCTGGTTTTGAAGATTCGGAGGGAGGGGGGTCCCTGCAATCAGATCAAGAAGCATGGAAACGGCGACACTTCCTATCTGGTCGATCGGCTGGCGCACTGTGGTCAGAGTCGGGTGTACGAGCTTTCCGAAAAACACGTCGTCAAAGCCGACAATGGATAAATCTTCCGGAATAGACAATTGCCTCTTTTGAATCTCCTGATAAAGACCAAAGGCCATCATGTCGTTAAAACTGAATATAGCGCTGACACGATGCTTCAAAAAATGTTCAAGCGCTGCCGCTTCCCTGCCCAGCTGATAATTCCCTTCAAATAACAGCTCCTCTTGGAAGGCAACTCCCCATTCCTGAAGCGCCGCATGATAGCCGCGCAGCCGTTCGTTGCTGCTTATGATATCACGAGAACCCGTATATGCGCCGATTTTCCGGTGGCCCAGCTCCAGGAGATGCCGCGTTGCCAGATACCCACCCATAAAATTGTTGGAACTGACCGAGTATCCCTGATTTCCTGATATCCGGCGGTCAACCATCAAAACAGGAATGGAAAGCGTCTGCAAAAAATCAAGCAGCTGTTGATTTTCCTCCGACGACAACGAGGGTGATTTTGCAAAAATGATCCCATCTACCTGCCGGTCCGCAAAAATCTGAATATATGCCAAGTCCCGGCTGGCATCATTTTCACTATTGCCATAGATTAAGCTGTAGCCGGCCTCATGGGCCGCACACTCAATGGTCTTGGATAGCTCGGCAAAAAAACTATTGCTGTTGTCTGGAATAATTAAGCCAATCACGTTTGTGCGCTTTGTTACCATGCTGACAGCCAGTTGATTCGGCCGATAATTCAGAGCCCGCGCCGCATTCAAAATACTGGCTCGGGTTGAGTCTGGAATACTAACCCCTTCTTTATTGTTCAACACAAATGAGACCGTTGTGATCGAACAGCCTGCCCGTTGTGCGACATCTTTAATCGTGGCTCTTCCCAAACGATTGCACCTCCAGCATCCATAATGTGCTATTTCATATTATACGTGAAAAAATGTGTGGGTGCAACAGGAATCCCGTGTAAAGAACGCGTATGAATCGTCGTTCTGACGAAATGTTCATTTACGCGCAGGCATTTTTCACATAATAGATCGCCCTTTTTTGACATAATTGGACAAATTTGAACAACTATATTGACGAACATTTTACTTTATGATATTTTCATACCAACATGTTGTTACTAAAACGTTTTAATTATATAAAGCAGAAAGTTAAATCGCTTTAGTAAAATTGAAACGTCAAGAATATAAAGGTGATATATCGTGCGTATTTGTAATCTTGGTTCCCTAAATATTGACCGGGTATACGGTGTAGAGCATTTTGTGTCTGCGCAAGAAACGGTTCTGGCCACAAAGTACGAGCGTTTTTTGGGCGGGAAAGGCCTCAATCAATCCATTGCTTTAGCCCGCAGCGGTGGAACCGTTTTCCACGCGGGGGCCATTGGCCCTGATGGGATGTCACTTCGGCAGCTCTTGGAGGAAAACGGTGTGGATACCCGCTATTTGAAAGACACCCATGCCGCTAGCGGTCACGCTATCATTCAGGTAAATGCATCTGGGCAGAACTGCATTATCGTCTCCAGAGGCGCCAACGCGGAGATTCTTCCGGAAGATATTGACCGCATTTTGAGTGATTTTGGTCAAGCCGACCTGCTTCTGCTTCAAAATGAGATTTCCAATGTGGACTACGCCATTCAGGCAGCAAAAGCTCGGGGAATGTCCGTTGCCTTCAATGCGGCTCCTGTCACTCCGGAACTGCACACTTACCCCATCGACCTGGTGGATTACCTGATTGTAAACGAGGTGGAGGGTCTTTCCCTGCTGGGTACGGAAGCCTGCGGGGAGGAATCTCTGCTTCACAGCCTATGCAGGAAATACCCCTCTGTCACCGTAATCCTGACTGTGGGTGAAAAGGGTTCCTACTGGGGTCAGGGAGACGAAATGCTGCACCAGGAAATATATCCCGTTTCGGTTGTAGATACAACCGCGGCTGGAGATACCTTTTGTGGATATTTCATCACTTCCATTGCAAAAGGGAAATGTCCGAAAGAAGCCCTGCGGATCGCGAGTCTAGCCAGCAGCTTGGCAATTGGACAAAAGGGGGCGGCGTGCAGCATTCCCACCATGCAGGAAGTGACCGCCTTCGGTCAATCCAAGGGAATTCCCTCCGAGTGGTTGATTGGATAAGCAGATGTTTCTGTCGTGTGTAAGCCTCTTTCCTGAGACATGAGAAAGATCGGGAAAGTACTTAATATTTTTTAGGAGGAAATGAACATGAAAAAAAGAATTGCTCTCATCCTGTTTGCGGCAATGCTGGTCAGCATGCTGGCCGGCTGCGGCGGAGACTCCAGCACAGACAGCACCGATGATTCCGCAGGCACCACGGAAACCAGCGGTGCCGATCCCTCCGATTCCAGTATTCAGGGAAAGTTTCTTTACATCATCACCGATAACCTCGGAGACATGGGGTTCCGTGACAACGGTCTGCGCGGCGTGCAGAACGTTTGCGAAACCTATGGCTGTGAATATGACGTTATTGAGCTGGGGGGCGATAAATCCACCTATGAAAACGCATTCGCTGATGCCTGCGACAGTGGTGAATACGCATACATCATCACCTGTTCCAATGGCGGCATGTCAGATCTGGTGCTCAAGTATGGTCCGGAATATCCCGAGATTAAATTTGTCACCTTTGATGTAGGCGCCACCACAGAGGTTACTTCCGACAACGTCTGCGCCATCAACTATCGCCAGAATGAGGGTGCCTTCCTAGCGGGTGTTCTGGCTGCATCCATCACCACCAGCCAGAAAATTGGCGCCTGGGTTTTCAATGAAGTTCCCATCGGCCACGACTTTGTCGCCGGCTATGTGGACGGCGCCCGGACCATCAATCCAGATATTGATATCACCGTCTCCTATGGCAGCGGAGCCGTAAATATCGGTAAAACTCAGGAAGTCACCGGTACCATGTTCGACTCTGGAATCGACACTGTTTTTAATATTCAGGGCTCCACCACCTCCGGTGCTGCTACCGCTTGCTATGACCGGGGCGGTCTGGACGCAGGTCTGGCTGTCATCGGTGTGGACTCTGATCAGTGGAATGTCTACACCACCACCGACTCCACGCTGAAGGATGCGGCCACTACCATTGTTACCTCCATGCTCAAGGATGTTACTTATTCTCTGGAATACCTGTTTGCCGGTATTGAGGACGGAACGATTGAGTGGGGAAATCTGGTCTCCTTCGGCCTTGCGGAGAAATCCGTGTGTCTGGCAGACAACGAGCACTTCCAGGAGGTCGTCGCTCCCGAGGTGCATGCCGTATTGGAGGAGTACACCCAAAAGGTAGCCAATGGCGAAATTACGCCCAAGGGGTTCTTTACCGACTTCAATTCTGATGTGGCCGCCTTTGAGGAGTGGCGCGACAACGGCTGATTCATAAGAGCAAGAGATATTTGGGCGAGGGAGGTCCCCCTCCCTCGCCTTTCACAAAGGGAGATGTATATGGGAACCGAGATCCTGAGAATGGAAAACATTACAAAGATCTATAGCAATGGTTTTGCGGCCAATAAAAATGTAACGTTTTCTGTAAATGCGGGTGAAATCCACGCACTGGCCGGAGAAAATGGCGCGGGAAAGACAACGCTGATGAAAATTCTCTTCGGCCGCGAAAGCTACCAGGAGGGCCGCATCCTGTTGCGGGGACAGGAGGTCCATATCAAGGACTCCCTGGACGCCATCGGCATGGGGATCGGTATGGTACACCAGCATTTTATGCAGATGCCGTCCCTAACCGTCGCGGAAAATGTCATTTTAGGCATTGAGCCCACAAAAAAGGGCGGCGTTATTTTTGACCAGAAAAAGGCCCGGCAAATGACCATGGAGGCCGCTGAGAAATACCAGCTCCATGTGGACCCGGACGCTAAGATCAAGGATTTGAGTGTCGGCATGCGGCAGAAAGTGGAGATCCTCAAGGAGCTCATCCGCGGTATCGAAATTTTGATTTTGGACGAGCCCACCGCGGTCCTCACGCCTCAGGAGACAAAGGAGCTCTTTGATCAGCTGCGCTTTCTCCGGGATCAGGGCTACGCGATTATCTTTATCTCCCACAAGCTGGGGGAGGTAATGGAACTGTGCAGCCGTGTGACCGTGCTTCGTCGAGGGCGTATCATGGGCACTGATCTGATATCCAATCTGGATCAATCCAGTTTGGCCCGCATGATTGTGGGGCGGGATGTTGTCACGAAGATGGAGCGGGGGGCGCAACGCCCCAAGCACAAGGTTGTGGAAGTCAAAGACCTTGTTTATCAAAACCAGGAAGGCCGTCCAGTGGTCAACCATCTGAATTTTTCTATCCGGGCCGGCGAAATTTTGGGAATTGCCGGCGTGGAAGGCAACGGGCAAAGTGAAGTGGCCGACCTTCTCTGCGGTATGAGGCCAATCAGCCACGGGAATGTCTGTGTCAACGGCACCTCCATCAATGGTCTGAGCGTCCGGAAGATCAGAGAGTTGGGCGTCTCTGCCATTTCTGAAGACCGTTTGAAATTTGCCTGTGCTGAGAATCTGTCCGTGCGGGACAATATTATGTCCATTTATTTGAACAGCAAGGCCTTTACAAAGGGAATGCTGCTGGACATGAAAAAGGTCAATCAGTATGTGGCTCAGTGTATTCAGGACTATGAGATCAAATGCGACTCCCCTGATGATCCGGTCCGCCTGCTCTCTGGCGGCAATATTCAAAAGGTTGTTGTGGCTCGGGAGTTCACCTGCGGCAGTAATCTCATTATCGCAAGCCAGCCAACCCGGGGAATTGACGTGGGCACCAGCGAAATGATTCGTAAGACTCTGATCCGCAAAGCCCGCCAGGAGGATGTGGCAACCTTGTTGATTTCCTCAGACCTCAACGAAGTGCTGGAAGTGTCAGACAGGCTGCTGGTCATGTACAAGGGGCAGTTTGTCGCCCATTTTACCAAGCCCAGTGAGGTGTCTGAAGAGCTTTTGGGTGAGTATATGCTGGGAAACCGGCACATGAGCGAGAAGGAAATGGGGGAATACGTATGAAAAAGGTACGGCGTATTGAATCTGCTTTTGAATTGGCCCGTATTCTTTTAGCCTTGGTAATCGCCTATGCACTTTCCCTGCTGTGCCTGGTGCTTGTAACCGAGGACCCCATTGAGGCCGTGTATATGTTTGCCGTTGGTCCACTTACCTCGACCCGGCGGATCGGGCAGGTCATTGTCAAATTTATTCCTTATGCCCTGTGCGGGGTGGGCATGTGTTTTATGTATGCCAGCAACCGTTTCAGCATGTTTGGCGAGGGGTCTTATTTGATGAGCGGCTGTTTTGTGACAATCGCTGCCTTCGCTTTGGAACCCTATCATCTGCCATTGATTGTCATGGTCCCCATTTTGCTGGTGGTGGGTGCCTTTTTTGGAGGGTTGATCGGCTTTACCCCCGCAATTCTAGGCGCAAAATTGAAGCTCAATGAGCTGGTGACGTCCACAATGCTCAATTATGTCTGCCTTTACTTAACCCTGTGGATTTTAAAGATTCATCTGGCTGATCCAGATATTACATTTTTTGCCTCCAAAATTCTGCCGGATAACGTCCGGCTCCCCCAGATTATCGACCGCTCTACCATTCACGCGGGGCTGTTTATCGCTCCCGTTTTCATCATCATTGCAGCCATTGTTTATTTCCGCACCCGTTTGGGCTTTAGCATCCGAATCTGTGGTTCCAACCCCAACTTTGCCAAATTTTCTGGCATCAATTTTTCCCGCAGCATTATCTGGGCCCACACCATCGGCGGTGCTTTGGTGGGAATCGGCGCCTGTGTAGATCTGCTGGGTATTTATGACCGGTTTCTCTGGACTGAAATTACAAACTATGGCTTCTACGGCCTGGTCTCGGCAGTATTGGCGCGAAAGAACCCCCTCTTTGCCCCCCTGGGCGCTCTGCTGCTAGCGTACATGCACACCGGCGCGAGTATCTTGAATTACACCAGCGAGGTCCCCATCGAATTCGTGCAAATCATGCAGGCACTTCTCATTCTGCTGATCTCTGCACAAACGTTCCTGCGCAAAACCAAAAACAAGGTTATTTTCAAGGACAGCCATGAGACCATCAGCAAGGAGGAAAAGCTGGCATGACAGAAGTTGCAACCTTTCTCTTTTCAGCCATACGGGTTTCCACCCCATTGGTCTTTGCTGCGATTGCGGCAGTGATTACACAGCAGGCCGGCCTTTTGAACATGGCCGTGGAAAGTATGATGCTCTCCGCAGCTTTAGCCGGTGTCATGATCAGCGGCGCCACTCAAAGTGCGATCCTGGGTGTGTTAGGCGGCGTTTTTTTCGCTGTGTTGATTGCTATGGTGATCTGGTATTCCGCTTTTATCTTAAAATGTGATCTCTATCTGGTGTCCATCTCTATGAACGCCGGGCTTGTCGGCGGCACTGTATTTGTGATGTACCTGGCCACAAAGCAAAAGGCGAACACCATTGGCTTTGTTATGAGCCAAACCGTTGGGACGCTGGATATCCCTATTTTGAAGGATATTCCTTTCTTTGGAAAGGTCCTGTCCGGCCAGAATCTCATGACCTATGTGGCTGTTGTGGCCGTTTTTGTCACATGGTTTTTGATCTATAAGACAAAGATGGGGCTGCGCATCCGCTCTGTGGGTGAAAATCCGGGTGCGGCGGAATCCGTTGGGATTTCTCCGGTGCGGCTTTACGGCATCTCCTTTGCGTGGTCCGGTGTCATGGCCGGGCTGGGCGGCGTCTATATGTCCATGGGCTTGATGAGCTACTTTGCACGGGATATGGTGGCCGGCCGCGGAATGATCGGCGTTTCTGCCATGAATGTCGCAAATGCCTCTCCGGTAGGTTCCGCCCTGTTCGCCATGCTCTTTGGCATTTCCGACACAATTGCGAACTATATGCAAATCCTTGGCCTTCAGCCCCAGCTGATTGCGGCCTTCCCCTATGCCGCCACCATCGTTTTGATGGCTTTGCTGGCTAAAATTCAGCATCACCGCTATCAAAAATACCTGGCCAAACGGCTTCAAAGCAATTCTCAACCATAAGGCGGTACATGCTTGATCGGGAGTGAATATATGAAAAAACGTCCCATTATTTTTGACTGTGACCCAGGGCACGATGATGCCATTGCCCTGGTCATGGCTCTTGCCTGTCCAGATTGGGATATTCGAGCCATTACAACCGTGGGAGGCAACAATACGATCCAAAATGTAACCAATAATGCCCTGCGGATTCTGGAAGTCACCGGACGCACGGAGATTCCTGTGGCCTCCGGACAAGCCGCTCCTTTCCTGCGGGAGTTGGTTCAAACAGGCAAATTTCATGGCCGCACCGGTATGGATGGGCATTCGCTGCCCGCCCCAACCATTACACCGGTCAGTGAGGATGCCGTTGGGCTGATGGCCGATATATTGGAAAAAAGCGAAACGCCTGTCACACTGCTGGTTACTGGTGTTTTTACCAATATTGCCACGCTTTTGCTCTCTTATCCTCATTTAAAGCAAAAGATTTCTGAGATTTCCATCATGGGCGGCAGCTATTACCGGGGCAACTGGTCCCCTGTGGCGGAATTTAACGTGTGGGCGGACCCAGAGGCTGCGGATGTGGTCATGCGTGCCGGAATTCCCTTTACCCTCTATGGCTTGGATGTCACGCATCAGGCCTATTTGCGGCGGGATGAGTATGCGGCCCTGCGAACCTATCAGAACCCTGTGGCGGACTTTATTGCTGATTTATTTGACTTCTTTTCAAAAAGCTGCATTGAGGACCGCGGCCACCCGGGCTGCCTGGTACATGATGCCTGTGCCGTGGCTGGGTTGATGGACCCCTCCCTATTTCGCTATATGGACACTTCCGCCCATATGGATTTGGACGGCGGCATTACCCGCGGAGGGTGTGTGATTGAGCTGCGGCCTCAAGGCTGGCCCCGCAAGGAAGAAGTCAATGCTAAAGTTGCCACTTGGGTGGATCGTCCCCGGTTCACCAGGCTTTTATTGGATTTGTGCGCTTCCTACACACATCCGCAGAAAGGAGCTGGCCATGAAGCGTGAGCTGCTTATCGACTGCCACACCGGCACCCAGGATCTGCCCGCGCTCCTGCTGGTCAGCCGGGTGAAAGATGCCGAAATCCGTGCCCTGACCGCCTGCTATGATCCAGACCGGCCTGTGGCAGACATCCAGGATCTCCTTGCATTACGTGAAGCCGCCGGACTTTTGGCAGAGTGTTCTTTGGGCGCCCGCCGGCCGATAATTCCCCGCCGCCCCTGCAACGGCGGCCCCGGGACGGGCGCAGAGCATCCCCACCGCCCGGAAGGCGGCTATGCCTGGGAGCTGATCAACCGCACGGCATGTCAGTCACAGGCTGGAATCACAGTATTACTGCTTGGTCCCGCTACCAACCTAGCCATTGCCTTGCTTCGCTATCCAGCTCTGCGCCAGCATATCCGTCAGATCATCATGGCAGGCGGCAGCTTTGGGTTTGGCGACGCGGGCCCCTATTCCGAGCGAAATGTTTTTGAGGACGCCTATGCCTGCAAGGTCTTACTAAACTCTGGAATTCCCATGACCATGATTGGCCTCAGTGCCGCCGCCGAAGCGGCTCTCACCGAAGCAGAGCTGCGGTCGGCCCTGGTTCCCTTGGTGGGGAACTGTGTGGACACCTGTGTGAACGATCTGGCTGCGCGCCGCCCTGGAACGCACTATGTGGCGCCGTCTCTCGTCGCCGCGGCTTGGATGCTGAACCCCGAGGTGGCCCAGACCGATCATTTCCATGTGGAAGTAGAGGTGAATGGCACTGAAATGTATGGGCGCACTGTGATTGAGTGGCGCCACTATCTTCATGAACCCGAGGAGACCGAGGTCGCCATTCACGCAGACCGCGAAAAACTGTTGGCTTGCATCAGGCAGCATGCTTGATCATGAATCTGTCGGCAGCCAGTCCCCGGCGAAACTCTGTCGCCGGAAATATGAATCTTACACAAAGGAGCATACTATGATATGAGTGGAAATCCTTTTGAAACTTCTTTAAAGACGCTGCATGAGGCGGCTGCCATCGGACAGATTAATGCGGAGGTTGTCCGTCTTCTGGAGCAGCCAAAGCGCCAGTTTGAGTTTACGATTCCCGTTCGCATGGATGATGGGCACCTGGAAATTTTTCAGGCTTTCCGGGTCCATTACTGCGACGCCCTGGGGCAGGTCAAAAACGGTGTTCGAGTCGTTCCCGATATGGACATGGATACCGCCAAGGCGCTTGGCTTCTGGATGACCATTAAGCACGCGGTTGGCGGCATCCCCGCCGGCGGCGGCAAGGGGGGAATCAAGGCCGATCCCAGCAAGCTCTCTCGCCGCGAATACGAGGCTTTGATCCGGGGTTTCATCCGCTATCTGCCCATGAAGGGCACCTGGGTAGATGTACCGGGTGCTGATATCGGCACTCATGGACAAACGCAGTCCTGGATGCTAGACGAGTTGGAAGCCATCCAGGGCTTCCACTCTCCCGCTGCGATCAATGATAAGCCCATTGAGGCAAACGGTACAGAACTCAGCCGGGAAGCCACCGGAACCGGCGCCTTTTTTGTCACCCGTGAGGTCACTCGGGACCTTGGAATCCCTGACGCCGCCTCCTTTGCCGTCCAGGGCTATGGCAATGTCGGCCGTGTGGCCGCAGAGCTGCTGTGTCAGCGCGGGCACAAGCTGGTGGCTGTTTCTGATATTTTTGGCGGCATCGAAAACCAAGACGGCATTGACGTCAACGCACTTGGAGCCTATGTCGATGAGTACAAAACCGTCAAGGGCTTCCCTGGTTGCCGGGACATCACTCCCTCGGAATTATTGGAGGTTCCCTGCGACATCCTGCTGCCTGCAGCCGTGCAAAGCGTGATCCATGAGGGAAATGCAGGCAAAATTCAGGCAAAGCTGATTATGGAGTGCGCCAATGGTCCCACCACACCGGAGGCTGAAAAGATTCTGGAAAGCCGTGGAGTTATCATTGTACCGGATGTTTTGGTCAATTGCGGCAGCGCGATTGTCTGCAGCTTTGAACGCACACAGGGATTGACGGACTCCTATTGGGACCGCGAGACTGTCCGCAGCCGGCTGGAGGAGCGCATTGTAAAAGCCTATCAGCAAACGGCTGCTGTCGCCAAGGAGCTTGGTGTGAGTTATCGGGATGCCGCCTGGGTCAACGCCCTTCGCAAAATTGAAAAAGCCATGCTGGTTCGAGGATGGGCGTGGGACCAGCCCAAGTGAGGAACCTTTCAGCGTTCAGCATGCTGATTCTCTCCATCACGCATAGATATGTTTTAAGGATGTTTCCATCTGGTCAGCCCTCAGAAACAGCTGTTGGATGAATGTATTCTTTTTCCGATCAAGCAGCCCTCCCCTAGCTTGCGGACCGGCCTCCACAGCAATGAGGCTGTCGGCAAACTGGGGGAGGGCTGCTTTCACAGAAAAATATCTGCTGGAAATGCTCGTTTTTCCCTGTCTCTATCCTCTGCGCAGTATCGTGGTTTCACACCGCAGCAGGCCGGCTTTCATTTTTGCGCACTCCATATGAAATGCAAGCTGTCCCTACGAGGGTTCAAATCCCTTCTTTCAGCGGCACCGAACGGACGGCAAAGATACCGGCTCTTGCGAACAGTCTGATGTTATGGTATGATCATTTCATTATGACCGCTTGCCGTGAAAGCGCTCTTTGCCGCCGCAAATGCATATGGGACAGCGGCTTCCGCTGTTATAGCCGGGATGATGGCCGTTTCCTTTCTGCATATGGGGCAGAGGTCCGCTCTCCGCGCACAAATGGTCCGGGTATCCCCCCTGCTTTCCAGGAGCTGTACGGCCGGGGCTTTGCGGGGCCTTCGGAGCCGTTCCCGGGCCAGAGCGTGTCAGATCAACCACAACATCCGATGGAAACGGACAACGGGAGGAACGCTGTATGCTGACAAAAGTAGCTGAGAACATCTACAGAAAAACGGTGCCGCTGCCCAACAACCCCCTGCGGGATATCAATGCCTACATCATCACGGGCGAGAAGAATCTGCTCATTGATACCGGCTTCAACCGCCCGGAGTGTGAGGAGGCGTTGCAAAGTGCCTTTGAAGAGCTTGGCATCCAGGAAACCGATCTCTTTATCACACATCTTCATTCAGACCACTGCGGGCTGATCGGCAAGTTTGCCAGGGAGAACAGCACGATTTATGCCGGTGAAACAGATGGGGAGCTGATCAACTTTGAGACCGGCAATCTTTACTGGCGCATGCTGGATGATCTGTTTATCAAATATGGGTTTCCCAAGGCCACCTTTGGCCGGAATACCGACATCCATCCGGGCAGAAAATACTGCCAGGACACCCGGGTGAATTTTACCTATGTCCAGGAGGGCGACGTGCTGCATTACGGCGGCTACAGTCTACAGGCTGTGGAGACGCCGGGGCATACGCCGGGGCATATGTGCCTCTATGACGCCGAGAAGAAACTCCTCTTCTGCGGCGACCACATTCTCGGCACCATCACACCCAATATCTGTATTGAGTTGAGCACGGAAAATCCGCTGCAGGACTATCTCGCCAGCCTTCAAAAGGTGGAAAAGCTGGACGTCCAAACGCTGCTGACCGCCCATGGGACGCCGGTTGAAAACATGTATGCCCGCATCCAGGAGCTATATCGGCACCATCAGGAGCGGCTTGCAGAGGTACAGCGGATTTTGGGCAGCGAGTGGAAAACCGCTTATACGGTCGCCCGGGATATGACCTGGGAAATCGACTGTAAGAACTGGGAGGAATTTCCCGCCCCGCAGAAGTGGTTTGCCACCGGGGAGGCCATCTCCCATCTGCAATATCTGTATGGCTCCGGCAAGGTGTCCAGAATGGAGCGCAACGGTGTATATCACTATCAAAATTCAGATACCATGTAAGGAATCCGCATGACTGGAAGAATTTTTATCACAGGAGACAAGCACGGAAGTTTGGTGCCCTTTTTTGGACTGGCCCAAAGGAATGAACTGACCCCGGCAGACATTCTGCTGATCGCGGGCGATGCGGGTTATGTCTGGAGAGAGCACGACTCCTCCCCCCTCACAACCCTGCAGCAGCTTTTCCCCGGCACCGTTGCATTTGTGGACGGGAATCATGAAAACCATGCGCTTCTCAACAGTATGGAGGTACAGCTGTGGAACGGCGGAAGGGTCCACCGTGTGGATGAGCGGGTGTACCATTTGATGCGCGGCGAGCTCTACTCCATTGATGGGACTACGATTTTTACCTTTGGCGGGGCCCGATCCGTAGATGTGGACCGCACAGAAACCGGCTCCAGCTGGTGGAAAAAGGCGGGTACCAACTGGTGGCCGGAGGAAGAGCCAAGCTCCGAAGAAATTGCGTACGGACAGCGTCAGCTTATGCAGAATCTTGACCGTATCGACTATGTAATCACCCATGAAACGCCCTTATTTGCCCGGGCATTTATTGCCCGCTCTAAGGAAATTGACCCGGATTACCACTTGCCGGCACTGTTTGACGCCTGGTATCGGCTCATGGAGGCGGCGCCCAGATTCAAAACATGGTACTTCGGTCACATGCATGTGGACCAAAGCATTACACCCCGGCTCCGCGCGATCCACAGCAATATTCTGCCACTGGGTGAGGAGGCGGCGCTGCGCTGGGCCTGAGCTCCTGTGTATGCGGTGGAAAACAAGATCAACGAGGGAGGGCATCAGCCCTCCCTCGTTGACGTGTATCAGGAGCCTGCCTGTTTCCAGGCGCAGGCAGGCTGCCAATTTTAAGAACCTCCGTCCTCTGAAAGCATCTACCTCTGCTCCAGGAAAAATGGATGAACCGTACCATGCGAAATCCGCACGGCCCAGATCTCCGCTCCGCAGCGCGCCCCTGCCCGGTTCCAACAGCGTTGAGTCCTCCCTCAGTCCTGTGGCTCCTGCGGCTGATAGGTAGCCAGCACCCGGATCGCCGCTTCCCGCCTGGAAATGCGGTGATCCATGGCTTGTTTTTCAAGATAGTGGTGCGCGGCCTCTTCCGACATGCCCAGGCACTGGATCAGCGCCCATTTGGCTCGGTTGGCCAGACGGATTTCCTGCATCTTCTCTTCAATAGAGGCATGCTTCTCCTCCATTTTCCGAAGGCGCTCCCGCAGGGCACACAGGTCCCGCACGGATTGAAGCACCAGCTGTGTGGAGGTCGGCTTGGAAAGCGTCAGCACGCCGTGCTCCGTGACCTTGTCATAGACCTCCTGAAACACCTCGTTTTTGACAAACAGTAAAACTCCGGCGTCACTGCGGCCGCAGATGCTGATTGCCAGCTGCACGCCCAGGTCATCCGGCAAAGGTGCGTTAATCAGCACCATATCATAGCTGGTACTCACCAAAGTCCTGCGAGCCTCATCGGAGCTTTTTACAATCCTGACCGGCCCAAAATGGGTGGGAGGCAGCAGCCCGGAAACTGTCTGGTTAAATTTTCCTCCCGCGGACACCAGCAGCACGCTGTATGTACGCTCTTGAAATACCATGGGCCGCCTCCCCCCTTCCACTGAGAACGCGCGGTATTCACTCCCCGCTGTAAGCCTCCAGCACAGCGGCGGGCAGGTGTTCCCGCACAAAGGCGCTGGATGCCGCTGCCGCCCGCGCCTCCTCGAAGGACGCTGGCAGACGGCGAAAACCCGCCAACTGCTCCGCTGGCGCCTCGTAGAGATTCAAATCCGTGCTGGGCGGCAGGGGAAGCCTGCGGTGAAAACCATCTAGAACCGCATAGATCAGCAGCGCAAACGCGATATAGGGATTGGCGGTTGGATCTGGGGACCGCAGCTCCACCCGGCGGTATTCTCCCTCCGCGGCTGGTACCCGGATGAGCTGGGACCGGTTTTGAGAAGACCAGGTGATAAAGCCGGGCGCTTTCCTGCTGCCAAGCCGCAAATAGGACTCCCTGCTGGGATTTAAAAACGCTGTGATATCATAGGCGTGCCGCAGCAGTCCCGCGATGACCTGCGGCTCTGTGTCCACACCGCCGTGGATGGAGAGATTGATATGCAGCCCGCTGCCGGGCGCGTCGCTCAGTGGCTTGGGAGAGAAATCCGCCCAGAGCCCGCTGCGGGCGGCAATGGTCTGCACCACAGATCGGAACGTAACCGCGTTATCCGCTGCAGTCAGGGGATCGGAATAGCGAAAGTCAATCTCGTTTTGACCGGGGCCCTCCTCGTGGTGGGAGCTCTCCGGGCGGATGCCCATCTGCTCCAGCGTCAGGCAAATCTCTCTGCGGATGTTTTCCCCTCTGTCGTCCGGAGCGATATCCATATAGCCCGCGTGGTCGTAAGGCTCCCTGGTGGGCTCACCATGCTCATCCGTCTTGAAGAGATAGAATTCCATCTCAGCGCCAAAGGAAAAGCGGTATCCCGCCGCCTGGGCGTCCTCCACAGCCACCTTCAAAAGATGACGGGTGTCGGCCTCAAATACCCTGCCGTCCGGCCTTGTGATGTCACAGAACATCCGTACCACCCGGCCGTTTTCCGGCCGCCAGGGAAGCCCGGTAAGTGTGGAGGGGTCCGGCCGCAAAAATAAGTCCGAGCGCACCGCGCCGCCGAAGCCGGCAATTGCCGAGGCGTCAAAGACCATGCCGTCAGAAAAAGCCCGCCGGAGCTCTCCCGGCATAATAGAGATGTTTTTCTGCCGCCCATAGATATCACAAAAGGCCAGACGGATAAATTTGACGTTCTCCTCCTCCACAAACTGGATGACCTCATCAGCTGTGTACTTCATGGCGCACCTGCTTTCTTTTGATCAATTTGCAACATACATCTGGCGGTACGGCGTGCTGGAGTCCGGAGTAGCCACTGTGAACGGCACGTCCAAAAGTTCCTCCACATCCTCTCCGAACAGCTCACAAAACCGCTCCAGCACAGGGTAAAGGGGCTCCAGTTCCCCCGGCGGGGCGGGGCGGGCCGTCACCTGGTCCGGAAAGCGCACATCCCGGCAGTCAGAGCGGAGAAACACCTTGCCGCCGTGCATCCCGGTACAGGGGAAATTCCCAACAATGGATTGTTCCCCGGCGTGGAGCCCCAACACCACAATCACACCGCCGGCCTGATACTCCCCCAGGAAGCTGCCGGCCCTGCCTCCGATCACGATCATGGGCAGCCGGTCTCCGTAGGCTTTCATATGCACGCCCGCACGGTAGCCGGCATTGCCCTGGATATAGATGGCTCCGCCCCGCATGGCGTAGCCCGCCGCGTCGCCCACATTGCCATGAACCACAATGGTCCCGGCATTCATAGTATCGCCCACCGCGTCCTGGGCGTTGCCGTTTACCTCAATGTTCGCTCCGTTGAGATAGGCGCCCAGGGCATTTCCGGGAATTCCGTCAATGGAAATCCGGCGGCTGTCCATGCCGGCGGCGATGAATCTCTGGCCCAGGCAGCCCTCGATCCGGCACTCAATGCCGCCCTTTCGGATGGCTTCGTTCAGCGCCTGATAGCTAAGAGAGGATGCATTGATTAACATAGTACCATACCTCCGCGTAATTTCAAGAAAAAGATGCCTATTCCCCGGCGTGAGCAATTCCCAGGACCTGAAGCTCCCGGTCCGTGAGCCCCAGCCCCCGGAGCATCATTCGGTTTCCGCGCAGCGCCTCAATGGAATTGATGCCCATGCCACCCATGAACTCCTTGATCTCGTTGTTCCAGGCGGTCATCAGGTTGATGAGGCGGCGGCTGCCCTCCTCCGGGTCCAGCCGGGCCACCAGCTCCGGGCGCTGGGTGGCAATCCCCCAGTTACACCGGCCGCTCTGGCAGGTGCGGCACAGATGGCATCCCAGCGCCAGCAGCGCGGCTGTTGCCACATAACAGGCGTCCGCTCCCAGGGCCACCGCCTTGATGACGTCCGCGGAGCTGCGGATGCTGCCCCCGGCCAGGATAGAAACCTGGTTGCGGATGCCCTCGTCCCTCAGCCGTTGGTCCACCGCCGCCAGCGCCAGTTCTACAGGAATCCCCACATGGTCGCGAATACGGGTGGGCGCCGCGCCGGTGCCGCCCCGGAAACCGTCAATGGCGATGATGTCCGCCCCACTGCGGGCAATGCCGCTGGCGATGGCCGCGATGTTGTGGACGGCGGCCACCTTGACAATGACGGGCTTGCGATATTCCGTCGCTTCCTTCAAGGAGCATACCAGCTGCCGCAAGTCCTCAATGGAGTAGATGTCGTGGTGGGGCGCGGGAGAGATCGCGTCGGAGCCCTCCGGCACCATCCGGGTGCGGGACACATCCCCTACGATCTTGGCCCCCGGCAGGTGCCCGCCGATGCCGGGCTTGGCTCCCTGGCCCATTTTGATCTCAATGGCCGCGCCGGCCTTCAGGTACTCCTTGTGCACGCCGAATCGGCCGGACGCCACCTGTACCACGGTATTGGCTCCGTAGCGGTAAAAATCTTCGTGGAGGCCGCCCTCACCGGAGTTGTAGCAGATGCCCAGCGCCTCCGCCGCCCGGGCAAGGCAGGCGTGGGCGTTATAGCTGATAGAGCCATAGCTCATGGCGGAGAACATCACCGGCATGCTCAGCTCCAGCTGTGGCGGCAGTCGGCAGTCCAGGCGGCCCCAGGGGTCCCGCTCCACGGCGTCTGGCTTCTTCCCCAGGAACACCCGGGTCTCCATCGGCTCACGCAGCGGGTCAATGGAGGGATTGGTCACTTGGGAGGCGTTGATCAAAATCCGATCCCAATAGATGGGGAGAGGTTTGGGATTGCCCATGGAGGAGAGGAGCACGCCGCCGGAGGCGGCCTGCTTGTAAACCTCCCGAATGGTATCGGCATCCCAGTTGGCGTTTTCCCGCGGGGCACAGTCGCTTTTGACAATTTTCAGCGCCCGGACGGGACAGACCAGGACGCAGCGCTGGCAGTTGACGCATCTGCTCTCGTCGGCCAGCATCAGCCGGCGGCTCTCATCAAAGCTGTGCACGCCGTTGGCGCACTGCCGCTCGCAGAGGCGGCACCGGGTGCAGCGGCTGTCGTTCCGAATCACCTCGAACTCCGGATAAAAATCCTGTATTTTCATCAGTACGCCCCCTCCTTTACCCGGACGATGACCGGCTCGCCCCCCATGGGGGCGTAGAGATTCTCCGCGTCCGGCGCGATGGCGCGGATCGCCGCCTCCTCACTGGCGACATAAACTAAGTCCTCTTTCTCTCCCACCACCATGCCGCGCAGCTTCAGCCGGTCATTGAGGGCCATCAGCCCGCCGTCGAAGCCCAGGATGATGGAGAAGGGGCCTGTTACCAGCAGGCCGGAAAACACGGTCCGGAGATAGGTCAACACCTCCCGCTCCTCCGGCGGGCGGCGGGCAATGGTGCTCCAAAAGGGCGCAGCCATCACAGCCGCAGCCTCGGACAGGCTCAATCCCTGGCGGCGCAGAAGGTAGTCCAGCATATAGGTGATAACCTCTGTGTCCGTCTGAAGTGTGCATTGATAGCCAAACATCTCCATAAAGCGGCGGTTGGCGTCATAGGAGGAGATCTCTCCGTTATGGACCACCGAGTAATCCAGCAGGGCGAAGGGATGCGCGCCACCCCACCACCCCGGCGTGTTGGTGGGATAGCGTCCATGAGCGGTCCAGCAGTAGCCCCGGTACTCCCCCAGGCGGTAAAATTCCCCGATGTCCTCCGGGTAGCCAACGCCCTTGAATACCCCCATGTTTTTGCCGCAGGAAAACACATGCGCTCCGGTCAACTCCTGGTTGATCCGCATGGCGGCGCGCACGACAAACTCCTTTTCATCCACCTGCATGGCCCGCAGCGCGGAGCGCAGCGGAGAGGCAAAATAGCGCCAGATCAGCGGCTCATCGGTGATCTGGGGCATTTTCCGCACGGGGATCTCCTCCGCCCAGACCACGTCGAAGCGCTCCTTCAAAAACGCCTCGCAGGTCTTCCGGCAGCTATTGTCCCGGAAAAAGAGATGCAGGGCAAACAAATCCCGGTATTCAGGATAGATGCCATACCCGGCAAAGCCGCCACCCAGTCCGTTGGAGCGGTCATGCATGGGTTTCATGCTCTCAATGACGCTTTGGCCGCTCATACGCCTGCCCTCCCGGGAGATGACGGCGGAGACGGCGCAGCCGGAGGGAATCCGCACTTGACCTTCCAGTAATCTCATATCCACACATCCTTTTGATGGAATCCAGCCTCGTGCGCCCGAAGCGCACCACAGGCTCTGCTGGACCGTCCCGGTCCGCGTCTCAGGCCATGCCCGCCGGGCGGCACACAGCCCGTTCCATATGCATAGCAAAAAAGATGTCCGGCACGGGAGGGCAAACCTCTCCTGTGCCGGAACATCTTTGTTCTTGCAGTCTATGATACCGCTGGCGTCATGCACTTGTCAACACATGCTTTCACAAAAAAATCCAGCGGAAAGTTTCGTTTTTTGGAAAATTCTCCATTGACGGATAGCCGGAAGCGGCGTATAGTTACCCCATCCACGACGATGGCGTCGCAGAGGGAACTCCCCCTGCCGTGCCATCGTCGTTTTATTTTTTCTGTGAGGTGACTGTGAAATGCGCGTACCGGAGTATTTTGGAAGCATGGTGTTTGATGACCGGGTGATGAAGGCCCGCCTGTCCGCCGACGTCTACTACTCGCTGAAAAAGACCATTGACGAGGGGGAGAAGCTGGACCTCTCCGTTGCCAACGCCGTGGCGGAGGCCATGAAGGAGTGGGCGGTGGAAAAGGGCGCCACCCACTTCACCCACTGGTTCCAGCCCATGACCGGCATCACGGCGGAAAAGCACGACAGCTTCATCACTCCCGCGCCGGACGGCCGGGTAATTCTGGAGTTTTCCGGCAAGGAGCTCATTAAGGGCGAGCCGGACGCCTCCTCCTTTCCCTCCGGTGGGCTGCGGGCCACCTTTGAGGCCCGGGGCTACACTGCCTGGGACCCCACCTCCTATGCCTTTGTCAAGGGGAAAACCCTCTATATCCCCACGGCCTTCTGTTCCTATGGCGGGGAAGCCCTGGACAAAAAGACTCCCCTGCTCCGCTCCATGGAGGCCCTGAACCGCCAGGCCCTGCGGATTCTCCGGTGCTTTGGCAACGACCGTGTGAAGTGCGTCCATACCTGTGTGGGGCCGGAACAGGAGTATTTCCTGGTGGACGCCGCGGTTTACAAGCGCCGTCCGGACCTCCTCTATACCGGGCGCACCCTCTTTGGCGCCCGGCCGCCCAAAGGCCAGGAGCTGGACGACCACTATTTCGGCTCCATCAAGCCCCGGGTGGCGGCCTTTATGGAGGACCTCGACCAGGAGCTGTGGAAGCTGGGTATCCTGGCCAAAACCGAGCACAACGAGGTGGCCCCCGCCCAGCATGAGCTGGCGCCCATTTACACCACCACCAACCTGGCAACCGACCACAATCAGCTGACCATGGAGCTCATGCAGACCATAGCTGCCCGGCACGGCATGGTGTGCCTGCTGCACGAAAAGCCCTTTGCCGGCGTCAACGGCTCCGGCAAGCACAACAACTGGTCCCTGGCCACGGACGCCGGCGTGAACCTGCTCTCCCCCGGCGAGACGCCTCACGAAAATGCCCAGTTCCTGCTGTTTTTGTGCGCGGTGATTCAGGCCGTGGATAACTACCAGGACCTTCTGCGCACATCGGTTGCCTCCGCCGGGAACGATCACCGGCTGGGCGCCAATGAGGCTCCACCCGCCGTGGTCTCCATCTTCCTGGGCGACGAGCTGACGGCGGTGCTCAAATCCATTGAGGCGGAGGAGCCCTATCAGGGCGCAGAGCGCACCCGGATGAAGCTGGGCGTACCCGCGCTGCCCCGGTTCCTTCGGGACACCACGGACCGCAACCGCACGTCCCCCTTCGCCTTCACAGGCAACAAGTTTGAGTTCCGGATGCTGGGCTCCGCCAACTCCATCGCCTGTGTCAACATCATGCTCAACAGCGCCGTGGCGGACACCCTCCGGCAGTTCGCGGATTGTCTGGAGGGTGCGGAAGACCTGGACGCCGCCATCCACGCTCTGATCAAGGACACCATCCGAACCCACAAGCGCATCATCTTCAACGGCAACGGCTATGACGGCGCCTGGCTGCGGGAGGCGGAAAAGCGGGGCCTATCCAATCTGCGCACAACGCCGGACTGCGTACCCTGCCTCCTGGAGAAGAAAAACGTAGACATGCTCACCGGGCTGAAGGTCTATTCCAAAGCAGAGCTGGAGTCTCGCTATGAGATCACCCTGGAAAACTACTGCAAGTGTGTGAGCATTGAGGCCCTCACGATGGTAGATATGTCCCGCCGGGACATCCTGCCTGCGGTGGAGTGCTATGCCGCCCAGGTCGCCTCCGCTGCCGCCGCCAAAAAGTCCCTGACGCCGGAGCTTCCGTGCCTCTATGAGACGGAGCTGGTGCGCCGGCTCTCCGGCCTTACAGACCGGATTGCCGAACAGACCGGCGCACTGGAACGGCTCATGGCCGAGCTCCAGGCCGGGAGCGGCTTCGCGGCCGTGTCCTGCCGCATCCGGGACGAGGTTCTGCCGGCCATGGGGGCCCTGCGGGCCGCCGTGGACGAGGCTGAGACGCTGACCGCCTCCGACTGCTGGCCCTACCCGACCTACGGGGACCTCCTTTTCAGCGTCCGCTGAGGGGGGCGGTCAGGGCGGTGAAGGGATACCGTCTGAGCCGGGCCATTTCATCATCAAGTTTTTTCAGCGTACCAGCCGGCCACGTCGCGATCTGGTGCGCTGGGTTGGGAGGTAACAAGATGTGTTCCATCATGGGATATTGCGGTCTTGACGCCGATTACGAAGCATTCCGCGAGGGGTTCTTCCGCACCAAGTCCCGGGGGCCTGACGACAGCCGGATCATCGACACTGGCATGGGCCTTCTGGGGTTCCACCGCCTTGCCATCATGGGCCTGACGCCGGAGGGAATGCAGCCCTTCTCCCTGGATGGGAGCTATGTGGTGTGCAACGGTGAAATCTATGGATATGAGCGGATTCGCAGCCAGCTCTCCGGAAAATACGCCTTTGTCAGCGGCTCCGACTGCGAGGTGCTTTTGCCCCTGTACCGGGAGTATGGGGTGGAGATGTTCCGGATGCTGGATGCGGAGTTTGCCTGCATCCTCTTTGACGCGGAGACAGGCAGCTATCTGGCCGCCCGGGACCCCATCGGAATCCGGCCGCTGTTTTACGGCTATGACAGCCGTGGCGTCATCGTCTTTGCCAGCGAGGCCAAAAATCTGGTGGGGTTGGTTGGTGAGATTCACCCCTTCCCCCCCGGGCACTACTATCAGGATGGGCGCTTCATCCGCTACGCGGACATGACCGCCGTGGAACATGTCGTAACAGACGATCTGGATACCATCTGCCAAAACATCCGGGAAAAGCTGATTCGGAGCGTGGAAAAGCGGCTGGTGGCCGACGCCGGGGTGGGCTTTTTGCTCAGCGGCGGACTGGACTCCTCCCTGGTGTGTGCCATTGCGGCCAAAAACCACCCAGAGCCCATTCGCACCTTTGCCATCGGCATGCGGGAGGACGCCATTGACCTCAAATACGCGCGGGAGGTGGCCGCGTATCTCGGCGCCAGCCACACCGAGGTGATCATCACCCGGCAGGATGTTCTGAACGCTCTGGAGCCGGTGGTGGCCCTGCTGGGGACCTATGACATCACCACCATCCGGGCCAGTATCGGCATGTATCTGGTGTGCAGGGCCATCCATGAGACCACCGACATCCGGGTGCTGTTGACCGGAGAGGTCTCCGACGAGCTCTTCGGCTACAAGTACACGGACTTCGCCCCCTCCGCGGCAGAGTTCCAGAAGGAGGCGGAAAAGCGGGTCCGGGAGCTCCACTGCTACGACGTGCTGCGGGCGGACCGCTGCATCTCCGTGAACTCTCTGGAGGCCCGGGTGCCCTTCGGGGACCTGGACTTTGTCCGCTATGTCATGTCCATTGACCCGGAAAAAAAGCGCAACCAATACGGCAAGGGGAAATATCTCCTGCGCCGGGCCTTTGAGGGGGACTATCTGCCCCGGGACATCCTCCTTCGGGAAAAGGCAGCCTTTTCGGACGCAGTGGGGCACTCCATGGTGGATGATCTAAAGGCGTATGCCGAGAGCCGTTATTCGGACGCGGAATTCTCTCAAAAGGTCCGGAAATACGCTGATTCCCCACCCTTTACGAAGGAGTCCCTTCTCTACCGGGAGCTTTTTGAGCGGTATTACCCCGGACAGAGCCGGATGATCCCCGGCTTCTGGATGCCCAACAAAGACTGGCGCGGCTGCGACGTGGACGACCCCTCCGCCCGGGTCTTATCCAACTATGGCGGCAGCGGCGTGTGAGCTGTCAAACATCAACAAGGAGGTATCACTGTGGAAAAAAGAGAGCTGCTGTATGAGGGAAAGGCGAAGCGGGTCTACCGGACCGACGACCCGGAGTCGCTGATCGTCTCCTATAAAGACGACGCCACTGCCTTCAACGGTCTGAAAAAAGGGCGCATTGCCGGCAAGGGCGCCGTAAACAACCAGATGAGCAACCGCCTGATGCGTTATTTGGAGGAAAACGGCGTTCCCACCCATTTCATTGCTGAGCTCAATGAACGAGAGACCCTGGTCAAGCGGGTGAGCGTGATTCCGCTGGAGGTTATTGTCCGCAACATCGCCGCCGGCTCCTTCTCCAAACGCTATGGCGTGGAGGAGGGGGTGGTATTGGACTGCCCCACCTTTGAGTTCTCCTATAAGAACGACGCCCTGGGGGACCCTCTGCTGAACACCAGCCACGCCCTGGCCTTGAATCTGGCGGCGCCGGAGGAACTCACTGTGATCCGCACTCTCGCCCTCCGGGTAAACGAGCTGCTGCGGACATTCTGGGCGGGCTGTGGGATCACTCTGGTAGATTTCAAGCTAGAGTTTGGCCGCCTGCGGAACGGCTCCATCGTCCTGGCGGATGAGATTAGCCCAGACACCTGCCGTCTCTGGGACAGCGGCACCCAGGAAAAGCTGGACAAAGACCGTTTTCGCCAGGACCTGGGCCGCGTGGAGGAGGCATACGCCGAGGTGATGCGGCGGATGACGGAGCATGATGCGTAAGGTGCCGCGCCGGGAGCGCCATTTACATGAGGAGTGCGGCGTGTTCGGCCTGTTCTCTCCGGAGACGGCGGATGTTGCGTCCCTTGCCTATTACGGGCTCTTTGCCCTCCAGCACCGCGGCCAGGAGAGTGCTGGCATTGCCGTGAACGACGATGGGGTGTTCTCCGTCTGGCGGGGTGTGGGGCTGGCAGGCGAGGCACTTCCCCGGCAAAGGCTGCAAAGCCTTGGAGCCGGCCAAATCGCTGTGGGACACGTCCGTTACGCCACCACCGGCTCCGATGCCGCCCTGAACGCCCAGCCCCTGATGATCAATCACTTCAAGGGCCGCATGGCCCTTGCCCACAACGGGAACCTCACCAACTCCATGGAACTGCGCCGGATGCTGGAGGAGCAGGGCTCCATTTTCCACACCACCACGGATTCCGAAGTCATCGCATACCTTCTGGTTCGGGAACGGCTGCGCACGCCGTCCATTGAGGCAGCTGTCCGCTCTGCCATGAACGATCTGGAGGGCGCTTATTCCCTGGTCATTGCCTCTCCCACCAAGCTGATTGCCGTGCGGGACCCCCATGGGTTCCGCCCCTTGTGTATGGGCCGCCGCCCCGACGGGTCCGTGGTGTTCGCCTCAGAATCCTGCGCCCTGGACGCAGTGGGCGCCGTTTTGGAGCGGGACATCCGTCCCGGTGAGATCGTCACCGTGGGGCGGGACGGCGTTCACTCCGATGCCTCCCACTGCGACACGGTCCCCCGGCGGCTGTGCGTGTTTGAGTTCATCTACTTCGCTCGGCCGGACTCCGTCATAGACGGCTGCAGCGTCACCCAGGCCCGGCAGCAGGCCGGCGCGTTTTTGGCCAAGGAGCATCCCGTGGAAGCGGATGTGGTGGTGGGCGTGCCGGATTCCGGGCTGGACGCGGCCCTGGGTTATGCCTCCGCATCCGGCATCCCCTACGCCCTGGGATTCACCAAAAACAAGTATGTGGGCCGTACCTTTTTGGCCCCCACCCAATCCCTGCGGGAGGATGGCGTCAGTTTCAAGTTGAATCCCATTCGTTCCGTAGTGAAGGGGAAGCGGGTGGTACTGGTGGATGATTCCATTGTCCGGGGCACTACCTGCCGTCGTATGATTGATCTGCTGCGCCGTGCGGGGGTCCGGGAAATTCACATGCGGGTCAGCGCCCCGCCCTTTGTATCGCCGTGTTATTACGGGACGGACATAGACAGCGCCGAGGACCTCATCGCAACCCGCCACACCGTGGAGGAGATCGCCCGGATCATCGGCGTGGATTCCCTGGGCTACCTCTCTCTGGAGCATACCGGCCAGCTGGCCGGAGCCGGCGCGGAGGGCTTTTGCACTGCCTGCTTTGGCGGCGGCTATCCCACAGCCGTTCCAAGCGCCGGTCAGAAGGACCGTTTTAGCCAGAAAATCAGCCGGAGTGCATCCCTTGCAGGGCAATCTCCATGATGCAGCCGCGCCGGACCTCCTTTGATTGGGCCCGGACCTTCACACAGGAGCATGAAACGTCCGCCGTTTGAACAAGCGGTTCAAACAGCGGACGTTCTCTCCCCCTGCACACAGCTTTCGCAGGGGCTATCTCGTTTTTCAAACGCATGGATGCGTCCGGTTGTCAGGCGGTCACTTCTGCAGAATATGAATGGCGAAACCGCCAAACTCTCCATCCAGATAGATATTCTTCAGCCTGCCCTCCTCCGTATAGGCGGCGGTGTCCATCCGAAAGGAAAAGCCCTTTTCTCTCAACTCCTCCACGGCGGCGGCCAGATCATCCGTCTGCATGGCAATATGGCCCTTGCTGCCCAGGAACGGAGCCTTCATACACTCAAAGTAATCTCCGGCAAATTCCGATTTTTTTCCGTGGCGCAGCTGCAGATGGAACATTGCGCTCAACAGCTCTGCCAGCTGAAGCGCCTTCTCAGGGCTTTCCGTATTGATCCCTACGTGAACCAGCTCAAATCTGTTTTTCATCACAACCCTCATTTCTCCTCCCGAACCGGGAGAGTCCATCTGTCAAAAGCGGCCCTGCACAGATGACGGCCGCCTTTTAAGGATCAGGCAACCGTTTTATTGGACCTTGGCCGCGGTGGGATTGTAGACGCCCACCCGCTCCCGCTTGCGTCCGATGACGTCCTCTTCGGAGAATGTCATCCACTTTACGCCCCGGCGGGTCTGATAGGCAAAGGCCAGGTGCAGCATTCCATCCTTTCCCTGCATGAGGTAGGGGTACTCGTACTGGCGGTTGTTGGTGGAGTTCTCCTCCCCTACAAAGCCCTCCCCCAGCTCCATGTGGCGGATCAGGGGGAACGTCAGCCCGCCGTCCTCGGAGAGAGCCACGGCCACCGGGCACCGCAGGCCCGGCCATGCGGCCTCGTCCGCCTTCGGCTCTGGTGTACAAGTCGGATTATAGGCAATGGCGATCCGGCCGCTTTTCAGCTTCACGGCACTGATGCTGGAGTTGTTGTTGGGCAGCGGCGTGGGGACCGGTTCAGACCAGGTCTCGCCATAGTCCAAGGACTCGCTGCGGTAAATGAAGTCCGCCGCGCGGCTGCGCATAAACGCCGCCAAATGTCCCGGCTCCAGCTCCACCACGTTGGGATGCACCCGCCCGTGGCTGCCTGGCATGTCCACCCGCCGCCAGGTTTTTCCCTGGTCGTCGGAGAGCCGGAAGGCAGAGGGGTCCCCCGCCAAACCGGAGGCACTGTCGCTGCAGATCCAGTTACCGAAAATCCAGCGTCCGTTGGAGAGGATTTGGATGGGCTGGCGGCAGAACGTGCCCTCCTCCGGGAATACCACATCATAGGTCCCCCAGGTGCGGCCGCCGTCGGTACTGCGCTGGCGGCGCACCACGGAGGTGAACTGCATGTTGTCCTTCCCTTCCATGCGGTCCAGCTGGGCTGTATACATGGCCCACACCTCGCCGCCGGGGGCAAGGAACAGCGAGGGGTTCTGCTCGCTGCGATGGGGATCGCCGGAAACCAGCACCGGCTCGCTCCACCGGCCGCTGTCCTTTTCCAGGCGGGAGCAGATCACGCTGACGTCGGCGCTGCCCTCGTAGGAGCCGGCAAACCACGCGCACAGAAGATCGCCGTTTTCAAGCTCCAGCAGGGTCGGGGCATGAGCGGTTGCGTAGGGGCCTGGGGGCAGCATCGCCTCCACGGTTCCCATCGCGGGGTTTTCATACACGGTGCCGTCAGGCGTCAGCCCGGGCAACACAGGATATTTCATGATTGACACCTCACTTGTCCAAACGTGACGGCCGTTCAGATCGTAAATTCCCGCTCATAGGCGGGGTCCATCTCGGGGTAATCCAGGCGGTTATGGGTACCGCGGCTCTCCCTGCGGTTCAGCGCGGCCTGCAAAATCATTCGGATGGAGAGGGCGCTTTGCTCCGTGAAGCTGTCCGCCCGCAGCTCGCCGCTTTGAAGGAGAGCGTCCAGCGCCTCCCCCGCCGCCGCCAGCTCCTTACCGCTGCGGTAGATGCCCAAAGCCCCGGCGCCGATCTCACGCACCTTGGGGAGAAGACGCTCCCGGGCAGCAAGGTCCTCCCGATAGGTGACGGGCTGCTCTTGCGGTGCCTTTTCCGGCACACCGTTTCTTGCGATGCCCTCCGCGCACAGCATGCCGGAGAGGGCTGCCTGGCTGCCGGCGTTGCCGGCACAGCGGCAGGCGCCGTGGATACCGCCGCAGGCCTCGCCTACAGCGTAGAGTCCCGGAACATTGGAGGCGTAGTCCAGATTTACCTGGATGCCGCCGGAGAAGCTGTGAACCATGGGACCAATTTCCAACTGCTGTTCATTGGGGTCGCAGCCGCTGTGCATCAGCCGGTCAAAGAACCAGGGATAAGACTTCAAAACCGCCCGGTCTACATGCCGCAGGTCCAGATAGACGCCCCCGTGGGGGCTTCCCTTTCCCGCCTGGACTTCTTTCCAAGCCTCCCGGTTGATCAGGGATTTGGAGGCCCCCGCCTCGCCCTGGGGCCGTACCCGCAGCAAGAAGCGCTCTCCTTCGGCGTTGCGGAGATACCCGCCCTCGCCCAGCATGGCCGTTGGAGAGGGCTCGCCCGCCGCCCCAGGCGGGTCCAGAATCACCAGGGGCTCAAACTCCATAAACTCCATGTCAACCATCTCAGCGCCGGCCTTTTTCGCCATTCCCAGGGTATTCCCCTGAATGTCTCCGGGATAGGTAGACTTGCCCAACAGATTGCCGGCGCCGCCCCAGGCCGCCACCACCACGGGTGCATAGACCTGGCGGAGCTTTCCCTGCTCCCGGACCGTCATGCCGGCCACCGCGCCCTGCTCCGTCAGCAGGTCCACCACCTGGCAGTTGCGGTAGATTTTCACGCCGGCCGCTTCCAGCTTGGGGAGCATGACCTTCATGATCTCTTCCCCGATCAGCTCTGTCGTCTGGCATAAAGAACGGGGATACGTGTGGCCTGAGACGTGGCGCAGCTTAATGGAACCGTCGGCGTTGTGGGCAAAGGTGACGCCCCAGCGCCGCAGCAGCTCATAGCCTTCCACCGTGTGCCGGGCCATGTCCTGCACCAGCTCACGGTTTCCAATCTCATAGCCGGCGTGGATCATATCCTCGCAGTATTGTTCCGGTGTGTCCCCATAGGGATTGTCCGGTAAAACAAAGTTGATGGCCGCGATATATGGTGTACCGCCAAAGCCATTGGCGTACAGGGCAATCTCTGTGATGCCGAGTTCCGTCAAACGGGCCGCCGTTGTCAGCGCCGCAAGGCCCATTCCGGCGATGGCCACCTGATGCCGCTCATTCATGCGCTGACGCCTCCGGCCACTGTTTTCTTCGCGCGTCCCATGTTCAAGAACAAAATCACAATGCCCAGCACCGCGCCGATAATCGAACTGATCATCTCCGGTGCGATCAGGCACAGCGCCGCCACGAACAGCAGCGTCCGCTCAAACTTGTTCATGTTGCACTTGAAGAAGCCCGCCACCATCACGGCCAGGAAATAGGTGCCCAGGGCCAGCTGCGCCGTGGCGATGACGATCTCCACCAGCGTGCCCTCCAGCAGGATGGGGGGATTGTAGACAAACACAAAGGGAACCAGGAAGCCCACCATGGCATAGGTGAAGCCCTTCAGTCCGGTTTTCATGGCGTTGGCGTCCGCGATACCCGCCGCTGTATACGACGCCACGCACACCGGCGGCGTGATCTGGGCCATGATGCCATAATAGAACACGAACATGTTCGCGCAGAGGTTGGAGGTAAAGTCGGCCATGCCGCCAGCCAGCAGAATGGGCCGGATGCAGGGCACGAACAGGATCACACCCACCAAATAGGCCGCCACTGTGGGCAAAGCCATGCCCAGGATCATGCAGCCCACCATGGCGATTAGCAATGCCAGGAAGAGGTTGCTGGTGCCCAGGGCGCTGATGAGGTTGGAGAGGTTCGTGGCAAGAGAGGTCTGGCCCGTGACCACGTTGATGATGATACCGCAGGCAGCCGTGGGGATGGCGATGCTGGCGGCCTGCTTGGCGCCGTCGATGCAGCAGGCGCCCAGGCCCTTGAGGTCAATAAAGTCCTCTTTATTGACGAAGTAATTGATCACATTACAGGCAATGCAGGCAAAGATTCCGATCATGCCGGCACGCATCAGGGATGCGCCGCGGATAATCCAAACCACCAGCAGCACGGCGGGCAGCAGCAGATACAGCCGGGGCAGGATTTTCCGGTCCACCCGGATAGAGGCGTCCACGGTGCCGTCAATGTTGGCGGCGCGCTTGGCCGCGACACGGTCCACCAGGACAAACACGGCGAAGTAGTAGGCAATGGCGGGAATGATGGCCGCAACGGCAATCTTCATGTAGTTCACGCCCAGCATCTCCGCCATGATGAAGGCGCCCACGCCCATGATGGGGGGCATGATCTGGCCGCCGGTAGAGGCAACCGCCTCCACAGCGCCGGCCTCCTCAGGCTCATAGCCAATCTTCTTCATCATGGGGATGGTCATCACACCGGTGGTAGCCACGTTCGCAACCGCGGAGCCGGAGATCATGCCCATCAGACCGGAAGACAGAACCGCCGCCTTCGCGGGGCCGCCGGAGGACTTGTTGGACACCTTCATGCCCATGTCAATGAGCAGCTGGCCGCCGCCAATGGTGGAGAAGAAGGAGCCGAACACGATGAAGTAGAACAGTGTGCTGGCAGAGGTAAACAAAGGGGTTCCGAACACGCCGCTCTCCGTCATGGTCATGCCGGCTGTAAACTGGTTCAGGAACTTCAGCATGCTGGACTTGGGCTTTGTATAGAAAATACCGGGCAGATACGGGGACACCCAGGCGTAGACGATGAACACCGTGATAAACACCGCCAGCGTCAGTCCCAGGGTGCGGTAGACCGCCATCAGCAGCAGCAAAATGGTCACAACCATGCCGATGTAGTCCATGATATAGACGTCGGAGATGCCGATGACGAAGTCCGTCAGCCGCTCGTTTTGCGTCAGGACATACCAGAGCATGTACCCGATGCCCACGAAGGCAGGCAGATCCAGCCAATTGGTCCAGGCCCGCTTCTTCATCACGGCGGGGTCCGGCGCGGTTCCCGCGGCCTCGGCGGCCTTGCGGATCTTCTTCCGGTAGTTGTAGTCAGCGGGGAAATACACATACACCAAAGTCAGCGCAAAAATCAGATGCAGGGGGCTTTGGAGCATGGGTGGGAATTGCTTAATCAGCGCGATATACATCTGGAACGCAAAGAACGCCACTGTAACCGCAATGGCGGCAATATTGCGCAGGTTCCACTTTTTGTTGTTTTCCACGTTTTCTCCTCCTCATCAAAGGAACTGGATTTCAGGGGGGCAAACGGCCGGACGGGCGGGGTCTCACCCGTCCGGCCTCATCAGATGATGGCGCTCACACACGGGAGGGCAAAGGTCAATTCATGTATTTGCCGCCGTTGACATTGATGGATTCCCCCACAATGAAGGCGGACATCTCCGATGCCAGAAATACGGCCACATTGGCAACATCCTCTCCCGTTCCTAAGCGGCGCAGGGGAATGGCGCTGTAGACCTTCTCCCGGTACTCCGGCGTCCACTGCTGGGACATATCCGTTTCAATGGGACCCGGGCATACGGCGTTCACCCGGATTCCGGAGGGCGCCAGATCATAGGCCAGCTTTTGTGTCAAAGAATTGATGCCGGCCTTGCTGACGCCATAGCAGATCGAGGCATTTGGATGGGCTGTCTTTCCGGCGGAGGAGGACATATTGATGATGCAGCCGCTCTTTTGCTCCAGCATATGGGGCACCACGCATTTACAGGTGTAAAACGCACTGGTGAGGTTTGTGCGGAGCATCCTGTCCCATTCCTCCAGCGGCAGGTCCTCAAAGCGGTAACGGCTGTTGATTCCGGCATTGTTTACCAGGGTGTCAATCCTTCCATACGCGGACAGGCAGGTTTCCGCCAGGCGCCGGGCAGTGTCATACTCCCCGATATCTCCCGCCACATACTCGCAGCGCGCCCCCATGCCCCGGATCTCTTCTCGCAGCGCTTCCAGGGCCGTCTGGTTTGTCCCGTGGATCACCAGATCCGCCCCATGCTCCGCAAAGGCCAGGGCAATTGCTTTTCCGATTCCCCGGGAGGAGCCGGTGACAATGGCCGCATTTCCTTTTAAAAGCTCAGACATGCAAGATCGCTCTTTTCCGCATCAGGCGTCGTAAGGATAGCCGTTCTCCTCATAGTAGCGGATGGCGCCGGGATGCAGGGGCGCGCCGCACATCTCAGCAGAGCCGGCGGTCTGGGGATCGAAGTAGCCAAGAGACGCAACCGCCTGAGCCATCTCGTCCTTGTTCTCGCACATGGCCTTGGTCAGGGCATAGGCCAGCTCCTCGTCCATGCTGGCGGGAACCAGAACATTCTGCTGGGAACCCATGGAGTTGATGTCGGTGTCCTGGCCGTTCCAGGTGCCGGCCTCCATGACGATGGGGGCATACCCCATGGTCTGCATGTTGGCCAGAGCCTCATCGCCCAGCTGGACGAAGTACATGTCGTGGGTCAGGCAGATTTCGGTGGTGGTGGCCTGGCCGGCGTCGATGTGGTCAATGGTCATATCGTACAGGTCGTCCTGCAGGCCGCTCTTGATGGCGTCCGTGCCGGTCTTCTCCCAGGTGGCGAAGGAGAGGAAATCCTCCACAGAGCTTCCGCAGGCCTCAATCACGCGCTCTGCGGTCAGCTCGCCCAGGGAGCCGTTCTTCTTGGTGATCAGCTTGATGGGATAGCGGTCAGCGATGACCTCCTCCAGAGAGGTATAGCCGGTCTCGTCCACGAACTTCTGGGTGAACATCACGATGGTGAAGGTGTGGCCCAGGCCGCCGCCCAGGGTGGTGATGTCCGTGCAGCCGCCGAAGTCATACTCGTCAGGCGTCATAGTATAGCTCCACTGGGAGGGGCCGGCGTTGGAGACAATCAGATCGCACTCCTCGTTCTGGATCAGCACAGGAGCTCCCACGCCGCCGGGAGAGTTGGTGGTCAGGTCGATGGTGGAGCCCTCAGGCAGACCCTTCATCATGGCGCTCTGGATGGCGGCGGCTACGGAGTAGGCACCGGTGCCCACCTCCTGGGCGGCCAGGGTCAGGTTGACCGGGCCGTTCAGCCCCTCGCCAGAGACGCTCTCCTCAGTTTGTGCGTCATCGGAGTCATCGGGGGCCTCCTCCAGCTTCTGGTCGCAGGCCATCAGGGACATCGCCATCAGCATCGCAAGAAACAGGGCAGAAATCTTCTTAAACATGTTGGTTCCTCCTTAAAATTTTTATCAACAACCGCCCAGCGGTGCAGATACAGCTTCATGCTCTTTCGCAAGGGCCATCCGGATGCCGTAGTCCATGGCATTCACCAGGCTCAGCTCGTTGGCGTGGCCGTCTCCGGCATGGCCGAAGCCCGTCCCATGGTCCACGCTGGCCCGGATGATGGGAAGCCCCAGCGTCACATTCACCCCGGCTACGGCGTCCCAGTGGCCCTCGGCCTTATTATAGACAAAGCCCTTGACCTTCAGGGGAATGTGCCCCTGGTCGTGGTACATAACCACCACAATGTCGTACCAGCCGCCAAGGGCCTTGGAAAATACGGTGTCGGGCGGGGTAGGCTTCTTTTCCACCACGTTGATGCCCTCCGCCAGGGCCGCATCAATGGCGGGCTGAATCTCCTCAATCTCCTCCGTGCCGAACATCCCGTTTTCGCCGCAGTGGGGGTTGAGGCCCGCCACTGCAATCTTGGGTTCCTTGATGCCGATGGCCTTGCAGCCGGCATTGGCAATGCGGATGACGTCCAGCACCCGGTCCTTCTTCACCCGGTCGCAGGCCTCCCGCAGGGAGACGTGGGTGGACACGTGGACCACCCGCAGGTCCTCATGGGCCAGCATCATGGTGTACTTGGAGGTGTGGGTGTAGTCGGCGTAAATCTCCGTGTGGCCGGAGTAGTGGTGGCCGGCCATGTTGATGGCCTCCTTGCTCAGGGCGTTGGTAATGGTAGCGTCCACCTCGCCGGCCTGGGCCAGCTCAATCACCTTCACCACATACTGGAAAGCCGCCTCACCGCCCAGGGCCGTGGCGCCCAGGCCAAAAGGCTTGGGGTCGGCGCTGTCGCCGGGGATATCCTCCGACTTGACAAGGCCCAGATCATAGACGTCGATGACGCCGTACTCAAAGCGCGCCTCGCTGACCGCGTGAACGGCCCGCACCTGCACGTCGATGCCGGAGACCTTCCTGGCCACCCGGGCGGCGTACTCCATGGAGCTGACATCGCCCACCACCAGCGGGCGGCAGCGGTCGTAAACCGTCTTGTCGGACAGCGCTTTGACGGTAATCTCCGGGCCGTTGCCGAAGGGGTCGCCCATGGAGATTCCCAGAATCGGTTTTTTCATATGTTCCTCCTTATGGCCGCGGCCTCAGCGCAGGCCGTTGGCCTTGCAGAGCTCCAGCGCCTTCTTCAGCGCCTCCATTCCCTGGTCGGAAAGCTGGCAGAACGGCTTGCGGCAGCTGCCCACGGGATAGCCCAGGAGCCCGGCGGCAATCTTGATGATCGTGTTGGGGTTGCCGTACTGGAACACGGCTCTGAGAGGCCGGATGCTGTCCTGCACCCGCATGGCCCTCTCCAGGTCTCCGGCCATATAGGCCTCATAGATCTCCACCATGGTGCCGGGGAACACGTTGGCGCAGCCGGCGATGCCGCCCTTGCCGCCAAACACCAGCGCAGGCAGGATCAGGGAGTCATTGCCGGAGAGGACGCTGAATTCCTTGTCCAAGCCGCGGGTCTGCTCAATATATTGCTTGAGATTGTCGAAGTTTCCGCTGGAGTCCTTGGCCCCCACGATATTGGGTGCATTCTTTGCAAGCTTGGCCACTGTGGCGGGACTCAGCGCGTTGCCGGTGCGGGCGGGAATATTATAAAGCACAATCGGCAGGTCCACCGCTTCAGCAACTGCCATATAGTGGGCATACAGCTCGTCCTGGGACGCCGCTGCGAAGTAGGGCGTAATAATGGACAGCACGTCCGCTCCCATGGCCGCCGCCTTTTTGCTCATTTCAATGGTCTCTTTGGTTGTAATGCAACCCGTGCCCGCATATACCGGGACGCGGTGGTTGGTCTCCTCGATGACCACCTCCAGCACCCGGTCCTTCTCAGCGGCGCTCAGGGCGTAGGCCTCGCCGTTGGTGCCGAAGGCAAAGATGCCATGAACGCCGGCCTCAATCTCTCGGTTGACCTGACTGCGCAGCTCCTGCTCGTTGATGGACTCGTCCGCGTTCATAGGGGTCAGGATCGGAGGAATGATGCCCTGAATCGAGACGTTTTTCATATCAGCTCTCTCCTTATCAAACAGATCTCACAAAACTTCCTGATAGATGCGGCGGGCGTCGTCCGGCGTCACCTCGCGCATGTTATTCACCAGCAGCCGTGTAACCTCCATTCCGGAGGCTACCAGCGCTTCCAGGTCCTCCTTTGGAACCCCGAACTCCGTGAGACTGGTGGGAATGTCCAGATGCTTCACAATCCCCTCCAGCTTGGCGATGACCGCGGCGCTCTTGTCCTCCACCGTGGCGGCTCCGCCGCGGATGCAGCGGTCATAGGCCGCCGCCAGACGCTCCCGGCAGGCGGGCTCGTTGAAGCGCATGACCGGCGCCAGCAAAATGGCATTGGACACGCCGTGGGCAATGTGGTACTTGCCGCCCAAGGGATAGCTCAGGGCGTGAACGGCGGTGGTTCCCGAGGCGGTAATGGCCACACCCGCGTAGAAGCTGGCGATCTGCATCTGGTTTTTGGCGTCCATGGCCTCCGGATCATCGCAGGCCTTTTCAATGTTGTTGAGGATCATGTCCAGCGCCTGCAGCGAAAAGATGTCGCTGAAGGGGTTGGCCTTGTTGGAGGTCCAGCACTCGATGGCATGGGCCAAGGCGTCCACACCCGTGGCGGCGGCAATCTTCCTGGGGAGCTTTTTGATCATCTCCGCATCCAGAATCACATAGTCCGCAATCATGTTGGTGTTCACGATGCCCACCTTCAGCTGCTTTTCCGGCACAGCCACGATGGCGTTGGGCGTTGCCTCGGAGCCGGTGCCCGCGGTAGTGGGAATCATCAGGGTTTTGACGCACTTCTTTGCCCGGCCCGGTGTGTCCAACAGCTCCTTCACGCCGTACTCGTCGGTCATCAGGATGGAGGCGAGCTTGGCAGTGTCCTGTACGCTGCCGCCGCCAACGGCCATGATGAAGTCCGCGCCATAGGCCTTGCACTGGTCCACCAGCTTCTGCGCCTCCAGATAGGAGGGCTCCGCCGGCAGGTCGTCCAGAATAGTGTATGCCACGCCGGCTTTCTGAACCCTTGCCATAGGCAGTTCCAGCAGCCCGGCTCCTTCAATTCCCTTGTCCGTAAAAATCGCCAGATGTTTTACCTGATTCTCCGTCAAAATCTCTACGATCCGCTCCAGCGCGTCCTTGCCGCTGAACACCGCATGGGGCATTTTCAGTTCATATTTCGTCAGCATGCCGTATCCTCCTTCTGATTTCCGCCGCCCACCAGGGCCGCCAGTTCACAAAACAGCCGGGGCTCCCCAAAGCCGCCGGATTTTGAAATGATATAGTAAGATTTTCCACGGTAAGCAAAGCTCGTCAGCACCGTTCCGGTGTCCATTTCGCAGATGGGCGTCAGCTCGTTCACACCCACGGCCCGCATCAGTGCCAGGAGAGTATCCCCGCCGGTGCAGAGCATCGTGGCATCCAGGCCGCCGTCCAAAAGCCGCTTCATGATGCAGGCCAGCTGGACGGCAATCCGCTCCCGCAGCTCTCCAGTTGTCAAGTGGTGTGCCCTTGCGTACGCACTCGTGTCCTCTGTCCCATCCGGATCATTGACATCCATGATGCACCGTCCGTTTTCCCGGACCGCCTCCAGCCAGAGGGCAATCTTTTCCCTGCACTCCTGACTCTCCAGCCAGGCCGGCTCTAGTTTCTGCTCTGGAGTAAGATGGATATGTACAAATCCGTGTTGTTCCGCCATTCGCATCTGACGCAGGGTTACAGGGTTCACACTGCCACAGGCCACCAGAAAGAGTGCGGGCAGCCGGGGCTGTCTTGGTGCGGGTCCGTGGAGTTTCAGAAGGTCCGCCAGCGCGGCGGCAAATCCGGCGCAGCCGGCGGAAATATGCACTCCCTCTGTTCCCAGCGCCCGGCTCAGCCGCGCCAGGTCCGCGTCTGTCTCGGCGTCGTAAATCTGAATCCCCGGGCAAACAGGCGCCGCATCCCCGCTCAGCCGGTGGATGACCGTCGGTTTTTCCGTCTGACTTCTCAGGATGTCCGGCAGAAATGAGACCGTCACCGGTTCAAAGGGGTCCTGTCCAAAGATACTCTCCGCCACCGGCACGCCGTCCACATAATGAACGCCATTGCGCGTCACCCGGTTGAGTTTGGGAAACGCCGGCAGGAACGGCATCACATCGGCGTCCGCCGCATCCATCACGGCGGCCAGCTCGCTGCCCACATTCCCCCGCAGGGCGGAATCCGTCTTTTTATAAATGTAGGGAACGCCGGCTTCCCTGGCGTTTCGGGCCACATGGTACACCACGTCGTAAGCTTTCTGAGGCGGCAGATGGCGGGTTTCCGCCACCATCACCAATACCTCCGCATCTGTCTCCAAGAAGTCACAGTCCAGGTCCGTGACCACGCGGGTAGCCGCGCCTCTGGCCGCAAACTGCACGCCGGCATCCAGTGCACCCGAGAAGTCATCCGCAATCATCAGCAGTTTGATCATCTGTTTGCTCCTCTATGGGTGTTTATTTTTGAAATACTTGTTGGGAGTATTTTGTGCGGCTTTTGTATTTACAAGAGCTTCACAAAGGTTTTTCTGATGTTTTAAGTTTATCATATTCGCTTCTCAAAAATTTCTCAATCTTTTTCGCTTTTATTATCGTTCATTTTTGAAACGCACAGAAAAATATTGCTTTATTTTTGTGCATTTGATATAATCCGTTTCAAGTTGAAACACGCGGAGGGTGGATATGAGCAGTCGGATTCGCGTTCTTGGCATTGCCCCTTACGAGGGCATGAAAACATTGATGTCCCGTGTGGTGAGCGATTATCCTCAAATTGATTTAACGCTCTTTGTTGGCGACCGGGAACAGGGCCTGGAAATTGCAAAAAGCAATTTCCACGGCAATTATGACGCCGTGATTTCCCGCGGCAGTACGGCCACCATGCTGCGGCAGGACCTCTCGATCCCAGTCATTGAGATTGAGCTTTCGATGTATGACATTCTCTGTGCGATCCGGCTGACAGACGGGATGGATGGAAAAATTGCCGTCGTCTCCGCGGCCAATATCGCGGAGAGCGCCCAGCAGCTATGCACTTTGATGAATTACGATATCGACGTCTATACCTACGCCTCGCAAGACACCCCGGAGCCCACGCTGCGGCGTTTGCAGGCCAAGCATTATCAGGCCATTCTCGGCGACATGGTCTCCAACACCATTGCCAAACGTTTAGGGCTCAATTCTTTTTTGATTACATCCTCCGTGGAGAGCATCCGAAAGGCCTTTGATCAGGTTTTGCTGCTGTGCCGCAGCCAGCAGCACCTGCGGGATGAAAATCTGTTCTTCCGGGATCTCATGAAGGGTCAGATCGGGAATACCATGGTCTTCGATCAGGATGGCAGTTTGTTTCTCTCCACTCTGGAAAATCCAAAGCCGGAGCTGCTGGAGCTTTTGCGCCGGGAGCTGCCGGAGTCTCAGTCAGAAACGGAGCGCCGCATTATCCGCAATTTAAACGGGATGCTTTACGCCATCCGCGCCAAGCGCATTTCCACTGGCAGCCTCAATTATACCGCGTTCTTCTTCGACGCCCGGAGGACTCCTCTCTCCCCCAACCAGGTAGGCATCCGCTTCTCCACCCGCCCTGAGGCGGAGAGCGCCTTTTACAGCAGTATTTTCAGCTTTGCCGGCAGCATCAGCGACTATCAGCAGGACATCAACCACATCAGTCAGAGCAGCGCCCCGGTCATGGTGACGGGGGAGGACGGAACCGGCAAGGAGTCCATTGTCAGCGTCCTCTATATGCGGGGCCCCCTGCGAAACGGTCCGCTGGTGTCCATCAGCTGCAGCCTGCTGAATGAAAAAAGCTGGTCCTTCCTGCTGGAGCATCATAATTCTCCCTTGGCGGATCAGGACAACACCCTGTATTTCGCCAGCATCGACGCCCTCTCCCACGAGCGGCAGCAGCAACTGCTGGCAGCCTTATCGGAAATGGATGTGTGCCGGCGAAACCGGGTCATTTTCTCCTGTGTCTGTCAGGCCGGCGAATATATCTCCGCCGTAGGCTCCTTGTTCATGGACAAGCTTCAATGCCTGTCCCTGTATCTGCCCCCCCTGCGGCAGATGGCGGAGCGGATTCCCGCTCTTGTAAACCTCTCCCTCAGCCATTTGAATGCGGACCTGCCCCAGCGGATGGTAGGTGCGGAGCCAGAGGCGATTTCCCTGCTGCAGAACTTTCAGTGGCCTCACAACTATACGCAGTTCCGCAGGGTCATCCGGGAACTGGCCATCACCTCCACCGGGCAGTTCATCACAGCCGAGAACGTCCGACAGGCGCTTCGGAAGGAACGTCATGTGGGAACCTTTGCCCTCCACGCAGAAAATACGGCGGAACCCTTGAATTTGAACCAAACCATGAATGAAATCAATCAGGATGTGGCGCTACGGGTTGTAGCGGAAATGGGCGGAAATCAAACCGCCGCGGCGAAGCGTCTTGGGATCAGCCGCACCACGCTCTGGCGTCTTTTGCAGCGGTGAGGCCCGCCGCAGATGAGCCCGCTTCTCCCAGCGGCGGCCCTCATCATTGTCTGTGCCGCGTCGATATGAATGTCTCCCTTCCACATCCGCCATGGACATCTATGCCTGCGGCGAGTTCTGGAACGTGCGCAGCTCTTCTTCAAAAACGGGGCGTTTGCGCCGGGATGCGCGCCAAATGCCCCGTTCCTTTCGGGCCGGGGCATTCCTCCTTCCCTGGCGGCATCCCGGGTCCCCCCTGCTCTCCTTCCAGCGGAGGCGCGGTTCCTGCGGCCCTCCCATGTCTTTTTTAATCGCACGCAAATGGCGGTTTTCATGATATCGGGCGGCAGAAACTCCCACTCAGCCGGCAGACGTCTTTATGCGCGGCGCTCTTCCGTCCGGTAACTGCGCTCTCCCAGATTAGCAAAGCGGGCTGGAAAACGCCCTTCGTTTTGGCGTTCACATCCGCGATCCCATACAGAAGCGGCAGCCTTGCTATGCGCAAGGCTGCCGTTCCTATGGATGAGGCAGGTGTTTGATCTCCTTTTGTCTTCTCAGTCTCTGTGCCAGATAGCGCCGAGGTTCTCCAGATTCGTGTATCCGCCCACACCGGCGCTCTCCATGTTTTGGCGCTGGCGGATTCCCTGGCAAAGAGAATCTCCGCAGTTCTCCACGGCGGTTTTCCGCCGCCATGTGAAACATGGCCCTTTGCGTCAAATGAGAGGTACGCTCACTGTCTCGCCCATGTCTCATTTAAAGTGGCAAAGCCCAAGATCAGCGCTCCGCCGATGATTTGAAATCCTGTGATGCTCTCATTGAGAAAGGCAACGGATACGATCACTGCCACAAGGGGGTCCATATAGCTGAGAATCGCCGCCTCCTGTCCAGGCAGCTCTCGGAGTGATGAGAAATACATACAGTAAGTAACGCCTGTATGGAACAGGCCGACAATCAGCAGATTGATCCAACCGCTCCCGCTCAGGTCTCCCAAATGCACACCGCCGGTCATCAGGACATATGGACTCAGAATCAAAATTGCGGACAGGAACTGTAAAAACGTGCGGTGAATTCCCGTAACCTGTTTGATAAACTTGTTCAGCAATATCACCGCGGCATAAAAGACTGCGGCGCCAAGTCCAAACGCAATTCCGATGAGGTCCGTTCCGGACCGTCCAAATCCACTGACGCCGATGATCAGAATCAGGCCTATGGTGGACATGCAGGAGCAGAGCAGTTGTCTCCCGGTCATTCGCTCCCGAAACAAAAACGGACAGACCACTGTCACCAGGATGGGGGCAAAGTAATAACTCAGCGTGGCCACCGAGACCGTTGTGTACCGGTACGCCTCAAAGAGAAACACCCAGTTCAACCCCATAGCAATTCCCGATACCAGCAATAAGGGCAGCTCCCTGCGGATATCCGGCAAGCGGATTCCCCTCTTTGTCACCAGAAGGTAGAGCCCAATCAGGAGCGCCGCCAGAACTGCCCGATAGAGCGCCAGCTCACCGGAGGAGACAGAGATTCCGCGCACAAACAGCCCAAGGGTTCCAAAAATCGTCATGGAGGCGATGATCTGTATTCTTGCTCTTTTCATGTTGTTTTGATCCTTCCGCTTGATCGTCTCTCTGGCTGCCGCGCGAAAAGCCCGTGTTCTGGCGTTTTTCCAACACTCCACAGCCAGATGGCAGGTCCCCGCTGTCAGGGACGCAGACCAGGCACCCGCCGCTCTTTTCCGGAAAAGGGGCCGTGCCGCCTGCGGGGGGAGCTTCCCGCCCTTCCCTTGCACCTTTGCCTCCACTTCTATGGGCCACCGGCAGAAAGTGCCATTTCCTTTTAAAAGTAACATTTCAGGCGGGCCGCGTCAATCCTTTTGATATGTGTGCCGCTGCTTAGCCGCAAGCAAAGGGGCAAGCTCCCGGCGGAATTCGGCAGGGAGCATGGTTTGTTCTTACAGAATAGACAAGCCTGCGCTTTCTCAGGATGGGACGTCCGGGACAAGTTTCTCTTGTATTTCTGTCCTTCACGGTGTAAAATAAAAACAAACTTATTGTTTCATCTTTATTGGGAGGATCGTATGCCCAAGGTAGCGTATTCGGAAGCGGAGCGCCAGCGAATCAGAACCGCCCTGATATCTGTGGGGCTGGAGCTGATGGCCAAGCAAGGCATCCAGCATACAACGGTGGAACAGATCTATCAGGCAGTCGGCATCTCCCGCACCTTTTTTTACTCCTTTTTCCCCACGAAGGAGGACCTTGTTGTAGAGACGCTGTATCTCCAGCAGCCCCGTATCCTTGCATATATTCGCACGCTCCTGTCTGATCCAACACTCAGCTGGCGGCAGGCAGTTGAGCAGTTTCTCTATGCCTGCTGCTATGGCGAGAAACATGGAATCGCTATTTTAACTGTGGAAGACCAGCAGCGGCTTTTCCGGCGGTTATCCAAGGAGAGCTACCGCCTATTTCGTGAAAAGCAGTTCCGTCTCTTTCACGACATTCTGGAATGTCTCGGAATTCGGGCAGATGCGGCCAAGGTCCATCTGTTCACAAATTTGAGCCTGACTGTGATGGTGATCCGTCGGGCCATCCCGGACAGCCTGCCGCTTTTGGTTCCGGAGGCAGCGGATGAAACTGTGGCCTTCCAGATTCACGCAATCGTGGATTGTCTGGAATCCATGAAACAGATGTAGAGACTCTTCTACAAAGGATTTCCCACTCAGGACTCCGTCTGAAGCACGTTGGATTTCGGCGGAGTTTTTCATTCCCCCAATAAAGACAAATATAAAAAATCATTTTTATTGTTGGGGGATTCACCGTTTGAAGTGCTGAAAAGCAGTCTGGTCACGGCCTGTTTTCCAGCTTCATAAATGTTTACTCAATGAAGGAGGAATGTTATCATGGGATTATTCGGAAAGTTGTTTAAGGGTCCTCAGGTGGACACGGAAAAAAGTCAGGCAAACGCCCAAAAAATGCGCATTCTGTTCAATCAGGCTGTAGAGGATGGCGATGAATACCGGCTGATTTTCGGCTATACCGAGGACGTGTCCCGATTCAACTATGGGTTCGTTCATGGCAGCAAAACCAAAATCGGCAATCTGATTGTGGGATGGAATGAACCCCGTCAGACGATTGTGGTTGTTCCTACGGTCCCTGATCTGTCTGGCTGCGGAGCTCCCACCTATTATCGCCGGTCTGAAATCTTAAAGGCCTATCGGAACAAATACCCCACGGATGCTTTTATCATCTATCCCGACAAAAAGGGTTATATCGGCATCAACGCCTATGACTGGCTGGAAGATGAAAAGCTGTATGTCTATGTGGCGCAGGAGGAGGAACTGGCTGCCTTTACAGATTTCTTTATGAACCGATTTGCCACGAAGTAAGGCTGAAAAGAACCGGGTGCGGCGCTTGTGGCTGTGTGGGGTTTTGACTGTCTCTGGCACCCTCTTGCAGCCATGCCATTCCATGAAGAACCAGGTCATTCAACCTGGTTCTTCATTTTGCCGTTTTAACGCAAAACAACTATATTTACCCTGAAAAAGCCTGTGTTTTTCCAGCTGTTTATGCAGAAAACGCTTAACTTAATCACTTTGCCCCTTGCAAAGTCCTTTTTCTCTGCTTCATCAATCCAGGGAGTGGCATGCCTCAGGCCTGCTGACCCTATCAAAATCTGTATTATGAATGATACGCCGTAGCTTGTTAAATATTAAACGATGTCTGGGTAATAATTTGTAAAAAGGCTGCCATAACCGGATTTCTCTTGTCTGTGCGATATGCCACTCCGAACTCAGCATGGGGCAATTCATCTTCAATCGGGCAGAAAAAAACTCCCGCAATTTTTGAGTATTCTAACCAACTCGTGGCCCCCCCTGTTTGCTGACCGGCGCCGCCAGAAATGGCGGCGTATTGGACGCCACGAACGCGATCATATCCCGCTGTGCCATCTGGAGTCCCCAGTAGGCGCAGGTACCGTGGTGGTTGGAGTTCCGCACCGTCACAAAGCCCAGGCCGTAAGCTTCCACTTTCTTTATGACCCTCGATCACAGCGGTGGTCGGGGGTTCCCTTCAGGATAAAGCAAACGCACTGGACGAAGTTCACTTCCATCCAGTGCGTTTGAGTCTATTTCCAAATCTTTTCGTATATGAGTCAGAACCTACGATAGCAGTTCTCGCTTTCTCTGCCGCCAGCAGGCCAGGACACACAGTCCAAGCCCCAGAAACAGCAGGACTGCCGCAGCCACCGCCTCGGCTCCCCTGGACACCCAGGGGCCATAGCCATCCCAGAGCGGGCGGAAGCAGAAGGGCATATTCAACAGCCAACTCCCCAGCACCGCGCCCACAGCCACAAACAGCGGCACAGCCTTGAGCAGCATGGCGATGTAGTTGCCGCTGTACTGAGAGAGGAACACGGTCAGCCCGGCGGAGCCAAGGGAGAGCGCCAGAATGAGGCCCACGAGCACCAGCAGATAAGCGCCGTAGGTCCAGTCGAACCAGGGGGAGCCAGGAGACAAAAAGCCACCCAGCCCGCAGGCGGCAAACCGCAAAGGCCCCTGGACGAGAAACGGAATGGCATAGACCGTTACATTCACCACGGTCAGCACCAGTGCGGAGAACAGGGCGGCCCCCATCTGGGTGTTCAAAACGGACCGTCCTCGGCGGGAGGCCCACTGCATGGGCCGGGTGTTCCGCAGCCGGTCCCGCACCAGCGTTGGGGAAAGGAGGAGCACAATACTGAGAACGCACCAGACTGCAAGATCCTTGCCGTATTCCTGGGTGGAGTGTTTAACAGGGGATGGAAGCAGGGAGTGGCGCAGATCAGAAACCGCCAGCTCCATCTCGCGCTGAATCATAGGTTCCGGATAGCCCGCTGATTGATAGTCCGAAATCTGTAATACAGGTGACTCGTTCTGGACATCATAGGCTTCCATACTCTGCTCCAACTCCTCTATCGTGTACCAGTTGGTGCCGCCGTACACGCGGTAAAGCAAAGCCTCTACATCCATGTCCGCCTCGCCGCCAGCCTCCTTCACACCGTTCAGGTAATCCTCCCGGAACGAGAGAAACGCCATGTAGTCCGTGAGCCCTGCCGCCGCAGCCTCCGGGATGGCGGCGATCTGCGTGTTAAAGGCAGCAATCTCTTCCGTGAGCTGGCCATCCAGCTCCGCCCGCTCCTCTGGCTCCAGAGCGGGGCCGTACCGCTCCACCCAGCCGGAGGCCAGGGCAAACTGTGCCTGCGACTGGGGGCCGTTGGTGAAATGCTCGATGTAGAACTGGGGGAACATCCAGTAGTAAACCGCCCCAAGCACAAGAATGGCCGCCAAGATACCGGGCCGCCAAATCTTCCGCAGCTCCCATTTCAAAAGGGCCATCACGCCACATCCTTTCGTGAAAAGCGCCGGAGGACCAGAATTGCCCCGCCGCCGAGCAATAGTAAGTTCAGCCCCACCGCGATGGTCTCCTGCCAGGGCAGGACAGCGGTCAGGCCCAGCTCTGTGAACCAGGCGCTGCAGGAGAGCCAGACTATCACAGGCTGGAAGCATGCGATCAGGTACACCGCCCACCAGCCCAGCTCCCCCAGGGCGGAAACTATCCCCAGTCCCCCGAAGCACAGTGCCATCAATGCCAAGGCGGCCAGATAGGAGTTGCGAATGAAAATGCCGAACACTGCCGCCAGCAGAGAGAACACTGCCGTCAGTGCCGCCCCAAGGCCAAGAGCGGCGGTCAGGTACTGCCCCACCGTGAAATCCCCCCAGGTGAGGAAGGGCCGGACGAACAGCATGTCGGAGAAGTAATTAAACTGGCTGGACACACTGGCACTCCAAATGCCGCCGTAATCGTACAGCAGAAAGTATGGCGTCAGGGTGAAGCTCGCCAGCAATCCGTACACCACCGTCGAGGCGGGCAGAGCCGCCAGGAGCTTGACTCCCCACAGCCGCCGGCCTGTTCGGGTTGCGCAGGCCAATCCCTCCGTCTGGTGCAGCCCTTCATACCCCAGCAGATACAGTGTCCCCAGCATGGCCAGAATGGCGCTCTCGCCCAGGATAGCCCGAAACAGGGCGCCGAACAGGAACTGGTGGCTGCCATAGGTGGCGGGTCCCGCATACAGGTCCAAAGCCGCATCGGTCTGGGACAGATGCTCCACTCGCTCCGCCAGCAAGCCGTATTTCCAGGTCATCCATTCCATGGCCAGAGGAGAGGTTTTGACCACGCCGGTGTAGAAGTCTGCAAGCTCCCCAGTGTCATAGGTCTCGAAAACATCCTCCAGGCCGGCGACCGACTGGAGCAGCAGTTTCCGGTTTTCCGTCTCCGGCATGGCCGAAAGCCCCGCCAGAAACTCTCCATCCACCCGCTGTCCCAGCAGCTCTGCATCGGCGGAGGTGTCGTTGAAAAACGCTCGGTCATAGGGAGACTGTGTGGCAATCAGCAGCCCATTGAAAACCAGGCACAGCCCCAGAAAGGCCCATAGGGCGGGCAGATGAAAGAGCTTCCGCCACTCGCAGTACACCAAGCTCACGGCTGCTCCTCCCGATAGATGGCCAGGAAGGCGTCCTCCAAGCCCGGTGCCACCGGTATTCCGCCGGAGGGGGGCGCGTCGCAGAGCACCCGGACCACGGGGCCGGCCTCGCCCTGTCCCTCGCTGAGGAGGAACTGGCCCTGTGCTAGGGGCGTCCCAGCGGGGAGGTGAAACACCTTGTCCTGGAATTGAGCACAGATGCGGGCGGGGCTGTCACAGCAGTAGAGCCGGTGATCCTTGAACATGATGATCTGCCCGGCGATGGTCTCGATGTCCGAGACAATGTGTGTGGAGAGAATCACAATGCGTTCCCCGGACAGGGTGTGGATCAGGTTGCGGAACCGCACCCGCTCCCGGGGGTCCAGTCCGGCGGTGGGTTCATCCAGAATCAGCAGCTTTGGGTCGTTCAGCATGGCCACAGCGATCCCCACTCGCTGGAGCATCCCGCCGGAAAACTTTCTCAGCTTCTTGTCCGCTGCGTCCCTGAGTCCCACCGTCTCCAGTAAATGATCGATGCGCCCGTCCGCCTCCCGTCGCGGAATGCACTGGAGAGCGGCGGCGTAGCGAAGGAACTGCCGGGGCGTGTCGCCGGGATAATATCCGAACTGCTGGGGCAGATACCCCAGTAGTCCCCGATACTCCGCTCCCAGGGCCTGGATATCCTCCCCATCCCACAGGATCTGTCCCCTGGTGGGAAACAGCAGCGTGGTGAGCAGTTTGATCAGCGTAGTTTTTCCTGCCCCATTGGGGGCCAGCAGGCCATAGACGCCGGAGGTAAATGTTAGGGATACATCCTCCAGGGCGGTGAACGAACCATAGTTCTTTGTCACATGCTCAACGCAGAGCATAGGAAGCGCCTCCTTCCATCGGGCGCCGGCAGAAGCGGCGCAATTCCGCGAGGTATAGGATGATTCCAGCAGCAGCCAGCAGGCAGAACACCGCGGCGGGGACTGCCGTCAGCCAGGCCGATATATGGGGCCGGATCAGCAGCGCCAGACTCAGCAAAATCCAGCAGAGGGGGGCCGCCCAAAGTCCCGCTGCCCCCTGCATCCGCTGGCAGAACAGGGACAGAGCGCCATATAAAAACAGGCTGGCCAGGGACAGAGACAGCATCCAGCCAAGGGGAAGTTCCCGCCCGGTCAGCAGCCACAGCACCCAATTTGCAGGGACACATACCAACACGGACAGTCCGCCGAAGCACAGCATCCGCAGCGCCGCCACCATTCTGGCAGAAATTTGAAATGTCCAAGTCCACTCCCAAATACCGGCCTGTAAATTCTTCCAGCCAGTCAGCAGGAAGAGGGCTGCGTACAACAGCGGAGAGAACAGGAACAGTGCCGGTGCCAGGGAGCTGGTAGACCTGGTCAGAGCGAGCGCCGGCAGCAGGCACAAAACCCAGATGAGCAGGGACAGGGCCAGACAGTCCCCCGTGCCGAACAGCAGTCCCCGGACGCCGACCCCCTCCAAAACCGCCCGCAGCTCTTGACCAAAGGGTGCCCGGTGGGACATTCCCGCATCCAGGATATAAGAAATAGATCGCCGCTTTTCCGCCTCAGTGGGTATAAAAAGATTGTGATCACCCATCTGCTCCAAACTCCTTTCTCAGCCGCCCCATCAGGCGGTAGTATCGGGATTTCACCGCTGCCTCCGGCTCGTCCAGAGCAGCGGCAATCTCCGGAAAGGTCTTCTCCCCATAGATCCGCAGGCGAAACACAGCCTGCTCTCCGGCGTCTAGGCCGGAGACGTATCCCTCGATGGCGTCCAGCAGCGCCTGGTTGTGAATCTGGGACACAAAGTCCTCCGCCGCTGGCAGCTCCGTCTCCTCCAGCGGCACTGGGGACAGCCGGGTTCTGCGGCGGGCATCAATGACCTTGTTGGCGGCGATGCGGTACATCCAGGTGCGGAAGGATGCCCGTTCGGCCCGGTAGCCGGGCAGCGCCCGCAGGACGGCGATGAAGATGGATTGGGTGAGGTCCATGGCATCCTCCCTGCTTCCCGTCTGACGGTAGACAAAGCGGTAGATCTCATCATAGTAGGCCTGGATCAACTGCTCCGCCGCAGCCCGGGAATTTCTCCGCTGGATGGCCCTGATCCATTTCTGTTCCTGCTCCACCGCCTCACCGCCCTTCATAGGGTATATTCGTTCTTCAGAGTACCATCGTTTCAGAAAAAGGGAAAAAAATTTTTAGGGGAATCAAGCGCTTCGGAACAAAGGAGGTCACATGGATTCCACTTTGATATGTTATGCCAAAGAAACTGCGGTTTTTCTCTCTGCTGTTGAGACACCAGCGTACTTTCCGCCCTGTTTGTCCCGTGGCCGCCGGAGGCAGCAGAACGAGGCCCCGTCGCAGGGAGCCCCATCTATCAGAATCTCCTCGGTAAACCCCAAGCGGAGGTGACGAAAGCACTGAAGAGTGCAATCAAGGACAGTCAACGGCTGGATATGAGCCAGGTAAAAGCCCGCTCAGTCGAGAGCGAGATCAAGCTGTGAGCTATGTGCGGAGTCGAGATTACGGGAGAAAACAAAAGATGATTACCCGGACTACATGGAAGCTACCTGATTCCCCGAATCGGAAAGGGTTTTCCGGACAAGCTGACGACCATTCAGATTCAAAAGTTTTACAACGGCTTCCAAAAAAACGGAAGAGCACCAAGGTACAAGCGCGTCGAGCTGAAAAGCAAAGGGCTCCATGTTAGAGTGGTCGTGGCATCCACAGGCTTTTGAATAACTGGTCAAAAAACGCCTGCTTCTGACCAACCCAGCTCATGGGTACAAGCCCCCGAAGCTGGAGAAATGGAAGGAAGCTCCTGCCAAAGGAGAACCTTGGCCCGTACCTGATGGATGCAGAGAAAAGAGGATGCCTGGCGGCATATTTCCCGGAACTGACCACCAGTCTGCGGCGCGGGAATCCCTTTGCCCTTCCCTGGACTATTTGGATGTTGAGTCAAAGACGATCTTTGTGACGAAACAACAGAATGAAAAGCAAGTTGGTAGTGCGGAAACCCCAGAGACAGCCTTCGGTTCGGACGCCGGCGATCCCGCAGCAGGCAGCGGACCTGCTGCGGGGAGAACACAAGAAGCATATAAGCAGCCGGTACAAGTTTCCGTCCCTGAAAACGGGCACGATGTTTGACCCAGACTCGTTCCGCAACACCTATGATAAAATTCTGAAAGCTATGGAGTATATCCGGCTCCATGAACTTCTAACACACGTTTGCGGCGTTGTACTGAAAAGCGGCGTGGATGTAAAAAACCTGATAACAATCATTGGCACGTGTCCAGCGCCCCCACTCTGAATGTATACGCCCAATGCGGCACAGCAACAATGAAACTAGAACAGGGGATCACCAAAGCGGGGCTATCTCTGGTATGTCCCACTCGTCCGCCCAAGCCCTCTCCCCAGTTTCCAGTCCTACAAGGGCCAGAGACGAAAGGCCGGAGCAAGCTGTGTCAGCCAGATCAAGGATCATTTATTGGAGGGGTACTACTCCCTATCGTTAACGGAAAGCACATGGCCTGGAATGTATACGCCAAAGCGGAAGAGAAATGTGAAGAAAAGCTGGCGGAGCTAATCACTGAGATAAAACAGGAGATCGCCATACAAAAGGAAGCCGCCACGCTTCAACGGAACGGGGCTCCGGGGTGCTTGCGCCCCGGAGCCCTAATTTGCTCTGTCTGTGGCTTATTCTGTGGTCAAAGCGTTGACCGCTTATCGTTACGGATTTGAACCGCCGGCCTCATCCTTACCATCTGGTTAGGAGCCATCCAGCCCTTGGTTTTCAAGGCTTTCCGACCTTTTTTACTTCAAAAGGGCGAGGTCTCCGACACTCTTATCTCTCTTGTTTCCGTCCGCTCGTTTTCCCGTGTGGGTCAAGCCGCAATTCCAGTCTGCTGGATCGTTTGCAGAAAAGCGCTTTCGTCATCTGCCGCATATTCAATATACAGTCGCATCACGGTAAAGGTTGCCTTCCGCCTCCGCATGACGAATTAAATAGATTGTTGTCATTCTTTGCCTCTCTATGTCATTTCCTTTTCGGGTCAAAAAAGCGACCCCAACACCCGCATGCATCTCGGGTGTTGGAGTCACCGTAAGATACAACCTATTTCATCGTATCTTAGGCTCATTCATCAAAAAAGATCGGATTGGACCAAGCAGACTTTCCATTATGATCCACGCAGACAACCCGCACGTAGCTCTCACGGCCCGTTAATGTATAGCACGCTTCTTTCAGAACGCCGTCAGGCTCCGCAAACAGAGATTTCCCTCTGGGGGAATAGGTAACAAAATGAATCTCGCGGCATTCCGAACAAGACACATATACCTGTTCCCCATCCAAACCGAAATCATAGATTTCCGGACCCGTGGAGGAATAATAGTTTCCTTGGAACAGGGCATCCAGAATTGCTTCCCGGCTGCGCCGAGTTGCCTTGACCCAGATCCATCCGCCGAACAGGTCCTCTGCTACGTGGACGTCATCCACTGCAGTGGCAAAGACCCGTTTTCCCTGCCGCAGCAGCATATCCCACCAGATTTCTCCATGTCCGCCATGGCAGAGATGCTCCGTTCCATTGTTAAACACTTCAACGGCGTGGAGTCCCTCCAGGCCTAAAATCTCCTCCGCACCCATTCTGGACCAGACCGGATGTGCCAGAGAAACAAACTGCCCGTCTTCCCGCATTAGGTCCACCAGGCGCTGATCCTTCAGTTCTGCGGGTGAATACCGCTTGCACAGGTACTCCGTCTCTTCCTTGCCGGCAGCGGCAATCCCCACCACATGGATACACTTGTCAGGGCTGTATTCAAGATCATGCTCCAGCCCTGTAAGCAGGATAATCTGATCCTCCGGCAGTTCACTGTGGGAAACCAAAACGTTGTGGTCTGTCATGGCCAAAAACGCATATCCGTGGTCACGATACAGCTCTGCTAACTCCCTGGGACTGAACATCCCGTCTGATACTGTGGAGTGGCTGTGGATATTTCCCTTCAGCCAGACGCCGCCATCTGGGAACAATGATTTTTTCATATCTGTCCTCAATTTCTGAAAATGAATTACTTCATCATAGCCGGCAGCAGCGTGGCGATACCGGGGACAAAGGTCACGACCAGAAGTGCGATCAGCAGGGCGGCAATCAGTTCCTTGCCCTGTTTCAAGAACTCCGGCATCTCAATCTCGCACAGATTGCAGCACTGGTACATTGTGGCGCCAAAGGGCGGCGTCAAGGCACCAATCGACAGATTCAAGATGCAGACGATACCAAAATGAATAGGATCAATCCCCAGTTGCATTGCCACCGGATACAGCAGCGGGACCGCGATCAGCAGCACGGCCGCGCTGTCAATCAGCATCCCCATAATCAGCAACATCACATTCACCAGCAGCAAAAAGCCAATTGGCCCCACATCCATTCCAAGAATCAGGGATGTCAGCTTCTGCGGAATCTGTGCATAAGTCAAATAGAGTCCAAACACCGTAGCAGAGATGATAATGCCGAAGACATTGGCCACGGAAGCAAACGCTTCCTTCGCAACAACGACCAAATCTCTCGGGTGCAACTCTCTATAGATGATCATACCCACGAAAACGCACAGTACACACAGCACGGCGCCGCCTTCCGTGGCAGTGACGATCCCGCTGCGTAGACCAACGATCAGCACCACGATCATCAAAATCGCCCAGAAGCACTCCACCAGACCGTGCAGGATCTCTTTGGCCGTGGCACGCTTTTCCCGCACCGGACGATAACCGTCCCGATGAGAAACATAGGTAACTGCCAGCATCAGCACAATACACATGAGGATGCCGGGGAGATAACCGGCCATGAACATATCCAAAACAGAATTTTCCGTAATGGAAGCGTACAGAATCAGCATAACTCCCGGGGGGATCATGGGGGAAATCAGTGCGGAAGACGCCGTGACTGCCGCGGAAAATGCACGGTTAAAACCACGCTCCTCCATCTCCGGAACCAGCATCTTGCACTGCATCGCAGCGTCTGCATTCGAAGAGCCGCACAATCCGCCCATCAGCGTAGACAGCAGCACGTTGACCTGGGCTAAGCCGCCCCACATATGCCCCACGCACAGGTCTGCAAACTTCATCATCCTGGAGGTGATGCCGGTATAATTCATCAGCAGTCCCGCCGTGATGAAAAACGGAATGGCCATCAGGTTCATATTCATGCCGGCGGAGACCATTTTGGAGAGAATCATATTCAGCGGCATCTCTGTGGCAATAAAGCCAAAATAAAAAACAGCTCCTCCGATAAATGCCATGCATACAGGAATCCGAATTGCCAAAAGGATAAATACCAAAATTAGAGGCAGCCATATTTCGATACCACTCATCGTTCAGGCACCTCCTTTTTCTTCTTGAACATCCGGGTAATGATGGCGCAAAAGCTACGGACAGTCCCAGTGAAAAAGCCAAATGCGATGCTCGCATAGCCAAACGCCAACGGAATTTTTGTTCCGGTTGCATATCTGGTCAGATTAGAGGCACACAGTTTGACACCCCAATAGACCATATAGACAGAAAATACCAAAATTAGAAGATCCCGAAGCAGGTCAAAGACCGCCCGGACAGAAGGGGACATCATATTCACCAGAAACTTCATGTCCACATGCGCATCTTTTTTATAGAGATAGCCGAAGAAGGCATAACCGATCCAAACATAGGCGAGAAGCGCCACTGCCTCCAGATTGATGGAATAAAATCCGAATACGGAGCGGTTTACGATATTGATAATGACAGGGACGATGACCGTCAGAATCATCAGGCAACCCAGTAATTCCTCAAATCTACCATCGCGAAAGAACGAAATCAATTTTTTCATAAGCACCTTACATCTTTAACATTTTTTTGGTTCTCTGAAAATAAAGCATAGTCCGAAGAAGGACCGGCCCTCTTCGGACTATGCCTTAGAAATCCGATTTCAGATCATATTTGCGTCCATATTCAAATGGGTCATTCTGCGGCGCGGATCTCCGCCAGAGTATCCAGCAGCTCCTGTCCAATGCCATACTTCAGCACCAGATCGCTGCAGCCCATATCCAGGAAGGCCTGACGGTCAGCTTCATGGAACTGGACGCCAGCGGCCTCCATCTCTTCGCGCATCTTGCTCTCATTCTCCACAGAGTACTGGTTATAGCGCAGACCAGCCTCGTGCAGTTCTTCCTCAATGATTTCCTGATACTCGGCGGGGATGGAGTTCCACCACTTTGTGGAGCAGAACAGCGCATCCGCCAGAGGCTGCTGGGCCAGCAAGGTGACCTGGTCCACCAGCTCATAGCTCTTGGTGGAATACATCAGGGAGATGGACTGGTCCAGCGCGTCGATGGTGCCGGCAGACAGGGCGCCCATCTGCTCGGAAGCCGCCATCCCCATGGGACTGGCGCCCATTGCCTCAAAGCACTCCAGATAAGTGGTAGAGTTGGGAACACGCAGCTTCAGGCCCTTCATCTCGGCAGGCGTGGTATAGGGCTTCTTGCCGATCACATGGCGCATACCGCCTACGAAAGCGCAGTTCAACGCATGGATATTCACCTGATCCATTTCATCCACGATCTTCTGGAACAAATCTGTCTCCATGACTTTCAGGAATTCCTCGCCGGTTTCAAAGACAAACCCGCACTGCAGGGCACTGGCATCATAGTACAGGTCTTCCCACTGGCTGTATGCAGCCATCAGCATTAGGGGAGAATCGGCAGCAACGGCTTCCACACCATCCACCAGATTGCCAAAGGTATTATTCGGGTACAGATTTACGATCACTGCGCCGTTGGTACGCTCTTCGATGTTCTTTTTGGCGGTATTCAGCTCCACGCTGACTTGATCCAATTCCGTATAGGAGTGGGAAATGCTGATAGTGATGGGTTCCGCAGGCTTCTCAGGGGTTTCGGCCGGCTCATTGGTGCCGGAGGCTTCCTCATCGGATGCTGAGTCGTCCGTTTTTCCGCCGCAGGCTGCCAGACTCAGCGTCATAGCCAGAGCCAGTGCAAGAGCCAAAAACTTTTTCATGTGATGTACCTCTCTTTTCTTATTTTGTAAGCCCGGTTTCAACGGACTTATTTACGGATGACAAAGGGGCTCCTTTGATGAATCTGCAAAGGGCAGTGTGTCGATCACGTGATCAGAAAGTGTGTCCAGCAGTCCGAGATCCCAAATCATTTGAAGAATCGTATACCGTGCGCGCACTTCCTTGCAATAGAGATAGGTTTTTTTCAGCAATGTCCGGTCAACACCAATCTGATCCGGAAGGCAGGGGGAATCCAATGAACACAGGATATGTGCAATCTGATCTGAGGAAGGCAGCCCTTCTAGCAGCGTAAGAATTTCTTCCCAATGCGCCTCTATGCGGTCGATTCGCGCGAGCCGGCCGGCAGTCTCGTTCTTTCCAGCTGCAGACTCCATGTCGATCACGCCCTGAGCAGCGGGGCCATAGGCTTCCCGGATCTTATTTTCCCAAGAAAATGGGTCATAGGCTATGGCACTGGCACGCGCCGCATCAAAATCTACCGGAGTTTTCCGCAGAGCCTCCACCAGCTTCAAAATCAGTACTGTGCCGACACCAACTTGTGTTCCATGGGGAACCGGTCTTTTTCCGGTCTGTTCGAATATCATTTCCCAGTAGTGAGACATATGGTGTTCGCAGCCAGAGGCTGGCCTGGAATTTCCGTAAAGGCTCATTGCTACACCAGCAAGCACAAGGCCCTCCATAATCTTCCCCATGGTTTCCGGGTCACGTGCTTTGACCTTTTCGGCATCGCCCAAAACCTTTGTAACGCAGTTTTCCACCAGTTCCACGATCCGCTCGCAATAATGCTCGCCGTTGATAAGACGAGCAAGCTTCCAGTCGCAGAGACATGTGAATTTTCCAAGAAGGTCTCCTAAGCCTGCGGCAATCATAGAATAGGGGGCGTTCTTGAGAATCTCCGTATCTCCGATAATTGCCGTTGGCGTCTGGGCATCAAACGTGGTCTTCAAATGGTTGGATTGAATCGCAGCAATGCTGGAAGCAAAGCCATCCATTGGGGCCGCTGTTGCCACAGTGTAGAAGGGACGGCCCATTCTATAACTGAAAAACCGGACCATATCGTTGATCGCTCCGGTTCCGACCGCAATGACCAAATCACAGTCCATCGGCATTTGGATCGTTAATTCTCCCAATGTTGCCTCATCAAAGCCTGTATGTGTCAATTGAATGAGATGGTTACGAATTCCTGCATCTTCCAGAATTTTTCTACAGGCTTTCCCGGCGATCTCATAGGTAATCGCATCGCTGACCAGATAGAGGCTCTCAAACCCCATGAGCTTCACCAAATTCGGCAGTTCATATAAGGCATCTTTTCCAATTCGAACGGCCCGCAAGGAAGCGAAGTGCTCTTTTCCGCATGGACAGATAAAGTGCTGATTCAAATATGTATTCAGCTCCATTGGCGTTTGGGGCAGTTCCATAAAATCGACCTCCGGTACAGACCTCGCCAACCTGCAATACAAACGAGTCCCATCATGGTTTGTATTGCTCGCTGCGGAGATGTTGTTGATGGTTTCATCATATCCGCTTATGAAATATAATGCAAAAGTAATCTTTTTTCCCTCTCGTGACCCTCTGCGTCGCTTGATTTAGTAAATAATTTAATAAATAGTTTTGTTTTTGGTAAAAAACAGAAGCCATTTACCTGCAAACCATGCCCCCTAGCCCTTCTTTGCTGTCTACTTTGCAGAGATTTCTTTGTCCTTTGGTTTAATATTTTACTAAATTATTTACTTGAGGTATTTTTTTCTATCTTTTACACAAAAGCTGTCAGAGAATCATATTCCCTGACAGCCACTTGTTCGACTGATGGCGCGGCCCCTTACTTATTTTCGCAAGGGCCGGTACTTTTTCGCACGATCAGCTTTGGAAAGTATTCCACCCGAGTGATTCCATCCGGACTATCTTCCAACTCTGAAAGATGATTTCCTGCTTCAATCTTCCGAACTAAAATATCGATGGCTTCCCGGCCGGTCTGCCTCGCATAGCTCTCCACCGAAGTCAGAGAGATCCCCTTATACTTGGACACGCTGGTATTGTCACAGCCACATACAGAATAGTCCGTAGGGATCTGTTTACCGGAATCTGTGATGGCATCCATGATTCCAATCGCGATCATATCATTGATGGCAACGAATGCTGTAACATTTTCATTGCGCTCGATCAGCTTCTTCGCCATATGGTAGCCCAACTCATAACCTTCCGGAACAGCCTTTGCATCAGATAGCTCCGATTCCGGCGAGCAGACTAAGATATTTTTAATCGAGTCCAATCCCTGTTCTTCATATACGGCCCGCAATCCCTCCAGCCGGCGAACCCGGGTCACCTGCTTTGTTTCAAACGTAGATGTGACAAATGCGATCCGCTGATGGCCCAGCTGCAGCAGATATTCGCCGATGATCCGCCCAATACGGAAACCATCCAGTTCTAAAATATCCGCATTGTTATGGACGCCTTTATCATAAATATGAACCACAGGTTTCACCCACTCCACCTGCTGCATCAGCATATTATTTTCCAACGGGTATAAGAAACAAACCCCCGCAAACGGGAACTGGTTGCAGACCTGCATGATTCGGGTTTCCTGCGGGATTTCACGAAAGGTATCAAAGGCCAGCAGCACGTAACCCAGCTCTTTGGCCCGGCGCTGCATGGCTTCCACCATATGAACATAGTAAAGGTTGGACAGTGTCGGCGTGATCGCCACCAGAACTTTGTCATCCGGCACAGAAGACCGGAGAAGGCCGTTTCGGACGTAGCCCAGCTCATTACAAGCGTCGATCACCCTGCGGCAGGTCTTCTCTGGAAACTTACTGCTTCCCTTTCCGCTTAAAATCATGGATACGGTAGCCGGAGATACTCCTGCTCTCTTTGCTACATCTTTGGCAGTAACCTTCGTCTTCTTCATAATAACCACCACCTTTTGAAGCATTATAGTGTAAGTTTTCTAAATTAGCAAGTTCACCAGCGCAAGATGTTCTTATTTAGAAAAATAAGCTTTTTCAATCTTGTCATCGGTGCCCCTAGGTCCTTGAATCTGGTGAAGATGCGTCTGTGATTTCCGCCACCGCCGCAGATCACTCGGGAACAATATTTCATTGCTGTCACAAAAAGAACATCACAAAATTTCCTGCAAATTATTTTGTGTTGCTGAATACAGTAAAACCGCGCGGGGCTTGTTCGTCTTCCGCTGGAACTCCTCTGCGGTCAATTTCTCCTGCACATATTCCTCCCGCTCCATCCGCACATTTTCGCTCCACTGGTCGTACTGCTCATAGTCCATCGGTATCGCTAGTCAAGCACTCGTGTGCGATTTCAGTTACTCTCTTTAAGAGGTCTCTTCAAAATCCAACCACCTATACTTAATAATTAAAATGGTTCTCTAATTTCCTGCAATTGATCCAAATGACGGCCCATACTGGAGTTGGAGCAGCACAAATTGGACAGCACCGGGCATGAATTTTTCTGCCCGGTGCTGTTTTTGCAAGTTTTATCCGTGTTTTGACGTTGCCGCTGCACAAAATTTCGAGGTCGTTTTTATATTACCTGATCAATAATATTCCCTGTAGTATCCGGTTGCGGCCCGCTTCATATCCGCTGTGGTAGCCCTCTACAAACACTTCTTCAAAATCTGCGCCGCAAAACAAAGTAAACAGTTTTTTCAAAATGCGGAGCCACAGAAATATATGAATTCTTTGATAACTCTAGCCAAACAGCGTGGCTATTTGACAGAAGTTGCAGTATGTTGTGTTGCTGACAGGAGGCGATGGATATGCCAGAGAAACGAGCTAACGGCGAGGGAAATACCCGCAGGCGCAGGGACGGCCGCTGAATAGGGCGATACACCGTCGGTACGATCTCAAGACCGGCAAGCGGGTCAATAAAAATGTGTTAGGTAAGACTCAGGTAGAGGTACGGGAAAAGCTAAAAACCGCTATGGCGGAAGTGTCAGGGGTTGGATGTCAGCAGGGAAGCGGATGAGCACACATTGGCCACTTGGTTGAAAATGTGGTACGAGCTCTATGCCAAGCCCAATATCCGCTTAAACCATTTCTACCCTTTCGGCGTGTGGGTCAAAATGTGGGGTAAGCATCTGACCCACACAAAAAATCAAAATTTGCAACAAAAAATCCTCAAAAACCGAAGTTTTCGAGGATTTTTGGAGCTGCTGGGCGGATTTGAACCGCCGACCTCATCCTTACCAAGGATGCGCTCTACCGACTGAGCTACAGCAGCATAAATGGCGACCCGGAACGGGCTCGAACCGTCGACCTCTAGCGTGACAGGCTAGCGTTCTAACCAACTGAACTACCGGGCCATTTATGGCTCGACTAAGATATTATATCATATACAACGGCTGTTGTAAAGATTTTTATGGCAGGGGCAGAAGGATTCGAACCCTCGGCACGCGGTTTTGGAGACCGCTGCTCTACCAGCTGAGCTATACCCCTAAATCGCATGAGGCAACCCTTCAGGCGATGACCATAATGGTGGGCCTTCGGGGACTCGAACCCGGGACCGACCGGTTATGAGCCGGCTGCTCTAACCAACTGAGCTAAAGGCCCGCGGTAACTTCTGATAGAAAATTGCCGCCACCTTAGTGGCGGCAATCCTTGGCTCCCCCAGTTGGACTCGAACCAACGACACCGCGGTTAACAGCCGCGTGCTCTACCGACTGAGCTATGGAGGAATATTGCAGGCCCCAGCTCTATTGAACCGAGACCTGTGTTGGCACTACCTATTTTTCCAGGCCGTCGCCAGCCAAGTATTGTCGGCAGAGACGAGCTTAACTACCGTGTTCGGAATGGGAACGGGTGGACCCTCGCCCTAATCAGCACCAACTTATGTCATCCGGTTAGCCCGGAAAACAAACTATATTATACACTGTTCGCACTCTTTTGTCAAGAGATTTCTATCCCCAAGCCGCAAACCAGTGCAACATTTGCGATTCGGAAAGGAAAAGCAGCGGAGGGAACCAGCTTTCGCGCTTGCGCGGAAGCCTGTGGTCCGCAGCTTGCTTTGACATGGTGACCCGTACCGGATTCGAACCGATGTTAACGGCGTGAGAGGCCGCTGTCTTAACCACTTGACCAACGGGCCATGGTGCACCTTCACGGACTCGAACCGGGGACCCACTGATTAAGAGTCAGTTGCTCTACCAACTGAGCTAAAGGTGCATACTTTCTTTCGAGAAAGAAAGTATGCAAAGAAAGCTTTCACAAGCTCTCCAGCTCCTCTCTTTCTGTCCGAGGTGTGCGCGTCTGCACCCTCAAAACTGAACAATGTGTCTTACTTATTCTTTCAGGCCGCCTGCTTCTTCTTTCGTAGGTCAAGCCCTCGGGCTATTAGTACCGGTCAGCTCCACACATTACTGCGCTTCCACCTCCGGCCTATCAACCAGGTAGTCTTCCTGGGCCCTTACCCTCTTTCGAGGTGAGAGATCTCATCTTAGGGGGAGTTTCACGCTTAGATGCTTTCAGCGTTTATCTCGTCCGTACTTAGCTACCCAGCTATGCCCTTGGCAGAACAACTGGTGCACCAGAGGTACGTCCATCCCGGTCCTCTCGTACTAAGGACAGCTCCCTTCAAATCTCTTACGCCCGCAACAGATAGGGACCGAACTGTCTCACGACGTTCTGAACCCAGCTCGCGTGCCACTTTAATCGGCGAACAGCCGAACCCTTGGGACCGAATTCAGCCCCAGGATGTGACGAGCCGACATCGAGGTGCCAAACCTCCCCGTCGCTGTGGACGCTTGGGGGAGATCAGCCTGTTATCCCCAGGGTAGCTTTTATCCGTTGAGCGATGGCATTTCCACTCACATACCACCGGATCACTAACTCCAACTTTCGTTACTGCTCGACCCGTCGGTCTCGCAGTTAGGCTGGCTTATACGTTTACACTCACTGCACGATTTCCGTCCGTGCTGAGCCAACCTTTGAGCGCCTCCGTTACCTTTTAGGAGGCGACCGCCCCAGTCAAACTGCCCGCCTAACAGTGTCCCCCGACCGGATTCACGGCCGCAGGTTAGAAATCCAGCAATCCAAGAGTGGTATCCCACCGGCGACTCCACCCGAGCTGACGCCCGGGCTTCTCTGTCTCCCACCTATCCTGTACATGAATTACCGAATTCCAGTATTAAGCTGCAGTAAAGCTCCATGGGGTCTTTCCGTCTAGTTGCGGGTAACTGGTATCTTCACCAGTACTACAATTTCGCCGGGCGGGCTGTTGAGACAGTGCCCAAATCATTACGCCTTTCGTGCGGGTCAGAACTTACCTGACAAGGAATTTCGCTACCTTAGGACCGTTATAGTTACGGCCGCCGTTTACCGGGGCTTCAATTCAATGCTTCGGCCTTGCGGCCTGACATCTCCTCTTAACCTTCCGGCACCGGGCAGGCGTCAGCCCATATACGTCATCTTTCGATTTAGCATAGACCTGTGTTTTTGGTAAACAGTTGCTTGGGCCTATTCTCTGCGGCCTCTTTCGAGGCTCCCCTTATTCCGAAGTTACGGGGTCAACTTGCCGAGTTCCTTAACAACCCTTCTCCCGTTGGCCTTAGGATTCTCTCCTCATCTACCTGTGTCGGTTTGCGGTACGGGCACCTTAGCATACCCCCAGAGCTTTTCTCGCCTCCAAGCATCGCCGACTTCGCTACTATATTTTCGCTCCCTTTCGCCCGGGGCAACCAACGCCCGGGTTCGGCTATCTCAAAGTGTCCCTCTGGCTTAAGTTTCGGTGGTTACGGAATTTCTACCGTATGTGCATCGCCTACGCCTTTCGGCCTGAGCTTAGCTCCCGACTTACCTTGGGCGGACGAACCTTCCCCAAGAAACCTTAGATTTTCGGCCATTATGATTCCCACATAATTCTCGCTACTCATTCCGGCATTCTCACTTCCATACAGTCCACCGCTGCTTCCGCTGCGACTTCGCCCCGTATGGAACGCTCCCCTACCACTGCTATTACTAGCAATCCTAAGCTTCGGTTGTATGCTTAGCCCCGTTATATTTTCCGCGCAGAGTCACTCGACCAGTGAGCTATTACGCACTCTTTTAATGAGTGGCTGCTTCTAAGCCAACATCCTGGTTGTTTTCGCAACTCCACATCGTTTTCCACTTAGCATACATTTGGGACCTTAGCTGTAGGTCTGGGCTGTTTCCCTTTTGACAATGAAACTTATCTCACACTGTCTGACTGCTATGCATCAATTAGCCGGCATTCTGAGTTTGATAGGCGTCGGTAACTTTATCAGCCCCTAAACCATTCAGTGCTTTACCTCCGGTAATCTAACATAACGCTAGCCCTAAAGCTATTTCGGGGAGAACCAGCTATCTCCGAGTTCGATTGGAATTTCACCGCTACCCACAAGTCATCCGCCACCATTGCAACGGGGGGTCGGTTCGGTCCTCCATGGGGTTTCACCCCCCACTTCAACCTGCTCATGGGTAGGTCACCCGGTTTCGGGTCTATGGCAACGAACTTCATGCGCCCTATTCAGACTCGCTCTCGCTTCGCCTCCGGTACTGAATACCTTAAGCTTGCTCGTTACTATAACTCGCCGGACCGTTCTACAAAAAGTACGCCATCAGCCATTAACGGCCTTTGACAGTTTGTAAGCACAAGGTTTCAGGTTCTCTTTCACTCCCCTCCCGGGGTCCTTTTCACCTTTCCCTCACGGTACTGCTCCTCTATCGGTCATCAGGTAGTATTTAGGCTTGGAGGGTGGTCCCCCCTGTTTCCCACCGGGTTTCACGTGTCCGGCGGTACTCTGGATCCGATCTCACGGCCTTCTCTTTCGCCTACGGGACTCTCACCCTCTGTGGTGGGCCTTCCCAGACCCTTCGGCTAGATAACTTCCGCTAAATGATCGTCCGCAACCCCGGGGAATAAATCCCCCGGTTTGGCCTCTTCCGCGTTCGCTCGCCACTACTTGCGGAATCTCGGTTGATGTCTTTTCCTCGCCCTACTTAGATGTTTCAGTTCAGGCGGTTCCCTTCCTACGCCTATTTGATTCAACGCAGGATGACGGCGTATTGCGCCGCCGGGTTGCCCCATTCGGATATCCCCGGATCAATGGATATTTGCTCCTCCCCGAGGCTTTTCGCAGCTTGTCACGTCCTTCTTCGGCTCCTGATGCCAAGGCATTCCCCTTGCGCTCTTTCCAGCTTGACCTGCTCGCCGCAAAGTCCGCTTACCTCCATCTCCACTTTGCTTTGGGAATGGGAGTCGCGGCCTCTGCCCGAGTTGTCAGAGAAATCTTGGTTCTCGTTTAAAGAATTATGCAGGCTTCACAGATTCTTGAAATTGTAATTGTACCCTCATCTTTTCAGATGTTGTTCCACAATTAAATTCACGTGCCATACTTCCGTATGGCGCCTCTCTGTTGCCTTACTTCACTTTCATTCACATTGTTCAGTTTTCAAGGTGCAGATCGTCGAAAGAAACTTCACTTCACTTGCTTTCCCTCTCGGCAAAGCTCGCGCCACTTTGTTCTTTCTCCTTTTCCCATTTCAAACACACTGTCGCTTTGAAACAGAAATCCTCTAACTGCTTTTGCAGTCAGATTTGAAGATCCAACCTCGCAGTTGGGTCTTCAAATCCAAAAGCAAATCTCTTGCTTGGTGGGCCTGAGTGGGCTCGAACCACCGACCTTACGATTATCAGTCGTACGCTCTAGCCAGCTGAGCTACAGGCCCGTCTGGTGGAGATTAGCGGGTTCGAACCGCTGACCTCCTGCTTGCAAGGCAGGCGCTCTCCCAGCTGAGCTAAACCCCCATTCTCCGGGCTCCCCTCCGCCTTTCGGACGTATGCCCTCTAAATTAAACAACGTAACTCTTAAAAACCAAACGCTGACCAGGATGTTTCAAGCACTTCTTTCAGTACTTGAGGTCTCCTTAGAAAGGAGGTGATCCAGCCGCACCTTCCGATACGGCTACCTTGTTACGACTTCACCCCCAATTATCGAACCCACCTTCGGCCGCGCCCCCCCTTGCGGTTAGGCTACGGACTTCGGGTGTTCCCGACTCTCATGGTGTGACGGGCGGTGTGTACAAGGCCCGGGAACGTATTCACCGCGGCATGCTGATCCGCGATTACTAGCGATTCCGACTTCACGCAGGCGGGTTGCAGCCTGCGATCCGAACTGGGACGGCTTTTTGGGGGGTTCGCTCCTCCTCGCGGATTTGCATCCCTCTGTTAACCGCCATTGTATTACGTGTGTAGCCCAGGACATAAGGGGGCATGATGATTTGACGTCGTCCCCACCTTCCTCCGTTTTGTCAACGGCAGTCTCGCTAGAGTGCTCTTGCGTAGCAACTAACAATAGGGGTTGCGCTCGTTGCGGGACTTAACCCAACATCTCACGACACGAGCTGACGACAACCATGCACCACCTGTCTCTACTTTCCCCGAAGGGCACCTAATGTATCTCTACTTCGTTAGTAGGATGTCAAGCCCTGGTAAGGTTCTTCGCGTTGCTTCGAATTAAACCACATAATCCACCGCTTGTGCGGGCCCCCGTCAATTCCTTTGAGTTTCAACCTTGCGATCGTACTCCCCAGGTGCAATACTTATTGTGTTAACTGCGGCACGCAGGGGGTCAGTCCCCGCACACCTAGTATTGATCGTTTACAGCGTGGACTACCAGGGTATCTAATCCTGTTTGCTCCCCACGCTTTCGCGCCTCACCGTCAGTTGCCGTCCAGTCATCCGCCTTCGCCACTGGTGTTCTTCCTTATATCTACGCATTTCACCGCTACACAAGGAATTCCGATGACCTCTCCGGTACTCAAGACCAGCAGTTTCAAACGCAGTTCCAGGGTTGAGCCCTGGGATTTCACGCCTGACTTGCCAGCCCGGCTGCACGCCCTTTACACCCAGTAAATCCGGACAACGCTTGCCACCTACGTATTACCGCGGCTGCTGGCACGTAGTTAGCCGTGGCTTATTCGTCAGGTACCCTCTTCTACTGTTCCCTGACAAAAGAAGTTTACAACCCGAAAGCCTTCTTCCTTCACGCGGCGTTGCTGGGTCAGACTTGCGTCCATTGCCCAATATTCCCCCACTGCTGCCTCCCGTAGGAGTCTGGGCCGTATCTCAGTCCCAATGTGGCCGGTCAACCTCTCAGTCCGGCTACCCATCGTCGCCTAGGTGGGCCGTTACCCCGCCTACTAGCTAATGGGACGCGAGGCCATCTTTCAGCGATAAATCTTTGACATCAATGGGATGCCCCATTCATGTGTCATGCGGTATTAGCAGTCGTTTCCAACTGTTGTCCCCCTCTGAAAGGCAGGTTCCTCACGCGTTACTCACCAGTCCGCCACTAAGCATTCCCTTCCTTTGGCCGAAACCTCATTCAGGGGTGCTCCGTTCGACTTGCATGTGTTAAGCACGCCGCCAGCGTTCGTCCTGAGCCAGGATCAAACTCTCTATAAAATCGTATCAACACAAGCCTTCCGGCTTGAGCTAATCTTTCATAGAGCTATTTCCATAGCTTCATTCTTTTGCTCCGTCCCTTCGGTAATTGACTCAACCCGAAGCCCGGAGCTCTTCGTCGGTTCTTTCGAACCGTCCGTCTGGTGCTTTTCGTTCGTTACGTTGTTTAATTTACAAGGTACACGCCGCTTTATCGGCGGAAGTCCATTATAGCAGATCAGCTTTCATTTGTCAACCACTTTTTTTGGCTTTTTTTCGCCGCTCTGTGGTGCATCCCGCTGTGCTGCCGGACAGCTTTGTTAGATTACCAAATCTTCTCCCCTTTGTCAATACCTTTTTCCAATCTTTTTTTGGTTTTTTTAATTTTAGCCATCTCTTCTGCTTATTATAGGGCTTTCAAGCTCTTGTCCAAGGGCAGCCTTCGGTGTTATAATGTTGCGTGAAAGCTTTTTTATACATAGCATCTTTAGATATCTATCAGATTTGAGGAGGCGATCTTTCTGCTGATCCAGCGAATGAGCGCGGTTTTTGGCCGATTACAGGACGAGACTCTGGACCTGGGAAATGGTCTGAACATTTTACAGGCGCCCAACGAAACGGGTAAATCCACCTGGTGCGCCTTTTTGCTGTCCATGCTCTATGGCATTAACAGCCGTGAGCGTGAGCGGGCCGGCTACATTCCCGATAAAATCCGTTATGCCCCCTGGTCCGGTGCCGCCATGAGCGGGCGGCTGGAGTGCCGCGTGGAGGGCCGGGAGCTGACCATTACCCGCTCCACCCGACGGCAGGCCGCCCCTTTTGGCGAGTTTCAGGCCGTTTACACAGGAACCGGGGACGCCGTCTCGGAGCTGACCGCACAGTTCTGCGGCGAAGCTCTGCTGGGTGTCAGCCGGGAGGTTTTTGAGCGCAGCGCCTTTATTCGTCAAGCCGGATTGCCCATCAGCCAGGATGCCGGGTTAGAGCGGCGCATTGCGTCCCTGATTACCTCCGGGGAGGAGGAGACCTCCTATTCCGAGGCCGCCGAGCTTTTGAAGAAGCAGCTCAACCGCCGCCGCCACAATAAAACCGGCCAGCTGCCCGCTCTGGAGGCAAAGCTCCAGGAAACAGAACGGCAGACAGCGGAGGTCCTGCAGATGGCAGAGGAGTTCACCCGTGCCCAAGCTCAGACCGAGGCCCTCTCTGCTCAGGTCTCCGCCCTGGAGTCAGAGCTTGGAGAGCACGATCGCTGGGAGGCCGCCCGCCAGCAGCAGGCCCTTCATGAGGCCGCATCCGAGGCGCTTGCCGCACAGCAACGCGCAGAGGCGCTGCGCCAGGGCATTGCGCAGGCGCATATTCCCGAAAACGACACCATTGGACGGCTCCGGGGGGCGATTGTCAACCTGGACACCACCCGCAAGGCTGTGGAAAAGGCCCGGGCAGAGCGGGACGAGGCCCTGAAGGCCCTGCTGCGGGCGGAAGCCGCAGTGAACGAGAGTCCCTTTGCCGGCGAGAGCGCCGAAAGCGCCCGGCGCTCTGGGCAGCCCGCTTCCCCCAGCCGGATTCCAGGCGCTATAGCCCTGCGGGAGCTGGCGATCTTCTGTTTGTTTACAGCCATAGCGGCCGGAGCCGCATATTTGCTGTTCTCTCAAGGCTTCTCCCTCTCTGCGCCTCTCTCCCAAATTCTTCCCTGGCTTGTATTCGCAGGAGTCACAGCCGTAGGCGGCGTGCTCTCCCGGCTCTACCGCAGCCGCGCACTGAGCAGCCTGCGAGACACGGCTCTGCATAAACGCTTTGGCACTACAAATCCTAATGAGATCTCCGCCCTGGCTGACGCCTATATCCAAGCGCTGAATACCCGAGACACCGCCCAGGGGGAGGCTGACCGCCGCTCCGCAGCCGCCGACACCCTCTATAATAGCCTCACCGCCAATGAGCAGGCGCTTTTATTGGAGGTCCGCCGTTTTGCCCCCTCTGCCTTTGACCTCTCCGCCGCAGACCAGCTGCTGCGCACCTGCGCCGTCCGGCGCCGGGAACTTCAAGAGGCTGAGTCCGAAGCCGCCAGCGCCAAACTGCGCTATGATCTGTTGTCCCAGCAAACCCCGGAGCTTCCTGACGGGGAGCTTTCGCAGCCAGCCAGGAGCCGCCGTGCGGCAGAGGATGAGCTGACCCAGGTCCGCGCTCTTCTGGCCTCTGCCCGTTCTGCTGCGGACCAGCTCTCCGGCCGGCTCGGCGCGGCGGGGGACCCGGTGGTGTTGGAATCTTCCGCGGCCCTTCTGCGCCGTGAAATTCAGGAATTGGAGAGCGAGTACGGCGCCCTGAAGCTCGCCCAGGAGACACTGGAGCGTGCCAATACCGCCCTGCAAGGCCGCTTCTCTCCGGCCCTTGGAAAGCGGGCCTCGGAGATTTTCAGCAAGCTCACTGGCGGCCGCTACAGCGGCGTGGTACTGGACCGGCTGTTCCGCCTCTCCGCCGAGCCCGCCGGGGACCCTCTGTACCGGGACGCGGCGCTGCTCTCTGCGGGTACGGCGGATCAGCTGTATCTTGCAACGCGGCTGGCCATCTGTGACCTGGTGCTGCCGGCGGACCGGGCGGTCCCCATCGTCCTGGATGACGCGCTGGCCAATTTTGACGACGAGCGCTGCGCGGCTGCCCTGCGCTGGCTCCGGCAGGAAGCTGAGCGCCGCCAGATTCTTCTCTTCACCTGCCACAGCCGGGAGGCGGAATTTTTTGCAGGCGACGCTGGGGTCCGTATTCAGCGGTTGACGGGGCCGGTCTGACGCGATAAGATAGAGTCAGATCGTTTGACCCAAGAGAAAACGGTGTCAGAATACCCGCATCTACGGAAAAAGGAGATAGACTATGATGAGCGAATGCACCCATGAGTGCTCCACCTGCGGCGAGAGCTGCAGCCAGCGGCAGGAGCCCCAGTCCCTGCTGAAGGAGCTGAATCCGGCAGCCCGAGTGGGCAAGGTTTACGGCGTGGTGTCCGGCAAGGGCGGCGTTGGAAAGTCCATGACCACCTGCCAGCTGGCAGTAACCATGCGGCGCCGGGGCTATCAGGTAGGCGTGCTGGATGCCGACGTCACCGGCCCCTCCATTCCCAAGGCCTTTGGCCTCCACCAGCAGGCCACCGGCAGTGAAGCCGGGATGAATCCCGTCCTTACCCGCACCGGCATCCAGGTCATGTCCACGAACCTGCTGCTGGCGAATGAGACTGACCCGGTGATCTGGCGCGGGCCTGTGATCTCCGGCGTGGTCCAGCAGTTCTGGACGGATGTTCTCTGGAACTGCGACTACCTGTTTGTGGATATGCCTCCGGGTACTGGCGACGTGTCCCTCAGCGTGTTTCAGTCCATTCCCCTGGACGGCATCCTGATTGTGGCCTCGCCCCAGGAGCTGGTGAGCATGGTGGTGGAAAAGGCTGTGAAGATGGCGGAGATGATGGAGGTTCCCATCCTCGGTGTGGTGGAGAACATGAGCTATGTGGCCTGTCCGGACTGCGGCCAGCACATTCATCTCTTCGGCCAGGGCAAGACCCGCGAGGCCGCCGAGCGCCACAGCCTGCCCCTGCTGGCGGAAATGCCCATCGACCCGGCCCTGGCCGCGCTGGTGGACGCTGGCGACATCGAGTCCTTTGAGGGCTCCTGGCTGGATGGCGCCGCCGACAGGCTGGAGGGAAAATAAGCAACGGAGGTTCGCCGTGTTGTGCGCCGCACGACACGGCGATCTTCTTTTGTCCATTTCGTCGGAGACTCCCTATGCCCTGGCCGGCGGAAAACTTTCCTTTTTGTGCGGAAAAACAGTTGCAAAACTTCTGTAGATTCGAGATAATAGAGTTATCGACACAAACATACTTGAAACGACAAAAAAGACAGGGGGAGTTTCCCATGCAGGAGCTGCGGGAGCGCATTGTAAAAGAGGGCAAGGTTCTGCCCGGCAACATTATTAAGGTGGATGGTTTTTTGAACCACCGCATTGATACGGAACTCATGGAACATATTGCCGTGGAGTTTGGCAAACACTTCAATATGGATGAGGTGACTGTGGTTCTCACCGCGGAGGCCTCCGGCATCGCACTGGCCGCCGTAGTGGCCCACCATTTCCACAAGCCCATGATCTTTGCCAAGAAGGCCAAGAGCGACAATATTGAGGGCGGCCTCTACCAGAGCGATATTTTCTCCTACACTTATAAAAAGAAGGTTACGCTTCTGGTCAGCAAGGAGTGGCTCTGTGCCGATGACAAGGTCCTGATCGTGGACGACTTCATGGCCAATGGAGAGGCCATGCGGGGCCTGTGCGATATCGTGAGCACCGCCGGGGCCACGCTGGTGGGCATCGGCTGCGCCGTGGAAAAGGGCTTCCAGGGCGGCGGCGACCGGCTGCGCGCCGCTGGCGTCAACTTGAAATCCCTGGCTATCATTGAGTCCGCCGAGCCGGGCAACATTGTGTTCCGGGACGAGGACTGAACGCAACGGACGGTCTCCTTTTTCGTCTTTATAGATGAAACCAAGATCAGGAGGCACCCTTATGAAACGAACCATTCTCTATCTCATGCTGGCCGCCCTGGCACTGCTTGCCGGCTGTACCCAGGATGAGGAACTCAGCGCCAAGCCTGTCATCTATCTCTACCCGGAGTCAGATGCCAAACCAGTGGACTACCTCTACCCCGAAGCCGAGATGGAGGTCACAGTCTCCCTGGACTACGACGGAGAACTGACCTGTGTCTATCCCGCCATGGAGAACGGAGCCTGGAGTGTCACCGCCAGCCCTGATGGAACCCTGACGGACGCTTCAGGCCAGACCTACAACTACCTCTATTGGGAGGGCGTCTCAGCGACAGCATATGATTTCTCCCAGGGCTTCTGCGTCCCCGGTGGCGACACCGCCGCATTCCTGGAGGACGCTCTGTCTCAGCTGGGCCTGAACCGTCGGGAGGCCAATGAGTTTATCGTTTACTGGCTGCCCCGCATGGAGGCGAATCCCTATAATCTGATCGCCTTTCAGTTCGACACTTACACGGACCATGCCCGGCTCACCATCACGCCGGAGCCGGACGCTACTCTGCGGGTCTTCATGGCCTGGAGGCCGTTGAGCACTCCTGTGGAGCTTCCTGCCCAGGAACTCCCCGCCTTTGAACGCACAGGCTTTACCGTGGTGGAATGGGGCGGCGCGGAGATCTCCTGACCCAGAAAAACAAAAAGCCCACACCCTGGGGTGTGGCTTCCGTCAGGTATGGGTTTTTCGTTACCGCTCGCTGGGAACCTGGGTCTTGTTCTCATAGATCAGGTCTTCCAAATCCGCAGGCTCTGTGCCGTGTGCTTCCAACCACATTACTATCATCCCCCCTTCTTCTGAATTCAGGTGCATTGTAATCCTTTTTCTCAGAGAAAACAAGGGGAAATTTGTAAAAGAATCGTAAAATCCACAGCAAAGAAGGAGTCGCTATGTCCCATCAAACTGTGATCGTCCTGGATTTCGGCGGTCAGTACAACCAGCTCATCGCCCGCCGGGTGCGGGAGTGCCGTGTTTACTGCGAGGTCAAGCCCTATACCACGCCCCTCCGGGAGCTGCGGGCAATGAACCCCATCGGCATTATCTTCACCGGCGGTCCTAACTCCGTCTATCTGGATACTTCCCCCCACGTAGATCCGGAGATCTTCACTTGGGGCGTACCCATCCTTGGCATCTGCTATGGCTGCCAGCTGATGGCCCACGCTCTGGGCGGCCAGGTCACGGAGGCCCAGGATGACTCCGCCCGGGAGTACGGAAAGACCGTCACCTATTACGATACCTCCTGTAAGCTCTTCCAAGGACTTCCGGAGGAGGGCGTGTCCTGGATGAGCCATGGGGACTATATGGCCCGAGTACCGGAGGGCTTTTCCCTGGTGGCCCGCTCCGACGCCTGCCCCAATGTGGCGATTGCAGATGAGGTCCGTGGCTTCTATGGCGTTCAATACCACCCGGAGGTCAATCACACGGAGCACGGCACCGACATGATCCGCAACTTCCTCTATCACGTCTGCGGCGCTGAAGGCGACTGGACCATGGAGGACTACAAGCGGACGGCCGTGGAGGCCATCCGCGCCCAGGTAGGCAACGGCCGGGTGCTGCTGGCACTGAGCGGCGGCGTGGACTCCTCCGTGGTGGCGGCGCTGCTGGCGGAGGCCGTGGGGCGGCAGCTCACCTGCGTGTTTGTGGACCACGGTCTGATGCGACTTAACGAGGGCGACGAGGTGGAGTCCGCCTTTTCCAGATGGGATGTGAACTTCGTCCGGGTGGACGCCGAGAGCCGCTTCCTCCTGAAGCTGGCGGGCGAGGCCGAGCCGGAGCGCAAGCGGAAGATCATCGGCGAGGAGTTCATCCGCGTCTTTGAGGAAGAGGCCCGAAAGGTGGGCTCTGTGGAGTTTCTCGCCCAGGGCACCATCTATCCCGACGTGATTGAGTCCGGCGCGGGTGACGCCGCAGTTATCAAAAGCCACCACAACGTGGGAGGCCTGCCGGATTATGTAGACTTCAAAGAGATCCTTGAGCCTCTGCGTCTGCTCTTCAAGGATGAGGTGCGGCAGCTGGGCCGGGAACTGGGGCTGCCGGAGTATCTGGTCTCCCGCCAGCCCTTCCCGGGGCCGGGTCTAGCCATCCGCATCATCGGGGATATCACCAAGGAAAAGGCGGACACCCTGCGGGAAGCGGACTTCATCTTCCGGGAGGAAATCGCCAAGGCTGGTGAGGATCAGAACCTGAACCAGTATTTTGCCGTCTTGACCAACACCCGCAGCGTCGGCGTCATGGGCGATGGCCGAACTTATGACTACACCTTGGCTCTGCGGGCCGTCACAACCAGCGACTTCATGACCGCCGACTGGGCCAGGATTCCCTACGAGGTGCTGGATAAAATCTCCACCCGGATTGTCAACGAAGTTCGGGGCATTAATCGAATCGTGTACGATATCACCTCTAAACCGCCTGCCACCATCGAGTGGGAATGAAGCCTGAAAGGCCGCAAAGCCTTGAAAACGCTGGGGTTTTCACCACCCACCGCCCTCCGTGGCAACGATTTGGCAACAATCTTTCATTATCGTGAGAACAAGGCGCTGTCTGATTTCAAAAATCAGACAGCGCCTTGTTTTTCTTTATTCCCCGGAGCGGCCCTTTTCTTTCTTGCGTTCCCGCAATTCATCCAGCGCCGCCCTGGTGCGCTCCGCCTCCACCCTGGGGTATGTATAGCGCCAGTGGTCGTACTCCTCTCTGGTGATTTCCCCGGCCTCCAGTTTGGCGGCCTCCTTCCTCCAGGCGTTCCACATATTAAACATACTGTGAAACTTGTTCCAGTCCGACTTGTCCAGCCGCAAGCAGATTTCCCCGTCTATCTCCCCGATACGAAGTCCCCGCCTGTCCTCCAAAGCAAACAGCGTGTGCATAAGGCCGTAGTCGGTATCAATGTCCGGGACGGTCAACGCCTGGGGCGATACATCCAGCACATAGGCCAGGGCCTCCACCAAATCCGCCTTTGGCGTTCGGGTGCCCGCCTCATACTGCGCCATGCGTATGTCGGCGGTGCGCTCCGGGAAGCCCACCCTCATGCCCAGGTACTTCTGCGTCATGCCCCGCAAGTTGCGGAAATAACGAATACGCTCACCAATCGCCATAAAAAGTCAACTCCTGTCTGCGGGTTTTGTCGAAAATAGTATAACATATCCGTTTAAGAACAGTCAAGATAAATATAAACAAAAAAGTTAAATTTTATTCTGCAATCCTATTGACTAAAACATAATCGTTTAGTATAATGAGAGAGCGATATAAACAAATACGCTTAACACGGTGAAAGGGGGTGAAACAATGAGCAACACATTTCTGCGTGTAGAGGAGGTGGCGGAGGAGATGGGCGTTTCCAAGTCCTACGCCTACAAAATCGTCCAGAAACTCAATAAGGAACTGAAAAGCATGGGTTATATCACGGTTTCCGGGCGGGTCAACAAGCAGTATTTCATGGAAAAGGTCTGCTACGGCGGACGGGACAAAGAGAAAGGGGAATGAAAAATGTCTGTTTACAAAGAGCCAAAAACCAATACCTGGCGTGTGATCTACCGCTACACCGACTGGAAAGGGGAGCGCAAGCAGAGCCAGAAGCGGGGCTTTCCCACCAAGCGGGAGGCGCTGGAGTGGGAGCGGACATTCCTGCAACAGCAGACCGCCGACCTGGATATGACCTTCGAGAGTTTTATAGTCCTCTACACGGCGGACATGAAAGGCCGTATCAAGGAGAACACCTGGGGTATGAAAGAGCATATCATTCGGACAAAACTTCTTCCTTACTTCGGCAAGCGGAAGATGTGCGACATTCACTCCAAAGAGGTCATGGCGTGGCAGAATGAAATGCTCAACCACCGGGATGAAAAGGGCAAGCCCTATTCCCCGGTGTACCTGAAAACGCTCCATAATCAGTTGAGCGCCGTGTTCAATCATGCAGTGCGGCACTACAATCTGAAAATCAATCCAGCCGCCCAAGTGGGCAACATGGGCAAGGCCAAGGGCCGGGAAATGCTGTTCTGGACAAAGGCGGAGTACCTGAAATTTGCGGAGGCCATGATGGACAAGCCACTGTCCTACTACGCCTTTGAAATGCTCTACTGGTGTGGCGTGCGGGAGGGGGAACTGCTGGCCCTCACCCCTGCCGACTTCGACTTTGAGAAACAGACCGTCACCATCTCCAAGTCCTATCAGCGTATCAAAGGCCGGGATGTTATCACTGACCCCAAGACGCCTAAGAGCAACCGGGTCATTCAAATGCCCTCTTTCCTCTGTGACGAGATGGCGGACTACATTAAGAGCCTGTACGCCGTGGAGCCAACAGACCGCATTTTCACGGTGACGAAATCCTACCTCCACCGGGAGATGGACAGGGGAGCGAAAGAGGCCGGGGTCAAGCGGATCAGAATACACGACCTGCGGCACAGTCACATTTCCCTGCTGATTGACATGGGCTTTACGGCCCTCGCAATCGCTGACCGGGTGGGGCATGAGAGCATTGATATTACCTACCGTTACGCCCACCTGTTCCCCACCCGGCAGACGGAGATGGCGGACAGGCTGGACATGGAGAGAAAGGGGGCCTAAATCATGTCAGCGAAAAATCTTGACCGACACAACCGATGGAGAAACAAGACGGTGGCGTTCCGGGTGTCCCCGGAGGAGGACGAGCAGATAGAAACCGCTGTGCGCCTCTCCGGGCTGACGAAACAGGACTACATCACCCGGCGGCTGATGTGCCGGGAAGTGGTGGTGCAGGGCAACCCACGGGTCTACAAGGCCCTGCGGAACGAGTTTGCCGCTGTGCTGGCGGAACTGCAACGGATAGAGGCAGGGGGCGGCGTGGACGATGAATTGCTGGACACTATCCGGCTGATTGCCGCCATTATGGACGGTATGAAGGAGGATTGATAGATGGATAGATCAAAAGAGAAAACGACTGCCCCATATCCGCCTGTTGGCCCAGACGGGGGACAGCCGCTTTCCAAAATAACCATCCAAAGTATAACAGACGAACAGGCGGAACACAAGCCCCCGGAGGAAAATTTGACGAAAAACGAGGGGCAGATAGGCCGGGTCAGCGACCCGGCCTATCTGCCCACCCTCTCCATGAATGAACTCTATGAAAAGGTGTTCCCCGGCAAGCCCCCCGTGGTGGAGGGCTTGCTCTATCCGGGGGTGTATCTCTTTGTAGGCGCTCCGAAAGTGGGCAAGTCCTTTCTCATGGCCCAACTCGGCTATCATGTGAGCCGGGGCCTCCCCTTATGGGGGTATGCCGTCCACCGGGGGACCGTCCTCTATCTGGCTTTGGAGGATGATTACCCCCGCTTGCAGGGACGGTTATACCGGATGTTCGGGGTGGACGGCACCGAAAATCTGCGTTTCTCCATCAACGCCCAAACGCTGGGCGGCGGTCTGGAAAAGCAGTTGGAGGAATTTGTCCGGGAACGCCCGGACACCCGGCTTATCATCATCGACACCCTGCAAAAAATCCGGGAGGCCGGGGACGAAAGATATAGTTACGCCAGCGACTATGATGTGATAGCCAAACTGAAACGGTTTGCCGACGCAAGCGGGGTCTGCCTCCTGCTGGTACACCATACCCGAAAACAGCAGGCCGATGACAGGTTTGACAAAATCTCCGGCACCAATGGCCTGATGGGGGCGGCGGACGGGGCTTTTCTGCTCCAAAAGGAGCGGCGGACAGACAGCGCCGCCACGCTGGATATTTCCGGGCGTGACCTGCAAGACCAAAGGCTATATCTGAAAAAGGACGAGGAGCGGCTTGTGTGGGAGTTGGAGCGGCGGGAAACAGAACTGCACAGGGAGCCGCCCGACGAGGTTTTAGAGGCCGTGGCCGCTCTTGTGACGGCAGAGCGGCCCGAATGGAACGGGACGGCCACCGACCTTGCCGCCGTTCTGGGGCTGGATATTCAGCCCAATGCGCTGGCAAAGCGGCTGAATGTCCGGGCTGGGAAGTTGCTCCTTGACTTCCATATCGGCTATACAAACACCCATATCCGCACCGGGAGCCGTATCAGGCTGGCATGGGTAGAGGAAGTGTGACGATGGTGACGGTTGTGACGATGAAATAGAGAGCGGGGCGGTGTCTGAAACATCGTCACCATCGTCACAACCGTCACGGGGAGCGGGGGCGAAAGTCAAGGGGGCATACCTGCGGGTGGAGATTGCCGCAAGGCAATACAACCCGTACCCCTTGACTTTCGGCCCACGGACAACACTCACCGGGCGGGGGAAAAGGCCGCTGGCCTTTCCCCCCCTGCCCAACGGCGAGTGACAAAGTTTAGGCGGGGTGCAGGGCGCCCTTTTCAAAGGGCGGCCCTGCTGGGGGAGCCGTCCGCAGACGGCGGGGGCAAAGCCCCCACACCACCCCGTAGGGCGCAAATGCGCTTTTGATGGCCGATAGGCTGTCGAAAGTGCTTTTGCGTTACTTTCGCAGAAAGTAACAAAGGCCCGCCGCTGGCGCGGCGGAAAAGGAAGGAGGGATTGATTTGAAAAGGACGATCAGCGTCATGGTGGGGCGCGGCTCGGTCAATCACAACAGCAGAAAGTTTCACGCTAAGAATACCGATCCAGAGCGTTCCCACCTGAATGTAACATACTGCCGGGAGAATATCAAGGCGGTGTACCATGAACTTTTTGACGAGGCTTTGGAGCGGTACAACGCCAAGCAGACCAGGGTAGACCGCAAGATTGAAAACTACTATGAGAAAATCCGATCCGGCAAGCAGGAAAAGCCGTTCCATGAAATCATCCTGCAAGTAGGCAACAAGGAAGATATGAGCGCCGACAGCGACGAGGGGTGGCTTGCGGCGGCGGTGCTGGACGAGTACATGAAAGCGTTTCAGGAGCGCAACCCCAATCTCCGGGTATTCTCGGCTCACCTTCACATGGATGAGGCCACGCCCCATCTGCACATCGACTTTGTGCCGTTCACTACCGGGAGTAAACGGGGGCTGGACACACGGGTATCGCTGAAACAAGCGTTAGCGGCCCAGGGCTTCAAGGGCGGCACCAGAGGGGACACGGAGTGGAGCCAGTGGGTGCGCTCGGAAAAGGAACAACTCTCCGCTGTGATGGAGCGCCACGGGATAGAGTGGGAGGATAAGGGCACCCATGACAAGCACCTGTCTGTGCTGGACTACAAGAAGGAGCAGAGGACAAAGGAAATCGCCGCCCTGGAGACAGTCAAGGCGGAGAAAGAGAGCCAGGTGGAGAGCCAGGAACGGCGGCTGAAAGAACTGGCCCCGGCGGTAAAAAACATGGAGCGGTTGGCGGCGGATTTCTCCGGCGACCCGGAGGAAATTCTGCCAGAGGTTGGGACGCTGGAGAGCGGCAAGTCCTACCGGGAGAAAAAGGCAAAGCCCCTGCTGGCGAAAATTGTCCAGGTGTTGCGCTCTTTGTACCGAGCCTACATCGAACTGAGCGAAAGGCTCGTGGATGTTCAGATGAAATATAACCGGGTATGCGGGGAAAACAGCCGCCTGAATGATCGCATGACAGAAATATGGCTGGAGAACAAGAAACTGCGGCAGATTTCCACCGACTACACACGGGTCAAGCGGGTCTTTGGCCCAGAGCAGGTAGTAGCGGCGGTGGCGGCCGATAAGCAGAGGGAACAGGCGGAGAAAGGCCGCAAGCGGCCCCGGCGTTCTCTTGAGCGTGGCGGGCGTTGACTTCAAAAAATTTTGATTGAACTGTTGACAAACGCATAATTGCCGCATATACTAATCATATCAAAATAATTTGATGTGAGGCGAAAACATGGGGACAGCGTATCAAGAGCAGGCAAAGGTATTCAAGGCCCTCTGTGACCCTAAGCGGCTTGCAATCCTGGAACAGTTAAGGAGCGGTGAAAAGTGTGCTTGCGTCCTGCAAGAGCCATTGGATTTAACGCAGTCCGGCCTTTCCTACCACATGAAAATCCTCTGCGATTCTGGCATTGTTGTCAGTCGCCAGGAGGGTAAATGGATGCACTACCGCCTGAGTCCTGCTGGCAGGAACTATGCGGTGGAATTGCTGAAGAAGTTGACAACTCCAGACATGGAGCATGAGGGTACCTGTCCTCGTTGTGGATAGAAACGCCATCTAAGTAGATGGCGTTTCTATCGGCACGATACATCAAAAATTTTTGATATATTTTCTATCTATGGAAAGTGAGGCTTTTGTATGGGCGTGTGGGATTTCATTCAAGACCAGGTGCTTGGCATGAAATGGCTGAATGAACTTCTTGGCGTTGGGCTGTCGGCGCTGGGCTTAGATGTAAATGGACGCATAGGCGGCAGTATTCAGTTTTTCATCTATGATGTTTTGAAAATCACGGTGCTGCTCTGTGTGCTGATTTTTGCGATTTCCTATATCCAAAGTTATTTCCCTCCAGAACGGAGCAAACGCATTTTAGGGCGTTTCCGTAGGATTTGGGCAAATATCATTTCCGCTCTGCTGGGAACTGTAACGCCTTTTTGTTCATGCTCATCTATTCCGCTGTTTATTGGTTTCACAAGCGCGGGGCTTCCTTTGGGCGTGACATTTTCTTTTCTGATTTCGTCTCCAATGGTTGATTTAGGAAGTCTTGTCCTGCTCATGAGCATTTTCGGGGCAAAAGTGGCTGTTGTCTATGTGATCCTTGGACTCGTGATTGCGGTAATCGGCGGTAGCATGATTGAAAAGTTGCGTATGGAAAAGTATGTTGAAAGTTTTGTACTTTCGGCTGGCAGCGTTGACATTGAGTCTCCAGACCTGGCAATCCGGGAACGGCTCACCTACGCAAAGGAACAAATGCTTGGCACATTCAAGAAAGTGTTTCCCTATATTTTAATCGGTGTCGGGATTGGCGCTGTAATCCACAACTGGATACCGGAAAGTTGGATCGAAATGGTGCTTGGCAGCAGTAATCCCTTTGGTGTGATCCTGGCTACTATCGTTGGTATTCCGATGTATGCGGATATTTTCGGCACAATTCCTGTTGCGGAGGCGTTGCTTTCTAAGGGGGCACAACTCGGCACCGTCTTATCCTTTATGATGGCTGTTACTACCTTGTCTCTGCCGTCCCTTATCATGCTCCGCAAAGCCGTCAAGCCAAAACTGCTGGCGTTGTTTATCGCCATCTGCACCATTGGTATCGTCATCGTCGGCTATCTGTTCAATGTGTTCCAATTCATTTTGATTTAATTTTTAGGAGGTAATGAAACATGAGACTGTTCAGCAAGAAGAAAGAAGAACCTGCGTCCTGCTGCTGTGGCGGCAACTGCACCCCAGAAACGATGGCCCATGCAGAGGCGGTCAAGGCTTCCAGTGGCGTTAAGGTGCTTGGCTCCGGGTGCGCCAAGTGCAACGCTTTGGAGGAGGCCGCCTGTGAGGCGCTGGCCGAGTTGGGGATGGACACCGCGATCGACCATGTAACGGATTTCACGCAGATCGCCGCCTATGGCGTAATGACGACCCCCGCTCTTGTGGTAGATGGGAAGGTGGTATCTTATGGAAAGGTTTTGAAAAAAGACGAGGCCAAAGCCCTCATTCAGAAGGTAAGAGGATGATTTATAGCAACCCCAGCCGGGGCCGTCAATGGTCAAGATGAACGGCGCACAAGTGCGCCGCCATTGACCGCCCCGCCCGGTCTTGCTCTGCGGTCATCAAGGCGGGCAAGCCCCAAAGGTGCTTGCCCGCCTCCTTTTATTTTGGGTGGGGCCGGTTGTCGAATTGCGTCCCATAATGGGATTGATTTCCGCCCTTGGCGGAAATCTCCCCCTCCCACCGCCCAGGGAGCGTATGCGTTCCCTGGGCGGTGGGGTGTTGTCGAAACTTGCCTCAATTTGAGGCAAGTTTCGACAAGATTATGCAGGCAACTAAAAAAGTTGCATTTCCCCATTTTTTGTAGTAGAATATAACCATAAACCACCTGAAACAACTGTAAAAGGGCCGATTTCATGGCAACGATATGGCAACAGGAAGTCGGATAGCCCCTGCTTTTACGGTAATGCAAAGAATGTAAATATTATGTGCTAAATCGTCTTAACAAACCTGTTTAAGATGGGCTTGTCAGGAGCGAGTGGGAATGAAAACGAAGACAGACGCTGTCCTGACTTTTGGGCAGTGTCTGTTTTTTTGGTGCAGCAAAAGGACTGCTTGGGCGGAAATCAAACGAGGACCCTCTGTTGCTCAGACGCCCCAGGGAATTCGTGCAGGAAAAACTTGCCAGGCCGGGAAGACTGCCTTCTATTCCCAGGATCATATCCGTGATCATCTTCGCTTCGTGTATTGCCTGGCTGCAGCTTCTTCAAAATTGCCTTTGACAAAACGGAGCCCCTGACCTACGGAAGCCCCCAGTTCGCCAACGTGCAGAGCCTGGCACTCCCCTTCTGTGCAGCCTGCGCGGAACTCAAGCATCCTCTGGGCAGAAGCGGCGAGGAAGCACGTGAGCGCTCCTGCCAGGCATTGCTGTCCGGCCAGGCCGCACAGGCGGACCCCTTCTCGCTGAAAACGGGACGCTGAACTTTGCGGCGATTCTCCTGGCCATTACCGGAGTCCTGAATCCCATAGCTGATGCTCCGCAGGTCTTCGTGGTGCTCCCCTTGCTGCGGAAATGTGGGCCGGACGAACTGCCTGTATCTGATCTGCCGCCCCGACAGCGCACGTGCCAATTTCGGCGGAGGCGATCGATGCCACACCAGCTTCCATCATCCGCGAGGTCTACGCTGCGTAGGTTGCCATCTGTCGTGCTGTCGGTTAGAATACAGCTAAACAAATCTGCAAGGGAGGCCTATTCATGAACTACGTGTCCGGCAAAACCATTCGCAGTCTGCGGGAGAAGCGGAACTTGACGCAAAAGGCGCTGGCCCGGCTGGTGAATGTAAGCGACAAAGCGATCTCGAAATGGGAGACTGAAAAGGGCCTTCCGGATATTGGGGTTCTGGGCGACTTGTCTCAGGCTCTGGGCGTCTCCATCGCTGAATTGATGACAGGGGACCTGAAGGCCAACGAAAACACCTCCGCCAACATGAAGAAAAGCCGGTTTTATATCTGCCCTATCTGCGGAAACAGCATCATGGCGGTGGGTGAGGGATGTTTTTCCTGCTGCGGCGTCACGCTCCCGCCCCTGGAGGCGGAGCCCTGTGATGAGGCCCACAGTCTAACCCTGGAGGAAGTGGATGGCGAGTACTATGTGACTATGCGACACGAGATGAGCAAGACGCACTACATCTCTCTGATTGCCTATGTGACTCTGGACTCCCTGGAGGTGGTCAAGCTCTATCCGGAGCAGGATGTCTCCGTCCGGCTGCGCAAAAAGGGGCGTGGTATTCTGTACGCCTGCTGTAACCGAGACGGTCTGTTTCGAAAAGCGATCTAAGTCGGTGGCTTTCCAGCATCCCCCTGTATTCTTTACCTTTTCGCAAATTCCGGAGGCATGCGTGCTGCGGCACACATGCCTCCTCCCTGTTTGATGGCTCATATTCATTCTGTAAGCTGTTTCTTCCAGACCGGTATCATTCTTAGACAGCGCCTGTGTTTTATACCAGCGGCTTGCCGGGTGTCGAGCCAGCGCAGTTTCATATTTTTCTCAAGTCCTTTCTTGATTTGCAATTTAAAACATAGTATGTTATATGTAGTTCGTACAATATGGTGATTCGCGTGTGATACAGAGAGGAGATTTTCCAATGAGTCCTGCCATTCTCACTATTATTATCTTTTTCCTGTGCATTCTTTCTTTTATTTGGGAGAAAATTCCGCTGGCTGTGACCTGTCTGCTGGGAGGAATTGCCCTGGCGCTTTTAGAAATCATTGACTATGTGGATATCTACTCCAACATGGGCACTCAAGTGGTGGCTATTGTCATCGGAACCAGCATGGTCGGCCTTGGATTGGAATCCGCCGGAATCTCGGACATGGTAGGGAGCGCACTTCGCAGGACGGGAATTGCCAAAAATGAGCGGCTTTTTATTACCATCATTGTCTTAGTAACCGCGCTTCTCTCCGCGTTTTTATCCAACAGTGCGGTCATCGCCATGTTTATCCCCATCATTCAGGGAATGTCTAAGAAAAGCCAGGGTATTGTGAAACAAAAGCATGCGCTTCTGGCCGCCGGACTCGGCTCTGCCGCAGGAGGCGGACTGACGCTGGTGGGCACCGCGCCGATTGTCACCGCCAGCAGTATTGTGGAGAACAGCGGCCTACCCGGAACCCGTGCTTTTACCTTTCTAGAGGTGGGCTACAGCATGCTGCCTGTCGTCATTCTGATGGCGCTCTATTTTGCGACCTTTGGCTATAACCTGCAGCAGCGCGTCCTGGCGGATCTGCCGGATAATCCCCTGGACGCCCTGATGTCCGGTGAAACGGAGCAGGCATCCACGGCGGTCCCCGTCTGGAAAAAGGCTGTTGCACTGGCCGCCGCATTGTTCATGGTTGTTGGCTTTGCCTTCAATCTCTTTGACATCGGTGCCGTCTCACTGATGGCCGCCGCAATCATGCTGGTATGTGGCGTTATTCCCTGGAAGGCCGCCCTCCGGGACATGGATTGGAATACCGTCCTTGTCCTGGCCTTTTCCGCAGCCCTGGCTGCCGGCCTGAACGAATCCGGCGGGGGTGCGATGATTGCGCAGGGTATTGTCAGTCTCTTTGGCGGCGCCGACGCAAATCCCGCAGTGCTGCTGTTTGTTTGTGTGGCTGTGGGCGCTGTCTTGACCAATTTCATGGGCAATGCCGCCTTAGTCATTGCCATGATCCCCATTTCACTGGAGGTGGCCCTGACCTGTGGCGCTAATCCCATGTGCTTTGCCCTTGCCACCACGGTATCTTGTATGCTGGCCTTTTCCACTCCCATCGGAACTGCCTGCGTGACACAGACTCTAGTCGGCGGATACCGCTACCATGATTTTGTAAAAATTGGTTTACCCATTAATATTCTGGCAATTCTTGCCGTGGGACTGGTCTCTCCAATTGTATACGGTTTGTGATAAATTCTTTTTATTCAACAATTTGTTTTTATAGCAGGTCTGTTTTGATTGCTGCCCTTCCTCCCAGAATCTGTGTTTTTTGAAAGCAAGCAACCTCCAAGCCTGCCTCTGTTCCGGAGTTCCGGCGTTGCACTTCATTCCCTGTTTTGACACGATCAGGGACTCTTCCCGTCAAAACATACCATTACACGGTCTTATTCGTCTTTTTTACCGATAATTCTCTGCCTGTTTCGTCAAAACGTAAAACCTCGGAAAGAATCTTGACTTTCTGCATCCAATGTAGTACGTTTTATATAAGCCGTTGTACATTGTATATGTGTATGGAAAGGATGATGCCACCATGAACTATGTGCTTGATTCCAGCAAAGCCCATCACAAATATTTCGAGGAACTCTGCTATATTCCTCATCCGCCCTTTCAGGAAAAAGCCCTCAGCGAATACGTGATTGCTTTCGCCAAGGAGCGCGGCCTTTGGCATTATACAGACTCCCTTTATAATGTTGTGGTAAAAAAGCCCGCTACCCCGGGTTACGAAAACGCAGCGCCCGTCATGCTGCAGGCCCATATGGACATGGTCTGCGAAAAGACGCCGGAAAAGGTGTTTCATTTTGAAACCGATCCGCTTCAGCTCCAGGTTCGCGATGGATGGGTCATGGCTACCGATACTACCTTAGGTGCAGACGACGGCTATGGCGTGGCCTATATGCTGGCCATTCTGGACGCGGATGACATCCCCCACCCCGCCTTGGAATGCTTCTTCTCCGTACAGGAGGAGGTTGGCATCGGCGGTCCCCGGGGCATGGATTATTCTCAGCTCAGTGCCAGACGATACATCAATCTGGATGGTGTCCAAGAGGGTTCCACCAATGTTTCCACCGCCAACGTCATCGGCGGCGACTTTAAGCGGCCCATCGTCATGCAGGAAAACAGCAAGCCCTGCTACACGGTACACATCTGCGGCCTCAGCGCGGGCCACGCCTCGCTGAATATTGTAAAGGACCAGGCAAATGCGGTCAAGCTGGCGGCACGGATTCTCTTTGCCATTGGCAAGGAGGCCAAGGTGCATCTGGCCTCCATCCAGGGCGGCACCATCCGCAACGGTATTGCGGAGGAATGTGACGCCACCTTCGCCTGCGAGGCATCTGAGGAGCACATCCGTGACATCGTGGCTGCTGTTTTTGCAGCCGCCAGAGAAGAGCATGAACTGACAGACCCTCACATGGACATCCGCCTGCAGCCTGCACCCACCGCCCCGCTGGTTATGGACGATTTGAGCAGCAGCGAGGCCATTCATCTGCTCCATGTTTTGCCCTCCGGCAGCCATATGACAAACAAACGGGCCATCAATCCCACCATGTCTCTGGCCTCCCGCAATATGGGCAATGTCAGCTCGGCGGACGGCGTGCTGACGGTCGGCTATATGTTCCGCTGCAACATCAAGTCGCAGCTCTGGGACTTGTTTGATCAGACCTGCCTTCTGGCCTCCCGCTTCGGCGCCTACTACGACCGCGAGTATGTTTACGCCGGCTATACTGCTGACACGGAACATTCTGAAATGCTGAAGCTCTGGCAAAAGGTGTACCGTGACTTCACGGGTAAGGAGCTCTACCTGAAATACACCCATGGCGGCAGCGATATCGGCTCCATCAACGATGGCATGGGCGGAATTGACGCCATCGTTGTCAGCCCAGACATCAAATTCGTCCATCGGCCCACAGAGGCCATGGACCTGGCTTCCTTCGACCGGACATTTGAATATGTCAAGGCCATTCTTGCCCAGCTCAAGTAAATCCGGCATGACACGTAGATGTATGGGGGGAGTACATTCCGCATCGTGTGATTTGATTTTAGAAAGGAGATATCCCTGTGGCTAATTCAGAGAACAGGCAAATGACCTACGCAGAAAAGCACCAACAAATCAAGAAGGAAGCAAAGTGGACCATGGTCTTATTTGCCATCTGCTTTGTATGGTGGTGCGTAACCGGCTGGGGGCTGGGAGATGTAAAAATCTACTTTTGGCATCTTCCGCTTTGGTTCTGGCTTTGCATCATTGGCACCTATGTGATTGGCTGTGTCGGAACGATCATTCTGATTAAAAAGGTCTTTGTAAACTTTGATCTAGGCGAAGATGACGCAGATTTGGTTGAATCAAAGGTAGAAGGAGGTTCTGCGAAATGACAATGCCAAGCGGCTACCGTTTTGTTTTGGTGGGCGTCATTCTAGCCTACCTCGCGGTCAACCTAATCGTCGGCCTGTGGGCCGGCAAGATGGAAAAAAAGCAGACCACCGGCGGATTCCTCCGTAACTACTTCATCGGCGGACGCTCCATGGGCGGCATTGTGCTGGCCATGACGCTGATCGCCACCTATACCTCCGCCTCCTCCTTTCTCAGCGGTCCCGGCCTTGGCTCCACCCGAGGCCTGACCCAATGCCTGGTCGCCATCATTCAGGTGGGCACCGCCTTCCTGACCCTGGGAATCATCGGAAAGAAATTTGCCCTGATCTCCCGAAAAATCAATGCGGTCTCCGTCTCCGACTTTCTCCGTGCCCGCTACAAAAGCAACACTCTGGTGATTATCACGTCCCTGCTGATGGTCGTCTTTTTCATCACCAACATGGTGGGCCAGTTCGTGGGCGGCGCGGTGCTGTTCGAGACGCTCTCCGGCCTTCCCTATATGGGCGGGCTGCTGATCTTCGGCGTTGTTGTCATTGTCTACTGCACCTTTGGCGGCTTTAAGGGCGTTGTCACCACAGATACCATCCAGGGCTTTGTGATGACCATTGGTACTGTCCTGATTATTGTCTATGCCATTAAAGCGGGCGGCGGTATGGAGAGTCTGAGTTCCTGGCTAGATACGAACCGTCCCGGCTGGGATGTGGCCGGTTTTAATCACACCGGAATCAATGCCACCGGCTTTATCACCTCTTACTGGGTGCTGGTTGGCATTGGAACGCTCGGCTTGCCGCAGAATGCCGTGCGCGGCATGGGCTTCAAGAGCACGCAGGCTATGCACCGCGCCATGATTTTCGGCACCTTTGTCGTGGGCTTTTTGATGATCGGCATGCACTTTGGCGGTGCGCTGATCGGTCCCACCCTAGAGGGTGCAGAGCTGGCCTCCACGGATTACTATGTACCCTATTTTGCCATCAACGAAATGCCTGCCGGTCTTGCCGGTCTGTTGCTGGCGGCACCCCTAGCAGCGGTGATGTCCACGGTCTCCTCCCTGTTGATTCTGGCCTCTGCCAGCATCATCAAGGACCTGTACCTGCACTATATGGTCAAGCCCGAAGTCGATAAGGAGAGCGAGTCCTTCCGCAAAAAGCTCAGCAGATTCAGCTTCTTTGCCACGTTCATCATCGGCGTGATCTGCCTGGCCTTTGCCATCAAGCCTCCCTCTATTATCACCTGGATCAACCTCTATGCTCTGGGAGGATTGATGTGCACCTTCTTCTGGCCCATCATCGGCGGTCTCTACTATAAAAAGTCCAACGCCAAGGCATCTCTTGCCTCCGCTATCTTTGGTGTGGCAGCCTTTGCCATTGGGAATCAGCTCAGAGCCGCCGGACTTATGCCCTTCGAGATGCATGAATCCGTCCCCGGCATTGTGATTGGCGGCATTGCGTTCTTCATCGTCGCCAAGCTGACCTACAAGCCCACTGATCTCACTCCCGAGGAATCCTTCGTGTTCTACGGCGAGTAAGCTCCTTTTCAAAAGTGCGCGGCCTGGTCTCCTCCCCTCCAGGCCGCGCACCTTCTTGCATAAAATTGTGTGGAAAAACAGGAACCGCTTCCGGTTCCTGTTTGATCTTTAATCTCCGTAATAGTCCGGGCGGATCACCGCCTCCAGCTGATCCTCGCAGGTCCTGCTGTCGCCATGGACGACGGCTTCATAGGTTCGGGTGTGGGACTCGATCAAATAATGCCGGTCATGCTCCAAAAGGCGTTTTGTCACCTCTGTGCGTTTAGCCGTGGTCAGTGTGAACAGCAGTCTGGAAACCTCCTGCATCAAGACATTGTCTGAGATGGCAGCAATCTCCATGTGAAATGCCATGTCCTTTTGCATCACTACCTCCAGGCTGGGTGACTCCGCAACCAGTTCCTGGATAAAGTCCTCAAAAACCTGCTTCAGCTCTGCCAGCTTCTCCTCGGTCTTATGGCGGATTGCCAGCCGCAGCGCGGCGATTTCAATCATCTGGCGAAACTCCTTCAGCTGGCGGTAGGAGTCGCCCTGCGTGAACATAATGCCGTAAATCAGCGGATTGAGCATCTGTTGGGAAACTCCGCTGCGGATAAAGGTCCCCTCAGCCCGGCGAATTTCCAGAATGCCATAAGCCACCAGAATTTTCACGGCCTCCCGCACAGAGTTTCTGCTGACCTGTAAGCTCTCGGAGAGCTCTGTCTCCGTTGGAATTTTGTCACCGGGCCGCAGTTTCCCCATAGTCATCGCCTGTGTCAACTGGTCAATTACATTCCAAACCACCGATTGCTGGCCAATCGGCTTCAGGGTATATTCCATCCCAGCGCTCATCGTCTGTACTCCTTATCTATCGCTCTTGTGGCGCCGCCCCGCTCCTGACCGTATTCACAGTCTTTTTCCAGTGCGGCACTGCATATTCAAAAGAATCCCTGAAAGCATCCGCAGTCATTGTCTTGCCTGCTGGTTCTGCCATCGCTCCGGGTGCAGCTGCAAACACCGGGCATTCTCCAGTGCTCGTTCTATGGACAACGCGGGGCGCTTTGTTTGATTGAACTCCCCCAGCTTTGAAAAAGCCGGCGGCTGGACTGAGCCCCCCAAAGGGCAATGCCCCTTGACGGCTTTAGATTGCTTGGAGAAAACCGATCTGGAACAGCATGTCAAGCCTTTTTTGTCTCTAACTGGTCCCAGTATATCGGAATTTATCTCCAAAAGCAAGCAGGAAGAAGAAAAGCGGGCCCCCAATTTTACTTGGAAGCCCGCCTTTTGTTTCCTTCCTTAGAATCTCACCACTTCACTCTGCCGCGGCCGGGCGCCTGCAGGGCCAGATCCTCATTTTTGGTCAAATAGTAAACCATATATTCCGTATACAAATGGTCCCTGGTTTCACGCATCCATTCCACCAGGTGGAGCTTCAGCTCCTTGACCACATCGGCGTACTCCGGCCATTCGATGCGGTTGCTCATCTCATAGGGGTCCTCCGACAGGTCATAGAACTCGTCGTCAGCACCGGTGTGGAAGATGTACTTGTACTTTTCTGTGCGGATGCTGCGAATCGTGTAGAAGCCCATGTGGGAACCGTGGAACTCCGAGACGATATAGGGCTTTCTCTCCTGCTTCTGGCCCAGGCACAGCGGCAGGAAGCTCTGACCCTGTACCTGCTCCGGAATTTGGGCGCCGGCAGCCTCCAAAATTGTGGGGCACATGTCCACGTAGTGAGAGACAAATTCCGTACACACAGAATTTGCGGGAATCCTGCCCTTCCAGCGGGCCAGCAGGGGGACATGGCAGTTATCGTCATACAGGGCGAAGGCTTTATCCCAAATCTTATGTGCCCCCAGATGGTCCCCATGGTCCGTGGAAAACAGCACCAGGGTATCCTCGTCCAGTCCCAGCTCCGCCAGCTTATCCAAAACGCGGCCCACCATGTCATCAATCAGGGTGCACTCACCCATGTATTTGGCGATCAGCTTCTGCCAGTCCTGCCAGGTGAACCGGTCAGCCTCCCAGTACTTGGGTGTGTTATGCTGCACCGCCGGCTTGCGGGTCATATCGTCATAGAAGCTGGGGATGGGCTGAATGTCCTCCGGTCGGTACATGGAGGCATAGGGCTCTGGGATCACGCTGGGGAAATGAGGCCCATGGAAGTCCAGCCGTACAAAGAACGGCTGTTCCTCCTTCGCAAACTGCTCAATATAACCAATGGCCGCTTTGGTGAGATAAGCCGGGCGGCTGCGCTCTAGGTCGATGGGGTCGTCGCCGTACCCGCCCATGGCGGTGGCATAATACTTGGTCTGGGGCGCGGCCGGAATCTCCAGCGTGGCGCGGTAACGGTCGTAATCCCCCAGGCCCACAAAGTGCTCATAGCCAAACTCATCTGGATTGATATCATTGTTGACATGCCATTTGCCCACATAAGCGGTGTGATACCCCTCTTCCCGCAGGCCGTTGATCACCAGGTCGTCACCGGGCTGAATTTGGTTGTCCAGCGGGTGAAGGTTGGTGTTGGTCATGGTTTTGTGGGTGTGCGGATAAGTACCAGTCAGAAATGAGGTTCTGGCAGGGGAACACAGGGGACAGCAGGTGAAGGCATTGGTAAAACGGACGCCCTCTGCTGCCAGCTGGTCCAGATGGTCGGTTTTGACCTTGACTCCATAAGGCGCCTTTCCATAAGCGGAAACCGTGTCAAACCTCTGTTGGTCCGTAGTAATCACAACAATATTGGGCTTTTTCATCGAATCCTTCCTTTCATTGATGAGGCATGGGGTGCTGATCGCGCCGTCTTCTATCAATCAATGTATAACATACTACATTATATGTCAATATCTTTTGGAGACTTTTCCGAAAATTTTTTTCAAAATTCCTTTTGAGGGAATTAGGGTTGACTTTTCCAGGCAGATAGCCGATACTATGTAGAATGTAACGGAAATTTCTGTTGTCAGTGTGAAGGAGGAGTTTCGTGGTCACAGCCATCTCATTGCTGATCTGTTTGGCTGCCTCGGCTTTGGGAGCCATCTGTGGGATCGGCGGCGGTGTTATCATCAAGCCGGTTTTGGATTCTCTGGGCATCTACAGTGTGAGTACGGTCAATTTCCTCTCTGGCTGCACCGTGCTCTCCATGTCCGGCTACACGGTTTTGAAAGGACTCCGGGATACCGATAGCTCCGTGGACTGGGGGCGCACCTCGTTTTTGGCCGTGGGCGCCGCCTTGGGCGGGCTTTTGGGCAAGGAGCTCTTCTCCCAGATTTCCGAGCTGTTTGCCGCCTCGGAGACGGTGGGCGCCATTCAGGCGGTCTGCCTGTTCATCATCACACTGGGCACCCTGCTTTACACCCTGAACAAGCAGCGCATTCCTACCCGAGATCTCCATGGCCGCATGGTCTGTATTCTGATCGGCTTTTTCCTGGGGGCGTCCTCCTCGTTTCTGGGGATTGGCGGCGGCCCTATCAATCTGGTGGTTCTTTTCTATTTCTTCTCCATGGACACGAAAACCGCTGCCCAGAACTCCCTGTACATCATCCTGATCTCCCAGATCAGCAGCCTGCTGCTGACGGTGCTCTCCGGAAGCGTCCCGCCCTTCTCTCTGCCCACGCTGCTCGGCATGGCCGTGTGCGGCGTGCTGGGCGGGATTGCCGGGCGCTGTGTCAACCGGCGGATTCCCTCCGCCACGGTGGACCGGCTTTTTATTGGAATGATGGGCCTGATCCTGGCGATCTGTGTCTATAATTACCTCCGCTTTACCTGATCTTCTGGCCGGCGGACCGCTTTGCCGCTTCCGCCAGGCCGCTGTCACCGGATACCCTGGAAGGAGACCGATTCATGAAAATCATTGACGCCCATTTGCACCTGTTTCCAGAGGACGAGCCCCAGTTCGAGGAGATGGCGCAGTCTGTGGGGCACCATAATTCCACCGCGCACCTGCGGCAGGCGTACCGGGACCTGGGGATTGTCCATGGCGTGGTCATGGGCAACCGCAGCCTGCGGGCTGCGGACCACGATTATCCTGCCGATCTCTTTCACTACTGTGTAGGGCTGGACAGCGCCCTTTTCCGGCAGGGCGGCTCCACGACCGCACATCTGGCGGAGCGGATTGAGGAAAATCTGGCAAGCCCCGCCTGCTGCGGCGTCAAGCTCTACCCGGGCTATAACAAAACCTGGCTGTGGGACCCATTGTATGAACCGGTCTATACCCTGGCGGCTCGGTATCGCAAGCCGGTGGCGATTCACATGGGCCTTACTGCGTCCGCCTCCGCTCATCTCAAATACTGCCACCCCCTGACGCTGGACGAGGTGGCCGCGGACCATCCAAACACACAGTTTGTCATGTGCCACTTTGGAAATCCCTTTCTGGAATCCGCCGCCGCGGTGGTGGAGAAAAATCCCAACGTGGCCGCTGACCTCTCCGGACTGCTGGAGGGCCGGGTGGATTTGAGCCGTTACCAACAAGAGCAAACCGGTTGGCTCTCCCTGCTGCGGACCTGGCTCACTGCCATGGACCGCTGGGAGGATTTGCTCTTTGGCACCGACTGGCCCATTGTCAATCTGGCAGAATATGTGGACTTCATCCGTCTGCTGGTCCCCGAGGCCCGCTGGGAGCAAGTCTTCTTTCACAATGCAAACCGTGTCTACCAATTAGGGCTGTGAGCCAGGGTGGGACGTGCGGAGGACATTGCCTCTGAAATGTCAAGGGAGCCTGCCGGCTGGCAGGCTCCCTTTTCGTCCGGACACATCCGGGTCGTGTTTCTCCGGCGCGGTCTCCATGCACAATCAGTGCGCCACGAACACGGACAGCCACAGAATGCTGAAAGCTTTCGCTTGTTTGCTCTTTACGCAGCAAACATGCCGAACTCTTGCGTCCATGTCATGAAAGGAAGAAACCAGGCCGGCTGACCTGGTTCTTCCTTTTGTGATTTCAACGCAAGATCGTTTCACGGGAGAAATTCTCGTTTTTCTGGCCGCTTATGCGCACTTCCCTAAATGATATTGGCGGAAGCGGCCTCGCTTTTTCCGATCATCGCCGCACCATCAGCCGCTTCATGCCTTTTTCCAGTCCCTCGGCGGACAGATCATACATCTGGAAGATCTGCCCCAGCTGGTAGTGGGTCTGGCTCCAATAGTCCGGTTTGGACGGCATCGGCTCCGGATTGAGCCAGATCAGATAGGGATACTGCTTTTTAAACCGCTCCAGCCACTCCAAGCCTGAGGGCGCATAGGTCCCCTTGCCCCACTGAAACTGCTTTTCCCGCAGCTCGTAGGGGTTCATGGCGGCGTCGCCCACGATAATGACCTTATAGCTGCTGTCAAAGTTCTGGAGCACCCACTCCGTGGGCACCTCTCCGCTGCGCCAGAGCTGCGGGCCCTGGAAGAGGCTGGAAAAAATGCAGTTATGGAAGTAATAGGTGTGCAGCTCCTTAAAGTGGTTGGACTTGGTAGCCGCCTGGAAGAGCATGCTGCAAAGCCCCGCGTAATACTCCATGGAGCCGCCGGAATCCATCAGCAGCAAAACCTTGACGGTATTCTTCCGCGGATTCTTGTAGCGCACCTGCAGCGAGCCCGCGTTTTCGCAGGTGTCGTGGATGGTGCTGTCCACATCCAGCTCCTTGTCAACGCTCTCTGTCTGGACCGACAGCTGCCGCAGCAGCCGGAAGGCCATCTGAAATTGCCGGGTGTCCAGGGTATTGTCCTTCCGGAAGTCCCGAAATTTCCGCTCCCCGGCCACCGCCATAGCCGTCCGGTAGCGGCCCTGGCCGCCGATCCGGATGCCGTTGGGGTGCCAGCCGCTGTTGCCCCAGGGGGTGCGCCCCTGAGTGCCCACCCACTTGCTGCCGCCGTTGTGCTCGGCATCCTGCTCCTCCAGCCGCTCCTGCAGCAACTTGAGAAGCTCTTCCATGGTCTCGTCCGGGAAGCCGGCCGTCATCAGCTCTTCAATGGTCCGCTTCAGATCCTCAGAGGGGTGCTCCAGCCACTCCAGCATCTCCTCCGGCAGCTCTCCGTTGAAGGGAATGTCCTTGAAAAATTCCAGGAACACCTGGTCGAAGCGGTCGAACTCCACCTCGCTTTTCACAACAATCGCCCGGCAGAGGTGATAAAACCCCGTCAGGCTGGACTTGTGCAGCCCCTTCTCCATGCCCTCCAGCAGCGTCATCCACTCGTTGGGGGAGACGTCTAATCCCCGCTGACGCAGCAGATAAAAAAATGCAACAAACATGGCGCTTACCGCTTGCTCTTTTGCAGCAGCTGCAGGTCCTTATCCTTTTTCAGCAGCACGCCGGCAAAGGGAATCTCCCGCTCGATCCGCCGCGGCTCGATGCCGCCGGCCACCATGGCCCGCAGCCAGTCTACCAGCTCCGAGGTGCTGGGCTTTTTCTCAATCCCCCGCAGCTCCCGCACCCAGTAGAACGCCGCCAGAGCCTGCTGCACCAGCCGTTCATCCAGCTTGTCGAAGTGGACGCGCAGAATGTCCTCCATCTGCTCCTGGTCTGGGAACTCGATATAGTGGAAGACGCACCGGCGCAAGAACGCGTCGGGCAGCTCCTTTTCCGCGTTGGAGGTGATGATCACGATGGGGCGCTGTTTGGCCTTGACCGTCTCCTTGGTCTCCGGGATATAGAACTCCATCTGGTCCAACTCCCACAAAAGGTCGTTGGGGAACTCCAGATCCGCCTTATCCACCTCGTCGATCAGCAGCACCACCTGTTCCTCGGAGGAGAATGCCTCGCCCAGCTTCCCGAGCTTGATATACTTGGCAATGTCGTCCACGCCGGCGTTGCCGAACTGGCTGTCATACAGCCGCTGCACCACGTCGTAGACATACAGTCCGTCCTGAGCCTTGGTGGTGGATTTCACGTTCCAGATAATGAGCTTCTTTCCCAGGGCCTCCGCCACCGCCTGTGCCAGCATGGTCTTGCCAGTGCCCGGCTCGCCTTTGATCAGCAGGGGTTTTTGCAGCGTGACCGCAATATTCACAGCGTTCATCAAATCCTGGGACGCCACATAGCGGCTGCTGCCAGTAAACTTCGTCTCCATGGTCATTTCCTTTCCTGTTTTGTATTGTCCGGCTCATTATACCATATAGTTTGCTAACAAAACAAGTCTCTTTTTTACCCCAAAGCAACATCTAAAACCATCATGATCAAAAATCCTGTCACAAATCCACAGGTCCCTGCCCGGCTGTGAGCCTGGGGCACCAGCTCCTCCACCACCACATAGAGCATGGCGCCCGCCGCGAAGCTGAGAAGCCAGGGCATCAGGGGCTGCGCCCAGGCCGCAAGCCCCACCACCAGAACGCCGAAGATCGGCTCCACAACGCCGGAGAGCATACCGCCTGCGAAGGCTTTCCGGCGGGATAATCCCTCTTGCCGCAGCGGGAGGGCGATTGCAGCTCCCTCTGGAAAATTTTGAATTCCGATTCCCAGTGCCAGCGCCGCAGCACCGGCAAAATTCTCACCGCTGGCCGCCAGAGCAAAGGCCAATCCCACCGCCATGCCCTCCGGCACATTATGTAAAGTAATCGCCGTCATCAGCAGTGTGTTCTGCCGCCATGTCTCCTCCGTCCGTTCCCGTCTAAGATGGGGCAGCAGGGCGTCCAGCGCCGCCAGAAATACAACGCCTGCCAGCATCCCCGCCGCTGCCGGCAGCCACCCGGGAAACCGGCCCGCCTCGGCAGCCTGGTCAATCGCCGGCAGCAGCAGGCTCCACACGGAAGCCGCCGTCATCACACCGGCTGCAAAGCCCAGCGCGGTCTTTTGAAACCGGGGCTTTGGCTCCCCGGTCAGGAAAAATACTACGGCGGCGCCCAGGGTGGTCATCAAAAAGGTAAACCCGGTGCCCAGCGCCGCCCACTGAATGGATCGCAGCATAAGTCTCTCCGCCTTTTCCGGAATTCGAGCGAATCACCGCCCGTATGCCAGTATAAGCGTTTTGCGGCGTGGAGGTGCGGCCTCCCTCCACCCCTATCCTGGCCGGAACGCTCCCTTCCGCCTTGCCGGGGCAGATTTTTCATGTTAAACTGAAAAAAACTGAGAAAATAAGGAGGATCAACAACATGACGCCCCTGTGTACCAGGCGCCTGCTGCTCCGAGAGCTGCAGCAGGCAGATTTGCCCGCCGTAGCCAGACTCCTGCAAAACGAGACCGCCATGTACGCCTATAAGCACGCCTTTACCGACGCGGACGTCCAGGCGTGGCTGGACCGGCAGCGCAGGCGGTACGCCGCCCACGGCTTCGGCCTATGGGCCGTTGTGCTGCGGGAGACGGGCGCCGTGATCGGGCAGGCGGGGCTGACCTATCAGCCGTATCTCGACACTCAGGTTCTGGAGGTCGGGTATTTGCTGGAGCCAGCCTACTGGCGCCGCGGCTACGCCACGGAGGCGGCGCGGGCCTGCCGAGACTATGCCTTCGGCTCTCTTGGCGAGGACAAAGTCTCCTCCATCATCAAATCCGACAACGCCCCTTCCATCCGCGTCGCGGAGCGCCTGGGCATGACGCGGGAGGCGGAGTTTACCGCCCGGTATTTCAGCGGCGAGCAGCCGCATGTTCTCTACTCCGTCCGGCGGGCGGACGCCGCCGCTTGCTTTTTTGCCGGGAGTATGCTACCTTGAACATGCCGCAGGACGCGGCGCGGGCAGGCACGCCTGCCCCTTTGGAACTCTCATGAGATGAGGTGACACGATGTCAATCACCATTTTGAAGGGCGACGTGGTCTCCGCCCCCGCCCTGGGTCAGCTGGATACGACGGAGCAAGGCTATCTGGTAGCGGAGGACGGTGTGATCCAGGGTGTCTTCCCGGCGCTTCCGGAGCGCTACGCCGGCGCGCCGGTGGAGGACTGGGGCCGCGCGCTGATTCTCCAATCCCTGGCAGACCTGCACCTGCACGCGCCGCAATACCCGCTGATGGGCACAGGCATGGATCTGCCGCTTCTGGAGTGGTTAAACGCCTATGCCTTCCCCACCGAGGCCCGCTATGCCGACCCGGACTATGCCCGGGAGGTCTACCGCCTACTCTCCCGGGATTTGGCCGCCTGCGGCACCACACGGGTGTGCATGTTCTCCTCCCTCCACACCGACGCCACGCTCATTTTGATGGAAGAGCTGGAAAAGGCCGGCATCACCGGCTTCGTGGGAAAGGTGAACATGGACCGCAACAGCGCGCCGGGGCTTTTGCAGGAGACCACGGAGGAGTCCCGGAGGGAGACGCTGCGATGGCTGGAGGCCTGCCAGGATTTCCCCCATATCAAGCCAATTCTCACCCCCCGGTTTATCCCCTCCTGCACGGACGGGCTGATGACCTTTCTGGGGAAGCTCGCTCAGGAGCGGGGGCTGCCTGCCCAGTCCCACCTGTCGGAAAACCGGGCGGAGATGGACTGGGTCCGGCGGCTGCATCCGGACTGCGCCCAGTACTGGGAGGCCTACGCCAAGTACGGCCTCTGGAACGAGCGTACGCTGATGGCCCACTGTGTCTGGTCCGATCAGCGGGAGCGCGCCGCCATGCGGGACTCCGGCGTGACCATGGTTCACTGTCCTGACTCCAATTTGAATCTCTGCTCCGGGTTCCCCCAGGTGCAGGTCATGCTTCGGGAGGGGGTCAAGGTGGCCCTTGGCAGCGATGTGGCCGGCGGAGACCGGCTGAGCATGTTTGACGCGGTGGCAGGGGCCGTCCGCTCCTCCAAGGCCCGCCGGATGGTGGACGGCGCAGACTTTCTCACGGTGCCGGAGGCCTGGTACCTGGGGACCTCAGCCGGCGCCGCCTACTTTGGAGAGGCCCCGGGCTTCGCTCCCGGAAACGCCCTCCACGCTATTGTTCTTTCAGACGATCAGCTGCCGCAGCCCCACCCTCTGAGTCTTTCAGAACGGCTGGAACGGTGCGTGTACCGGCGTCAGCCAGGGGCCATCCGGGCCGTGTGGAGCGCAGGCAGGAAGATTTACGAGGCATAGGGCTCCCTCCACCGGAACGCCGGCTCAGCGGGGCACCGTGCAATCAGGGACCGTCTTATTCAGGTGAAAGAGGGGAGAGCCAATTGGCTCTCCCCTCTTTCACCCTTGGACCACGGCGGTGCTTCGCATCATGAAAATCCCCCTGGGTTCCGCAGGGCGGCCGCCGTCTCTGGAGGCGCGTCATAGCAGAAGCTCAAAAAGCCCCTAATCGCATCCGCATCCTCCACCCATTCGGCCGCAAGGTCCGCCACAGCTTCCATGCTGTCAGGCAGAATTTCCAGCAGCACCCGGTCGCTGTCCTTCTGGACGCTCACGCGCATCACCTCCAGAAGCTCCCGCTCCGCCGCCGGGTCCTCCCCCGCCAGAGCGGTGGTCTCCTGCCAGAGGATGTAGGTATAGAGCGGCTTGATCGGCTCCTCGCCCTGGGGAGTGGCTTCGCCGCTGGTAAAGCTGTTGATCAGCTCATTCATCTCCTCCACTGCGGCCTGGTCGGAAATGACGCAGACCTCTGCCTTATCCGCGTCCAACACCTGATAGCTGGTCTCCTTGACAGCCTCTTCTTCCGCCGGAGCGCCGCAGGCGGTCAGCAGCAGCGAGAAGAGCAATGTACAGAGTATGGCGCTTTTTTTCATGGAAATCCCCTCTTTCTCTTTTGCCGCCGTACCATGGAACGGGGCAGGAAACATGTGATAAGACGCCGCTGGACAGCTCTCAAAAAAGGTGTACCACGCCCATCGTCACCGCCGTGACCAGAGCCCCCGCAATGGCCACTCCCAGGAAAATGGCAGGCAGGGCGTGGCGCATCCGGATGTCCAGCAGCGCCGCCACCAGAGCGCCGGTCCATGCGCCGGTCCCCGGCAGGGGAATGGCCACCAGAATGATCAGCCCCGGCAGCCGGTACTTACGCACCAGCCGCCCCTTCAAGTGGGCGCGGCGTTCCAGCCATTCGATCTTCGGTCCAAACAGGGCTGTCTGCCGCAGCCAGTCAAAAATCCTGCGAATCAGCAGCATGATGAATGGCACCGGCACCATATTGCCAAGGATGGCCGCACCGCAGGCCAAAGCAGGCGGCAGACCCGCCGCCACGCCCACGGGAATGGCTCCCCGCAGCTCCAGCACCGGAACCATGGCGGTTCCAAAGGTCAGCAATAGTTCTCCTGGCATCGTCTCCAAAAAAGGCATGGGCCTCCCCCTTGCATTGCGGACCCCGGCTCCGGGGTCCGCAGAGTCTTTGCTATCTAGTTTACTCCAGATTCAGATGCTTTTTCAAGAAGTATGTTGTCACCATGTAGAAAACCGCGCCGTAGAGCGCCACAGACACGATCATGACCAGCATTGCCGCGTGCATGGCCGCCATCCCCTCCAGATGGATGATCTGCGCACTCAGGAAAAAGTCCAGCCCTGTGGCGTCCGCGAAGATCACCAGGGCAGAGACCAGCATCTGCATGATGAACTGGAACAGGAAGAAGCAGCCCACGGACCAGGCCATCTTATGATTGGGGCGGCTGTGGCCCACCGCCAAGGCCGCATAGAACTGCAGGCACATCGCCGCGCTGCCCACGAAGCACAGCGCCAAAAACTCCACAGCCAGCGCCGCGCCGTTCAGGGCGTAATAAGCCGTCAACTGGTGGAAGAGATCAAACAGTGCCTGGAAAAACTGGCTTACAAGCCCCACATCATAGGCCATGACAAGGCAGGCCAGCATCACCATGAAAAGCGTTGCGGCAAACCACACAGTGGACACGATGATCTTGGCCCAAATCTGCTGGTGGACGGATACAGGCAGCGTCATCATCACATACCCCTCGTCCCCCAGCAAATTCTTGTAGAACCGCTGGACCATCACCACCATGCTCATGACACACACGCCCATGATCGCAACAACAAAGGCCATTACCAGCAATGCGCCCAGCACATCCAGCAGCTTATACTGGGTGCTCAGCAGTCCGCGGGTAGTGAAATTGGCGCCCACCGCCGTCACCAGCAGCACCAGGTACAGCGGCAGCATGATCCGCCCGGTTGCACGAAACTCGTGCTTCATCAACTTGATCAGCATTTAAACACCTCCCGGAACAGCGCGTCCACACTCATGCCCTTCTCCTCCCGGATTTCATCCACGGAGGATTGCAGCACCAGATGGCCCTGGTTGATAAACAACACCTCGTCCAGCACCTTTTCCACATCCGCGATCAGGTGTGTGGAGATCACCACTGCCGCTTCGGGGTTATAGTTGCTGATGATGGTGGAGAGAATGTAGTCCCGGGTGGCTGGGTCCACGCCGCCGATGGGTTCATCCAGCAGATACAGCTTTGCCGCACGGCTCATGACCATAATGAGCTGCACCTTCTCCCGGGTGCCCTTGCTCATCTGCTTGATCCGCAGGCGGGCCGGGATATTCAGATGGGCCAGCATCTCCTCCGCCGCCTCCCGGCGGAAGTCCTTGTAAAAGTCCTGATAAAAGTCCAGCAGCTGCGCCGCGGACATCCACGTTGGGATCGCCGTCCGCTCCGGCAGATAGCTGACCAGCGCGTGGCTTTCTCTGCCCGGCGCCACGCCGCAGATGCTCAAGCTGCCGGAGGTTGGCGTCAGCAGGCCGTTGGCCAGCTTAATGAGCGTGGTCTTCCCGCTGCCGTTGGGTCCCAGCAGACCCACAATCCGTCCCGGTTCTATGGAAAAGCTGAGCCCATCCAGCGCCGTGACGTGGCCATACTGTTTGGTCAGCTGATTACAGGTCAAAACTGCCATGGTCATTCTCCTCTCCCGTCTCCTGCCGCAGCAGGGCAATCATTTCCTCCCGCCGGAAGCCCAGCCGGACCATCGCCGCCACAAAGGTTTTGATATGGCGCTCGGCAAGGCCGCGCTTCGCCTGTTGAATCATGGTCTCATCCTCCGTCACAAATCTGCCCGAGGTCCGCTGGCTGTATACCAGGCCGTCCCTCTCCAGCTCCGCCATCGCCCGCTGCATGGTGTTGGGATTTACCCCGGCCTCTGTCGCCAGGTCCCGCACCGAGGGCAGCCGCTCTCCTTTGGGGAACACCCCGGTGACAATCCCCACTTGAATCTGCTCAATCAGCTGTGTGTAGATCGGAGCGTCATTTGAAAAGAACCACCGCATGGGACACCTCCTCGTCATTTGTACTATCTAATTAGTACAATAACACATTTTTCTGATTTGTCAAGAGGCTGCTGAAAAAATTTTTAATCTGGCAGTCCGACAGGGGCGCCCCACAGAAACAGGCTGCGCATCACCGCCCGATGCTGGTGCTTGCGCTTCATACCGCAGGGGGTCATCCCGCTGTCAGCACCTGCCTCCCATGCGGAAGGAACACCCCCGGCCTCAAGGCCGGGGGTGTTCCTTTTATCTGTATCGCTGATCTAAAATGTCCACAACCTCTGCCAGGGCGTCATGCCGGCAGTCCGCCACCAGTGTGGCGCCGCACGCACGGACGGCATCCACGCAGTTGGCTGGTGCAAATCCCTGGGCGGCCGCCCGCAGCATGGTGATGTCGTTGGCCTCATCCCCCACGCAGTACACGTGGTCCATGGGGATCTCCAGCCGCGCCGCCAGCCGCCGGACCATGCCGCCCTTACTGGCTCCCCTGCCAGTCAGCTCCAGCAGATTGGCTGCGGAGAAGGCCATCTCGCACTCCTGTATCCATGGCTGTGCAAGAAGCCGGTCCCGCAGCGCCTCCAGAGCGGCGTGCTCGTCCTCAAAAATCACCTTCGTCAGCGGCTGGGGTACCTCCAGCAACGACGCATCCTCCCGCACCGTGGTGTGGGTCAGATGCTCATGCTGGCGGGTATAGGCGTTGGGCCGGACGGCGTGAATCACGCTCTCCAGCAGGGGGTATGCCTCCGCCGCAGTGGTGGGAGAGGCCAGCAGCAGCTCCTGGCATCGCCGGCAGAGATCCCTGTTCAGCAGAATATAATCCAGATACTCCCGGGCGGAGAAATCATACAGCGCCGCGCCGTTGCAGATGATGGCCGGGGCGTTCATGGGAATCTCGTCCACAAAGTGCTCCAGTGCCGCCAGGGCCCGGCCGGTGGCCACCGCAAAACGGCCGCCCTGTTCCATGAAATACCGCAGGGCCGCCTGATTCCGCTCTGAAACCCGCGGCGCCTCCCCGCCGCTCCGGCGGGCGCTCTCCGTGTCCAGGAGGGTGTTGTCATAGTCGCTGGCCAGCAGTACGCCTGTGAATTTCCCCATGGGTTCCTCCCCTGCTTCTCTTCCCTAACTTAGACGAGGTCTCCCTGCCCCTATTCGCCCTTGGGCGGCTCTCCGCTTTTGCGGCGGCGGCCGCCCCGGTGGCGGGGCCGGCGACGCTTCGCACCCTCGTCGGAAGTTTTTGCTTCTGCCTGCTGTTCCGCCTTCGGCTGCTTAGGCGGAGTTTTCTCCTTAGGCTGCTCCGCTTTGGGCGCGCCGCTCTTGCCGCGGTGCCGGCCGCCCCGATGGCGGCGGCGGGGTTTCCCGCCCTCGCCGCTCTCCGGCCCGCCGATCTTCTCCCGCATCGGAGCTTCCTCCAATGCGGAGGTCATGTAAAATGGCATGGTGAGGCGCTGATCCTCCAAAAACTCCTCTTCCTGCTCCTCCACATACCGGCTGGGCCGCTCCGCGGGAACGGCAATCCCATCCCGGCTGCCCTTGCCGTTACGCAGAACGCAGACCTCACAGTTGTGATAACACTTCGGCGCCTCCGGTGCGGAGTCCAGGCTTACTTTCATGGTCTCCCGCAGCAAATCCACACTTTTGACATTGCCGGGGCCGTCCGGCGTCTGGACAAAGCTCTCCACCTTCGGCATCCGCTTGGCAGCGTCCTCATAGGCGTTCTGTTCGTATTTCAAACAGCACATCAGCCGCCCGCAGGTGCCGGAGATCTTGGTGGGATTCAGGCTGAGGTTCTGTGTTTTGGCCATCTTGATGGACACGGGCAAAAAGCCATCCAGAAACTGGGAGCAGCAAAACGGCCGCCCACAGATTCCAAGGCCTCCGATCATCTTGGCCTCGTCCCGCACGCCGATCTGCCGCAGCTCGATCCTGGCCCGGAACACACCGGCCAAATCCCGCACCAGCTCCCGGAAATCCACTCTTCCGTCCGCAGTAAAGTAAAAGACAATTTTACTGCCGTCAAAGCTGACCAGCACGTTCACCAGCTTCATATCCAAGCCGTGCTCTGCGATCTTCTTCTCGCAGATATCAAATGCCTCACTCTCCCGCCGGCGATTGTTGTCCACCGTGCGGCGGTCGCCCTCCGTGGCCATCCGCACCACCGGGCTCAGGGGTGTGACCACAGCGCTGTCCTCTACCTCGTGGTTGCCCTGAGTGCAGGTGGCGTATTCCAGCCCCTGCGCGGTCTCCACGATCACCTGTTCCCCCATTTTGACTGTGAGGCCCTGGGGATCAAAATAATAATTTTTACATCCGCTGCGAAAGCGAACGCTGATTACTTCTGTCAAAGGATACCCTCCAATTCCGCGGCAAGCGCGCCCAGCACATGACCCACGCCAACGTTATAGGCGCATTCGCCGTGATACCGTTCTAACAGCTCTATTGTGGACATGATTTGGGCTTTTGTCAAGTTTTTCGCAACAACTGGCGCGATTTCCCGGTTCTTTTCCTCCATCTCACGCCCATAGAGCGACAGCAGCGCCGCCGCAAAAATCTCCCGTCCCCGGGCCAGCATGGATGCCAGAGCGTCCCGGTCCGTCCGCTGCTTTTCCAGCCGCACCGCCAGCTCAGTCACAGCCCCCCGCCGGCCCCTGGCAATGCAGCGGCACAGCTCCTCCCCCAGCGCGGAGGACTCCCCGTCTACCTGCTCCTGCGGCGGCAGCTTCAGCTCCACACAGCGGGAACGCAGCGTCTGCAGTACCTGGCTGGGGTTCTCCGCGCAGAACAAAAACGCCGCGTAGGGCGGCCCTTCCTCCACGATTTTTAGCAGTACATTCTGGTCCTGCTCCGTCAGCAGGGCGCAGTCCGGGAAGATGTAAACCTTCCGCAGCCCCTCGTTGGGCTGGATGTAGGCGTCCGCCCGGATGCCGCGTACCACGTCCACGGCGATATTTTTATGGGCCTCGTCCCGGACCGCGGTCACATCCGGATGGATGTCCGAAAGCACCTTCCGGCAGGCGGGACAGACGCCGCAGGGCTTGTCCTGCCCAGTGCACTCCAAGGCTGCGGCGGCAAAGCGGGCGGCAGCAAGCCGGTCCCCCGGCCCGGTAAACAGCAGCGCATGGGACAGCTTTCCCCGTCCCGCAGCCTCCCGAATCTGAATAACCGCGGGATTTGATCTTGGTAAGGCGGCCATGGCGGCCCCTCCTCTCCAGCCCCGGGAATTTCTCCGAGGCAATTTTGATTTCAGTTTACCACAAATTTTTGAAAAAGAAAAGCCTGCACAGCGGCGGGCGGCAGGCGCCGTCTGTGTCCGCGGCGGCGGTGGCGTTTTCTCTCCCTTTTTGCTTTTGGACTGATGGGTTACCCCGTCAATTTCACCACACCTTGAATGAATCAGAAAAATATGATAAATTAAAACTGACTATAAATTCGAATTTTGTAAAGGTGCAAAATTATGAAAAAATTAATCGTTCATGTAATGATTGCTGTGACAATTTTATTTGGTTGTTATAATCTGATTTGGTATTTTGGAGCATATAAACCTTATGATGAACTTCAAGATAATTTCCCGGAGATAGAAGAGTCGGGTGTGAAGATTTATGCTGATAAAGATGATTTTCAGTATAGTGTAAGTGTTCCCGATTATCTTCTTTGGAATGGAAATCTGGCAATCACAGAACAAGATATTCAGTACGCACTGATTATTTGGATGAAACCATTTAGAAGTGGATTTAGTCAAGGTGTACTTTTTAACGGGTATAATAATTTGAATGTTCAAATTATGTTAAAAAACAGCAGTACAGCAGAGTCAGAAGAAGATCAACCGATTGTAGATGAAAATGATACAGTAATATCTATGCTATTTAATAAAGCAAATCAGGTATGGATGCTTGGATTAGAATAAATCAAAACAGCAAAGAACTACAAAACATCTTTTCTCTGTAAATTCCATTTTATCGGACTGTTTACATAAAGGAGCGCCTCCCTTTGTCAAAGTGACGGAGGGAGGTTATTTGTTGACTAAATCAGTCCAAAGGGTAGCTGGGAGCGTTTCCTCCGCTTCTTGACAGCGTCGCGTTTTTCTGCTATCCTTCTGGATAAACCACAGGACAATCAAACACAGGGGCGCTGGGAGGAATCCCGGCTGAGATGCAGGGCAGATACCGCCCGCTGTCCCTTGACCTGATCCGGGTAATGCCGGCGTAGGAAGTGTGTCTCTCCCTGCCGCGGCCCGTTTGATGGCCTGCGGCATTTTTTGTTGGAGGGAAATTCATGAACACGAAATCTCATCTGCGCACCCGAATGCTGTGCGAGGGAGCCCTGATGGTGGCTCTGGCTCAAATTCTCGGCTATCTCAAGCTGGCAGAGGCGCCCAACGGCGGGTCCATCACCTTTGCCATGTTTCCGATCATCCTCTTTGCCGTGCGCTGGGGCCTGCGCCCCGGCCTGATGGCGGGCTTTCTCTTTGGTCTGTTACAGCTCATTTTCGACGGCGCCTACGCCTGGGGCTGGCAGTCCATGCTGCTGGATTACCTGGTGGCGTTCACCCCGCTGGGGCTGGCCGGGCTATTCCGCGGGAAATCCTGGGGGCTGTTTGCCGGCACGCTGGCAGGCTGCCTGGCCCGATTTGCCATCCATTATATCAGCGGCGTCACCGTTTACAAAATTCTAGCTCCCACGGAGTTCCTGAACTGGACCTTTTCCAGTCCGGCCCTGTATTCTCTGGTTTATAACGGCTCCTACATGCTGCCGAACACCATCATCACCCTGTTGATATCTGTGGTGCTGTATGTGCCGCTGAAACGATTTATTCTGGGTTTAGACCTGAAATAGCCCCGTATTTTGTCGCCCCCGCCATCCGGCGGGGGCTTTTTGTGGAAAATCGACAGCGATTCCAAGCTTTTTTCTCCTTTTAAACGATTTCTTTTTTCTCTTTTGTGTATTGTTTTTTGAAAAATTCCTGATTATAATGGTAGATGCTAAAAAAGAAGGACGGAACAAGCTGCTGTGCAGCCATTTGAAACTGGAGGAAACAAGAATGAGCAAGAAGTACTGCTACCTGTTCACTGAGGGCAACGCAAACATGCGGGAGCTTTTAGGCGGCAAAGGCGCGAACCTGGCCGAGATGACCAACATCGGCCTGCCTGTGCCCCAGGGCTTCACCATCACCACCGAGGCCTGTACCCAGTATTACGAGGACGGCCAGAGGATCAATGACGATATCTGCGCGGAGATTCTCCAATACATTGAGAAAATGGAGGGCATCACCGGCAAAAAGTTCGGCGACCTGGAAAATCCCCTGCTGGTCTCCGTCCGCTCCGGCGCCCGGGCCTCCATGCCCGGCATGATGGACACCATCCTGAACCTGGGCCTGAACGAAACGGTGGTGGAGGTCCTGGCCAAGAAGTCCGGTAATCCCCGCTGGGCCTGGGACTGCTACCGCCGCTTTATCCAGATGTACTCCGACGTGGTGATGGAGGTGGGCAAGAAGTACTTTGAGCAGCTCATCGACCAGATGAAGGAGCGCAAGGGCGTCACTCAGGACGTGGAGCTGACCGCGGAGGATCTCAAGGAGCTGGCCGGCCAGTTCAAGTCAGAGTACAAGGCCAAGGTGGGGCAGGACTTCCCCTCCGATCCCAAGGAGCAGCTCATGGGCGCCGTCAAGGCCGTGTTCCGCTCTTGGGACAACCCCCGGGCCAACGTCTACCGCCGCGACAACGACATCCCCTACTCCTGGGGCACCGCCGTCAACGTCCAGTCCATGGCCTTCGGCAACATGGGCGACGACTGCGGCACCGGCGTGGCCTTCACCCGCAACCCCGCCACCGGCGAGAAGAAGCTCTTCGGTGAATTTTTGACCAACGCCCAGGGCGAGGACGTGGTGGCCGGCGTGCGGACTCCCATGCCTATCAGCCAGATGGCCGAGAAGTTCCCCGCCGCTTTCGCCCAGTTCCAGGATGTGTGCAAAATTCTGGAGGATCACTATCACGATATGCAGGATATGGAGTTCACTGTGGAGAACAACAAGCTCTATATGCTCCAGACCCGCAACGGCAAGCGCACCCCCGCCGCCGCGCTGAAGATCGCCTGTGATCTGGTGGATGAGGGCCAGATCACGGAGAAGCAGGCTGTTGCCATGATCGAGCCCCGCTCTCTGGACACCCTGCTCCATCCCCAGTTCGACGCCGTGGCCCTGAAAAAGAGCGAGGCCATCGGCAAGGCGCTGGGCGCCTCCCCCGGCGCTGCCTCCGGCAAGATCGTCTTCACCGCTGAGGACGCCAAGGCCTGGGCTGAGCGGGGCGAGAAGGTGGTCCTGGTGCGTCTGGAGACCTCTCCCGAGGACATCGAGGGCATGAAGGCCGCCCAGGGCATCCTGACCGTTCGCGGCGGCATGACCTCCCACGCCGCCGTGGTGGCCCGGGGCATGGGCAAGTGTTGTGTCTCTGGCTGCGGCGACATCAAGATGGACGAGGAAAACAAGCAGTTCGTCCTCTCCGGCAAGACCTACAAAGAGGGCGACTGGATCTCCCTGGATGGCTCCACCGGCAGCATCTATGCCGGGGCCATCCCCACGGTGGACGCCTCCATCGGCGGCGAGTTCGGCCGGGTCATGGGCTGGGCCGACAAATATCGCCGTCTCCAGGTCCGCACCAATGCCGACACCCCCCACGACGCCGCCCAGGCCCGGAAGTTCGGCGCTCAGGGCATCGGCCTGTGCCGGACCGAGCACATGTTCTTTGACGAGGACCGCATCCCCGCCATCCGGGAGATGATCTGTTCTGACAATGTGGAGCAGCGGGAGAAAGCCCTCAGCAAGCTGGAGCCCATGCAGCAGTCCGACTTTGAGGGCATCTACGAGGCCATGGAGGGCTGCCCCGTCACCATCCGCTTCCTGGACCCCCCGCTGCACGAGTTCCTGCCCACCGACGAGGCTGACATCGAGCTGCTGGCCAAGGATATGGGCAAGACCGTTGCCGACATCAAGTCCATCATCGCCTCCCTCCACGAGTTCAACCCCATGATGGGCCACCGGGGTTGCCGCCTGGCCGTCACCTACCCGGAGATTGCCGCCATGCAGACCCGGGCCGTCATTAAGGCCGCGCTGAATGTCCAAGCCCGGCACCCCGAGTGGAACATGGTTCCCGAAATCATGATCCCCCTGGTGGGCGAGGTCAAGGAGCTCAAATATGTTAAGAGCGTGGTGGTCAAGACCGCTGACGAGATTATCGCCTCCGCTGGCTCCGATATGAAGTATCTGGTTGGTACCATGATTGAGATCCCCCGCGCGGCTCTCACCGCCGATGAGATTGCCAAGGAGGCCGACTTCTTCTCCTTCGGCACCAACGACCTCACTCAGATGACCTTTGGCTTCAGCCGTGACGACGCAGGCAAGTTCCTGGACGCCTACTATGACCGCAAGATCTACGAGAACGATCCCTTCGCCAAGCTGGACCAGGCGGGCGTGGGCCGGCTGGTGGAGATGGCCTGCAAGCTGGGCCGCTCCACGAACCCGGAGCTGCACCTGGGTATCTGCGGCGAGCACGGCGGCGATCCCTCCTCCGTGGAGTTCTGCCACCGCACGGGCCTGGACTATGTGTCCTGCTCTCCCTTCCGGGTGCCCATCGCACGCCTTGCCGCCGCGCAGGCAGCCATCAAGGAATCCAAATAATCAGCATCTTCCAAGTTCGGACGAAGCGATTTTTCGGAATCTGGCACGAGCCATCAGCCCTTCGTCATGGCAAAAAACACCTCACATCGTAAGATGTGAGGTGTTTTTGCTGTGCCAACATATCACAGCTTAAACCACCGCCTCGCCCTCCGCCAAGCGTTTCAACGCTCCCGCTCCTTCTAAACTAGGAGGGCCTTTTTACCAACCCTGGAAGCTGCTGGAGTCGCGGAAATGGCGGCTTTACCCCGGTCCAGCATAAGGGACGCAGACCAAACTAGAGCCCAGATTCTCCCCCACGTTACTTTGGTTCGCATGGATTTGAACTGCGCCTGGCTGCTGGCGGGCCGGCGCTTGCGCCCCAGGCTGGAAGCCGTGGCATGGCGCAGCTTCAGCGCGTCTTTTGTTTCCTTGACGCCCCTGCTCAATATGGCCGAACGATGAGAGGCGTCCCGCTTTGAGGTGGAGAGCATCCCTGACAGCTATGGAATTCGGCTTGGACACCTCTGTGGAATATCAAGTGATGAGACGCCTGCACGGCGGTCGGGAGCAGCTGGATATTTCCGCAGACAAACCCTGGTGTCGTGAGATTGCCATTGGTCCTGATACTCCCTGCTGCGGCCGCCCCCGAGAAGAGACAGATATTCCCGAAAGCAAGGACCGGACCCCATCCAGACAGATGAGGTCCGGTCCTTGCCTTAGCTTTTTTGATTGACAACGAGGGCGCCTGCGTCCTCACTCAGTTCTTCTGAACCGGCTGCCTTTTGACGAAGATTTCTGCAAAACCGCTCTGCGGCTCCAAAGGTAAATCCTCCTGGAAAAAGGCTGTTTACCATCAAAGCCGCCAGCACACCGATGCCCGTGTCAAACATGCGGCTGAGGGCATAGGTGATATAGCTGTCTGCCGGTGTATTGAAGAGGATGATGCACAGGACCACGCCGCCGGGCTGTACACCGCCCACCCAAAAGATTTGGCACAGCACAATCAGAATGACAGTGCCAAGAAAGATCAGCGGCACTAACAGCAGGGAGTGCCGTCCATCCGGGTAAAAAATCAAATAAATCCGAAACAGCGCAATTCCCAGCAATCCGCCGATAACCGTGCCGAAAAGCCGGTTTCCACCATTCAGCTTAGAATCAGAGAGGTCACTCCCCATTCCAAAAATCGCGCCGATGCAGGCGAAGGCCGGACTGCGGCCCCAGGCATAGTACACCACGGCACACAGTGCAGCTGCAATCGCCGTCTTGATATTGCGCATCCCCACCTTGGGAACACAGCGGGCAAGGGCTTTTTTGATGTCCATAACGAGCTCCGGGTTGTTTGGATTTCGTTAAGATTTTACCACAAATTTTCTGCGGTGGAAAGCCCTTTTTGATAAATTTCTGTCAAGTTCTCAATATTCCGCCTCACCGGTGTAGACCAGCTTGGCGTCTCCGGTCAGAGTGACCGTCTCATCCGTGTAATGGACCACCAGATCGCCGCCCTTGACCCGGACGGTGACATCACTTCCCTTGGAGCAAAATCCATTGGCCACTGCCGCTACCACTGCTGCGCAGGCGCCGGTACCGCAGGCCAGTGTCTCGCCGCTGCCCCGCTCCCACACCCGCATCTTGATGGTATTGGGGTTCACCACCCGGATGAACTCTGTGTTGGTTCTCTCCGGGAAGTAAGGCGCATGCTCGAAGCGGGGTCCGATGAACTCCACGTCCACTGCATCCACCCGGGGACAGAACACCACGCAGTGGGGGTTGCCCATGTCCACGCAGGTAATGCTGTAGGGCCGGCCGGCGATCCGGACCGGATAGTTCACCACGGTCTTCTCCGGAATGGAGAAACGCAGGGCCTCCGTGTCCAGCGTGGCCCGTCCCATGTCCACACAGGCGGATGTCACCTTGCCGTCGGAGGTATAGAGGGACACGGTCTTGATGCCGCTGCCGGTCTCAATGGCCAGCTCTTCTTTGCGGACAATGCCGAAGTCATAGAGGTACTTGCCCATGCACCGCAGGGCGTTGCCGGCCATTTTGCCCTCACTGCCGTCGCTGTTGAACATCCGCATCTTTGCGTCGGCCACCTGGGAGCGCTCCATCAGGATAATGCCATCGGCACCCACGCCATAGTGCCGGTCACAGAAGGAGACGCACAACGACTCCGGACAGGTGATGGAGCCGTCAAAGTTCTCCAGGAAGATATAGTCGTTGCCGCAGGTCTGCATCTTGGCAAACTTCAGCCTCTGCCGCTCCGTGCGCAGGTGGCAAATATCCACCAGCTCGGTGTTACGCTGGTTATAGCGGCTGGCCAGGATATCCGCCAGGGCGCCAGCTGTGTCCAGAGAGGTCAGACAGGGGATTCCCAGCTGGACGCAGCGGTGGTTCAGATGGATGAAATCCCGGATGTAGCCCGGTTCCGTGGAGCCAGTGAGGATCACATAGTCGATCTCTCCGCCCTCCAACATCTCGAACACTTTATTATCCCGGCCCAGCTTGCCAACCACCTCCACGTCGGTGCCCAGCTGGGCAATCTCGTGGGCGGTGCCTTCCGTTGCGTAGAGCTTGTAGCCCATCTCGTCCAGCTTCCGGGCGATATTCACGATCTCCGGCTGATCCCGGTGGTTCACGGAGATCAGCACGCCGCCGCGGCTCTCCTTCTCCACCTTGTAGCCGGCGGAGACCAGGCCCTTGAACAGGGCCTCCTGCATGTTCTTGCCCAGGCCCAGCACCTCGCCGGTGGACTTCATCTCTGGGGAGAGGGCCGCATTGGCGTCGGTGATTTTTTCAAAGGAGAACACCGGCACCTTCACCGCCACATACGGCGGCTTCTGATAGAGCCCGGTTCCGTAGCCCAGGGCAGCCAGAGGCTGTCCCACCATGACCCGAGTGGCCAGGTCCACCATGGGTACGCCTGTCACCTTGGAGATGTAGGGCACGGTCCGGCTGGCCCGGGGGTTGACCTCGATGACGTACAGCTCGCCCTGGTAGATCAGGTACTGAATGTTGATGAGGCCCCGGGTCTTTAGGCTGAGGGCCAGCTTTTCCGAGCAGTCGATGATGGTCTTGAGCATCTTGTCGCCAATGGAAAAGGGCGGATAGACCGCGATGGAGTCGCCGGAGTGGACGCCAGTACGCTCAATGTGCTGCATAACGCCAGGAATCAGCACGTCCTTGCCGTCGGAGATCACATCCACCTCCAGCTCCTTGCCCATCAGGTACTGATCCACCAGCACCGGGTTTTCAATCTTGCCGGAGAGGATGACCTCCATATAGGTGCGCACGTCCTCGTCGTTGTGGGCGATGACCATGTTCTGGCCGCCGATGACATAGCTGGGCCGGAGAAGCACCGGATAGCCCAGCTCCCGGGCGGTAGAGAGAGCCTCCTCCATGCCGGTGACGCCGCGACCCTGGGGCCGCTTGATGTGGAAGCGCTCCAACAGCTCGTCAAACCGCTCCCGGTCCTCCGCCATGTCAATGGACTCCGCGGAGGTGCCCAGAATGGGAATTCCCTGGCTGTCCAGGAACTTGGTGAGCTTGATGGCCGTTTGGCCGCCGAAGGCCACCACCACGCCCACAGGCTTCTCCACGGCGATGATGTGCATGACGTCCTCCGGGAAAAGAGGCTCGAAATACAGCCGGTCGGCAGTATCATAGTCCGTGGACACCGTCTCAGGGTTGTTGTTCACAATGACCACGTCATAGCCCAGCTCCTTCAGCGTCCACACGCAGTGGACGGAGGAGTAGTCGAACTCAATGCCCTGGCCGATCCGGATGGGGCCGGAGCCCAGCACCATGATGACGGGCCTGCCGGATCTTGGAAAGGCCCGGGACTCACAGAAGCGGTCGAAGCTGGAGTAGAAGTAGGGGGTCTCCGCGTCGAACTCCGCGCCGCAGGTGTCTACCATCTTATAGACGGCGGTTTTGGCAGGCACGGGCAGGTCCGCCGCGCCGGAGAGTCGGCGCAGCGTGTCGTCTGGATAGCCCAGGCGCTTGCCGGTTTCATAGTGCTCCGCCGTCAGGCCGTCTCTCCCCAGGGCCAGTTCAAATTCCGCCATGTTTTTAAGCTTGTGGAGGAACCAGCGGTCGATGCGGGTGATGCCGAAAATCTCATCCACACTGACCCCGGACTTAAGCGCTTCAAACACTGTGAAGAGCCGGTGGTCGTCCACCCGGCGCAGGCGCTCCCAGATGGGGGCGGTGTCCTCAGGGTCCTGCTTGCGGTTGAGGCTGTCCTGTCCGATCTCCGCACCCCGGACGGCCTTCATCAGCGCCATCTCAAAGCTGGGGGCGATGGACATGACCTCGCCGGTGGCTTTCATCTGGGTGCCCAGGGTCCGGCTGGCGTCGGCAAACTTGTCAAAGGGCCACTTGGGCATCTTCACCACGATATAGTCCAGCGTCGGCTCGAAGCAGGCGCAGGTCTTGCCAGTGATGTCGTTTTTGATCTCGTCCAGGCGGTAGCCCAGGGCGATCTTGGTGGTGATCTTGGCGATGGGATACCCCGTAGCCTTAGAGGCCAGGGCGGAGGACCGGCTCACCCGGGGGTTCACCTCAATCACCGCGTATTCAAAGCTGTCGGGGTTCAGGGCCAGCTGCACGTTGCACCCGCCCACAATCCCCAGGTGGGTGATGATATCCAGAGACGCCTTGCGGAGCATCTGGAATTCCTTGTCCGCCAGGGTCTGGGTGGGAGCCACCACGATGGAATCGCCGGTGTGGACGCCCACGGGGTCCAAATTCTCCATGGAGCAGACGGCGATCACGTTGCCTGCGCCGTCCCGCATGGTCTCAAACTCGATCTCCTTCCAGCCGAAGATGGCCTTTTCAATGAGTACCTGGGTAATGGGCGAGGCGTCCAGGCCGGTGCCGGCAATGATGCGCAGCTCATCCGGGTTATTGGCCGCGCCGCCGCCGGCGCCGCCCAGGGTGAAAGCAGGCCGGACAATGACCGGGTAACCGATTTTCTCCGCCACCGCCAGGGCTTCCTCCACCGTTTCCGCAATATCCGAGGCGATGACCGGCTGGCCGATCTCCGCCATGGCCTCCTTAAAGAGCTCCCGGTCCTCCGCCCGGGAGATGGCCCTGGCGTCGGTTCCCAGCAGGCGGACGCCCTGCTGGGCCAAAAAGCCCTCCTTGTCCAGCTGCATGGCCAGCGTCAGGCCGGTCTGGCCCCCCAGGCCCGCCAGGATGGAGTCCGGACGCTCCTTGAGGATGATCCGCTTGATGGTCTCCGCCGTCAGGGGCTCTAAGTAAATCTCGTCCGCCATGGCTTGGTCGGTCATGATGGTGGCAGGGTTGGAATTGCAGAGCACTACGTTCACACCGGCTTCTTTCAGAATCCGGCAGGCCTGGGCGCCGGCGTAGTCGAATTCGGCGGCCTGCCCGATCACAATGGGACCGGAGCCAATCACCAAAACTTTTTGAATACTGGTATCCAGCGGCATTACGCGCGGCCTCCTTTCATCAGGTCCACAAAGCGGTCAAAGAGGAAGGACGTGTCCTTTGGTCCGGTGCAGGCCTCCGGATGGAACTGAACGGTAAAGGCCCGCAGGTCCGGATAATCAATGCCCTCGCAGGTGCCGTCGTTGGCGTTGGCAAAGCGGACACGGCCCAGCTTGACGGTGTCGGAATCCACAGCGTAGCCGTGATTCTGGCTGGTGATGTAAGTCCGGGTGCCGTCCAGGTCCCGGACCGGCTGGTTCACCCCCCGGTGGCCATACTTGAGCTTGTAGGTGCTGCCGCCCGCAGCCAGGGCCGTGAGTTGATGCCCCAGGCAGATACCGAACATAGGCACCCTGCCCAGGAGCTTTTGAATCTGCTCAATTTGGAAGACATCCTCCGCCGGGTCCCCAGGGCCATTGGAGAGCATGACCCCGTCGGGGCTTGCTGCCAAAATCTCCTCCGCCGGCGTTGTCGCCGGCAGGACCGTAACGGTGCAGCCCCGGTTTTGAAGCTCCCGGACAATGTTGCGCTTGGCGCCATAGTCCAGTAAAGAGACCCGGAACCGCTCCTCCCCCGACGCCGGGTGTATGGAGGACTCCCGGCAGGTGACGGCCTCCACCACGCCGGTGACAGCGTAGGTCTTCACCGGCGTGAGGTCCGCAGGAATCCCGCTGCAAATCGCGGCGTTCATCACGCCATGTTCCCGGATGATTCTTGTGAGTTCCCGGGTGTCCACGCCGCACAGCCCCGGCACATTCTGCTCCTTCAGATAGGCGTCCAGGTCACAGTCACACCGGAAATTCGAGGGGGCATCGCAGTACTCCCGCACCACATAGCCCTTGACGCAGCAGGCGCCCTCAAAATCCTCACGAATGATCCCATAGTTGCCGATCAGCGGATAGGTCTGCAGCACGATCTGCCCCGCATAGCTGGGGTCCGTCAACGTCTCAATATAACCGCACATGCCGGTGGTGAACACCAGCTCCCCCACCGTGTCTCCCCCGGCGCCAAAGCGAAGGCCCTCAAACACCTGGCCGTCCTGGAGCACCAAATAGCCCTTTTCCATAGCTGCCCTCCTGCTGCCTAAAATCTCTCTATTTTATATGTTCTTAGTCATTATAGATGGTTTTTCCTCCAACAGTCAACGTTTCCAGACAAGTTCAGCAGTAGAGTTTCCGCAGATAGAACCGACCGTTTTTGTGCATTTTTGCAAAACGGCTTCTCTCCATCCTCTTCCGCCAGACAACAGGGCGGCCGGAATCCGCAGACTCCGGCCGCCCTGGCTTGTATGTTGGCCGCTTCCCGGAGACGCCCCATGCAGGCGGCGCCGTCAGTAGCCAATGAAATAGCTGACACCCAGCAGCAGATACATCGGGCCAAAGCAGTAGGCCATGAACATCTCCGAGTGTGGGACTTTTGTATGGAAGCAGTCAGTCAAAATCACGATCTCACAAACATAGGCCGCCGCGCCGAGAAAATATGCAACTCCCTTGCAGAGATAGGCCCAGGGAGCACGGAAAAGCGAAACCGCGAAGAGCACCACCGCCAGCGCGGCGGCCAGGTTGCGGATCAGCAAAATAACGTGCTCCAGCCGCTTGTGCCGGCTTTGTTGAATCGATTCCTCCTGAAAAAGTCCTTCGTAGAAATGGTGAATTGCTTGCTTTAGGTCTTCTGTCCTGTGGGGCATAGAGGTCTCCTTTTTTTCATAATTTCTGTGGCCTGCGGCGGTCTCACTCGTCCAGCTTCAAAACCGCCAGAAACGCCTCCGTTGGAATCTGAACCGTTCCCAGAGAGCGCATCTTCTTTTTGCCCCACCGCGCAGGGCGCGGCGGGGACCCCTGATTTCATTTTGGTCGGTCGGGCAAAGCCCGGCCTTCCCAAGGTTTTGCTTCGCAAAACGCTTGAACGCCGCTGGCGCGGCGGCTCGCTCCCGCTCGCAGACGGGCAAAAAATCACTCGTCCAGCTTCAAAACCGCCAGAAACGCCTCCGTTGGAATCTGAACCGTTCCCAGAGAGCGCATCTTCTTTTTGCCCCACCGCGCAGGGCGCGGCGGGGACCCCTGATTTCATTTTGGTCGGTCGGGCAAAGCCCGGCCTTCCCAAGGTTTTGCTTCGCAAAACGCTTGAACGCCGCTGGCGCGGCGGCTCGCTCCCGCTCGCAGACGGGCAAAAAATCACTCGTCCAGCTTCAAAACCGCCAGAAACGCCTCCGTTGGAATCTGAACCGTTCCCAGAGAGCGCATCTTCTTTTTGCCCCACCGCGCAGGGCGCGGCGGGGACCCCTGATTTCATTTTGGTCGGTCGGGCAAAGCCCGGCCTTCCCAAGGTTTTGCTTCGCAAAACGCTTGAACGCCGCTGGCGCGGCGGCTCGCTCCCGCTCGCAGACGGGCAAAAAATCACTCGTCCAGCTTCAAAACCGCCAGAAACGCCTCCGTTGGAATCTGAACCGTTCCCAGAGAGCGCATCTTCTTTTTGCCCTCCTTCTGCTTTTCCAGCAGCTTCTTCTTGCGGGTGATGTCGCCGCCGTAGCACTTGGCCAGCACGTCCTTGCGCATGGCCTTCACCGTCTCCCGGGCGATGACCCGTCCGCCGATGGCCGCCTGGACGGGAATCTCAAAGAGCTGACGGGGGATGTTCTCCTTGAGCTTTTCACAAAGCCGTCTGGCCCGGGGATAGGCCTTATCCCTGTGGGCGATAAAGCTCAGGGCATCCACCGCCTCGCCGTTGAGTTTCATGTCCACCTTTACAAGTTCGCTGGGGCGGTATCCGGAGAGCTCATAATCCAGGGAGGCATAGCCCTTGGTGTTGGCCTTGAGCGCGTCAAAGAAGTCGTAGATGATCTCGTTGAGGGGCATCTGGTAGTGAAGCTCCACCAGGTTTGTGTCCAGGTACTGCATATCCTTGAACTCACCCCGGCGGTCCTGGCACATGGGCATAATGTTGCCCACGAACTCGTTGGGCGCGATGATATTTACCTTCACATAGGGTTCCTCCGCCCGCTCAATCGTGGCGGGGTCGGGATAGTTATGGGGGTTATCCACCGCCACCATCGTGCCGTCGGTCTTATAGACATGATAGATCACGGAGGGCAGGGTGGTCACAAGGTCCAGGTCAAACTCCCGTTCCAGCCGTTCCTGGATGACCTCCATGTGGAGCATCCCCAAAAAGCCGCACCGGAAGCCAAAGCCCAGGGCCACGGAGCTCTCCGGCTCAAAGCTCAGGGAGGCGTCGTTGAGCTGGAGCTTTTCCAGCGCGTCCCGGAGATCCGGATACTTGGAGCCGTCCTCCGTGTAGATGCCGCAGTAGACCATGGGCTGGACCGGCCGGTAGCCCGGCAGGGCCTCCGCCGTGGGGGAGGCGGCGTCGGTGACGGTGTCGCCCACCCGGGTGTCCTTCACATTTTTAATACTGGCGGTGAAATAGCCCACTTCGCCGGCGCTCAAACGCTCACAGGGCTCCATGCCAAGCGGCAGCAGATGGCCGCACTCCACCACCTGGTAGACCGCGCCGGAGGCCATCATCTTCACCTGCTGGCCCGGCCGGACGCTGCCCTCCATCAGCCGCATGTAGACAATGACACCCCGGTAGCTGTCATACTGGCTGTCAAAGATCAGCGCTTTGAGAGGCGCCTCCGGATCGCCTGTGGGCGGGGGTACGTTTTTCACGATGTCCTCCAGCACGGCGTCGATGTTGATCCCCATCTTGGCGGAGATCTCCGGTGCGTCCAGGGCGGGCAGGCCGATGATATCCTCCACCTCCTGCTTGGCCCTGGCGGGGTCCGCCGCCGGAAGGTCGATCTTGTTGAACACCGGCAGAATTTCCAGGTCGTGTTCCATGGCAAGGTACGTGTTGGCCAGAGTCTGGGCCTCCACGCCCTGGGTGGAGTCCACCACCAGCACCGCGCCCTCGCAGGCTGCCAGGGACCGGGACACCTCATAGTTGAAGTCCACATGGCCCGGGGTATCGATGAGGTTCAGCTCATAGTCCTCCCCGTCCTGGGCACGGTAGGTCAGCCGGACAGCCCGAGCCTTGATGGTGATGCCCCGCTCCCGCTCCAGATCCATATTGTCCAGCAGCTGGTCAGACATCTGCCGCTGTGCCACTGCCCCGCAGGTCTCCAGCAGCCGGTCCGCCAGCGTGGACTTGCCATGGTCGATGTGGGCAATGATCGAAAAATTTCGGATATTCTCTTGTTTTGCCATATTTGTATAAACCTCCTTGGGCAAGTCCGCACCCCCGTGCGGTTGCGCGTCCAAGCGTTTTGGCGCAGCCATCCCCCTGCCGCAGGGCAAACCAGTTCGTCCGAGGATGGGAACTGAACTTCCCGCGGACAATGCGAGCAAAGAGCGAAACCATTCGGATCTTCTCTTGCCAGATACAAGATTCCTCCAAGTCCACACCAAGCCCTGCCCGGCGCAAAATGCTTGAGCTTTCAATCCGGTCCCCGCCGCGCCTCGCGCGGTAGAGGCCGGAGACGCAGAGGATGGATACGGCTTTCGCCGGCAGGCCGCATCAAGCACGTCGAAGCGGCCGATGCTGAAGTGATTTTGAAGATTGCCCCGATACTCCTCGCGCTTCCCGCGCTCTCTTGATAGCGGAGGCCGCAGCCTGGGTCAGCCTGGCTCCCAAATGCTGTCGTAGTCATAGTTTATCACAAATTCCCGCAGACCGTCCAGCACTTCCCGGTAAGTTTCTCTGCTGAGGCGGTACTGTCCTGTGGGCATGGCCTGAGCCAGGCGGTAAGTCACCCGCCCCGCTATATGGATATGGTCCGCATAGTTGTCCAGATTCGTCATGATCTCCCTGTCCGCCATGAAGAATTGCAGCTCCGCGTTGTCATAGGCAAGGAGCGTTTGAACCGTGTCCTCCAGCATGGTGAACATGGCCTCCGTCTGCCCCAGCCTCTCCATTTTATCCCAAAACAGGATGCTGTAGGGAGAGAAGAAAAAGATGAAGTCCGTGTCCGGGTGAGCCTCCAGCCAGCCGGTGACTTCTTTGAGATTGGCGCGGCTGTTTTCCAGAAAGGTGTCCGCCGCCGCGGTCTCCCCCGTGGGCTCCGGCCGCTCATAGCCCGCCAGGGCCAGCTCCCGAGAGAAAAACACATTTCCATCCCACACAAAGGCATCCTGAAGGGGCTGGGTCTGCCCCCGGCCCTTTTTCAGCACTGTGTACACGGAGCGAAACGCCGCGTCCTTGTTCAGCAGGTACTGCCCGTCGTTCCATGGGTTCTTGTCATAGAGATACTCCGGCAGCTCCTCAGGCTCCTCCTCAGGACTACGGGCGAGCAGGTTGGGGTCCAGGCCGAAGATCACCCGCTTCACATCCTGGCAGTCATAGGCGTAGTCCAGCGCCGTCCCAAATTCCCGGAAGCCGCCGTTTGGAAAGGTGACTTTCACCGTGGAGGTCTCATAGAACACGTCAAACCAAAAGGGGCGGTAGTTGGCCGCCAGGGACGAGCCCATCAGAACTGTCTCATAGCTTTGGCTCCTGAGAAGCCCGGCTCCCTGGGCCCGCTGGTCAAACCAGACCTCCCCCTCCGGGTCCGGGGGATGGTAGTGGAAAAAGGGGTCCACCAGCCGCACAGTTCCGGCACACAGGGCCAGCAGCGCCGCAGCAGCGGCCAGCAGCCCTGCGCACCAGCGCTTTCCCGCTTGTTTCACGGCCGCTCACCCCCTAAAAGTTTGAATAAATAAACGTGGCCGTGCTGGAAAAGGACACCACCGCCCATGCCAGCAGCCCTCCGCAAAGGAGTGCCCCGACCGGTTTGGGAGAGACCGTCTCCATCCGCCGGATCACGTTTTCCCGCCTGAAAGAGACTGCCAGCCCCACGCACAGCAGCCCGCCGACCACCAGACCCGGCACCCAGCTCTCCAGAGCGGGCAGCAGTGTCCGCAGGGCGGCGGCCTCGCTGTCCAGGGCGCCGGCCGCCAGTGTCTCCAGCGGAAGCCCCCAGCCGCCGCACACGGCGGAGCGCAGCAGCATCCCCGCCGCGCCAAGACTGGGCGCCTGGAAGAATACCCACGCCAGATTCACAAAGAGAAAGGTCATGGCCCACCGCAGGCCCTTCGGCAGCCTTTCCCGCCTCCGGCCCCACAGCCGCTCGCCCACCTGCGCAAGGCCGTGGAGCAGTCCCCAGACCAAAAACGTCCACCCAGTCCCATGCCAGAGGCCGCTGATCAGATATACAATCAAAATATTCCCATAGGTCCGGACACTGCCGCGGCGGCTGCCGCCCAGGGGAATATAGACGCACTCCCGCAGAAAGCTGGTGAGGGTGATATGCCACCGCTTCCAGAACTCTCCCACGCTGAGAGCCCGATAGGGCGAATCAAAGTTCACCGGCAGCCGGATGCCCAGGAGCCGGGCGCAGCCGGATGCGATGTCGCAGTAGCCGGAGAAATCCAGATACAGCCGCAGGGTATACCCCAGGATCACAATCCAGGCGGCGGGGGCGGTCAGCTCCTGACCCAGAGCCCAGCCGTTGGAGACCACAGCGCCCAGGGGGTCTGCCAGCAGCACCTTCTTCGCCATGCCAAAAGAGATGGCATACAGGCCCGCTGCCGCGTCCCCCCAGGATGGACAGAGAAACGCCTCCCGCAGCTGGGGGAAGAACTCCTCCGGCCGCAGAATGGGGCCGGAGGTGACAGTGGGAAAGAAGAACGTATAGAGAAGCAGAGAGTCCCCCTGTGACCTGCGGTACTGGCCGGTATACGTCTCTTTCAAAAGCCACAGCTGTTGGAAGGTGAAAAAGCTGATCCCCAGAGGCATCCACCCCGTCAGCTTGCACACCGCCAGCACCGCGATGTGCCAAAGGCACCCCATCGCCATCGCCAAACGGCGAGGCAGGGCGTCCAGCCTTTCCAGACACCAAAGCACTGCGGCGGTGGCCGCCGTCCCCGCCGCCAGCACGGCGAACCCGCTCCATCCTCCGCCCAGGACTGTGAAGACCACTCCGGCCAGGGCCAGCACCTTCCTGCCGGCCTGCCGGCTGCCCCGGCCCACGCTCAGGCACAGGACCAGTGTCACGAGGAGAAATCCCAAAAAGGAGAGTGATGGAACCTGCATCACGCCTTCTCCGTCATCCCGCTGAGCCGGGCATCCGCCGTGCTGAGCACCTGGGTCAGACTCTGGTTCCGCCCAGGATAGGCCGCCGCCAGCGCCTCCGGCGAGAGATCGGGGAACTGCTCTTCCGTCTGTCCCCGCAGGGCCCGGGCATACCGCAGCTCCGAGAGCTTCATGTCCGCGTCCGCCGCACCCAACAGGCAGGTATCCGCTCCCAGAGAGAAGTACTTCTCATTGGCCCCCGCGCAGCGGTACAGGTGCCGGTAGAGCTGATAGACCGCGCTTCCCAGATATGCCGCCGCCGCATTGATGGCGGTCTTGTCCTCCAGCTTCCCCAAAAGGCCGAAGAGTACCCCGGCGGCGCCGGAGAGAAGCTTGCTCTGAAGCGTGGCCAGCACACTTCCCTGTAGGATATTCCCAGGCTCCGCGGCGCTGAGGACTTCCTCATGGGTCAGCATGCTGCCCTCCCGGGAAAGGGTTCTCCCCAAAATGAAGTCCGCGGACACATGGTAGTAGTCGCAGGCCCTCACCACAAAGCTCAGCCCCGGCTCCCGCACGCCGTTTTCATAGTGGCTCAGCAGCGCCTGGGACACCCCCAGATCCCCGGCGGCTGTGCGCTGAGACACCCCCCGCTCCCGCCGCAGCAGGGCCAGTGTCCTGGAAAATTCAGAAGCCATCGTCATCCGCTCTCCTTATTTGATCTAAAAAATACGTACCGTATAGTTTAGCAGGAAAGCTACCGTTTGTAAATGAATTTTTTGAAATCAATAAGGGACGCGCAAAAGCGCGTCCCCACAAAGCAAGCCGGTCTGTGACCGCCCCGCTTATTGATAACGATACTGCATTCCCGTATATTGGTCCACGCAGCTGAGAAACAGCTCCCGGCTGCGGAATTCCAGCAGCTTGCAGCCCTCCTCCTCATGAAAGGATACAATGCGCCGGCTGGTATCCACCCAGACGCGCCACAGATTTTCACTTGCAACCGCTTTTTCCATCGGAAGGCTCCTTTCACACAACACTGGCTCGTTCCCTATTAATAAGACGATTTTGAAGGCGGTTTTGTTTCACCGGCAGCTAAATTTTTTTTAATTTCCTCCTCCAATAACCGCCGAGGACACATCCTCCAGAAACTGTTCCCAGGCCTCTGGGTCCTCCACAAAATATTTGGGGCAGACTTTTCCGGACACGTCATAGTGGCGGATCACATCCTTCTCCGGCTTCAGCCGGAACTCCCGGCAGAGCCAAGCGGTCAGCTCCACCACCCGGTCATAGGTGACAGCGGAAAATTTCCCGGTCTCGTCCGGATGGCAAACCTCAATGGCCACTGTGTCGCTGTTGCGGGTATTGGAGGCATAGGAGATCTCCGTCAGGGGAATGCACTGGAGCACCTCGCCCTCCAGCCCCACGATGAAGTGGCTGCTGGCATAGATCCCCTCCTCCCCGGAGGAGAGAGAGGCAAAGTAGTTGCGGTTTGCCTGGGCCGTTGTGTCGGGATTGCCCACATAGTGAATCACAACGGCGTCGATCTTCTCCAGCGCTGTGCCGGGGCGGGACCACTCGTTCACCGGCAGAAGGTCCTGTACCACGTATTCCGGCACCGCCACGCCGTCTCCGGGCAGACGGTGATCCAGGACCTGGGATAAAAGCACGCCCAGAGCCGCCAGTGCTGCCGCCGCGCACACCAGCGGGAGACCGCTTTTCCTGCGCCGCCGGGGTCTTCTCCGGCGGCGCGGCGCTTCATATTCCGGCATTTCCATGCTCAGCCGGCCTCCGCACCCACCACAGGGACTTCATAGGTGTACGTCACTTCCTCCGATACTCTACCCGCGGAGACAGCGGACCCATAGACGGCCTCTGTCGCGGCAGTCTCCGTCTCATAATTCTCAGGGTAAAGCTCCCGATAGGTCAGAAGATCGCTCTGGCTGATCAGTCCCAGCTCCTGGAGACAGGCCACCGTTTCCGTCATCTCAGGCCGCAGCACAACATTAATCCAATCCGTGCCGCGCCAATCCTCGCCAGAGCCGCTAAAGCGCAGATCCAGCTGAACAGCCAGCTCCTGTCCCTGGCCTGCGGCGAACCAGTCATAGGTCCCCCAGTTTCCAGCGGCCATATCCCGGCCCACCGCCTCCAGAATCGCGGCGGCCTCCCGGTCGCTCAGGTCATAGCCCATGGCGGTTTTCTCCACATACAGGTTTCCGCCCTCCACCTGATAATGGCTGTCGTCCAGGTGCAGCCGCTTGGCCTTCATCTCCGTGCTGTTCACCAGCTGGTCCAACAGGGCGTCATAGGTATCCCGGGCAGCCATCCGTTCCCTGGTCAGGGGCAGAGAATAATACCGATCCACGGCGCTCCCGCCCTGGTGATAGGAAATCCAAAGCCTTGTCCACTCATAGTCCCCTGCGGGAACCGCCGGAATCAAGCCGTTTGTCTCCTTGTCACGGATATATGCCTCGTCGGCAATCACAGCCTGATGGAGCGCCCGCACCTGCTCCAGCAGCGCCGCGTCCTCCTCCGGGTAAAGCGTATAGCTGTTGCCGGCCACGTCTATTTCCACAGATCGGACCTCGCTGGTCTCCGGCACCCTGGCGGCAATTCCAAACACGTCAAAGTGCAGCGCGCAGCACACAGCCACGCAGCCAAGGACCACCGCGCCCAGGCCAATCCAGCTTCTCCGGAACACCCGTAGGGATTTACTCAGCAGCATGGAGGCGCCATAGTACCCAATGACGCCCGCCACCACCAGGCACACGGTCATGGGCAGCAGGTCGTAATAGCTGCCGCTCTGGAAGCTGTACCAGAACAGCTCATAGAGCAGCTGTCCGCCCAGCAGCGCGCTGAGTGCCGCTACACCATACCGGAATACCGGCCGCAGCCAGCCCACCGCCACCACGTCTCCGGCGGATTCGCTGCGGCGCCGGCGGTACATCATGTAAGCAAGGCCCAGAAGCACCATTCCCACCAGGGCATAGACACCGATCATCCAGATGCCGTCCAGGTGGACCGCGGTCAGAACCGATTCCTGATATGTATAGGTTCCCTCATATCTTTGAATCTCGCTGTAGGTTCTATCCACACCCACGCGGCTCATCAGCGCAACGGTAGGCGAAAGCCTTTCGGCAACTCCCGTGTAGCTGCTGTTAAACCCAAAAATAAACCCTTGGGCAAAGGTAGAGATCAGCCAGTCCAGCAGAACCGCCAGAAAATGCAGCAGGAAATACAACACCGGAAGCGCAAAGATATTTCCCGTAATAAACGCCACAAAGGTGGCGCTGGCAAAGTAGAAAAAGCTCTCACCGATCACCACGAGAATCGTCGTCAGCAGGCTCCCAATGTCAAAGCAGCCATACCCCAGGGATATCGCCACACACAGCGCGCCGGTAACGGCATAGGGCAGCAGCATCATCGCCATGCCGGAGAGGAAGTTTGTGACAAACAGCCCCTCTCTCCGGATCGGCAGCGTGTGCATCAGGCTCACGCTCCTGGCGCTGTACAGGTAGCTCCACACCACCATGGCGCAGAGGATGGCATATCCCAAAGAGACCACCGGCAGCGCGCCCGCCACCACAGAATAGTACATGTTAGAAAACTCTGCCGCAGAGGGAACCGCCCGCGGCCCGCGGCGAATAAAGTCCAGCAGCAGCGCCAGGGGAAACAGCACGCCCACAAAGGACGCCAACCCCCACAGCGGCCAGAATCGGGTCAGATTCTTGCGCAGCAGCGTGGGATTAAAGCACGATATCCTTGACTGCATAATCCGCACCTCCCAATTCATAGATAAAAATCTCCTCCAGCGTCAGGGGAACCGCGTCCACCAGCATGGGGTCATAAACAGCCAGCCGCGCCGTGGCCTCCTCCGCGTTCATGCGCATAATCAACGTGTGAATGCGCCCCACCCGGCTGGCGTGGAGCACCGGCAGCTCCTGGGGCACCTCGCTGACGCCGTCCCTGAAAACCACCTGGAGCTTCACCATGTTGTCCTGAAGCTGTTCCAGGCTCCGCTCCAGCAGCACCTTGCCGTGGTCCATAATCCCCACGTGATCGCACACATCCTCCAGCTCCCGCAGGTTGTGGGAGCTGACCAGCACCGTGGTGCCGCGCTGGGCGACATCGCCCATCACCAGGGACCACACCTGCCGCCGCATCACCGGGTCCAGCCCGTCCACGGGCTCATCCAGGATCAGATAGTCCGGCATGCAGGAGAGGGCCAGCCAGAACGCCACCTGCTTCTGCATGCCCTTGCTGAGGCGGCGGATGGTCTTTTTCTCATCAATGGCAAACACCGCCTTGAGCTTTTCATAGCGCTCTGTGGAGAAGGTGGGATAAAAGCCCCGGTAAAAGCGCATCATATCCCGGACCGTAGCCTGCAGGAAATAATACCAGTCGTCCGGAATCGCGGCAATCCGGGCCTTAAGCGCCGCGTTTTCCCAGACCTCCTTCCCGCTGATCAGGACCTGGCCGCTGTCCTGGCGGTAAATGCCGGTGAGGTGGCGGATCAGGGTGGATTTTCCCGCCCCGTTGGGGCCCACCAGCCCATACACACTGCCTGCCGGAACAGACAGCGACGCTCCGTCCAATGCCGCAAAACCGTCAAAGGTCTTGACGATCTCTCTCATTTCAATCATATCCGCTCCTCCTGTCTCGTTGTACCGCAGGACCCTATGGCAGTCTCCGCAGCTGCGGAGACTGCCCCGCCTGCAGGCGGGCGAAGTGCTTCCTCCTCGATCAGGTCCAGCAGCTCCTGCCGGCTGACGCCCAGATATCGGAGTTCCGCCAGAATCTCCCGCACCTTGTTCAAAAGCTCCCGCTTGCGGTTTTCATCCGCGCCCGCGTTGGCGGCGGCAAAGCTGCCCTTGCCGGGGATGGAGTAGATATACCCCTCCCCCTCTAATTCGTTATAAGCGCGCTGAATGGTATTGGGATTGATGGACAGCTGGGTTGCCAGAGCCCGCACAGACGGCAGCCGCTCATCTGCCGCCAGCCCTCCGGTTACGATCAGCTTTTTCAGCCCGTCCTTGATCTGTTCATAGATAGGCCGGGAGTCCCGATAGTTCAGGCTGATCATTGCGTCACCTTCCTTTTGGCTGTATTAACTGTACTAATACAGTTAATGTAACACCTTCATTTTCTCCTGTCAAGAGAATTTTTTAAATTTCCTGTCCGGAAGATTCGCAAAAATCCGTATTTTCCTCTTTACATCTGGAAAACCTTGTGATATAGTTTTTTAGCATGCAATGCAGCAGCCCAGGACTTCGTTTCGCGGACTTTCACCGGCCCGAGGCGCAGTCCTGCGGGAATGATGAAAGAAAGGTGGAATCCCCCATGCTGAGAAAAGAGCAGAAAACCGCGATCATTGACGCCAACCGCACCCATGAAAACGACACCGGCTCTCCCGAGGTCCAGATTGCCATCCTGACGGAGCGCATCAATGTGCTCACCGAGCACATGCGCGCAAACCCCCAGGACAAGCACTCCAACCGCGGCCTTTTGAAGATGGTCGGTAAGCGCCGGAACCTGCTGGACTACCTCCAGAAGAAGGACATTGAGCGCTACCGCGCCCTGATTGCCAAGCTGGGCATCCGTAAGTAAGATGGAGAAAAGGGTGGTGCGGATGAGCGCGCCGCCCTTTCTTTCATAAATATCCCCCGCCCACGGGAGCCATTTCAAGCCTTTAGCAGTTGAAAAAGCGCCTTCCCAGGAACAGCGCCGCGGAGGCTGTGAAGACCTTTTTTCAAGTGCTAAATGGTTTGGCTCTTGTGGAACTATCCAAACTAGAAAAGGAGATTTCCATGTCAACCATCATCACAAAAAGACAGTTCCCCAACTACCGCAAGTACGAGATGGAGCTGGCCGGACGCCCCCTGTTTTTAGAGGTGGGCAAGCTGGCGGAGCTGGCCAACGCCGCCGTCATGGTGGGCTACGGCGACACCCGGGTTCTGGTGTGCGCCACCGCCTCTCCCCGTCCCCGGGACGGCATCGACTTCTTCCCTCTGAGCGTGGACTTTGAGGAGAAGATGTATGCTGTGGGCCGCATCCCCGGCTCCTTCAACCGCAGGGAGGGCCGTCCCGGCGAAAAGGGCATCCTGACCAGCCGCGTCATCGACCGCCCCATCCGCCCCCTCTTCCCCTATGACTTCCGCAACGACGTCTCCATCATGGCCACTGTCATGAGCGTGGACCACGACTGCTCCCCCGAGATCGCCGCCCTGATCGGCACCTCCGCCGCCCTGGCCATCTCCGACATCCCCTGGAACGGCCCCGTGGGCGCTTTGAAGGTGGGCCTTGTGGACGGCAAACTGGTCCTGAACCCCGACGCCGAGCAGCGCAAGGTCTCCGATCTGGACGTGACCGTGGTCTCCACCGGCAAGAAGGTGGTCATGATCGAGGCCGGCGCCAACGAGGTGGACAACGACACCATGTTCAACGCCATCCAGCTGGCCCATGAGGAGAACCAGAAGCAGATCGCTCTGATCAACCAGATGGTTAGTGAGATCGGCAAGCCCAAGTTCGACTACCCCCACGCCGACTTTGACCAGGCCCTCTTCGACCGCATCGTGGCCGACTTTATGGACGAGGCCAAGGCCGCCATGGACACCGACGACAAGAACATCCGGGAGTCCCGCTGGAACGCCATGATCGAGAAGTGGCACGAGGCCTACCTGGAGGAGTTCCCCAACATGGACCAGTACCTGGACGAGATCACCTACAAGTTCCAGAAGAAGATCGTCAAGGCCTGGCTGCTGGAGGGCCACCGGGTGGACGGCCGCGCCAAGAACGAGATCCGACCCTTGGGCGCTGAGGTGGGCGTGCTGCCCCGGGTCCACGGCTCCGGCCTCTTCACCCGCGGCCAGACCCAGGTCCTCTCCGCCTGCACCCTGGACACCCTCTCCGCCAACCAGAAGCTGGACACCATCTGGGAGGAGACGGAGAAGCGCTATATGCACCACTACAACTTCCCCGGCTACTCCGTGGGCGAGGCCAAGCCTGCCCGCTCGCCGGGGCGGCGTGAGATCGGCCACGGCGCGCTGGCCGAGCGGGCCCTGCTGCCCGTGATCCCCTCTGTGGAGGAGTTCCCCTACGCCATCCGCGTGGTCTCTGAGGTGGTCTCCTCCAACGGCTCCACCTCCCAGGGCTCCATCTGCGGCTCCACCCTGGCGCTGATGGACGCCGGCGTGCCCATCAAGGCCCCTGTGGCCGGCATCTCCTGCGGCCTCATCCAGGACGACGACGGCGCCTTCACCACCTTCATCGACATCCAGGGTGTGGAGGACTTCCACGGCGAGATGGACTTCAAGGTGGCCGGCACCAAGAAGGGCATCACCGCCATCCAGATGGACCTGAAGAACGACGGCCTCACCATGGCCATCATCCGGGAGGCCCTGGACACCACCTACGACGCCCGCTGCGAGATCCTGGATCAGATCATGCTGCCGGTCATCGCCGAGCCCCGCAAGGAGGTCAGCCGCTACGCCCCCAAGATGATCACCATGCACATTGATCCCGACAAGATCCGGGACGTCATCGGCAAGGGCGGCAGCGTGATCCAGAAGATCGTGGCCGACACCGGCGCCAAGATCGACATCAACGACGACGGCTCCATCTTCATCGCCTCTGCCGACGCCGCCGGCTGCGACGCCGCCAAGAAGTGCATTGACGACATCGTGTTCGTCCCCGAGATCGGCAAGCTCTACTATGGCCGCGTGGTGCGCCTGATGACCTTCGGCGCCTTTGTGGAGCTGGCTCCCGGCAAGGACGGTCTGGTTCACATCTCCAAGCTGGCCGACCACCGGATCGAGAAGGTGGAGGATGCCTGCAAGATCGGCGACATGATGTGGGTGAAGGTCACAGACATCGACGAAAAGGGCCGGGTAAACCTCTCCCACAAGGACGCCATGAAGGAAATTGCGGCCAAGGAGGCCGCCGGCGAGCGGATTAAGTAACTCCCGCCTTTTATAGAAGCAAGGGAGTCGGAGGCCCGCAGAGGCCTCCGGCTCCCTTTTCTCCTTGCGGAAATTTCACCTAACGTGAAAAAAGAATCCGGCGGAATCGCTTCCGCCGGATTTTTACACTTATTCAGCTGGAGTCTCAGCCTGCTCAGCCTGGGCGGCGCGATACAGGAAGGTCGCAATCTGGCCCCGGGTACAGGTGGCCTCCGGACCGAAGGTCGTTTCAGTGGTGCCGTTGGTAATCCCCTGGGCAACGGCCCAGACCACCGCCTGTGCATACGGTGCATCCTCTGCCACATCTGTAAAGGCAGCGCTGGTCTCCACCTCCGGAGAACCGGCAATTTTCCAGAGATATGTCACCGCATCCGCGCGGGTACAGCCGGAGTGAATGTCCTCGTTGCCCAGCAAATTCTCTGCGACTGCCCAGCGGGTGGCGTACAGTGTCTCCTTGGCAGCCTCATCGCCTGCATCCGGACTGCCTTCCGCACGCCACAGGAAGGTCAGAATATGAATGTGGGAGCAGGTGGTTCCCGGCCGGAAAGTCCCGTCCTCATAGCCTTGGGTGATTCCCTGTTCCACCGCCCACAAAATGGCATCATGATAGGGAGAGGTCTCCGCCACGTCCGTAAAGGGATTGACGGGCTTCTCGGGCTCCACGGGAGTCTCCTCCTCACCAGCAGGCAGAGCGTTGTAGGTGGCGCCCTCGGCCACCACCACGGCCTCCTCGGCGTCGCTGACCAGCTTGCCGGTCTTGGCCTCAGAGTTGTCCACAATAGTCAGGGTGTAGCCCTCCTGGACCTCAAAGACGGCGGAATCCTTGGCGCCGGTCAGGGTATAGCCGTTCAGGTCCACAGTCACATTGTGAGAGGCCACCGTCACAGTCTTGTCATCAACCTTGCTCTCACCCAGTACCACAGCGGCAGTCAGAGCCACGTCGCCGCTCAGCGCCACGGTTACGGGCTTGTCCTCTTTTTCGGACAAAATTGCATCCAACACGGTCTCATAGGCCTTGTCACCTACCGTGACCTTCTCTTCCGCCGCCGCAGCAGGCACCGTCAGTCCCAGGCACAGAACCAGGACCAGCAACCAAGATGTAATCTGCTTTTTCATCGTCTTTTCTCCTTTTGTCTCAATCGTGGCCCCGTCCGGCTGAAACGCCTTCCAGGTCCCCTTCTCCACCGGGCTTGAAAATTTGAGCTTCCCCACCTATAATGAGGGAGACATCCGGTGAATATCAGGGTAATTTTAGCGAATTTCCCTTATGATTACAAGAGTATTCTGCATGCGCCTGTGGCGGCGGCTGCCAATCTCTGACAGTTACCGCCCCCGTCGCGGCACTGGCAAAAAGGGTATTACCCTTGGGCGGCAAGACTCCCATTGTCCTGAGCCCCGGACCCGCTGTTCGATGCAGCAGGCTGTCATCTTGGCATTTTATCAATTAATTTTAACGGTTTCTTAACGCAAGGCTTTCTGTTTGATCAGTCGGCCTGCTCTTAAAGTAAGGAGGGGTTCCCATGAGGATTCGTTCCTGCGGCCCGGCAGACCTGCCGGTGCTCCTGGAAATATTTTATCAATCTGTTCATCTGGCCTGCACCGGCGAGTACACCCCTGCCCAGCTGGATGCCTGGGCGCCGGCTGAACCGGATTTCGCCTCCTGGGGAGACAGCCTGCGCCGGGAAATCTTTCTGACTGCTGAAGAAAACGGCTCCCTGTTGGGTTTTGCCGCTTTGGAAGAGGATTATCTGGATTTGTTGTATGTCCGGCCGGATCACCTGCGCCGCGGGATTGCCTCTGCATTGTGCGGCGCGCTGGAACACCGCTGCCCGGAAACACGCATCTATGTCCACGCCTCCAAGACCGCCCGCCCCTTCTTTGAGGCCCGGGGTTACCGGGTTGTGCGGCCGCAGCAGGTGGAGCGCCGGGGGCAGGTGCTGACGAATTTTGCCATGGAAAAGGAGTTGATTGGATGGACGTGATCGCCGCAATTGCAACCGGCGGCGCCCCCACCGCCATCGGGATTGTCCGGGTCTCCGGGCCGGGGTGTTTTTCCCTGTGCGGCCGGGTGTTCCGCGCCGCCAATGGACGAACACTGGAGGAACAGGAGCCCCGGCGCATGGTGCTGGGGGATGTGCTGGACGAGCAGGGCCGCCGCTTGGACCAGGGGCTGGCCGTGTGTTTCCCCGGCCCCGGCAGCTTTACCGGCGAGGACTGCGCCGAGTTTCACTGCCATGGCTCCCCGGTGGTGCTGCGGGAGCTGCTCTGCGCCCTCTTTGCCGCCGGCGCGCGGCAGGCTCGGGCTGGAGAATTTACCAGGCGGGCCTTTTTAAACGGGCGGCTGGACCTGACGGAGGCGGAGGCCGTCATCGACCTGATTGACGCCCAGACCGCTACCGCGGCCCGCAATGCCGCCGCCCAGCTGGAGGGCGGTCTCCGCCGGGTGCTGGAACCCATCCAGGAGTCCCTGCTGGAGATTACCTCCCGGTTTTACGCGGTGGTGGACTATCCGGACGAGGACATCGAGGACATTCACCCCGAGGAGATCTCCACCGCCCTTCAAAGCGCTGGCGCCGCCCTGGACCGCCTGCTGGACGGCTGCCGGCGGGGCCGGGTTTTGAAATCCGGCGTACGCGCCGCCATTATTGGCCGCCCCAACGCGGGAAAGAGCTCCCTGCTCAATGCCCTGGCAGGCTGCGACCGGGCGATTGTCACCGACATCCCTGGCACCACCCGGGACACAGTGGAGGAATCCGTCCTCTGCGGCGGAGTACTGCTGCGGCTGGCGGACACCGCCGGCATTCATGACACCCAGGACCCGGTGGAGCGTCTGGGTGTGGACCGCAGCCGCCGGGCGATGGCTGCCGCCGACCTGGTGCTGGCCGTGGTGGATGGCTCCGACACGACGAAGGAGGACACCCGGCTGATGGCGGAGGTCTCCCGGTGCGAAAGTCCCTGGATCTTAATTTTTTCCAAAAAAGACCTGTGCCCAGGGCCTGCCTGCGTCACGGCTATGGACAGCACTGGCGCGCCCATGGCGCCTCCCGCCTCTGTGGTGGCCTTGTCCTCCGTCACGGGGGAGGGACTCTCTGATCTGGAAAACGCCGTGGCGGCGCTCTTTCCCGCTGGGGACCCCGGCGAGGCCGGTTCCCTGCTGACCGACCAGCGCCAGGAGGAGGCCGCCGGCCGGGCAAGGGCCGCCGTGGGGCGGGCCATGGCAGCCCTTGCCGGCGGGCTGACCCCAGACGCCGTCCTCACCGACGCGGAGGAGGCTCTGGACGCCTTGGGCGAGCTGACCGGGCGAACCGCCCGGGAGGAGATCGTCTCCCGCATCTTTTCCAGGTTCTGTGTTGGAAAATAGCAAAATTATAGTTATCATTCTCGCAAAACACGGTTTACAAAATCACATTTCAGTGGTAAACTGCTGGTATTAAGTTTTATGAGGAAGGAGGCGCCCATGTCAGATTTAACGGAGCTACGGGAGCGGCTGCGCCAGCAGCGCCCGGTGGACTGGGAGCAGCTGCCGGACTTTCCCCTGTATATGGATCAGGTCCTCAGCTATATGGACCGGCAGGTGATCCGGTTCAGCGAAGAGGACTCTCTCACGGCCGCCATGGTCAACAACTACACGAAAAGCGGTCTTGTCCCCAGAGCCGAAGGCAAGAAATACCACCGAACTCATCTTGCCTATCTCACCGCCATCTGCGTGCTCAAGCACGTGATGTCCACCCGGGATATGGATCTTTTGATCCGGGAGGAGCTTCAGGGTGAGCGCCCGATTCAAGACGGCTACGCCGCCTTCTGCGCGAGCTTGGACAAGGCCCTGCGCATCACCGCCGACGAGATGGCCGCCCGGGGCGGGGAGACCTCCCTGGCGGATGACGCCATCCACTTTGCCCTGCTGAGCTATGCCGCGGGCGTTGCCAGCAGCCGGTATGTCGCCCTACTGCGTCAGCAGAAGGACGCGGAGGCGAAAAAAACGAAAAAGGAGCGCGAGTGATATGCGGGATTTTGTTTTGATGACGGACAGCTGCTGCGACATGGCGCCGCAGATGGCTGAAGAGCTGGGGCTGATTGTCCTGCCGCTGAGCCTGGAGCTGGGCGGCGCCACCTACCATAACTATCTGGACGGCCGGGAAATCGGTTTTTCCGATTTCTACAGCCGCATCCGCTCCGGCGAGACCGCTACCACCTCTGCCATCAGCGTGGGTACGTTTGAAGAGGCCATGCGCCCGGTGCTGGAGAGCGGGAGGGATATTCTGTGCCTGAGCTTCTCCTCCGCCCTCTCCACCACCTATCAGTCCGCGGTCATTGCCGCCGGGGAGATGCGCGAGGCCTTTCCCGAAGCCAAGGTCCATGTGGTGGACACCCTGTGCGCCTCTCTGGGACAGGGGCTGCTGGTATACCTGTGCGCCCTGCAAAAGCAGGCAGGAAAATCTCTGGAGGAACTGCGGGATTACGCCGAAAATACCAAGGGACGCATCTGCCACTGGTTTACGGTGGATGATCTCAACCACCTCAAGCGGGGCGGACGGGTCAGCGCCGCCACGGCGCTCTTTGGCACCATGCTCTCCATCAAGCCCGTGCTCCACGTGGACGATCAGGGCCGGTTGATTCCCGTCAGCAAGGCCCGGGGCCGGCGGGCCTCCCTGCTGGCGCTGGTGGACCGGATGGAGGAAACCGCTGTGGAGCCCGGAAAACAGACGATCTTCATCTCCCACGGGGACTGCCTGGAGGACGCAGAATTCGTGGCCGGGGAGATCCGCCGCCGCTTCGGTACGGAGGATATCCGGATCAATTATGTGGGGCCGGTCATCGGCAACCACTCCGGCCCCGGCACCATGGCCCTTTTCTTTGTCGGCACGGAGCGGTAAGCCGCCCCGCGGGGACGTCCATCCCACCGGCATTCCTTTTCACATATCAAATGAGCGGGCGGCGGCGGATGCCGCCGCCGATCTTTTTGTTAGGAGGTTCCATGTATGCATTGGCTGGAACTGCACATTGACACCACCCACGACGGCCTGGACCCGGTCACGGCCCTGCTCTCTTCCCTGGGGATTGACAACGTGATGATTGACGACGAGGAGGAATTCCGCTCCTTTCTGGAGGAGACCCGCCCCCACTGGGATTATGTGGACGAGGCGCTGGAGCGGGAGATGCGGGGCAAGTCCCGCGTGACCTTCTATCTTTTGGCTGGCGACGCCGGCTTGGCCAAGCTGGCGGAGGTCCGGATCGCCCTACAGGAGCTGAAGGAGTCCCGCAGCGACTGCGGCACACTCCTGCTCACGCTGGAAAACGTCCAGGACGCGGACTGGGAGACCAGCTGGAAGCAGTACTATAAGCCCCTCCCCATCGGGGAGCGGCTGCTGGTGGTCCCCCAGTGGGAGGCGGAAAACCCGGAGGTCCAGGCGACCTCCGCCTGCCGAGTCCCTCTGATTTTGGACCCGGGATTGACGTTCGGCACGGGAAGCCACGCCACCACCCGGTTGTGCCTGACAGCGCTCGAGCGCCGTATTCAGGGCGGCGAACGGGTGCTGGATCTGGGCTGCGGCAGCGGCATTCTCTCCATTGCCGCGCTGCGGCTGGGCGCGGCCTCCGCCCTGGCAGTGGATATTGACGAGCAGTGCCTGACCGTGGCCCGGGACAACGCCGCCCTCAACGGCATCGGGCCGGACACCTATACCGTCCGGGTGGGCGATCTTTTCACGGACGAGGGGTTCCGGGCGTCCCTTGGCGGCGGGTACGACATTCTGCTGGCCAATATTGTGGCGGACGTCATCATCGCGCTCGCACCCTTTGTGCGCTCCCTGCTGCGCCCGGGCGGACTGTTCCTCTGCTCCGGCATCATCGACACCCGTGCCGGCGAGGTGGCTGAGGCAATCCGGCAGTCGGGCCTGACTCTTTTGGAACAGCAGGAGGCCGACGGCTGGTGTGCCTATACCTGCCGCTGAACACTTCCCATCGGACCCGGTTTTTACGCGCGGCATTTGCCGCGCGTTTTTTTCACCGCCTCCTTCGACAGATTCCCCCCGACTTTTTTTCAAAAGGCCTGTACAATGGTGGAAATTGGTAAAGGAGGCGGTCTCATGGCCCAGACCTGGCAGGTGCTCCACCTGCCCCCTACGGCAATTCAGCCCAACCCCTGGCAGCCGCGGCGTTTTTTTGATTCGGAAGAGCTGGAATCCCTGGCGGATTCCATCCGGCGCCACGGTATCTTACAGCCCCTGACGGTGCGCCGCAGCGGGGAGGGCTGGGAGCTGGTGGCCGGAGAGCGCCGCCTGCGGGCGGCACAGATGGCGGGGCTGGAGACGGTACCCTGTGTGGAGCGGGAGGCGGACGAGAACGACTCCGCCCTGTTGGCGCTGGTGGAGAACTTACAGCGCCAGGACCTACATTATCTGGAGGAGGCTGCCGCCATCGCGGACTATCTCCTCCAAACCGGCGTCACCCAAGAGGAAGCCGCTGCCCGGCTGGGCCGGTCCCCCTCCGCGCTGGCCAACAAGCTGCGGCTGCTGCGGCTCTCTCCAGACTGCCGCCGTATGCTGGTGGAGCACGGCTTGTCCGAACGGCACGCCCGGTGTCTTTTGCGTTTGGAGGGCGAGGAAGACCGCATGTCCGCCCTCCGTTATATCGTGGACCACCAGCTGACCGTCGCTCAGGCGGAACAATATGTGGAGCGGCGGCTCATTGCCCTGCAGTCCACGCCGCCAGCACGGCGCAAGGCCTTTATTCTCAAAGACGTGCGGTTGTTTCTCAACAGCCTGGACCGGGGGCTGCGGCTGGTGCGGGAGGCGGGCGTGGACGCCCGGACAGAGCGGACGGACACAGAGGACGCCATTTTTCTCACCATCCGTATTCCCAAGCAGCCGTCCTCCTGACCGCCAGCTGTCAAATCCTTCTATTTTTTCCGTTTTTTTATGGTTGTTACGGGATTGTAATCACTTTTTTTCAAAATGCGTGTTAGAATAGGCTCACAGAGTTCTTGAGATGTGATTCTATCATGGAACAGCGGGAGGGGCTTCATGGAACAGATCAACGAAGCCAGTGTGCAAAAAGAGGGCGGCGCCCGCCTGAAAAAGGGCGGGAAGGGCCTTTATATCGCTCTGGGCGTGATCGTGCTGGCACTGGCGGGCACATATCTCGGCCTGTGCGCCTATGCCGGGTCTCTGGGGACCTTTTATCCTAATACGACTATCAACGGTGTCGCCGTGGGTGGACTGACCCCGGCGGAGGCGGCCGGGAAACTGCGGGAGGCAATCCCCAGGCAGACGCTGGATTTCTATCTGCCGCTGACCGACGAAGCCGGCGACGGAGAGACCGCGTCTGAGGGAGATGTCCTCTATGGCGATACACCAACTGACACCGTCTCCTATGAAGCTCTTGGAATTACTGGCGACTTGGACTACGACAGCGGCGCCCAATTTGTATTTGATTTGAGCCAGACGGAGCCCGGCTTTCTGGCAGATGGCTGGAACCTTTTGACCAACCTGGTGGGGCGCCGGAGCGCCAAGGGGATTGCCCTGGACCCGGATGAGGCAATTTTTACAGAGCGGGTGCAGCAGCTGGCACAGGCCTTTTCCCGGGAACCGGCGGATACAGCCTACGAGGTCACGGAGGACAGTCTTGAAATCACGCTGGCCCAAAACGGCTTGACGGTTTCCTCCGCCGCTTTGGAAAATGCAGCCAGCGCAGCCCTGAAGGAGGGTCATTCCCAGGTATATGTCGAGGGAACCATCCTTCCTGCCAAGACCAAGACCGCCCAGGAAATTCATGAAGAGGTCTCCGGAGAGGTGAAAAACGCCTCCTATGACGCCAAGACCGACACCATTCTTCCGGAGCAGGCAGGGGCGGAGTTTGACACCGCAGCCGCCCAATCCACCATGGACGCGGCCGCTCCCGGAGAGACCGTCTCCATTCCCGCCGAAGTGGAGCTGCCCGCCGTAACGGCCGAGGAGCTGGCCCCGCTTTTGTTCCGGGATGTCTTGGGCGAGGCCAGAACCCATGTGGGCGGAACCTCCGCCCGCAAATCCAATGTGAAATTGTCCGCCGCCGCCATCAACGGCTATACCATGAACACCGGCGACGTGTTTTCCTATAATGGCGTGGTGGGGCAGCGCACCGCCGCCAACGGCTATCAGGCTGCTCCCGCCTATGTCAAGGGTGAGACCGTGGATGAGATCGGCGGCGGGATCTGCCAGACCTCCTCCACGCTGTATCTCGCCTGCCTGCGGTCCAACCTGGAGATTACAGAGCGTTACGCCCACCGCTATATTCCGGCCTATATCACTGCCGGCATGGACGCAACGGTATCCTGGGGCGGGCCGGACTACAAGTTCACCAATAACACCCAGTATCCCATTAAAATCGTCACCACCTACGCCGATGGCTATCTGACGGTGAAGGTGCTGGGCACCAATGTAGACGGCACCAGCGTCAAGATGACCAACGAGTGGCTCTCCACCACACCCTATGAGGTGGTATATGAGGATGACTCCACCCTGCCTGCCGGCACCGAGAAGGTCAAAACCTCCCCCTACACCGGCTACAAGTACCGTACCTACCGCAACGTCTACGATGCAAACGGCAAGCTGATCTCCTCCACGTATGAGGCCACCAGCGACTATAAATCCAGGGACAAGGTGGTTCTCCGCGGTCCTGCCGTGGAAAGCCCCGACACACCGGTTCTGGGGCCAGAGGAGATTCCCGTTCCCTCGGAGCCAGGAGATGTCACACCCGCGGAGCCGGGGGAACTTCCGGAGCCTCCCACTGATTCTGCAAATCCCCCGGAAACAGACTCCGGTCAGTCTCCGGAGACCACGCCTCCGCCTCTGATTGTGATTCCCGAAGAGGGGATCTAAAAAGAAGCCGCAGCGGCTTCTTTCCGCTTGCCGAAAACGTTTTCGACCAGCTGCTGCAAGTTTTTTGATCTTTCAAAAGCTCGAAAAACGGATGATAAAAAACGAAAGACACCCTTGGGAGGAACTTCGTAAAGAAGTTCCTCCCAAAACTATTTGTTAAGCCAGCCGGAAGTGATTGAATTGCAGGGAGATTCAGCCTATTTGGAGGAAAGCATCATGGGAAAGTCTGCATTCGAGCAAATGGGCGGGACCTACCGCCAGGAGGGAGATTACCTTCTCCCCAACCTCACAACGCCGGAAAGGGTTCCTGCCGGTATCTAACCCAATGGGTGCAGGCGGTATCTGCGGCTGAGGAGCCGAGACCATCCAGGCGGAATTGATTTTTACCTGATTAAAACGGAGGGGGCGCAAGGCGAATTCCCTTGCGTCCCCCTTCCTATTTCCCCGCTTCCTTGCGGAACCGGGAGAGATGCTATATAATCGAAAAGCCGTTGCCGAGCAGACGATTGACATTCAATCGTCTGCTTTTCTTTTTCTAACAGTGCTTTATGGCCTAGAGATGCCTGGACAAAACCGCTGTCTGTCAAATACGCGAGAGAACTGGATGAGCAAATGGGGCTTGCCTGTGGACAAACAGAATGGAGGGATAGTATGGCTCTTATTTACGGATATATTCGTGTCAGCACGCGGGACCAGAACGAGGATCGGCAAGTCATCGCCCTGCGGGAGATGGCGGTGCCAGAGGGCAACATCTACATGGACAAGCAGAGCGGCAAGGACTTCCAGCGCCCACAGTACAGAAAACTGGTACGGCATTTGAAAAAGGATGACCTGCTCTATATCAAGAGCATTGACCGTCTGGGGCGGAATTACAAGGAAATCCTGGAGCAGTGGCGCATCCTGACTAAAGAGAAAGGGGTGGATATTGCAGTACTGGATATGCCCCTGCTGGACACCCGGCGGGGCAAGGATTTGATGGGGACATTCCTCAGCGACATTGTTTTGCAGGTCCTCTCCTTTGTGGCAGAGAATGAACGGACTAACATCCGCCAGCGGCAGGCAGAGGGCATCGCGGCAGCAAAGGCCAGGGGCGTGAAATTTGGCCGTCCTTCAACGCCCCTGCCCGACAACTTCCACGAAGTGCATCAGGCGTGGCGCAGCAAGAAGATCCCTCTGCGGGAAGCGGCACTGGCCTGCGGGATGCCGGAAGGCACCTTCTATGCCAAGGCAGTGAAGTTTGAAAAAGCCACCTAAATAAAACATGAGAAAGTTTGAAAAAGTCTACTTTTACAAACTTTCTGCCTGGAACTCACCTATGGACAGTATATACGCAAAACCCTAGTTTTTCAAGTGGAATGGAACTAATTTTGGTGAAAAATCATCCTTTGTAAAAGTAGGATTTTATAAAGAATGAGGGGGTGAACAGGCAGTATGCGGAACCCGCCTAACGGTCGAGCTCAAAATGATATGATGGGAGGAAATACTAAGTGAAGAAAAGAATTTTGTCGGCATTGCTCATCTTTTGTATGATGCTGACGATGATTCCGGCTGCGTTAGCGGTGGAGAGTGAACTGCCCGCTGATGGACAGACTTCCACCGGCAGCGCACCGGTCGCAAGGGGTGAAAATGCTCAGACCACCGCCACCTATGAACTGACTGCAACGAATAACATAGAGGGAACTGTCGTTGCAGGCAAGAAATACGAGAATGGTGTCTCAGCAACCCTTAAAAACACCGCGTCTGTGGCAGGTATTACAGATGCCGTGTTGAAGTTCGAACTTACAGAACAACCAAATGGCTCCAATCCTCAGATTCTGGCCAAAGACAGCGAGGATCAGGAATGGAATCTGGCGGAAATTGGCCAGTGGGGGCCGCCACAGGGCTTCTCGGTTGGAGCGAATTATGATGTAACAACTAATTTTACCGTCCAGTTCGACAAGGCAGGCACCTATACCGCGGAATTCAAGCTGGTGAGCGTGGCAAAGCCGGACGAAGCGTTGGTAACCGGTACGATGACGATTGACGTTGCTGTATCTGAAGATAGTGCAATTCAGGTAGAGTATACGAAAGACAGCCAAAGCAAAACCGTCTATTACACCGGCTTGGACAATGATGATCGAAATAACGATCATTACTGGGATGTTATCAGCGATTTGAGCAGCGGTTATCTAAACGCTGATACCAATGAGCCCATAACCGTTACTCTGCTGGATGACATTACCCTTGCAGACACCACCATTCTGGTGGATGCTAGGAAAAAGGTCACCATCAACGGCAACGGTCATACAATTACTGCTACGATGAGCAGCTTTGCAGAGGCCGGCAAGCCAGGTGCTGATGCTGTCTCTATCACCAACGACAGTACGCTGACACTGAACAATGTCAAACTCAACATTAAAGCCGCTGATGCCGTTGTGCTGAATGGAGAAACTTCGACACAGGGTATTTACAACGATGGCATCCTAACCCTGACGGGCGGCACACAGGTAACGATAAACGGCGTATCGAAGAACGGCATTAACGGCAGCGGCGATATCACGATCAGCGGCGAGAATACCAAGATCGAAGTAACGGACGTTGGCGGCTCAGCGATCAAATGTGATGATCTGAAAGCGGATGAGGGCGCAACAATCACTATCAGCAACACGCCTTATCATGGTATCACTGGTAAAAACGTGGCCATCCAGAATGCCACGGTTTCGGTGGATGATGCTGATTATATTGGTATCGCGGCGACCGGGGATGTATCTGTCACCGGTGAAGGCACGAATGTTACCGTTCAGAACAGCGGCAGCAATGGCTCCGGCTATCCTGCGGTTCGCGTGGATGGCGGCTTTACCATGACGGACCGTGCGAACCTGACGATGACTGGCAATGGCCCGGCCGAAAGCGGCGCCGATTTCAACGCTGTTCGACTGAACGCTGTTGAGGCGACTGCTACCGTTGAGGGCGCGAGCCTGAACGGTGGTATTGACGGCACGACCATTTCAGACCGTACCGGCAGCATCTCGGTTTCCAATGCAACCGTGACCGGAAACATCACGAACGGTGGAAGCGCCAGCACTGTACTGCTCAACAGCCAGATTAACAAAGCCCCGGAGGGCGCAATTGTTATCGGCTGCACAGATACAACCGGCGAGAAAATCGAAGATTCTGTGAGCGAGGGCGTGGTTGCCGTATACAATGGAACCCCCTATACTTCGCTGAAACAAGCCGTTGAGGCCGCCACTGGCGATGATGCAAAGACCGGAGACATTACGCTGGTAGCGGACGTATCCCTGACCGAAAAAATTTCGATTACCAAGGACGTCACCATTGTCGGCAACGGAAAGACCATCGCAGGCAAAACGGACAGCACGGAGGTCTATTTTGAGATCACCGCCGGTACGCTTAACATCTCCAATGCCAAGTTGACTGGCTTCGGAGACACCGCTGCGACCCAGACAGGCTTCGGCGTATTCAAGATTCCGAACACGGCAAGTAATGCCAAAATTATTGCCTCTAGCTTGACCGTTGAAAAGTTTAACCGCGCGGCATTTGATGTGCGCAACGGCGCATTTGAAATCAAGGACTGCGTGATTAACTGCGACAACGGACAGGAAGCGGCTCTGACCAAGGGTATTGTCGCCGGTTATGATACGACTGGCACAGTGACAGGCAGCGTAGAGGGCTGCACCATTACCGGCTCTAACTCCACCTACGAGGGCTGGAGTTCCAACGGGATCGAAATCAGCGCCGGGGCCGAGGTCAAAATTTCCAACACCAGAATTGACAGTATGAAGGGTGGCATCAGCGTTGCCCGCAACTATGGCCATGGCGAGGCCAAGGTGACACTAGAGAACTGTACCGTTACCGGCAAGGACTATGCCCTGCGCATTTTTGAGAGCAATAACAGCAGCGAACCAGTCACAGGATCTTCTGCCAGTCTGACCGTTCAGGGTGGCGCCTATACCGGCGATGTGCGCATCAGCCGCAAGGACGCTGATACAAACGGGGAAAATAACGCAAATGGTAGTACCATTACAGTAACAGGCGGCAGCTTTGATTCCTCGGTTGCCCAGTATGCAGACAGCAGCTTGCAGTATGAGGCGGTCACTGCGGACGGGAAACAGTTTACCTACCACAAAACGGTGGAAGAAGCGATTGCAGCGGCTGGCAGTAACGGCAAGATCACTCTGATTGCTGGAGAAAGTGCAGAAAAGGCAGATACCGTGACGCTGGATTATGGCTATGACAATATCAAGTACACGGTGAAAGTTCCTGCTGGAGAGAAACTCAGCCTTCCCACGGCGAACCGCACTGGTTATACCTTCCAGGGATGGTATCTGAATAACAGCAAGATCACGGAATACACCGCTGCGCAGGAGGGTGGACAGACGGTTATCATTACCGCACAGTGGTCCTACAGCGGCGGCAGCTCTGGCGGCGGTGGCAGCTCTGGCGGCGGCGGTTCCTCTAGTGGCGGAGGCGGTGGAAGCAGTTCTGCTTCTTACGCCATCACGGTGGATAAGGCCACTGGCGGTACTGTCAAGGTCAGCCCCACCCGTGCTGACAAGGGCGACACTGTGACGATTACCGTTAGTCCCAACAGCGGTTACGAGCTGGACACCCTGACCGTAACCGACAAGAACGGCGACGAACTCAGCCTGACCGAGAAATCGGACAACAAGTTTACGTTCAAGATGCCGGGCAGCAAAGTGACTATTGAAGCGACTTTCGCCAAGGTCAGCGAGCAGACGACCCCGGGCATGTCCTTTAACGATGTGTCTACCGGCGTATATTATTATAATGCCGTAAAGTGGGCGGTTGAAAATGGCATTACCAGCGGCACCAGCGCGACTACGTTCAGCCCGAATGCTTCCTGCACCCGTGCGCAGATGGTGACGTTCCTGTGGCGTGCAAACGGCTCGCCCAAGGCGACCGGCGCAAACCCGTTCACTGATGTGCAGGCCGGCTCGTACTATTACGATGCCGTCCTGTGGGCGGTTGAAAAGGGCATCACCAGCGGCACCAGTGCAACGACCTTTGCACCCAATGCTACTGTGACCCGCGGCCAGACCGTGGCGTTCCTGCATCGCGCAAACGGTTCCCCGGCAGCTTCCGGCAACAGCCCGTTCACTGATGTAGCTTCCAGTGCGTATTATGCGGCGGCTGTCCAGTGGGCGGTTGCGGAAGGCGTCACCAGCGGCACCAGCGCGACTACGTTCGCCCCGGCCGCTCCCTGCACCCGCGCCCAGATCGTGACATTCCTATATCGGGATATGGCCGAATAAGCAGGAAGCGTAGACAAAAGCAAAACCTTTGACCGTGAAACCATGTGGCGGGGGCGTCTGTTTTCCAGGATGCCCCCGCCAGCCCCTTGCTGTGTACTAAACTAAAGCCGCTACATAGACGGCCACACAAGACCCTTGGCGGTAGAGGAACTTCCTGCCAGGGGCTGGTACGCTTTTGCAACGGTTTCTTTTTACGCGTTGACCAGTGAATGACCGCCCGCATGAGATGCCTCGCCATGACCTCGTTGGAGCGGGCGGTGCAGACTCAGCGTATGATCCCCGCACAGGATCAATATAGAGAAAGGAACTATGCCAGATGAACAGCGCCTTGCCCGGTTCCAAGAGCGTCAATATCCCGTAAGCGCCAAATACAGGTTTGAAGGAGCAGGAAGAAAAAGAACGAGGGCAGCAAAAGCAGCCCTCGCATCCGAGAAAGGGTGCGTCATGACAGATCGTCTGTCACAACAGCTAACATATGGATTAGATTGAGCCAGTTTCTTACGCAGTGTTCCATAAGTTGCAGGACGAAATCTCTGTTACAGGAAATTCCGGGAATAAACGCGGTCTCGTGTATCGCACTGCTTTCACAGCGTTTCGCCAAAATTCCATAGGACTTCCTGTTTGAGAAAGGCGCATATGTCTCAACTCCGGTTCCCTGGTCGCTCTTGTCTGACGTGCTGTGCCACATGGCATCGACAATGTGAGTATAGGCGTTCAGCGTGGTGGCGCTGGATACATGGCCGATAACGGTGCCCAGAGTTTTGATGCCCATCCCATGTTTCAAAAAGGCGATGGCGAAGGTGCGCCGCAGATCATAAAATCCTCGTCAACATGAAGGACCTATGTGTATTTTTCCCTCTTTGTTCCCGGATGCTTATTATATTCGCTCTCTGGATAAACCTTTCATGGAGCCCGTTGACAACCTGTTTAGGATTCAATATACTGATAATCAGAGGAGAGGTTGAACTATGGACTTTCAAAGTTATTTCCCGATCTGGAAGAAACTGACTCCGATGCAACAGGAGCGTATCCTTAACAGTCTGACGGAACGGAAGGTCAGCAAAGGGACCGTGATCCACAACGGCAACATGGACTGTACTGGCTTACTGCTGGTGAAGTCCGGCCAGCTTCGTGCCTATATTCTTTCCGACGAAGGACGAGAGATCACCATCTACCGTCTGTTCGAGCGGGACATGTGTCTGTTTTCCGCCTCCTGTATCATGCGCTCCATTCAGTTCGAAGTGACCATTGAGGCAGAAAAGGATACAGAGCTTTGGGTCATCGCCGCCGAGACATACCAAGGCATTATGGAGGAATCTGCGCCTGTTTCAAATTATACCAATGAGCTGATGTCGAGCCGTTTCTCCGATGTAATGTGGCTCATGGAGCAGATCATGTGGAAAAGCCTTGATAAGCGTGTTGCCGCATTCCTTTTGGAAGAAGCATCCATCGAGGGGGCCAATCGACTGAAAATTACCCATGAGACCATCGCCAACCATTTGGGCTCCCACCGGGAGGTGATCACCCGAATGCTCCGCTATTTCCAGAATGAGGGGATGGTCAAGCTGTCCCGCGGTACGATAGAGATCACCAATACAGAAAAACTTAGATTGCTGAACGATATGTAGTTGAATGTCCGCCGTGCATGTTGCATCGGCGGACGTTTTCCTTTTAGCTCCCCTGCCTGATTTCAGTCAGCTGTTAACTGGAATTTTAGACAGCAGCCCCAGTTACATTCTGGCTCAGCTTCACCTGCGCGGTTTTTTCGGAAGCTCACAGCCATTTCCTTAACTCCGTGGATGGCTTTCAGTGCCTTCCGGATATGCATAGCACAGTGATCACAGCCTCTGGCGGCTTTCTCACGCATGGTCCCACCCTGGTGGAGCAGGCGGAACAAACGATGTCTATAATATCAAATTGCGTCTTTTACATGCCCCCTTTTTTCTCTTCGGCTTCTTTTGGGTGGGAACGCATGGTTTGACGTACCGCCCTATGCCATAGGTAATTGTCATTCATCACAGCCTCACCGCCTGTTAGGTTCTTGCCATGCCGTCCACACTCAGTACAACACCGGTAATATAGGACGCCTCATCAGAAGCCAAAAACGCAAACGCATTGGCAATGTCTTCCGGCTGGCCCAGACGCCGCAGAGGAATTCTTGCGATCATAGGATCAAGGATTTCCTTGGGGACTGCTTTCATCATATCAGTCTCAGTAATGCCGGGGGCTACCGCATTCACACGAATGCCCTTGGGCCCCAATTCACGCGCCAAAGATATTGTCAGGCCATTTACTGCAAATTTAGATGCAGGATAGGCAAAGCCACTGGGCTGGCCGGAAATGCTGACCATGGAGGAGGTGGAGAGGATCACGCCTGTTTCTCGCGCCACCATGCACTCGGCTGCGGCGCGGGTGGTGTTAAATACGCCTTTTACATTCAAGTCCATTACCTGATCAAAGGTTTCTTCCGTGTATTCCATAAAGGGAGTGCTTTCGGATATCCCCGCGTTATTGACCAAGATATCCACGCAGCCATATTTCTCAGTAGCAGACCTGAAGGCTTCTCGCACAGATTCCAGGCTGGCCAAATCGGGGCTGATGCCGGCGACCGTCGCTTCAGGATATTTTTCTTTCAGCCTTGCAACCGCTTTATCGGCAGACGTTTGAGAGCTTGCGGCCAGAATGACTGTGGCTCCTTCTGCCAGGAACTTATCCGCAGTGGCGTAGCCTATGCCGCGGCTGCCTCCGGTGATAATCGCTACTTTGTCTTTGAGTTTCATAGGAAAAGCCCCCTTCTTTTTTTATTTTGTAGGTATATTTTATCGAGGAAACGCTGATCGTTCCGTGATGAGATCACTCTTTTCCATTTCGAACTCTGCAAATTAGCTGGGTCATCGTCCCCATGGGGCAGTAGACGCACCAACTACGAGGTTTGAACAGGGCCATGGTGATCAGGCCGAGCACGGTGGAGGTCAGCATCACACTGTAGAATCCAAAGGCAAACTGTACCGCACCAGGGTGAAACTGTGTTCCATGATATGCCCATTGCCAAGGCAGCTTGAAGGTCCATAGAAGTGTAACTGTCTGTTTCAAGTCCTGTGCTCCGGAAAACACCAAATAGGTGTTCCAAAGCATCGCGAAGAACATGACGAAAAAGAATACCAGAAATCCATAGCGGAACCACTTGCTCTTCATCCATTTTGGAATATCTTTTTTTCGGGAAAAACCAAACCGGCCTCCCAGTAAACCAAAGAGCTGCCCTCTGCCGCAGTAACGGTTACAGTAGCCTTTTGTTCCTTTTGCGAGCGAGATGATAAGTGGGATGAAAAAGCAGAAAAGACCCAGCCACGCAAACAGGATATTGAAAAACCCCAGAATCAGATAGGTCAGCGAAACGATCCAGAGATAGTCATACCAATGCTTTTTCATGCCTCCACCTCCCGAATTTGGATGACACTGGCAGGACATTCTTTTGCGCATTTTCCGCAGCCTAGGCATTTGTCCATATTCACCTGTGCCATTATGCCTCTCATAATTTGAATCGCTCCCACAGGGCAGGTCTTCACACAGCAGCCACAGGCAACACAATCCTCTTGGGTAATAAAGGCTTTTCGTTTCTTTCTGATAGCAGACATAAGCACCCTCCTGTGATTGATTGACAACAGGATACCAGAGAGACTCCTTCCTTTCTGTGATGATATCACCTTAGAGTCAAAACCTCCGGCTAAGCCGGAGGTTTGAGTAGGCCCTATAAGGGCTGATACGGGTGAAGCCTTAGGGAGCCCCGAAAGGTTTGTCGACTGCATTTCTTTCTCGGGCTGCCCCTTCCTGGGTTTCTTTCATAACTTTCTTCCTTCCCATCGCGCAAGCCATACATCTTTTCGGCAGTCTAAAAAAGAAGCCGCAGCGGCTTCTTTTTTCTTTTTGGGACATACTAGCTCTGTAATTCGACAGATTTCGGAGGATCTGCCCATGGCAAAACACTGGTGGCTCCCCCTTGCCATTCTCTGTGCCGGGGCCGTGGCGGTCTGGCCTTTGCGGGAGCATCTGACGGCGGCGGAGATCGCCGCGCGCTCTCCCCGGGAGACCTGGCTGGCGGCGCTTTTCCTGTTGGCTCTGTATACGCTCAAGGGTCTGTCCGTGGCCTTTCCCCTCTCGGTGCTGGAGGCGGCGGGCGGGCTGCTCTTCCCGTTTCCGCTGGCGCTGGCGGTCAATCTCGCCGGGGTGATGGCGGCGCAGACTGCGCCCTATCTTCTGGGCCGGCGGCGGCAGGAGAGCAGCCTCCCGGAACACTGGCCGAGGCTTTCCGGCAGCCGCCCCGGACGAACGGTATTCCTCCTGCGGCTGGCGGGAGTGGCCCCAGGCGATCTGGTCAGCATCTACCTGGGCGCCGCCGGCGTCCCCTGGGGCGCGTATCTCACCGGCGGGGTGCTGGGGAGCTTTCCCCGGGTGCTTGCCGCCACGCTGCTGGGCGCCGCGCTGTGGGAGTTCGGCTCCCCCCGCTTCTTCCTCTCTCTGCTCCCCGGCGCCGCGCTGACGCTGCTCTCCCTGGTCCTGTGGAGGGCCTGGCGCTAAGGGATGGAACCGGCGGACAGGCTGCGGCCCTCCATTCCCGCTCCGCGCCGCCTCTCAATCTCTCCACCGCCGAGGTGCCCTGGCAGTCTCCGGGCGCTGGAGAAAAATAAAAAGGACATCCTTTGGATGTCCTTCCGGCTCTTGAAATCAGCCGATCTTATTGAGCTTGAGCGTCAGGGCGCTCTTGCGGCGGGCAGCCGTGTTCTTGTGCAGAATTCCCTTGGCCACAGCCTGATCGACTTTCTTCACGGCGACCTTATACGCCCCATCGGCCTCGGTGCGATTGCCTTCTGCGGCAACAGCCTCGAACTTCTTGATGGCGGTTTTCAGATCGGATTTCGCGGCCTTGTTGCGGGCGTTTCTCGCCTCTGCGATCAGAACGCGCTTCTTGGCAGACTTGATATTTGGCAAACCAAACACCTCCTTTGGCAAATTCAGCGGATTTTTCCACCGTGCAGATAGATATTTTAGCAGGAATCCTTCTAAAAAGCAAGCACTTTTTTCGATTTTCTTTGAATTTATGTATATCGTGTCCCCTGGCGCAAAACCTAGGGGCACAACCACAACATTTTGTGCTGGGAGGCAGACACATGTTTATCAAACGCACCGACCTGGCATTGGAGGCCCGGGAACTCTGGCAGGAATCCGCGGAACGGACCTCCCGGCTCTCCGGCGTCAAGGCCACCAAAACCAAGCTGGAGGGATACCCCCTCACGCGGGTGGATATTTTGAACGAAAAGGGCGAGGCGGCGCTGGGCAAGCCCCAGGGCAGCTACCTCACCATTGACCTGACCACCTTCTGGCAGCGCAAGGCGGACTTTTTTGAGCGGGCGGTCCGGGCGGTGGGCAGCCAGCTTAAGGCGCTGCTTCCGGCCCAGGGACCGGCGCTGGTGGTAGGGCTGGGCAATCCGGCCATGACGCCGGACGCCGTAGGGCCGCTGGCGGCGGACAGCGTGCTGATCACCCGCCACCTCATCTCCGCCATGCCCAAGCATTTCTCCGGCTTCCGGCCGGTGGCGGTGTTCCGCTCCGGGGTGCTGGGCACCACAGGCGTGGAGTCCGCCGAGGCGGTGCGGGGGCTGGTGGCGGAGGTGCAGCCGGCGCTGGTCATCGCCGTGGACGCGCTGGCCTCCCGCCGGTGCGAGCGGGTGTGTACCACCGTGCAGCTGAGCGACACTGGCATTGTCCCCGGCTCCGGCGTGGGCAACCACCGCTCTGCCCTCAACCAGGAGACCCTGGGGGTCCCGGTTTATGCGGTGGGGATTCCCACCGTGGTGGACGCGGCCACCCTGGCGGCAGATCTTTTGGAGGAGTCCGGCCTCACAGAGGTGAACCCGGAGCGGCTGCGCCAAGGGCAGCAAACCCTGATGGTCACACCCCGGGACATTGACCAGCAGGTTCGGGACCTCTCGAAGGTGGTGGGCTACGGCATCAACTGGGCGCTGCAGGACCTGGAAATCGAAGAGATCAACGCGCTTTTGAGCTGACCGCGCCCCTACTCCGGCTGTCCAGCGCAAAGCGGACCGGCTCCACCACAAAGGCGCTCTCTCCCCTGCCAATCACGGTTCCGACCAAGTCCTTGGGAAATCGTATGGACTTGCTGCTGGTGTGCGGCTGTCTGGGAATTCCAAATTCTTGGCCAGAGAAGGGCTCCTCCTCTTGGTATTGCCTAAGATATTTTGTTAAAGTACTTCGCATATCATATCCAAGATCCGTGACAGTTTTTAGCAAGACATTCCAGCCGCACTATACCAACGATTGTTGGTGTTTCCCAAATTTTGTATGGCAGTTTCCTCATAATCTGATAAAAATCCGCAAAAACACCAAAAGGCCGGACCATCAGGTCCGGCCTTCTATTTTCAAGGTTCCCGCCCGCGGACGGTTTTTTTCTATCCGCCGCCATACGGCGGGCCATGGGGCCCCGCACCCTATTGGAATTTGGGCAGCGTATTCGCGCCATGGGGCAGCAGGGTCGCCCGCAGATCCCGGCCGCCGTTGAGCTCCCGGGAGAGCGCCAACGCCTCGTCCAGCGTCTGGACGGCGTGAATCCTCGCAGTGCCGAACTCCTCCTGCTTCATGCTGGTAACTACGATCATGTGGTGAGTCTCCGCGCACTCAGCAAAGAGGTAGCCGATAAACGCGCCGATGGAAAAGTTCTCCCGCAGGGCCTTCTCCCGGTCCACCATGGTGGGATACCCGGCAATCTGCTTTTGCGTGTCGGGGCTTCCGTATCCCTCCTGGGACTTGGTGACGAGAATGATGGTGCCGCCGTCCTCCACGACCTCCCTGGCGTTGCAGAGAGTCTTGATCGTCTGGTAGAAATTCAAGTCCTTGGGGTAGCCGCCGGCACTGGCGATCACCAGCGGCGTTTTCTCCCGCACCTCGACGCCGTACATCCGCTCCACCAGGTCACAGGCCGCCCGGTGTGCCGTCACCCAGTTGCCGGCAAACGCGGCGATGATCTCCTGCTGGTCGTTGACCACAACGTTTACCAAAAACGCCGGGTTCACCATGGAGCAGGCCTCCATCATATCCGCGTGAACGGGGTTTGTCTCGTTCATGTTGGCGCTGCGCACCGCCGGGTTGGAACCGTTTCCCAACCCTGGATTCAGCGCCAGGTTATGGTTTTTCATGATGGTCTCCCGGCCGGCAATTCCAGGGAGAATGCTCTTGCGCCCGCCGCCAAAGCCGGCCATGAAGTGATACACCACGCCGCCGGTGAGAATCACCTTGTCGCACGCCAGGACCCGCCTGTCCAGGTAGACCGGGGTCCCCCGGGTGGTGGTGCCCACGTAGGCCAGCTGCTCCTCCTCTGTGCACTGATGGTCCACCAGGCGAATGCGGTCATAAACCGCCTGAGTTACCAGCCCCACATGCTCTTCCGGCGTCTGACGGCGGTGGGTGCCGGTGGCGGAGATGATGAGCATGTCCTCATCCCGAATGCCCGCCGCCTCCAGCTCCGCCACCAGGATGGGGAGATAGGTCTCCGGAGACTGCCAGCGACGGGTGACATCCGAGATAACAATGCACACCTTCTCCCCTGCCCGCACCAGCTCCCGCAGCGGCGCGGAGTCAATCGGGTGGTCCAGCGCCCAGCGGATGTGCTCCTCCGGCGTCCGCTGCGGCAGGTCAACCCGGTTGGGCTCCAGCTCCGCTGCAATCAGCTCCGCGGGCAGGCGGACCTCAAATTCCTCTTCCCCATATTTCATTGCTTCTGCCATGGATGTTTCACTCCTTCGTTCCTTCCAGGCGTGCTTAAACGCCCGCCATCCCTGTGATACGCCTTGCGTCCGGGTTTGTCAAGGGCGTTTGCACAAAGCCCGTCATATCTCCAGCACCACCGGGCAGTGGTCGCTGCCTGTTACCTCGCTCCAGATGTCGGCGTTTTTGATCCTGTCCCGCAGCCGCTCCGAGACGATAAAGTAGTCAATCCGCCACCCCGCGTTGTTCTTCCGGGCATTGAAGCGGTAGCTCCACCAGGAGTACGCTCCGGTCTTGTCCGGATAAAGCGTTCGGAAGGTGTCCACAAATCCTGCGTCCAGCAGGCGGGTCATCTTCTCCCGCTCCTCGTCGGTAAAGCCGGGGTTGCGGCGGTTGGGGCCGGGGTTTTTGATATCCTTCTCTGTATGGGCCACGTTCAGGTCCCCGCAGTAGACCACGGGTTTCTTTTCATCCAGCTCACAAAGATAGTCCCGGATGTCGTCCTCCCAGGCCAGCCGATAGTCCAGCCGGGCCAGCTGATCCTTGGAGTTGGGGGTGTAGCAGCACACCAGATAGAACTCCGGGTACTCCGCTGTGATGACCCTTCCCTCGTGGCGGTGCTCGTCCATTCCAAAGTCATACGTGACCGCAAGAGGCTCCGGCCTGGTAAAGATGGCGGTGCCGGAGTAGCCCGCCTTGTCGGCGCTGTTCCAATAGCGGTGATACCCCGGCAGGTCGAAGTCCGCCTGTTCAGGGCGCATCTTTGTCTCCTGCAGGCAAAGGATGTCCGCGTCCGCCACATGGCAGAAGTCCAAAAAACCCTTGTTCAGACAGGCCCGCAGGCCGTTGACGTTCCAGGAAACCAGTCTCATCCTCATGTCCTCCCTGCTGTTTTTTCCTATTGTACCGGATTTCCCGGGAAAAAACAATGCCGCGCCCAGCGCCAAGGGCGGAATTTTCCAGGGGAAATGTTGTAATTTGGAATGGAATTCGCTATAATAACAGGGAATACCGGCGCTCTTTCATTCGGAGCCGCCGCGGAAAAGGAGAACCCCCATGGAAACAAAGAAATTCTATATCACCACCCCGATCTACTATCCCTCGGACAAACTGCACATCGGCCACACCTATTGTACCGTGGCCACCGACACTTTGGCCCGCTATCACCGCCTTCAGGGCGAGGAGGTCATGTTCCTCACCGGCACCGACGAGCACGGTCAGAAGATCGAGACCAAAGCAAAAGAGGCCGGCGTAAGTCCCAAGGCGTTTGTGGACAACATCGTGGAGGGGCCCCGGGGTGTGAAGGACCTGTGGAAGCTGATGAACATCTCCAACGACCGCTTCATCCGCACCACCGACGATTACCACGTCCAGGCCATCCAGCGCATCTTCCGGAAGATGTACGACAAGGGGGACATCTATAAAGGCGCCTATAAGGGCAAGTACTGCACGCCCTGCGAGTCCTTCTGGACAGAGAGCCAGCTCAAGGACGGCTGCTGCCCTGACTGCGGACGGCCCGTGGTGGACGCGGAGGAGGAGGCCTACTTTTTCCGCCTGAGCAAGTACGCCGACCGCATCCGGGACCTGCTGGAGAACACGGACTTTCTCCAGCCCCGCAGCCGGGTGAACGAGATGGTGAAGAACTTCCTGGACCCGGGCCTGGAGGATCTGTGTGTCTCCCGGACCTCCTTCACCTGGGGCATCCCCGTGGATTTTGACTCCAAGCACGTGGTCTACGTGTGGGTGGACGCCCTGTTCAACTACCTCACCGCCCTGGGCTATGAGAACGACCGCTACGATGACTACAAGGACGGCTGGTGGCCCGGCGTGAACATTGTGGGCAAGGAGATTGTCCGCTTTCACTCCATCATCTGGCCCGCCATGCTCATGAGCGTGGGCGAGCCGGTGCCCAAGCACGTCTTCGGCCACGGCTGGCTGCTGCTGGACGGCGGCAAGATGAGCAAGTCCAAGGGCAACGTGGTGGACCCCTATATCCTGGCGGAGAAGTTCGGCGTGGACGCGCTGCGCTTTTTCCTGATGCGCACGTTCCCCTTCGGCTCCGACGGCAACTTTTCTAACGAACTGCTGATTCAGACCATCAACACGGACCTTGCCAACGACCTGGGAAATCTGGTCTCCCGGACCACCGCGATGGCGGGTAAGTATTTTGGCGGACAGCTGCCGGAGGGCTGCGGTCCCACGGCGGACGAGGCAGACCTGACTGCCATGCTGTCCCAGGCCATGGGAGCCGTGGGCATCACCCTCAATTTCCCGGAGGGGGACGCCCGGAAATACGACTGCGAACTGCTCATCGCCGCCGCCAGACTCCGGGAGAGCTATGCCGAGGCCATGGACGCCTTCGCCCCTCACAACGCCCTGGCGGAGATTTTCAAGGTCATCCAGCGGGCCAACAAGTATATCGACGAGACAGCTCCCTGGGCTCTGGCCAAGGATATGGAACAAAATGGTCCCCGGCTTGCCCATGTGCTCTACAACCTGCTGGAGGCCACCCGCATCTGCGGTATCCTGCTCACCCCCTTCATGCCGGACAGCTGTGAGAAGCTTTTCACCCAAATCGGCGCGGAGGCGGACGTGCAGACCTGGGATTCCGCCAGCGTCTGGGGCGCCCTGCCGGAGACCGTCACCGTCTCCAAGGGGGAGAACCTCTTCCCCCGCATTGACATGGACAAGGCCCTGGAGGAGCTGGAGGCTCTGGAGGCCGAGGCCCGCAGAGCGGCCCTGCCCGCCGTGGAGGTGGAGCCCCAGCTCACGGAGCAGGTAGACTTTGACACCTTCTGCAAATCGGATTTCCGGGCGGTGAAGGTGAAGGCGTGCGAGGCGGTAAAAAAGAGCGAGAAGCTTTTGAAGTTTACTCTGGACGACGGCACCGGCACGGACCGCCAGATTCTATCCGGCATTGCAAAATACTACAAGCCCGAGGAGCTGGTGGGCAAAACGCTGGTGGCCATTGTGAACCTGCCGCCCAGAAAGATGATGGGCCAGGAGAGCTGCGGGATGCTGATCTCCGCCGTCCACACGGAGCATGGCGAAGAGCGGCTGCACCTTCTGATGGTGGACGATGCGATTCCGGCCGGTGCCAAGCTCTGCTGATCTTTCCCATTTGCAGCTTCCCCGGCAAACGTGTTTCTCCCCGGAGCGCCGCTTCGGCGGGAGGTGCGTTTCCAGGCGGATGCCGGGCCATGCCATCCTTTTTCCGGCAGTTTCAGCGGTTTGCCGCGGCTGTCAGGGCACCGGTGCCATGATTCTGAAAATCTGTGAGGTTTCTTATGCGGCTGCGAAGCGCAATTTTTGATATGGACGGCACCCTGCTGGACTCGATGCATATCTGGACCGATCTGGGCGCCAACACCCTGCGGGCTCAGGGCGTGGAGCCAGAGCCCGATCTCTATGACACCCTGAAGGTCCTGACCCTTCGGGACGGCGCCCAATACTGCAAGGAGCGCTACCATCTTCCCCAGAGTGTAGACGAAATTGTGGCCGTGACCCAGGGGCAGGTGGAGACGTTTTATCACCATCAGGTGCAGCCAAAGCCCGGTGTGGTGCGCTTTCTCTCTCTTTTGAAGATGGAGGGCGTTGCGATGTATGTGGCCACCAACACCGACCGCCATCTGGCGGAGGCGGGGCTGCGTCACGCGGGCATTGCGCCCTATTTCCGCGGGATGCTGACCTGCGGCGAGGTGGGCGCCGGAAAGGCGGAGAGTCCGGAAATTTACGAGCGGGCCATGCGGCGCCTTCAATCCAACAAGCAAAATACCGTGGTGTTTGAGGACGCCCTGCACGCCATTCAGACCGCGAAGCAGGCGGGCTTTCGGGTCTGCGCGGTCTATGACCCCTCCGCGGAAAGCGACCAGGCAGAGATTCAGGCCCTGGCGGACACCTACATCCGCTCCTTTGAGGAGTTGACCGAGGTCCATCCGGCGCAAGCGCCCGGCGGTGCTCTGGGGCAGAATCCGGCTTCTCTGTGACGCCCTCCTGTGGGAGGGCCGCCGCCCTTTTTCAGGGGCGTTCCTGCGGGAAATTCCGGCAGATCAAAAAACCGGCGGATAGCTCCGCCGGTTTTTTTGATTTTCCTGTAACGAATGCCTTCCGAAAGGGATTTAAGAAGAGAAAGGAGGGGGATGTCCATGGAAGATATGAGCCGGCTCTACCAACAGCATGCCCAGACCGTCTATAAATTTCTCCTGGCCCAGTGCCGGGATGCACACTTGGCAGAGGAGCTGACCCAGGAGACCTTCTACCAAGCCATCCGCTCTGTGGACCGTTTCAACGGTTCCTGCAAGGTCTCTGTGTGGCTGTGCCAGATCGCCAAGCACCTTTGGTACCAGCATCTGCGCAAGCACCGCCGAGAGGCTGCGGAGGGCCCGCCGGAGACGGTGCTCCCCTCCGCAGAGGAGGAAACGCTGGCCCAAGAGGGGCAGTTGGAACTGCTGCGGAAAATCCATGCCCTGTCTCCGGACGCCCGGGAGGTGGTCTACCTGCGCTCCTTCGGCGGCCTCTCCTTCCGGGAGATCGGGGATGTGTGCGGCCGGACGGAGACCTGGGCCCGAGTGACCTTTTACCGGAGCAAGGAATTACTGCGAACAGGAGGAACCAAGGATGAAAAATGACCTGACCTGCGCCGTGACAAGGGATTTGCTTCCAAGCTATGTGGAGGGGTTGACGGCCCCGGAGACCAACCAAGCGGTGGAAGCCCATCTCTCAACATGTTCGGAGTGCGCGGCGCTGCGGGAGGCGCTGGCCTCCCCTACCGAAGAAGACCCCCAGGCCGCCCGGGAGGTGGACTATCTCAAAAAGGTAAAGCGCAGGGGCTGGAAACGGGCGGCGCTGGCGGTGCTCTGCACGGCGGCGGTGCTGGCGGCGGCGCTGGCGCTGAAGGTGTTTGTGATCGGCACGCCGCTTCAGGTCCAGACGCTAATGGTCTCCTCCATCCGGGAGGAGGCGGAGCAGCTTCATTTGGAGCTCTCCTCCATGGCCTCCGCCAACGCCTATCACGGATGGAGCGTTGAAACCCAGGATGGCGTCGTCTCCATCTATGCCCGGGAGGTGTTAGTCTCTCCCCTGTTCTCCGACGGCACCGCCGCGCTCACCATCCCCCTGGATGGCGTCACGGAGATCTGGCTGGGCGGCACCTCCGGACGGCTGATCTGGCAGGAGGGCACCGCCATCTCCCCTGCCGTCCAGGCCATTTACGAGGCTCAAACCCCCTATCTCGGCGACAACTCTGCGGTGAGCGCGCTGCTCCAGGAGCTGAGCCGCTGGTACGGCGGCGGCATTCTCACCGGCTATACCATGAGCCTTCAGACCGCGAGCCAGCCCTACGGCCTGACCCTGGGATTTGCCGGCCCGGAGGTCCCGCTGGATTTAATGAGAAAACCTGATCCGGATTCCTTTGCCGCAGACCTCCATTTAGAGATGGAGCGCCTTTCTCCGCTGCTCCTGGCGCTGATCGGAAATCTGGAGGAGGTGCGCTGGACCTATCTCCGCCCTGACGGCATCACCCAGAGCCACACCGTCACGCTGGCGGAGGTGGACGCCGCCCTCCCTGCTGTGACGAAAGCCTATAACGCCGACCGGGGCACCGATTGGGTGCCGCTTGAGAGCGTCAAGGACTACGCCGCCTCCCCGGCGGACCTCCAGCAGCTCTGCGCCCTCGTGGAATATGGCTTCGGCTATGTCTCCTATCTGCTATAAAAAACGGGCCCCCGGCTAAGAAGCCGGGGGCCCTGATAAAATCTTGCGTTTACTGGTATTTCTTCTCCACCTCTTCCAGGCGGTTCAGATAGGGGCTGGTAGTACAGCTGAGCTCCGGTGCTGCCTTTTTAAACTGCTCCACGCTCACGGCGCTCTGCTTGACCGGCTGGATGGTGCCGGCGCCGGCTACACAGCCGCCGGGGCAGGCCATGCCCTCCAGCAAATAGCCGTTGCGCTTGCCGGCCCGGGCCATCTGCAGCATCTTGCGGCACTCCCGCAGGCCGTCGCCGTATTCGATGAGAACCTCCCGATCCGGGTCGATGTGCCGGATGGCCTCCACCACTGCGGCGGCCACGCCGCCGCCCACGGCAAAGCCCCGGCCCATGCCGGTGCCCTCATCCATATTGTCGGCGGGGTCCGCCTCAATCTTCGTGAAGTCCACTTCCTTGGCGTCAAACATGCCCTGGAGCTCCTCAAACGTCAGGACAAAGTCCACGTCGGAACGGACGGACCTCCGGTTGGCCTCCAGCTTCTTGGCCGCACAGGGCCCGATAAAGCAGATCCGGGCATTGGGATGATCCTTTTTCACCATGCGGGCTGTAATCACCATAGGCGTCAGAGCCATGGAGATATAGTCCTTAAACTCCGGGAAGAGCTTCTTGGCCATAACCGACCAGGCGGGGCAGCAGGACGTGCCCATAAAGGGCTGCTTTTCCGGTACCTCCTCCAAAAAGTCCTTGGCCTCCTCCACGGTGCAAAGGTCCGCGCCAATGGCGACCTCCACCACGTCCGCAAAGCCAAGCCGCCGCATAGCGGCCTTGAGCTTGGCCGGGGTGGCCTCCTTGCCGAACTGCCCCACAAAGGCAGGGGCTACGCAGGCAATGACCTCCTCGTTGCGCTGCATGGCGGTGATGACCTGCAGGATCTGACTCTTGTCCGCAATGGCGGCAAAGGGACAGTTCACCAGGCACATGCCGCAGGATACACATTTATCATAGTCAATCTTAGCCCGGCCCAGCTCATCGGAGCCGATGGCGTCCATGCCGCAGGCGGCGGCGCAGGGCCGCTCGATCTTGGAAATGGCATGGTAGGGGCACTGGCTGAAGCACTTGCCGCACTTGATGCACTTGTCCTGATCAATGTGGCAGTGCTTGTCCTTATCCAGATAGATCGCGTCCTTGGGGCAGACATTCATGCAGGGGTGGGAAATGCAGCCCTGGCAGCTGTCGGTGATCCGAATCTGCTTAGGGGGGCAGGCATTGCAGGCAAAGGGAATGATGTTGACCAAGGGCTCTTCAAAATATTTTTGATCGGTGGCTGCCTCTTGAATCTGGTCGCTCAGGGCAGAGCGGGGCTTGCCGGGGGCCAGGTCCATGCCCAGCGCCAGACGGACCCGCGCGGCAACAACGGCCCGCTCCAGGAAAACGTCGTGGCGGTAGTGGGCGATCTCCCCCGGGACCAGCTTGTAGGGAATCATATCCACCCGGTTCAGATCGCCGCCCTCATAGGCAAGACGGGCCACCTCCGTAAATACATTGCGGCGGATCTCGTCCACCACGCTGTGCACGCCTCTCATTTGTTATATCCTCCATACTGGCCGGATGGTCGCACTCCATCCGGGTATTCTTGTCGAAAGCCGACAGGCACTATTATACAAAGCGGTTTTTGCTTTTGCAAGGTGTTTTTGCAAAGCTTTTGTCAAGATTTCGCCGGTTCTTTTTTCCTTTTCAGTTTGATTTCAGCTCTTGGCCGTATGCTATGCTTTCAGAGGGGCACATTTGCAAGTGTGGCCAGATCATGCTATAATGGTTGTCAATCGCGATCCTGCCAGGGGGCAGCCCCTATCAAAAGGCAAGGACTTACAGGAGGTATTCCCTCTATGACATGGAGAGAAAGACGAATTGTTACGATCCTCGCCACCATCCTTCTGGTGCTGGTGGCCGCATTATTGATTGTTCTGGGTATTCGGTTCCGGGAGTGGCGGGCCGACCGGGAGGGGGCTGACCCTTCCGACGGGGGCGCCGCTCCGGCCTCCGGCGCCTACACCTCGTTGACCTATGACAACGGCACCGCTACCCTCTCCTTTTCCCAGGATGAGGCGGGCGCCTGGTATTGGACTGCCGACGAGTCGTTTCCCTTGGAGGACGCGGTCATCCTGGAAATTTTGGACCTGCTCTCCTCCTGGAAGCCCCAGCAGACCCTGACGGACGAAGCCGCCCTGGAAAACAGCGGTCTGGACGAGCCGTCCGCCTCCCTTACCGCCTCCACAGCGGACGGGACCTCTACCACCGTGCTCTTTGGCAAAACCACCACGGACGGCACCAGCTATTATGTGCGGCTCAACGGGGATGAATCCACCGTCTACATCATTGCCGACACCCTGTATCAGCTGATGTCCACCTCCATTTACGACATGTGCCGCCTGCCGGAGCTTCCCGCGCTGACCGAGACACAGATTCGCTCCGTCACCATAGAGGGCGCCGGGGAGAACCCGATCAGCGTGGTGCTCACCGCCCAGCAGACCGACGATACGGTGACATGGCGCTCCGGCGGAGCTAACGTCACGGACGATCCCACCGTCCGCTCGCTGCTGGAGGACCTGACGGCCCTCTCCTTTTCCAGATGCGTGGACTACAACCCCTCGGACGAGGCCGTGACGATCTGCGGCCTGGACCAGCCGGAGGCTGCGGTGCGTTTGAACTATCTCACGGACTCCGGCACAGAGGCGGAGCTGGTCCTCTCCGTGGGGGACCGGCTGCCGGACCGAAGCGGGCGGTATGCCCAGCTGGAAGACGACACCACCATCTATCTCTTGGAGACGGCCCTGCTGGACCCGCTGATGCGGGTTGCGGCCAGCGGTCTGGAGGGCTGAACGTCCAAGCGGAGGTTTTATGCGGATTTTGATTGTTGAGGACGAGGTGCGTCTTGCCTCGTCGCTTCAGGACCTTCTGGAACTGGGCGGTTACAGCGCCGATATCTCTCACGACGGAGAGTCGGGACTGGACAACGCCCTGACCGGCATTTACGACGTGGTGCTGCTGGACGTGATGCTGCCAAAGCTGGATGGTTTCACGGTCCTGCGGCGGATGCGTGCGGCGGGAAACGCCACGCCGGTGCTGATGCTCACCGCCCGCTCCGAGGTGGCCGACAAGGTGGAGGGGCTGGACTGCGGCGCGGACTACTATCTCACCAAGCCCTTTGAGCCCCAGGAGCTGTTGGCCTGCATTCGCGCCCTGACCCGTCGCCAGCCGGAGTTACGGGGGGCGGATCTTTTGGAGTACGGCGATCTGAAATTGGATAAAAGCGCATTTTCCCTCTCCTGCGGAGAGCGGTCCGTCCGCCTGAGCCGCAAGGAATATGACATGATGGAGCTGCTGATGCGCAACCGGGACCTGATTCTCACCAAGGAGACGTTGCTGCTGAAAATCTGGGGATATGAGTCGGATGCGGAGGACAACAATGTGGAGGTCTATATCTCTTTTCTCCGGAAAAAGCTGGAACATCTGCACTCCGGGGTGAAAATCAAAACCATCCGGATGGTGGGGTACTGTCTGGCCGTGCCCTGATTCCACGGCTTTTCCCTGTTTTCCACAATTTCCACAGCTTTTTCGACAAGGAGGACCACTTGTCATGATTCGAAAACTCCGGTTGAAATTTGTGCTTATCTGCATGTCCCTAGTCACCGCCATCCTGGCGGTGGTCTTTTCCTCCGTGTTCTTCGCCATCCGCCAGAATGTGCGGGACCTGAGCCGGCAATTGCTCTACCAGGTGGCTCAGAATGAGAGTTCTCTCGGGACCGGCGGGCTTCCCAGCGCTCAGATCACCATTGGGGATCATCACGTGGTCCTGCTCCCCTATTTTACCGTCAATGTCTATCCCAACACCAGCGGCTATCTGGCGGACGTCACCGGTGGAACCTATGCCAACCTGGACGACAGCGAAACTCTGACCGCCATTTTGCAGGACTGTCTGCACCAGCCTCAGAACGAAGGCGTGATTCAGGATTATCATCTGCGCTATCTGCGGCAGGATCGGGGTTTTTACACCCGTCTGGCCTTTGTGGACATGTCCATGGAACAGGCCATCCTGCGGGAGATGATGGGCAGCTATCTGATCATCGCCGCAGGCGCACTGGCCCTGCTGTTGGGCGTTTCCATCCTCCTCTCCTGGTGGGCCACGCGGCCGGTGGAGAAGGCCTGGCGCCAGCAGCGCCAATTTCTCTCCGACGCCTCTCATGAGCTGAAAACTCCCCTGACGGTCATCCTCTCCAACGCGGAGCTGCTGGAGGGCACCGCGCTGGAGCCCCGGCCCGCCCGCTGGGCGGACAACATTCACTCCGAGGCCCGGCAGATGAAGGCCCTGGTGGAGGAAATGCTGACCCTGGCCAGAGCGGACAACATGGGTCCCACGGCGGTTTTGACGGAGGTCTCCCTCTCCGATGTGGCGGCAGACTGTGCCCTGGCCTTTGAGCCGGTAGCCTTTGAGTCCGGGAAATCCCTGGACTATCAGCTCACTGAGGACGTGCTGGTGCTGGGCGACCGGGATAAGCTGCGCCAGCTGGCCTCCATCCTGCTGGACAACGCCATCAAATATGGGCGGGACGGAACGTCCGTCCGCATGGCCCTGCGAAAGACGGACCGTCAGGCGGTGCTGACGGTGGCCAATGAGGGCGATCCCATCCCGGCAGAGCAGCTCTCCCATCTGTTTGAGCGCTTCTACCGGGCGGATGCGTCCCGGGGGGAGAAGTCGGGCTTCGGTCTGGGCCTTGCTATCGCCAAAACCATCATGGATGCGCACAAGGGTGCCATCCGAGCGGAGAGCTCCGCCCGGGAGACCCGCTTCATCTGCACCTTTCCTCTGAAAAAAGGCTGAGCGCCGGGAGCATGTTGCTCCCGGCGCTGTCGTTTTGGCGCTTTTCTTCGGTCAAAAGAGCTTTCTTCCCAGCCAGATGAAGAGGCATGCGCCCACCACGCCCACAATCAATTCCGCCACCAGGCCGTAGGCATGGAATCCAATCAGGGAAAATACCACGCTGCCCACAAAAGACCCCACCACGCCGATGACAATGTTGCGCAGAAGGCCGCCCTCCACATTCATGAGCTTGCCGGCAATCCACCCCACCAGGGCGCCTAAAATCAATGCACCGATCATTCGTATCCCACCTTATCTTTAATCTGCGATATACTCCCGCACCCGGTATGTGGCGCCGATTTCATCCTCGCAGATTTTCCTGCAGTTTTCAATCTCCTCCGCCGGAATCGTGTCCACCACCGTCATCATCACGGTGGGGACGTACTTTCCCACCTCCCGCGCAAAGTCCTTCATGGCCTGATAGGCTCCCGGCTGGGCCGGGTGGCACAGGGCTTCGTATTTTTCCGCCGTGTCGGTATTCAGGGAGATGGAGACCATGTCGAACCGGCCGGCAAAGTCCGGCGCGATATCCCGGCCGTTGATGAGGGAGCCGGTGCCGTTGGTGTCCATGCGGGTGAAGATCTTCTCCCCCCTGGCCTTCATCTGGTCGATCACCCAGCAGATGTCATCTATCCGGTAGGTGGGCTCGCCAAAGCCCACAAACACCAGCTGCTTGTACTTGGAGAGGTCCCAGCTCTCGATGGAGGCCAGGAGTTCCTCCTTGCTTGGCTCCCGCTTGAGCCACAAATTGTGGGTATAGATGCTGCCGCCGGAGCTCTGGTTGTGCCGCAGGCAGAACTCGCAGTTGAAGTTGCAGCGGTTTGTGGGGTTCACATACAGGTTGTCCCCATATTCATAAGTGATCGTAAAGCCTTTTTCCATCTCAAAATCACTCCAATCCAAAGAGCCGTTTTCCGTTGGCGAAGGTAATCTCCGTCAGCTCCTCCGGCGTCACGCCCTTCCACCGGGCCATCTTCTCAATCACATAGGGCAGGTACCGGCTGTCATTCCGCTTGCCCCGGAAGGGCTCCGGCGTGAGGTACGGCGCGTCTGTCTCCACCACGATTCGCTCCAAGGGGATGACCTCCGCCACCTCCGGCGCCCGCCGGGCGTTCTTGTAGGTGATGGGGCCGTCAATCCCCAGATACCAGCCCCGCTTGATAAGCGCTTCCGCCATTTCGGGACTGCCGGAGAAGCAGTGAAAGACCCCCCGCAGCGCCGGGTACTCCAGCACAAGGGCGAGACTGTCGCCGTGAGCCTCCCGGTCGTGGACGATAATGGGCAGATCCAGCGCCAGCGCCAGCTCAATCTGGCGGCGGAACACCATCTGCTGAAACTCCCGCGGGGGATTGTCCTGCCAGTAGTAGTCCAGGCCGATCTCCCCGATGGCCACCACTTTTTCATGGCGGCAGAGGGCCTTCAATTCCTCAAACTCCGTCTCGCCGCAGCCGCCGCAATCAGAGGGGTGAATGCCCACAGCGGCATAGACGTGGGGGAACCGCTCCGCCAGAGCCACGGCCTGCCGGGAGCTCTCCAAATCGCAGCCGGGGTTCACCACCAAAGTCACCCCCGCCGCCGGCAGGGCCGCCAGCACCGCGTCCCGGTCGGCGTTGAACGCGCCGGAATCATAGTGGGCATGGGTATCAAATATGGGCATCTTGTCACCGCTTTCCGCAAAGTCTGCCTGCCGCCGCGGGCGCAGGTTTCAACGCCATGTAGTATAACACACTTTCTCCAAAAGAAAAACCCCCTGTTTTCCAGCAAAAAAACCGGCCCGAAAGCCGGCTTGCAGGCCTGGAAGCCCCAAAAACGTTTTGACGGGCCGTTTTCCACGCTCCCTCCCGCAGAGGCCACGCACGCTCACCCGGCCCGCGCACCCAGAAAAGGCCCTTTCGCCTCAGCAGCGGTTTTTCTTGAGCTTGCGCACGTCCTCCCCCACAAAGGGCAGCAGCTGGTACTCCCCCTCAATCCGGGAGGCCGTCTGGGGGGAATACCGGCGGGCGATGTCATCCGGCATCAGGTTTGTGCTGAGGATCGTGGAGCGCCGCTCCAAAAGCCGGGTATTCACGATCTGGTACAGGGCGCTCTGGACAAAGGCGGTGGTGAGCTCCGTGCCCAGGTCGTCCAGAATCAGCAGGTCGCATTTCAGCACCCGCTCCACGTCTGCTGCATCCTCCTCCCGGCCGAACTTCTGGTCCTCAAAGAGGGAGAAGACATGCCCCGCCGTATCGTACACCACGGACCACCCGGCGGCGCTGACCTCCCGGGCGATGGCAGCGGAGAGGTGGGTCTTTCCAAGCCCTGGGTTTCCAAACAAAAGCAGGTTTCCGGGGCGGCGGCCGAACTGGTGGGCAAACTCCGCGCAGCTGTTGTAGACCATCTCCATATGGCTTCTCGCGGACTTGCTGTTTCCCGGCTCCACCCGGTCGGAGTACCAGTCCAGGGAGAAGGTGTCAAAGCTCTGGCTCCCCAGGTCCAGCATCCGGCTGAGCTCCTTTTGCTGCTCCTGGGTGTAGTACCGCTCCAGACAGCGGCAGACCCGGCCCTGGCGGTATCCGGTGTCGCCGCAGAGGGCGCAGAGGGGCGTCTCCTCCAGGGCGTCCTCCGGCAGGCCCAGCTCCCGCAGCAGCGTCCGCCGCTCCGATTGCAGGCTCATATTCTCGTCCCGCAGCCGCTCCACCGCCGGAAGAGGGTCCGTGCCCCGCCGCAGCGCGCCGACGATGATGCGGCTCATGGTGGAGCGAAGCTGGCTCTCAATCTCCCGCAACCGGGGCTGGCGGAGGAAGATCTCCTCCCGCCGGGCCTGGAACCGGGCTTCCCGGGCCTGCCGGTCTTCCTCAAACCGCCGCAGGGCCCGCCGCATGATCTTTCCGTCGTAGGCCATCGCGTACCTCCTTCCTCCCAGGGCTTACACGTATTTCCACGCGCTCTCCCGGGGCTTGTCCTCCCGCCCGGGGGCGGGCCGGTCGCCGGATTGAATCTCCTCCGGCGTATGTAGGCCGGCCTCGTGCCAGCGCTTCAAAATCCCGTTGCAGTAGGGCCACTTCAGCTCGTGGCACTTGAGAATCGTTTTGTCCGCCGCCAGAGCCACCGCCTCCGGCGCAAAGCCCATCTCCTGCCAGGCGGTGAGGTACTTCTCCTCTGAAGGGCTGGGAGCCCGCTCCCCCAGGCCCAGAGCCCGCATGTAGAGGGGAATCGTCTCCTGCCGCTGGGCGTACTGCTTCAGATAGGCCGCCGCCGCCCGCTGGCTGTCGATGCCCTTGCGGGCCCAGGCGTAGCCCTCCTTCTCGATCTGCCGCATAGCAGGGCGGCGTCCCGGGCCGTAACGCCGCTGAATCCGCTCGGCGCAGTGGCATACCAGAAGATAGATAACGTCTCCCGGAAGGCCCAGGTAATCCTGTAATCCCAGGAGAATCCCAATGTCCGGAACCGTCAGCTTTTTGCCAAGCTTCCGCTCCACCTCCGCCACCAGCGAGCGGAACTCCCCGCCGCTCTCCAACCGCTCCAAAATATCAGAGCGCTGGTAGGCGGGGCTCTCCTCCGCCGGAGCGGGGGGCTGCTCTGCCGGGGCGATCAATCCCATCTGCCGAAGCGCCTCCTCTGCGGCCTCGATCCGGGGCCGTTCCCAGCGCAGCTCCCCCGCCAGGGCCCGGGGCTGTATGGTTCCGTGGTGGCGCAGAAGGGCCAGATATAAAAGCGCCGCATCCCCGTCGCCCTTTTCCAACAGGCGCCGAAGCGCCTGGGCGGATACCGTAACGCCCTCCTCCGGCGAATACACCAGCACGCTTCCCAATTCCGGCCCCTCCTCTCTTGTTGACTGCTCCCTATTTTACACGAATTCTCTCCCCAGGACAAGCCCCTGTGGAAAACTTGATGGCGGAGCTTCTTCCTGTTACGATGGGGAAAACAAAGGGGCTGAAGGCGGTTTTTATGAAGAAGCGGTACCGATTTTTTGGCTCTGCCGCGGCAATTTTGCTGCTTTGGAATCTCTGCTTGGGGCCGTTCCCCCCGGGCGGCTCCGCCCCCTATCATTGGGAGCGGGACTTGGAGGCCATCCACGGCGTCTCCTATTCCGGACGGGTGGTCTCCGTTCTGGACGAGGGCGGTCAGCGGGTGCCGGAGGACCTGTCCTGCTCCGTCGAGCGGGCCCATCCCTTCACGCTGCGGCAAGGGATCGCGGCGGCGCTCACCCGCTCCCTGGCGGATGAGACCGGAGCCGTCCTGAAAACCGGCCGGCAGGTGTGGACTTACGCCGGCTACAGCGACTGCGATTATCACAGCACCCGTCCGGCGTGGCTGGCGGCGGAGGGCGTCCGCCTATCTTGGGAGCGCTTCGCTCTGCCCTGAGCCTGCCCTGGCGGGCCGTCCCGCAGCGGAGTTTTGAATTTATTTTGAAATCTTCTGAAAATTTCTGGAACTGTGTATGTCCCTATGGTATACTGGATGCTGTGAAACTGCGCCCTGTTTTGGGATGAGAGAATGAGGAGGAATGTATGATGGCAAACCGCGTGGTGGTCCCCATCTGCGGAGAGGACTATACCTTTGTTGCGGAGGAATCCGCCGCCTATATGCAGAAGGTGGGCGCCTATGTCAGCGACAAAATGGCGGAGATTCTGGACAGCTCCAAGGTGGGCCGCACGGACGCCGCCGTCCTCACCGCCGCCAATATTGCGGACGAGCTCTTCAAGGCCCAGGCCGCCGCGGAGCAGCTCCGCAGCCAGATTAAGGGGTATCTGGACGAGGCCGGCAAGGCTCAAAGCGAGGTCAGCGAGCTCAAGCGGGAGGTCTTCCGCCTGCAGCAAAAGCTGGAGAACAAGAGCAAGTGACGCGGGAGCTCCTCTCCCCGGCCGGCTCGCCGGAGGCCCTGCGGGCCGCCGTCCAGAACGGCGCTGGGGCGGTATACTTAGGCTGGGGAGACTTCAACGCCCGGCGAAACGCCAGGAACTTTTCGGATGAGGAATTCGCTGACGCCCTGTCCTACTGCCACCTGCGGGGCGTGCGGGTCTTTCTGACCCTCAACACCCTTTTGACGGACCGGGAGCTGCCCCGCGCCCTGGAAACCGCCCGGAAAGCCTGCCGCCTGGGCGTGGATGCGGTCCTGGTTCAGGACTGGGGCCTTTTGGACCTGCTGCGGCAGGCTCTGCCGGATCTCCCTCTCCACGCCAGCACCCAGATGAGCATCTTTACCTCCGGCGGCGCCAATGAGGTCGCCTCCGACGGCTGTGAGCGGGTGGTGCTGGCCCGGGAGTGCTCCCGGGAGGACACGGAGGCCATCTGCGCCGCCTGCCCGGCGGAGATTGAAATTTTTGCACATGGAGCCCTGTGCATGTGCTACTCCGGCCAGTGTGCCATGAGCGCGGTGGTGGGCGGCCGCTCCGGGAACCGGGGCACCTGCGCCCAGCCCTGCCGCCTGCCCTACGGTGTGGACGAGCCCGCCGCAAACCGCTATCCCCTGAGCCTGAAGGACAACTCTCTGGCCCAGGACCTGTCCGGCATCCGGGACGTGGCCTGCCTGAAGCTGGAGGGCCGGATGAAGCGCCCGGAGTACGTGGCTGTAGTCACGGGCATCTATGCCCGGCTTCTGGAGGAAAGCCGCGGCCCCACCCCTGCCGAGGAGCGGGAGCTGGAGCTGGCCTTCTCCCGCTCCGGCTTTACCGACGCCTACTGGCGGGGCCGCCGGGGTGTGGAGATGTTCGGCACCCGGCCGGAGAACGCTCCGGAGCCCAGGGAGCTCTTTGAGCGGGCCAAGGCCACCTATGAAAAGGACAGCCGGCGCACCGTTCCGGTGCGCTTTGCCTGTACGATTCAGCCCCACGCCCCCTGCGTCCTGACCGTGGACGACGGGACTCGCGCCGTCACGGTCACAGGCCCTGCTCCGGAAGCCGCCCGGACCCGGGCCCTCACCGCCGAAGAGGTGGCCGAGCGCCTTGGAAAGACTGGCGGCACCGCCTTTCACTGCGCAGGGGCAGCGGTGGAGGTGGGCGAGGGCTTGTCCCTGCCTGCCAGCGCCATCAACGCCTTGCGGAGAGAGGCGCTTGCGTCCCTCGCGGAGGCGCGGTGCGCGCCTCCCCTCCGGCGGGAGGCGGAGGTTCCCCCGCTGCGGAAGGCGGAATGTGCCCAAGAGCGGCCGGCCCTCACCGTCTCCCTCACCCATGCCGCCCAGCTGACCCCAGCCCTGTTGGAGGAAGCTCCGGCCCGCATCTATCTGCCCCTGGAGCTGCTGGCGGACCTGCCGCACCTGCCGGAGGCAGATACCCAGTGGTGCGCGATCCTGCCCAGGGTCTGGCGGGACCGGGACGAGGCGGACCTGCGCCGCCGCCTGGAAAAGGCCCGGGAGCTGGGCATTGACGGCGTGCTGGTGGGGAACATCGGCCACCTCCCGCTGACGCGGGGCCTGGGGCTTTCCCTCTACGGAGATTTCGGGCTGAACGTCTACAACAGCCGCTCCTTGGACTATCTGCGCCGTAAGGGGCTTGCCTCGGCCTGCCTCTCCTTTGAGCTGCGCTTTTCCCAGATCCGGGACCTAAAAAAGCTGCTGCCGACGGAGGCGCTGGTTTATGGCCGCCTGCCCCTGATGATTACGGAGAACTGCCTGGTGCAGAATCAAGAGGGCTGCGGCCTCTCCGCTGCCGGACCCCTGGTGCCTGCCGGCGCCCCCTGCCGGGAGAGCCATGCGCTCCTTGACCGTACCGGCGCCGCCTTTCCCCTGCTGCCTGCCTTCGGCCACCGGACGGAGGTGCAAAACAGCCGTCCCCTATGGCTGGCGGACCGGGAGACCTGGAAGCGGCTTGGTCTCGCCTTTGCCCGGCTCCGCTTCACGACGGAGCGCCCGGAGGCGTGCGTGGAGATTCTCCGGGCCTATCGAACGGGAGGAGCCCCGCCGGAGATTTTTACCCGAGGGCTCTATGAGCGGGGCGTGGAGTGATGTTCCTGCGGCCCTGTTTGTATTATTTTTTGGAAGGAATTGAAAACATCCTGTTTTCTGGAGATTGACATGGTTGAAATTAAGGTAAAATATTGGTTGGACGATCTGGAACCCCTGTGCTATGTGGACGGGAAATCTGATTGGATTGACCTCCGGGCAGCTCAGGATGTCCAGCTGAAGGCCGGCGAGTTCCGGCTGATTCCCCTGGGGGTGTCCATTGCCCTGCCGGAGGGCTACGAGGCCCATATCGCCCCCCGGAGCTCCACCTTCAAAAACTACGGCATTTTACAGACCAACTCCATGGGCGTGGTGGACTGTTCTTACTGCGGAGACGGGGACCAGTGGCAGATGCCCGTCTATGCCACCCGGGACGTGGTCATTGAGAAAAACGCCCGCATCTGCCAATTCCGCATCATGGAAAACCAGCCCCGGCTGACCTTCACCCGGGTGGAACGCCTGGACGGCCCTGACCGGGGCGGCTTCGGCTCCACCGGAAAGTGAGGCCCGCCGTGGCAAAGATTGTGCTGGCTTCCGGCTCCCCCCGGCGGAGAGAGCTGCTGAAGCGCATCGGCATCACCGATTTTGAAATCCGGGTCTCTCAGGCGGAGGAGTCCTATCCGCCGGGGCTCTGCCCCGCCGGGATTGTGGAGTCCCTCTCCCGCAAAAAGGCGGAGGCCGTCCCCTGCGGCACCGGCGAGCTGATCATCGCCGCCGATACCATGGTGTTTCTAGACGATCAGCGCCTGGGAAAGCCTGTGGACGAGGCGGACGCCCTGCGGATGCTCACCGCCCTGCAGGGACGCCGCCACACGGTCCGCACCGGCGTGACGCTGCGCCAGGGAGACAAGTCTCTCACCCAGAGCGAGGCGACGGACGTCTGCTTCCGCTCCGCCTCGGAATCGGAGCTGCTCGCTTACATCGCCACCGGCGAGCCGATGGACAAGGCCGGAGCCTACGGCGTGCAGGGAAAGGGCGCGCTGCTGGTGGAGCGGCTGGAGGGCGACTTTTTCAACGTCATGGGACTGCCGGTGCTCCGGCTGTCTCGAATGCTGGAATATTTTGGGATTTCTCTGCTGTCCTGATTCCTTCAAGGAGGCTCTGTCTTGAAGAATTTTTTGAAAAACAATGGGCTTTGGGTGCTTTTCGCCGCAGCGGTGATCGCTGTGGCGCTGGCCCTGATGTCCGTGTTCAGCAACACCTCCTCTCCCCTGACAAATCTGGCCAATACCATTGCCTCCCCCTTTCGCTCGGCGTATACGGCAGTGGCGGAGTGGTTTAACGACAAGCAAAAATACTATCAGGACTACACCGGCCTGGAGGAGGAAAACGCCCGCCTGCGTCAGCAGATTGCGTCGATGGAGGCGGAAATCCGTCAGGCCCGGGACGACAGCGCCGAAAACGAACGGCTGAAGGAGCTTCTCGGTCTTCAGGAGGAGCGGTCGGATCTGACGGAGGACATTGTTCTGGCCACGATTACGGAGCACGCCGTCACCAACTGGGCCGCTACGCTGACCATCAGCCGCGGCACCAATGACGGCCTGGAAGTGGGAGACTGTGTGATCGACGAGACCGGCGCGCTGGTGGGCACCATCAGCGCGGTGGGCACCAACTGGGCCACGATTCTGACGCTGGTGGACACAGACACCTCTCTGGGCGCTCAGGTGTTCCGCACCGGAGACCTGGGGGTGGCCCAGGGCGATTTCTCCTTGATGGGGGAAAACCGGCTGCGGCTGGACTATTTGCCCGCCGACTGCGACCTGCTGGGCGGTGATTTGGTTGTCACCAGCGGACTTGGGGGCTTTTTCCCCGCGGGGCTGGTGATCGGTTCTGTGGAGGAGCTTCAAATGGACGACTCCGGCGCCTCCTCCTATGCAATTTTGGCCCCGGCCGTGGACTTTTCCTCCTTGCAGCAGGTGGTGGTCATCCGTTCCTTTGACGCCTCCAACTGACTTTGCTTTTGCCGGAGGTTTCACGTGAAACATGGTAAAGGAGGTCCGCCATGCTGGCCCGCAATGAAATTATGATCAAGTGGTCTTTATACGCGGCCGCCGCCGCGCTGTGCCTGCTGGCACAGGGGGCCATCTTTCAGCGTATCACCCTTTGGGGGGTGATTCCCTTTCTCTATCCTCTGCTGGCGGTCATTCCCGCCACATATGAGTCTCCGGTGGCCGGCACCGTCTTCGCCCTGTGCGTCGGCGTGGTGTGTGACCTGCTTCTGCCGGGCTCCCCTCCCTGCCTCTATACGCTGATGTTCCCCCTGGCGGGCCTGTGCGCGTCTCTCCTGTCCCAGAGCGTTCTGCCCGCGGGGTACCTCTGCTCGCTGGTGGGAACCGCCGCCGCCTTTATCCTGACGGATGGGTTCCGCTGCTTTTTGCTGTGGATGGAGGGGCGGAGCGCTTGGCAGTCCGGCGCCTATTTGATGCTGCGGGAATTCTGCGTCACCGCTCCTCTGGTATTCCCGGCCACCGCGCTCTTTCGGGCCGTGGCCCGGAAGGTCCACCGCCTGTACGACTGATTAAAAGGAGTTTCCATGAGAGAAAACCGTTCCCGTCGCCTGCTGGCTCTGGCCGGAATCTTGGGCGCTGTTCTTCTGGTATATCTGGGCGTTTTGTACAATATCCAGGTCAACGAACACGAGGAGTATCTGGCAAAGTCCATCCACTCCATTGCCCAGGAGGAGACCATTGAGGCCTCCCGCGGCGTCATTACCGATCGCAAGGGCCGGGTTTTAGTCTCCAACCGCTCCGTCTACAATTTGAGTTTTGACTCCAGCCTTTTGAAAACGGGGCAAGACCAGAACGAGGCAATTCTTCGACTTCTGGAGCTGTGCCAGGACCAGGGAAGAACCTGGTCGGATTCCCTGCCCATTTCCCGCCAAGCCCCCTACTCCTATACCCTGGACACCCTCTCGGATTCCAAAAAGCTGCAGTTTTTAAACTACCTGCGGTCTGTGGACGCCTGCAACGACGCTTTAGTTTCCTATATGCTCAAGCATCCGGAGCTGGCGGATGTCCCGGAGGCCGGGGAGGAAGAGGACATCTCCCCCACTCCCCAGGAGCAGGGTGAGGCCTTGCTGGATCAGCTCCCCGGGTCCGCCGTCACCTCTCAGATGCTGCTGGACGCGGGGCTCTCGTCCTACTATGTCTTCTCCCAGCTGCGGGAGGAGCTGAACCTTCCCTCTGGCTTTACCATGGAACAGGCCAGGATGGTGCTGGGTATCCGCTATGAGCTGTCCCTGCGCCGCGCCAGCGGATACACGGACTATACTCTGGTGGAGGACGTGGACACTGCCTTTATCTCCATGGTGACGGATGGAAACTATGCCGGGGCCGAGATCTCTCAGTCCACGGTCCGGGAGTATGAGACGACCGCTGCCGCTCATATCCTGGGTCTGGTAGGGCCGTTGTATCCTGAGGACTTGGAAAACCCCTTTTATGACGACTATCCTCAAAATGCCACTGTGGGCAAGAGCGGCGTGGAGGCCGCCTTTGAGGAATATCTGCGGGGCAAGAACGGCCGCCGGGTGATCTCCACCAACAGTGAGGGAAAGATTACCGGCCAGTACTATGCAACGGAGCCTGAGCCCGGCAGTACCGTGGAGCTGACCATTGACCTGGAGCTGCAGCAGACAGTGGAGGCAATCCTGGCGGAGGCTGTAACAGCGATGAACAAGGACGGCCTGACAGACCGCGGCGCCGCCGCGGTGGTGGAGCTGGTGGACAGCGGAGAGCTCTTGGCGCTTGCCAACTACCCCACCTATGATCTCTCCACCTACCGCCAGGACTATACAGAGCTCTCGGAAGACCCTGCCCACCCCCTCTATAACCGCGCCACCTCCACCCCCTACGCTCCCGGCTCCACCATCAAGCCTCTGACGGCGGTGGCGGCCCTGGAGGAGGGAATCGTGTCCCCCACAGATAAGATTTATTCTCCCTACACCTGGCGTTATCCAGGAGACCCCAACAGCTACAGCAACTGCGCCGGCGGCAGCCACGGCTGGATCAACGTCTCTCAGGCCATCACCAAATCCTGCAACTATTTCTTTTCGGAGATGGGCTACCAGCTGGGGATGGACAATCTGCGGGAATACCTCTCCGCCTTTGGCCTGGGCGCCCACACCGGCATTGAGACCGGCGACAACACCGGCACGCTGCCGGAAAACCGCCCCGGTGAGGACCAGGCTCCCTGGGCTGGCTACGGCCAGGCCAACCAGGCGTATACCCCTCTTCAATTAGCCAACTATATCTGCACGCTGGTCTCCGGAGGCGTCCGCCGGGAGCCCCATCTGCTGAAAGCCGTCAAGAGCTATGATAATTCCCAGGTGCTTGCCGTGGGCAATACCGAGCCTGTCCAGACCCTGGAGCTTCATGACGCCACTCTGGAGGCTGTGAAAAAAGGCATGTATGGCTATACCCAGCCCGGCGGCTCTGTCGCCGCCTATTTCCAAAACTGTGTGGTGACAGCCGGCGCCAAGACCGGCACCTCCCAGCTGGGCGGCGACCAGAAGGATAACGGCGTGTTCGTCTGCTTTGCCCCATACGATGACCCGGAGATTGTGGTGTCCATTGTTATTGAGCACGCCGGCTCAGGCGCTGCGCTGGCCCCTTCCGCAGTCAAAATTCTCAACGCCTATTTTTCTGCGGACAACGTCTCCGGCTCTATCACTGGGGAGAACCAGCTTCTGCCCTGATTTCCCTGCCTTTGTTTCACGTGAAACCGTTTCCTGATTTCTCATAAAGGAGTTGCTCCCATGCGCGAGCCTTTTGTGTTTGATCCCCGCCATCCGCTCTGTAAAACCCCGTTCGGCGCCGCAGTCTGCGGCTCCCAAATCGCCCTCCGCTGCCGTCCCCTGGCGGCGGAGGGTTTTACGCACTGTGCCTTGATTCTCCAGCAGGAGTTTTCCGGCCTCCGGCAGGAGCTGAAGGCTTCCTTTTCCGGCATTGAGGGAGACCGGGCCTGCTTTGCCCTGGACTTTTCCGCCCCAGCGGAGCCGGAGCTGGTGTGGTACGCCTTCCGCCTCTGGCGGGACGATGGCTCCGGCTGTATGCTGGACAAGACCGGCTACCGCAGCGACGGCGGGTGGGACCCCTGGCAGCTGACCGTTTACCAGAAGAGCTTTTCCCCAACGTGGTTTGGCCAGGGCATCACCTATCAGATCTTCCCGGATCGCTTTTGCCGGCTGGAGGTTCCCTCTCCGGAGGGACTTGTGGGTGAGCGCTGGGTCCATCAGGACTGGGCAGAGGCTCCCGCCTGGCGGCCGGAAGCGGACGGAGAGGTGCGGAACCGGGACTTTTTCGGCGGCTCCCTACAGGGAATTGTCTCCAAGCTCCCCTATTTGAAAGAACTGGGCGTGACCACGCTGTACCTCTGCCCGATCTTTGAATCCGCCTCCAACCACCGTTATAACACGGCGGACTATACCCGGATTGACCCCATGCTGGGGGATGAAGAAGATTTCAAACTTCTTTGCCGGGAGGCGGGTCGGCTGGATATGCGCGTGCTGCTGGACGGAGTGTTCAACCACACCGGCTCTCAGAGCCGCTACTTCAACGCCGATGGATTTTACTCCACGCTGGGCGCCGCCCAAAGCACGGAGAGTCCCTATTATGACTGGTACTCCTTCCACCCCTGGCCGGAGGACTATGACGCCTGGTGGGGAATCAAGACCCTGCCCGCTGTCCGGGAGGAGGCCGAAAGTTATCTGGACTATATCATCGACGGACCTGATTCCGTGGTCCGCAGATGGCTGCGCGCAGGCGCCTCTGGCTGGCGCCTGGACGTGGCTGACGAGCTACCGGACTGGTTTATCCGCAAAATCCGCGCCGCAGCAGAGGAAACGAAGCCCGACGCGGTGCTGCTGGGCGAGGTATGGGAGGACGCCAGCAATAAAATCGCCTATTCAAAGCGGCGGAAATACCTGCTGGGCGACGAGCTTCACGGAGTCATGAACTATCCCTTCCGCACCGCTCTGCTGGCCTATCTACAGGGCGGTGACGCCGACGGCTTTCGGGAAGCCATGGAAACCCTGCGGGAAAACTACCCGCCCGCAGCCTTTTCTTCCCTCATGAATTTTCTGGGTACCCACGACACACCCCGCATTTTGACGGTGCTGGGGGCGGATCGGATTCCGGAGAGCAAGGAGGAGCGGGCCATATACCGCCTCTCCCCCGCCCAGCGCCAGCGGGGGCTGGAGCTGGTAAGACTGGCGGCGCTGGTCCTCTTTACCTTCCCCGGCTCTCCCACCGTCTATTATGGCGATGAAATTGGCCTGGAGGGCTGGGAGGACCCCTTTAACCGGGGCACCTACTCCTGGGAGAGCGGCGACCGGGAGCTGCTGGCTTATTTTCAACGCCTGGGAGCCTTGCACCGCAGCTGTCCCCCCCTGCGGGAGGGCTCCATCCAATGGCTCTACACCTCCGGCCCCCTGCTGATCTTTGCCCGGGAGCTGGAGAAAAGTCGCCTGATCACCGTTTTAAACGCCTCTGATCAGGAGAGAGAGCTTCCTCTGTCCGAACCCAAAGTCCGGAATCTGCTCACCGGCGCCGTCCTTTCCCCGGAGGACGGCCGGCTCCGCCTGCCGCCCCGGACGGGTCTGCTGCTGACGGAGGATTGCCCCGGTTAAAAGGCGATGGCTGCCCAAGCATAGCGCGCCTCCCGTGGCATCTGTTCCGGGGAAGGGCTGTCCCCTCATTTTTTAAGGTCAGTGAGCATTTCCTGAAATCTCTCATCACGGTCCGCAGGCAAAGGTTTTTTTGTGGTTTCACGTGAAACATCCCCCAAATTCTCTTTCCAGCAAATCGCGCTGTTTCACGTGAAACAGATTTCTTTTGCGAAATTTCTTCGGTTTCCCTTGCCAGCAGCGAAGGAGCTTGCTATAATAAATCAGATCTTGAACCATACTCAGAAAGGAGGTGCCTCTGTGGGAAAAATCGTCGCCATTGTCAACCAAAAGGGCGGTGTGGGAAAGACAACCACCTGCGTCAACCTCACTGCCGCGCTGACAGAGGCTGGCAAACGGGTTCTGCTGTGCGACTTTGATCCTCAGGCCAACGCCACCTCCGGCATGGGCGTGGACAAAACCGTTTCCAAGGGAATCTATGAGGTGGTCATCGGAGATGTTCCCGCCGATCACGCCATTGTCCAAACCCGCTGGGGAGATGTGCTGCCCAGCAACAAGGCCCTGGCTGGCGCCGGCGTGGAGCTCATTGCCCTGGAACAGCGGGAGTCCTTGTTGCGCAAGGCGTTGGCCCCTGTCCGGGATGTGTACGACTTCATTTTTATTGACTGCCCTCCCTCCCTGGAGCTGTTGACGCTGAATGCCCTGTGCGCCGCCGACTCTGTGCTGGTGCCGGTCCAGGGAGAATATTACGCCCTGGAGGGACTCAGCGACCTGATGAATACCATCCGGCTGGTACGCCGCTCCCTGAACACGAAGCTGGCGCTGGAGGGCGTCCTGTTGACCATGTTTGACGGGCGGACCAATCTGGCCCTACAGGTGGCGGAAGAGGTCAAGCATTACTTCCCTGGGAACGTCTATGCCACGGTGGTTCCCCGAAATGTCCGGCTCTCGGAAGCTCCCAGCCACGGCAAGCCGATTGCCGCCTATGACCGTACCTCACGGGGGGCCGAGGCCTATACCGCCCTGGCGGCGGAATTTTTAAAGCGGCAAACCCCTTGAGCCGCTTGGAAAGGAGCGCATTTTTATGGCATCCAAAAAGCCCTCCGGCCTGGGCCGCGGACTTGGGGCCCTGCTGGGCGACGACGTGATGAATGCCGACGCCCAGACCGTCACCACACTGCCCATTGCCGAGGTGGAGAGCAACTCCGCCCAGCCCCGCAAGTATTTTGACGACGCTGCCCTGGCAGAGCTGGCGGAGTCCATCCGGCTCCACGGCATCATCCAGCCCCTGACGGTCCGGAAGCTCTCCTCCGGCTACTACCAGATCATTGCCGGCGAGCGCCGGTGGCGGGCCGCACGGCTGGCCGGACTCAAGGAGGTTCCGGTGGTGGTCATGGAGGCCGACGACCGCAAGGCCGCGGAGCTTGCCATGATTGAAAACCTCCAGCGGGAGGATCTGAACCCGATGGAGGAGGCCCTAGGCTACCAGGCGCTGATTCAGCAGTATCACATGACTCAGGAGGAGGCCGCCGCCCGGGTGGGCAAATCCCGCCCCGCCGTAGCCAACTCCCTGCGGCTTTTGGAGCTGGACCCAAGCGTGCAGCAGCAGGTAGTGGAGGGCCGACTCTCCGCTGGCCATGCCCGGGCACTGGTCCCCCTCTCCCCCGCGCTGCAGGTGCGGGCCGCGGGCACCATTCTTCAGGGCGGACTCTCTGTCCGCCAGACAGAGACGCTGGCCAAGCGCCTGGCTGCTGAGAAAAAAGCAAAACGAAGCCCCGCCGCCAACCAGGTCAATTACGCCGCCGAAGCCCAACAATCTTTGTCCTCGGCGCTTGGACGCAAGGTCCGGATTGTCACCGGCCGGAACAAGGGCCGCATTGAACTCGAATACTATGGGATGGATGATCTCAATGACCTGTTGGAGGCCCTCGCCCTCCTCAAGCAATCCCGGAAAGGACCGAAAAGCCCATGAGTCAGGAACCAGAAATCAAACCCACCGCGCCGGAGACGGCGGACAAGCCCCAGACGTCCCCGGCGGACAAGCCCGGCAAAAAGCCGGTGGTGGTCTATATCATGATCCTTTTTATCGCCGCTTTTTTACTGATGGCCCTGTCTTTCTTCATGCACCAGCGGAGCAACTCCGAGGTGCTCGGTGAGCTGCAAAACTCCGTCACCACCATGCAGGAGGTGCAGCGGGAGCAGGAAAAAATCATGGAGCTGCAGGAGGAGTTGGCTTCCATGCAGGAAGAGCTGACGGCCCTGCAGGAGGAGGCCGACCAGCAGCAAAGCGCCGCCCAGGCCCAACAGGAGGCAGACGCCGCCGCGATGGAGGCTCTAACCTCCCTATACCGTCTACAGCAGGAGTACAGCGCCAGACACTACGAAAACTGCCAGGAGATCATTGAGGAGATGGAGCGCAGCGGAGCCCCCTCCCTGCTCCCGCAGGATGTGGGCAGCGGCATCACGCCGCCCGACGAGCGCTATCAGGAGCTGAAAGCCGCCGTGGAGGATCATCTGTGAGCCTTCACAACTGGCAGAGGCCCGTTTGATGATGGAACTAGCTTCTATGAAAAGAGGAGAGAATTGCTGTGTTAGATATCCGTTTTGTCCGGGAGAATCCCGAGATCGTCAAGGAAAATATCAAGAAGAAGTTCCAGGATGCCAAGCTGCCCCTGGTGGACGAGGTCATCGCGCTGGATGCCAAACGCCGCGCGGCGATTGCAGAGGCGGACCAGCTGCGCGCGGACCGCAACCGCCTGAGCAAGCAGGTAGGCATGCTGATGGGCCAGGCCAAAAAAGACCCCTCTAAGCTGGAGGAAGCCGAGGCTGTCAAGGCCCAAGTCAAGGAGCAAGCCGACCGCCTGGCGGAGCTGGAGCGGCAGGAGGCGGAGCTGGAGGAACGGGTCCACCATCTCATGCTGGTGATCCCCAACATCATTGATCCCTCCGTGCCCATCGGCCCGGACGACTCCGCCAACGTGGAGGTGGAGCGCTTCGGGGAGGCCAAGGTTCCCGACTTCCCCATCCCCTATCACACGGAGATTATGGAGTCCTTCAACGGCATTGATCTGGACGCCGCAGGCCGGGTCTCCGGCAATGGGTTCTACTATCTGCTGGGGGACATCGCCCGCCTCCACGAGGCGGTGCTGGCCTATGGCCGGGACTTCATGATTGACAAGGGGTTCACCTATTGTATTCCCCCCTTCATGATTCACGGCAACGTGGTGGAGGGCGTCATGAGCCAAACGGACATGGACGCCATGATGTACAAGATCGAGGGCGAGGACCTCTATCTGATCGGCACCAGCGAGCACTCCATGATCGGCCGTTTTATTGACCAGATTCTGCCAGCGGAGAGCCTGCCCCAGACCCTGACCTCCTACTCCCCCTGCTTCCGCAAGGAAAAGGGCGCCCACGGCATTGAGGAGCGGGGCGTGTACCGCATCCATCAGTTTGAAAAGCAGGAGATGATCGTGGTCTGCAAGCCCGAGGAGTCCAAAGACTGGTACGAAAAGCTCTGGCGCTACTCTGTGGAGCTGTTCCGCTCCCTGGACATCCCCGTGCGGCAGTTGGAGTGCTGCTCCGGCGACCTGGCGGACCTGAAGGTGAAGAGCTGTGATATCGAGGCCTGGAGTCCCCGGCAGCAGAAGTTCTTCGAGGTCTGCTCCTGCTCCAACCTGGGCGACGCCCAGGCCCGCCGCCTGCGCATCCGCTATAAAGACGAAAGCGGCAAGATGCAGCTGTGCCACACCCTCAACAACACCTGTGTGGCCCCGCCCCGGATGCTGATCGCCTTCCTGGAGAACAATCTCCAGGCCGACGGAACGGTGTTGATTCCGGAGGTCCTGCGGCCCTACATGGGCGGTAAGGAGAAGCTGACGCCTAAAAAGTAATACAAAAAGTATTATCATTTAAAAATAATACCAATATAACCCCCGTCCCCAGCATTAGGAACGGTGCGTGTATCCAGAAACGATCTCTTCACGGCCTGTGATCGGCCTGCGCCGCAGCGGATACCAATGCTGAGCCAGCCCCGTCCTGTGGGTCATCTCTTGCTTTGATCAATTCACATAGAAAGGAAGCCTGTTTATGTCGAAAACCACCGGCTTGATCGCCGAATTCAAGCAATTCATTGCCCGGGGAAATGTGATGGACATGGCAGTAGGCGTCATCGTGGGCGGCGCCTTCAAGGCCATCGCGGACTCCCTGGTGAATGATATCATCAACCCCATTCTGGGAATCTTTGCCGGCGGAAACGAGAGCCTCTCCGCTCTGGCCATTCATCTCCCCGGCGGTGGAGACCTGCTGATCGGCAGCTTCCTCAACGCGGTTTTGAATTTCCTCATCATGGCGTTTGTCGTCTTCTGTCTGGTCAAAAGCATCAACAAATTCCACCGGAAAAAGGAGAAGGCCGCGCCTCCTCCGGCGCCTCCGGAGCCCTCTGCTGAGGAACGGCTGCTGACGGAAATCCGGGACCTCTTGAAGGAGCGGGGCTGATGGAGGAGCTTTTGCGCCAGGGCCTGACGGCCCTGGGCCTGCCGCCGGAGAGCGCACCTGATCTTGCCCGGTACGGCGAAATGCTGCGGGAAAAAAATCGGGTGATGAACCTGACCGCCATCGAAGACCCGGCGGAGATTGCCGCGCTGCACTTTCTGGACAGCGCCGCTCTGCTGACCTTGGCGGATTTCCGGAACAAGCGCGTTGCGGATGTGGGCACCGGCGCAGGCTTTCCGGGGCTTCCCCTGCGGATTCTGGAGCCCTCCCTCAGCCTGACCCTGCTGGACGCTCAGAATAAACGGGTGGAGTTTTTAAAGGAGGTCTGCGCTGCTCTGGGTCTTTCAGATGTCACATGCGTCCACGCCAGGGCCGAGGAGTTCGCCGCGGACCACCGAGAGGGCTTTGATCTCGTGGTATCCCGGGCCGTCGCCAATCTGCGGCTGCTCGCGGAGCTGTGCCTGCCTCTGGTGAAGGAGGGCGGGCGCTTTCTGGCCATGAAATCTGTGGACAGCGATCAGGAGCTGGCAGAGTCCCGGCACGCCATTGAGACCTTGGGCGGGGCCGTGGAAACAGCCTCTTCGTATGTCATTCCAGGCACCGAGATTCGTCACCGGGTAATTTTTATAAAAAAACTGCGGAAAACCGACAAAAAATACCCAAGAACATTTGCAAAAATTAAGAAACATCCGTTATAATGATCTAGTAAACACATTTGGCTGGAGGAATGTCACTGATGGGACAGTGTATCGCCGTGGTGTCCGGCAAGGGCGGCACCGGAAAAACCTCCTTTACCGCCGGCGTGGGCGCGGCACTGGCTCTGTCCGGCCTGCGGGTGCTGTGCGTGGACTGCGACATCGGCCTGCGGAACCTGGATATTGCCCTGGGCCTTTCCGACGCGGCTCTGATGGATTTTTCCGACGTGGCCCAACAGCGCTGCACCCTGGAAAGGGCGGTGGTGTCCCACCCCCAGCTGGCAAAGCTCTCCTTGCTGACGGCTCCGATCCGCCAGCGGGGGCAGCCTGTGACCGGGGAACAGATGGCATCCCTTCTGCGCGCCGTCCGGATACAATACGACTTCTGCCTGCTGGACGCCCCAGCGGGCCTGGGCGATGGCTTTTTGCTGGCAACCGCCGCCGCGGACCGCTGCGTGGTAGTTACCACAGCGGATGCCTCCTCCCTGCGGGATGCCCAGCACACGGTGATGGAGCTGGGCCGCTTTGGTCCAGGAAAGCTCCATCTGGTGGTCAACCGGGTCCGGAAAAAGCTGCTGCGCAGTATGCACGCCACTATTGACGACGCTATGGACAAGGCAGGTCTGCCGCTTCTTGGCGTTGTGCCGGAGGACGACGCTCTGCCGCTGGCCCTCAACCGGGGCTCGCCCATTCTCCTCTCGGCGCCGGCCAGTCCCGCGTCCTCCGCCTATCGAAATATCGCAACCCGTCTGCGGGGCGGCAAAGCCCCCCTGCTGCGAATCAAATAAAGAAAGGAGCGCCACGATGAATATTGCTCTCATGTCTCACGACAACAAGAAGGAACTCATGGTCCAATTCTGTACGGCCTATGCGGGCATCCTCTCCAAGCATCATATCTACGCCACCAACACCACCGGCCACATGGTTGCCGACGCCACCGGCCTCAAGGTCCACTGCTTTTTGACTTATGCCCACGGCGGCAGCCAGCAGATCGGCGCCCGGATTGCCTACAATGAGTTTGACCTGGTGATCTTCTTCAATGATCCCAGCCGGGAGGACATGGCCGGAGACATCTCCTATATCTCCCGGCTGTGTGACCAGAATAACATCCCCTTTGCCAGCAACATCGCAACCGCCGAGATGCTGGTGCTGGGTCTGGCCCGGGGCGATCTGGACTGGCGGTGCATTGTCAATCCCTCCACCCGGCCCATTGCCTGAGCTCCCCCCAACGCCGTCTCAGGACGGCGTTTTCCAACGAACCGACCCCATCAGCCCCGCATCGCGGCGACTACACAAGATAGAAGGAGCAACCACCATGGCTACGATGACCCCCCGGACTCTGTCCGGCTTTATGGAGCTGCTGCCAAAACCCCAGCAGCAAATGGAACGGATGATGGAAATTCTGCGGCGCACTTACGCCCTGTATGGCTTCACCCCGCTGGACACCCCGGTGATTGAGGCTGCGGAGGTGCTCCTGGCCAAGGGCGGCGGCGAGACGGAAAAGCAGATTTACCGCTTCCAAAAGGGCGACGCGGACCTAGCTCTGCGCTTTGACTTGACGGTGCCCCTGGCCAAATATGTGGCCCTGCACTACAACGACCTCTCCTTCCCCTTCCGCCGGTATCAGATCGGCAAGGTTTACCGGGGAGAACGGGCCCAGCGGGGCCGCTTCCGGGAATTCTACCAGGCCGACATTGACATCATCGGGGACGGCAGACTTTCCATCACCAACGAGGCGGAGATTCCCGCCATCATTTACAAGACCTTTTCCACCTTGGGTCTCAGGCGCTTTCAAATTCGGGTCAATAATCGCAAGATCCTCAACGGCTTTTACGCCATGCTGGGTCTTACGGAGAAATCCGGAGACGTGATGCGCACGGTGGACAAGCTGGACAAAATCGGCCCGGAGAAGGTAAAGTCCATCCTGGTGGAGGACGTGGGGGTGAGCCCCGCCGCCGCAGACGAGGTCCTCTCCTTCATCGCCATCGGCGGGGGAAACCAGGCCGTGCTGGCAGCGCTGGAGGGCTATCAGAGCCGCAGCGCCGTGTTCGACGAGGGCCTGGAGGAATTGCGGACTGTGGTAAAGTACCTCTCCGCCTTCGGCGTACCGGAGGAAAACTTTGCCGTGGACCTGACCATTGCCCGGGGCTTGGACTACTACACCGGCACCGTCTACGAGACCACCCTTCTAGACCATCCAGAGATCGGTTCCGTGTGTTCCGGCGGCCGGTATGATAACTTAGCGGAATATTATACAGAAAAACAACTCCCCGGCGTAGGGATTTCCATCGGCCTAACCCGGCTCTTCTATGTTTTGGGGGAGCAGGGGCTTTTGAACCCGGACCTCCCCACCGCCCCGGCGGACGTGCTGATCCTGCCCATGACGGAGGACCTCTCCGCCGCCATTGCCCTGGCCACACAGCTGCGGGAAAACGGCATCCGGACCCAGCTCCACTGCGAGGAGAAGAAGTTCAAGCAGAAGATCAGCTACGCCGACAAGCTGGGCATCCCCTATGTGATCTTTCTGGGAGAGGACGAGATCGCGGGCGGCGTGGTGGCCTGCAAGGACATGGCCACCGGCGAACAGACCAAGCTGGAACCCGCCGCCACGATATACCGCATCAAAGCAGGCTTGGCAGAACGGGAAACAGGCACTGTGATTTTAGAAAAATAAGCAACGTTTTGTAATATTAATTGGATAAAATACAAATAGGAGCGATTTTATGAGAAGCGTTCGCATCTCAGCATGGGTGCTTGCCATGCTTTTGACCTGTTCTCCGCTCTCCGCACTGGCAGTGGAAACGGACCTGCTGCCCGCCCGCCGGGCAGCTCCTGATTTTTCCGACACCGCCGGCACAGCATATGAGGAGGCTGCGTCTGTGGTCTATGAGGCCGGCGTGATGAACGGCTTCACGGTCTCCCGCTTCGCTCCGGAGGAGCCGCTGATGCCAGAACAGCTGGCGGCAGTATGTGCCCGGCTGTACGATCTGCTTACCGGCGGCAGCGGAGCCTTCCCCGCCCCGGCAGAAGACGAGGCCTGGTACGATCCCTACTACCGCTTTCTGGAAGAAGCCTTGGATAATCAGGGGGAATCGGGGTCCGCGGATGATGCGGAAGGCAGCGGACCGGTTGTCGGAACAGAGGAAATGAAAGCCCTCCCATGGAATCTGCACCCCGGCAAGTATCCGGTCCTTCGGTGGATGCTCGCCGCCTATTTGGACCAGACGCTGGAGGCCGCCGGCGTCACGCTGCCGCAGCGGAACGACATCTCCGTTCTGCCCGACGCGGCTGGTCAGGACGGCGCATCTATTCTGCGGCTCTGCCGGGCGGGAATCTTCACTGGCACCGACCCATACGGCACCTTCCGGCAAAACGACGTGGTGACGCGGGGAGAGGCAGCGGTCATTCTGGCCCGGGTTCTGAGGCCCGCCCTGCGGGAGAGCTACTCCATTCTGCCCTTTGACCTGTGCGCGGATGTGCTGGGTGTAGACGGTAAGTCCCCGGCCCTGACCGTGGAAGGAGAGACCATCACGATGGAGCAGTTCGCTCAGGAGCTGTGTCTGGCCCTGCGGCAAAACGCTTTGGAATCCCCGGACGCCCCGGAGCCGGAGACAGCTCTGGCCGCCGCTGTGGAGGAAATCCAAGAGGATGTGGCAATTGACCGCCTTGCAGCGAAGCACCATCTGCTCATGAGCGAGCGGAAAATCAGTGACACTTACGGCTCCATTCCCGCCGGTTATCAAGGCGTCACCCGGGAGGGATGGCTGTGGGAATACGGCCACAGCCTGCTTCATCAAGAGCTCTTTCTTCTCTACCAGGCCCAGAGCGGACCTGCCGTCTCCGATGGAGAAACCCAGGGAGAGCTTCTGTTCGATGCGGCTTTAGACGCTGCCCGGCCGAAGGATGCCTCCCTTAGCCCGATCCTGACGGAAATGGATTGGGACGCCGTCCTGGAGCGGCTTCTCTCCTCCCCCTTCCGGGCATTGTGAGGCGGAAGCCGCGGCAAACCGCCGCGAGCGTGCGCGGCGGACCATGCCATCCCTGAAAGATTCATCGCCCTGCCGCCTGGAGTGCAGCGCGGCAAAACCCAGATACAGAAAGGACGCAATCATCATGATGCAGAATCGAACCCACACCTGCGGAGAGCTGCGGCTCTCCGACGCCGGGAAGCAGGTAAAAATCTGCGGCTGGCTGGAGAATGTCCGGGAGGTCGGCAGCGAACTGGCCTTCGCCGTGATCCGGGATTTTTACGGAACGACTCAGGTGGTGGCGGAGACCGCCCAGCAGGTGGCCCAGCTGAAATCCATCACCAAGGAATCCACCGTCTCGGTGGAGGGCACCGTCCGGGAGCGGGACAGCAAAAATCCAAAGCTCCCCACCGGTGAGGTGGAGATCCTCCCCACCCGTGTGGAGGTGCTGGGCCGCTGCCAGCACACGGAGCTCCCCTTCCCTGTCAACCGCAGCCGGGAGGCGGATGAGGCTGCACGGCTGAAATACCGCTACCTGGATCTGCGGAATCCGGAGGTCAAAGATAATATCGTCCTGCGCTGTCAGGTGGTGGCCGCCCTGCGGCAGGCCATGACGGACCACGGCTTCCTGGAGATCACCACCCCCATCCTCACCGCCTCCTCACCAGAAGGCGCCCGGGACTACCTGGTGCCTGCCCGGAACCATCCTGGCAAATTCTACGCCCTGCCTCAGGCGCCTCAGCAGTTCAAGCAGCTGCTGATGACCTCCGGCTTTGACCGCTATTTCCAGATCGCCCCCTGCTTCCGGGACGAAGACGCCCGGGCAGACCGCTCTCCCGGTGAGTTCTACCAGCTAGACATGGAGATGGCCTTTGCCTCCCAGGATGATGTGTTCGCCGTGTTGGAGGACGTGCTGCCCCCCATCTTTGCCAAGTATGGCAAATACAACCGGGCCAGCTCCGCCCCCTTCCTGCGCATCCCCTATACCGAGGCCATGGAGAAGTACGGTTCCGACAAACCGGACCTGCGAATCGACCTGACGGTTCAGGACGTAACCGAGACCTTCAGCGGCTGCGGCTTCGGGCCCTTTGAGGGCAGCCGGGTCAAGGCCGTGGTAGTCAGCGATTTCCACGAGACCCGGAAATTCATCGACAAGACCCTGGCGGACGTGGAGGTGGTCTCCGGCTCCAAGCCCTATTGGTTCCGCCTGGACGAAAACGGCGAAATCGTAGGCGGTATCGCTAAGTTCGTCGCTCCCATGAAGGACGCCGTGGTTTCCTCCCTGGGACTGAAGGCCAATGATTTCGTGGCCCTCTCCGCCGGCAAGCTGACCCAGGCTCAAAAGACCGCCGGTGTGCTGGTGAAAACCCTGGGCGCCGCCGTTCCCGGCCACATGGACCGTGAGCAGTACAGCTTCTGCTGGATTGTGGACTTCCCCATGTACGAGATCGGAGAGGAGTCCGGAGAGCTGGAGTTTTGCCATAACCCCTTCTCCATGCCCTCCGGCGGTTTGGAGATTCTGCTGAAGGCGGAACGGGGCGAGATTGACCCCCTCTCCATCACCGCCGACCAGTACGACCTGGTGTGCAACGGCGTGGAGCTCTCCTCCGGCGCAGTACGGAATCACGACCCGGAGATCATGATCAAGGCCTTTGAGATGGTGCGTCTTGGCGAAGAGGACGTGAAGGCCAAATTCCCCGCTATGTACAACGCCTTCACCTATGGCGCGCCGCCTCACGCAGGCATTGCCCCGGGCGTGGACCGGATGGTGATGCTGCTGGCCGGTGAGGACTCCATCCGGGAGATCATCCCCTTCCCCATGAACAAAAACGCCATGGATGTGATGATGGGCGCTCCCAGTGAAGTCACCCAGAAACAGCTGGACGAGCTGCATATCGCTCTGGTGAAAACCGAGGAATAAACTTGAAAGACCGGCCTTTCGGCCGGTCTTTTTGCTGCCAGGCACCGGCAGCAAAAAAAGTATGGGGCGTTCCCGCTGCGCTCTTGGCGGGAAAATCCCCACCCACGCGCCTTTGAGTCACGATCTCCAAAGCGGCGCAAAGAGGCTCCCCACTTCAGGATAAAAATTTTATTTATTTACGCAAATTTTTCTTGTTATTTGCGCAACCTTGTTCTATAATGAACTTACAGAGGGATTCTTCCCACCGGCTGGAATCCTGGAATACAGATGGAGGTTATCATGATGAGCTATCCAAAGACCGGCAACGAAGTGTTTGTCAGCTTCTCTTTGTCCAATACCATGTTTTCTGGACTCGGCAAGGGAACCATCACCCGGGAGGAAGTCTCCGCCGATTATTTGAAGGACCTTTTTCAAAAATATGGCGTGATGGTCTCCGCCAAGCCGGAACAGCGCAAGCTCCTGGAGCGTGTGAACACGATCTATGATTTGGGTCTGGATATCCCGGAGACGCTGAAAATCATTCAGCTCTCGGAGAAAAACCGCCGCCTGGTGCTGATTGCCGTCCAAGGCCTCAGACGGGTGAACGGTTCCCTTCTGCCGGAGTACACAGAGGAAGAATTTCAGGAGGCCACCTTCAGCTTTGTGAAGTACTATGTCCAGAGCCGGCACTATGATGAACTGGTTGCGGAAAACGAAAAGCTGAAAAAAGACTTGAATGCTGAGATTGCCTGGCGCACTCGGGTTTCCGATATTTAACAGGCTTTCCAACAGCCGCCCTTTTGGGCGGCTGTTTTTCTTTTCTTTTTCCTCCCTCTGTGGTACAATGTCCAAAAAGGCGGATATCCCCGCCCAAGCATGGCGCGTGCCGGCAGAAGCGGTATACCACGACCGGACGGAGTTTTCCACCGTCCCTGATCTGTTGAGGAGGTACTCATGAGACGATCTTTCGCGGCGGGATTGGCCGCTCTGACACTCCTGCTCTTGGCGGGCTGCGGCGGAAGCAAGGCTTCTCCCTCCGAGGTTCCCGAACAGCCCTCCGAGGAGCCGGCGCCGCCGGAGCCCACGGCGGAGGAGCTGGCAGCCCGGGAAATTGAGACGATCCTCTCCTCCCTGACCCTGGAGGAAAAGGTGGGGCAGCTCTTTTTTGTCCGCTGTCCCGCTGAACATGCCATAGAGGACATCGGGACCTATCATCTGGGAGGGTACCTTCTCTTTGGCCGGGACTACCAAGATGCAGCCGGAAGCTGGCTCACGGAGGAGCAATTTGTACAGACCATCACCGCCTATCAGGACGCTGCCCTGGCCGATACCGGCATCCCCCTCCTGATTGGCTCCGACGAGGAGGGCGGCACCGTCACCCGGGCCAGCCGGAACCCCAACCTCTTTTCCTCCCCCTTCCGCTCCCCCCAGCAGATAGCAGTTGAGGCCGGCGGCCGCGGAGAGGCCTTTGCCGAGGATGCCCTAGAAAAAAGTAACGGGCTGAAAAGCCTAGGCATCAACGTGAATCTCTCGCCGGTGGCAGACGTCTCCACCGAACCAAAGGATTTTATCTATGACCGGACCCTGGGACAGGACGCCCAATCCACCGCGGATTATGTCGCCAGCGTGGTTGCCGCTGTGCGGGAGGCCGGCGGCATGGGCAGCGTCCTCAAGCACTTCCCTGGCTATGGAAATAATGTGGACACCCACACGGGCATCGCCGTGGATCAGCGGAGCCTGGAGAGCTTTTTCTCCTCCGATTTTCTGCCGTTCCAGGCTGGGATCAGGGCCGGCGGAGGCACCGCGGCGGTTCTCGTCTCCCACAACATCATGACTGCGGTGGATGAAACGCTTCCCTCCTCCCTCTCTCCTGCCGTCCACCAGCTGCTGCGGGAGGATCTGGGGTTCGACGGCGTGGTGATGACCGACGATTTGGCCATGGACGCGGTCGCCGCCTACGCCCAGGACGGCGCTGTGGCGGTTCTTGCACTGGAAGCCGGAAACGATCTTATCATCACCACGGACTACCGCACCCAGATTCCCAAAGTGATGCAGGCGCTGGAGGCTGGGGAGCTGGAGGAGAGCGTTATTGACGCGGCCTGCCGCCGGGTACTGACCTGGAAACAGACCCTGGGCCTGCTGCTTCCCGGAGAAAGGATTTCATGAAGATGTCTACAGAAAAACTCTACTACCAGGACTCATTTCTCCACTCCTTCTCCGCCAAAGTGCTCTCCTGCGAGCCTCAGGGGAAGAGCTGGAGCGTTGTCCTAGACCGCACCGCCTTTTATCCGGAGGGCGGCGGACAACCGGCAGATCATGGCGTTCTGGGTCCGGCTCGGGTGCTGGATGTCCACGAGAAAAACGACGTCATTTTCCACACCACCGACCGTCCTGTGGAGATTGGCCCCGTCTCCGGGGAGATCGACTGGGCGCGGCGCTTTGATCACATGCAGCAGCACTCCGGCGAACACATCTGCAGCGGGATGATCTGTCAGCAGTATCAGTGTGATAATGTGGGCTTTCACCTGGGCGCGGACTTCGTAACCATTGATTTCAACGCCTCCATTTCCTGGGAAGACCTGCTGAAAATCGAAGCTCGAGCCAACGAATACATCTATGAAAACCACCCGGTCTCCATTCAGTTCCACCAAGGTCCGGAGCTTGAAAAGCTGTCATACCGCAGTAAAAAGGCTCTGGATGGGGAGGTTCGCATTGTCTCCTTTCCCGGCGCCGACTGCTGTGCCTGCTGCGGCACCCATGTTGCAAGCAGCGGACAGGTGGGCCTGATCAAGGTTCTCTCCTGTCAGAAGTTTCGCAGCGGCGTTCGGATTGAGATGCTCTGCGGCCGGCGGGCGCTGGAATACCTCTCCAATACCTGGGCGCAAAACCGCCTGGTGGCACAGACGCTCTCCGCCAAGCCGGAAGCCACTTACAACGCGGTTGTCAAGCTGCAGCATCAGCTGGCAGAGACCAACTTTCGGGCGGCGCGGCTGGAAGAAGCGGCCTTTGCCGCCCTTGCGGAAGAGTATGCCGGAAAGGGGGATGTATTGCTGTTTCAGCCGCCCATGCCTCCGGACAGCGTCCGCCGCCTGGCGGATACGGTGGCAAAAAACTGCGGTGGCCTCGCGGCGGTATTTGCCGGTGAGGACGGGCGTCTATATCACTATACCCTGGTCCGCGCGGACGGTGAAACCATCGCTCCTCTGGTAAAAGAGATGAATACCGTCCTTCATGGCAAGGGCGGCGGCCGAAACGGCTTTGCCCAGGGCAGTGTGGAAGCCCGGCAGGAAGAAACGGAAGCCTTTTTCAGAAAGGGATGAAGCACCCGATGGAATATATCTATATCAGCTATCTCACCCATGAGGAGGACGACCCCGCAGAATCCTATGTGGAGCTGGACGAAACCCACAGGGAGCGGCGGCGTGTGGACCTCTATGACAATGGCATGTGCTTTGCCTACGGCGGAATCTACGGATATTCGGAAGCCCTGTCCAAGACCCCATACCCGGAGAGTCCCTATGGTCTCAACCGGCCGGGAGAGGTGGATGCCCGGCCGATCTCCGGCGAGGCCTTTGAGGCCTTTTGGTTCCAGCTTCCCGAGCGGCCCACCGGCTTTATGGATGCGATCTTTTAAACCCAAAAAACAGCAATGTCCCGGCCAGCTGGCCGGGACATTGCTTTAATATTGGAAATGGGTTCCGTAATAGTATTCCAGGTTCTGATATGTTGTCAGGGCCTTCTTCCCTGCCTCGTCCAGCTCTGCGGTCAGCGCTCCATGTTGGACATAGCGTCCCACGGAGGTCAAAACCGGAATCTGCTCCCAGATATCCGTGGTAGCCTGCGCCCAGGCGTTCCCCTGCCAGCCGCAGAGGTCAAAGAGCAGATTCATCAAGAAGCAGGAGGACACATCCGGCCCCTCGCCTACAAAGTCCTCTCCCAGCGCCTCCTTGGCAGCGTCGTTAGCCCAGATTAGATACCGGGTGCTGTAGTAGTTGTAAAATCCCTCCTCCGTGGCGGTGTCCAGATTCACGCCCAGCTCCTGATAGGCGGAATTGCTGTAACCAAGCCAGGGCTTATGGTCCCCAAACACCACCAGCACCACCGGCCGTTCCTCCTGGCGCAAGCGATCTACCAGGGCCGCTAGCTGCTCCGCTGTGTCCGCAACGGACCCCAGATAGTTATCCACGATGTTGGCGGTTTCCGTGGAATACCGGCCGTCGGTATAGTGATCTCCCCGCCAAACCTCTTCGGTGTCGTAGGGGCCGTGTCCCTGATAGGTCACATTGAAGGAGAAGTAAGGCCCACCCGCTCCGTCACGGTTGGCGGCATATAAGTTGTAAATCTCCTGAAAAAGAATGCTGTCCGGAGCAATCGTCACCGGGGAAAGCTCGCTGTAGCGGTTTTCCAGAAAGTAATATGTGGGAATCCCCAGATATCCGTTGACATTGCGGCGGTTATAAAACCAGTCGTAGCTGGGATGGCTTCCCTCCACGGTATAGCCCTGGCTTCCGAAATACCAGCCGTAAGAATTGGTGTTGGTCCTGAAATTCCACAGGTCCGTATAGCCTGTCAAAAATGCCCGCTCCGTGTCCACGGTGCCGCCGGCAAAGATGTTGGTGATGAGGTTGCCGGTATAGCTCTCCGATTCCAGAGCGTGATAGGTGCCATAGGCGCTCTCCCAATCCACGCCTTCCACACCCGCAAACCTGGAAAAGTCCGCAAAGGCTTCCAGCTGAATGGTGAGAAGGTCCACCTTGCGCTCCTCTGGAAGATCGGCGTCCGCATAGGAGGCCAAAAGCTCCCGGGCGGCGTCCGCATCGTATCCCTCCGGCGGTTCAATACTGCCCACTGTGATGCTGTGGAGAAAGGGATAGATAAATCCCTTGGAGAGATAGAGCTGCGTGGAGGACCAGCGGTTGATATAATCGAAATTCTCCGTTTTGTTGTCATAGAGGTCGTCGTCCGCATAGACGCCCGCTCCCGCCGCGCAGAGAAGAATTCCCACCGCTATCATGCCAATCCGTACCCTCCGCCGAGGCACGCCCCGGACCAGGAAGAAAAGGAACAAGGTCCCCACAGCAATACAAATGAGACCCAGCCAAATCCTCTTGTCCGGCGTCAGGTCATAGTCCGCCGTCTGTGTGATGGAGCCGGCCTCCCGAATATACTTGAGATCTTCAAACATCAGCGGGTCGTCCCGGAAGCGGAGCTTGTAGTAATTCGCCAGGGAAAATCCCCACACCACCACGGACGAAATGAGAAAAGAAAGCCACGGCCGGCCTAGCAGACCGTAGAGAATCAAAAGCAGCACCACCACCGGCGCGATGTTCAAAAAGGCGATCAGCGGGTGCTCCAAATAACTCCGCATCATGGCGGTTGCGTAATTGCCGTAGGCGTAGAGCAGCGACAAAAATCCTAAAGATACTCCCGCCAGCAGCATCATCAGGGCATTCCAGACCCAGTACCACACCTGTTTTCTCCCCTGGAGCGTGGAGTTTGGTCGCTGGAACAGCCAGAAATCTTTCAACATGCAGCCTCCCTTTCAAAATCAGGCGGAGGCGGGGAAATCCCCGCCCCGCCTCTTTCCTCTATCCAAATGCCAGCCAATATTCTTCTATCCAAGCGGCATCCATTTCCTCCCCCGGAAATGTGAAAACCGCCCCGGTTTACCAGCCGCTCAATAGGCCAGTTTCTCCGCAAGATAGCTTCTCAGCTGGTCGATGGGCAGCCGCACCTGCTCCATAGTATCCCGATCTCGGACGGTCACGCAGTTGTCGCCGGCCTTCTCCGCGTCGCCCACGGTGTCGAAGTCCACGGTGATGCAGAAGGGCGTGCCAATCTCGTCCTCCCGGCGGTAACGCTTGCCGATGGAGCCAGTCTCATCAAAGTCCACCATCCAGTCCTTGGCAAGCATCTGCTGAATCTCCATGGCCTTGTCAGAGAGCTTTTTGGAAAGAGGCAGCACCGCCGCCTTGAAAGGCGCGATGGCGGGATGAAAGCGCATGACCGTGCGCACGTCGTTCTTGGCCTCGTCCACAACCTCCTCGTCGTAGGCCTCCACCAACAGGGCCAGGGTCATCCGGTCCGCGCCCAGGGAGGGTTCAATGACATAGGGCACATAGTGCTCGTTTCGCTCCTGGTCGAAGTAGGTCAGATCCTGGTTGGAGTACTGCTGGTGCTGCTTGAGATCGTAGTCGGTCCGGTCCGCCACGCCCCACAGCTCGCCCCAGCCGAAGGGGAAGAGATACTCAAAGTCCGTGGTGGCCTTGGAATAGAAGCACAGCTCCTCCGGGCTGTGGTCCCGCAGCCGCAGGTTCTCGTCCTTCACGTTCAGGCCCATCAGCCAGTCGTGGCAGTAGGTTCTCCAGTACTGGAACCACTCCAGGTCCGTGCCAGGCTTGCAGAAGAACTCCAGCTCCATCTGCTCAAACTCCCGGGTACGGAAGGTGAAGTTGCCGGGAGTGATCTCGTTGCGGAAGCTCTTGCCCACCTGGCACACGCCGAAGGGGAGCTTGCGGCGGGTGGTGCGCTGGACGTTCAGGAAGTTCACAAAGATGCCCTGAGCGGTCTCAGGCCGCAGGTAGACGGTGTTCTTGGCGTCCTCCGTCACACCCTGGAAGGTCTTGAACATCAGGTTAAACTGGCGGATGTCCGTCCAGTTGTGCTTGCCGCAGGTGGGGCAGTTCACCTGATGCTCAGCGATAAAGGCGGCCATCTCCTGCTGGGAAAAAGCGTCGATGGGTTTTGGGAGATCAAACTGGTTGGCCTCGCACCAGTCCTCAATCAGCTTGTCGGCCCGGAAGCGCTCCTTGCACTCCTTACAGTCCATCAAGGGATCGGAAAAGCCGCCCAGATGGCCGGAGGCAACCCAAGTCTGAGGATTCATCAAAATGGCGGCGTCGAGCCCGACGTTGTAGGGATTCTCCTGAACAAATTTTTTCCACCAGGCCTTTTTCACGTTGTTCTTCAGCTCAACGCCCAAAGGACCGTAATCCCAGGTGTTGGCAAGACCGCCATAAATCTCGCTGCCAGGGAAAACAAAGCCCCGGCCCTTGCACAGGGCCACAAGTTTCTCCATGGATTTCTCGGTGTTCTTCATGTTTTTTCTCCTTTTCCAGATTTGGCTCAGGACGAAAAAAACGCCCCGGGCCGGTTTCACGGCTCAGGGCGAGTCAAAAACCCGCGGTTCCACCTGAATTCGGATCTGGCTGATCCGCACTCTTGCCCAATAACGGCGGGGACCGGCGGCACATTTCCGCACCGCGGCTCCAGGGCGCCTTCTCCTCTTTCCCCGCAAGGGCTTACACCGTCCCGCCCTCTCTCTGCGCCGGGGATGGGAGGATACTTCTCCCTCTCATCGCTTTTAACAGGTGGTACTGTACCACGTTTTTCCCGGAATGTCAAGCGCCGCGCCGCGTCCAGAGGGAAAAGGAAGGCCCGCCATCAGGCGGGCCTTCCTTCATTCACTTCTTGTCCCGGTCATAGGTGACAACCACGCGGCGGTTTGGGTCCACGCCGGTGGAATGGGTTGTGACGCCGGGAACATCCTGCAGCGCCACATGGATCACATGCCTCTCATAGGCATTCATCGGCTCCAGCGTCACGCTGCGGTGATAACGAGTCACCTTGGACGCCACCTTCCTGGCCAGATGCTGCAGGCTCTGCTCCCGTTTATTCCGGTAGCCCTCGGCATCCAGCTGAACCCGGACCCGGCCCCCAGTGCGGTTCACTGCGTAGCTGGTGAGCTGCTGGATGGCATCCAGGGTCTCTCCCCGGCGGCCGATCAGCGCGCCCATATGCTCACCCTCCAAAAAGACCTTATAGCGGCCCTTTTCCGGCTGATACACCTTAATGACCGCGGAGACCTCCATCTGCTCCATCAATCCAGTGAGAAAACGGCGGATGGCCTGGGCTTTTTCGTCATCCACTTCCTCACCCAGTGCTGGAACCACTGGCGTCTCTTCTACCTTTTTCGGCTTCTTTTCGGCCTGCTCCATCTTTGGCTCCACCCGTTTTTCAGGCCTTGCCTCCGTCCGCTTCTCCGGCTTAGGCTCCGGCTTTCTTTCCGGCTGCTTCTCCGCGGGTTCCTCCTCCGGGCCGTAATAGACCCGGACCTTGGCAGGACAGCTTCCCAATCCCAGGAAGCCTGCCTTGGCCCGCTCCAAAAGCTCAACGGAAACATCGTCCCGATCCATGGACAGCTGAGCCAGTGCGGCGTTAATCGCCTCTTCCTCCGTCTTTCCCGTCACGTCGATATACTGTCTCATAACGGCTCCTTACTCACTTTCCTCATAGCGGTCAGGCTTGTAGGCCCGCCCTCTTGCATAGGGCCGGTTTCCAACCCGGCCGGCCTCTGTGGTGCTGACCGCGGCCTTGGCGGCTTTGGCGGCCTTGGCAGCCTGGGCAGCCTTCTGCTTTTCCCGTAGAGTCTGCTTTTTCTCAGCCTGACGGCGCTGCTCCTCCTGCTGCCGCCTGCCCTCTTCCATGCGTTTTTGCCGGTCAGCCTGCCGGGCCTCATAGCGAGCGGCTTCCTCTTCCTCCATCTTCTTGGTGAAGAATTTATTCATGATGATCTCCTGCACCAGGGAGAACACGCTCTGGGCAATCCAGTAAACACCCAGGGCCGCCGGCATGATAAAGGCGATGTACACGGAGAAAAGGGGCATGGTGTACATCATCATTTTGGTGGAACCTGCTGCAGCGCCCTGCTGGGGCTGCTGCTTCATAGAGATGTAGCTCATCAGCAGCTGAGAGCCGCCGGCCAGGATGGGAATCAGAATCAGTCCAATGCACGCCCAGGAGAAAGAGAAATCCTTCACCACATCCCAGGGATTCGTGGACAGATTCAGATTCAGGAAAGAATAATTTAAATTCACCCAGCCGTCAATTCCGCTCACAGCATCAGGCAGCTGTGTTTGAATCGCGTTGACCAGGTTGATCTGGCCGTATGGCTGCAGCTGGGGAAGCCCCGCAGAGCTCAGGGCCATGGTGCCATCCTCCGCCAGCTGGACAATATTGGCCATATTGATGCCGGCATTGTAGGCGGCGTCAATGAGCTTGTGAAGCACATCCTCCCCCAGCATCATGAAGTGCGTGATGGGCTGGCGGATGATGGAGTAGAGCGCGATCAGAATGGGCAGGGGCAGAAAGCTCCACAGGCATCCGCTCATGGGGTTGAAGCCCTCTTCCTGGTAGAACTTCTGCATTTCCTCCTGCATTTTTAGCTGGTTGTTGGCGTATTTTTTCTGAATTTCCTGGATTTTACCGGACATCCGGTTCATCCGCAGCATGCTCTTTTTGGACTTCATCTGGAAGGGCAGCATAATCAGCTTGATCACCAGGGTGAACAGGATGATTGCCGCGCCATAGGAACTGGTCAGCTCATAAAAAAAGCGGACCAGCCACGCAAACGGGATACAGATATAGTATCCGATGGTTGAAAACATAGATTCCTTTCCTCCAAGTCGAAATCAAACGGCGCCAAATGCGCATCAGGGAACGGGATCGTATCCGCCCTTATGAAACGGGTTGCAGCGCAGAATCCGCTTAAACGCCAGCCAGCCGCCCTTCCATGCGCCGTACTTTTCAATGGCCTCCAGCGCGTACTGGGAGCATGTGGGAATATAATTACAGCACCGGGGACGGTAGGGAGAAATCGCCGTTTGATAGAATCGGATCAGAGCTTTCAGAACATGCTTCATAGCTTGTCCTCCCACAAATCCAGATTCCGGCAAAGACGCACAAAGGTATCATTCAGCTCCCGCCAGGGCGCCTGCGCGGTCCGTTTCCGGGCCACCAGGATGATGTCCCAGCCCTGACGGAGACGGCCGCTCTGCAGGCGGTAAACCTCCCGCAGCCGGCGGCGGCAGCGGTTGCGCACAACGGCCCCGCCCAATTTGACAGAGGCCGTCAACCCCAGTCGATTATGACCAAGGCGGTTCTTCCTGCAATAGAGCACCATGCTGCCGCCGGCTGCCGATCTTCCCTTTTGATACAGCCGCCGAAACTCATGATTCTTTTTCAGAGTAACCGACCGCTTCATATCCTTCCCCTATCCGATCCATCCAGCGCATCCACTCTCATGGTCCAGGCCGACAGAAACTTTTGTAGGGACGGAGGAATCTCTCAAAATTCCCGCCGTCCCTGCAGACGTTTTTTAAGTGTCTCCCGCGTCTGCGTGGCGTTTAATAGGACAGACGGGCGCGGCCCTTGGCGCGGCGGCGGGAGAGGACCTTACGGCCATTTGCCGTGGACATCCGCTTGCGGAAGCCATGAACCTTCTGGCCATGCAGCTTCTTGGGCTGATAGGTACGTTTCGTTGCCATGCTTGCACCTCCTGTCAAAATTCAGGCCGCCCGGTTGGACGGCGCTTACTCGACACCTCTCCCAAAAGCCGGGACAGGCGCAGTAAACAAACTCAGGCGTCTTTTGACGCATCAGTTAGTATAGCATAGACCGGCAAAAGGTGTCAATAAAAACTTGAAATTTGAAAAATTCCCGTGATTTGATTGGTTTCAGCGTCAAATTTCAAAATATAGTGGTCATATTTCACACTTTAACAAGATCTTGTTTTGATAGGAGCCATCACAACTTTTCAATCTTAATATTAGAATAAGTGTTGCTTGAAACCCACTTTTTTGGTATAATGAAAAAATAGCGAATTGACTGCTTTTGTGCCATCCGCCCCTCTGCGCGGCCGGGAAGCCCCCGCACGGTTCAAACGCCGCAGTCGCTTGATATTCAGATGACAAGAGAGGTGCTTTTGTTGAATTCCATCGCCGACGTATGGAACAACGTCCTGCAGCAGTTGAAAAAGGATCTCTCTGAAACCACCATCGCCACCTGGTTTGACGAGCTGGAAGCGGTGGAGATTCAGGGAAACGTCTTTGTTCTCTACTGTCCCAACGATTTTAAAAAGGGCTATATTGAATCCCTGTTCCTAAAAAACATCAAGGCAGTCCTGCGAGATATTTTCTCCATGGATTTTGACGTTCGCATTATCGGAGAGCGTGCCAACGAAGGAGAAAACAACCGGCAGAACGACCGCTTCAGCACAGCTGAATTTACCTTTGAGGCCTTTGTGGTAGGTCCTTCCAACAAGCTTGCCTATGCCGCCTCCCTCTCCGTTGCCGAGCACCCAGCCAAAAACTATAACCCCCTTCTCATCTATGGGGACTCCGGTCTTGGAAAAACCCACCTGATTTACGCCATTGCCAATGTGATCCGAAAAAACGACCCTAAGGCCAGAATCGCCTATGTGAAGGGCGACGACCTCACCAATGAGCTGGTGGACGCCATCCGGGAGGGCAAAACCGCAGACATGCGGGAGAAATACCGCCAGGCGGATCTTCTGCTGGTGGACGACGTGCAGTTCATCGCCGGCAAAAAGCAGACCCAGGAGGAGTTCTTCCATACCTTCAATACCCTCTATGAGTCCGGACGGCAGATCGTTCTGACCTCGGACCGCCCCCCCTCCGAGATGACCCAGCTGGAGGACCGTCTCCGCACCCGGTTTGAATGGGGGCTGCTGGTGGACGTAGCGCCTCCGGACTTTGAAACCCGGGTGGCCATTGTCAAGAACAAGGCCGCCATGCTGGGCATGACTCTGCCCGACAAGATTGCCAACTATATCGCGGAAAACGTCACCGCCAATGTCCGCCAGCTGGAGGGCACCATTCATAAAATTCTGGCCTATAAGGATCTTCTTGGCAATGAGGCAGACGAGGAAACCGTCACCCGGGCCATGCAGGATATTTTAAAGCGCAGCAGCGAGTATATCCCCACACCGGAGGCAATTCTCGAGTACATCTGCAAGTACTATGGTCTGGAGGAATCCGTCATCCGCGGTCAGCAGCGGGTGCGGGAGGCCGTACAGGCCCGGCAGATCGCCATGTACCTGATCCGCTCCATGACCAACTCCTCTGTGGTGGACATCGGCAAGGTCTTTGACAACCGGGACCACTCCACCGTGCTCTACTCCATTCAGCAGGTAGAGAAGAAAATGAAAAAAGACCCAGCCTTTGCCGAGACGGTCAAGGAGATTAAGACCAACATCAATTCCAAGCGGTAATTTCTGCACATTCCCTGTGGAAAAGGAAAAAAGGGGTGTGGAAAAGCGGGTATCCCAAATCTCGGGTGGAAAAGCAGGCGCTGATTTCCACATCCCGTCTGGAGAGAGAATTCCTTGTCGGAAAAGCACTTTTTCTTTTTTTCCACATTTTTTTATTCTATGATTATTATTTCTAAAACATGTGATTCTTTTTTCTTGAAAAAAGCAGCAAGATAGAGAGGAAATTTGCCATGATAAAATTTAGCTGTGAAAAAGTCCTCCTGCAAAACGCCATCTCCGTCACAGGACGGGCTGTGGCGCAAAAGAGTTCCATCCCGGCTCTGGAGGGGCTTCTTCTCCGGGCGGATCACCAGTTGAGCGTATCCGGCTACAATATGCAAACCGGCATCCGGACCACCGTCCCGGCGGACGTTGCACAAAGCGGCGAGATTGTTCTGAATGCGAGACTGTTTGGTGATATTATCCGCCGGATGCCGGACGATGTGGTAACGATCTCCGCAGATGAAAAAATGATGGTGCATCTGCGCTGCGGGGACGCCGACTTTGATATTTTAGGCCTCTCCGCCGCCGATTACCCGGATCTTCCGGAAGTGGAGGACGAATACTCCGTATCCCTGCCTCAAAAAACGCTGCGGGCCATGATTGAAGAGGTGGCCTTCGCGGTTTCCACCAATGAGAGCCGCCCGGTGCACACCGGCGCTCTCTTTGAGATCAGCGACACGGGGCTCACCATGGTGGCGGTGGATGGATTCCGGCTTGCCATCCGGCGGGAGCCCCTGGAGAAAATGGAGGGCGGCGCGTTTTCCTTTGTGGCGCCCGGCTCCGCCCTCAACGAGGTGAAGGGCATTTGCGGGGATGTGGAAGACCTGGCTGCGGTGACCCTGGGCAAACGGCATATCCTCTTTGAGGTTGGCCAGACAGAGCTGATCTGCCGCCGTCTGGAGGGGGAATTCCTGGACTATAAAAACGCCATTCCCCGCAAAAATCCCATTACGGTGATTGCGGATACCAAGGCCCTGATCGAGAGCATTGACCGGGTGTCCGTGGTCATCTCCGACAAGCTGAAAAGCCCGGTCCGGTGCGTATTTGATCATGACAAGCTGATGCTCTCCGCCAGAACCGGCAACGGCGAGGCGCGGGACGTCTGTTACCTCTCCGGAGACGGGGGCGGGCTGGAAATCGGCTTTAATAACCGGTATTTGATGGAGGCGTTGCGCTATGCTCCGGCGGATAGCGTGAAAATTGAGCTGAATACCGGAGTTTCTCCAGCGATTATTGTGCCGGTAGACGGCGAGGAAAACTTTCTTTACATGGTGCTGCCGGTGCGGCTGAAGAGCGCGGAGTGATATGAAGACGATTCCTATTACAACAGAGTTTATCAAGCTCCAGGATTTGATGAAGCTTGCCAATGTGGTGGAAACCGGGGGCGAGGCGAAAGAGCGGATTCAGGGCGGCGAGGTTTTGGTGAACGGCGAGGTTTGCACCATGCGGGGAAAGAAAATCCGTCCCGGTGATGACGTCTGCTTTGCCGGGAAGCATTACACGGTGAAATATGCAGATTGACACCCTGTATCTGGAATCCTTTCGGAATTATGAACAGCAGTTTCTGGAATTTGACCCTGCGTGCAACGTGATTTATGGGGAGAACGCCCAGGGCAAAACCAATCTCCTGGAGGCGTTGGCGTATCTCTCCTGCGGAAAATCCCCCAGAGCCAGGACGGACCGTGACATGATCCGCTTTGGCGGGCAGGCGGCGGTCATGACGGCCGGGGTGTTTGTCAGGGAACGGGAGTTTCAGGTGCGGGCGGAGCTGAGCCGGGAGCGGCGGAGAAAGCTTCTGATCAATCAGGTGCCGGTAAAAACCGGCGCGGAGCTGAGCCGGGTCTATAACACGGTGTTTTTCTGTCCTGAGGACCTCCTTTTGATCCGGGAGGGGGCCGCCGCCAGACGGCGCTTTCTGGATGTCACCCTCTCCCAGCTGCGGCCAAGATACGCGGAGGCGCTTGCTCAATATCATCGGACGTATGAGCACAAGACCCGGATTCTCCGGGATGCGGAGGAGCGGCCAGACCTGCTGGACACGCTGCCGGAGTTCAATGAGCGGCTGGTGAGATACGGTGCGGTGCTGATTCACTACCGCCATCAGTTCTCCCTGCGGCTGCGGGAATACGCGGCGCTGAACCACCGGGAGTGTTCTGGAGAGCGGGAGGAGTTGGAGATTCAATATGCGACGGTTTCTACGGTTACAGATCCTGGCGCGGACCTTTCCGTGCTGATGAATCAGCTCCGGACCCATATGGAGTCCCACAGGGAGGCGGAGCGGGCTTCCCGGCTGTGCCTGTCCGGCCCTCATAAGGATGATCTCCTGGTCACGATTGACGGCCGGGACGCCAAGCAGTATGCCTCTCAGGGACAGACCCGGACTGCGGCTCTTTCCATGAAGCTGGCGGAACGGGAAATTTATAAAAATGTGGTGGGGGAATATCCGGTGCTGCTGTTGGATGATGTGCTCAGCGAGCTGGACCCCCGCCGGCAGGAATTCGTCCTCAACCGCATCGCGGGCGGGCAGGTGTTCATCACCTGCTGTGAGGACGACCGACTGCGGGAACTGCTGAAGGGAAAAGTCTTTCATATTGAGCATGGAAGCGTTTCGGAGATGAACACGTGAGCAAGCGGAGGCGCCGGGAACCGCGCGTAAGCGCGTATGAAATCGCCGCGCCGTGAAAGCGGCGCTGTGAATGGAAGAGAGGAAGGGAGTGAGGCTTTGTATCTGCATCTTGGTCAGAATGAGGTGATTGCAGAGCACAGGATCATCGGCATTTTTGATCTGGACAAGTGCAGCACCAGTAAACGGACCCGGGATTACCTGTCCGCCGCAGAGCGGGAAGGCGTGGTGCTGGATATCTCCGGTGATCTGCCCAAATCCTTTGTGATATGCGATCACCCCTATCACCGGCAGATCGTCTATCTCAGTCAGCTGAACCCCTCCACCCTGAAAAATCGGGCGGAGAGCGGCAGGCTGGAGCTGTAACAGCCTGGGGCTGTTTGGAAATACCGGACAGCAGGCGGAAAACCAGACTTGCAAGGGGGCGTTTCGATGCTGATTCTGGATTTCTTTCATTCCATTCGGACATTTTACGCCTGGGTGTTCCCGCTGAATATGATGGTGATTGCCAGCATGCTGGCGGGTCTGACTGTGGGACTCCTGCCACGGCGGGGGGCTTGGACTCGGCGGATCTCCGCTGGGATTTGTGCTTGTATTCTGCTGGCCGCGGAAATTGTGTCCTATCTGTACAACTCGGAAGCTTTGATGTTTGTTGCGATCTGCGGCTGGTTTGCGGAGGCCGCATTGTTGAGCTGTGCAGTGGGTACGGCGGCTCGCCTGATTTGGGAGAAGCGCAGAAACAAGTTTTGACTGGACTTACGTTTTCAGGGCAAGGAGAAACGGGCCGGAAAGGGCTCCGGCCCGGCTCTTCTTGCCTTGCGCCGGGGAGGATTCCCCTGAAAGGAGAAATGACATGGCAGAAAATGAACTGTTGCATTCTACTGCGGTAGACACGCAAAATGAATATGACGCCTCGGAAATTCAGGTGCTGGAGGGGTTGGAGGCTGTCCGGAAACGGCCGGGTATGTATATCGGCTCTACCTCCACATCGGGTCTTCACCATCTGGTCTATGAAATTGTGGACAACGCCATTGACGAGGCGCTTGCCGGCTATTGTACGGATATCCTGGTGCAGATCAACGCGGATAATACCATCACGGTGGTGGACAACGGCCGGGGCATTCCTGTGGATATTCAGGCCCAGACGGGCAAGCCCGCTCTGGAAGTGGTGTATACCGTGCTCCACGCCGGCGGAAAATTCGGCGGCGGGGGCTATAAGGTATCCGGCGGACTGCACGGCGTGGGCGCATCGGTGGTGAACGCCTTGAGCGAATGGCTGACCGTGCAGGTCCACCGGGATGGAAAGATCTATGAGATGAAATTCTCCCGGGGCCATGTCACTCAGGAGATGACTGTGGTGGGCACCACCGACCACACCGGCACCACCGTGACTTTCAAGCCGGACTCGGAGATGTTCGAGGACACAGTCTACAACTACGAGACACTGCACACCCGGATGCGGGAGGAGGCATTCTTAAACGCGGGGCTGCGGATTCGGACTGTGGACCTGCGTCCCGGTCAGGAGCAGGAGGATGCCATGTGCTACGCCGGCGGCATCCGGGAGTTTGTCACCTGGCTGAACCGCACGAAGGACGCGCTTCATGAGAGCGTCATCTACATGGCCGGACAGCGGGAGGACTCCGTGGCGGAAGTGGCCATGCAGTATAACTCCAGCTATAACGAGACCATTCTCTCCTTTGCCAACAACGTCCATACCCCGGAGGGCGGCATGCATGAGGAGGGCTTCAAGCGCGCGCTGACGAATGTATTGAACGCCTATGGCCGGAAAATCAAGATGCTCAAGGACGAGGACAAAATCTCCGGCGAGGACTGCCGGGAGGGCCTCACCTGCGTGATCTCCGTGAAGCTGACAGACGCCCAGTTTGAGGGACAGACAAAGGCGAAGCTTGGCAACAGCGAAATCCGGACGTTGGTGAACACGATTGTCTCGGAAAAGCTGGAGACCTTCCTGGAGGAAAATCCCCAGGTGGGGCGGATGATTCTGGACAAGGCTCTCACCGCCAGCCGCGCCCGGGAGGCGGCCAAAAAGGCACGGGAATCCATCCGGCGCAAAACCGCCCTGGGCGGGGCCGCCATGCCGGATAAGCTCCGGGACTGCAACGAGAACAACCCCGAGCTTACCGAGCTCTATATCGTCGAGGGTGACTCCGCCGGCGGCTCCGCCACCCAGGGGCGGGACTCCCGGTTTCAGGCGATCCTCCCCCTGTGGGGCAAGATGCTGAATGTGGAAAAGGCTCGAGCGGACAAGGTCTATGGCAACGACAAGCTTCAGCCGGTGATCACGGCTCTGGGCGCCGGCATCGGGGAGGAGTTCGACCTCTCCAAGCTCCGCTACCACAAGGTTATCATCATGGCGGATGCGGATGTGGACGGCTCCCACATCCGGACGCTCCTTTTGACGTTCTTCTTCCGCTTTATGCGGCCTCTCATTGAGCACGGGTATGTCTACTCCGCGGTGCCGCCCCTCTATAAGCTGGTGCGGGGCAAGACCACCCGGGTGGCGTTTTCCGACGAAGAGCGGGATGCGGTCTCCGCCGAGATGCGGGGGGACAACCCCAATACCAAGGTGGTGATCAGCCGCTTCAAGGGCCTGGGCGAGATGGACTACCACGAGCTGTGGGAGACCACCATGGACCCGGAGCGCCGCACGCTGCGGCGCATTACGCTGGATGACGCTGTGGCGGCGGACGAGGTGTTCACCGTTTTAATGGGCGAAAAGGTGGAGCCCCGGAAGGAATTTATTGAAAAGAACGCCCAGTACGCCGTCAATCTGGACTATTAAAGGAGGGATGCCGATATGAGTAAGAAACCCCAATACGATCCTGAGGAAATCCGGTATCCCGATCAGAAGATTGAGATCTCCCCGCTGGTTCCCGAGATGGAGAAATCCTATATTGAATACGCCATGAGCGTCATTGTGGGCCGGGCCCTGCCGGATGTGCGGGACGGGCTGAAGCCGGTGCACCGCCGGATTCTCTACGCCATGTATGAAGACGGCCTCACGGTGGATAAGCCCTTCAAGAAATCCGCCACGTGCGTGGGCGATGTGCTGGGCCGCTACCACCCCCACGGAGACGCCTCGGTTTACGACGCCCTGGTGCGTCTTGCCCAGGATTTTTCCATGCGCTATCCCCTGATCAACGGCCACGGTAACTTCGGCTCTGTGGACGGCGATCCCCCGGCGGCCTACCGGTACACGGAGGCCAGGCTTTCCAAGCTCTCTGACGAGATGCTCCGGGACATTGACAAGGAAACCGTGGACTGGGACCCCAACTTTGACGAGACCCGGAAGGAGCCGCGGGTTCTTCCCTGCCGCTTCCCGAATCTGCTGGTAAACGGCTCCAGCGGCATCGCCGTGGGCATGGCCACCAATATCCCGCCTCACAACCTGCGGGAGGTGATTGGCGCGTGCATCTGCGTGCTGGACGATCCCAATGCCACCCTCTCTGACCTGATGCAGCACGTGAAAGGGCCGGACTTCCCCACCCATGGCATCATCATGGGCAGAAGCGGCATCCGGGCGGCCTATGCAACCGGCCGGGGCCGGGTGGTCATCCGGGCCCGCCACGAGTTTGAGGAATTTGGAAATAACCGTACCCGCATCATCATCACCGAGATTCCCTACCAGGTCAATAAGCGGATGCTCATTAAGAGCATGGCGGATCAGGTGGAGGACAAGCGGCTGGACGGCATCTCCGATATCCGGGACGAGTCCGACCGCAACGGCATGCGGATTGTGATCGAGCTCAAGCGGGACGCCAACCCCCAGGTGGTGCTCAACCGCCTCTTCAGCCAGACCCAGCTCCAAACGACCTTTGCCATCAACATGCTGGCCCTGGTGAACAACCAGTCCCAGCCCCGGATTCTCTCTCTGCGGCACATCATTGACGAGTATCTCAGCTTTCAGGAGGAAGTGATCGTCCGCCGGACGAAATATGACCTGCGCAAGGCTCAGGAGCGGGCCCACCTGCTGGAAGGACTGCTGATTGCCCAGGACAACATCGACGAGGTTATCAAAATTATCCGCAGCAGCTATGACAACGCCAAGGAAAACCTGATGGCCCGCTTTGGCCTGGACGATGTGCAGGCCCAGGCGATCTGCGACATGCGCCTGATCGCCCTGCAGGGGTTGAACCGGGAGAAGCTGGAAGCGGAGTACCAGGAGCTGGAGGAGCGGATTGCCTATTACCAGCGGATTTTGTCCGACGATGGGCTGGTCCGCCAGATTTTGAAGGAAGAGCTGCAGGCCATCAGCGACAAGTACGGTGACGACCGGGTGACGGAAATTCAGGAGGTGGAGGACGAGATTGATATCGAGGACCTCATTGAGGAGGAGCAGTGCGTCTTCACCCTGACTCAGGCCGGCTACATCAAGCGCACACCGGTGAGCGAGTATACAGCCCAGTCCAAGGGCGGCATGGGGAAAAAGGGTATCACCACCCGGGAAGAGGACTATGTGGTGGATGTGTTCACCGCCTCCACCCATGACCACATCCTGTTCTTTACCGACACCGGCAAGGCGTACCGGAAGAAGGGCTATCAGATTCCCGAGTCCGGCAAGGCTGCCAAGGGCACCAACATTGTGAACATCTTGCAGGTGGAGCAGGGCGAGCGGATTCAGGCCATGATCCATACCCGGGACATTGAGCACGACGAGAGCCGGTACCTGGTGATGGTGACTCGGAACGGAACCGTGAAGCGCCTGCCGGTTGGGACGCTGCGGAATCTCCGGAATAACGGCATCCGGGCCCTGCGGATGGACGAGGGCGATCAGCTCATCACTGTGCGGGAGACCGACGGGGCGCAGAAGATTCTCATCGCAACCCATGATGGACAGGCGGTCTGCTTTGACGAAAACGACGTGCGGCCCATGGGCCGGGAGGCTGTGGGCGTTCGGGGCATCCGCCTCCGGGACGGCGACTATGTGGTGGGCGCGGCCCGGGCAAAGCCAGGCTATCAAGTCCTCTCCATCACGGAGAAGGGCTACGGCAAGCGGACCCCTGTGGAGGAGTACCGGATCACCAACCGGGGCGGCCTTGGCATTCGGAACTACATGGTGACCGACAAAACCGGACCGGTGATCGGCATCAAGGTGGTGGACGGCAGCGAGGATTTGCTGCTGGTGACCCAGGCGGGCATCTTAATTCGCACGCCGGTTGAAAACATCAAGGAGACCTCCAACCGGGCCACCCAGGGCGTGATCGTCATGCGGTTCAAGGAAGAGGGAGATCAAGTGATTTCCATGGCCCTGACAGACAGGGAGGATACCCAGCTCCCGGAGACCACGGAGGCATAAATGAAGAATGAGAGCGTGACATCACGCTCTCATTCTTTGAATTCAAACAGCTTGTACAGGGGGATTTTCAGGGCCGCGGCAATGTCTATCAGGGTATCGAGGCTGCAAGAACTGACGCCCGTTTCTACACGCTGAATAAAGGCCCGGCTGACTCCGTTTTCACCACAGAGGTCTGCAAGCTGTTGCTGTGTCAGCCGCTGTTCTTTGCGGTAGTAGAGAATATTCAGGCCAATTTTAATCCACTCTTTGTAATGCCGCATATCCAAAACGCAACACCTCAAAGAAAGTGTAGTCAAAATCCATCTGTTCATATACACCCACATGATTTTTATTTGATAATTAATAGTTTGCAAATAGAGACACACAATGATAAAATACCATCTGTGAGGTGGTATGATGGAGTGTGTGCTCTTGATTGCAGGGGGTCTCTTCACCGCGGCTTTGACGTATGTGGGATTCTGCGCAGCGATCATGGCGGTGCTCCATAGCCCCGCCTGGAGTGTCCGAGGCTCAGCCGATCAAGATTTTTACGATCTTCTGTGCGCCCCTGCGCGGGGGCTGAAACTGATAAAAAGGAAACGGAAACCGATGAAACAAGTCACCATCTATACCGACGGCGCCTGCTCCGGCAATCCCGGGCCCGGCGGCTGGGGCGCCATCTTACTGTACGGCGCCCACAAAAAGGAGCTCTCCGGCGGCGCGCCGGACACCACCAACAACCGCATGGAGCTCACCGCGGTCATTGAGGCGCTCTCCATGCTGAAGGAGCCCTGCGTGGTGGAGCTGTGGTCGGACTCCAAATACGTCATTGACGGACTCTCCAAGGGCTGGGCCAAGGGGTGGAGGGCTCGGGGCTGGGTGAAAAGCGACAAAAAGCCGGCGCTGAACCCAGACCTCTGGGAGCGGCTTTTGGAGCTGGAGGAATGCCACACCCTCCGTTACCACTGGGTCAAGGGCCATGCGGAGAATCCATATAACAACCGCTGTGATGAGCTGGCGGTGGCGGAGAGCCGGAAGTACAAGTAGACCGCCGCAGCGCGGCGGCGTGAAGAGCGGCCTTAGCCCCGGCGGGCTCTGCCTGGCAGCTGGCCCGCATTGCGGGACATCCATATCACAACGGCAGTGACAAGCTGACGGAGATACCCCCGGAATCGATGTGTGGAATGCATCAGGACCCCGGCGCTGTGCCTGACGCGGGCAGCGGGTCCGGAGGGGCACGAATTCTGAGGAACATGAGGAGCCCGGGAAACATTCACAAACTGTTTACATAAAAAACATAGTTTTGCAAAAATTATTGGGTATCTTAATCATCAAGCAAAGGGTCCTCCCAACCCGATGCGTTTTCTCCCTCCTAAAACACACACACAGAGAGCGGACCGCGTCAGCGGTCCGCTCTCTGTGTTCTCTCTAAATATTCTCGCAGGATGACCTTGGCCGGCCGGTCATAGACGGGAACGGGGCACTGAGACAGCGCGGAAATTTTGGACAGCGAAATATGGCAGTATCCGCCTGGATGTTTTTCCAGATACCGCTGGTGCGGTTCCTCCGCCGGGTAAAAGCTGAGGAGCGGCCCGCTCTCCACCTCAAAGCAGTCCAGGGCAGCGGCCTCTATGTCAAACATTCTTCGGACCACCGCCTCCTGTTCCGGGGATGTCCAGTATACGCCGGTCTGATACTGGGTTCCAAAGTCCATCCCCTGCCGGTTGGGAGTCTCCGGGTCGATGACGGCAAAAAAGGCGAACAGCAGATGCTCCAGCGGGACCACCGCTGGGTCATAGACAACCTGTACGGTCTCCCGAAAGCCTGTGACGCCGGTGCAGACAGCGGCGTAATGGGCGTGTTCGGGACAGTCTCCATTGGCATAGCCCGGAGTCACCTCTGCCACACCGGGCAGCTGCCGGTACAAATGCTCCATGCCCCAGAAGCAGCCGCCGGCAAAATAGATGGTTTCCATATAGCACCTCCCTGTTTCCGATCATAACAGAGGACGGAGAAAGAAGCAAGCATCAGCCTCTTTGCGGATTGGCGGGGAGGTCTCTTGTCAATCCGGGACGCCAGGTGTAAAATAGGAATCATGAAAACAAAGGAGGTCCTTTTGATGAAAGACGGTTTTATTTCCGTGGCCTGTGGAAGCCCGGACCTGCGTCTGGCGGACTGTCACTATAACGCTGAGCAGACCTTTACCATAATGCGCGCCGCAGAGAAGGCCGGGGTCAAGGTGCTGGTGTTGCCGGAGCTGGGGCTGACCGGTTATACCTGTGGGGACCTGTTCTTCCAGGAGACGCTGCTCCGGGGCGCGGAGGAGGCCCTGGCCACCGTGCTGGAGGCTACCCGGAATCTGGAAGTGGTGACTGCGGTGGGTTTACCGGTGCGGGTAAATAACAAATTGTATAATTGCGCGGCAGTTATACAAAAAGGTGAGATTTTAGGTCTGGTTCCCAAGACCCATCTGCCCAACTACGGCGAATTTTACGAAAAGCGCCAGTTTGCCCCCGCGCCGGAGGAGGATGACTACATCGCTTTGTGCGGTCAGGAAGCAGTTCCCTTTGGAGCGGGACAGATCTTTCCCTGTGAAAATCTGCCGGAGCTGACGCTGGGATTTGAAATCTGTGAGGATCTCTGGGCGCCGGAGCCTCCCTCCGTCCGCATGGCAAAGGCGGGCGCCACCGTCATCGGAAATCTATCCGCCAGCAATGAGGTGATCGGTAAGGACGCCTATCGCCGCCAGCTGGTGACGGCCCAGAGCGCAAGGCTCCTGTGCGGCTATCTCTACGCCAGCTCCGGCGAGGGAGAGTCCACTTCCGACACGGTGTTCGGCGCCCACCAGCTGATTGGGGAGCATGGCGCGCTTTTGGGTGAAAAGCGGTTTGAACACGGACTTTTGATCTCCGAGATCGACGTGCAAAAGCTCCGCTGTGAGCGCCGCCGGACCCAGGTGTTTTCTGAGATTGTGGAGCGGAAGAATTACAAAGGCTTTACGCTGACCGTCTCCGACACGAAGCTCACCCGGTATGTGGCCCCCATGCCCTTTGTCCCGGAGGGGAAGGAGGACCGGGACGAGCGGTGCCGGGAGATTCTTCTCATCGCCTCCCTGGGCTTAAAGCAGAGGCTGCGGCACACCGGGGCCAAGACCGCTGTGGTGGGGCTCTCCGGCGGACTGGACTCCACGCTGGCGGTGCTGGTGACGGGCCTTGCCATGAAAATGCTGGACCGGCCCATGACGGACATCATTGCCGTCACGATGCCCTGCTTTGGCACCACGGACCGGACCAGGAACAATGCCGTGATCCTGGCGGAGCGGATGGGGGCGGTGCTGAAAACCGTGGATATCTCCGCCAGCGTCCGCAGCCACTTTAAGGACATCGGCCACGATATGGACGATCACTCCGTCACCTTTGAAAACGCCCAGGCCCGGGAGCGGACCCAGGTGCTGATGGATATCGCCAACCGCAGCGGCGGACTTGTCATCGGCACGGGAGACTTGAGCGAACTGGCCCTGGGCTGGTGCACGTATAACGGCGACCATATGAGCATGTACGCGGTCAACTGCTCCATTCCCAAGACCCTGGTGCGGTATCTGGTGGGTTACTTGGCCAGGGACAACGCGGAGAAGGATGAAGCCCTCCACGACGTGCTGGAGGATATCCTGGCAACACCGGTCTCCCCCGAGCTGTTGCCCGCCGTACAGGGCCAGATCAGCCAGCGGACGGAGGATTTGGTAGGCCCCTACGAGCTGCATGATTTCTTTTTGTACTATATGCTTCGTTGGGGCTTCTCCCCCGGAAAGATCTACCGGCTGGCGCTGTATGCCCTGGGCCGGCAGTACAGCCGGGAGGTCATTTTGAAATGGCTGAAGGTGTTCTATCGCCGCTTTTTCTCTCAGCAGTTTAAGCGCAGCTGTGTCCCCGATGGGCCGAAGGTCGGCACCGTGGCCCTCTCCCCCCGCGGCGACTGGCGGATGCCGAGCGACGCAAGCTGGACGCTATGGCAGGCGGAACTGGAGAAGCTGTAATCACCAATTTGTGAGGAGCCAGTCGCCCTGTTTGATGGTGACAGTGGAAGGATGCAGGAGAGCATGTCTCTTTCTTAATATTGGGAAACAGTGGGTTTCGCCATTTCACAATGCGTGGATGGAAGCAAAAAAATTTGGCAAAGCAAATAGAGAAATCAATTTGAAGTTGTGGAGGGGATCACGATGGATGGTATCTGGCTTGTTGTTTTGCTTGTGCTTGGTTTCTCTATGCTGTTTAAGCCAGAAGTTCTTTGGAAGATCGAGAATATTTTTTCTGTAAAAAACGGAGAACCAACGGATTTATATTTAGCTCTGATGAGAATTGGCGGAATTTTTTTCATCGGGGCTTCTATGATCGTATTCATTGTCAGTATCATATAAAGTCTGAAACTTTTAGTTGATGGAGCAATTGCTCTTTGTCAGGAACCTCCTTTCGTAGAAGAACGAAAGGAGGTTCCTGATATTCTGAAGCACGACAAAAGGTAAATTCTTCTCTTGACAGTAATCCGAAATCGTACTATACTGCTCCTTGTGACTCATACAGTCCGAAATTGTACTAAAAGGAGTGGAGCTGATGACCATCCGCCAACAGATGAAGCTGCTGTGCACCTGTCTTTGCCGGCAGGACGAACTCTATGCCGCGGTGTCCAAACGGCATGGGCTGAGCTATCACACCGCCATGACTCTTTACGCGCTGGATCAGGATGAGGGATGCACGCAAAAGGAGATTGCCAAGACCTGGCTGATTCCCAAGCAGACCGTCAACACGGTGGTCAAGGAGCTGGAACGGCAGGGATACGTATTCTTTCAAACAGGAAAAAAGGAAAAGCAGGTTCGCTTCACCGAGGCCGGCCGGGCGTTTGCCGGCCCATGCCTTCAGGAGCTCTATGAGATTGAGGACCGGGCCGTGGCCGCCATGGGGGAAGCCCGCTTCCGGGAAATGGTGGAGGCGAATCGAGCTTTTACAGAGGCCTTTGCCCGGGAGGTTCAGCATGGATAACAAGCTGGCAAGAGAATTTCATACCGGCTCTTTGATTCGATTTGCGCTGCCCAACATCGTGATGATGGTGTTTATGTCCCTTTATACCATTGTGGACGGCATGTTTATCTCCCGTCTGGTGGGGACGCTGGCACTGTCCGCTGTCAATATGTCCTATCCCCTCAGCTCCTTGCAGCTGGCCCTTGGCATCATGCTGGGTACCGGCGGCAGCGCTGTGATCGCCCGGGAGATGGGCGAGGGAAAGGATGCCCTGGCAAGAGAGGATTTCTCCTGCATTGTCGCGGTGGCTCTTGGAACCGGCGTTGTATTTGCCCTGGCGGGAAATTTCTTTCTGGGTCCTATTCTCGAGTTGCTGGGGACCAGTGAGGTCCAGATGCCCTACACTGTGGAATACACCCGGATTCTCCTGTGGTTTGCCCCGGCCATGTTTTTGCAGACGGTCTTTCAGGTGCTTTTCGTCACGGCTGGAAAGCCCACACTGGGCCTTGGAACCACCGTGGCGGGCGGAATCAGCAATGTGGTGCTGGACTATCTCTTCATGGCGCCCCTTCACAGCGGTGTGGCAGGCGCCGCCATCGCCACCGGCATCGGCTACTGCATTCCGGCGGCGGCGGGCCTCTGGTACTTCTGCCGGCCCAGGGACAGTGCCCTCTGGTTCACCCGCTTTCATCCCCGGCGGCGGATGCTGCTGCAAACCTGTGGAAACGGCTCTTCGGAAATGGTCAGCAATATTGCAACTGCCATAACCACATTTCTCTTCAATATTCTATTTCTCCGCTTTTGGGGAGAGGACGGCGTTGCCTCCATCACAATTGCCATGTATTTTCAGTTCGTATTCACAGCGGTGTTCTTCGGCTTTTCCATGGGGGTGGCCCCGGTGATCAGCTATAAGTATGGAGCCCAGGATGCGGATCAACTGAAAAAAATTTTCCGCATTTGCCTCTGGTTCACGATTTTCTGCTCTGTGGGGGCCTACGCCCTCTCCAGGGTGGTGATTGCGCCCAGCCTGACGCTGTTTACGGACCCGGACAGCACCGTGTTTGCCATCACCATGGACGGCTTCCCCATTTATGCTGTCAGCTTCCTTCTGATGGGGATCAGCATCTTTGCCTCCGCGCTGTTCACGGCGCTTTCCAACGGACTGGTGTCCGCCGTGATCTCCTTTGCCAGGACATTTTTGTTCCTGGTGGGGATGCTGATGCTGCTTCCGGAGCTCTGGGGAGAGACCGGCATCTGGCTGGCCGTGCCGGCAGCGGAGGGCCTGGGCGTGCTGGTGTCCGTGGGTTTCCTCCTCTGGGGGAGGCGGGTGTATCAATATGGGGCGTCCCGCTCTGAGAAAACCTGAGCGAAGGGCCGGCCCCTTTGACCCTTGGCGGGATGATTTTAAGCTGCCGCCTCTGGGAGCGCCCAGGGAGAAAGAGGGAGGTCTTCATAGGGGATGCTCAGGATATAGGCGTGCTCCTGGCTGGGCAGGACACCCTGGGGAAAGGAGACCTCTAGATGCTCCGGGAAAAAGACTAGATATTCCGGCCGGAAGGCGGTTGTCATCTCCCGGCGCAGCGTGGGCTCCGTCACCTTGGAACAGTTCAGCAGGGCTGTGATCAGCGCTTCTGGAGAGCAGGTGAACAGCTCCTGGGGTTCCAGGGCCTCCCCCGTCTTCCGGTCAAAGGCCGCTCCCAGGCGGAGCTCGGTGGCGGTATTGCCGTCCAAAGGCAGCGTGACCGAGGTCAGGAAGTACATCACTTCTTGACTGGATGCGGTGGGATAAATGCTCTGCTCCAGCATGTGGGAGTCAAAATCCTCCGGACAGCCGGTATCCACATAGGCCCGGTAGGCCCGCTCCAGCTCCGCCTGCGTGTCGTAGAGCAGGCCCTGCTCCTGATAATAGGCCGATACCCGCTGCTGGGCGGCCTCAGGCAGGTCCGCATAGCCCTCCGCACCACCTACAAGAACGTTTTCCGGCCCGGAGGACCTCCGGACCGAAAGCAGCTCCGGGCCGTTGGGGAGGCGGTAGCTGGTGGAGAAGGGCGTCAGCCAAAGCTCCACCGGCGTGCCGTCGGCCAGGAGGGTATCCTCCAGATGGGCCTGGTCGATGGAGACCCATGGAACGGTGCAGGCCGGCATCTCCCGGCCGTCCACCAGGGTTTTGTTCAGGCGTTCGCACTCAGCGGAGACGATCAGCTCCGGCAGCTCATAGGCAAGCAGTAGATCCTGAGAAACGCCGTCCAGGTGAGAAAAGAGCATGGTTTCCCCCGTAATCAGCAGGCCCCGCTCCTCATGGGCGTCCGTCTCAATGACCAGGGCGGTCAGGGTTCCGTCAGGACCGGTGATGACCTCTGTCACCTGACCGGAGAGGGATTGTGGCGAGCAGGCGGTGAGCAGCAGGAGAAGAAGCGGCAGCAAGAAGCGTTTCATAGGAGATCTCCTTTTGGATGGGTTCTATCCACAAGATAACACGAGAGTGTGGAAAATGCCAGCAGCTTCTTGGAAAAACCGGATCAAATCCATGAAAAAAACCGCCCCGCCCAGAAATATTCCGGGCGGGGCGTGGAACTTGCTCCGTCAGGAGCGGAACTCCTCAGTTTTCAGACACCGGGTTGCATTGAGAATGGCGATGAAGGCAACGCCCACGTCGGCAAAGACAGCCTCCCACATGGTAGCCAGATCAAAGGCGCCCAGGATCATCACCGCAAACTTCACAATCAGGGCAAACCAGATATTCTGGTGGGCGATCCGCAGCGTCTTGCGGGAAATCCGCATGGCGGTGGCGATTTTTGAGGGCTTGTCGTCCATGAGAACGATGTCGGCGGCCTCAATCGCGGCGTCGGAGCCCAGGGCTCCCATGGCGATGCCGATATCCGCCCGGGTCAGCACCGGCGCGTCGTTGATGCCGTCTCCCACAAAGGCGGTCTTTCCACCGGAGGAGGCCAGCAGCCGCTCCATCCACTCCACCTTGTCGGCGGGCAGCAGCTCGGCGTGGTATTCATCCACCCCCAGCTCCGCGGCCACGGCCTTGGCGGCGGCCTCTGTGTCGCCGGTGAGCATCACAGTCTTTTTCACGCCATTGGCCTTCAAATCCGCGATGGCGGCTTTGGCGTCCTCCTTGGGAAGGTCGGAGATGACAATGTGACCGGCGTAAGCGCCGTCCACTGCCACGTAGACGATGGTGCCTGGCAGCTCACAGGGGGCGGCGGAAACGCCCTGGCGCTCCATGAGGCGGCGGTTGCCCACGGCCACACGCCTGCCGTCCACCTGGGCCAGAACGCCGTGTCCGGCAATCTCCTCCACGCCGCTCACCCGGCCGGCGTCCAGCGAAGAGGTACAGGCCGCCTGCAGGGAGAGAGAAATGGGATGGTCCGAATACCGCTCCGCAAGAGCCGCGTCCTCCAGAAGCTGTTCCCGGGTAAAGCCGCTCTCCGGGTGTACGGCGGTGACGGTAAAGGTACCCCGGGTCAGCGTGCCGGTTTTGTCGAAGATCACGGTCTCCGTTTTGGCCAGGGCTTCGAGGTAGTTGCCGCCCTTGACCAGGATACCGCACTTGCTGGCCCCGCCGATGCCGCCGAAAAAGCTCAGCGGAACAGAGATCACCAGCGCGCAGGGACAGGAGATGACCAGGAAAATCAAGGCCCGGTGGAGCCAGTTGGACCAAGTGGTTCCCAGGAGAAAGGCGGGCTGGGATGCGGCGGGCGTCAGCGCCAGGGCCAGGGTGGGGATCAGAAACAGCGCCAGGGCCGCGATCACCACGCAAGGGGTGTAGTACCGGGCAAAGCGGGTGATGAAGTTCTCGCTGGTGGACTTCTTCTCGCTGGCGTTTTCCACCAGGTCCAGAATCTTCGAGACTGTGGACTCCCCGCTCTCCCGGGTGACTTTCACCCGGAGAAGGCCCGTCTGGTTGACGCAGCCGCTGATGACCGCGTCGCCGGGGACTACATCCCGGGGAACGGATTCGCCGGTGAGGGCGGCAGTGTCCAGGGCGGAGGTACCCTCCACCACCACGCCGTCCAGGGGCACCCGCTGGCCGGGCTTGATCACCACAATGGAGCCCACGGACACCTCCTCCGGGTCCACCTCCTGGATCTCGCCGTTCTCCCCTTCCAGGTTGGCGGTGTCGGGCCGGATATCCATGAGAGCGGCAATAGACTGCCGGGACTTGCCCACGGCGTAGTCCTGGAACAGCTCTCCCACCTGGTAGAAGAGCATCACGAAGACCGCCTCCGCGTATTCCCCGGTGCCGAAGGCCCCCACTGTGGCAAGAGCCATCAGGAAATTCTCGTCAAAGACCTGGCCGTTGGCAATGTTGCGCAGGGACCGGGCCAGCACATCCCATCCGATGATGAGATAGGGCACGAGATAGAGAAGCCAGGGGGCCAGGGAAAACATCGTGCCGTTTTGGGCGGCAGGGCTGCTGATCAGCGGAAGGTGGATGGGCAGACGGATCTCTGGCAGCAGCTTCACCACCACCAGCAGCACCGCCGCGGCCAGAATCCGGGTCAGCATCTTTTTTTGCTTCTTGCTCATGGAGATTCCTCCCAATTACAGGTTTTTGAAGGACCGCCAGTCCCGCCGGAAGACGGCCGGGAAGGATGGTCCGCTGGACAAGCGGCCGATGAAGGCTCTCAAAAAAGCGGGGGCCCGGCAGAAGGCCGTCCACACCCCGTCAAAGCCTTCATCACGCTTGAGAAGGCAGGTTCCTCTGAGAAAAGGAAGATGGCCGATGCGGAAGCGGCCTTTTTTCAAGCCCGTTTCTGCATAGCCGAGAGAGGGTCCGTGGATGTTCTCCCCCCGCAGAAGGCGCGGCGGACAGGAAGTGCTTTCCGGTTTCCGCCGCGCGCTCCAAGCACCTGCCGCCTGAGGGGATGCGGGACCTCCTGTCTGGCCGCGCCAGACCCTACAGGCCGGATATCGGCCTTACAGGTGGATGACGCAGTCCGGCTCCACCTTCTTGCAAACTGCCACCACTTCCCGCATGATGCCGTCGAAGCGGGCGTCATCGGCGTCGATGCTCAGTTTCTGACTGAGGAAGTTGACGCTGGCGCTGTGAACGCCGTCAATTTTCCGAATGGCGTCCTCCATTTTTGCAGCGCAGTGGGCACAGTCCAGGTCCGAGAGATGAAAACGCTTTTTCATAAAAAACAACTCCTTTTTGATGTTGGTGGATGAATTCCCGCTTGGGATACTTATTCCAGCACGTGCTCCAGCCCCTGGTCGATGATGGTTTTCACATGGTCGTCCGCCAGGGCGTAAAAAACGGTCTTCCCCTCCCGCCGGGCCTTGACCAGCCGGGCATTTTTCAGTGCCCGCAGCTGGTGGGAGATGGCGGACTGGGTCATTCCCAGCAGCTCCGCAATATCGCACACGCACATCTCCGACTCAAACAGAACATAGAGAATGCGCACCCGGGTGGAATCTCCGAAGATGCGGAACAGCTCTGTCAGGTCATACAGGGTATCCTCGTCCGGAATAGCCCGCTGGACACGGCTCAGGATGTCCTGATGGGGGCAGGTGTCGTCGCAGCACTCCACCGTATAACGGTCTTCCATATCAGCACTCCTTTCAACAAATGAATGATTGTTCATATGTTCATTATACGAAATAAAATCCATTTGTCAACCCCCCATTGAGAAAAAACTCTGGAAAAAAGGAATGCTCCATGGTAAACTGATTCCAATTGAATCAAAGGAGACCAGAGATGAACGAGTTGGAAGAAACCATGCGGGAGCGGCTCAAAAAGAATCAATTCATGAGCTACAACCATATTGAGCTGGAGCATGTGGAACCGGATTACGCGGTTTTCCGCCTGGACATCCGGCCGGAGAGCAGAAATATCTTTGGAATGGTCCATGGCGGCGCGCTGTATACCATGGCGGATAATGCCGCGGGCAGCGCGGCTCACACAGATGGACGCAATTATGTCACCCAGAACGGGTCCCTGCACTTCCTCCGCAACCAGACGGAGGGAACGGTCCGGGCCACCGGACGGGTCCGGCACCGGGGCAGGTCCACAGTTTTAGTATCTGTGGATATTACAGGCCAGGATCAGCGTCTGCTGGCCACCGGGGAATTTTCCTTTTTCTGCGTAGAGCGATCAGGAAAGTCCTCCTAAATAGGTCATGCCCTGCATCTCAATGGATGCGGGGCATCTCAGGCTGGGGACGGCAGTTTCCCCCGGCAAAAGAGACCGTATTCTCCGGTGCGCTTCAAAGCGCCGGGGAACACCGGCCGGCCTCCAGACGAGCTGCCGTGAAGCGGCAGGAAAAAGCGGCCGTTCGTGTTTCATCATTTACCGTTTCAAAGACGGAAAGCCCCCGCATCCACTGGATGCGGGGGCTTTTTCAGCTTTGGAGTTCAGCAAAAATCTCTTGCGGCTTTCAGGCCATAGGCCGGCTCGGCGGTGAGAGCCGCCCGGTTGATGGCCCGGCCCATGCACTCGGTGACAAGGGCTCCAACGGCGTCCACGCCTACCTCCACCTCGCCGGAGGCCATGAGGAAGATAGTGTCGCCGTCGGCGGTGGAATGAACCGGCCGGATGGCCTGGGCAAAGCCGTTATGGGCAATACTGGCCAGCTTGTTGCACTGGCTCTTGTCCAGCTTGGCGTTGGTGATGACGCAGCCGATGGTGGTGTTTCCGCCCCACAGTGCCCGGTTGCGCTCAATCTCGTCATACATCACCTTGACGGTGTCCGCCATCGCAGACTTGTCCTCCGTGAGGAGGCCCGCCATCAGGTGCTTGTCGTCATAGTCAATGATGTCACCCAGGGCATTGACCGCCACAATCGCGGCACACTGCACTGCGCCCACCTGAGCGGCGTAGATGCCGAGGCCCGCCTTCATCATGCCGCTGGGCCCATGGAACTTGCCCACGGTAGCCCCGGTGCCGGCGCCCACGTTGCCCTCGGCGGGCTCCTGGCCGCTGTAGGCGTTGACGCAGGCGGCATAGCCCATGGCCTTGTCGGGCCGGACCTTGTTGGTCACCAGCTCCAGGTCGAAGAGGGACGCGCCGCAGACGATGGGCACCTTGCCAAAGCCGGTGTCAAAGCCAAAGCCCTTCTCCTCCAGGAACTGCATGGCGCCGTCGCCAGCCTCCAGGCCGAAGGCGCTGCCGCCGGAGAGCATCACACAGTTGATCTGCTGGACGGTGTTCACGGGACGGAGAAGCTCCGTCTCCCGGGAAGCGGGGCTTCCGCCCCGGACGTCCACGCCGGCCCAGGCGCCCTGTTCGCAGAGGATCGCGGTGCAGCCGGTGGCATGCTCCAAATCCTGGGCATGGCCAATTTTAAAGCCCTTGATTTGGGAAACGGGAATTTCTTTCATAAATCCAACCTCC